>NZ_JAAXCQ010000005.1 GCF_012272855.1 Arenibacter sp. 6A1 | reverse complement strand
CCGCCGCCTTTTTTTAAGAGTCCCTTCATGAAAATGAAGGGACTTTTTTTTTGCCCTTCCGCAAAGTAGTTCCGCAAAGTAGATCCGCAAAGTCTCCCGACTTTGAGCGCCATCAAACCTCAATGTTTCAATAGTAATAAAACCACCATACCGCCAAATCCTGCTTCTAGGACATTTCTTTTTATGTTCCTATAACATACTTTAGGCCAGTTCCCTTTTATCAAATACAGCTTCTTATGCTACTCGGTACAAGCGTGACACTCGCACTAACGGTCAATTTCTTTGTAATTCAACAAATTGTTACACTATTACATTACGCAGCAATTAAATCAACTCATTTTTAAATTCCCGAATTCCAGAATTATTTCATTTTACCTTGTTACATTAATTAATTGGTACATTTTTTACCTTGTTTACTGATAATTGGTTATTGTTAATTGTTTCCTGTGTTAGGGATCGCAGCGGCATCCCCGCAGCAGGGCAAGGGATACAGCGAAGAGCCCGCCCGACGCAGGAGGGAACACCCAAATTAGAATAGGCAACCACAACCCACAAAAAAAAGTGCTCCATAAAATCCTAGGACCTTATGGAGCACTTTTTAAATATATGTAGTTGTGACTATTCTACCTTCAACCAGGCTTTTCTAGCTTTTAATGCTTTTCTAGAGGGTTTGTTGCCCTCTTTTTCCATCAGATGGATGCTGTAGGCAGGGTTGGCTCCTAAAACAACTTTGGTGGTCTTACGGACGCCATAGCGGGTGTAGGCAACAGTAAGGGTATCACCTACTTTATACTGATCGATGAGCTCATTAAAACTTTGGCCTTGGGTCAATGGCATATTATTAATGCTGGTAATGACATCGCCGCTAGACAAGGCTGCAGCATAGGCAGGACCGCCAATACTGGGGTTGCGCTGAATGATACCGCTTCCAAATTGGTTGACGGATACACTGGCTCCAAAATAAGGCTTGTCCAAGTGCTGTTTTAATACCACGCCTACCGAGGCAAATAAGTTTTCATAATCGGGCATACCGCTTTGGTAGATATAATTATTAAAAAATTGGTCGCTAAAATCCTTCCCGGCATATTGTGTTAGGGTTTTATGCAGGTCGGTTACGGTATAGGGAATTTCATCTTTGCCATAGTTTTGCCACACCAATTTCATATAGTCGTCTAAATTTAATTTCTCCTGTCTTAGGGATAGGTCCAAGGCAAGTCCCAATACGCTTCCGTAAGAGTAGTAAGAGATAAAGGTATTTTCCCTGTTTACAGGATCTACTGAGGTTGCGGCATCTACAAAAGGAGCCTGATAGCTCATTTCAATAGGATTAAAGAACTGTCTGGCGGGAGAAGTCCATACGTAATTAAAAGTACCCGTAATACCTTCTACATATTGCGCTGGGGTAATGATACCTGCTCGGCAGAGAATAAAATTAGTGTAGTAGCTGGTAAAGCCTTCGGCAAACCACAGTTCCCCGCTCATATTGGCTCCGGCATAATCAAAGGGCTCCAAAGATTGTGGTCGTATACGCTCTACGTTCCAGCCGTGGAAAAATTCATGGGAAACGGTACCGATGTTATTTTTCATACCCCCTTCTTCCAATCCTTCGGTATCGGTAAGAATGGTAGAATTCCTATGTTCCATTCCGTCTCCGGAGGCATTTGGAATATAACATGCCAAAAAGGTATACTTGTTAAAATCGTATTGTGGCAATTCTCCGAAAACGTCTCGCTGTGCAAGGACTATCTTTTTTACTTGTTCAAAATAGGTGTCTAAGGCGGCTTCGGTGCCGTTGTGGTGAAGGACAAATTCTATGGTTTGGGTGGTACCATTGTCTTCTACTTCAAATTGGCGGATGGCATGGTTGCTAATTTCGACCGGACTATCCATAAAGTACTGAAAGTTGGGTGCGGCAAAGCTTGTTGCTGACAACTGCTGCATTTGTGTAGCCACTTTCCAGTTCAGGTCTTCTCGTACCTTAAAATCTACTTTTATATCGCGTTCTGTTAGTTCAGGGGCATACATAAAGGTGGCCGGAATATTTAAATGGGCATGGGTTTCATCGATCTGGGCATAGGTACCATCGCCGCGATTGGCAAAAAGGGTGTAGCTAATGGTTACTTCCCCGTTATGTTCCAGAATATCCCATTGGTAGGGATTGGGGCGTTGTATTTTTAAAAGCTTCCCGTTACTATCGGTAGCCTTAAAATTGTAAACGTTTTTTGCAAATTCGTGTATGGCATAGCGCCCTGGGGAAGAACGTCCCATACGTACCGACAAAGTACCGGGAGCCAAATCCGGGAAAGTAGCCTTTATTTCGGCCTCATGGTGAACCGCATTTTCAAAAGAGATGCTATATTGGTTGGTTTGTGCCTTTACATTTGCGGTAAGGACAAGGAATAAAATACTTAAAAAAATATTTTTCATAAGAGAAATACGTTGTTATAGATTTTTTTTAGCTAGACGTTATTTTTAATAACAGTGCGAGGCGAATATACTATTTAAAAAGAGGAAATGCTACATTTGTACTATGGTGGAACTTCCAAAACGGTTACAGATAAAATTATCGGAAAGGGCGACTAACAATGCGTTGCGCCAACTTCCTATCGGGAATCATTTAATAGATTTCTCGTCCAATGATTATTTAGGTTTTGCCAGGGACGAGGCCGTTTTTAAGAAGGCTTCCGAAATACTGCGAAACGAAGGTATCTGTGCCAACGGAGCCACAGGCTCTAGACTTTTAACAGGAAACTCCGAGCTCTATGGGCAGCTAGAAACCCAATTGGCCAAATTTTACGATACCGAGGCTGCTTTGGTCTTTAATTCGGGTTACGATGCCAATATCGGATTTTTTTCTTCAGTGCCCCAAAGGGGCGATGTGGTTTTGTACGATGAGTTATGCCATGCGAGTATCCGCGATGGGATAGGGATGAGCCATGCGCAACATTATAAATTTAAGCATAACGATGTTGAGGACCTGTACCGGAGTATAGAACGGGTTAAAAGCAAGAATACTGACAGCACCATATATGTTGTCACCGAATCGGTATTTTCCATGGATGGTGATGCCCCGGATTTAGAAGCTTTAGCGGTTTTATGTAAGGCTAATGGCTGTTATTTGGTGGTTGATGAAGCCCATGCCGTTGGGGTATATGGTGAAAAGGGCGAAGGATTGTTGCATCAGTTGGTGCAACAAGATAAGGTATTTGCCAGAATTATAACTTTTGGAAAGGCTATGGGCTGCCATGGCGCCGCCATCTTGGGCAGTGAGGCTTTAAAAAGTTATTTGGTGAATTTTGCCCGAAGTTTTATCTATACTACTGGTTTGCCACCACATTCCTTGGCTACTATCTTAGCAGTTCATCAATGCTTGGAGAACAACGAACAAGAGGGACAACCTTTTGCAGGGATACAAGCCCTTAAAAATAATATTCAATTTTTTAACGCTCGGCTTACTGCCTTGGGCTTGGAGCAACATTTTATACCTAGTAATTCGGCTATCCACTGCTGTTTGGTGCCCGGAAACGAGCAGGTGAAGTATTGGTCGGGTCAATTACGAGAGAAAGGCTTTGATGTGAAACCTATTATGTCTCCTACCGTACCCAAGGGGCAGGAACGATTGCGGTTTTGTATTCATAGTTATAATTCCGAAAATCAAATTAATAGCCTGTTGTTACATTTAGAGATGTTGGTTCACTTGTCTGAAAAATAGGTCAAAAGTCAAGTTTTATATGCAAATTGACATATTTATTAATATCTTAAGCTTGTAAAAGAATTTAGGCAATACATCAAATGGAATATCAATTTTTTACCCTTGCTGCCTTTGAATATTTTGCCGATGTGCAAGTAGTGAAAGGACGATTAGAATCTGAAGGAATTCCTGTTTTCCTAAGGGACGGGAACATCCTAAATTCAGATCCTATGATCAGCCATGCCATTGGTGGCGTAAAATTACAAGTGTATTCTAGCGATCGTGAGAGAGCCCAGGAAATTTATAATGAAATAAGGGCTTATGCCATGGATGATGATGGTAATTTACGAACATGCCCCAATTGCAAAGCTCAAAAAATGGAAATCTATTACCGAAGGAGCAATGTATTCTACAAACTGTTTCCCTTTTTTGAAAAGAAAAAGTACAAATGTCTTAAGTGCGAATTTATAACTAAACCCCAGTAATATGAAGCAGTTTTTTGTAACCGGAATATCGACCGATGTAGGGAAGACCCTAGTAGCAGCCATATTGACGGAAGCCTTGGAAGCAGATTATTGGAAGCCCGTACAGACTGGAGCCTTGGAGGATTCCGACAGTGCAACGATAACCCGCCTAATTTCGAACGATAAAACGGTTATACATCCCAATAGCTACTCCTTTAAAGCTCCTGTAAGTCCGCACGAGGCAGCAGCCTTGGAAGGGGGGTATATAGACCCGAATAACATACATGAGCCCGAGACCGATAACGATTTGGTGATCGAAGGTGCCGGTGGATTGTTAGTGCCATTGAACGATTGCGATACCATCTTAGACCTTATCATGCCGGCTTATAAAGTCGTCGTGGTTTGTAACCATTATTTAGGAAGTATTAATCACTCGCTATTGACCATTAATTGGTTGTTGGGTAAAGGGTATGATGTTTCCATAGTGTTTAATGGAGAACCTAATAAGGCTTCAGAAGATATTATCCTTAAAAAAACCGGAGTGTCGGTATTGGGAAGGATAAAAAGAGAGCCTATTATAAATAAGGACATTGTTAAAGCTTACGCCAAAGAATTTAGAAAGGCCTTGGTAGTGGCATAAATATCTGCCACACTTGAAAACCATCATAAACATCCACCTTTTTTTATAAAAAAAGGGTGGATGTTTTGGTATTGGCAGTTTTATCGAGGATCCCGGTATTGGGTATTTTTTAAAAACGGGCTATTTAAATTGAGGAGTGTAGGTATTGAGGGGCCACTTATTAGGATAAGGCAGCTATAGGCATCAAAAATTTTCGTTCCCTATAAAAAGTCAAAAGGGTGGTTTTGTTTTTATCATTATTCCCCATCTTTGTAGGGATATTTTAAAACTGTACACCAATTGAAAAGTCTTTCAGAAAGAGATCAGAAGCATCTTTGGCACCCCTTGACCCAACATAAGCTACATTCTAAAATGCTTGGGATTGTCAAGGCAAAGGGAGCGGTATTATTCGATGAGGCCGGAAAAGAATATATCGATGGAATTTCATCGTGGTATACCTGTATGTATGGTCATTGCAACGATTTTATCATTGAAAGGGTATATGCCCAAATGCAAAAACTAGATCAGGTGGTCTTCAGTGGTTTTACCCATGAACCGGCGGTAGCCCTTTCGGAGGCCTTGATACAAATACTACCTGGCAATCAGGAGAAACTATTTTTTTCAGACAATGGTTCCACGGCTACCGAGATCGGTATAAAAATGGCCTTACAGTACCATCATAACCGTGGAAAAAAGCGCTCTGTGTTATTGGCTTTCGAGGACGGTTTCCACGGAGATACTTTTGGGGCTATGTCGGTTTCTGGATTATCGGTCTATAATGGCCCTTTTGAAGACTATTTTATAGATGTAAAACGCATCCCGGTACCCACCAAAGAGAATATCGATAGTATAATCGATCAGTTAATTAACGACATCGATCTGGATACTATCGCCGGATTTATCTACGAACCCTTGATACAGGGGGCAGCTGCCATGAAGATGCACGATGCGGTCGGGTTGGAAAAAATATTGGCATTGGTGAAATCTAAAGGGGTATTGGCCATTGCCGATGAAGTAATGACTGGCTTTGGAAAAACCGGAAAGCATTTTGCCTCTGATTATTTAGAAGTAAAACCAGATATTATCTGTATGTCCAAGGCACTAACGGCCGGCTTGGTCCCAATGGCTATTACCAGTTGTACCCAGGAAGTATACGACGCCTTTTATAGCGACGATATTGCCAAAGGGCTTTTTCACGGGCATACCTATACGGCAAACCCATTGGCCTGTACTGCGGCTTTGGCCGGATTAGAATTGCTGGTCTCAGATGAAATTCAAGAAAATATAGCCCGCATTATGGAATGGCACCAAGACTTTGATGCCGAAATAAAAAACCATCCAAAAGTGTCGGCTACTAGGCAAACAGGTATTATTTATGCCTTGGATCTAGATGTACAAATGGAGCGATACGGTAATTTAAGGGACCGCTTGTTTCAACATTTTATGGATAGCGGGGTGTTCTTGCGCCCATTGGGGAATACCGTTTATATATCGGCACCTTATGTGACCACAAAGGCACAGATGGATAAAATTTATACGAGTATTAAAGCTGCATTAGAATTTTTGTAATATGACGAACGAACCTATTTCCATTACCGCCATTGCCTCTGTATCGGCCTTGGGACTATCGTTACAAGAGGCTTGGGATAATTACAAATTGCAGCAGCATTTTTTACAGGAAAAACAAATAGGGGATACCCTTGCTTGGGTGGCCGGTTTGCCCGAACATGCAAAAGCAGCCATTGAGAAATTGGAAGCCTCCGATTCTAAATACAGTAATCTGGACGATACCGTGTTATTTGCGCTCCTGGTTTCGCGCATGGCTATGGACCAAGCGGGCTGGACAGGGCAAGATAATTTTGGGATCAATATAGGATCGTCTCGTGGTGCCACGGCCTTGTTTGAAAAATACCACCGCGAGTTTTTAGAAGAAAACCAATCTTCTACCTATGCGTCACCAACGACTACCTTAGGGAATATCTCTTCTTGGGTGGCCCACGACCTACAAACCCAGGGTCCGGAAATTTCTCATTCCATCACCTGTTCTACTGGGCTGCATTCGGTTTTGAACGGTATTGCTTGGATTAGGGGCGGAATGGCCAATAAGTTTTTGGTAGGTGGGAGCGAGGCGCCATTGACTCCGTTTACCATTGCCCAAATGAGGGCCTTAAAGATATATTCCAAGATGGACCCCACGGAGTCCCAAGGATTTCCTTGTAGGGCCTTGGACCCGCACAAAAAACAAAATACCATGGTATTGGGCGAAGGAGCATCGGTAGCCTGTTTGGAAAAGGGAATAACGGACAATGCTTTGGCTATAATAACGGGCATTGGCTATGCCACCGAACCTTTAGAACACAATATATCGATCTCCACGGATGCCATTTGTTTTCAACGCTCCATGAAAATGGCCTTGGGAGATTTGGCTGCAGAAGAGGTAGATGTGGTGGTTATGCATGCCCCAGGTACTATTAAAGGAGATAGGGCCGAAGTGCTTGCTATCGAGAAAATATTCGGAGAACGCCTTCCGGCACTGACCACCAATAAATGGAAACTGGGACACACCTTTGGTACTTCTGGTATGCTCAGTGTAGAGTTGGCCGTATTAATGCTACAATATCAAGAATTTATAGGAGTCCCTTTTGTCTCTCATGAGACGCTACCAAAAAAGATCCGCAAAGTAATGGTGAATGCCGTAGGTTTTGGCGGTAATGCCGTGAGCATTCTTCTTAGCAGGGAATAAGGCCACAATTTCTGTCAAAGGTTAGGAGAGTGCCCAGCTTTAATTTGGGCACTCAATAAAGCATAGCTTATTTTACTTACAAAATAAGCTCGACTTTCTGTATGAAATACTGTTTTTTGTTTATCTTACCTACACCTAACCAACATACTACAGAATTATGGCACAATGGTTCGAGGCCTTTACGCTATTCGAAAAAATTTATTGGGCAATCGCCGGAATCTCATCGGTTATATTGTTCATTCTGCTTATCCTTACCTTAATTGGCGGTGAAACCGACGGTTTAGATGGCGATGTAGATGTAGAAATTGAAGCAGATACCGGAATTGAATTCCAATTTTTATCCCTAAAAAACTTAATGGGTTTTTTTACCATTTTTGGTTGGAGCGGCATTGCGTGTTTAGAAGGTGGACTCTCCATGGGGCTCACGCTGCTAATATCACTCCTCTGCGGTTTGCTGATGATGTTCGCTATGGCTTCGCTATTCTATTATTTAGGAAAATTACAAAGTAGCGGTACCTTAAAAATAAAGAATGCGCTAAACCAAACCGGGGAAGTGTATATCACCATTGGTGCCAACCGCTCACAAATAGGGAAAGTCAGTATCAAAGTACAAGGCACCCTTCGCGAAATGGAAGCCTTGACCGATGAAGAAAAGGATCTGGTCATGGGCAATGTGATACGGGTAAAGGACATTACCGATAACGGACTACTAATTGTTGAATTACTAAATAAATAACCCTATGCTTTTATTTCCCTTGCAGTTGGGCGGTTCTGCCGCTTTACTAGGTATTGGCCTTGCCATTCTATTCTTTTTTATTATTGTAATTTCCTTTATCAGGCGCTATAAACGATGTCCTTCGGACCGCATTTTGGTGGTCTACGGAAAGGTGGGTACCGGCAATTCTGCTCGCTGTATTCATGGAGGGGCTGCTTTTATCTGGCCGGTTATTCAGGACTACGAGTTTTTAGATCTTACCCCCATTTCCATAGAGGTAAATTTGGTCAATGCTTTGAGCAAGCAAAATATTAGGGTAAATGTGCCTTCTAGATTTACCATTGGGATATCTACCGAGCCGGGGATTATGCAGAATGCCGCCGAGCGTCTTTTAGGACAGGGCATGCAACAGGTTCAAGATTTGGCCAAGGAAATTATTTTCGGTCAATTGCGTTTGGTAGTGGCATCTATGGATATAGAGGAGATAAACTCGGATCGGGACAAGTTTCTGACCAATATTTCCAAGAGTGTAGAGTCGGAACTGAAGAAGGTAGGTCTAAAACTTATCAACGTTAATATTACCGATATCGTAGATGAGTCGGGTTATATAGAGGCCTTGGGGAAAGAAGCGGCGGCCCATGCCATTAATGCTGCCCGTAAATCGGTAGCCGAAAAGAACCGAGACGGATCTATTGGGGAGGCCAATGCGTTACAGGATGAACGTACGCAAGTAGCGGCGGCCAATGCCCAGGCCGTAGAGGGCGAGAATACGGCAAAAATTGCAGTCGCTAATTCCGATTCTTTACGCCGCCAAAGGGAAGCAGAGGCCGAGCGAACGGCGATTGCGGCCGAAAAGGTGCAGACCGCCAAGGCCTTGGAAGAATCCTATGCCGCAGAGAAAGATGCCGAATTGGCCAGGGCCGATAGGGAGCGCAGTTCACAGATGGCCGATATTATAGTACCGGCAGAAATAGACAAGAAAAAAGTAGAAATCGATGCCGAAGCCGAGGCAGAAAGAATCCGTAGACGTGCCAAAGGAGAGGCCGATGCTATCCTTTTTAAGGCACAAGCAGAAGCCCAAGGATTGTTTGAGGTATTGACAAAACAAGCCCAAGGGTTGGACGAGATTGTAAAGGCCGCAGGCAATAACCCCAAGGACGCCGTACTATTACTGATCGCCGATAAATTGCCGGAACTGGTGAAAACCCAGGCCGAAGCTATTAAAAATATTAAGATAGATAAGGTTACGGTGTGGGATTCTGGCGCCAATGGTGCCGATGGCAAGAATTCTACCGCCAATTTTATATCGGGCATGTACAAATCGGTGCCGCCATTGCAGGAAATGTTCAATATGGCGGGCATGCAATTGCCAGAGTACCTTAAGGGCAAGGGCATTGACGAAGCGGCAGATTCACAAACTCCAACAACGACCGATATCAAGGAATAGTAGTATAGCCCTGTAGGGATTGATAATTTTTTAGAAGATAGGTTTTGGGCGTTTCCCTAACGGGCCGCGCCCTTGGCTATATCCCTTGCGCTGCTGCGGGGATGCCGCCTCGGTCCCTAACGCAGCATTCCATTAACAATTTTCAATTAGCATTAATCAATTTGGGAAATGAAATGAGCATGACCGAAAACTGGCCGCAAGGACGAATGACGATATGCGAATTACATATGATCGCTAAAAAACAATAGCTATGTACATATGAAAATGAAGCAATTGGGGAAGAAGCCAAATAGGCTGGTACTGGTCTAAATTTTCTGTTATTCCCGATTGTTCATGGGAAAGTAGGCCCTAGAATATCGAAATAGAATATCGATTTTTATTATATCTGCAGATTATAGGTTATTTTTGACCCTTAAAACCAAGACGGCTTAGGGATTGCAGCGGCATCCTTTTCTTTTTTTTCTTTGGTGCCTAGTACTGAAATTGGAGAGAAAAAGAAAAGATATAGCGCAAAGCCCGACCGCGTTTTTTATTAATTGGATTGGGAAAAACAGGCCTTTTTAGGATTGTTTTTCTGCTATAAATAAGGATTAAAAAACGAGGGAAGCCCCAAGAACTAACTATTTATGAGCAAAGTAAGACATAACTGGACGAAACAGGAAATCTTAGATATTTATAATAAACCGTTTATGGAGCTGCTGTACGAGGCGGCGACCGTGCACAGGGAAAATCACGACCCCAATACAGTACAGGTATCTACTTTATTATCCATAAAAACGGGCGGTTGTCCGGAAGATTGTGGCTATTGTCCGCAAGCGGCACGGTACCATACCGATGTGGAAGGCAATGATCTAATGTCTGTTTCGCAGGTGAAAGCACAGGCTTTACGAGCAAAATCTACTGGTAGCTCTAGAGTATGTATGGGGGCAGCATGGAGAAACGTTAAGGACGGTCCTGAGTTTGAAGAGGTGTTGGAAATGGTACGTACCATTAACAAACTAGACATGGAAGTGTGCTGTACCTTGGGGATGTTGACCGAAAACCAGGCCCACCGTTTGGCCGAAGCTGGTTTATATGCCTATAACCACAACCTGGATACTTCCGAGGACTACTATAAGGATGTAATATCTACCCGTGCTTTTAAAGACCGTTTAGATACCATTGACAACGTTCGTAAGAGTAATGTGACCGTTTGTAGCGGTGGTATTATTGGAATGGGCGAGGCTTTGGAAGACCGTGCGGGAATGTTGGTAGCCTTGTCTACTTTAGATCCTCAGCCAGAATCTGTGCCTATTAACGCTTTGGTAGCGGTAGAAGGAACGCCAATGGCCGATTTGCCTCCGATCTCTATTTGGGATATGGTACGAATGGTCGCTACGACCCGTATTATTATGCCAGAGACCCAGGTGCGTTTATCTGCCGGACGTACGCAAATGAGCAGGGAAGGACAGGCAATGTGTTTCTTTGCAGGTGCCAACTCTATCTTTGCCGGTGATAAATTGCTGACCACTCCAAATCCGGATGTCAACGAGGATATGGAGATGTTTAAATTATTAGGATTAAATCCGCAAAAACCGTTTACCAAGGTATCGCAACCTAAAACGGTAGAAGCTGCGGATTCTGAATATGCTCCTATGGGCGAAAAACCAAAATGGACCCGACCAGGGCATACCATAGACCGTAACGAGGCTGCCAAACAAAAGGCTAAATCAGCGGAATAATATAAGGGCCTGTAAGGAAGTTTAAAAATTTCCCTACAGGCTTTACTTTTCTATAGCGTTAAAGCTGCTTTTAACTTTTGGTTTTTTTACTTTAGGGAAAAATTAACCACATTACTTTGAATTTAGAGGATATTCCAAGAGTAGCAACCATTACTAAGGACGATTTTCTCAATAACTATTTTAAGCCGCAGAAACCTGTGGTCATTGAAAAGTGTATTGAGGATTGGCCTGCTTATTCCAAATGGAACTTTGAGTATATTCGTCAGATAGCCGGTGATAAAATGGTGCCGCTGTATGACGATAGGCCTGTACATCATAAAGACGGGTTTAATGAGCCCCATGCTCGGATGAAAATGTCCGATTACTTGGATCTGTTACAGCGCGAACCTACAAAATACCGTATTTTTCTTTGGAACATTCTGAAAGAGGTGCCAGAGCTCCAGCAAGATTACCGCTACCCAGATTTTGGGTTGCGGCTTATGAAAACCTTGCCCATGCTGTTTTTTGGGGGTGCCAATTCGCATACCTTTATGCATTACGATATTGATTTGGCCAATATTTTTCATTTTCATTTTGAAGGAAAAAAGGAGGTAATACTGTTTTCACAATCCGAAAATAAGTACCTGTATAAGGTTCCCCATTCTTTAATAACCCACGAAAGCATTGATTTCTCAAATCCCGATTACGAGCAATGGCCGGCCTTACAAAAGGCCTCTGGCTATAAAACGCAATTGTCGCATGGAGAGCTGCTGTACATGCCAGAAGGGTATTGGCATTATATGAAATATATAACCCCTGGTTTTTCTATGAGTTTACGGGCCATTGCGCGAAACCCTGAAAATTTAGGTCAGGCATTTTACAATGTGCTTGTAATGCGGTATTACGACAATATGATGCGAAAATTTAAAGGACAGCAGTGGATAGATTGGAAAAACGAACAGGCCATAGAAAGAACGAATAAGCAGGTATCCGAATTGTAATTTGTAGCATTATAGATACATTTGTCAATTCAAATACCAGCTAATTCGCTAGGAGGTTTAGTACTAAAAGGATTATTAATAAAAAAACGACAACAAATGAAAAAACGATTATTATTTGCAGTATTACTTTTAAGTGTAGGGTTTGTTAGTGCACAGGCATACGAGGGAAAGGGAGATAGCAAGTTTCAGATAGGAGCGAACTTTCAGACCAACGGAACCGGGATAGTGACTACCTACGATTTTGGAATGGGCCAAAATTTTTCTATGGGTCTACAGGGGTCTTATATCTTGGGAGTCGAAAAAGCTATTGGTGCCGATTTTGGGGACCGTATGGATCTGAAGGCACGTTTTAATGCCAATTTAGGAAGTGTTATGAATTTAGGGGAAATGGTAGACGTGTATCCAGGATTGGACCTAGGGCTGAGGAATTTCGGAGGCCATGTAGGTATGCGTTACTTTTTTAGCGATGGCTTTGGGATTTATAGTGAATTAGGCTTTCCCTTGGCAAAATATAAAACGGAAAACTTAACGCCAGCCGAGGAGCTTAACAACCAAGTAGTATTTAGTATCGGAGCTTCTTTTAATCTAGATTAAGGAGGTATAATAAGGTAGGTAGTCCTGGGTTACAGCCTAGACTGGCCTAGGATAAAAAAGCATTGTTTAAAACTCCCTATATTATCGGTTCATGGGTTTTAGGCAATGCTTTTTTTATAGGTGATTTTGTGGTGTATCGGGGTGGTGACACTGGGTGCTTATAGATGACTTTTGCAAGCATAGCGCGTTACTAGGAGTAGCAATATTTTGGTAGGACAGACTTTATATAATGTCTTTATAAGGTGCTATTTTATTTATTCGGGACTAATTCAAATATCTTTTCATAGACCAAACTGCTTTCCCAGCCACGATACAGTAGGTAATCGGCCAGTTTTTTTCGGCATTTTTGTATGTCCTTTTCCCTTATTTCGGCCAATCGTTTTTTCGCAAGAGTATCTAAGGTAGTATAATAGGCTTCGGGCGTTATTTCTTCTAAGGCAACTTTGATATTAAATTTAGAGATGTCACGTTGTTTGAGCTCGTTGACAATTCTGTTCTTGCCCCATTTCTTAATATTGAATTTCCCCCTGGCAAAACTCCGCGCAAAACGTTCTTCGTTGAGGTAGTTTTCTTGGATTAAAAATGCTAGAATATGGTCTATGGCCTCTGGGATCATTCCCATTTGCTGTAGTTTTTGTTGTACCTCCTTATGACAACGGTCCTGATAGGCACAGTAGCTTTCGAGTTTTTTAGTGGCTTCGCTTAGGGTATATGTTTTTTTAGGTGCTATCATGTAATAGGGTTGGCCTTTGGGCAAAATTATCATTTTCGTTTTCAATACCGAATTCTTTTGCCTTAAACCTATGCCTTGGATAGCGGTTTTGTCTTTAAAAATAATAGGACGAGGGCTTGTCTCGCTTTATTTTATGAATAAGGAGCTATAGGGCCAATAGGAATGCTAAATAGTGGTTTTAAGGCTTATATTTTAGTTTGGGAACTTTTCATTTTATAATATTCGTTATATTCACGCTTGCAAATAATTAAAATAATGGTTTATATAATGAAAAGGACTTCTAAATTATTTTTAGCCGGATTAGGATTGGTTTTGGCTTCATTTTCCACGTCCGCGTACGGACAGGAAACAAAGCAGTTGGAAGGAAGATGGAATATGGTTATTTCCCAAGACGGAAAAGAGCTTCCTTCGTGGTTAGAAGTGCGGCATTCTGGATCGCACACCCTGGTTGGACGTTTTGTATATGCGATGGGTAGTGCCAGGCCTATTTCGGAAATAAAACTAGAGGGCGACAAGTTTAGTTTTTCCATTCCTCCACAATGGGAAGAGGGAAATTCCGATATGGTGTTTGAAGGTACTATGGATGGCGAGGCACTTAAAGGAACTATGTTGTACACAGATGGTAATACCTATGACTGGGTAGCCAACCGTGCGCCAAAACTGAAGTATACAGAAAAAATTGTTTGGGACAAACCTATAAAATTACTGAACGGGAAAGACCTAAGCGGATGGAAAGCCATGGGAGAAAACCAATGGGTGGTAGAAAATGGGATCTTAAAAAGTCCACAATCGGGTGCTAATTTGGTCTCGGAGGAGAAGTTCACCGATTTTAAATTACATGTAGAATTCCGTTACCCAGAAGGTAGTAACAGTGGTATTTACCTTCGTGGCCGATATGAGGTACAGATTATAGATAGTAAGGGATCTGAGCCTTCGGATATCCTTTTTGGAGGGGTTTATGGTTTTTTAGAGCCTAATGAAATGGCTGCTAAAAGTGCAGGAGAATGGCAGACCTATGATATTACCCTGATAGGAAGAAGAGTGACAATAGTGGCCAACGGAAAAACTATTATCAATGACCAAGTGATCCCTGGGATTACGGGTGGCGCTTTAGATAACAACGAGGCCGAAGCTGGTCCGTTTTTAATTCAAGGAGACCACGGTCCGGTTGAGTTTAGAAATATAGTGGTTACACCAATTAAGAAAAGCAGCACGAAGCTAAGTAAAAAGTAGGTTTCTTAAAGCTTGTAAAAAAAATGGATCTAGCGCTTTGGTGCTAGATCCATTTTTTATTGCCATTAAAAAAGACTGCCCTTTCGAACAGTCTTCTGCTAACAAAATAACCAAATATAATAAGTAGGTATATTATAAATTTAGGATTCAATCCAGTTGCCTTTGGCATCGGCATACAATTCTAATTCACTGCCGTTTTCCAAGCTTACTTCTAATTTGTACCCATCGGCATCATCTAGGTAAGCTTTTTCTATAATGGCTCCTGGATAATCTTTTTCCAAGGCCTTGATAATTGTTTTGGGTACCGATTCTATTTTTATTTCAGTATAGTCCATTCCGAATATTACTTCCATAATTCCGTCGTGAAAAATTGGAGGGGCAGCAGTTACATTGTGTAAACTTCCTATGGCCATTGCTGTTGCGAATACTAAACTTTTCATATGTATATTTTTTTGAGGGTGCTTATATTATTTCTTTCTATTAAAGGAATAACTGTGCCAATTATGAAAAGAGTAGTGGTATTGCTGTAAAGCCCATTGTATAAGGTGTTTACAGGGATTGGCTTGTTTTTACCTACTGTGTTAAAGTGTATACCAAAACAAAAAAGTGTGTAATAATTACACACTTTTTTGTTTACCAATATGTATCGTCTGGAGCTATTGCACCTGATGGGCTGGTTTTAATAAGTCGTTGACCGTTTTAACAGGGTTGAAGGTAATTAGGGGTACTTCTACAAAGATAGTATTCCAAAAGGCCATGGCGCCATTCCATAAACCGGGTAATTCCATGGCTTGCAATTCTTTGCCTTCTTGGGTTTTTTGGGTGATGAATCCTTGTTTACTATCCACAAAATCGAGTAAGTTATATTTTTCGCCTTTGTAATTTCGCACGCCACAAACAAGATCTACTGGATTAAAATGGGTAGCATTTTTCATGATATCCAATTGTTGCGGGTTGTTAGCATCTACTTGCGCCGATTCTATAATCTGAAGGGATATTTGGTTTTCTTGGTCCTTTACCCAAAAAGGTCCTCCTCCCGGTTCTCCTTCGTTTTTAACCATGCCGCATACACGAATAGGTTTGTTAATTTTTTCCTTTAAAAGTTGGGTTTGTGCTGAAAGGTCCAACTCTTTGTAATTCTCGGGAAAACGTACGTTTAGCTCTTTTTCTAGGAACGATTTTATTTTAGACAGGGTGTCTTCGGTAAGTTGGCCCTTGTCCAAAGTTTCGGCATATTTAAAGGCTTTGGATTGTAGTTCCATGAGGAAACCTGCCAATATTTTTTTAGATTTCTCAACTTCTTTCAAAAATCTTGGAACGACTACATTATCGATATTTTTGATAAAAATGATATCGGCATCCTGGTCGTTTAAATTTTCGATGAGCGCGCCGTGACCTGCTGGTCTAAATAAAAGAGAGCCATCCGGATTGCGGAAAGGGCTGTTATCCATATTTACGGCGATGGTATCCGTAGACGGTTTTTGAAACGAATAGGATACGGAAAAGGTGGTGCCAGTATTGGCAGACACCCTGTCTCCTGCCGTCTTAAACTCTTCTTTGAACATTTCGGCATGCTGTTCGGAAATAGTGAAATGTAGCTTGGCCGTGTTGTTTACATTGGCATAGGCGTCCGCCTCTTTTAGGTGTTCTTCAAAAGGCGTTTCGGTATGGTTGTCATACTTGTGAAAGGGCAATAGGCCTTTTGGGTAAAAACCAAAATTTAATCCCTCGGACAGTAGCATTTCTTTTACAAAAAGATGTTTTTCCTCATCTGGCGTCGCTGCTTTTCCTTTTATGCGATCTTGGATGAGGGTATAGAAGCCAAAATTCTCGTAGCCCTCGAAAAAGCGCTTGGCATCTTTATCGTTTGTTCTTTCCAAATAGGCATCAAAGGTTTCGTTTTTAGGATCGTAAGCATCCAAAAAGTTAAACATAGCCTTAAACATTCGCGAAGCAGCACCGGAGGCCGGTACAAATTTTAATAGGGATAAATTACCTATGGCCAGTTCAAATTGGTGCAGGTAATTTTCTTCTTCGGACGGTGAAAATTTAGAAATACCATTTCCTACTACGGCCGCTTTTTCTAGTTTAACAAAAGGAATACCTTCTTTAAAAGTAGCAATCTGGTCCAAGACCTTGCTCTCTGAGATACCTTTATTTTTTAATTGTAACTGATCGTCTTTAGAAAATTTCATTCTGCTCAATAGTTGGTTAATATGTGACACAGCCTTTGCCAGTCGGGTTTTTTTATCTCCTGACAATATAATAAAATTCCTACTATATTTTTCTAATGTTTCCTTGAAAAGTAAAAACATTTGCGCTCTATCATTGGGTTTGTCTCTTAAATCGTCTTTTTCCCAAGGAATATCTATATCTGTTAAGAAATATATATCGTACGTATTTTCTAGGGCGTGCTTTTCCAGCACCGGATCGCAATATCCTAAGTAGTAGGCTTCGGAATATACTTTGGTTTCCAAGAGGTCTGTATCGCAGATGAGTACCTCGGAAGCTTTTTTTGCCAAGGAGTTTTCTAGCCTTATTTGCCCTTCGGCAATGGGCAGTAAATCCTTAGGCTCACAGGTCTTGCGTTCATCGTTCCATTTGTTTTGTAAATACTCGCGCGCATATTCCGGGACCCAAACGGAATTATAGTGTTTTGCCAGTTGTCTGGATAAGGTTGTTTTTCCAGTAGATTCGGGTCCGAATAAAACTACTTTAATGAGGTCTGTTGGGTCTTGTTGATATCTTTTTTCCATGCATAATAACCTTGAACGGCCAATACTGTAAATATAAGGTATTGCAAGGAAAGTATCCCAAGTCCACGATAGGCGTACAGGGGTATCGTAATAATATCGGCAATAATCCAGAGGGTCCAATTTTCCAATTTCTTTTTGGCCATATACCACATGGCCGTAAAGAACAAGCCGGAAGTGAAAATATCGATATAGTTGACCGTCTCTATTTCCTGCTCAAAGCCTATATATACGGCATACGTGATTACAACAGTGAGCAAAAAAAGTACTATCCCTATTGATTTTTCTTTGTTAGTGGTTCTCGTTATGGAGAGGACAGCCTTGTCGCCTTTTTTTCTGCTCCAATTATACCAGCCGTAAATACTCATTAAAGAATAGTAGAAATTCAGGGTCATATCGCCGTAATAGCCGGCTTTATAGAGAAGGTATACGGATATTGCGGTAGCCACTAAACCTGTAGGGAATACTAGAATATTTTTTTTCTTGGCGTAGATAACACTGGCAATCCCAAAAAAGAAGACGAAGGATTCTAGGAAGATGTCATAAAGGGGAGTGGTGCTATAGGGGCCTAAAAAAAAGTCTATAATGGATTCCATAAACACTTCTATAAGATTTTGCGATCTTCAGCCATAAGTGGTCGGGTCAGTTTCGAAGGCTGAGGTTGAGTTTTCTGTGTTGCTGGACCCGTCCGAATTATATTATGCGCGACATCATTTGAAGGCTGCTGGATTATAAAGTAGGCTATCTTAAGGGCTATCGGTGTAAAGCAAGATACCTCTATATTGCTTACAAAGCCTGTAAAGGAGAAGGGGAGTGCCTTCCGAAATAATTTAAATCTTAATGGCGTACACACAGGTAAAGCCTTCAAATTCCAAGAATTTTATAGTGTATTCACTCGATTTTCCCTTGTAAAGGATGTTTCCTTTTGTTTCTGAGTCATCTGACAGGGAGAAATCTGTTATATCGATATGGTGTAAAAAACTAAGCCCGTGTTGAGAGTAAATTTTATAGAGCGATTCCTTGGCTCCCCAAACAATGGTGAGTTTCCTAATCAGGGCATCGTAATTTGCCACGGTTTTATATTCCTCTAAGGGAGTGTATTTACTAGCGATGCGAAGAATTTTTTCGCGTTGCATTTCTATATCTACCCCTACTTCTACATTGTCCGAAACAATGATGCCTGTAAATTCGTGCGAATGGGTAATAGAGATATACTTGCCGTTGGTAAGGTGTGGTTTCCCTGCTTCGTCATAATAGAGGTCATGGTCTACCAGTCCGACGGTGGCAAATAAATGCCGGATGCTTAAATACCCTTTTCGGTGAATTTCGGACTTCATGGACTTTAAGCGGTTCACGGAGTTTTCGGTCAAGGCAATGCCTTCCCGAAGTTGGTCTTCGGTTTCTTCAACTTTCCAAATCAGGATCTTAACATGAGATCCTTCTGTTATTGTTTTGTAAAGAGGCATTACTTTATTTAAGTTATTACTACCTTTGCAATTGCAAAAAAAGCAGTAATAGGTTTCTTAACGAAATTAAAAATAAAAAGGATATGAAATAAGAGAAAGATCAAATTTCTTTACATAGAAATTAGGATTACCTCTTTTTTGTTTCCGATAACATCAATAAAAACAAGCAGATGAGTACAAAAACTATTCCTTATGTACCCTACAAAGTAAAGGACATTACACTTGCCGATTGGGGAAGAAAAGAGATTGATTTGGCAGAGGCGGAAATGCCTGGTCTAATGTCATTACGAGAAGAATACAAAGATGAACAGCCGTTAAAAGGGGCTCGTATTGCAGGTTGTTTGCATATGACCATCCAAACAGCGGTTCTTATAGAAACTTTAGTAGCCTTGGGTGCCGAGGTAACTTGGAGTTCTTGTAATATATTTTCTACCCAAGACCAAGCGGCAGCCGCTATTGCTGCTGCGGGTATTCCTGTATATGCCTGGAAGGGGATGAGTGAAGAGGAATTTGATTGGGCTATTGAGCAAACCCTTTATTTTGGGGAAGACCGTAAGCCGTTGAACATGATCTTAGATGACGGTGGAGATCTTACCAATATGGTTCTTGATAAATACCCTGCTTTGGCAGAAGGTATTAAAGGGCTTTCTGAAGAAACCACCACTGGTGTTCACAGGTTGTACGAAAGAGTAAAAAAAGGTACTTTGCCAATGCCGGCGATCAATGTAAACGATTCTGTTACCAAATCTAAATTCGACAACAAATACGGATGTAGAGAAAGTGCTGTAGATGCTATTCGTAGAGCTACCGATACTATGCTTGCAGGAAAACGTGTGGTTGTTGCCGGGTACGGGGACGTAGGTAAAGGAACAGCAGCTTCTTTTAAAGGTGCCGGTTCTATTGTTACCGTTACTGAAATAGATCCTATTTGTGCGTTGCAAGCGGCAATGGACGGATTTGAGGTAAAGAAAATGGAGACCGTTGTTGGTAATGCCGATATCGTGATTACTACTACCGGAAATAAAGATATTATTCAGTCGCAGCACTTTAAGGCGATGAAGGATAAGGTCATCGTTTGTAACATTGGTCATTTTGACAATGAAATAGACATGGGATGGTTGAACAAAAATTACGGCTATACCAAGGATGAAATTAAGCCTCAGGTTGATAAATACACTATCGACGGAAAAGATGTGATTGTTTTGGCCGAAGGTAGATTGGTGAACCTAGGATGTGCTACCGGTCATCCAAGTTTTGTAATGAGTAACTCTTTTACCAACCAAACATTGGCTCAGATTGAGTTGTGGAACTACAGCGATAAATATAAGAATGATGTATATATGCTTCCTAAGCATTTAGATGAGAAGGTAGCACAATTGCACCTTGCTCGTTTAGGAGTAGAATTGGAAACCTTACGTCCGGAACAAGCCGAGTATATCGGAGTTACGGTAGAAGGGCCATTTAAGCCAGACTACTATAGATACTAAATATAGCGCTTAGGCGTCTTAGCAGAAAATCCCTTATGTTGATTCATAGGGGATTTTCTTATTTTTAAAGGATCGCAAAAGAAGCGATGGGCAGGCCGTCACAAGGGAAGGAGCCCCGTATTACCACTAAATAAAACCTAAGAATTTTAATGAATATAATTTTAACCGGAGCTACAGGTACTTTAGGGTCTAGAGTACTGTTTTCCCTTTTGGAAATGAAGTTTGAGCGTATTGAAAAAATATACTTGCCTGTTCGGAACAAGAAACGATTAACGCCACAAGAAAGAATATCCAATATGTTCCGCAGTGAGTATGCGCCGGAATTTATTAAAAATAATATGGAGGCCGTACTTCGCAAGATATCGGTTATCGATGCGGATCGACTTTTGGAACCCGAGACATTTTTAGAGGGCGTACGGATTGATTATTTTGTGCATTCTGCCGGTTATGTAAATCTTTCTACCCATATCGCTGCCAAGGAAGAGATATTTAGGGAAAACCTAGAATTCACCAAAAGCATTTTTAAGGCCTATGTAGGCCATATTGCTAAGTTTGTATATATAAGCACCGCATTCGCTATCGGTGATGCTGGGGGGCTTTTAGGGAATAACTACGGCCTAAACGACGGTCTTAGGTATCGCAATTATTATGAGGCCTCCAAACATGCTAGCGAAAGGTTTTTGTTGGAAGAAGGGAAAAAATGCCAGATTCCGATTCAGATTTTGCGACCAAGTGTATTGGGAGGGAATATTAGCGAAGCGCCCAATTATTTTATTTCAAAATATATGGTCTTCTATCTGTTTGCCAAGTTTTTCCACGATAGGGATCAAAAAGAAGCTATACGGATCAGTGCCGGTATCGGTAGCGGATTAAATATTATCCCGACAGACTATGCCGCCAAGGTAATCGTAAAAGTATTGGATCGCGATATTGAGGAATTAAACATTGTTCATTCCCAGGACACCAATCTTATAAGGGGGATGTCTAAAATATTTGATGTAGTAGGATTTACGAATTTTAGTTTTACCCAAGAGTCCATAGAGGCATTAGGTGGCTTTAAATCGGCTCTAGAAAAGTTTTATTACGAGACCATAGGGGTGCATTTGCATCCTTACCTTACTTCTAGGCCCAATGAATGGGATACGGAACTGCTAGAGAGTATTTTGCCTATTCCTGATTATAATATAGAAGACTACTTGTCCAAAACCGTAAGCTTTGCAAAAAGCAATAGCTTTAGGAGTCAAAACTGGTAATGAGAATGGTACGGGGGCAATAGGATGTTTACAGTTATTCTATTGCCCGGTCATACCATTTTTATTAATACCCTAAAGCCTGCATTCCGGCAGCTGTATAGCAGTCCGAATGTTCTTTTAATAGGGCGAGTCCTTCTTCCTTGCTTTGCATTGGGTTTATTTTAATTGATTCCCCATCTGGGGTATACACAAAATAAAAGCCTTCTTTAAAGGACGAAAGTTTAATTATTTCCCCATTGGGTTTTATGGCGTTCCAAGACTTTTCGTGTGGTCTGTAGAGAAGATCTACTTTTTGGCCTTTTTTAGGACCGTCTAGCACGTTTATTTCCAATCTGTTTTTGGTAGCCACCATTTTAATGGTGTTGCCGTCCTGTTCTACGACCTGCTCTTCCGATTCCCCGTCTTCCATGGCGATAGGGTTAGACCCTGACCAGAATTCGATGACGTTAAAGATCACTGCATCCCCAACAAAGAAAAGACCGTACACCGGAACAATGTTCAGTCCCCAGAAAATTAAGTTGTTTACAAACTTACTTTCGGAAACGTTCTGGTTCCATTCCTTTAGATTGTTAAAAGCCCCAAAAGATCCCAGGCAACTGGAAAATAGTAGGGATATACACAAAAAGCTACAAATGAATAATTTTTTCATGATACAATGGGTTTAATGGTTCTTTCTAAAATTACAAAATTTAGGGCTAGGATGCATTCCATAAGATGGTATAAATGAAGCCAATGGTCTTGTTTATGCTGATTAAAAGGGCGCAGGGGTTATTTTTGGGCATAAAAAAACCCTTTCTGAAAACAGAAAGGGTTTTTTATATTTTAAAGAATGTGCTTATTAAGCTTCAAATGGCTCAATGGAAACATAAGATTTTCCTCCAGCTTTCTTTTGGAACTTCACAAGACCATCAACTTTAGCGTGTAAAGTGTGATCTTTTCCAGCGTAAACATTTTCACCTGGATTGTGTTTTGTACCACGTTGTCTTACGATGATATTTCCAGCAATAGCAGCTTGACCACCAAAAATCTTAACGCCTAATCGTTTCGATTCTGATTCTCTACCGTTCTTGGAACTACCAACACCTTTTTTGTGTGCCATGATATATTATTTTAGTTCTAGTTATTTACTTAAAGCGGCAATTAATTCAGCTTTCTTCATTGAAGAGTACCCTTCAAGACCTTGAGCTTTTGCCATCTCTCTTAGTTCAGCAACCGTATTATCGCTTAAATCGTTAGAAGCTTTAGCTTCTTCTTTTTTAGCGGCAGGTTTGGCCTCTTTTTTAGCTCCTGAAGCACTGATGCTTTCAATAACTAATTCAGTCAAATACTGACGGTGACCGTTTTTCTTTTTGTAACCTTTACGTCTTTTCTTTTTAAAGACAATTACTTTTTCACCTTTAAGGTGTTTAATGACTTTGGCCTCAACAGTGGCTCCGTCTATAGCGGGGGCGCCTACAGTAATGTTACTACCATCTTCCAACAAAAGAACGTTATCAAAAGTAACATTGCTACCTTCTTCGTTTTGTAAACGGTGAACATACACTTTTTGGTCTTTCGCAACTTTAAATTGCTGCCCTGCTATCTCTACAATTGCGTACATAGCTTGTGTGTTTATTATATGTTAAATGAACAAGCCTAATTTTACATAGGCGGCTGCAAATATACTTCTAAATCCTTAAACCACAAGCGATTTTTAAGAATTTTAAGCCGATTTTTGGTTTAGGTTCTTGGAAGTCTTAAATAACTGCATAAAAGCTAGGGTCAAAACCAAGGTGGTTGCAAAGCCCATGGTGGCCACGGTGAAAAATATACTGCCTTCTAAAGTGTCGTAATCCGAAAACCAGACTTTTGATAATTCCTTTAAAAATTGGGTGTTTATTTCGGTGGCATACAAGGCGAAGAAAAACGTAAAAATTATCGTAGCGATGGCCCCAGTGACAATGCCAGCAGTAAACCCTATACCGTAATTAAAAGCTACTCCTTTTTTTATCCTGAAATATTTAATGGATTCGTAAATGCCAAAACCAGTGATAACGCCATTGAAAAGACTATATAATACGTTGGTGTGTAGTCCAAAAAGCGATAAAATTAAGAAATAAGCAATTAGAGAGCCGCTAGTAGCAACGCCAAACCTAATTGGTAGTGCAAATTCTTTCATATCTTTAAAGTTTTAGGTTATGGATGCATTTAAATTACATTTTTTTTATGATTTATTTGTATAAATTAACAAGAAATAGAAATTGTCAGGCAATTTTTATTAATATGACTGCTTTTAAGCGATTTCTGTTCCGGTGGTCGATGAAATTAGACTATTAAAAGTAAGGGAGAATACCCTCTGTTTGTACTTCCATAAAGGAGCTTCTTTTAAAAGATGGTTTTGCTTTTTTAAAAAATTCCGACCCTTTCTGAATGTTCTGTGTATTACTTGTTTAAATGAGAATGTGTACGCCTAATAGGGCCTTTGTAAAGACGGTATGGTAATTCTTTATCTTATCCGCTAATGTTTAAGAACGCCATAAATTTAACATAGAATGTATGATGTTTTTAAGCTTATAAGTATCTTTATCCCTTGTATTAAGAGTACTTATTAATTGTAAGTATTCGTTTCGCACGGATTTTTAATATTACACTAACCTTATATATAATGATTAAAAAATCTTTTCTGTTGTTCGCAATGCTTTTAATAGCCATTTCATTCTCGTGTAAGGAGGAGGAATCTAAAACTCAAATGCAAAATGTAATTGCGGTACATGACGAAGTAATGCCAAAGATGGGTACTATTAGTCAACTGATATCCCAATTAGAGGAACGTAGCATGGAGGACCATACGTATATGCTGGCAAAAAAAGACTTGGAATTGGCTCATAAAGCCATGATGGATTGGATGAAAGGTTTTAGCGAACGCTTTAGTCCCAACGAGATAATGAAGGGGCAAGAACTTAGCGAAGAAAAGCAACAGTGGTTAGATGAAGAGGAGGTTAAAGTAAATGCTCTTAAGGAACAAATGAATTCTAGTATAGAAAAAGCACAGCAATTACTCCAAAAGGAATAATCTTTTTGATGTTTGATAAAGTTGCTTTCTTTGTCCAAACGGCTTCTTAAATACCTCTTTCATATTAGAAAGGGGTATTTTTTTGCGTTAGGGATAGCGGCGGCATCCCCGCAGCGGAGCGAGGGATATAGCCAATAGCCCGACCGACGAAGGAGGGAACGCCCCAATTAGAATGTTACACGTTATAAGGTTTAGGAGGTGTTTGGCGTAATCAATGGACTCCTATATTTTTGGTACCCAGTATTATGCCTTCGTGGGCTCGCCAAAGCCCGTGGGGGATTTAAAGGGTGCTTAAAAACGGAAGCTGAATAAAAAGGAAGCGGTTTTTAGGGTTGCTCTTTCCATTGTAGGCTTTCCATAATTTTTCTAATATCCTTTTGCAAGTACGCGGCGGCCGGGAGGATGGAATCGTAATTGGGCTTGGCATTAAAATATAAGGATCCGGTCAAAAAATGCTGTAGGCTATCGGTTGCGTAAAACTGCGATTGGGAAGCGGCATTGCCTTTAACCTCATAGTACATGCCATACACCTTATCGGTATCATTGACAAAAAGTTTTTCTAGGATGCCATCGGCCTTCATCACATGTTCGTAACTTAATTTTTGGGCATCGGTCAGTAATTTTTCCAAATTCCCGTCAACTTTTTTATAGGTGATAAAAATAGCACCATTTAACCTGGGGTAATTGATGGTGATGGAATTTAGGTCGTTAGATTTTACCTTTTCTACACCGGTATGCCTAAATTCGAAATGTGGGGTTGCCAACTGTTTTTCTCCTGTCTCCGGATATTCTAAGCGCAACATGGCCTTAGGTTTGGGCAATGTGTCTTCTTGGCACGAGAGGGCCGTGAAACTTATAAGAACCGAAAGGAACAGGGCGTTAAATTTCATTGGGAAGGGTTATTTTTATTAGTTTTAAGCGTTTTTTGTCCAAGCTTTCCACGGTAAACAAATAATTGTTAAAAGCAACTTGCTCCCCCATTTTAGGGAACCCGCCGGCTATTTCCAGGACAAAACCTGCAATAGTTTCCGATTCGCCCTTTTTATCCTCAAATTCGTTCTCGTCTTCAATATTGGCTACCTTATAGAAGTCCCTTAAGGCAGTTTTACCATCAAAAACAAAGTTAAACTCGTCTAATTTAGAAAAGTTAAGGTCTTCATCATCAAATTCGTCACTAATATCCCCGACAATCTCCTCTATAATATCTTCTAAGGTAACAATGCCCGAGGTGCCCCCGTATTCATCGACTACAATGGCCAAATGGTTCTTTTTTGTCTGAAACTCTAACAGTAGATCATCGAGTTTTTTATTTTCTGGCACAAAATAGGGTTCCCTGATCAGGGACATCCAATTAAACGTCTTTCGGTCTATATAAGGAAGAAGATCTTTCACGTAGAGCACCCCTAGAACATTGTCCATATTTTCGGAATAGACCGGAATTCTAGAGTAGCCGTGTTTTTTAATCTCATGTAATACATCGGTAAACTTTAAGTCAGAACTAAGGGCAAAAATATCTAATCGAGGGCGCATTACCTGTTTGGTATCCGTATTTCCAAAGTTAACGATGCCTTCCAAGATCTTTTGCTCTTCCTTAGTAGTGTCGCCTTCAGAGGTGAGTTCCAGGGCCTGTGACAAATGGTCTACGCTGATGTTCGATTTTTGCTTTCCGAGCTTATTGTACAGGTAAATAGTAGCCGATCGCATAGGAAGACTCAAAGGTGAAAAGATAAAATCTAATACCTTAAGCGGAAAGGCCATGAAAAAGGAAAAAGTATGCCTGTTTCTATTGGCGTATACCTTGGGTAAAATTTCGCCGAACATGAGGATCAGGAAGGTCACCACGACAACTTCCAATAAAAAGCGAACAGAAACAATACCTAAAATGGTATACGATAAGCCTTGGAACAGGGTGTCTCCGATAGCGTTGAACAAGAGTACAATCCCTATGTTAATAGAGTTGTTGGCAATTAAAATGGTTGCCAGCAATTTTTTTGGTCTGTCCAAAAGTTGAACAATAATGTTTCCTTTAGCAGATTTTTTCTCTTCTATTTCGTTTACCTCGGTCTGAGAAAGGCCAAAGAAGGCTACTTCGGCTCCCGATATTAATGCAGAGCATACTAGAAGAATAAAAAGGATTACAATTTTTAACGTTAATGCGCCGTCAATTGCAATGAAATTTAACGGTAAACTGAGGGGGTCTGGGTCCAATAGTTAGAATTTAATATTTATTTTATTTAAAAAGGCAAATCGTCTTCCTCTAAAGAAGATGGTCTTTTGGCCGCATCAGAGGCGCCTTGGTCTTGTCGTTGGTTCGGGTTGGCTTGGTTGGCATTAGAGCTGCCATCATTTTTGGTGGAAAGGAAGGTAAAATCCTGAACATGTACTTCGGTAGCATAACGGGTAGTACCGTCTTCCCCTTGCCACTGGCGGTTCTTTAAGCGACCTTCTACATATACCTTA
The DNA here is from genome assembly GCF_012272855.1 of Arenibacter sp. 6A1. GTDB lineage: Bacteria > Bacteroidota > Bacteroidia > Flavobacteriales > Flavobacteriaceae > Arenibacter. The sequence goes on along the minus strand of NZ_JAAXCQ010000005.1, from coordinate 251,578 downwards.
TCGCCTTTGCTCAGATATTTTTCACATATTTCGGCGGCCTTGTTGCGTACCACAATATTGTGCCAGTCCGTATTGGTGACTCTTTCTCCGGTTTGTTTATTGGTATAGGTTTCGTTGGTGGCCAAAGGAAATCTGCCGATGCAATTCCCACCCTCAAAATAATGGACCTTTACTTCGTCTCCTAAATGACCAATTAGCATTACTTTATTTAATGTTCCGCTCATAGTGTATATATTATTTCAAAAATACTAAATTTTAAACGTATTTATAAAATCTGCAATTAAAACTGGAACTGGATATTCCGGAAGTGTGGACAAAGGTACTCCGTTTTCTAGAATAGTCGTGGTGCTCACAATCCAAAACTTGGTATGTAAATGCTGGTGCGACAGTTTATGGACGATATTTTTATCATTATATAGGTATACTTCTGCGTCCTCTTGTACGCCTAAAAGCTCGGGTGCGCTCTTAGAAACCTCAGGAAGGGCCACCTCCTGGTCGGACTCCAATAAAGGAAACTCGTATAATTGTCTCCATATGCCATTTCCGGTGCGTTGCTGTACCAGGGTTTGGTTGTTGGCATCGACCACTACCAGATAATTAAAGTAGCGATGCTTGACTTTCGTTTTTTTCAATTTTACGGGCAGCGAACTAATGCTATCATTATTATAGGCGATACAGCTAATATTTAAGGGACAAGTTTGGCAGTCGGGTTTTTGGGGCGTGCATTGCAAGGCGCCAAATTCCATGATACCTTGATTATAATCGCGGATATTCTTTGGGGCCATGACCTTTATGGCCAATTTTTTAAACTCCTTGATCCCTTCTGGCGAATTTATAGGTAAATCCATTCCGTAATAGCGGGAAAGGACCCTATATACGTTTCCGTCTACAACCGGTACTGCTTCGTTAAAACAGATAGAAGCAATGGCACTGGCCGTATAATCGCCCACACCTTTAAGTGTTAAAAGTTCTTTATATGTATTAGGAAAATTACCGCCATATTTTTCTACAACTATCTTTGCGGTAGCATGTAAATTACGTGCCCGGGAATAATATCCTAAGCCTTGCCATAATTTTAACACCACTTCTTCATCGGCATTTGCTAAATCTTCGACTTTTGGAAAGGCAGAAATAAACTTGTGATAATAAGGGGTTCCTTGTGCTACCCGAGTCTGTTGAAGCATTATTTCTGACAGCCAAATGCGGTAAGGGTCAAGGGTGTTACGCCATGGCAACGCCCTTTTATTTGTGCCGTACCAGGCAAGAATTATATTTGAAAAAACCATCTACTTTTCTATAAAATGCAAAAGTAATGGTTTACCTAGTTAAAATTAAGTTCTTTAGAAGGGAAAGATAGAATTTAATTCATATATTTGCGTCCCGAAAAAAACACTTTGAAATCTATTTAGTTAAAATGACGAAAGCGGAAATTGTAACGAGAATCTCAGAAAAACTGGGAATTGAAAAAGGAGATGTACAAGCAACTGTGGAATCTTTCATGGATGAGGTAAAAACGTCCTTAGAGAATGGCGATAACGTATACCTAAGAGGATTTGGCAGTTTTATCATTAAGACACGCGCTGAAAAAACTGGTAGAAATATATCCAAAAACACTACCATAAAAATACCTGCCCATAACATTCCCGCTTTTAAACCTGCGAAGGTTTTTGTAGAAGGTGTTAAGAGCAACGTTCAAGTTAAATAAAACTAGTATTAACCCTTAAAATATAACTTTATGCCAAGCGGTAAGAAAAGAAAAAGACATAAGGTAGCTACCCACAAGCGCAAGAAGCGTAGGAGAGCTAACCGACACAAGAAAAAGTAGTTTTTAAAACTACTTTTTCTTTTTATACGTTCCTTGACATAGAAATTCGTAGCCGAATTTCCACGGGTTTAAAACAACCTGTACAACTTATTGTTTAATCATTTGTCCCTTCTCGATAGCTATCGAGAACCAAGGGGTGAATATAAATTAATTCAGGTGAATAGAGAATTAATCGTAAGATCTAGTTCTGAAGCCGTTGATTTTGCCCTGCTAAAGGATGGAAAACTCACTGAATTATACAAAGAAGAAGATAGTAACGACTTTGCCGTCGGCGATATTTTAATTGCCAAGGTAAGAAAGCCGGTCACTGGACTCAATGCCGCGTTCGTAAATGTAGGGTATGAAAAAGATGCTTTTCTACATTACCACGATTTAGGACCGCAGCTAGCTTCAATGTTGAAATTCATAAAAAAAGTTAGTACTGGAAAATTAAAAGATTATTCTTTAAAAGATTTTCAGTTTGAAGAAGATATTGACAAAAACGGTAGCATCGGCGATGCTATTAAAGTCAACCAGTCACTATTGGTTCAAATAGTTAAAGAACCCATTTCTACGAAAGGACCGCGAATTAGCTCCGAGCTTTCCATAGCCGGCCGCTACTTGGTAATGGTCCCTTTTTCTGACCGTGTTTCGGTGTCTCAAAAAATTGAGAGTAAAGAAGAAAAAGACAGGTTAAAAAGACTGGTAAGAAGTATTAAGCCTAAAGGGTTTGGCGTAATTATCCGAACCGTAGCAGAGGGAAAAAAAGTAGCTGAATTAGACAAAGATTTACAGAATTTACTGAACAAATGGACAGTAATGTGTAAAAAGCTCCAAAAAGCACCGCATCCATCCAAAGTATTGGTAGAACTCAATAGAGCTTCATCGATCCTTAGAGATGTATTTAATGATTCCTATACAGGGATTCATGTAGATGACGAAACGCTTTATGAGCAAATTAAAGATTACGTGCATGAAATTGCACCGGAAAAAGAATCTATTGTAAAGTTGTATAATTCTTCCGTTCCCATTTTTGAAAAATTTGGGATAGAACGACAGATTAAAACTTCTTTTGGGCGTACTGCTTCCATGAGTAAAGGAGCCTATTTAATTATTGAACATACCGAAGCCTTACACGTAATAGACGTCAACAGCGGGAATCGTTCCAATAAGGCCAAAAATCAGGAAGACACAGCCCTTGAAGTAAATTTATTGGCCGCCACAGAAATTGCCAGGCAATTACGCTTACGCGATATGGGAGGAATTATCGTAGTCGATTTTATCGATATGGGCAAAGGCGAGCATAGAAAAAAGCTTTTTGATCATCTTAGGGATGAAATGAAAGACGATAGAGCCAAACATAAAATACTGCCTCCGAGTAAGTTTGGGCTTATACAAATTACAAGACAACGGGTAAGGCCCGAAATGAACATTAAAACAAGTGAGGAAAATCCTAACGGCACTAGCCAAGAGGTAGAAGCCCCAATTGTTCTTATAGACAAGATAATTGCCGATCTTGAAAAACTTTTAAAAGGTCCGGCTAAGGATAATGGAATTACTTTAAACATTCATCCTTTTATTGCAGCCTATTTAACCTCAGGCTTCCCTTCCATTAGATTTAAATGGTTTATGGAACATAAGAAATGGGTTAAAATACAACCGAGAGATGCTTATACATATCTCGAATACCGTTTTAAAGACAATGACGGTAAAACAATATATTAAAAAATTTTAAAAAGCGATTTCCTAAAAGGGGATCGCTTTTTTTTTGCGCCATACAGAACTGACAATGAGGTGTTTTATTTCCGCGGATTTCCGTCTTCCTACCTATGGGGCTATAAAAAAAGGACGCTATGTATTGCGTGCTCCATAAACATTAAAAATATCCATAACACCTGTAATATTATTTTGGGCGTTCCCTCCTACGTCGGGCGGGGCCTTCGCTATATCCCTTGCTCCGCTGCGGGGATGCCGCTGCGGTCCCTAACGCAAATATCAGCATTCCCAACACCTTGTCCTTTTTTCTTCTAGGGCAATGTATGCCTAAAAAGTGTGTAGATTTTACACAGTTTTACGGCCGTATACCCACTTTTTTACAATTCGTTTATTCTTTATAAAATCATTATATCCCTTATAAATAAGGGGTTAGGCGGTTCTTTTAAACCAGCCCCAATCTTGGTATTGTTTTTTCAATAGGTATTACAGGTTTAACTATTAAATATACGAATCATGAAAAAATTATTTATTGTAGCAGTAGTATCATTGGGATCATTGACCGCATTTGCTCAGGAAGTAGAAACAGAAACCGTTGTGGCCACTGAGGTAGTTTCACAGGACGAATTCTCTCAAATAGAAATCAGTGACCTGCCAGAAGCAGTAACCAAGGCAGTAGCAACAAATTTCCCATCAGCGAGCATTTCAAAAGCATACGTAAACAAAAAAGAACAATATAAAGTAGATCTAGCACTAGAAGATGGTACTTCTGCTAGTTTTATTGCCGATAAAAATGGTAATTGGATAGAAGAATAATAACAAATTGGGCATTTATATGCCTCCGATTAGTTGAAAAATCCCGTAAACGAGCACTCGTTTACGGGATTTTTTTTTATTATGATATTTTTTAAATCCCGCTAGCTTTCTGGTAGGTCTCTAAAATTTGGAACGCTACAATAGTATTATGCTACTTGGAACTTTATAGCTAATGAGTACAAATGTATTTAAACGCCTTAAAAGACCTTTTTCTATGCTCACAGGATACTTCTCTTGTGGCTGTTTTAGGAATCCAAAGGTGAGTTTATAACAGCCTCCATTCTTTTTCTTAGGGAGTGTTGCAGGAAAAAAGTGTGTAATGATTACACACTATTGGAGTCCACTACTCAGAAATACACAGTACTTTTATTTTAGTGAAAATTGCTAAGTCTCCTATATACAGGGGGTTGAATGGTTTTTTTAAGCAATGATCAATCTTGGTATTATATTTTCAATAGGTATAACAAGTTTAATCATTAAAATAAAAGAATCATGAAAAAATTATTTGTTATAGCAGTAGTATCATTGGGAACATTAACCGGATTTGCTCAGGAAGTAGAGACAGCAGAAGCTGTAGTGGCGACTGAGATGGTAGCACAGGACGAATACTCCGAAATAGAAATAAGTGCCTTGCCAGAAGCAGTAACCAAAGCCTTTGCAACAGCGCATCCAACAGCTACAATTTCAAAAGCATTTGTAAATAAAGAAGAGCAGTTTAAATTAGAGGTAGCTCTTGAGGATGGTACCTCAGCAACCTTATTTGCCGATAAACAAGGTAATTGGATTGAAGAATAATAACATGGGAGGCATTTAAGTCTCTAATATGTTGAAAAAGCAGGTAACCGATTCATCGGTTACCTGCTTTTTTTTATAGTAATTTTTAAATACCGATAGCTTTCATGTAAGATTCTAAAATTTAGACTTCTACAATAATACTATCCTTTTTTGCTACTTTATAACTAAAGAGAACGTATTCTTTTTATCGCCATAAAAGGCCTTTGAATATACGGATAGCTTACTGATCCTTGTGGGTGTTTTAGGAATCAGATGGAAGTTTAGAATATCCATTATCCCTTTTTTTAGTAAAGTGCTATAAGTACATAGTGTATAACGATTATACACTACGGGGGGCAACTACTCAAAAATACACAATGATCTTATTTGATTAAAAACAGCTAAGGCGGCTGTATAAGGGGGATGAGCAGATATTTGAAGCAATGATCAATCTTGGTATTATATTTTCAATAGCTATAACAAGTGTAATCATTAAATAAAAGAATCATGAAAAAATTATTTGTTGTAGCAGTAGTATCATTGGGAACATTAACCGGATTTGCTCAGGAAGCAACGGCAGAACAAGGAGCAGAAGTTGTAGTTGCTACCGAAGTAGTAGCACAGGACGAATACTCCGAAATAGAAATAAGTGCCTTGCCAGAAGCAGTGACCAATGCACTAGCTAAAGATCACCCGGCAGCGACCATTTCAAAAGCATATGTAAATGAAGAAGAGCAATTCAAATTAGAAGTAGCTCAGGAAGATGGTACCTCAGCAACCTTATTTGCCGATAAAGAAGGTAATTGGATTGAAGAATAATAACATGGGAGGCATTAAAGTCTCTAATATGTTGAAAAAGCAGGTAACCGATTCATCGTTTACCTGCTTTTTTTATGATAATTTTTAAATACAAATAGCTTTCATGTGGTATTTTTACTAATAATATCAATGCCTAAGAAAGATTGTATGCCTAAGATCCTTATTATCGAAGATGACGCCGCTTTTTGTCAAATGCTCCAAAAGTTTTTGACCAAAAATGGCTTTGATGTAGATACTAGTTTTACTGCTGAGGATGCTAAAATTAAATTTAAGGCCACAGCTTATAATTTAGTATTGACAGATTTACGTCTTCCCAATTACGACGGCTTAGAATTATTGTCCGAAATACTTGCTATTAACCCCAAAACCCAGGTCATCGTGATGACCGGCTATGCCGCCGTAGGCACCGCGGTAAATGCCATGAAAAAAGGGGCCTATGATTATATCTCAAAACCCTTTACTCCGGACGAGATTTTAATGCAAATAAATAGTGCCTTATCTGAAAAGAAGCAAGTACATGCTGTGCCTGAGGCTCCAAAACCAACTGCCAAGAACAATACTGCTTCACAGGGTCTAAGTAGTGGCGTAGTGACTGGGAGTAGTGAAGCTTCCAAAAAGCTGCAGGAGTATATTAAATTGGTAGCCCCTACAGATATGTCGGTTTTAATAACCGGAGAAAGCGGAACCGGAAAAGAGGTGACAGCCAAGGCCATTCATGATAACAGTCAACGTAAAGGCTATAGTTTTGTAGCGGTAGACTGTGGCGCCATACCCAAAGAAATAGCAACCAGTGAGTTTTTTGGGCATATTAAGGGCAGTTTTACCGGCGCCGTGGAAGACAAAATAGGACATTTTGAAGCGGCCAACCGCGGAACACTCTTTTTAGATGAAATAGGAAACCTCTCCTATGAAAATCAAATTCAATTGTTAAGGGCGCTGCAGGAACGAAAAATTAAAAGGGTAGGGAGTACCAAAGAAATCCCCGTCGATGTTCGCATTATTACGGCCACCAATGAAGACCTGACCGCAGCGGTAGAAAAAGGTACTTTTAGAGAAGATCTTTACCATAGGATCAACGAATTTTCAGTAGAAATACCCTCTCTAGAAGACCGTTTTGAAGACCTATTGCTCTTTGCCGATTATTTTTTGGCGAAGGCAAATAAAGCCCTGAACAAAAATATTAAAGGGTTTTCCGAAGAGGTCTTGGATATTTTTAAACAATATCATTGGCCAGGAAACCTTAGAGAACTTCAGAATGTCATAAAAAGGGCAGTATTGCTGAGTACTGGCGATTATGTAGCAAAAGAGGCCTTGCCAAAAGAAGTGTTCAAAGTCAAGGAAATTATTGCCGATATCGAAGATTTTTCCAAAGCCGATTATGAAAAGGAGCAAATTGTAAAGGCACTTAAAAAATCTAATTTTAATAAATCCAAGGCAGCAAAATTACTGCAGATTACCAGGAAGACCCTCTACAATAAGATTAATCTCTATAATTTGGATCTTTAGCCAGATAAGATTTTATCGCTAATAAGAGGACCGTAACCTTATTTTTTAAATCGGCAAAAGAAAGCTTTATGGCTTTTTCGGTCATATCGTTTTCTGCTAACAGTTCCAATTCTTCCAGAATGGGTACAATATCCGCGGATTTTAATTGGCGGAACATGGGGAGCATTCTATGGGAAATAGCATTTATTTCCTGAGTATTCATTTGTGCTACAGCCATGCTTAGTCCCTCCATATTGGTAAGGGTATCGGCCTTAAATGTTTGTAGTACCTCTGCTACGGCAAGCTTATTGTTCCCTAAAAAGGAATTGATAATCTCTAAGCTAAACAAATGGGAGCCCGATACCGGGATCGTTTCTGTTTTCGGTACTTCCTTGTCATGGATGGCCTCTGGAAATTGACCTTGCAACACCTTTAAAAGGCTGGTCTTCGTAAATGGTTTTTGAAGAATATCGGCGAATCCGGCTTCCGAATACACCTTTTTTTCTAAATCCTTTCTCCCTGTCATCGCAACAATAGGTTGTTGCTTGTAATGCATATACCCGCTATTTTGTAACCGTTCCAATACTTGAAAACCACTTAAATCGGGCATTTGTATATCGGTCAAAACCATATGGTAACCTAGAGGACTTTCCTTTTTTATAGCGTTAAAAGTATTGTAAGTATGTGCGGTTATTCCAAGGGAATGGCATACCTCTTTTAGTAGTTTTAGCATGGCAATATCATCGTCGATAATAAGAAGCGATAAAGCTTTTTTGGGGGTCAAGGCTATCTCGTCCCTAGGCGGGATCGGTATATTCGATATTTCAAATGGTATGTTTATGGTAAAAGTACTGCCTTTGTCTTCTTCGCTGCTCACAGAAATTTTCCCATTTAATAGGGCTGTAAGTTTTTTAGAGATGGTAAGGCCTAGGCCATACCCTCCATATTTTTTGTCGGTATGGTCATCGGCTTGGGTAAACTCTTTAAAAATCTGTTCTTGCCTTTCCTTTTTTATACCGATGCCAGAGTCGCTTATCGCAATAACAGTATGGTAATGGGTCGGTGTTTCCTCGGCAACCTCGGCCTGTATTCCGATGCTGCCAATGTGTGTAAATTTATAGGCGTTACTGATAAGGTTGCTCAATACCTGGCGTACACGGAAGGCGTCGCCCATAACGGCACGGTCCAAGCGTTCATCGATTTCAAAAATTAAGGGGATGTTTTTTTCGCTATAGATCTCCGCTATATTTTCTCCGGTATTCCTAATAAGTTCCGAGAGCACAAAGGGACGGTTTTCAACCTTTATTTTTCCGGCCTCTAATTTGGAGAAATCCAATAGGTCGTTTACCAAGCTATCGACATAATGAGAGGCCGATTTAATCTGGTGTACATAAGAAAACTGCTTTTCAGTGATAGGAGTGCCTTCTAAAAGCTCGGAATAGCCGGTAATAGTGTTCAAGGGAGTCCTCAGGTCGTGGCTGACCATAGAGATTAATTGCTCCCTGCTTTTTAAAAGTGATTCCGAGAATTTCTTTTCCTTTTCTAACTGTTGCCTATAGCGTTGTACCTTCCAATAATCTTTGGTAATCAAAAATGTAAAAAGAGCCACCACTATAAAGCCTAGGATGGCGGCAATGCCGGCCAAGCGGATACTTCTGGTCAGGGCCGTTTGTTTGTTGATATTGTCGGTATAGGTTTTTAGGATTATTTCCTGTTCAAAAGCGGCAATAATATTTCGCAATTGTTGGGAGAGTTCCAAATCGGTCCTATTGAGGGCCCATTCTTTTTCGGCCAAAGACCGCAGCGTTTTCATGCTGCTTTTTTTTGCTTCCGTCAATAAGGTTTTAGAGGCCGTCAATACCGAATCTACGCCTATGGGAGTGGTGGAGTCTTTGGGGACATTTTCACTGAGGTAATCGGCCCATTTTTTAAGAGTGGTTTGCGCCTCCACAGGAAGGTCGTAATAGTCGGGGGCAAGGCTCTCCGGACTTATTTTTCCCAAGGATTCCTCCATCATATTAAACCCCTTAAGGGCATCGTCTATAGAACTATTGGCGTCGATTTTTGCCTTTAAGAGACGAAGCTCATTGCTGTTGATGACCTTTTTTTGCAATAACAGTTGTACGCTGTCGAGCATGCTTTTTTGGTCATCGTTGCTAGTAAACTTTTTAAGGCTGTCCAAGGCCACAAAAATGGAATCTATTTTTTGGGTGTAGTTAGAAAAATCTTTGGAGCTTTTATTCTGTAAGGCTATTTTGGAAAGGCTTTCGGCTTCATGTAATTGCGTGAGTATTGTACCGGTTTTTAGTAGTTTGGTGTCGTTTTTATAAGAAATATCGGTAGAAACATATACTCGGATCTCGGAAATTATAAAATACCCTACCACCAAAGCCAATGCTGCTAATATGAGATAGCTCAGCATTATTTTAAGTGTGAATCTGCTTTTTTTCATGGTTTGCTCAAAAGATAGTCGAACGCCAAACTAAAGTACGTATTTGCTTATTTTATGGCCTATAATTAAACGTTAATTATTTGTCTGGTTTTACTATGAAATGTAAAAGTCTGGGCGTAAATTTGCGCCGTCTCAAAGGGGTGCTTACGTAGGTAGGCTGAGATTACACCCAAGGAACCTGGGCAGGTAATGCTGCCAAGGGATGCGTACAACGCGTATTGGAATTCTAACACTATATTTTCGATAGGACGAGCCTATCGGGAATGACAAACTCAACATTAAAACAGGAATAATAGCCCCTTTTATTCGTAAAATTTTTGCGAATGAAAACTATATTCACTTCAATGGCCATTTTTGGCTCACTATTGTCGGCCTTAGGGCAGGAAAAACCTAAAGATTCTTTGGAAGGAGAAAAAATCAGCCTAGACGAGGTGTTGGTTTCTGCCGTAAGGGTCACCAAACAAACACCGGTTACTTTTTCCAATTTAAGCAAAGAACAGATCAAACCTAGAAACTTGGGACAGGACATCCCCGTATTAATGAGCTTTTTGCCATCGGTGGTAACTACCACAGATGCAGGAGCAGGAGTGGGGTATACCGGAATTAGGGTTCGAGGGAGCGATGCAACAAGGGTAAACGTAACTATCAACGGTATTCCATATAACGATTCCGAATCTCACGGTAGCTTCTGGGTTAATATGCCCGATTTTGCCTCCTCTACAGAAAGCTTGCAATTGCAAAGAGGGGTAGGGACCTCTACCAATGGTTCTGGCGCTTTTGGAGCCAGTTTAAATATATTGACCGATGCGGTTGCTGAAGAAGGTTATGGCCAGATATCATCTTCGGTGGGGAGTTTTAATACCCTGAAAAATAATTTGAAATTTAGTACCGGACTCTTGAACGATCAGGTAGAAATCTCCGGGCGTCTGTCAAGAATTACATCCGATGGCTATGTAGACAGGGCTTCATCGGCCTTAAATTCTTATTTCCTTCAAGGTTCCTTTCAAGATAACAATACCCTTATAAAGGCCCTATTGTTCGGTGGGCACGAAATTACGTATCAGTCCTGGAACGGTATAGATGCAGCCACCTTGGAGAACGATCGTACGTACAACTCTGCCGGAGAATATACCGATGAGAATGGAAATACACAGTACTATGAAAATGAAGTGGATAATTACAAGCAAAATCATTTTCAATTACACTGGAACGAGAAAATTGGCAGCGCATGGAATACTAATTTGGCCGTACATTATACCCGAGGAAGAGGGTATTTTGAACAATTTAAGGAAGATGATGACTTTGCTACTTATGGGCTAACACCTATAACCGTCGATGGGGAAGAAGTAGATGAAACCGACCTTATTAGAAGACGTTGGTTGAGCAATCGCTTTTATGGAACCACTTTTTCGGCCAACTATATGGCAGAAAACCTTAATCTGATCCTTGGTGGTGGGTATAACAAATACGAAGGGGACCATTTTGGAGAAATTATTTGGGCACAGTATGCCTCAAATAGTAATTATGGAGACAGGTATTATGATAATTCCTCTATAAAAACCGACTTTAATTTCTTTACAAAGGCCAACTATAAGTTAGATGATCAGTGGAGCCTTTTTGGAGATCTTCAATATAGAACCGTCGGATATACGGCCAGTAGTGAAGAAATTGGCAGCGTAGACGATACCTTTAATTTCTTTAACCCTAAGGCGGGAGTTACTTTTGATCTGAATCTAGCCAATAACCTGTATTTTTCTTACGCTAGGGCCAATAGGGAGCCAAACAGAAATGATTATAAAAATGGGAGTCCAAAACCTGAAAAACTGAACGATTTTGAATTAGGTTGGCGCCATACTTCACCAGGAGTTCGATTGAATACTAATGTGTACTTTATGAAGTACAAGGATCAATTGGTGTTAACTGGCGAGCTGAACGATGTAGGAGGTCCTTTGCGAGCCAATGTTGGTGATAGCTATAGATTGGGGTTAGAAGTGGACGCTATACTTACCTTGGGAGATAAATTTATCCTTCGCCCTAATGTAGCCCTGAGTGATAATAGAAACAAAAATTTTGTTTTTCAACGCGATGGAAACCTAGAAAGCCTAGGGGATACTCATATTTCATTTTCACCAAGTGTTATAGCCGGTAATATCTTGACCTATATGCCAACCAGCCAGTTGCAGCTTAGCCTACTTTCTAAATATGTAGGGAAGCAATATATGGGGAATATAGATGCTAAGAGCTCAATGTTGGATGCCTATTCCCAAACAGATTTTAATGTGCAGTATGTTATTGAGACCAATAGCTTTATCAAGAATATTGTGCTTTCCGGTCTGGTCAACAATATTTTTGATAGCCTGTACGAGTCTAATGGTTATTTCTATACCTATGATGATGATTTCTCCGTTCCAGGAACCATTACTACCGTGGAAGGAGCTGGCTATTACCCACAAGCAGGGATTAATTTCTTATTGGGAGCAAGCATAAACTTCTAAGGGACTTCGGGGTTTTAGCCCCTGAACAGCTCTTAATAGTTTCAAGAGCGCTACATATAAAACTAGGGACGGCACCATATTTTTGGTGCCGTCCCTTTTTTGGTCCTAGGAATCTGTTATTTTTGTTGGTAAACCCATAGAATCGACCAATATGGAAAAGCTTAAAAACCAAAAGACCATCCGCTGGGGAATCATTGGCTGTGGTGCGGTTACCGAAATAAAAAGCGGACCTGCCTATCAGCAAACCGATAATTTTGAGCTCGTTGCCGTCATGCGTCGCGATGCCGAAAAGGCAAAAGATTATGCCCACAGGCACGGTGTTCCTAAATACTATACCAAGGCCGAGGATTTAATAGATGATCCGGAGGTAGATGCGGTGTACATCGCTACGCCCCCAGACACCCATAAATATTATGCCTTAAAGGTTGCCCAAGCCGGTAAGCCTTGTTGTGTAGAAAAACCCATGGCACCATCCTATGCCGATAGCCTAGCCATATACAATGCCTTTGAAGAAAAGTCATTGCCCCTGTTTGTAGCTTATTACAGAAGGTCCCTGCCTCGTTTTGTAAAAATAAAGGAATGGATAAGCCAGGGGGGAATCGGCGAACCTAGACATGTCCGGTGGCATTTAAGCAAGCCGGCAAACCAGCTCGACCTAAGTAAAAAATATAATTGGCGTACCGATAGTAAAATAGCTCCCGGCGGCTATTTCGACGATTTGGCCAGTCATGGGCTAGACCTGTTTACGTGGTTGTTGGGCGATATAGAAAAGGCCTCTGGGATAAGTGTCAATCAACAAGGGCTATATTCGGCAAAAGACGCCGTTTCGGCTTGTTGGCTGCATAAAAATGGAGTTACGGGCGAAGGTAGCTGGAATTTCGGAGCAGCAGAACGCCAAGATAAAGTAGAGATTATTGGGAGCAAGGGAAAAATATTGTTCTCGGTGTTTCAGGAAGACGCCCAAGAGATGCAAAACGCCCAAGGCACTACCAGGGTGTTTGTCGAAAATCCGAAGCACATTCAAAAATATCACGCCAAAAATATTAGAGACCATTTAGTGGAAGGGAAGGCGCACCCCTCCCATGGAAGCTCTGCACTACACAGCAGTTGGGTAATGGATCAAATTCTAGGGCTTTAGCCTAATTAGAAATGATAACCGTATTGCCACTGTATTGGGTCCTGTATTCCAATAAATCGTAATAGCGGTTGCCGTCCTGTGGCCTATTGGTCATCTGGCCCGTAAACAAACTGTAGGCATACGCCTCACAAGGGCAATTGGCATTGGTGGCATAGGTGCTTTTTTGGGCTAAGGTACTGCATTGGTTAGGGGCGTGGTTTGGACAGCTGGCTTCAAAGGCCCTAAAAGTGTTGAACCCGACATTGGTGACAAAAACACCACGGGTACCTACCGCCGAATTGCTGATAAAAACCGAATTGCCGGTCGTGGTCAAGGGGTTGTATTGGGGCAGATTCAAATTTAGGTCGAACCGAAAAGAAACTTCTTGGAGATACGGATTTCTGTTGGTAGTGTTATTGGAGCAGGCCAATATCAATATAAAAAGAATAAGGCTGAAAATACGTTTCATAAGGCATAGTCGTTTTGAGGAAACTTAGGCAAAGTTGAACAAAATTTGTGTATATTTGTTTTAAATCCTCTTTAAAAAAAAGAGGATTTTCCTATTTATTAAATATAGAACTTATGAGCAAGGTATCTTATTATACGCCAGAAGGGCTAAAAAAATTAAGGGAGGAACTAAACTACCTTAAAGATGTGGAGAGGCCAAAAGCTTCTCAGGCGATAGCTGAAGCAAGAGACAAAGGAGATTTGTCAGAGAACGCGGAATACGATGCTGCCAAAGAGGCCCAAGGGCTATTGGAGATGAAAATTTCAAAAATGGAGGAAACCTTGTCCAATGCCAGATTGATCGATGAGTCGCAATTGGATACCTCTAAAGTATTGGTGCTATCGACCGTAAAGTTGAAAAACTTGAATAACGGTATGGAGATGAAGTACACCTTGGTGGCAGAAAGTGAGGCAGATTTGAAAAATGCAAAAATTTCTGTAAGTTCCCCTATCGGCAAAGGCCTATTAGGGAAAAAGGTAGGTGAAACAGCCGAAATCACCGTGCCTAACGGCGCCCTAAAATTTGAAGTTTTGGAGATTTCCAGATAAATTATATTCTTAGAAGTGTTTTAAAAAGCCTTAATTGTTTCAACAATTAAGGCTTTTGTCTTTGTATTCTTTTTGTAGGGATAAATTGTTGCCCTACATTTAGGGTAACTATCGATTGCTTTTATATTTGTAGTACCTTATTCAATGAATTTAAATAAAAAAACATGGCCAGTATATTCACAAAAATTATCAAGGGCGAAATCCCTTCCTATAAAATAGCTGAAGACGATAATTTCTATGCCTTTCTCGATATCAATCCCAATTCTGCCGGACATACCTTATGTATTCCCAAAATAGAGGTCGATAAAATTCTAGATCTCGATGAGGAAACCTATATGGGGCTTATGGCTTTTTCCCGAAAAATAGGAATGGCTATAGAAGCGGCAATACCGTGCAATAGGGTAGGGATTACCGTAATAGGTTTGGAAGTCCCACACGTTCATGTACATCTAATTCCATTACACAGCATGAAAGACGCCACTTTTCAGCACAAAACTTCCCTTTCTAAAGACGACTTTTTGGCAATAGCAGAAAAAATAAAGGCAAAACTGTAGCCTTTTATCTGATATAAAAATAGACCCCAATAGACATACTAACTATTAAGAAAAGGACTAGGGAATAAAAAAGTTTGGTGAATTTAATGGTGGCTTTTTTCGGAGTCACCATTTTTCTATAGTAATCATATACCCTTTCTATGTCCTGGGTCCAAGCAATAGGGTAAATGTCGGAACTACAAGTGTTGCATTTTATCTCATGCGTAATCTCTTTGGTGCTTTTGTCGTAAAAGCTTCCATAAGTATGTTTTTGAAAAAAAGTAAGTTTTAATTCTTGATTAAAACATTCTGGGCAATTATTAGTTAAATTGGCCTCTTTAACAACCACTAATTTCTCCTTTACCATTTTCTTACCTGTTAATTTTCAATGCTATCTGCATTATGGTTCCTTCTTTGGAGGACGAAAGTACTTTAATTTTTCCTTTATGATATTCTTCGACGATTCTTTTTGCCAAAGAAAGCCCTAAACCCCATCCTCTTTTCTTGGAAGTTACTCCGGGGGTAAAAATAGTGGAAAAATTTTTCTTGGGAATACCGCTTCCGGTATCACTAATTAAAATCCGGACCATTTGCCCGTGGGGAATAATTTCGATGGCAATACTACCCTTCCCTTTCATCGCATCTATGCCGTTTTTTACCAAATTTTCGATGGTCCAGTTGTATAAGGCACTATTTAACAATACCGGCATATGCTCTACTTGAGAGTGAAAGGAAAACTGTATGAATTTAGAACTTCGTAGCCTTAGGTATTCAAAGGCGTTTTTGGTTTCCTCTACGATATCGCATTCCTTTAAAATAGGTAGGGATCCTATTTTCGAAAAACGCTCTGTGATGGTTTCCAACCTATAAATATCTTTTTCTATTTCTTTGGCGATTTCCGGATTTATGTTTTCCGTTTTTAACAGTTCGTTCCATCCTAAAAGAGAAGAAAGGGGGGTCCCAATTTGATGGGCGGTCTCCTTGGCCATTCCGGCCCATAATTTGTTTTGCTCAGATGTTTTATTGGTCTTAAAAAGAAAATAGATAACCGTGCCGAACAAGCAAATGATAAGCAATAGGGCAATGGGATAGTATTTTAACTTATTGAGCACTTCCGAGTTGCCGTAATAGAGGGTAGCTAGGGTTTCTCCCTTGTAATCTATAGATATGGGGCGGTTCTCATTGCTAAAGGTGGCTATCTTTTTGCGAATAAGGCTAGTGTCCTTTAAAAAGGCCAACGGCATATTGTTTACTTTTATAGAGTTGTCCTTGTTTACCAATATCATGGGGGTAGAGGTGTTGTTCTGGAATATTTTTATATGTAGGTTCCCAGGATCAGCATCCACGGCCAAGGACAAAAATTCCGATTGGGCCATGGCCCATATTTCCATTTTATTGCGCTCTTCTTCCTTGAACTTCTTAAAAAAGCTATTCGTATTCCATAAAATCAAACTAACTATGGCAAAGGATGCGATTAGTAATAATAGGTTCGTGGCTTTATGTTTAGGATTAAAATTCATCCATTGTCTAATTTAATTTTAAAGATAACGCAATTAGTAGAAACTTATTCTATTTTCATCTTCATGCTTTTATTTCATTTCGCTAACAATTTATGTACCTTTGTAGCCATGAAGAAAATGGTTTCCATGCTAGTTTCAGAGCTGTCAACAGCCAAGCTTCATAGTTGTCTTTTAGGAGCTATTGGGCCTAGGCCAATTGCTTTTGCCAGTACCATGGATGCCAAAGGGAGACCAAATTTGTCGCCTTTTAGCTTCTTTAACGTGTTTAGTGCCAATCCCCCGGTATTAATATTTTCTCCTGCTCGTAGGGTGCGCGACAATACTACCAAGCATACCTTGGAAAATGTGTTGGCGACAAAGGAGGTAGTGATCAATGTGGTGAACTATAAAATGGTTCAGCAAATGTCATTGAGCAGTACAGAGTATGAGCAAGGGGAAAACGAATTTGTAAAAGCCGGACTGACGATGCTAAAGTCAGATATCGTAAAGCCTTTTAGGGTGGCAGAAGCCCCGGTGCAGTTTGAGTGTAAGGTTACTAAGGTAGAGGCCTTGGGGAAAGATGGCGGCGCAGGGAATCTTATCTTTTCAGAAGTCGTTAAAATACATGTCGATCAGGAGGTGTTGGATGATAATGGAGGGATAGACCAATATAAGATAGACCAAGTAGCCCGTATGGGAGGGAATTGGTATACGAGGGCCAATACAGGGATGTTCGAAGTGCCAAAACCAATCAGTAGTTTGGGGATAGGCGTAGATCAGATACCCGAAAAAATACGCCTGAGCAGTATTCTGACAGGAAACGATTTAGGAATGTTGGGGAATATAGAAAAATTACCTACCCCAGAGGAGATACATGCGTTCGTAAACCAAGATTTGGAAGTAAAAACCATACTGAGTTCAGGAAATCAGGAAAAAATAGAGCAAAAAGCACAGGCCTTGTTAAAAAAGAAAGAAGTTTTTTCGGCATGGAAAGTGTTGTTGGCGAACACACTAAAATAGGGATGCACTAAGGATTCTTCTTGCCCAAAGAGAGAAGGTAAAGAAGTTTTTAAAGGGCGTTTCAAAGTAGATGTTAAGAAGTAGAGGAATTTTATTTTGGAGATTCCAATACAAATTGCTTAATATTGACAAAAGGATATATTATAAAATCATACAGATAAATAGCGAAATGGAATTACAGGGAAAAATTAAGATGATTGATGAAACTAAGACTTTTGGCAACAATGGTTTTAGAAAGAGAGAATTGGTAGTTACTACCGATGAGCAATATCCACAACACATTATGGTGGAATTTGTACAGGATAAATGTGACCTTTTAAACAATTTCGGTATCGGACAAGAAGTAAAGGTTAGTATTAATCTACGTGGAAGAGAATGGGTGAACCCACAGGGAGAAACAAAATATTTCAACTCTATTCAAGGATGGAGAATTGAGGCGGTTCAGGCAAGTGCCGATGCTGGAAATATTCCTCCAATGGATACTTTTGAGCCAGCGAACAACTTAAGAGAGGAAGATCACGACGACTTGCCTTTCTAAATAAAACCTTGTTTAGATACCTTAAAAAAAAGGAAATAGGAATTCGCTTTGTGCAACTTCTATGATCAAACAAAGATTAAAAAGACCTATTCAGTGGCTAACTGGATAGGTCTTTTTGCTTAAATTTACCTTTTTTCCCTTCTTGATATTAGCGTAGGGCTAATTGATTTGATAGTATTCCATCAAAACTTAAAAAATACCTGAACAAATGTACTTGCTTACAGACCGTCTACAGTTTCCGCCTGTTGAAAATGCCGATGAAGATGGCTTATTGGCAGTAGGAGGCGATTTGTCGCCAGAGCGGTTATTACTGGCCTATCAAAATGGAATTTTCCCGTGGTTTAATGAAGATGAGGTGATATTGTGGTGGAGTCCCGACCCCAGAATGGTCTTGTTTCCTCACGAGATTAAGATCTCTAAAAGTATGAAACAAGTTATTAATTCCGGAAAATTTAAAATTACTTGTAATACCCGTTTTATGGAAGTGGTGGAGCAGTGCGCTTCCATTCCTAGAGCAGGGCAGGGAGGGACTTGGATTACCGAGAACATGAAAGCCGCTTACTGCCAATTGCATCAGAAAGGAATTGCAAAATCTATAGAAGTCTGGGAAAATAATAAGCTGGTAGGCGGACTTTATGGAATAGATTTGGGAGAGGTCTTTTGCGGGGAAAGTATGTTTAGTAAAAGTAGTAATGCCTCTAAAATTGCGCTTATCCACCTAGCTCAGGAACTACAGCAGAAAAATTATAAATTGATAGATTGTCAGGTGTATACCGATCATCTCGCAAGTCTGGGTGCCAAAGAAATTTCAAGGGAAGAATTTATAGCAACTTTAAAGGGGTAGTCTACAGTGTTTTTGAAAGGATTGTTCAAAAAGAAGGCTAATGATCAATTAAAAAAGTGGAAGGATACAGATGGGATAATTGGTATTCCTAGTTCTTTAAGGATGTATAATTTGGGCGTTCCCTCCTTCGTCGGGCGGGCCCTTGTCTATATCCCTTGCTCCGCTGCGGGGATGCCGCCGCGGTCCCTAACGCATTTAAAATGAAACAGGCAGGCTTTCCGTGTCGGTGCGTTAAGCCCAAGGCTGCGTATCGCTGTACAGGGGCGCTTATACCTACGGGGCCTCATAAAAACAACGGTTTGACGAAGCCCTATCTTCTTTTGAAGAACCTTATCGTTTCAGGACCTTTAGGTGCCTGGTGTAGCAATCAATTACAACAATTATTCCCTGTCCAAAGAGACCTCCTTGTACCTAAAACAATCAATTTCATGATCGTTTACCATGCCAGTAGCCTGCATATGAGCGTAGATGACCGTACTCCCTACAAACTTAAAACCACGTTTTTTAAGATCTTTACTGATGGTGTCGGACAAAGGAGTGGTGGCTGGAGCTTCCTTATGGTCTCTCAGGTGGTTTTGAATGGGTTTACCATCTACAAAGGCCCAAATGTAGTTGCTGAAACTCCCGAACTCCTGCTGTATTTGTATAAAGGCTTGGGCGTTGGTGACCGTAGCCCTTATTTTTAATTTGTTTCTGACAATGCCGGCATCTTGTAATAAATCGGATATTTTATCTTCTTGGTACAAGGCTATTTTTTGGTAATCAAAATTGTCCAGGGCCTTTCTAAAGTTTTCACGCTTCCTTAAAATGGTGATCCAACTTAGTCCCGCCTGAAAAGTTTCTAAAATTAAAAATTCAAATAAAGAAGCGTCATCCTTTAAAGGAACTCCCCATTCCGTATCGTGGTATTCCTCGTAAAGGGTATCGCCTTTACACCAACCACACCTTTGTTTTTCCATGGTGAACTAGATTTATAACTAAAGATATTGTATTTAATTTAGTTAGTGTGTAATTCGAAAATGATCATTTCAGGATCCTAGAGAATTAATTTTTTCAAAAAAAGACATTTTCCCCACTTTATTAAAGGCCGAAGTCAAGTATCTTTGGAGAACGAACCATTGCCAATATAAATATATGCCAGAAAGGAAAAAGAAAAGACACGACTTTAGAACCAACTTGGCACCCTATTGGAAAAAATCGCGTCGGTTCAGGGTCAGTATATTTGCCGTTATCCACGATGTGCTGTTTATTATATTTGGAATCTTTGCGGCGGCCTTCGGATTAAAAAGCTTTCTTCTTCCCAATAGTTTTATCGATGGGGGAGCTACAGGGATATCCATGCTATTGAGCGAAGTTTTAGACCTTCCCCTTTCCGTACTCATTGTTTTGGTGAATATTCCCTTCATATTTTTAGGTCTAAAAGTGGTGGGAAAACCATTTGCCATCAAGGCTTCCTTGGCTATTTTAGGACTTGCCTTGGTTTTGGTAACCGTTACTTTTCCCGAGGTTACCGATGATAAGCTTTTGGTAGCGGTGTTCGGAGGATTCTTTCTTGGCGCGGGAATAGGACTTTCTATCCGAGGAGGTGGCGTATTAGACGGTACAGAAGTATTGGCAATTTACCTCAGTAGGAAACTAAGAACCAAAATCGGAGACAATATCATTGTCATCAATATTATAATTTTCCTTGCCGCGGCCTATTTTCTCTCCTTCGAATCTGCCTTGTATTCTATGCTTACCTATTTGTCCGCTTCAAAAACCCTAGATTTTGTCGTAGATGGTATTGAAGAGTATACCGGGGTGACCATTATTTCTAGCCGTAGTGAGGATATACGGTATATGATAACCGAAAAATTAGGAAGGGGACTTACTATCTACAAAGGAAAAGGAGGCTATAGCCAAGATGGGGTACACAATGAATACGATATTATTTTTGCAGTCATCACTCGACTCGAAATAAGTAAATTAAATACAGAAATAGAAAAAATAGACCCGAAAGCCTTTGTGATTATGAACAGTATTAATGATACCCGTGGAGGCATGATCAAGAAACGAACTTTAAATCACTAAATGGTTTTTCTTCGTTTATTTTGTAAGGATTGGTGCTAGCGTTCTACTAATGTGACTTTTGTCACTTTTTATGAATTAATAGTTGGCTAATTTTACGGTCAAATTTTTATGCTTTTCACCCTATGGAACAAGAAATACTACAAAAATCAACCAACCAAATTATCCAAGAAAGTCTTTCCAAGGCCATGAGTTACGAGGCTTACAGAGCGTTAACATCTAGTTTGGTAGCTAAAGGGGCATCAACGGCAGCAGAACAAAGCGATGACCTTGCCAATTACACCCTTATAAACGAACAGCGGATGAAGCGCTTGGACAAGACCCTTAAGATAGACCCGGCCTCTGAAGCACTGATAACTGGCGTTCAAAGAAAAATAACCTGGTTGGTGCTAACAGAAAGCTGGTGTGGCGATGCCGCCCAAAGTCTCCCTGTAATGAATAAAATAGCCAATTTAAACAGTAAGCTTACTTTGAAATTGGTGCTTCGCGATGAAAACCTGCCCCTGATGGAGCGTTTTTTAACCAATGGAGGTATGGGGATTCCTAAATTGATCGCTATTGACGAGGCTAGTGGAAAGCTTATTGGCGAATGGGGATCTAGACCATACCAAGCACAAAAAATGGTAGACGATTTTAAGGAAAAACACGGACAATTTACGCCAGAGTTTAAGGAAGATCTGCAACAGTGGTATAATAAGGATAAAGGAAAAAATACGCTCCAAGAGCTAGTGGCCTTACTTACTTTGGAATAAGTAGGTGATTGTACCCTTCTGGGATGCCTTGGCACCGTTGGTAAATTTAGATTTTAACGCATATGCAATGGCATTGTCTACCAGGCAGCCATTTAGAGTGTTCGAACTTTTTTTATTTACTTCAGCCTCCAATACCTTCCCAGTGGGGTCCACAATGATATTAATGACCACCTTGCCGCCTTCGATGCAGGTATAAATAGGGATAGGCAAACTTAAATGGGTTCTATCGACCAGGGAGTAGGAGACCGAGGTGTTTTTTCTTGCTAAATTATTGGTCATCACCTCTTTGTTGGCTTCCTTATCACCTAAAAGCGCTTGTTTCTCCCGTCGTCTGTCTGCTAATTCTTTAATTTTTGCTGCGAATTCCGAATTGGATAAAGGAGTGTCTTCGGAGGCATCGCCCTCCTCGGACATTTCTTGCTCTTCCAAGATTTCTTCTAAAGTCTTTAAAGGTTCTGGATTTCCATAGCTCGGTTTGTTGGCCTCGTTAAAAGCCATATGACTTTTTATGGGAGCTGCATTGGCCAATTCTTCCAAAGCTTTTATTTCTTCTAAAAGCTTTTGTTCAGGATCTTCTTCCTCCTCTAAATTTAATTCTATGACATAGCCATCCTCTTCGTCCTGATGTCCTAAATGTATGTTGAATAGCAACAATATAAATAGTGACATGGAAAAAAAGGTAATTAAAAGAGAAAGTTGTTTCCTGTTTAATTTCATAGTATAATAACCATGTTAGGCCTAAAATATTATAAATTCCCGACGAACAGAAAGCTTGTCACTCCTAATTTCGAAAATTTTAGGCTTCTAACTGTAATAAATCTCGGAATTTTTCCGGACTAATAGCCTTATTTACGTTGTAGTCACCAATTTTGGTTCTTCTTAAGGCAGATAAATATGCGCCAGAGTCCAATGCTTTTCCAAAATCGAAGGCCAAAGACCTAATATAGGTGCCTTTGCTACAACATACTCTGAAATGTACTTCGGGAAAATTGATCCCGGTAATTTCAAATTCGGAAATATGGATTTTTCTCGTTTTTATCTCCACTTCTTTTCCTTCTCGGGCATATTCATAAAGTCGTTTCCCATCTTTTTTAAGGGCAGAAAAAACAGGAGGTTGTTGTTCAATTTCGCCAATGAAATCTGTCGTAGTGGCCTGTATGAGTGCTGGCGTAATATGAGAAAGGGGGAAACGTTCGTTTATTTCCGTTTCCATATCATAGGACGGGGTGGTAGCACCTAAGGTAATAGTACCGGTATATTCTTTTTCCTGTCCTTGTAATTCTGTGATCCTTTTGGTGAATTTGCCGGTGCAAATTAATAATAGTCCACTGGCCAATGGGTCTAAGGTGCCCGCATGGCCTATTTTGATTTTCTTTAGTTCAAATTTCTTCCTAATAGCCCATTTTAAGGAGTTTACCGCCTGAAAAGAGGACCAGCCCAAGGGTTTGTCTATTAATAACAGTTGTCCTTCTAAGAAATCTTCTTTTGTCATTAAATTACAGTTAGTGGTCGAACAAAATAATGGATGGCTATTATGGAGAGCCCTACTATAATTCGGTAGTATCCAAACATTTTAAAACCGTGTTTGCTCAAATAGCCAATAAAAGTTTTAATGGCCACTAGGGCTACTAAAAACCCAATAACATTACCAACGATCAATAAATTTATCTGCTCATCGGTAAGGGTAAAACCGGCATTGTAATAATCGAATATTTTCTTTAGGGTAGCCCCCAACATAGTAGGAAGGGCAAGGAAAAATGAAAATTCGGCCGCTGCAGTTCTAGATAGCTTTTGGGACATTCCCCCCACAATACTGGCACCACTCCTAGAAACACCTGGTATCATGGCCAAACATTGGAATAAACCTATTTTAAAAGCCGTGGCGTAGGAGATGTCAGTGTTCTCGGCATCGCCGAACCAATTGTCTACTTTTAAAAGGATAAAACCGCCCACTACCAAAGAAATAGCTACAGTAAGAGGGCTTTCCAATAAGGAGTCTATCACATCGCTTAAAAGAAGACCAAAAACTACCGCCGGAATAAAAGCCACCAAAAGTTTAAAATAAAAGTCCATGCTTTGAAAAAAGCGCTTAAAATAAAGGACCACTACCGATAAGATGGTACCCAATTGAATGACAATGGTAAATAATTTTGTAAACTCCTCCTGTGCGATGCCAAAAAAGGAAGAAACTATGATCATATGTCCTGTGGAAGAAACAGGTAAATACTCGGTGATGCCTTCTATAATGGCAAGAATAATTGCTTGAAATATGTCCAAAACTTAGTTTTTCTTAGTTGGGTTCAACAAAATGGCGTAAATCTCAATACCTAAACCCAATAGTACTAAAGTTGGTGCTAAACGAATTCTTCTGAAATTGTAAATTTCAGGATTAAAAATGTTGGGGTCATCACTACCGCCGCCACTCATTAAAACAAAGCCCAAAATAATAAAGGCCAAACCAAGAAACATAAACTGGTAATTTTTTTTCTGAAAAATAAATTCCCGAGGAGAGTTTTTCTGCTGGGTGTTGTGAAGATTTTTACTCATGCTGCAAATCTAATAATATAAATCGTCTGTTCTAAGGTTTAAAAAGCGTTGTGTGGCAAAAAAGGTGCTTATCAGGGAAATTAAAACCCCTAAAACAAAAATGCCTACAAAAAGGAGGATGAGAATTATAGGGTCTCCAAAAAGATCGAGCTCAGGGAAATATATGGTAACATAATATAATACCACCCCCATGGCTATTAAGGCCAAAACGGCTCCTAGGATGCCCAGCTTTACATTGGTCCATAAAAATGGCTTTCTGATAAAACTTTTGGTAGCCCCCACCATCTGCATGGTTTTTATAATAAAACGCTTGGAATAAATAGAAAGTCTAATAGAACTGTTGATCAGCAAGACAGCAATAAAAGTAAATATACCGCTCGCCACTAAAATCCAAAATCCAAGCCTTTTTACGTTTTCAGTCAATAGTGAAATTAAAGGCTTGTCGTAACTGACTTCCTCTATATAGGCTTTGGCAGATATTTCTTCGGCAATTTCTGTAATTTTTTCCGCAGAAACGAAATCGGCCTTTAGTTGTACGTCAATGGAATTTTTTAAAGGGTTGTGCCCTAAGAATTCAATAAAGTTTTCCCCTATTTCTGCACTGTGCTGTTCTGCGGCCTCTTCCTTAGAAACATAGGTCGCCTTTTTGGTGTAATCGGCCATGGCTAAGGATTTTTGTAGCTGCTCTACTTCAATTTCCTTGGCGTTGTCCTTTAAAAACACAGAAATGGTAATCTGCTCCTTAAAGTGATCGGCTAGTTTTTGGGTGTTCAATACCAATATCCCCAAGATACCTATTAAAAAAAGGACCAAGGCAATACTTAAAACCACTGAAAAATAAGAAGAAATAAGTTTTCTTTTCTGAAAACGTTCAAAAGATGTGCTCATAATTTGAAATCAATATGTAAAAATAGAAAAGTAAATTGAAATAAAAATGGGTTATGCTAGTTTCGTTCGATTAATCTTTATCGCTGTGGTTGTTTTGGGAGAAATCATAGAGGTATTCTCCAATAGTGAAGGCAGAAAAAGAACCTAGCTCATGCAGTTTTAGTATTTAGGGCGTTGCCTGTGATCCCCATAAATATAACAATTGACAAAAATTAACAGCCTTTGGGCCGTAGAAGTGGTACGAAAGTATCCATTTAGTGAAGCTCCTTTAGGGAAGTTCATAATATATTTTCCCTTTTTGGGGATTAAGCCTATTTTTGCCACTGCATGTGAAAAAGAATAAAGTGCCAACATTGCGGGGCATCTAAATACAATCAACAGAATGAATTACGATTTTAAAAAGATAGAAGATAAATGGCAGAAAGAATGGGCTCAAAAAGGCACGTTTAGGGCAGTTAATAATTCTGATAAGCCAAAATTTTATGTGTTGGATATGTTTCCCTACCCCTCAGGAGCGGGCTTGCACGTAGGGCATCCGTTAGGATATATTGCGAGTGATATCTATGCGCGTTATAAAAGACACAAAGGATTTAACGTATTGCACCCAATGGGATACGATTCTTTTGGATTGCCTGCAGAACAGTATGCCATACAAACAGGGCAACATCCGGCTCTTACTACCGAAACCAACATCAACAGGTATAGAGAACAATTAGACAAAATAGGGTTTTCATTCGATTGGAGCCGTGAGCTGCGTACGTCTAATACCGACTACTATAAATGGACGCAATGGATCTTTATTCAGCTCTTTAACTCATGGTATAACAAAGACGCCGATAAGGCAGAGGACATATCTTCTTTGATCGTTATTTTTGAAAATGAAGGAAATACCAAGGTCAATGCCGTTTGTGATGACGAGGTGGCGCCATTTACCGCAGATCAGTGGAATGGATTAGCCGCCAATGAAAAACAAGAAATTCTATTACAATATAGGCTTACTTATTTGGCAGAGACAGAAGTAAACTGGTGTCCTGTCCTAGGTACTGTTTTGGCCAATGACGAAATTGTCAATGGCGTTTCTGAACGTGGCGGACATCCCGTTGTCCGTAAGAAAATGACGCAGTGGAGCATGCGTATTTCTGCCTATGCCCAACGTTTATTGGATGATTTGGCAAAAGTCGATTGGCCACAGCCATTAAAAGATTCACAAACCAATTGGATTGGACGCTCTCAAGGGGCAGCGGTAACATTCCATACCCTTCCTGTAGGCTCAGAAGGGGAGTCTTATCCCATAGAGGTCTTTACAACCCGTCCTGATACAATCTTTGGGGTCAGTTTTATGACCTTGGCGCCAGAACATGAATTGGTTGCCAAAATTACGACTCCCGAACAAAAAGAAGCTGTTCAAGCCTATATAGAAGCTACGGCAAAGCGTTCTGAACGCGAAAGAATGGCCGATGTAAAAACTATTTCAGGGGTATTTACCGGTGCGTATGCTGAGCATCCCTTTACCAAAGAACCTATTCCTGTTTGGATAGGCGACTATGTATTGGCCGGTTATGGTACCGGAGCGGTAATGTCTGTGCCATGCGGAGATCAGCGTGATTATGATTTTGCCAAACATTTTAATATTCCAATCCCAAATATTTTTGAAGGGATCGATATTTCTGAAGCAGCCTATGCCGAAAAAGAAGGTGCTGTTATCGCAAATTCGGACTTCTTAAGCGGATTGCCCTATAAAAAAGCTACCAAATTGGCCATTTACGAGCTGGAAAAACTAGCACAAGGGCAAGGGAAGATCAATTATAGGCTTCGCGATGCAGTATTCAGCCGCCAAAGGTATTGGGGAGAGCCTTTCCCAGTATATTATGTAGACGGGATGCCACAAATGATAGATGCCAAATATTTGCCTATTGTTTTACCCGAAGTAGAAAAGTACCTGCCAACAGAAACAGGGGAGCCTCCTTTGGGGAATGCGAGCGTTTGGGCCTGGGATACGGAAACAAACGAGGTAGTAGCCAATGAAAAAATAAACAACAGCACCGTATTTCCATTAGAATTGAATACCATGCCAGGGTGGGCGGGAAGTAGTTTTTATTTTAACCGGTATATGGATGCTAACAATACGGAAGAGATATTCTCCAAAGAAGCCATTAATTATTGGCAAGACGTGGATCTATATATTGGAGGTAGTGAGCATGCTACCGGCCACTTGTTATACGCGCGTTTTTGGCAAAAGTTTTTGTTCGATAAAGGAATCGTTCCTAAAGACGAGTTTGCTAAAAAACTTATAAACCAGGGAATGATCACTGGTACGAGTGCCTTTGTTTATCGATGGGAATATGGACAAACCGATGAATCGCAACCTAGAGTTCCGGTTTTTGTCTCAAAAGCTATTATTGAGGATGCCGTAAAAAACGGGAAGAAATTAACCGATAATGCAGCGGTTAAAGCCATTGTTGCTGCTATTGGAACTGACAAGATCAGTGTTGCCGACACTACAGACTGGGCTCAATTTACACCTATCCATGCCGATGTCTCTTTTGTAAATGCTTCCGACGAATTAGATATTGAAGCTTTTAAAAACTGGAGGTCGGAATATGCAGAGGCTAAGTTTGCCATGGAAAACGACACCTATTTAGTAGGTAGAGAAGTAGAGAAAATGTCCAAATCTAAATACAATGTGGTGAGTCCAGATAGTATTTGTGAAGAGTACGGGGCAGATTCGTTGCGTTTATACGAAATGTTCTTAGGGCCCTTAGAGCAATCTAAGCCTTGGAATACTGCAGGTATCAGCGGGGTACATGGATTTTTAAAGAAAATGTGGCGCTTGTTCCACGGAGGAGCCGAAGGAGCCTTTAAGGTTACCGATGCCGAGCCTACGGCCGATAATTTAAAAACCTTGCACAAGACGATTAAAAAGGTTGAAGAAGATATAGAAAACTTCTCTTTTAATACCTCTGTGGCTACTTTTATGATTTGTGTGAATGAATTGGCCAGTCAAAAATGTGATAGCAGACAGATATTAGAACCTTTGGCCATTTTGGTATCGCCTTATGCGCCCCATATTGCCGAAGAACTTTGGAGTAAATTGGGATATTCAGAATCTATCGCAACGGTAGCTTTTCCTATATTCGACGGAAAGCATCTGGTAGAAAGCAGTAAGGAGTATCCTATTTCTTTCAATGGAAAAATGCGTTTCAAAATTCAATTGCCGGCAGACTTGTCCAAGGACGATATTGAAGCTGCTGTAATGGCCCACGAAAAGACCCAGGAGCAATTGCAAGGACGAACTCCAAAAAAGATTATTGTGGTGCCTGGTAAGATTGTCAACATTGTTGGCTAAGCAACTAATTATAAGCTTCGGCTACTTGCATCAGTAACTATGTGATTTTAGTGATATTCTTATAAATATTCATGTCAACAACCCCAATTAATCGTTGGGGTTGTTGTATATTATAACATAAAAAAGGATGCAATTTATAGAGATTATAGGTTTGGTGGCAGCCGTATGTACGACTTCTGCCTTTGTGCCACAAGTACTAAAAACCTGGAGAGATAAATCTACAAAGGATATTTCCTTGCCAATGTATTGCATTTTTCTCTGCGGTACTTTGCTTTGGCTTTATTACGGACTATTCCACGACAGTTTTCCCATAGTTATAGCCAATGCGGTTACCTCTTTGTTGGTATGTGTTATGCTTTTCTTAAAATTAAAATACAAATAAGGGAATTAGACATTTTGTCATTAATTTCGTTGGTTGGAATAGGGAAGACTGGCAAGTATTAAATTGGCGAGATTTTTGCTGATGTAGTACTGTAAAGTAGAACTTAAAAAGTTAAAAAAAAACAATTTAAAAGATATAATTATGATAATGTATTACGTATTGATTGGCGCTATTGCACTGGTTAGTTGGTTGGTAAGCAATAAACTGAAAAGTAAATTCAAGTATTATTCAGAAGTGCATTTGCGCAATGGGATGAGTGGGGCCGAAATTGCAGAAAAAATGTTGGCCGATCACGGTATAAGGGATGTTAGGGTAATATCTACACCTGGTCAGTTGACCGATCATTACAACCCGGTAGATAAAACCGTAAACTTAAGTGAAAGTGTATACAGTCAGCGGAACGCTTCGGCAGCGGCAGTGGCAGCACACGAATGTGGGCATGCCGTACAACATGCAACGGCCTACGAATGGTTAACCATGCGCTCTAAATTAGTGCCTGTAGTGAGTGTTACCTCTGGTATGTCTATGTGGGTGGTTTTTGGTGGACTTATGCTAGGAGCAGCCGCAGGGGTTGGATTCGGCTATTGGGTCGCCATAGCGGGTTTAATCATGATGGGATTCGCTACGCTGTTTAGTTTTATTACCCTACCGGTAGAATACGATGCTAGTAACAGAGCCTTGGCTTGGTTAAAAAATAAGAATATTGTAACCCCGGAAGAGTATAAAGGTTCTGAGGATGCCTTAAAATGGGCAGCACGTACCTATTTGGTGGCTGCAATTGGTTCCTTGGCTACTTTGGTGTACTGGGCAATGCAGGTTTTAGGAGGCAGAGATTAGCCTTAAGAAATGGTTTTATAATAAAAAAGACGCCTTTAATGGGCGTCTTTTTTAGTTTATATCGTAATCTGACGGTCTATTTGTTGGTCCAGAGAAATAAAGGTTTCTGTTCTGGACACACCTTCAATAGGCTGAATATCTCGGTTAAGAACCTGCATCAAATGTTCGTTGTCCCTACACAGTACTTTTATTAAAATAGACCAGTTCCCAGTAGTGTAATGACATTCTAACACCTCTGGGATTTTTTCCAATTCTTTTACCGCCACCGGATTGCTCATGGCCTTGTCCAAATAAATACCAATATAAGCCATGGTAGTATACCCCAGTACCTTAGGATTGATCACTAATTTTGCGCCCGATATTAATCCGGAGCTTTCTAGTTTTCGAAGTCTTTGGTGAATAGCGGCCCCCGAAATGCCAATCTTACGTGCTATTTCTAAGATGGGTTTTCGGGCTTCTGCCATAAGGTATCTCAGAATGTCCTTGTCAATTCCGTCAATTTTTATATTATCGTTATCCGATTTCATGTATTAGGTTTCAATATTACTGTAAATGTATCAAATAAATTATAGATGTTAACTAGCGACAAAATCGGGATTGTAGCCCAAATAGGGTGTGTGTTGCTCCTTAAATAGAATTCCGTGCGATTTTAATTCCTCCAAAATAGGTTGATAAACGGCTGGTGTTATAGGGATTTGAACTCCTGGGGTATTTATTTTTCGATTTAGGATCAATAGGGTGGCAATGGCTACAGGCAAGCCTACTGTTTTGGCCATGGCAGTATAAATACGGTCTTTTCCGGTAACAACCATATGGGCGTCTATCTGTTCTTTTTTACCGTTTAGTTCGTAGCCAAACTTATGGTACATGACAATCATGTCCTTGTCTTCTTCTCTTAAGGTCCAACTGTTTTCTAAAATCTCTTGTAATATCTGGGCAGGAGAGGCATTTGACAAGGTTATTTTCTTATTCCTATCAAATAAATCCAACTCCATCAGTTTTTCCCACATAATATCGTCCTGATCTATTTTTAGATAATGACGCATTTTCAGTTCTACGGAATCGGTGGGGGAGTAAGGCAGAAATAGATTGACAAAACTACGGTAAGACATTCCCTTTGAGTTTTCTATGGTGTAGCTGTCATCGGTCATTCCCAACTGTACGAATATATTCCAAGCCTTGGAAAACCCAATTTTTCGAATGGTTCCCCTATATAAGGTCAGGGCATTGTCTAAACCATATACCTCTCTGTATTTTAAAGAATCCCTATTGGCATACGCTTCAAACTTACCGTAACCTTCCACATTTAAAAATTCCGTTCTTCTAAAGAGCTTGTGATATGGGATATATTTATAGGTGCCTTCCTGCAAAAATTTTGCGGTTCCCCCTTGCCCGGCAACCACTACATTTCTTGGATTCCAGGTGAATTTATAATTCCATAGGTTGTTGTCGCTCTCAGGGGCCACTAAGCCTCCGGTAAAAGATTCGAATAAAAGTACTTTTCCGCCTTTTTCACGTATAGAATCCAATACCTGCATAGCACTCATGTGGTCTATTCCAGGGTCTAAGCCAATCTCATTCATAAAAACGAGCCCTTTTTCCTTTACCTCCTTGTCCAGAGCCTTTAATTCATCGCTCACATAGGAAGCGGTAACCAAATGCTTGCCCAATGCTAGACAGTCTTTGGCCAATATGATGTGGAAATGCGCTGGAACCATAGATACTACAATGTCGGCCGTCGCAATGGCTGCTTTCCGGTCTTCATCATTAAATATATCGAGCTTTAATGTCTGGCATGCAGGATGGGATGTAAAGGTATCGGGTAGTAAATCTGGGCGTAAATCGCCTATGATGAGCTGTAGTTTTTCTGATTGGGCTTTGCTTAATAGGTAGTCTATTAAATAGGAAGTAGATTTTCCGGCGCCAATAACTAATATTTTTCGGGTCATTTGTTGCGTAACTTTTTAGATTAAACGGTTACTAAGGTATCAAATTGTTATATTTGTCGTGTAATTGAGTCAATAAGTTATGAACAAAACAATTTTAATCACTGCTGTGATATTTGGATGTACTGCTATTATTTTAGGTGCTTTTGGGGCTCATGGGTTAGAGAAATTGGTCGATCCCAAGGCTTTGGCGACTTTTGAAACTGGCGTTAAATACCAAATGTACCATGCGTTGTTTTTATTGGTGTTAGGAAGTTTTAATGTGTTAGCGGAAGAACAAAAAGGACTGATCTATTATTTTGTAACGGTAGGAGTAGTGTTATTTTCCTTTTCTATCTATCTCTTGGCAACGAATAGTCTTACGGGCTTTGACTTTAAAACCATTGCACTACTGACTCCCCTAGGAGGAAGCTTATTGATCGTCGGTTGGATAATCCTCGGTTTTAGGCTATTTAGTCGGAAACAATTGAGATAAAACGAATTAATAGGCCCTCAATTTATATTTTGTATAATTTTACTAAAAACTAAACTCTATATTATGAATTCATCAACTTCATCAGCGAAATCGATTTCGTTAGCCGAATATGGTATCGATAGTAAACTGATCCACTATCAATTATCACCATCGAAATTGCACGATATGTCCGTTGAAAGAGGGATGGGACAAACCTCTTCTACTGGAGCCCTTGCTATAAATACCGGCGAGTTTACTGGGCGTTCGCCTATGGATAGGTTTATTGTAAAAGATGAAATTACCCAGGACAAGGTGTGGTGGGGAAAGGTCAATATCCCCTTCGAAAGCGATAAGTTCGATGCCCTTTACGACAAGGTGATACAATATCTTAATGAAAAGGAAATATTTGTCAGGGATTGTTTTGCCTGCGCCGATAAAGACTATAGGTTAAACATTAGGGTGATCAACGAGTATCCTTGGTCCAATATGTTTGCCTATAATATGTTTTTAAGACCAACAGAAGATGAGTTGCTGAATTTTGATCCGGAATGGACGGTGATCAATGCTCCGGGTTTTATGGCCAATGCCGAAGAGGACGGTACCAGACAACACAATTTTGCAATTTTGAATTTTACCCGAAAAATCGCCTTGATAGGAGGTACCGGATATACCGGGGAAATTAAGAAAGGTATTTTTTCGGCTCTTAATTTTATTCTACCAGTATATAAAGACACCCTTCCTATGCACTGCTCTGCAAATGTGGGCGAAAAAGGCGATACAGCCATATTTTTTGGCTTATCGGGAACGGGAAAAACTACCTTGTCGGCCGATTCGAGTCGAAAACTTATTGGAGATGACGAACATGGTTGGACGAAAGAGAATACGGTGTTTAATTTCGAAGGAGGCTGTTATGCTAAGGTAATTAACCTTTGTAAAGAGAACGAACCCGAGATATTTGGTGCTATTAAAAAAGGTGCCCTTTTAGAAAATGTAATTTTAAACGCCCAAGGGGAAGTTGATTACAGTGACGTGTCCATAACCCAGAATACAAGGGTTAGTTATCCCATCTATAATATAGAAAACATACAGGAACCTTCCATAGGAAAGAATCCTAAGAATATCTTC
This sequence comes from Arenibacter sp. 6A1, assembly GCF_012272855.1. Taxonomy (GTDB): domain Bacteria; phylum Bacteroidota; class Bacteroidia; order Flavobacteriales; family Flavobacteriaceae; genus Arenibacter. The sequence goes on along the minus strand of NZ_JAAXCQ010000005.1, from coordinate 218,269 downwards.
TTTTTAACGGCCGATGCTTTTGGCGTGTTGCCTCCCATTTCTAAATTAACCCCCAGCCAGGCCGCCTACCATTTTATTTCGGGCTATACCGCAAAAGTGGCAGGAACAGAGGCAGGGGTGGTAGAGCCTGTGCCATCATTCTCTGCTTGTTTTGGGGCACCGTTTATGCCATTGCATCCAACGAAATACGCCGAAATGCTAAGTGCAAAAATGAAGGAGTCTGGCGTAAACGTATGGTTGGTCAATACTGGCTGGACAGGTGGTCCCTATGGCGTAGGTACCCGTATGAAATTAAAATATACCAGGGCCATGATTAATGCCGTCCTAAATGGGGATTTAGGATTGTATTGTTACGATAAATATCATATTCATTCCGTATTTGGTACAGCCCAACCTAGGGAATGCCCCGGAGTGCCTACTAGTGTTTTAAGCCCAAGGGCAACCTGGAACAATGATGAGGCCTATTATAAGACAGCCTTTAAATTAACGAATGCCTTCCGAGAAAATTTTAAAAAATTTGAAGCGTATGCCAATGAAGAAATAAGACGTGGCGGACCTCAACGATATGGCTTCTAAAGCAAAACCCCCGAGGCTGGCCTCGGGGGTTTGTTTTAACTGATTGTGAAGTGTTAAGCCTTGAATGGCCTTGTGTCTTCGTGTTTTATTTTTTGTTGACGGAAGTAATGTACCGTTGTAACGCCATGGTCATAGAAGGTGTCTCCGGTGTTGGCGCTTGTATGTCTATTCGCAATCCAGCATCATTGGCCGCTTTTACGGTAGAATTTCCAAATACGGCAATCCTAGTGTCGTTTTGTTTAAAGTCCGGAAAGTTCTTTAATAAAGACTCTATTCCAGAAGGACTAAAGAAAACAAGGACATCATAATATACATCCCTTAAATCCGATAGATCGCTGATTACGGTTTTATAGAATATTCCCCTTGTCCAATTAAGGCCAAGATTATCCATAGTTTCGGGTACGATAGGCTTAAGTACATCGGAAGAAGGCAATAAGTACTTTTCGTCCTTATACTTTTTTAATAGTACACTCAAGTCAATAAAATTCATCTTACCAACATAAATTTTACGCTTTCTGTATACTACATATTTTTGTAAGTAGTATGCTACGGCTTCGGACTGACAAAAGTACTTTAAAGTATCTGGAACTTTAAATCTCATTTCTTCTGCAATTCTAAAAAAATGGTCCACTGCATTCCTACTGGTTAGGATGATCGCGGTATAATTTTTTAGATCTATCTTTTGTGCCCTTACTGTTTTAGCATCTACCCCTTCCACATGGATAAAAGGTCTAAAATCTACCTTTATTTTCTCTTTATCAATAAGTTTTGAATAAGGCGAATTTTCCATCTTAGGCTCCGGCTGAGAAACCAAAATTGTTTTTACTTTCATAGGCATCAGTCTTTTAAACAACCCCAAATTATCAATAAAGGAGCTATTTCAAGAGCGCAAAGGTACAAAATAAAATACACAAAATTACTAGCTATAAACTTTTGATGATTTCTTAAGGCCGTAATCCACCCCATTATATGGATCAATAAAATCAAAATAAAACTTATAATGAGGATTGTTTTGGACTGTTTATATACGAAATTGAGCAATAAATTGGCCAGTAACATCAAGAGGCCACTGTAATTTAAATAAGTTAATTTTTTAAAAATAATTTCAGAAATAATACTCTTTGAATTAAAGATAAAACCATTAGATATTTGTAAGAAAATTTTTGAAGTCAAAAATAGCAGCAGTGCCATCAATATAAAACCGTAGACCTTAAATTCATGCGCTCCGAAGGGATCGTAGTAAATATGATAGGCAAAATAAATGAACAGGGAGAAATTCAGGATCTGAAATAGACTAAGAAAAAGGTTGAACCCACTAAATATCTTGTCTTTTTTACTGTATAAAAAAATATATTTATTGTTGAACGGCAAAATAATAAAATTCATAAACCGTGAATAAAAAGAACTCTTTGCCAAGATCATAAAAACGATACTGGTAAAGATTACCACTGTAATCCAGTCTATTGAGTAGGGCGTTCTTAATATGGGTTCCATGAATACAGGTTTTTAATTTTCTTGAGGCCCTAAAATTAAACTATTCCTTTAGTATAATCCTAAAATAAGTATTGGCTTCCATTTTTAACGGGGCAAAAGTTATAAAAAAAGTAGCCCTATTAGCGGTAATACGGCCATATAGGTAGAGGTAAGTTATAATAAAGAGCAGAACAAACACCGAAGGATTTTTAGGCTATACCTTATAAGAATCTTGGCGAGACACTTTTTAAATTAAGCATAAAACCATCCTGATGTTTCGCTACAGATTTTAAAATACTATTTTTGCTTAAATTGCAATATATAGATGGCAGATAGTTTGGTCATTATACCTACATTCAACGAGATTGAAAACATAGAACTTATTATTCGTGCTGTTTTTGGGTTGAAGAAGAAATTTCATATCCTGATCGTCGACGATAATTCTCCCGATGGTACTGCCGAAGCTGTAAAAAAAATGCAGCAATTTTTTGGAGACCGCTTATTTTTGGAAGTGCGACAAGAAAAATTTGGCTTGGGAACCGCCTATATTCATGGGTTTAAATGGGCCATAGAACGAAAATACGAGTATATTTTTGAAATGGATGCCGATTTCTCCCATGATCCAAAAGACTTAATTCAGCTGTATAACTGCTGTAAAAAAGGAGCAGACGTAGCGGTAGGGTCGCGGTATAAGAAAGGAATAAATGTAGTAAATTGGCCCTTACATAGAATATTACTGTCCTATGGGGCCTCTTTTTATGTAAGATTAATAACAGGAATGAAAATATACGATCCTACAGCTGGATTTGTGTGCTATAAACGAAAGGTACTAGAAACAATAAGACTCGATTCTATTAGATTTATCGGGTATGCCTTTCAGATAGAAATGAAATTTAGGGCCTATCTTCAGAAGTATACCTTAGAAGAGGTGCCTATTATTTTTACGGATAGGATAAGAGGAAAATCAAAAATGAGCATTTCTATTATTGGAGAAGCCGTATTTGGCGTCATACAAATGAAAATTAGAAGTGTATTTCAAAAAAGGAAATTTTAATATGGGCAAAATACTTATAAAGAACGCTAAGGTTGTTAATGAGAATAGAATATTCGAAAGTGATATTTTATTGGAGGATGGCATAATACTGAAAATTGATAATCAAATTTCAGATGACTTGGCAAAAGTGATCGATGTTAGCGGCAAGTATGTCCTTCCTGGGGTCATAGACGATCAGGTACACTTTAGGGAACCAGGGCTTACACACAAGGGAAATATCGCCTCAGAGAGCAGGGCCGCGGTAGCCGGTGGGATTACAACTTATATGGAACAACCCAATACCAATCCGCAAACCACCACCATTAAGGCACTAGAAGAAAAATTTGCCTTGGCCAAAAATACTTCCTTTGCCAATTATTCATTTTTATTCGGTGGTACAAACGACAATTTAGAAGAACTAAAAAGATTGGATAAAAATGCCTGTTCGGGGGTGAAACTCTTTTTGGGGTCTTCCACAGGAAATATGTTGGTCGATAATGAGGAAGTTATCGAGAAAATATTTAGAAATACGGAGATGGTCATTTCTGCCCATTGCGAGGACGAAACAACTATTAAAAATAATTTGGCAGCCTATAAGGAACAATATGGCGATGATATTCCTGTAAAATACCATCCGCTGATCAGAAGCGCCGAAGCTTGTTACCTGTCCTCTTCAAGAGCCATTGCCCTTGCCGAAAAAACAGGAGCCAGATTTCATGTTTTTCACCTGTCAACAGGGATAGAAACCAAATTGTTCAGGAACGATATTCCGCTAGAAGAAAAGAAAATTACCGCAGAAGTTTGTTTACATCACCTGTGGTTCTCCGAGGAGGATTACGAATCTAAGGGGAATTTCATCAAATGGAATCCCGCGGTTAAAACCGCTGCAGACAGACAACAGTTATGGGAAGCATTGCTAGACGATCGTATAGATGTAGTTGCGACCGATCACGCCCCACATACTTTGGAAGAAAAGAACAATGTATATACCTCGGCCCCTTCTGGTGGCCCATTGGTACAACATGCCCTTCCCGCTATGTTGGAAAACTATCATTCAGGGAAAATTTCCTTGGAAAAGATCGTAGAGAAAATGTGCCACAATCCGTCAAAATTGTTCCAAATAGAAAAACGTGGCTTTATTCGTGAAGGTTATTTTGCCGATTTGGTAGTGGTAGACCTTCAGGAAGCATGGACAGTTTCCAAAGCTAATATCGCTTACAAATGTGGCTGGTCTCCTTTTGAAGGGAATACCTTTAAATCTAAGATAACCCATACCTTTGTAAACGGTCATTTGGCTTATGAAAACGGTCGTTTTTCAGAAGAAAGAAATGCCAAAAGACTCACCTTTAATAGATAGTCATGAAAAAATATCTTGTAGCATTTAGTATGGTTTTTATGCTTTCCTGTGGCCAAAAAAAGGTTATTGAGAAACCAGAGAACCTTATTCCCGAGAAAGAAATGAGTGACATCCTTTACGATGTGGCCATATTAAATGCTGCCAAGGCTATTAATACTTCTATTTTACAAGAACATGAAATAGACCCAATGGCCTATATCTATGCCAAATATGAAATAGATAGCCTACAATTTGTGAAAAGTGATGCCTATTACGCTTCGGTGCCCGTGGTATATGAAAATATTTATACGTCCGTAGAAAATAGACTCGTGGAAGCGCAAAAGGTCATTGACGATGAAAAATTAAAAAAGAAGGAGGAAGATTCTAAAAAATCTAAGGAAAGCTTAAAAAAGGCAACCAATAAATAAAGACTGTTTTTTCGTATCTAAGCTTGTTCCTCCAAAAATTTTTCACAAGAAAATTTAATGGTTTCCGTTAAAGGTTCAAAAGAGAAATCTAGTTGCTCCTTTGCCTTGTCATTATTATAAAGCTGGTGCTTTCTAAGAGAATTTACCTTGTTTTTACTAAGCTTACGGCCTTTTTGCGTCAAGAGCGATCGCAACCAATCTAAACGCCATAGGATTTCCAATTGCCATAATGCAATCTTTTTGGTAGGGCCTGGTTTCATGAGTCCCTTACTTATCTTATCCAAGATTTCCTTGTAACTGGCATTTTCTGCCACGGCAATAAAGCGCTGGTTGGTTATGGAAGAATTCATCAATTGCACCATAAGACGTACCACGTCCTGTATCCCTACAAAGCCAGTCCCTCCAGGAGGATAATATTTTTGGCCCTTATAAGCAGTCTTAAAAAACTGGCCGCTGCCGCTATTCCAATAGCCTGGGCCTAAAATTACGCCCGGATTTACGATGACTACAGGGATGTTCTCTTGAGAACCACGCCAGACCTCTAATTCCGCATCCATTTTTGTTAAAGCATAGACACTGGCATTTTGGTCGTGCCAATCTGTTTCTTCATGAGCGCTTTGGTGGTTCGGAGTTTTGCCAATGGTAGCAATGCTGCTTACATAACACAGTTTTTTTACATTGTTGGCAATGCATAAATTAACAATGTTCTTGGTGCCCTCATGGTTTACCTTTTTTAGTAACTCGTAATCCTTGGGGTCAAAAGAAATTAAGGCCGCACAATGGTATACCCTGGAAACCTTTTCAAAAGCAAGCTCCAAAGCCGGAATGTCGCTCAATTCTGCCTCGATCCATTGAATTTGTTTAAACAGTATATGGGCATTTGGGGTGTAATACCCGAAGATCTTTTCGACGCCTTTTAGGTCGCTTGTTTTTCTATGGATTGCTTTAACCGTAGCACCAGATTGCACTAATTGCAAAAGAAGATGTGCTCCTACTAAACCGGTACCTCCTGTAACTAAAATCATGGCCCAAATTTACTTAATTGGATGGATAAAATAGCCCTTGAGCGGACTTATTGTCACTTAGCTCAAAATTCTAATTAAAAGAACCAAAACCTACTCCTTTATGCAAAGCTGTTCCCAGGGGTGTAGGAACCAATCCAAAGATTGCTTTTTTAGCATTTATAAACCGAAAAAAGAAATACCTGCAGGGAGATCGCTGGGTTTCATCAGGCTAAAGCGTAGTTTTTCTTTTATATTTGCAGTTATTATTGAAAATAATATAATTAGGATGACTTCAAATTTTGTAGAAGAGTTGACTTGGAGAGGCATGTTGCACGATGCAATGCCCGGTACCGAAGAACATTTATTAAGTGGTATGCAATCTGCGTATGTAGGGATAGACCCTACGGCAGACTCCTTGCATATAGGCCATTTGGTAGGGGTAATGATGTTGCGTCATTTTCAATTGGCAGGTCATAAACCTTATGCTTTAATTGGAGGGGCAACAGGAATGATCGGTGATCCTTCTGGGAAATCTACAGAAAGAAATTTATTGGATGAGCCTACCTTGCGCCATAACCAAGAAGCTATAAAAAATCAATTATCCCGTTTTTTAGATTTTAACAGTGATAAGGATAACAAAGCCATACTGGTCAATAATTACGACTGGATGAAGGATTTCTCCTTTTTAGAGTTTATTAGGGATGTTGGAAAGCACATTACGGTCAACTATATGATGGCCAAAGATTCCGTAAAGAAAAGATTAACGGCCGAAGCCAAGGAAGGGATGTCTTTTACAGAGTTTACTTATCAGCTGGTACAAGGATACGACTTTTTACACCTATATAGAACCCATAACTGTACCCTACAAATGGGAGGTAGCGACCAATGGGGGAATATTACGACCGGAACAGAATTGATCCGTAGAATAGGCGGCGGAAAAGGATATGCCCTTACTTGTCCCCTAATTACAAAGGCCGATGGTACTAAATTTGGGAAATCTGAAGGAGGAAACATCTGGTTGGATGCCGAGAGAACCTCACCTTATAAGTTTTACCAATATTGGCTGAATACTTCCGATGAAGATGCAGAAAAATATATAAAAATATTTACCTTTTTAACGAGAGAAGAAATAGAAGGATTGGTAAAAGAGCATCATGAAGCCCCACATTTAAGAGTTCTTCAAAAACGTTTGGCAGATGAAGTAACCCGTATGGTACATTCGCAAGAAGAATTGGACAACGCTATAAAAGCAAGTAACATTCTCTTCGGAAAATCTACTTCGGAAGACTTGAAAAAACTGAACGAAAAAACCTTTTTAGATATCTTTGAAGGAGTGCCACAAGCAGAAATAGCTAGGGAAGAGGTAGAAAACGGCCTGGATATGATAGGTGCTTTGGCTGCAAAGACAAACTTCTTGGGGTCTAATGGAGAGGCTCGAAGAGAATTAAAACAAAACTCCATTTCCGTGAATAAGGAAAAGGTAAAGGAAGATTACAGTATTACCGCATCGGATCTTATCAATGATAAGTTTGTTTTATTGCAGCGCGGTAAAAAGAACTATTTTGTGTTGGTGGTATCCTAAGGGCCATTAGATAAATATAGAAAGTGTATTTTTAAGTAATAAAGATCGTAAGTTTTTAGGATATAGGGCTTCGGTCAAAATTTAAATAGTATATGAAGAAGTGTTTGTTATTATTGAGTTTGATTGCTGTTTTTAGTGGTTGCGATAAATTGGATGAGCTCACCAAGTTTGAAATGGATTTCAATCAAACTGTAGTGATTCCCTCGAGCACACGAACTAGTTTGCCTTTTGATATTTATACGCCAGAAAAAGAAACTAACTCAGAATCGGAGTTTGCCGTAAACGATACTCGAAAAGATCTTATAGAGGAAATTGTCCTGAGGAGCTTAACGATGAAAGTAACGGAGCCATCCGGGGCGGACTTTAGTTTTTTAGAATCTATAGAGGTGTATATTTCTGCCGACGATTTGCCAGAAATTAAGATGGCTTGGAACGAAGCTGTTTCCGAAAACGCAGCCGGGGAATTAGAACTGAATACTTCTAACGAAGACCTTAAAGAATATATTAAAAAGGACACCTATACCCTAAGGCTTAAAACGGTTACCGATGAGGTGCTGACTTCCGATCATAAAATAGAGGTAAAATCGGTTTTCTTCGTAGATGCTAAAATTTTAGGCCTATAAAAAAAAACTCGCTTGGGCCAATACCTACAGAGCAATATTATACATCCTCCTAATTTTTTAGGAGGATGTTTTTTTTAAAATGGTTTCCTCGGACATAAGAGGTGTATACGTCCCCGGTTAGCGTTGCCCCGTCCTAGACATTTTTTATGGCTAATGGTTAATTGTTCACAGTTTATGGTAAATGCTTTGGGCGTTCCCTCCTTCGTCGGTCGGGCTCTTGGCTATATCCCTTGCCCTGCTGCGGGGATGCCGCCGCGATCCCTAACGCAGAATATTATTTAATTGAAACCATCATTCCATGGATGCATATAGATAGGGATTATTAGATCAGCTTGGCCATTTTTGACAAGATCAAACAAACGAAATTCCAAATTTACCACAGATGGCAGCAACCTTTTCTAAATCTGGTGGGCCCGGAGGTAATTGCCCCAATTCTTCGAACATATGTTCAATGCCAGAAGGAAAAACACTTAATATTACCCGAGCCTTAGTGGTGCCAATGACCTTCCATGAATGGGGAACATTCCTAGGACCAAAGGCTAAATCACCCGCTTTTAATACCGTGGTATTTCCACCAACGGTAAGTTCTAATTCTCCTTCTAAAACTTTAAATATTTCGTCCTCATTGGTGTGTACATGAAGCGGTATCATAACACCTGGCTCGTTGTGTTCTTCAATAAGCGTAAATTGATTGTTAGTGTCCTTTCCGGTTAGTTTAAAGGTCATTTCATCGCCAATAACATTGACCTTGGTGCCTTCATCATTGCGAATGATCTTTGGCTCCAAGTCAGTAGGATTAGGAAGGGCCGTTGTCTTTCTTCTAACGCCCTTGGCCAATAATGTTGTGCCTAGAGTACATGTACTCATTAGGATAGTTGATTTTAGGAAAGTTGATCTTTTCATATCGAACTGATTTAATTAATAGAAAAATAATTCAGAAAGTAGGCCAAAGCAGCCTAGGTCCAATTATGGCCGTTGCAGGGGGTGGGCAACTTCTTGATAAGTTTTTTTAGGGGAAGTTTGCTCCTACACAAAATACTTGATGCATTCAGGAGCAAAAAAAACTTTTTTAAAATAATCTGGTATAAAGTAATGAATTGAGGGAAATGATGGGTAACCTTTTTATAATTGACAGCTAATTGCTTATCAATGGTAGAAAAGGATGTAAAACAAGTAGTGTATAGCTGATTTTTAATAGCGATAATTCATTCACAAGCTTGCACTACCAGAAGATAACTTTAGCCGACCACGACTTGTGGCATATCCCATTTAAAAGTCATGTTTTAGATGACTCCTAATGATTGCTTCAAGGAAGTATCGCTATTCACGGTAGTGAAAGCTTAATGTAGGAGTGTTGCAACAGCGTGTTTAAAAAGGGAATTACAGTAACATGAGGTTACAGCCACGAACATCAGAATGATCGAACCTGCCTAAGACTTCAAAACTTCCATCAGCATGTATTTTTCCTAAATCTTGGGTGGCAATAAAGGAACAAGAATATAGGTTGGCCAAGTCTATGATATTGACACCGCCAGTTTTTCCCGGTTCTTGTAGGGATAAAGGGTCTTCGGTTTCCCTGATCAGGACTTTCATCCAATTAGGTGCTAAAAAACGACCGTCCCCTTTAGAATAGGCTTGAGACAGTAGTTCTGTCATACCGTATTCCGAATGGATGTGGGAAACCCCAAACCCTGCTCTTAAAAGCGCATGCAGTTCTTCCCGAATCATTTCTTTTTTACGTCCCTTCATGCCCCCGGTTTCCATAACAATGGTGTTTTGTAAGGCCATAGGAGCCTCTTCTGCCATATCCAATAAGGCAAAAGAAACGCCAAGGAGCAGTATCTTGGTGTTTTGTAGGTTTAGAAGCTTTAAGGTTTCTCTCAGCTGCTCAATATTGTTTAAATAAAAGCCACTATCCGGATGCTTGCTTTTCCCGATCAAATCCTCGGCCATATAAATCAAGGAAGAACCTTCCCTTTCTAAATAAGAGGGGAGAAGTGCCAAAACGCAATATTCCTCTATATCCCCATAGAAGTGCTTAAAGGCATTTAAATAACTTTTTTCGTAAAGGGAAATGTCCTGGACAAAGTGTTTGCTTACCTCACTGCCGGTAGTACCGCTACTAGTAAATAATGCTTGGTGGTTGTCCGTACCAGTGATTACCGTTTTAGTTTTAAAAAATTCAATGGGTAAAAAAGGAATATCTTCAACAACACTAATATTGTCCGGGTTTTTTCCCAAGTGATTGCAAAATTCTTGGTATACCAAATTATGCTGATATTGAAATTTAAAGACCTCTAGTGTCAAAGCATTAAATTCCGTCGTGCTTGATAAATGAAAAATACTATTGGGATCCATAATCTATTTTGCTACTGCAAAAGTAATAATATAAGCTGCTTGCCGTATCTAAAAAAATCGATTTCTTGGTGAAGGTTTTTATGGGGATTTGTTGGGGGAGTCAGAAAGCAGGAACAAAATAGAAATAGAAGGAAATGGCTGTCATGAAATATTCCTTTTGCCTTATAAAGACCCGTTTTGGCGAGATGAATCCTTTATTTTACCACTAATTTTCGGGTCATCTTTATGTTGTTCTCTGTCACTTGTATTATGTATACCCCTGGCGATAGTTTGGAAATATTTAAAGAGGTCGATGTAATCCTATCTCTTAAAACCTCAGTTCCAAAAATATCATATACTACAATATCTTTTGCATCGTTCTTCTTTGTAGTAAGATACACGGTATCCTCATAGGCGGGATTAGGATATAGTTTTAAGGAATCTACATTGGTCGAAGAATTAGTTTTAGGAAATTCTTGGGCCGCAGCGGTGAAGGAGAATACCAATAGCAAGAAAGTGTAGAATTTAGTCATAAGGCATCTTTATTATCAGGTTCTTATGCTAAAGATAATTAAAGCAAAAAAGGAGTATTTCAAAATGTTGTAAACAAGCCGATTTTGTATATGTAGCGCTTTATTTACTCTATTTTAGATGTTTAATGGAAATATAAAGGGGCCTTAGAGGCCAATAATCATCAAAAAGAAGAATTATTTGACGATCAATTTTCTGGAGATCGTTTTGTTTTTTTCAGTGACTCTTAAAATATAGACCCCGGCAACCAACTCATTCACATTAAGTTCTGTTCCTATTATAGTGGTTTCCAAAATTTTAGAGCCAAAAACATCGAATATAAGGATAGTTTTCGGAGCGTTTAAAGAAGTTGTTATCGTTACTCTGCCATTGGTTACCGGATTAGGGTATAATTTAAATCCCTCTATGTCCCCAGTTTTTTCCTTCGGAGCTTGTCCGTAGGAAAGGGAAACAAAAAAAAAGGCTAAAATCAGGTAGAGGTGCTTCATTGAATCTATGTCAAAAAAAGATTACGCTACTAATGTAATAAAATTTGAAACAGGACGTTGCACTTCTTTTAAGATTGGACAGTTATATTCGATGAAATGCAAATTAAGCTAGGTTGTATATCAAAAACAAGAACGCCCTGCTGGGGCAGGGCGTTCTGAAAAGGTTGGTTTTAAAGGTAGTTTTATAGTCCAACAGTCCAACCGGCAGCCCAATCTGGAGCCTCGGCACCATTACCGGCACCACTAGAAGTTCCTTCTGTAAAGAAAGCTTGGTTGTTACCGCTATAGTCGGTTTTGGTCAATCCAGTTGCTGGAGCGTCAAATTGGAAGTTGGTGATCGTTAAATCATTGGCCTCAATTCTTGCTGCGGCGTGGGTGTCGGTGTTCTTAACCTTTACCCCAAGATTCACACCATGGGTATATAAATTGTTAATGGTAAATTTCCCGCCACCTTCTTTAAAATATAGGGCTCCTTCGGTTACAGGTCCTACGATAGAAATATTGCTTAAAGTAGTTGTGGTCATCGGGGTAGCAGCACCGTTATCTCCATTGTTAGAGCCTTCGATACCTGCTTTTGCCCCTCCGGCAATATACCAGAAATCACCATTTCCAGCCCATCCGTCCGCAAAATCAATAGAATCGTCCCCACTGTTGATAGACACTAAATACTTGCCGTTTACCGTTCCGCCAAAGAATTCGATGCCATCATCACCACCGTTATAAGACTGTACATATTGGAAGGTAGTCCCAGCACCTACACCAAAAAGGGATACGCCGTTAAATTCCTTAGAACTGTTAAAGGTAGCACCGGTATATTCTACTCTTAAGTATTCAACACTACCAGAAGAATCGTCTACAAGAGTACCGCCATAAGTAAGGTCGGCTACTTCCGAGGTAGCAGTAGCGCCAACATTTGTCGGAGCTTTTCCACAAAGTACCAGTCCTCCCCAATCACCTGCAGCAGGGATGGCAGCACCAGAAGTCATAACTACTGGATTAGAAGCGCTACCGTTAATAAATATTTGTCCGCCTTGGGCTACGGCAATATACGCGCTTGTTCCGCCTGTAGCTTTTATGATTGTTCCGGCTGGGATGGTCAATTTTCCACCATCTTTTACCACATAGGCTCCTGTTAATTCATAGGCGATATTGGCATCTAAAGTTACATTTCCGCTAACCTCACCATTTAATTTTTCGGTAGTCGTCCCACTGTTATCCAGACCTCTTGTCCAACCTGCGGTCCAATCTGGAGCGGCAGCACCGTTGCCGGCACCAATAGAGCTTCCTTCTTGGATAAAGTCCGTGTTGGCACCCGTATAGTCCGTATAGGCAAAACCTTCGGCTACATTAGAGAACTGAACATTGGTCATGGTAAGGGCATTGGCTTCAATTCTTGCTGCTGCCTCGGCATCTGTACTTTTAACCTTTACTCCCAAATCTACGCCGGAAATATATATGTTGTCTATAGTGAAAGACCCTCCACCTTCTTTGTAATACAGGGCTCCTTCAGTGACAGGACCAACGATCGAAATGTTTTTTAAAGTCGCTTGGGTTACAGGAGTAGCATTTCCGTTATCACCATTATTAGATCCTTCGATACCTGCTTTGGCACCTCCAGAAATATACCAGAATTCCCCAGTACCTGCCCATCCATCGGCGAAGTCAATAGAGTCGTCACCACTATTGGTAGACACTAAATACCTTCCGTTTACAGTACCTCCGAAGAATTCGATTCCGTCATCACCACCGTTATAAGACTGTACGTATTCAACAGTAGTTCCAGAACCAACCCCAAACAAAGAAAGGCCGTTAAATTCTTTAGAGCTGTTAAAAGTAGCTCCTGTATATTCTATTCTTAAATAGCGGATAGAACCAGAATTGTCATTGGCAAGAGTACCACCATAAGTAAGGTCGCCCACTTCTGAGGTCGCTGTAGCCCCAAGATTTGTCGGTGCTTTTCCACAAACGACCAATCCGCCCCAATCACCGGCAGTAGGATTAGCAGCTCCAGAGGTCATTACTACTGGGTTGTCTGCGGTACCGTTGATGAAGATTTTTCCTCCCTGAGCCACAGCTATGTAAGAACTGGTGCTCCCAGTAGCCTTGATCACGGTTCCGGCAGGAATAGTCAAAGATCCTTGGTCTTCTATGATTAAAGCCCCGGTCAAAGAGTATTCTATACTAGGGTCTAAGGTAATGTCGTTGCTTAATTTTCCGCTAAGAGCGTTGTTTTGGGTACAAACTACTCCTGTAGAACCGCCACAATCTATGCCGGTTTCATCGCCATTTTGAATTCCGTCGTTGGCGGTACTCGCAGGGCCGTCATCTTTTGAACAAGACATAACTAAGGCAGTTGTGGCCGCTAGCGTCAATAATTTTAAATAATTTTTTTTCATCTCTTTTTTACTTTGAATTAGTTACGATGCGAATTAACGATTGGTGTATTAACTAAAGATTATCCAAGGATTATCTCTGGGTGATTTATACGCGATTTAAAAGTTGTAGCTTAAGGATAACTTAACAGAGCTTCCTTTTTTGTATGACAATACGGTGATCTCTTGGGTTTCCTGTATTCTTTCCATAGCCGGATTTAAAAGGTTCTTGGCAGAAAGACCCAGGCTGAGGTTTTGATTTAATTTGGTCTTTACAATTAAATCTAAGCTTCCCATACCTTTCTCTACCAGGTTTCCTTTTCCTTCCGTCCCTAGGGCAAAAATCCGATCCGAAAAATAGTTATAGGCAAGGGTAGCCTGTACGTTCTTGTTTTGGGCATATTCGGAAAAATAGCTTACATCGGCATTGAACAATAAATCCGAAGCTCCTGTAAGTTTGTCCTCTTCAACACTGAAATCGACGCTTAAAGGAAAGCCTGCTTCGGTGGTTTCCCTGATTACCTTATCGGCGTCTAATTTTTGGTTAGAGTACATATAGGAAGCGTTAAAGCCAATGCTTAGGTTGTCTTTTAAAAAATAATCCCCAGCGTCTTTTTCCTTTTCAAAGATGTTTTTTCGGAGCTCAAATTCGGCACCCCCGGCAATGGCATGGTCTCCGGTATTTACATAACTAAGGTCGTTGGTGGCAGAGTTGATGTTAATATCGTTGATTGGGTTTTGTATGTATTTTGCAAATACCCCCAAAGAAATAAGTTCGTCCGATTTAGGGAACAACTCCCATTTAAGGTCCAGGTTATAATCCGTAGAAGCGTATAGCGACGGATTTCCTCGGTAGGTAGTGGTCACTTCCTCGAACTGGAATAAAGCTCTTTCTTTAAACTGTGGCAAGGTATAGGTTTTACTCGCTGCGAATTTTAAGTTTTGTTTTTCGTTTAGTTCATATTTTAAGGACAACATCGGTAATATTTCAAAAGCATCGAAGGTGCTGGTATCACCACTAGGGTCCAAAGAAGTACTCCAAGAGATGGTTTGGTTTATTTGCTCTCCCCTAAGGCCCGCAATCATCGTAAATTTTGAAGAAAATTGGTACTCCCCAGAGACAAAGCCGGCATGTATATCCTGGTTTCCATCATAGGTCTGTGGCGCCAAAGCAATAGGGTTATTGGCATTTCCTCTAAAGGTTTCTATAGAGAATAATCCTTTAGAAAGGTTGTCTTGGTTAAAATAGGCGTCCATATCGTACATGTTTTCCACAATTGGCTGGTCTATCAGACGTCCATTAGCATCTCTTTTTGTGATCCTAAAGTTAAATTGGGTAGCTTCAAAATCGGTGGTTTTTAACCTTCCGCTATATCCCAAGGTCAGTTTTCCTCCATAAGTATCATCTTCCTCGTTTTTATTGAATTTAAAACTGGTGGCGATATTGGCCGCCAATTCATTCTCGGTTAAGGTTTGATAAAAGCGGTGGTTGTCCGATGTATTTAAGGTCTGTTGAAACGACTTAGGTCCCTCTGGGCTGTCCCAATCGTCCGGGGTAAGTGTTATTTGTCTTCTGTTGGGAATGTTGTTGTCTACCGTATTATAGGATACGCCCCAATTAAGGTCTATATGGTCTTGTAGTTTATGGTCTCCCAAAAGCTGGTTGACCAATAATGCTGTTCTTTCAAAAGAAGCCCTCTGAAGAAATGCACCGCCTTCCGGAGCATAATCAAAGGCATCGATAACACCATAGTACTCTTGTTGTTTTTGGCTAGATGTATTGATGTATAGCGAATTGAATTTAAGGCTAGTGGCCGCCGTTTTAAAACCGATATTCCCCATTAGGGTGGTATTGGTGGCGTATTCGTAGGAAATAAAATCCAAATCTTTTCTACTGAGTCCAGAAACTGTTACTCCGCCTCTGTTGATTCCTTCTTTAAGCTGGTACCCATTGTCAAATGAGGCCACCGCAAAAAAGTTTAATCGGCTATCTTCTCCGATAGAAAAGGAGTCACCTCCTTTAAGAGACAGGCTAGCATTGATAGGTGCCGGTGCTGATGTGCGATCCCAGCTACTGGTGAAATTGTAATTGTTTAATGGAAAAGCAGGGTATTTTTTGGTATAAAACCCACTGTAATTAGGCCCCTGATTTAAATAAAATTTCGATGCTGCTGCCGCTTCGGAATTTGCCCCAGTGGCAAGTCCTAATTCCAAAAATCCACTACCGACATAATTTTTTGAGGCAATATCTATATTGGCACCGGCAAAATCGCCGTAATTGGTAGTGCTATAAGTCTTATCTATTCCTATGAATTCTACAATATCGGTAGAAAATATTTCCAGGTCTATATTTTTTCTGGATGGGTTGTTCGACGGTAAGGGCAATCCGTTAAGGGTTGTATTGTTGTAGCGGTCTCCGAGCCCCCTTACAAACACGCCTCCAGAGCCTTCTTGTTTAGAGATTCCGGTGGTCTTGGTTACGGCCGTGGCAACATCGCCAACGCCTTTTCTGGCCAATTCCTGGGCTCCGATCGCCGTTTTTAGGGAAACAGCCTTTTTCTGGTCCAATAATAGGGCATTTTCAGAATCCCTTCTGGCAATGGTGGTAACAACAACTTCGTCCAAAGACATGCCTTCACTGGCAGCCATTGGTATGTTGATGGTAGTAACCTTACCCGAAACTACTTCTACATCATTTACCTCTACCGTTTGGTAGCCTAAGTAACTAAAGGATAATTGGTATTTTCCAGGAGCTAAATTGTCTATGGCATATAATCCGTCAAAATTTGTGGTAGTCCCTGTAGAGGAGCCTTTAATAATTACATTGGCAAAAGCCAAGGGCTCATTATTATATTCCTTGTCCGTTAAAGTACCGGCAATACTCCCATGGTCTTGGGCATGTAATTGAAAACTAACAATTACGAAACATAAACTTAAAAGATATTTCATTAAATCTGGTTTTAGATTTTGTGCAAAGAACGTAGGGCACTGTAAAAGCGATGTTACCTACGGGTTAAGGATTTGTTCGAAGAATGTTATCTTAATGTTACGATATTAAATGATCGTTAAGGGGTTTGGTATAATAGTATTATCTTTACTTTTGACACGAAAATTCAATGCCTTTCAGCAGAAAAATGGGGGGTTAATTAATCATTAAGAGAAGGGGCAAGACTATGACTGTGCCACGCTATTAATTAAATGGTCTAGAAAAAAAGATCAAGGAATAAGCATAAAAATTAGAAGATGAAAAAAAAGGATATTAAAATACTTTTGGTCGATGACGAACCAGACATTTTAGAGATCGTTAGCTATAATTTAATTGCCGAAGGATATGACGTGTTTACCGCTAAGGATGGTTTGGAAGCCGTGGCAAAAGCTAAAAAGAAAAGTCCGCATTTGATAATTTTAGATGTTATGATGCCAGAAATGGATGGCATTGAGACCTGTGGGATTATTAGAAAAACACCCGGTTTAGAAAATACCATCATTGCCTTTTTAACCGCCAGGGGAGAAGATTATTCCCAAATGGCCGGTTTTGATGCAGGTGCCGATGATTATATTACCAAACCCATAAAACCTAAGGTATTGGTGAGCAAGGTAAAATCATTGTTGAGAAGGTTAAAAGAAGACCAAGCAGAAACCGAGGATATTGTTAAAGTAGGTGAGATTGTCATCAATAGGGAAGAATACAAAATAATAAATCAGGGCGAGGAAATTATATTGCCGCGCAAGGAATTTGAATTATTGGCATTATTGACCTCTAAGCCTAATAAGGTCTTTAAACGCGAAGTAATTCTAGATAAAGTTTGGGGCAACGAGGTAGTCGTTGGCGGGAGGACCATAGATGTTCATATTCGAAAACTGAGAGAAAAAATAGGAGACGAGAATTTTAAAACCGTGAAAGGAGTCGGCTATAAGTTTGTACTATAATGGCCACTAGAATTAAAAAATCGTATCGGTTTGCCATGCGTTCCGCAGGCCTAATTTCAATAGTGCTCTCCGCACTCTTAGGGCTGCTTTTTTATCTGCAAGATTATATAGATTGGTTTATATGGATAGTGTTTGCCCTATTCTCCTTTTTAATCTCCCTGCTGATCATCCAGAAAAGGGTAGAGAAATTTATTTATAAAAGAATAGAACGCATGTACAACGATGTGTCCCTTCTACAATCTTCACCAATAGGAGAAAGGACCATTACAACCGATATGCGTACCCTGACCAATGAGATCGAAAAGTTTGCCAAGGATAAGAAAATAGAAGTAGACACCCTTAAAATTAGGGAAGAGTACCGAAAAGATTTCTTAGGGAATGTGTCCCATGAGCTAAAAACACCGCTATTTACCGTGCAAGGCTATATTTTAACCTTATTGGACGGGGCCATGGATGACAAGAACATACGAAAAAAATATCTTCAACGGGCCAATAAAGGGGTAGAACGCCTCATTTATATCGTAAAGGACCTTGACCTGATTACCAAATTGGAGGTGGGCGACCTACATTTAGAGCTGCAAAACTTTGATATTATAGAATTGATTCAAAGCGTGTTCGACCTTTTGGAAATGAAAGCGGCCAAAAAGGACATTTCTTTGTCCTTCGATATGGACTACGAAATGCCCATTATGGTACGGGGAGACAAGGATAAAATTCAGCAAGTAGTCACCAATCTCCTAGTGAATTCAATAAAATACGGCCATAAAAATGGCACCACGGAAGTTGGCGTTGAGAACCTTATTAAAAATAAAGTCATCGTCAGGGTAACCGATAATGGGGAAGGGATTTCTAAAGCGAACTTGTCAAGAATATTCGAGCGCTTTTACAGAGTTGATAAAAGCGGCAGTAGAACCGAAGGTGGCTCTGGATTGGGACTCTCTATAGTGAAACATATTATAGAAGGCCATGGCGAAAAAATCTATGTCGAGAGTGTAGAGGGTATAGGTTCCGAATTTTCGTTCACCCTAGAAAGAGTTCCCGATAGTAAGTCTTAGCTAACAACATTCCATACATTCACCCTTGTTTCTTCCTAGAGCTGTCCAGAGGGCATGACTTAAGTTTTTGGGGTGGATTAAAAACGGTTTTTCTGATTACTTCAACATGTTTTTTTTTAAAATAGCTCCATCTATTTTGTGCTAGGGACTAGGGAAGATAAGGGGTTATTGCGACCAATTTTAATAGGACAATTAAGATTCTAAGCGAATATGCGACAAGAGTATAGGAACTAAATAAAAAACCACCTAAGATTTCCTTAGCTTTGCAGATTCATAAAATTAACTTACCCGTGGGAAGTAAAAATAAACTTAAAAGGTTTAGGGAGAACGAAACCTTTAAAAATGTAATTCAGCCAACAAGGGAAGAGATTGCCGAGGGTAAATTTTCTATAAAAGGAAAATGGAGCGAATATTTCGGTAATGACAACCCCATTGTATTAGAATTAGGATGTGGTAAAGGCGAATATACCGTTGGTTTGGCCAAGTGGGACAAGAGCAAAAACTACATCGGAGTAGATATTAAAGGCGCCCGTTTTTGGAGAGGGGCAAAAAGTGCTATCGAAGATAGTATTGATAATGTCGCTTTTTTAAGGACGCAAATTGAGTTGATAGACGAGTTGTTTGCCGAAAATGAAGTGTCCGAAATCTGGATAACCTTTCCAGATCCTCAAATAAAATACAAACGTACCAAACACCGATTGACGAACGAGAGCTTTTTGGAAAAATACAAATTGATCTTGAAGCAAGACGGTGTGGTAAATTTAAAAACCGATAGCGAATTTATGCACGGCTATACCCTAGGGCTATTGCATGGCAAGGGCTTGGAGGTTATTTATGCCAATCACGATGTGTATAAAAACGAAGGAAGTCCTAAAGAAGTATTGGGAATACAAACCTTTTATGAAAAACAGTACCTGGAAAAAGGGAAGCCTATTACCTATATTAAATTCCGAGTTTCATAAAGTATGGAGCATTTAATTACCCTTTTCTTTGCTACTTTTTCTGCAGCTTTTATGGCAACTGTTCCCCCGGGATTGTTAAACATGAATGCCGCGAAAATTAGTGTAGAAAAGGGTAAGGTAAACGGAATAATATATAGCCTTGGCGTATCCAGTACCATCGTTGTTCAGGCCTATATTGCCGTATTAATATCCAAGTACTTGTATAACAATCCTCATGTT
This sequence comes from Arenibacter sp. 6A1, assembly GCF_012272855.1. Lineage (GTDB taxonomy): Bacteria > Bacteroidota > Bacteroidia > Flavobacteriales > Flavobacteriaceae > Arenibacter. The sequence goes on along the minus strand of NZ_JAAXCQ010000005.1, from coordinate 198,320 downwards.
ATAGATCTGTTGTTAAAGATAGCCCTCGTCGTTTTTGGTTTTTTTGCCATTTACTTTTTTGTAAAGGCCAAGAAAAAAACGAAGGGACTCCAAAAACCTAAAAAGGTCAGTAAAAAAAACAGTTTTTTTAAAGGGGTCTTATTGGCTGCAGTGAACCTGCTTACCATACCCTATTACAGTGGCCTCAATGCCATGTGGAATGCCTCGGGCTGGATAAAATTTCAGTTCAGGGATATTGCCACCTTTGTATTGGCGGCAGGATGTGGGACCTTTGCCGTACTGTATTTGTACACGGTTTATTTTAATAAACTGGAAACCAAAAGCAGCAAGTTTTCCAAAAACTCCAATTATATCATCAGTGCGCTTATGTTAGTGCTGCTGATCATTACCTTGATCCGGATTTTTTATACTTGATGAAGGCCGAAAACCAACATTTTTTTCAAAAAGTCTACCAAGTGGTACGGCAAATTCCATACGGTAGGGTGACCTCTTATGGGGCCATCGCAAAATATTTGGGGGCTGCCAGAAGTGCCCGAATGGTAGGGTGGGCTATGAACAACGCCCACAGCATGCCCGATATTCCTGCCCATAGGGTCGTTAATCGCCTGGGCTTGTTAACCGGAAAACATCATTTTCCCGGCACCAATCTTATGCAGCAACTGCTAGAAAACGAAGGGATCATAGTGAAGGAAGATCAAATAATAGATTTTGAGAAGTATTTTTGGGATCCTGCCAAAGCCTTGGACCAACACCTAGAGTAAGTTTTTAAAGATATTCTTTATAAAGTGCCATTGCCCAAGTTTATTAGCTTTTAGGGAGATAATGGGGGGTCTGCTCAGTGGCTTTGTAGGTTGTAATGTAGCGCTATATGCTTCCAATGAACCGGCATAAAGGAACTTTAATCTGCCATGTTCGTTTTCAATCCCAACCTTTCTTAATCTCGTTCCTAAGCCTTATCTTTGTAATTTAGAATCAGTTTTAATAAAAGCTGAATAAGAACGGTTTAGGATGAAATTAGACAAGAAAGAAATACTTAAAGCTTTAGAAAACATTACTGTTCCTGGAGAGGGACAAAATATGGTAGAAAGTGGCGCTGTAAAAAATGTTGTAGTTTTTGGGGATGAGGTAGTGGTAGATATTACCATCAATAACCCTAGTTTACAGGCTAGAAAGAAAACCGAAGTAGAAATTTTAAAGGTAATCCATGCCGAAGTGTACGAGAAGGCAAAAATTACCGTGAACGTAAAAGTTGATGCCCCGGCCGCAAAGCCAAAGGTGAACGAGATTAAAGGAAAACCGGTACCAGGCATAAAAAATATTATTGCGGTAGCCTCCGGAAAAGGAGGAGTAGGGAAATCTACCGTAACTGCTAATTTGGCGGTGTCCTTGGCAAAAATGGGCTTTAAAGTAGGCTTGTTAGATGCCGATATTTATGGTCCTTCCATGCCTATTATGTTCGATGTGGCCCAAGAAAAACCATTGGCAGTGAACATAGACGGAAAGTCTAAAATGAAACCTGTTGAGAACTACGGGGTTAAGATTTTGTCGATCGGATTCTTTACACAGCCAGGACAGGCCGTAATATGGAGAGGTCCTATGGCTGCCAAGGCTCTTAACCAAATGATCTTTGATGCCCATTGGGGAGAGCTAGACTTTATGTTGTTAGACTTGCCTCCGGGAACAGGTGATATTCATTTGAGTATTATGCAATCCCTTCCTATTACCGGTGCGGTGGTTGTAAGTACCCCGCAAGAGGTAGCTTTGGCCGATGCCCGTAAAGGAGTTGCTATGTTCCAACAAGATTCCATCAATGTTCCTGTTTTAGGAATCATAGAAAATATGGCGTATTTTACTCCAGAAGAGTTGCCTAACAATAAATACTACATTTTCGGCAAGGAAGGTGCTAAACATTTGGCCGAAGATTTAAAGGTGCCGTTTTTGGGAGAAATTCCATTGGTACAAAGTATTCGCGAAGCTGGAGATGTAGGTCGTCCTGCGGCACTACAGACCGCCACCGCAATAGAAAACTCCTTTGAAGAAATCACTAAAAAAGTGGTTCAGGAAGTAGTGGGGAGAAATGAACATTTACCCCCAACCGAGGCTATAAAAATAACCACCATGGCGGGTTGTTCGGCCGTAAAAAAGAAGTAATTATGACAGCAGTTGAACTTAGAAATAATATAGAAAAGGCTTTGGAAGAAATTAGGCCTTTTTTGCAAAGTGACGGCGGAGACATTTCCCTGATTTCTATCGATAATGAAACCTCGGTAAAGGTGAAATTGGAAGGGGCCTGCGTAGGTTGTAGTGTGAATCAGATGACCTTAAAAAGTGGCGTCGAGATGACCATTAAAAAATATGCCCCTCAAATTCAAGAGGTGATAAATGTTAGCTAAAAAACCTGATGAAAATCATAAAAAAGAGGTTGATTCCATGTTAGTTTAGCCTCTTTTTTAAGCAAACTTTTCCATGATTAAAACAGATATACTTATTATAGGCGCGGGTCCAACAGGACTTTTTACCGTTTTTGAAGCCGGTTTGTTGCAGTTAAAATGTCATCTTATCGATGCATTGCCGCAAGCGGGAGGACAGTGTTCCGAAATTTATCCCAAAAAACCTATCTATGATATTCCCGGGTTTCCGGAAGTACTCGCAGGTGATTTGGTCAATAACCTAATGGAACAAATAAAGCCTTTTCAGCCCGGATTTACCTTGGGGGAACGTGCTAATACCATAGAAAAACTCGACGATGGTACCTTTATTGTGACTACGAACAAAGGGACAAAACACCATGCCCCTGTAGTGGCTATAGCCGGTGGACTTGGTAGTTTTGAGCCTAGAAAGCCATTGATCGATAATATTAAGGCCTTTGAAGACAAGGGGATTGAGTATTTTATTAAAGATCCAGAAATGTACCGCGATAAAAAAGTACTGATCGCAGGAGGAGGGGACTCTGCCCTGGATTGGAGTATTTTCTTGGCCGATATAGCGTCTGAAGTAACCTTGGTACACCGAAGAAACGAATTTAGAGGTGCCTTGGATTCTGTGGAGAAAGTTCAGAATTTAAAGAACCTAGGAAAAATAAAATTAGTAACTCCAGCCGAAGTGGTAAGCGTCTTAGGTGCCGAAAAACTGGAGGGTGTTGTCATTCAGAAATCTGGGGATAATGCCGAAGAAATTATTAAGGAAGTAGACCATTTTATTCCTTTGTTTGGGCTGTCACCAAAATTAGGCCCTATAGGGGATTGGGGATTGGAAATTGAGAAAAACGCTATTAAAGTCGATACGTTCGATTACCAGACCAATATTCCGGGAATCTATGCTATTGGGGATGTGAATACCTATCCTGGAAAATTAAAACTTATTCTTTGTGGTTTTCACGAGGCTACTTTAATGTGCCAGAGTGCCTATCAACGCATATATCCAGAAAAGAAATATGTAATGAAATATACTACCGTTGGGGGTATATCGGGCTTCGATGGCAGTAAAAAAGAAGCTCCTAAGGCCGTTGTAAAGGCAATAGATTAAAATCACAAATTTTTCTAAGTTGTGAAAAGAGCGTATAAATCTGTGTGGGCTACGCTAAAACCCATTAAATTTGATGCTGAATAACAGCAACTAGAAAATATTCTATAACAAATGTCAGATATAAAGATAAAAATTACAGACAGGGAAGGAATTGTTCATGAGGTAGATGCACCAACTGATATGAATATGAACCTGATGGAAATAGTACGCTCCTACGAGTTGGCACCAGAAGGTACAATTGGTATTTGTGGCGGAATGGCCATGTGTGCTTCATGCCAGTGTTATGTTGCTTCGGATCACGAATTGCCCCCAATGTCCGACGATGAAGACGCCATGTTGGCCGAAGCTTTTAACGTTAAGGATAATAGCCGTCTAGGATGTCAAATTCATATGACGGAAGATTTAGAGGGCTTAGAAGTAGAATTGGCTCCAGAGAGCTAAGTCGAGACTCCTTCTACTATATAGAAATACCAAAAAGACCTGTACGGATACTATCTGCACAGGTCTTTTTGTTTTTATCCATTGAAATATTCCATCCAGGCAGCAGGAATCCTTTGTGCCTAATAATGCGTTAGGGATGGCGGCGGCATCCCCGCAGCAAGGCAAGGGATATAGCCAAGAGCCCGACCGACGAAGGAGGGAACGCCCCAATGGTTATTAAAAATTACCGGGCATTAAATTCGGGCCTGATAAGTAAATAGGTTGTAATACCTGCCTTCTTTTGCTATTAATTCATCGTGGGTACCTTGTTCTGCAATACGGCCATTTTCTATCACCAAAATCTGATCGGCATTTCTAATGGTGCTCAATCGGTGGGCAATAACAAAAGTGGTTCTTCCCTTGGTCAGGGCAGCCAAACTCTTCTGTATCAAAGCCTCGCTTTCCGTGTCCAGATTGGAGGTAGCCTCATCGAGGATCAAAATCTTAGGGTTGGCCAATACCGCTCTGGCAATCGCAATCCGCTGTCTTTGTCCGCCCGAAAGTTTAACCCCACGTTCTCCTATGAGGGTATCCAGACCCTCCTCAAACCTTTCGGTAAATTCGTCTACATAGGCCGCCTTAACCGCCTTCTGAACCTCTTCTTCCGAAGCATTGGGCCGTGGGAATAGGATGTTTTCCCGGATAGTGCCTTCAAATAAAAACTCGTCCTGTAGGACCACCCCTAAATGCTGGCGGTAACTATTGAGGTTTACCTCGGCAATATTGTGATTGTCTATGGTGATCGTTCCAGACTGTGGGTTGATGAAGGTAGCGGCCAATCCGGCAATGGTAGATTTTCCAGATCCGGAGCTGCCTACCAAGGCTACCACTTTTCCAGATTCGACTTCAAAACTGATATTGTGAAGCACCTCCTTATCTTCTTCATAGGCAAAGGAAACATTGTTAAAAGCAATATTACCCGCTATATCCTTTAAAACAACGGTTCTTTCCTCCTCATTGGCCTCTCCGGTCATGTTCATTAATTCTTCGGTACGATCTAAACCGGCAAGGGCTTCGGTAAGCTGACTGCCAATATTGCTCATCTGAACAATAGGGGCGACCATTAATCCCAATAAAAAAGTAAAGGTCAGGAATTCGCCAATAGTAATTTCATCGACCATTATCTTATAGCCACCGATACCCATTATCCCGGTGGTAGCGACGCCCAATAGAAAGGTAGAGGAACTGGTCATAAAAGCTGTGGCGGTAAGACTCTTTTTTACATTTTGAAAAAGTCGTTCCACGCCATCTTCAAAAACCTTATGTTCTTGGGGTTCGGCATTAAACCCTTTAATGACCCGAATACCTCCCAAGGTTTCCGTTAACCTACCGGTGACTTCTGCATTTATTTTTCCCCTATTTCTAAAAATGGGCCTGATTTTCTTAAAGGCCTTTAAGGCTATCAGGGCAAAAATGGCCAATGGGGCCAAGGTAAACAAGGTCATGGACGGACTTATCTGCAGTAATAGTATTAAAGAGACCACGGCTGTTATAGAGCCACCTACCAATTGCACCAAACCGGTACCGATTAGGTTTCTAACACCTTCTACATCGGTCATGATTCGGGAAACTAAGGCCCCGGATTTGGTGTTGTCGAAAAAACGAATGGGAAGGGTCAATATTTTTTTCTGTACCTGCGCCCTTAATTCGGAGATTAAAAACTGCGCCTGTACACTGAGGATTTTTGTCAATAAAAAGGAAGTGACTGCCTGTACCAAAATGGCCGCTCCAACGCCCAATACCAACCATTTTAAAAGGCTCAGGTCCTTGTTGGGGATCACATCGTCCATTAGGTATTTTATGGATAAAGGGGCAACAAAACTCGCCGCCTTACTGATGACTATTAATAGAAGACCTAGGAAAACAAGGTTTCTTCTGGGCCATATAATAGTTTTAAAGGCCGTTAGGATATTTACTTTTTTAGTAGACATATATGGTGTTCAATGATTTTTTTAAAGTGATAAAAATAAAAAATAAGAAGACGGTTTCCATGCTATAATTTTATAGGAAAAGACTTGTTATGAATAGTCTGCAAGGTACCTTAAAAAAAGGAAATCCTTGGGTTTCCTGTACCACACCTAGTTTTTTCACTTATTTTAGCGTAAACCCTTAAATCCTTCCTACTATGAGATTTTTATGGCTATTCCTTTTAATCGGACTGTGTTCTTTTACAACCGAGGACCAACTTACGGAAATTGAAGGCTGGAAGGCCCAAGCGAAGGACGTTACCATCATTCGGGACGATTACGGGGTGCCCCATATTTATGGGAAGACCGATGCCGATACCGTTTTTGGATTGCTATATGCCCAATGCGAGGACGATTTTAATAGGGTAGAACAGAACTATATTTGGGCTATAGGGCGTTTGGCGGAGATAGAAGGGGAAGCGGCGATATATAGCGACTTAAGGGCTAAGTTGTTCATGACCCAAAAGCAGGCTATGGAAAATTATGAAAACAGTCCGGCTTGGTTGAAATCCCTTTGCGATGCCTTTGCCGATGGCATTAATTATTACCTATATACCCACCCGGAAGTAAAACCAAAACTGTTGACCCGTTTTGAACCTTGGATGCCCATGTATTTCAGTGAGGGCTCTATAGGGGGTGATATAGAACGGGTTTCTACCAAAAAGATCCGTGCTTTTTACGAAAGCAACCAAGCGATCCCCGCGGCTGAGGCCTATGAGCTAAACAAGGAAAAAGCACAAGAGGAGCCACAAGGATCTAACGGAATTGCCATTGCAGGCCATTTGACAAGATCCGGGAACCCACTACTATTGATCAATCCCCACACCTCCTTCTTTTTTAGGGGAGAGGTGCACGCCGTTAGCGAAGAAGGCTTAAACGCCTATGGAGCGGTAACTTGGGGACAGTTTTTTATATATCAAGGGTTTAATGAAAAAACAGGCTGGATGCACACCTCTACCTATACCGATGTGATGGACGAGTTTATGGAAACGGTGATAGAAAAAGAGGGGAGGCCTATGTATGTTTATGGGGAAGAATTGCGTGCGGTAAAGACTTCCGAAATACGTGTAAATTATAAGGAAGGAGACCAATTAAAAACACGTGTATTTCCGGCCTACCATACCCATCATGGCCCCATTACCCATATGGCCAATAATAAATTGGTGGCTACAGCCATGATGTGGGACCCGATAAAAGCCTTGCAGCAATCCTATATACGGACCAAGCAAACTGGGTATAAAGGGTTTCGAGAAATGATGGATATGCGCACCAATTCTTCCAATAACACCGTTTATGCCGATGCGGAAGGGAATATAGCCTATTTTCATGGAAACTTTATTCCTAAACGCGATGTGCAGTTTAATTATGCCTTGCCGGTAGATGGCAGCAATCCCAAAACAGATTGGCAGGGCCTACATACAGTTGCAGAGAATATAGGGTTGTTGAATCCGAAAAACGGATGGATACAGAATTGTAACTCTACGCCCTTTACGGCGGCCCTGGAATTCAGTCCCAAGAAGGAAGATTATCCCTATTATATGTCCAAGGACCAGGAGAATTTTAGAGGGATACACGCCATAAGCCTATTGACCGATAAAAAAGGGTTTACCATAGATAGGCTCATTACCTTGGCCCACGATCCGTATTTACCAGCATTTGAAAAATTAATTTCGGGCCTAGTCCAAGCTTTTGATGCTTCGGATAAAAACACTGCCCATTTGGGTGAACCTATAAGGATGTTAAGAAATTGGAATTTAAGGACCTCCAAAACATCTGTAGGCATGACCTTGGCACATTATTATGGTACCCTTGTGGGAAAAAAGGGAGTCATCCCAGACACTATGAGCGATATGGAGGGCATGAACTATTTTGGCACCTCTTCACCATACGAGGAGCGTTTGCAATTATTTTCAGAAGTAATATCTCAATTAGAGGAGGATTTTGGGACTTGGCGCATTCCATGGGGCGATGTAAATCGATACCAACGGCTAGATGGGGCTATAAGGCAGGCTTTTGACGATGACAAGCCCAGTATAGCCATTGGGTTTGCTTCGGGGCGCTGGGGCGCCTTGGCCGCCTACGGGGCCAGGTACCACAACAACACCAAAAAATTATATGGTACCCGCGGCAATAGTTTTGTGGCCGTGGTAGAATTTGGAAAAAAAGTAAAGGCCAAAAGTATTCTGGCAGGGGGGCAAAGCGGTCATCCGAGCTCGAAACATTTTGATGATCAGGCACAGGCCTATGCCGATATGGAATTTAAAGAAGTTGCTTTTTACAAGAAGGATGTCTTAAAAAGGGCCGATAAAATCTATCACCCCGGCGAAAAGCTATAAAAAATGCACAGGGATGCTGTCCTAGTAGTAGGGTGACTTTTAAAGCGTTTTTTGTGATTATTCTTTTATGACAATAATGGTAGCCTTAGAGCCGGTTGATAAATTCCACATATTGGAATGGATTAATTTTCCTTGGTCGTCATACACATCTACCTGGGCCGTATTGGGTCCCGATGTTCCTTGGTTCAATGCCTCAAAATCGATGCGGTTAAATCCCTTTTTTAGGTCTAGGTTTAAGCCTTTAAAAGCAGCTGTTAGAAATATATTAGGTTCTACGACCACATCGTTTAGCAATATTCTTACGCGGTCTCCATCTACATATTCATGGTCACGACAAAGGATCCCAACAAATTTTCCGTTGCTCTTGATGTCGCCCAAATACATATCGCCAAAAAAAGTTTTAGAGCCTTCTTTTTCTTTTTCACGGATTTTGGGGTCTAGCTTTAAATCGTGTCCTGCCTGAACCAAATTCCGGGTCGGAAGCATATTAATTTGTCGTGCAGTTAACGAATCCCTGAGGTTGGTAGTAGGCTTTAAATCTATGATGGCCGGCAGTTTTAAGGCCGTACCTTGATTAGGGTTTTCTTTGACACCGCGGTCTCCTTCAATTTTAAGGGGTTGGGTAGTGGGTAAGTCGGTTTGGGCCAATCCCGAGAAGGATACCAAACATAGAATAACAAACAAATAGACAACTCTCATATAACCTGTTAAATATAGCTAGGAATAACAAAAATATCAAATACCCTGCCATAGGTAAACTAAATTGTTGTTAAAAACAAATTATACAGAACGGTAACTAAAAATAAAATAGCGCAGTACATAAAAAGGGCATCTTAGTCTGGCCGAAACAGGGGGGACAACCTATAACACATCGCCGGTATCCTCTAAAATATACTCCCATTGTTCATGGCCACCTCCCAGGTCTTGGGAAGTGCCCTCGACATTGAAAAGCAACAATGTGCTCAAAAAGAGGAAACCAGCTTTTCATCGTCTATATCTTAGGCTATAAAAGTTAATAAATTCTGCTGAGGTTTTATCATAATAGTACCGGGATGGTAGTTCGTAGGAATAAGGTTGCGGTTTATCCAAGTTTATTAGGGAAATGATGTTTTTGTGCATGCTAGAATTTTCGTAACTTTAATAGCGCCGTATACCGAAAAATGAAAGATACCTTTCCTTCATTTTTTGTTGTCAAAGTCCCAATTCACTTTCATTGGGAAGTAATTAAAAGTCGATCTTAAAAGGCTTTATCATTTGATTTTTGGAGCTCGTTGGCTCCCATACTTTAAAACCACATTTATGGCACCTCCAATGTTATTTGGCATCATTATTTTTTTGTTTTTATTGGCCGGGATACGTATTATTTTCGAATACAAAAGGGCTTTGAAATTCCGGTTCGGGAAATATGTAAGCACCCTAGGGCCTGGGTTCAAATGGATTATTCCCATAGTAGAGACCATACAGGTGGTCGATATTCGAGTGATCACTATTAATATTGTCTCTCAGGAAGTGATGACCGAAGACAATGTGCCCTGTAGTATTGATGGGGTGGTATTTTTTAAAATCAACGATCCGGAAAAGGCAGTTTTGGAAGTAGAAGAATATAGGTTTGCCATAACGCAATTGTCACAAGCGGCTCTTAGGGATGTTTGTGGGAAGGTAGAACTCGATACTATTTTGTCTAAACGAGAAGAAATGGGCAAAAATATCAAGGCTATAGTAGAGCAGGAAACCGAGGTATGGGGGATAGAAATCATAGACGTTAAAATTAAAGATATCCAATTGCCCGAAAACATGAGGCGGATGATGGCCAATCAGGCCGAAGCGGAACGATCTAGAAGGGCAAGGATTATCTTGGCACTGGCCGAGGAGCAGGCAGCCCAAAAATTACTGGAAGCGGGGAAACTGATAGACCAATCGCCCTCTGCCATTAAATTAAGATTGTATCAAACCTTATCCAATATAGCGGCAGAAAAGAATTCTACCATCCTTTTTCCATTTCCCGAAGAAATGGTGCCTAAAAACAAAAAAGACAAAACTTCGGAGCCCAAAAAGAATACTAAAAAGAAAAAATAAGAACCCTGAAAATAAAGGGAGACGGGGTCATAAGCAACCAATAATACGGCAGTAACCTACCAGCTTATTTTTAGGGTTGGCGCTTCCTAGGTGTCGATTCATATTGGGTTGGTGGTTGTCTTGTTTGTTAAAGAAAACTACTTTTTGTACTGATTTAAATCATATGAAATGATGTTGATACCTAATAAATTCATAGGTAAAATGCAATGTCATGGAAATTAAAAAAAATCCAAAAGTAGATTTAAACAAAAAAAGTGGTCTTTTTTTTGTGATCGGACTTGCCGTTGTATTGCTTTTGGTCTGGAGAGCCTTGGAATATAAAAGTTATCCCAAAGAAAAGACCTATATACAAACCATAGCGGTGGCAGATTATTTGGCGGAAGAAGCTCCGGTGACCGAGGCACTGAATACGCCCCCTCCACCACCACCTCCCGCTGCTCCGGCCATTATTGAAGTGGTAGAGGATATAGCCGAAATAGAAGAAACCATTATTAAAAGTACCGAAGTAAGTCAGGAAACCGTCGTGGAAAAGCCCCCCTTAAAAGCCGAGGAAATTATCTTGGTAGAAGAGGAGGAGGAAGTGCCAGAAGTACCCTTTGCCGTTATTGAAGATGTACCCGTTTTTCCGGGCTGTAAGGGCAAAAGCAATGAGGAGCAAAAAGAATGTTTCCAGAAAAAAATCCAAGAACACGTTCAAAAGAATTTCTCCTATCCAGAAGTGGCCGTAGAAATGGGGATTCAGGGGAAGGTGTACGTGCAATTTATCATAGATGATAAGGGAAATATTGGAAACTTAAGGACTAGAGGCCCTAATAAATTATTGGAGAAAGAGGCCGATAGGATTATTTCACTCTTGCCACAGATGAGTCCCGGACGCCAAAGGGGAAGGCCGGTAAAGGTGCCGTATACCATTCCCATAACCTTTAGGCTGCAATAAGACAAGCTTCGTAGGCTATGAGGTTTGGTCAAAATGTTTAGGACGTAGAATTGTTCTCTAAGGATTTTTTATTGGCTACAAACAATAAATTGGTGAATGCTTTGGGCGTTCCCTCCTTCGTCGGTCGGGCTCTTGGCTATATCCCTTGCCTTGCTGCGGGGATGCCGCCGCGCTCCCTAACGCAAAAAAACTCGAGTACACTGATGGTTCCGGCCCTGCAATGGTTGTCTAAAAGAATTTCCTTAAGATTTAAACTTATTTTTGGCGTATTCGCTTAAACTTTTTGGACCTTCTAAGAGCACTCGTACAATTTGTAGGGTGCCATCTTCCTTGGTGGCTATTTCCCATTTAATAAGGGAAATGGTGCCTTCTTGTATTTCTAGACCCGTTATGCTGCGAGGGTGTACGCAACTCCCGGTATTAAAAAAAGGTATGGCCCCAGGTGCTGGAAAACGTGGTCTATGGGTATGCCCTGCAATGGTGATGCGGTCATTTTCGGCTACGATCCACTCTTTTATTCGTCTTTCAATCTTTATGAGTTCCTTATAGTTTTTGGCCGGACTCGTAGGATCGGCAATACCCCAAAGTTGTAAGGGCTTCCAAAGCACCCGAACAAAAAAACGGCCCCAGCGCCATAGGGTATAATTCCACCAATCTGCCTGGTGACCATGGGTCAAAAACAATTCTTGTTCGGTGGTGCTATGTTTTAAAACAATAGCCTCGTGGTACTTTATTCCAGGGAAAAGGTCCTTCTGGCAATTTTCAATTGGCTCAAAATAAGAAGAAAGATGTTGTTTAACATAGGAAGGGTCTTTGTACACCATATCGTGGTTGCCCCAAATAAGCTGAAGCCGCTGATGTATATAGTACTTCCTTAAAAGCATGTACACATTTTTATGGGCCTTAAAAATGGTCTCAAAATTGATATTTTCCCAAAGCTCGTCGCCGTCTCCCAATTCACAGTAGGTGAAGCCTTCATTAAAATAATGTTTTAAGGCATGGAAATATATATTCCTATTATTGGCAAATTCGTCCGAAAAGCTATTGTCTCCTCTATGACAATCACTGAAAAGTACGATCTTAGAGGTGTCATCAAAGGGCACAACCTTAGCGTTTAGGTAAGCTCTAGAAAGTCGGGTGTACGATGTCATAGTAGATGTTTGGTATAAATATCCTAAAAATCAGTTGATTATAGAGCGCTTCTTACCTCTAAGTTTTAGGTTTCTTTTTGTAATTTTACACCTGCATAAGGGACTAATACTTCCAAGAATATAAATATGGATAAAATTTTACCACTAGAGTATCATATAAGCTTTAATAAATTGTTAGAGCGCTATGATGAAATGGCCAAAAGTGACGTAGAATTTATAGCCACCAAGGCCAAGCACATTCTGAAAGCCCAAGAACCATTTCCGGAACTACGGGAGGGGTTTTCCGATGTATCCTTGCTAGATAAGCACAAGGACCTCATAAGCCTTATACTACAAGATATTTTTAGCGATCTATTGGGGGAGAACGAAATAAAAACGGCCTCCCTACCGTATAGCAATATTATCTTTAATCGCAGTCAGCGTTTTAAAAAAATACTCGAGAATGCAGGACCTAACTTTGTTCCCGTTATTAGGAACCAAGGGGAAGAGGTGAGCTATATTATGTCTTGTGTGGTCATCCTAAATGTTTATTACGGGTTTAAGTTAGACTTTAGAAGACCGTTTTTTTATGATATTCCCGATGCCAATGGCATCATGAGGCATTACCGTATTTTGTACAATGCCGATTTTATAGAAATCACCCCCAATGGGAAACCCTTGAAAATATCCGAAGAGGATGTGGATGAGCTCTTGGAGAACATAGACGATGTATCGCTTTGGAAACAAAAGATACCACCTAATAGTTTTAAATGTAAAGGGTTTATAATCTCTAATATGTTCGATGTTACCGCGGAACATTCTATATCCGAAATTAAATCCAAACTAATTGTCAACACTAAAACAGGGGAAGCTAATTTTATCGAAGAAATAGAGGATACCTTTAAATCTCTTTTCGGTCTACCAGATATTCAGATTGGGTTTGTGGTGTACAATCCATCGGAAAATCAATTTGAAAAAAGCTATATCAAGGGAGTGAAAAGTTTTCTGTTGAACGGAAAAGATATAGAGACCTGCAATGAGGCGCTCTGCATGTCTTCTTACAAGAAACTGCTCTATAAAAACTCCAATTTTATAATTTCAGACGTAGACAAGTACAATGATATTACCGGGGGACAGGCGCCCTATAGTAGTTTGTACGAACAAAACATTAAGTCGGCCATCTTTGCACCTATTACAAAAGACGGCGCGCTCCTAGGGGTGTTGGAGCTTGTTTCTGGACAAAAAAATGCGCTTAACAGCGTTAATGCAGAGAAACTGCAAGACGTAATGCAATATATCGTTTCTGCGGTCTTACGAGATGTGGAGGAGGAAGAAAACCTCATTGATGCCGTGATACAGAACGAATGTACGTCGGTTCATCCCGCGGTTCGATGGAAGTTTCACGACGAGGCAAAACGTTTCATAAAAGAAGAATCCTTGGGGAATAATCCATCCTTTAAGGAAATAGTCTTTAAAGAGGTACACCCCTTATACGGACAAATAGATATTAAGGACTCTTCCGAATCTAGGAACCTTGCCATTCAACGCGATTTAACGATTCAGTTATCAGAAATACACAAGGTATTGTCCGCTGCTTGGGTTTTAAATAAACTGCCGGTTTATGAAGAGCTTATATTTCAGATAAGCAATTATTTAGAAGAGATAAAGGAGTCGCTATATACCAGTAGCGAACAAACAATTTATGATTTTATCAGTACGGAAATACACCCGGTTTTAGAGCATTTGGAGGATGCATCCCCCGCTCTAGAACAGTTGATAGTGCGGTATAGGACCAATATAGATCCAAGTACTGCTACCTATTATGACCATAGACGAAACTATGACGAAAGTGTTTCACAGATCAATAAAAGGTTGGCCCAAGTCATAGACAAGCATCAAGAGCAGGCACAGCGTATGTTTCCGCATTATTTTGAAAGATACAAGACCGATGGTATAGAACATAACTTGTTTATTGGAGATTCTATGGTGACCGATAGGGAATACCATACCATGCATTTAAATAATCTAAGGTTATGGCAATTACAGGTGATGTGCGAAATGGAAAATACCTTTTATCAATTAAAACCAAAACTTCCGGTACAATTAGATGTTGCATCTCTTTTATTGGTTTATAATACTTCCTTGTCGATACGGTTTAGAATGGACGAAAAACGCTTTGATGTTGATGGTACCTATAATGCCCGTTATGAAGTGATAAAAAAACGTATAGACAAGTCTTTTGTGAAAGGCACCAATGAACGATTGACGGTTCCGGGCAAACTAGCTATTGTGTACTCACAAAAGCAAGAGGAAGTAGAATACCTTCGATATATAAAATTTTTAAAATCTAAGGGATACTTTGGCGATCAAATAGAACTCCTAGAATTAGAAGGCCTCCAAGGTGTTTCTGGATTAAAAGCAATCAGAGTAGAAATTTTATATAGAAAAAAAGGCAATATCTCAAAAACCTATGATTATGCCGACCTTATGGAAGTCTAAAATTTGTTTGCATTTTTTGCCCTATCGATACGTTTTTATCAAACTCGCAAAGAGCCAAAATATTTAAAGGAAATGCCAAAGGCAATCACAGATAAAATCATGCCTATCATAAAGATCAAATAGGTCAGGCGTAGAATTTTATATTTCCTGTCGAGCACTAATCCCAAGAAATATAAGTCTTTCGTAAGGGACGAGTAAATATATTCCTTATCCTTGACCAATTCGTTGATGGCCCATTCAAAATCGGGCAGGCTCATTTTATGAAAATTGCCAAAAAACAATAAATTTACCTTTCGCTGCTCTACATCTTCTTTGGTAAACTTTCCTTGGGTAACGTTGGGGCGTGTAGCAACAATGGCCAATACCATAGAAATAACGCTAAAGGTCACAAATATGGCCGTAGGGTACACCAAATAATAATTGTGGGGATTGTCTAGTTTGGGAATTAGATTAGCAAGGACCAAGGAGATAATAATAGCATTGACAGATAACAAGATGTTGGCCTTGGTATCGGCGATATTACTTAAGGTAATGTGGTTTCTTAGGGTTACCCTATACAAGGTTTGTATGCCCCTGTCCGGACCATCGCTTTTGTATTTGGCCTTTAACCGTTCTTTTTTGGCTATATTTTTTTCGGTCTTTTTATCCTTCTTTAATTTTTGTAAATTTTTATCCTTTTCACCTTTCCAATTTTCAATGGCATAGTCCGTATTGTACTCATGTTCCAATGCCAACATTTTTATATTTTGTTCCCGCCATTTTTTAGGGGTTATTTCCCTATCTTCAATAGCGATCAGTTCTTTGCGCAATAACTCCGATATTTCCTGGAAATTAGGCTTTGAAAAATGAGCGCAATCGGCATCGCGCATAATTTTTTCAGGAAGATTTTGTGGTTGGTAATGTCTTTTTGTAGCAAGGATGTAACTACATACTTTATCGATCGAGGCTGTTGGATAGGCTTGCTCCTCCAGAAAGTCCCTGGCAATTTTACAACTTCTCTCCTCGTGATTTTCGCTTCCTTCTGTATAACCCGTGTCGTGAAGCCATGCAGCCAATGTTATCGACTCGTTTTCTTCTTCCCCTAAATCATAAAAACTTAATAATTCTTTAGTACTTTTAACCACTTGTTCTGTATGCCATAAATTATGGTATACATATTTGGGATTCAGCTTTTTAATCAATAAATCGATGACAAAGTTTTCGGTTTTATGAAGAATATCCGACATGTTTAAAAAATTATATGTCGTACAATGTACAAATTTTTTTTTCTAAAATGGTAAGTATGAAAAATCATTCCATCCTTCTAATTCTTTTTTTTCTGTTAGCCGGTTGTGCAACCTATACCTCTAAATATGGGCCTAATGAACAACTATCGGAGATGCAGGAGGACAAGGAATTGTTGCATCGTTTTTTTCTTATCGGGGATGCCGGAAGATCTGCTATGGGGGAACCTAATGCGGTCCTAAAATTGTTGAAAGTAGAATTAGAGTCCGCTCCAGAAAACAGTACGACCATTTTTTTGGGAGACAATATTTATCCGGCCGGAATGCCAGATCCGAAAGAGGCTCCCCAAGCCTATTCAGAGGCAGCCAATAACCTAGATGCTCAATTGGGAGCCCTTGCCCATTACAAGGGGCAGCCTATTTTTATTCCAGGAAATCACGATTGGTACAGCAATGGATTAAAAGGATTGGAACGGCAACAATTGTATATCCAGGAAAAGCTAGAAAGCGAAGAAGTATTTTTTCCCGAAAATGGATGTCCTATTAAGAAAATCAATATCAACGATGATATTGTTGTTATTGCCATAGATACAGAATGGTATTTGGTTAATTGGGATAAGCACCCGACCATTAACGATGATTGTGAAATTCGGGATAGGGAAGCATTTTTTGAGGAAATAGAAAGTCTTATTAAAAAAAACAGCGGAAAAACCACTATCCTGGCCATGCATCACCCCATGTTTACCTATGGGTCTCACGGTGGACAATTCTCGTTTAAGGAAAATTTAAATCCGATGGGGCGAAAATTCCCTTTTCCGGTTTTAGGTTCCCTGGTAAACTTATTGCGAAAAACAACAGGGGCATCTACCACAGATTTGCAGAATAAACGCTACAATTCCCTGAAAAATAGAATAGTTACTTTAGCTCAGTACTCTGATAAGGTGATATTTGCCTCAGGTCATGAACATTCCCTACAGTATATTGTTGAAGAAAACACGCCACAAATTGTTAGTGGATCCGGAGCAAATTCGGGAACAACGAGATTGCTGAACGGAAGTAAATTTTCGTCCGGAGAAATGGGCTACGCCATTTTGGATGTGTATGCCGATGGATCTTCAAGAGTAAATTATTATGGGCTCGATGATAAGGGACAAAAGAAATTTCTGTATACCTCCCAAGTTTTACCCCCTACTACAAGTGAGGGGGCGCAGCAGTATGCCGACACTTTTCCTTCACATGTCAAGGCCTCAATTTATACCGCGTCAGAAATTGATAAAAGTAAATTTCACAAGAGCATTTGGGGAGAGCGCTATCGCTCTTATTACGGTACCGAGGTTTCGGCCCCTACGGTGCGTTTAGATACCCTTTTTGGAGGACTAGTTCCTGTTCGAAAGGGAGGCGGGCATCAATCCAAATCCTTGCGTTTAGCCGATAAAGATGGTAAGGAATACGTAATGAGGGCCTTGCGAAAAAGTGCAGAATTGTATTTGCAATCCATGGCCTTTAAAGAACAATATATCGTAGGAGCGTTTGAAAATACGTATACAGAAGACCTTTTGATGGACTTTTACACGGGGTCGCATCCATACGCGCCCTTTACAGTAGATGTGTTGTCAGATGCCGCTGGATTGTACCATACCAACCCTGTATTGTACTATGTGCCCAAACAATCGGCTCTTAAAGGCTATAATGACGATTTTGGCGATGAACTTTATATGATCGAAGAGCATGTAGGGGATGGCCATGGGGAACTGAAAAGTTTTGGATATGCCAATAAGGTTAGGAGTACGGACGAATTGTTCGAGAAATTAAGGAAAGACGAAAAATATAAAGTAGATGCTACTACCTATGTGCGAGCACGGCTGTTGGACATGGCTGTGGGAGATTGGGACAGGCATTCTGACCAATGGCGGTGGGCAGAAATTAAGGACGAGGAAAGTGGTACAGTAACCTTTAAGCCCATTCCAAGAGATAGGGATCAGGTCTTTTCTATTATGGGCGATGGACCTTTTATGAACGTAGCAACACGGATTATTCCAGGTTTGCGACTAATGGAAGGCTTTAATAGTGAAATCAGGAGTGTTAAAGGCTTTAATTCTTCGCCGAAAGCTTTTATGTTAGACATGGTGTTGCCTCAAGAAACAAGTCTTGAGGAATGGAAAAAAGAAGCTGCTTATCTGCAAAAAGTGCTGAGCGAAGCGGTTATGGACAAGGCTTTTGAAGCGTTTCCAACAGAAATAAGAGATGAGAACATAACAGCATTAAAAAGAATACTACAAGCGCGCTTAGCAAAATTACCCGAAACTGCAGAAGAATATTATCGCTTGCTAAATAAATTTGCAGTGGTAACCGGTACCGATAAGGACGATTTTTTTGAAGTGGCGTTTTTGAAGAACAAGACAGTAGAAGTAAAGGCCTACAGGATAAAGGGGGGTAAAAAAGCAGATCTTATTTTTCAAAAAAGCTATGATCGCGATATCACCAAGGAAATTTGGGTCTACGGTTTGGATGACGATGATGTGTTTGAGGTCGAAGGGAAAAATACCAGTGGAATTAAAGTTCGGTTGATCGGCGGTCAGAACAATGATGTCTACAAAATTGAAAGCAATAAGGGTATCCTTGTCTATGATTATAAATCAAAAAAGAACACCTTTAAAAGTACCCAAGGTGCAAGCATTAAACTTACCGACACTTATGATGTAAACACCTTTCAGCCTAAAAATTTCCTTAATTCCACAAACCAGTTAATACCTACCATAGGATATAACCCAGATGATGGGGTTAAAATAGGGTTTGGAAACACCTACACCTTCAATGGTTTTCGCAAAAATCCCTTTACACAACAGCACACGGTAAACGGATCGTTCTATTTTGCGACCAGTGGTATTGAATTGGACTATACAGGTGAATTTGCCAATGTAATAGGAAATTGGAACTTGGCCTTAGCGACGCGTTTTACCAGTCCTAATTTTAGCAGAAACTTTTTTGGGATTGGCAACGAGACCCAAAACTTGGACGATGCCTTGGGAATGGATTACAATAGGGTTAGAATTCAAAACCTGAGCTTCTCTCCCTCTTTGGTTTGGAGAGGTTCATTGGGCGGAAAATTCCGTACAGGAATCTCCTTGGAAAGACTAAGGGTAGAAGAAACAGAGGATAGGTTTGTAAATACTTTTTATCAGGCAAACGGTGAAGAAAGTAATAATAGCTTTTTAGGGGTCGACGCTGTCTATTCCTTTCAGAATTACGACAATGCCGCTTTCCCGACCATGGGCATGGCTACTGAACTATTGGTAGGGTACAAGACCAGTATAGACAACAATACCCAAAATTTTGCTTATATAGTTCCAAGCCTATCCTTCGATTATAAGTTAGTGGCAGACGGAAGGATGGTATTGGCGACCAAATGGAAGGCTCATTTTAATATTGGAGATGATTACGAATTTTATCAGGCCGCCAGTATTGGTGGCACCGATGGCCTAAGAGGGTTTAGGAACCAACGATTTTCGGGAAAAACCAGTTACTATCAAAATACAGATATCCGCTATCAGCTGAGAAAAATAAAAACCGGACTCTTACCAGTTAACCTAGGGGTTTATGGAGGGTTCGATTACGGTAGGGTATGGTTGGCCAACGATACTTCGGACCAATGGCATACGGCCTACGGTGGCGGGTTCTTTTTAAATGGTGCCGATATGCTAACAGCAAGGGTAGCCCTGTTTAATAGTGTAGAAGGACCACGGTTTTCTTTCGGTATCGGATTTGGTTTTTAAGTAAGAAAAAGCACTAGTCTAAAAACTGGCATTTGGGATTAAGGGCCTTAGTTTTGTTAAAAACATTACTGCCGTAAGGAAAAGGAATATAAATTCCCGCCAGTTTTTTTAGACCGCTCGTCAGACAACAACAAGTTGTGGTTGTCGGTAAAAGTAACGGATTCTAACTGAGTGCGAATACCTAGGTCGATGACCTTGACCCGACCTTCAAAAAAATGGTCGTCCTTAAAGTCTGTGAAGACCCATAAAAAGCCGTTGCTGAGCAAGACCAATGTTTTTCCATCGGGCGAGATATCTGCTGAGGTTATATTGGCCTTCTTTTTTCCCGCCTTGGCGGTAAAAACATCTAAATATTCGGCCGCATAGTGGCCTTTCTTGGCCGGAACCCTGTAAAGGAAAGCTTCTCCATTAAAAGGATGAGAGCGATTTTTGGTAATGATA
The DNA here is from genome assembly GCF_012272855.1 of Arenibacter sp. 6A1. Lineage (GTDB taxonomy): Bacteria > Bacteroidota > Bacteroidia > Flavobacteriales > Flavobacteriaceae > Arenibacter. The sequence continues at coordinate 177,933 of NZ_JAAXCQ010000005.1, read as the reverse complement.
TAAAGATGGTCTTTAAAATAAAATAGCGACTCGGCATCAAAAAATAGTTCGTCCTTTTTTGGTGGAAAATCTTTCTGCTCAGGATAATAAAAAGATATTATTTCGGCCGTTATCTCGTTCCCCGATACCGTTTCGGGATTGGGGATTTTATAAATGCTTAAATTTTTTCTTAGATTGTCATTGTTGCCAAAATCGCCAATATATACATTTTGTTTGTCGTCTTTGGCCAAATCTTCCCAATCGTGGTTCGCTACATTCTTTATGGTCAACTCTCTTAATAATTGCCCTTTATGATTTACCTTGTAAAGGATGTTGTCATTGCCGCTATCTTCTACAAACCACATGGTAGAATCGATAATAGTGGTCATCCCAGAATTTTCTTTGATACTTTTTGGCAGTTTTACAATATAATTCAGTTGTCCATAATTGGAGCAGCTCACTAAAAAGATCATTGAAAATAAACTGATAAATTTCATCATTTTGTACTGTTAAGATTCGGTAATGGTATAAGAGGCAAGGATAGGCGAAACCCTTCAGTATCTTATTTTTTTAAGGGCATATAAATTTCTGCCATCCAATTCAATTCGTTCCCTCCATAATTGGGGTTGCTGTAAAAAACCTCAATGGGGTTTTCATCAACCGCAATATTATTTTTTTTAGCATAGTCAAGTAAGGCATACCACGCTCTGTCCGAAGTGATATAATTACCGTTATATATGGCCTTTATAGCCTTGCCTCCCTCAAATTGTTTGTAATGTAAAGATTCGTTCTGGGGCAGGCTGTCATTTTTTATAATGGGAAAACAAAAGTTATAGGTAATGCTGTCTTTAGTTCTGTCCCAATGGGAAACCTCTATAAACGGCTGACCGTTTAACTTCACTTGATGATTTACAAGTACCGAACTTAAAAAAGGATAGTTTTTCATCATGGCCGAGGCCTTCCCAAACTGTGGTCCTTCTAAGGGAACATAGGCCGTATAGGTCGATGGAGTGTCTTCTGTGATGCCTACAATACTTACCTTGAAATTTTCAATATGATCGTGTAGCTTTTTATTAAAGTCTACCAAAGTGCTTTTGGTTCTTTTTTCAAAGTTAGTGTTGCTAAAAGGAATACTCAATCTATTAGATAGACTGTTGTTTAAATCTTTGATCAATACAGTAACCTGACTGCTAGAATCCGTTAAAGGAATGATTTTCCACCGGTACTCGTGAAGGGAATCGTTAAATTGGAGTTGTTGGTTTAGTTCCAAAAAGTTTTCTTGTTCTACGAACTGTGAATGGTTATTGGTGTTGCTCCAAAGCTTAATACTTTGGTTGATGGTACCAGGATAGGTTTGGGCTTTAAAAACTACTTTGTAGTCATATGGCTTAAGAAATAAGTACCAAACGAAATAACCAATGAGGGAGAGGCCAATAAATAATTTTAATTTATTTTTCACTAGAGTAATTTTTATGATAGTATCGTACCTATTATAAATAAAGGTATTAAAGCGTTCAAAGGTTTGTTTTTACAAAGTCTAGGGACTTATTCGGCGGTCGCCAAAGATTCGTTTTTTTTCATTTCCAAGGTGTTTACAATAAAGTTTCCAAGGTCTTTACCTTGTTTTATCCCAACTTCTACGGCAGCTCTATAGTGGATACCCCCGTACATTCTACTCATGGCCGCCTCATTAGCGGCTTGATAAAAGGAGGTGAAACTGCGAATAGGGAGTCCAAAGGGTACTTCAGTGTCATCATCAAAATCAAATTCGTCTCCAAAAATACTGGTCAAAGCGGTTGCTGCGGCACCCGAAACAACGGAATGACCACTGGTGTATTCCGGAAAAGGGGGCGTTTGTAATAGAGGTTGCCAGCTATCATCGATATATTGGTTGATCACCGTTTCTGGGCGAATTAGATTACTTCTATATTTTTCGTCCCAACAACTGATGAAGCCATCGGCAATAGCCATGGACGTTTTAGTATAAGCCATAACAGTTTTATCAAAATCGGAAGCTGTTTTTTGACAGGCTATTTTTGTAATTCCCAACCAATGGGCGCCTGGGGTAATCTTTTTGGTAGCAAACATCAAATGTCCACGGGTTACGGAAACATAAGGGTTACAGTCCCAAAATTGCGCAATAGCAACTTCTTCAGAGGTATCTCCTTTGGCGGTAATTTCTTTGTTAATATGATATACTTCCATCACCTCATTATAGAAATCAGATCCTTCTTCCATAGAAAATGCCGGAGGTGGGGCAGGCACAAATTGATTGGCAGAATCGATCACAAAGGGACGAATTTTGCTCCAATGTGGTTCTATACCATCCATATATGAGGGAGGGGTAGGTTGCCAACGAGAAGCATCGTCCGTGTTTATCGTAAACTTGGGCATGGTACGGGTTTGTTTGTAATTGTCCTTGTCTAACCAGGCTGCAATATGGTTGGAAACTCGTAAGCCGTATTCTTTAGAATTGAGAAAGTCACTTTTATTTTTTTGCTCCCAATGACCATATAAACTGTCTCTATACACTTCAATTTTGTCTTCCGAGAAAATCAGGTGTTTGCTTAGGTCGAGGTGGGCAATCAAGGCTGCCAATTGGTAATTGACGGGTTTGTCCGGTTTTGGGATAGGCGTTAAATCTGTTACCTGCCCCACTAAGGACTTGTAGCCTGTTTGGTGAAGGGCTATAATCTCATAAGCCGCTATATTGGGGTATGCATATATTCTACTGGCCACAGGAGGCGAAAATATATCGTGAATCATTACTTCGGTTACCTTATCGATGGCCTTGTGCAGTTCGTCAGCAGAAATCACTATCGGGTCTTCATTTTTATTACAAGAAACTATAAGGGCAATGACTAGAAATAGGGGAATAAGTTTTTTCATTTTAGTTGTTATTATTTTCCAAGGCGTATACTTGGGAACTATCATTATTAAATGTTACAAGCAGAAAGGGTTTTTTACCCATATAAATAATATGGAGATGCCTTGCGCTTTTGTGTTCTAGGTCTAATCCTATCTTAGTGCCTAAAATTACGTCCTTTTCTGATGTAATCAAGGCTCCTGGAAAGGAGTCGAAGCGACCATGGTAAGGTTTTACCCCAAAATAATTACCAGCGGCCAACACTTCTGTATTTCCGTCCCCATCAAAATCAAACTCCAAAAATGCCTGTATAGGCGCTAATTGTAAGGGGCTAGAAAAGGGAACAAAGGTAAATTTACCACCTTTATTTTTTAAATAGCCAGATGCGAGGGTATTTACTTCCATTAAAGTGGCTTTTTGAATAGCTGCTTCTCCTAAGATTTCGGAAATTGGTTTTCCTGCAAATTCCTTATAGTTGGTGAATTTTTTTCGGAGACTTACCAATTGAGAGGAAAGCTCGTCCAAACCGTCCAAGGTATAATAGCTGCCATTTTTTGCTATGGCCAAAATAGTTTCGGTACTGCCGTTGTTATCAAAATCTGAATAGTACATTTTTAAGGGATATTTCCTAGAGGCACTTAATTTGGTATTGGTTCCCCAATTGCCCAACAGGTAATCCATAGAGCCGTCCCGGTCTATATCAAAAGGTAGTATACGTTGCCAAAGTCCGGAATAAGCTTGGTCCAAGGGGAAATGTTCTGATAATTCCCCATTATTGTTCTTAAAAAATTTAGGAGACATCCATTCCCCTATCAGAATAAGGTCTTTGATGCCGTCTCCATCAAAATCGCTCCAAATAGCATCCGTAAGCATCCCGACATCTTGCAATTCAGTATTTTGTACCATAGAAAAAGTACCCCCATCATTTCGCAATAAATAAGATTTTGGAATCTTCCCAAAATCATTGGTGACGGCGTGGTTGCCCACAAAAATATCCAGGTCGCCATCGTTGTCAAAATCGTATTCCCGAACAATACCGGCATTTTCAAAATAGGAGGGCAGCGACATCTTTGTAAATGTATCCTTCCCTTGGCGGTAATAAGAATCCGTTAAGGGTTTCATTTGGTCATAAAAATCGCCTCCACCCGTACCGATAAAAAGATCGTTTAAGCCGTCCTTGTCAAAATCTGCAATAATGGCACTAATATCTTCTTTAATTGAGTCTTTTGCAATGGATGAAATGGTGGTTTCTACATAGGCGTCGTCTTTTTGCAAAAATATTCTGGAGGGAATGTATTTAGAACCTCCAAAGAAAATATCTTTTTTACCATCGTTGTTGAGATCCCCAATAGCCACAGCCGGACCCCGATCGGAAATCTGGTACGGAATTAATTTTTGACGGTTCACATCTAAATAATGGTCCTCTTCATGGGTAAAATTAATGCCCAGATTATCCGAGGTTCTTTTAAAAATTTGCCCAGTGTTTTTTTTCAAGGAACCATAGTTAAAAGCTTTGGTATCCTTGGGTGAAAGCGTAAGATTTTGGTTGGTAGCTACATTTTTTAATACCTGATAGGTCTTATTGGGCCATACGATCTTTATGGAATCTACGAATTTTTCTTGCCCATAACCAAAGTGAATCATCGGTTCTGACGACGCCTGAAACCCTCTCACTGTATATAGTTCCTTGTACTGAAGCTTTCCCTTGTGGTAAGAGAATACCTTAGTGCCAATACCGTATTTATTTTTATCGGTATACTTAAAATGTAGCTTTAGGTAATTAGCCTTGTCATTGGTTTTGTTGATATACAAGCTAGCCGCACTATTAATGTTATTGATCACAAGGTCCAGATCGCCATCATTGTCCAAATCGGCATAGGCAGTTGCTCCAGAAATAAGGGAGTCTTTCATGGTCCAGTGCCCAGATTCGTTTTTAAACTTTAGACCTTCTTCGCCTTTAAAAATATAATTATGCACTTTCCCCGATGGCATTAAATCAAACGCTTGCTGGTCTACCAGCTTGGTATTGTTCATTTTATTTCTGATCTGCTCGCTCGAGGCAAACTTTATAAAATCGAGATCATTAGGTCTTTTAGGAATACCGTTAGAGATAAAAATATCTTGTTTTCCATCCATATCATAGTCCCCAAAAAGGGCGCTCCAGCTCCAATCCGTGGCAGCCACTCCGCTGAAAAGGGCCGTTTCTGTAAAAGCTTTGTTCTGTTGGTTTATAAAGAGCATATTTCTAGAAAACTGATAATGGTATCCGTACCGATCTACCTTTAAATTTTGGGTTTGGGTAAGGTCGTCCCCATCCGATGATTTAAGAACGGTTTCATCTTCTGGCAGCATATCCAGGGTTAGGAGGTCTGGCCAACCATCATGATTGATGTCTGCGGCATCATTGCCCATAGAAAATCTGCTCGTATGCCCAAAATAGGTGCGTAATTGCTCGGTAAAGGTACCATCGCCATTGTTCAGGTAATAATAGTCATCTTCATGGAAATCGTTGCCTATATAAATGTCGGGATAACCGTCCTGATTAAAATCGGCTACCGAAATTCCCAAGCCATACCCATTTACCCCACCGTAAATTCCGGCCTCTTCGCTTACATCGGTAAAAATGCCGTTATCATTACGCAAGAGCTTATCACCGGTTTGTGGGTTTCTGTTTTTTCGAATATCGGCCTTGCCAAAAGAGGCTTGGGTATGTACTGCATGGTTCAGCAAATAGAGATCCAGATCCCCATCCATATCATAATCTATAAAAGCGGCGGTGCTACTGAAGTTTTCAAAATCTAGACCGTATTTTTTCGAACTTTCGGTAAAGGTATTATCGCCATTATTTATAAAAAGTTCATTGTGCCCGTAAAAGCCGTTGATTCCAACTACGGCGCATACATAAATATCTAAAAGGCCATCCCCGTTTACATCGCCCATCACGGCACCAGTGTTCCAAGAGCTATTGCCTTCAATGCCAGAACTGGCAGAAATATCCTTGAATTTTAAATTTCCTTCATTAAGGTATAATTTGTTTTTTACCTGATTGCCAGAAAAGAATATGTCCGGTAACCCATCGCCATTAATATCGCCTATGGCTACCCCGCCACCATTATAAAAATATAGGTAATCTAAAATATTAAGGTCTTCCGTAGGGGTAAGGGTATTTTGAAAAGCAATACCCGTTTCTTCAGCACTGGGATTGCTAAAAAGACGCCCTTCCTTTTGACCACAGCTCCCAAGGAGCATAATAGATAGTATAAAGAATAAGTGTTTAATCATTTAATGAAAAAATCTTAGGTTGATTATTGTTGATAGCCGTAATGATAAACCGCTTGCCCTTTTCGTCCTTAAACAATTGCAGGTGTTTAATCTCGTCCTTGATAAAAAAGCCGCTTTCATCATAATTTTGCCATTCAAAATTTAGTTTGCCATCGCCCAAAAGGACGTTGCCATGGTTAGCGTCTAAACGGGAATACTGAGGTTTAAAAGCAAAATTGTTGCCTCCCATGATGATATCCAAATGTCCATCGTTATTAATATCTGTACAGTAAATTCCACATACACATGAAAACTGAACCCGGTTGGGAAGTTTTTTAAAAACAAATTTCCCTTGCCCCTCATTGATGGCAATGACCGATTCTTGGATGCTTGCCTTCTTTACAATGGTCTGCTGTATTTTCTCCGGAGAAAACAATTCTTCTACAGTTCTCTTGGCGTATTCCGAAGCTTTTAAGTTTTGCTTTTTTAAGGACACTATCTGGTTGGTCAGTTCTTTCTTCTGATGGATGGGATAATCCTTGCCATCGAAATTTTGGGACATAATTTGTTCAATAGTACCGTTATCGTCAAAATCGTTGATCCACAATTTTATGGGATTTTCTTCTGTAGCGGCATAGGGAACATTGCTTCCCTGATTACCTAAAATAAGATCCATATCCCCGTCATTATCCAAGTCAGCAGCTTCAATGGCATTCCACCATCCTGGCATACTATCCAAACTAGTGGGCATTAGGACCAGACGTCTTCCTGTATTTTTGTACACCGTTGCCGTTCCCCATTCAGAAACAGTCACTAGGTCTTTCTTTTGGTCACCATCTATATCTGTCCAAATAGCATCGGTAACCATGCCTGCTTTTTTGGTATCAAAGGCCAATCGTTCCGTAGCGTCTACAAAAGTTCCATCACCTTTGTTTTCTAAAAATAAATGTTCGGGATCTATACCATAGTTGCCTACCACACTTCTAGAGCCTATAAATACATCCATATCGCCATCTCCGTCAAAATCATAAGGGGCAATGACCGATATGTTAGTATAAACACTTGGCAATGTGTTGGGAGAAGGCGTAAATATTCCCTGCCCGTTATTGAGGTACAGTCGGGTTCCGTACGATTTTTCGGCTCCGGTCTGGTTGCCACTACTGCCTACCAATAAATCCATGTCCCCATCCCCGTCAACATCTAAAAAGGCAGCCGCGGTATCTTCAAATACGGCATCTTTTTCCAAGGCAATTTGTTTGGTGGGCGTTAACTTTCCGTTGCCGTTATGCCTGTAAATAACCGCACTGGCAGTAGCACCGCCTCCAATAAAAACATCTTCATGGCCATCGCCATTGATATCGGCGACCGCCAAGGCCGGACCTTCTTGGGAAAGCATTTTAGAAATGAGCCCCTCGTAGTCAAAATCGTTATAGGTGTTTTCCTTATGTGCTAGAAGGCTAGTGTTATTTAACTCGGTTAGTAAGGTTTCTTTAGGAGTATTTTTAATGGGTTTATATAGGCCTTGGGCTTCCGATTGATTTAAAACCAGTAATTGGTTCACTTGTACGGAATCTAATTTTTGGGTTTGGTCATCGGGCCAAATTACCCGTAGGGAATCTATCATTTGGCGCTGGCCCAAACCGATGGTCATAACATAATCCATAGACGATTGAAACCCTCGAGAGGGAATTAGTTCCTGAACGATAACCTCTTGGTTAAGATAAAGTTTTACCGTTGCTCCTATGGCAAAAGTGTTAGGGGCAGTGCCTTTTAATTGTACCTTGATAAAATTATTTTTGCTAAATTTTTCACTGTTATTTTCAAAAATAAAGGCCTGCATATTCACATTGTTTACCACAAGATCTAGGTCTCCGTCATTATCCAAATCTGCATAGGCGGCGCCATTGGAGAAACTTGGAATCTCGAGGCCCCAATTTTTAGTTTCATTGCTAAAAGTAATGTCCCCGTTATTTTTAAAAGCGTAATTGGGTTGTGGCTCAGAAGGCATTTTATCGATAATAGAATCAATGGATTGCTTTCTCCCGGTCAGCGCCATTTTTTGGATGATTTCGTTGGCAAAAAAGTCTACAAAATCTAGATCTGTAAGGTCATGGTTAATACCGTTGGTCACATAAATATCGCGTAAACCATCATTGTCCATATCAAATAAAAGTCCGGCCCAACTCCAGTCGGTCTTGGCAACACCACTAAAATAGGCCACTTCGGAAAAGCTGTTGTTGCCATTGTTTAACTGTAAGGTGTTTTGAATGTACTGCTGGAAAAAATCCTTGCTCTGTTTTAATTTAAAAATATTATAGCCTTCAAACTCCATGACAGATTTTACACGCTGGTCTCCCTCGGGCAACATGTCCGTAATAAATATATCGTTTTTTCCGTCGTTATTAATATCGGCCATATCTACCCCCATAGCCGATAGACACAGGTGAGAGGTCCAATCCTTTATCTCTTCTTTAAAGGTGCCGTCTTGCTGGTTGATATATAGGTAGTCTCGTTCATAAAAATCATTGGATACATAAATGTCCGGGTAAAGATCCCCGTTAATATCACTCACCATTACACCAAGGCCGAAACCAATAAGACTGCCATAAATTCCGGCTTCTTCACTGACATCTACAAACTTGCCATTGTCGTTTCTTAATAGCATGTCTCCAACACCCCTAAAAATTTTGGGCACTCCTTCCCAGTCCTGAGCCCTAATGTCTCGTTGTTCGGCATAGCCCAAACTGCTTACGGGAATATTGCTGTTGTTTAAGATGTATACATCCAAGTCACCGTCTTTGTCATAATCAAAAAAGGAGGCATGGGTAGAAAATCCGGTTTTGGCCAAGTTGTAGTCTGCGGCGCTTTCCGTAAAAGTAAGGTCTCCATTGTTAATATACAGGTCATTATCGTGGTTATTGCCCTCCATGTTCCCGGCATTGCTCACATATAGGTCTAAAAGGCCGTCCCCGTTAATATCGACCATTACCACCCCGGTAGACCAAGGTTTGTTACCGGTAACTCCTGCCGTTTCGGAGATATCTTCAAATTCTAAATTGCCCTTGTTTAAATATAATTTGTTAGGGCCCATATTGGCAGTGAGATAAATGTCCGGAAGACCATCGTTGTTAATGTCGCCAATGGCTACACCACCACCGTTATAAAAATTCCGGTATTTAAAAATGTTGAAATCTTTTTGGTTAACCACCTCATTTATAAAGTCTATTCCCGTTTTTTCGGAGGGCAGTAGGGAGAACAATGTTTTTTCCGGAGCCTTTTCTACTTCTTTTTTAGGGGAACAAGAACTTATGAATGCAATGGTACATAGGATTGCTAAACTTTTTACTTTAAATATTGTCATATTTTTTGATCCTTCTTTTTATAATAACCGCAATGGTTAAATCGCCGATGATACTATTGGCTTATATAGTTGCAATAGGTTGCTAACGCAAGGATCATCGGATCTCGATGGTTTTGAAGACTGCAGTCTTGAATATAAAATGGTATTGGTCCTGTTAAGGTTTTATTGGTTATAGAAGTGCTATGTTTCCGTGCTGAGTTTTGTTTTTACAAGAAGTGAAAACCCCCATTTGGGCACATTGGATGTAAGTTTTAAAGTATGTTTTTTTGGCATGTTTTGGTTGGTGTTAGCTATATAATAATTCTTAGGATTTTCCACAATTACGGTGGTCCAAAGACTTGTGTAATATAGTTAAAGTAAAGTGAATATGGAAGCCATGGGATGTTAATTATCCTGTTGATAATGTTGTGTTTTAAGACTAATACCGTTAAATTTTAATCGAAATTGTTAGAAAATTAAATAGGGTGACTTCTATTAATAAATAATCCAATATATTTATCGGCTACAACCAAAAAATATAATAAACAATGTTGGGAATTCTTTCTTTTGCCGGCTTCACAATTCTTGTGGCCATTATAGCTTATTTAGCTACCAGAAAAACAGACGAAAATTCCTCCGATGGCTATTTTTTAGGTGGCAGAAGTTTGACAGCAGGAGTAATCGCAGGATCTTTATTGTTGACGAATTTGTCTACAGAGCAAATAGTTGGACTTAACGGACAGGCCTATACCGAAGGGCTGTCGGTAATGGCATGGGAAACTTTGGCCGCTATTGCCATGGTAGTGACTGCAATATTTTTGTTGCCCAGATACTTAAAAGGGGGGATTACAACGGTTCCTCAATTTTTAGAAAAACGATACGATACAGCTACAAAAACCATTACCTCGGCCTTGTTTTTAACAGGCTATGTGGTCGTGCTTTTACCTGTGATTCTGTATTCAGGAGCTGTTGCCATTAGTACTATGTTCGACGTTTCCCAATTGCTCGGGGTGTCGGATACTACCGCCTTAACGATATGTGTTTGGGGAATAGGGATAATAGGTTCTATATATGCGGTATTCGGAGGACTGAAAGCAGTAGCGGTATCAGATAGTATAAATGCTATTGGATTGCTTTTAGGTGGACTTTTAATTCCCGTATTTGGATTATTGGCTATCGGTGATGGAAGTATTTTTGATGGACTAAATATATTGGTCGATGAAAACCCTAATAAATTTGTATCCATAGGAGGTCCAGAAAATTCAGTGCCTTTTTCTACCATATTTACGGGAATGATGCTGGTACAATTGTTTTACTGGGGAACCAACCAACAAATTATTCAGCGTGCTTTAGGAGCAAAAAACCTTAAAGAAGGGCAGAAAGGATTATTATTGGCCTCGTTTTTAAAGATTTTAGGTCCGTTAATTGTCGTGCTTCCAGGGATTATCGCTTACCATTTGTTTAAGGGAGAGTTAGAAGTTCCAGATCAGGCATACCCGGCCTTGGTCAATGCTGTTTTGCCAGAATATTTGGTCGGATTTTTTGCTGCCGTTTTATTTGGAGCTATTTTAAGTTCGTTTAATAGTGTGCTAAACTCTTCGGTAACTTTATTTGGGATCGATATTTACAAACAACACATTAATCCGGAAGCTACAGAGAAAACCGTAGTGAAATACGGGAAAATGTTTGGGATCATCTTAGCTATAGCAGCCATGATGATTGCGCCATTAATTGCCAAGGCTGGAAGTTTGTTTGCTTATTTGCAAGAAGTAAACGGAATTTATAGTATTCCAATTTTGACCATTATCGTGGTGGGGTACCTAACCAAAAGAGTGCCTGCTATCGCTGCTAAAATTGGAATTATTTCCGGTTCTTTACTTTATATAATAAGTCAGTTTATTTTACAACCAAGGTTTGATGAGTATCCGCATTTTTTACACGTCATGGCCATACTGTTTATCCTGAATATTATCATAATGTTGGTCATCGGTAAAATTATGCCTAGGGATAAAGACTTTGAACTGGAGTATACCAAGCAGGTTTCTATAGAGCCTTACAAGTATGTAAAACAGGTAGGAATTGCTATCTGCTTGTTGGTAATTGGGATTTATATTTATTTTGCCCAATAAAAAAACGGTAAAGCTATAACAAAGGGTGTCTTGCAAAAGGCGCCCTTTGTTGTTTTATATAGGTAGTAGTAAAATTATTTGGGCGTTCCCTCCTTCGTCGGGCGGGCCCTTGGCTGTATCCCTTGCGCTGCTGCGGGGATGCCGCCGCGGTCCCTAACGCAAAAAAATGGTATTGAAACAATGATGTATTTTGCTAATCTGTCAGCATATTATGTGTGGTATTTCACAAAAGGCGGGTCTTTCTTAAAATAGGCTATGTTAGTTTCCGAGGTACAAAAGTGGGAGATACAGCTTAAAAATTATGTCCCTTCCAGTCTTTTTAAACAGGAACCTGGTTTTCAATTATGGAAATTCCATGGGATGGCGGTGGGGCCATAGCTAGCATTGTGGTATTTCCCTTGGCGATGTTTGATGAGCAATTAAAAAAACAAACGGGCTACCTTTTTTTGGTAGCCCGTTTGTTAATGAAGTTTTATTAAATGCTTGACCGAAGGAGAGAAGAGCAAATAGGCCTTGAACGGTTAATTTGCCCAGTAGAAAATGTATGGAAAATCGGTTTTAATTAAAGCCGTGTTCTTTCATTTTTTGTCCCAAAAAAAATTATCAATCTATTGTACGATAGCATCCATTTTCCCTCCTTTCGGTCCAACACTATTTTTTAATACCCATCGTTCTGTATTAAGTTAGGGTTAGACAATAAGGCTGTTTCTGGGATCGGAAATAGGTTCACCTTTGTGTCGCCGCTGACCTCTTTTAAGGACCAAGGGGCGGTAAACTTACCAAATCTTACCAAATCATTTCTTCTCCAGAATTCAATATAAAGTTCCCTTCCTCTTTCCTCTAGCAAGACATCTTCAGTTACCGAGGGTAGGGCCGGAGTGTCCGTTCTTTTAGCTCGTAGTTCGTTGACAAGGGCAGTAGGATCTCCTCCCATTCGCATGATGGCTTCGGCCTTCATCAAATGTGCATCGGCATATCGATAGATGATCTGGTGTTTTCTAAATGAATTGTTTTGGTTATCGGTATCGGTGGGGTCAAAAGGATGGTATTTTATAACCCGCATTCCCGTCTCTTCAGAGTTACCTACCAAAGATGGAATTTCCTTGGAAAATGAAAGGGGACCGCCCTGTCTATTTTTTAATTCACTTCCATCCGAATCGTATTGTTGATTAATTAAGAATCCGTAGCCAATACCTAAGTTTTGTTCGTTTGCTGTAGTAGCGTCTGGTACAAACCCTCTTCGCTCTTCTTGGCCATCACCTACATAGTTACTGTTGGGGTCACCAACAAAGGTGTCATAAAAATCGGCTAGAGTAGAAAAACCGTTCCATCCTCCACCGGTATTATCGGGAGAATTTTGGTTGTAGTGAAGCGTGTTCCATATTCTCGCAGCCACCTCACTGTTTAAGTGTAAAATGGTTTCGGAATCATCCGTAGGTTCAAAGATTTGAAAATAGCCACTTTGAATATCAAAACCTAATGCCTTAATAGCATCTACGGCATCGATCACTTTTTGCATATCGGCATTGTTAGGAGTTCCGGTTCCGTTATAGATATGGGCATTTAAATAAAGCTTGGCCATCAAGAAATTTGCTGCTGCTTTGGTAGCCTTGCTGGTAGTGGCGGTGCCTGGACTCCCATTGGCCAAATCGGCCATTGCATCCGTCAAATCCGTTTCTATAAAGCTATAGGCTTCAGTTCTGCTAAGTACTTTAGGATTAACACTAGGTCCTTCGTCTACCTCCCTAAAAGGGACAGAGCCAAAAAGGTCCATTACAAAGAACATATTAAAAGCTCTTAGAAATTTGGCTTCCGCCAATACTTGGGCACTCGGATTACTTTCGATAATTTCGGTGGCCCTAAATACATTTTGGTTTAGGGTGTTCCATGCGTTTTTTATGAATAAATGCGAGGAGGTCCATGTATGGGTATGTAATTGTCGCCAAACGCCATTGTCGCCCCAATCCGTTCCTCGGGTTGGAATTAAAAGTTCGTCAGTAGTAACCTGTTCCAGGGCATACATGTTTTCTTGCGTTTGGAAATCGCCTCCAACCTTATTGTAAAGATCGCTTAAAGAAGAGGCAGGATCTGCCAATCCGGTGAATCCGCCATCGCTACTTTCTTTACTGACGATAGAATCGGAAGCTTCAATTTCTAGATTGGTACAGGAAATAGAAGCTGTCAGTATCCCTATGGATAAAAGACCGTATTTGATATATAAATTAAATTTCATAGTTAGAGCTTTTTAAAAAGTTACGTTAAATCCTACGGTAAAAGTTCGTGGTCTTGGAAAAGCACTATAGTCTATTCCGGCAATTGGCAAACCGTTTAATAGGTCATTACCTGCAGGAACAACACTAACCTCAGGATCTAGGCCGCTATAATCGGTGATCACAAAAAGATTTTGGCCAGTAAGGTTTAGTCTCATTGTTTTAAATAATCCCTCACCGGATAAAGGGACGTTATAGCCTATAGAAGCTGTTTGTAAACGGACGAAATCTCCTTTTTCTAGGAACCTTGTCGATACAGAAGCCTCGGCAAACCTGCTTTCTTGCCCGGCAAGGCTAACCACATCCTTTGTTACATTATTACCACTTCCAATGGCACCTGCCGTGAAATAGGCGTTGGCCGTATTGTTGTAGATGTAGTTTCCAAATTGACCGTTGAAATATAGGGACGCAGACCAGTTTTTATAATTGGCACTGGTAGAAAATCCACCGGTGACATCTGGAAGGGCACTTTTTCCAAGAAATTTCTGGTTGTCGGTTCCTCCTTCGTGAACAGGGTTCCCATTGTCATCAAAACCTATAAATTCCCTTAAGTAAAAGGAGAATAATGGTTGACCAGAGGCCAAGCGCTGGGCAAAGGCATTGGTTAAACCTGCACCACGAATGGTTCCTGCGGCAATTTGTCCGGCAAAATCCTGAATCTCATTTTTGTTATAGGCAACATTAAAACCAGCAGTCCAGCTAAAATCGTTCCCTTGAAAAATATCATAATTAAGAGCGAATTCTACCCCTTCGTTTAGAACCAAGGCATCTAAATTTTGAAAAAATGTAGGTTGGGGAGAAGGTTGTGCTGCTTCTATATTTAGCAGAAGATCCCTAGTCTCCTTTCGGTACACATCTACACTACCGTTTAAACGGTCGTTGCTAAAACCAAAATCGATCCCTGCCGTGTACTGGGTGGTTTCCTCCCATTTTAAATCTGGATTGGCGAATTCTACCGTAGTAATCCCCGGGACGTTAATAGATCCTCCATCGGAGATGCTTCCGCCAGAATAACGCTCTCTTCGTATAAAACGTCCATATCCTAGACCGTCCTGATTTCCGGTTAAACCGTAACTCAATCGAACTTTTAAAGTAGAAACCGCATCGCCAATAAAATCTTCCTCGTTAATTTTCCAGGCAAAAGCTGCCGATGGGAAATATCCGTATTGATTATTTGTTCCAAATCGCGAAGAACCATCGGCTCTAACAGTGGCGGTAAATAAATACTTGTTAGCAATCGTATAATTTATCCTTGTAAAAAATGATTGTAGCTCATCTGTATTGTTAAAAGTGTCCGCAAAAACAGATTTTACAGGAATATTGGCATTGCCAAGGAAATCGGTAGTGGTGGTCGGGAAAAGTCTATTGACAAATAGGTCTTCGCCTGTGTCAAAACCGTATTGTTGGTATGGTCCTGAAATCTTCGATTCTAAGATATCGGAAGCAGTCGATAAATCCCTGGACATGTGATTAAGGTTAATAGTGCTATATCCCCAACCTTCTATGTTTCTTCCTCTAGTATTAAAGTCCTGATAAGAAAAGCCTACAAGGGCATCTAATACAGCATTGCTAAACTCTTTTTTGTAGTTTAAAGTGAATTCTACCAAACGATTCTCATTGGTAAGATCGTTAAGAGCTCCTCGTCCATTACCGCCGGCACCACGGCCAACATTAAAGGATTGGGAAGATAAGGATGCTTCACGGGTAGATTCCGAAAGGTCGTATCCTAAGGTTACCTTGGCATTCAGATCTTTAACGATATCATAATCTGCCGAGAAATTCACTAAGAATCGGTCGGTGTGGGTTAAACTTTGCCAGTTTTCCAAAAGATTTAAAGGATTAATCCTATCTCCTGGGTTAAAGGTAGTATTGGCGGGCCAAGTGGGATTAGCAGAATAAGCGGCTCCTAACAAATCTCCGGTAGATCCTGCACTTCCACTTAATGGGGGCGCCTCATCGTTAATTCTAGAAAGGGTGCTTTGTAGATTTAGTTTTAATTTGTCGTCAAATACCCGTTGTGAAAGATTAATACGTCCTGTAATACGTTCTTGAGAAGATTTTGGGACGATACCAAACTGGTTTCCATAATTTAAGGTGGCTCGGACATTTCCACTGCCATAATTTTGGGAGTAGGCCAAGTTATTGTTCGTCGAGGATGAATTTCTGGTCACTAGTGATTGCCAATCCGTATTATTTCCGAAATCGGTCGCAGAACCACCAAAAGCCTGTACCGCATTTAGGTACTCACTTCTATTCAAAAGATCGAAACTATTGGAAGGTTTGGAAAAGCTTACATCTGTGGAAAATTCCCAAATCCCTTTTTGACCTCCCGTTCTACCGCTTTTAGTCGTTATTATAACCACTCCATTGGCACCCCTAGAACCATAAATAGCGGTGGCAGAGGCATCTTTTAAAATACTCATGCTTTCGATATCATTGGGATTTAGAAAACTAAGTGGGTTACGGGCCGCACTAGTTCCTACTCCGATATTTGTTCCTTCAGAGGATGAATCCCCGCTAGGTAGCGGAACCCCGTCGACTACAAAAAGCGGATTGTTGTTGGATCTTACCGAGGAAGTACCTCGAATTCTAATCGCAACACCAGATCCGGGTTCTCCACTTCCCTGGGCTATTTGAACCCCTGCTGTTTTTCCTTGTATAAGTTGTTCGGGAGATGAAATTACCCCAGAGTTGAAATCCTCCGAACTTACCGAGGCTACCGAACCCGTAGCATCTTTTACCGTAGTAGTACCATACCCTATGATAACGACTTCCTCCAAGGCTTGGGCATCTTCTTCAAAGAGTACATTAATGGTTGCTTGTCCGGTATAAGTGATTTCTTGGGTTTTATAACCAATAAAACTAAAGGCTAAAACAGCCCCATTGGCTACGTCGCTTATAGTGTAGTTTCCGTCAAAATCTGTTTGTGTCCCGTTTGTTGTTCCTTTTACAAGGATGTTGACTCCAGGAATAGGACCACTGGCATCAGTTACCGTTCCGGAAACCGTCTGAGCATAGGCGCCACTGAAACATAAAAATGCTCCAAGAAGCCATAAGCTTTTGAGTAGTGAGTTCTTCATAAATGGTTATTTTAAGGTTGAGTTTTTGTTAAATTATGTTTAAAATTAGCGATAATAAAACGACTTAACTGTTTTATTTGGGTTTTTACCCTTCGAAAACGGTTTCGTGTTGATAACTTTTTTAAAAATTACAGATATAGCAATAAGTGTATATTATACATGTAATATTGATAAAATTTAACGTCTGTATGTTAAAAGTATTAAATATTATTTAAAGATACGATATTTTTTAATGTGTATTATTTTGACGAAACAGTGTACTATTTTGTTTTTAGTTTATTTTTAGTGCTTTTTTTGGTGGAAACGAAGGGTCTGCTATTTGTTTCGTATTTTTAGCATTATTTTTAAATCATCTTATATTAAACAGGGAAATCGACTTTGAAACAAAAAATAACTCTTAAGCATATAGCAAGGGAACTTAGTGTATCTATCTCTACCGTTTCCAAGGCATTAAAAAATAGTGAGGAAATTAGTAAGGATACCAAGGATAAAATTCAGGCCTTTGCAAAATTATACAACTATAAGCCTAACAATATCGCGATCAGTTTAAAGAACAGACGCACCAAAAATATAGGGGTCATCATTCCAGATATTGTGCATCATTTTTTTACCACCGTTTTTAGGGGGATAGAAAATTATGCCAATGCCAAAGGCTATAATGTTATTGTATGTATGTCTGATGAATCTTTCGATAAGGAGGTTATCAACATGGAACTGCTGGCCAATGGAAGTATCGATGGATTTATTATGGCCTTGTCTGCCGAAACACAAATAAAGAACGATTACAACCATTTAAAGGAAGTAACCGAGCAGGGCATTCCCTTGGTCTTGTTTGATAGGATCACCGATGAGATCGAATGTGACAAGGTTGTGATCAATGATATGGAGGGGGCTTACAAAGCAGTAACCAAGTTTATTGAGGATGGAAGAAAACAAATAGCCTTAATTACCACAGAAGATTATTATAGTGTCAGTAGGGAAAGAGCCAAGGGGTATAAACAAGCCCTTTTAGACCACAACTTGCCCTATAGGGAAAACCTTGTGCTGAAATTACCCTTTATGGATGTCGATGAATTGGCGATCAATGAATTTCTAGATAGGGAAAAGATCGATGCCGTATTATGTGTCAACGAAATGTATGCCATTCACAGTATGCGTCACGTGCAAAGTAAAGGCTTAAGTATTCCCAAAGACATATCATTTATTGGTTTTACCGATGGTATTTTGTCTAAATATTCTACTCCTGGTTTAACCGCAGTTTCCCAACATGGTGAAAGAATGGGAGAAATTGCGGCCGAAATGCTCATCGAAAAAATAGAGAGCGAAAAAGAGGAAGAATCGTATAAGACCACCGTTTTAGATACGACCATTGTGGCCAGAGGATCAACCAATAATTAAGTGGGATGGCACAACGCGGTTTTATATTCGATTTGGACGGAGTTATTGTCGACACCGCCAAGTATCACTATTTGGCTTGGAAAAAACTTGCCAACGAACTAGGGTTCGAATTTACCCAGCAACAAAACGAAATGTTCAAGGGTGTAAGCCGTAAACGCTGTTTGGAAATCTTATTGCAGATAGGGGGCATTACGGCCTCTGAAGCACAGTTCAATACCTGGATGGTAGAGAAAAACAGGGATTACCTAGCGTATATAGCCCATATGGATGCTACTGAGATTTTACCAGAAGTCCCCAAGGTTTTAAAGTATCTGAAAAAAATGAACATCCCCTTGGCTTTGGGCTCGGCCAGCAAAAATGCGGTCCCAATTTTAGAAAAGGTACACTTAAAGGAATATTTTGATAGTATTATAGATGGCAACCAGGTGACCAAGGCAAAGCCAGATCCGGAGGTATTCTTGATGGCCGCAAAACAACTGGGGCTGGCACCACAGCACTGCGTGGTTTTTGAAGATGCCGTCGCCGGAATACAAGCCGCAAATGCTGCGGGAATGGTCAGTATAGGGATTGGGGAAAAGGAAGTGCTGAAGGAAGCACACTATGTTTTTAAAGATTTTACGGAAATAACCGTGCCGTTCTTGGATCAGCTGATGAAATCGACCCATTGAAGCCCTATTTTTTAATAAAGGACACAAATACCACCAAACAACCAATACAATTACAATGAATCAGGATTACATACAGCCCAAGGAATGGTCTATCATAGAAGAAGGTTTTGAAAAGGACAGGGTAAAATCGTCGGAAAGCTTATTTAGTATTGGGAACGGTGCCATGGGCCAACGTGCTAATTTTGAAGAAGATTATTCCGGAGATAGTTTTCAAGGGAGTTATATCGCTGGGGTATATTATCCAGATAAGACCAAGGTAGGCTGGTGGAAAAACGGCTATCCCGAGTACTTTGCCAAAGTAATCAATGCCCCCAATTGGATAGGAATTAGCGTGGTGGTAAATGGAGTTCCTTTAGATCTTAATACCTGTCTTGCCGTATCCGATTTTCGCAGGGAACTCAATATGAAAGAAGGGTGGTACAGTAGGAGTTTTATTGCGACCATGCCCAATGAGGTTCAGCTTCAAGTAAAATCGGTCCGATTTCTAAGTTTAGAACACGATCAGTTAGGGGCCATAAAGTACGAGGTTTGCCCCATAAACACAGCAGCTTCGGTTGAATTTATTCCTTATTTGGACAGTGGGATAACCAATAAAGATTCTAATTGGGACGATAAATTTTGGAATACCACTAAGGTTTCCTCCCAAGATCGACAAGCTTTTATAGAAGCCCATACCATGAAGACCAACTTTAAGGTCTGTACTTTTATGGAAACTATGGTCTTTTATAATGGTACCCCTCAGAAAGCCTTGCCATATGAAACTTTGTCCGAGACCCGTGCCCTTCATTCTTATAAGAAAGAGGTAAAGCAAGGCGATCTCTTTTCCCTTCATAAATTTGGAGGCTATACCGTTGGGGCTCCTCAGAAACTGACAGATTTGCGAGAGGTAGCCAAAGCTGTTTTACAAAAGGCTACCCATCTTGGTTTTGACACCCTGCTCGAAGGACAAAAAAAGGCTTGGGCCAATATTTGGGCCATGAGCGATATTACTATCCAAGGCGACCTGAAGGCACAACAAGGAATACGGTTCAATATTTTTCAATTGAACCAAACCTATTTGGGCAAAGATTCTAGACTCAACATAGGGCCTAAGGGTTTTACAGGTGAAAAATACGGAGGGAGTACCTATTGGGATACCGAAGCCTATTGTATTCCCTTCTATATGGCTACCAAAGACCAGAAGGTGGCCAGAAACCTTCTAAAATACCGGTACAACCACTTGGAAAAGGCTATAGAAAATGCCGAAAAATTAGGGTTTTCAAACGGAGCCGCCTTATTTCCTATGGTTACCATGAACGGGGAGGAATGCCACAATGAATGGGAAATTACCTTCGAAGAAATACATCGTAACGGCGCCATTGCCTTTGCAATATTTAACTATTACAGGTATACTGGCGATTATAGCTATATCCCCGAAATGGGATTGGAAGTGCTTATTGGGATAGCCCGGTTTTGGCAGCAAAGGGCTTCTTTTTCTACCCAAAAGAATAAATACGTGATATTGGGCGTAACCGGACCCAATGAATATGAAAATAATGTAAACAATAACTGGTATACCAATTATATTGCCCAATGGTGTATTAGATATACCATCAAACAAATACAAAAGGTAAAAGACGGATATCCCGAGGATTATCATCGTATTGTTGGCAAAACTGCCCTTACCGATCGCGAGATAGCAGCCTGGGCCAAGGTGGCAAAGGAGATGTATTTTCCGTATGACGAGGTTTTAGGGGTTTACCTACAGCAAGACGGCTTCTTGGACAAGGAACTGATTCCGGTTCATAAATTACCGAAAAAGGATAGGCCCATTAATCAGAAGTGGAGTTGGGATCGGATTCTGCGTTCCCCCTATATTAAACAAGCCGATACCTTACAAGGGTTTTACTTTTTTGAAGACCATTTTTCCCAAGAAGCATTACAAAAGCATTTCGATTTTTACGAGCCTTTTACCGTACACGAATCTTCCCTGTCTCCCTGTGTTCACAGTATACAAGCTGCTAAATTGGGCCGTATGGAACAAGCGTACTCCTTTTATTTGCGAACTTCTAGGTTAGATTTGGACGATTACAACAAGGAAGTAAAGGAAGGCTTACATATTACATCCATGGCCGGGACCTGGATGAGTATTGTAGAAGGGTTTGGAGGTATGCGCATCTTGGACGATAAATTGTCCTTCCATCCAAAAATTCCAGCGCAATGGCAATCCTACTCCTTTAAAGTTAACTTTAGAAATAGGATTATAGAGCTTACGGTAAGCCAGAAAAAGGTAATTTTTTACTTGAAGGGGACCGAAGAAATGTCCCTTCGGGTCAACGGAAAAAGAATAGTACTGCAACCGGCCCAAAACGTTGAGGTTTTATTGGATTTCTAAAAACGCTAACACTAATTTTGATGAACAAATCCCAAAAGCAAATAGTTTACCAAGTCTTTACCAGACTCTTTGGCAATACCAATACCACAAATAAGCCATGGGGGACCAAGGAAGAAAATGGCGTTGGAAAATTTAGTGACTTTAGTGATAGGGCATTAAAAGAAATCAAAGAATTGGGAGTCACCCATATATGGTATACTGGGGTGCCGCATCATGCCTTAATTGGCGATTATACGGATTATGGAATATCGAACGATCACCCTGGGGTCGTAAAAGGAAGGGCCGGATCGCCCTATGCGGTAAAAGATTACTACAACGTAAATCCCGATCTGGCCGATGATCCGGGCAATAGGCTGGCAGAATTTAAGGCTTTAATTAACCGGAGCCATGCTGCCGGACTCAAAGTAATTATAGATATAGTCCCCAATCATGTGGCCCGAAAATATGAGGGGACCAATAACCCTAAGGGGGTATCCGATTTTGGGGCGAATGACGATACCACCGTTACGTATCGGAAACACAATAATTTTTACTACAATCCACAAGATTCCTTTTCGCTGCCCGAGTGGCGCGATGGGTATTTGCCTTTAGGGGGAGCCTTAGAAGGACAGCCTGAAGAGGGTTTTAATGAAACCCCGGCCAAATGGACCGGGAATGGATCCCGATTATCCCAGCCCGACTTCAATGATTGGTACGAAACGGTAAAAATTAATTACGGGGTCAGACCCGATGGAACCAAAGATTTTCAGGAACTCCCAGACGAGTACGCACAGAAAAACTGTTCCCAACACCTTGCTTTTTGGAAGGAAAAGGAAAAACCGGATTCATGGAAGAAATTTAGGGATATTGCCTTGTATTGGATTGATTTTGGGGTGGATGGATTTCGCTATGACATGGCCGAAATGGTGCCCGTAGAATTTTGGAGTTTTATGAATTCGTCCATAAAAGAACGTAAGCCCGATGCATTTTTATTGGCCGAAGTGTATAATCCGGATTTGTACAGGGAATTTATTTTTAAGGGAAAAATGGATTATTTATACGATAAAGTTACGTTTTATGATTCCCTTAAACATATTATGAAAGGCTACGGATGGACAGATCATATGCCGGTAGTGCAAAGAGATTTAATGGACATTGAACATCATATGCTTCATTTTCTGGAAAATCATGACGAACAGCGTATTGCCAGTCCCGAATTTCTTGGCGATGCGGCTATAGCAAAACCGGGGATGGTCGTTTCGGCTACCATGAGCACGTCGCCCATTTTGCTGTATTTTGGTCAGGAAGTAGGAGAGCCAGCCAGTGAACATGCAGGTTTCGGTTCGCCAAGCCGTACTTCTATTTTTGATTATATAGGGGTGCCTAACCACCAAAGGTGGATGAACAATAAAAAATTTGATGGGGGACAGCTTACCGAAAAAGAAAAGCAGCTGCGGTTATTTTATAAAAATCTTCTTAACTTTTGCCTGAATAGCAGTGCCTTAATGGGAGCGTATCAGGACATACATTATTACAACAGGGATCATACCGAATTTTACAACCACAGGGTATTATCTTTTGTTCGATGGTCAGAGAATGAGAAACTAATTATTATTGCTAATTTTGATGCCAATGATAGTTTTGCCTTCGATTTAAAGCTTCCAGAAAATATCGTAAGGGAATGGGGTCTAGAAGATGGAGATTGGCCACTGCGGGAAGTACTGTATAAAGAAAAACAAAATACGCTTAGCGTAACTCAGGGAACAGGAACAACACGGGTAGCTGTAGCTCCCTTGGAATCCCTGATTTATAGTCTAGGATAATTTTTAAATACCGGCTTATGCAACCAAAACTTAGATATGGAATCTTGTTTGTTTTACTACTCGCTTTAAGTTGTACGAATATGAATAAATCGTTGGTTATTGGGCATAGAGGGGCGATGGGACATGAGACCGAAAATTCCTTGGCTTCTATTCAGAAGGCTATGGAGATGGGGGTAGACATGATAGAGATCGATGTCTTTAAGATTAAAAGCGGCGAAATAGTAGTGTTCCATGATGATAAGGTAGACCGCCTTACCAATGGAAAGGGAAAGATAGAATCTTATGAACTGACGGAACTGCAAAATTTAAAATTAAGAGGGAACCATAACATTCCTACCTTACAGCAGGTCCTTAATTTAATAGACCATAAAGTACGGTTGAACATAGAGCTTAAAGGTGCCCATACCGCAGATAGTGTCGACTTTATAATCAATTACTATCTTAAGGAGAAAGGTTGGTCTTTGGACAATTTTTTAATTTCGAGCTTTAGATGGGACGAATTAAAACAAATGCGAGCGCTAAACAAACAAATAGGCATTGCCATTTTGGTCGAAGGCGATCCGTTGAAGGCCTTGCCTATAGCAAAGGAACTGGGGGCAGAAGCCATTAACCCGCACTATAAAGAATTAAGTCTAGAGAATGTCAAGGAGATTAGAAAAGGCGGATTTAAAATCTATCCTTGGACAGTAAATAGCAGAAAAGATATAAAATCAATGCAGGGGATGGGGGTAGATGGAATTATCACCAATTTTCCGGAAAGAATAAATTAATGTACGACGTACTGATAGTAGGCGGTGGGGCCGCCGGTTTTTATGCTGCCATTCATATGGTAGAAGCCAATCCCAATTTAAAAGTAGCCATTTTGGAACGCGGAAAGGAAGTGCTTACCAAAGTAAAAGTTTCTGGGGGCGGGCGTTGCAATGTTACCCATGCAGAATTTGTGCCTAGTGAGCTCTCTAAAAATTATCCCAGGGGAGAAAAAGAGCTTCTGGGGCCTTTTCACTCTTATTGTAGCGGCGATACGGTAGCCTTTTTCGAAAGCAGAGGTATTGCCCTGAACATAGAGGAAGACGGACGGATGTTTCCGGCGACCAATTCTTCACAAACCATTATCGACTGCTTTGTTTCGGAAACGGAGCGTTTGGGGATTAAAGTATTAAAAAACAGTTCGGTCGTTAAAATTGAACCGAGAGAGAACAATGAGGAGCCTTCTAATTATTCATGGAGCGTTACCTCCATACACGCTACTTATTTGGCCAAAAAATTAGTGGTCGCTACCGGTAGCAACCCTAAAATATGGGACATGCTTCAAAATTTGGGGCATACGATCGTACCTCCCGTACCCTCCCTTTTTACCTTTAATATCAAGGATGAAAGAATAAGCGGAATCCCGGGGGTTAGTACCAATGCCAGGATTCAGGTGATACCTTCAAAGGTCAATACAGGGAAATTTAAGGAAGCCCTTAAAAAATATGGAATTCACCAATCTGATCTAGAATCGGAAGGCCCGCTATTAATTACCCATTGGGGGATGAGCGGTCCTGGAATATTACGCCTCTCGGCCTGGGGAGCACAGTTGTTAAATGATTTGAACTATAAATTCCGTATCCGGGTCAATTGGTTGCCGGAGTATTACGAAGAAGCAGTACTGAGCCAGCTGCAAGAAATAAAGGAAATTGAAGCCAAAAAATCGGTCCTAAGAACCAAATCCTTTGATCTTCCTAAACGGTTGTGGATTAGTTTGGTAAAGGCAGTGGGTATCGCCGATACCGTAAAATGGGCCGATATGACCAAAATACAATTGCAAAACTTGGCGCAACAATTAAGTAGTAGCGAATTCCTTGTAGATGGCAAGAGCACCTTTAAAGAGGAGTTTGTTACGGCCGGTGGGGTCGATTTAAAGGAGATCAATTTTAAAACCTACGAAAGTAAAATTCATAACGACCTTTATTTTGCTGGGGAGGTCATCAATATAGATGCTATTACAGGCGGATTCAATTTTCAGAACGCTTGGACTGGTGGATTTATGGTGGCACAGGCCATCGCTGCCAAAGGGTAGTTATTGGCCAGAAAGTACCAGCATTAATACAGCGGCCAAGCCGCCACCGATTAAAGGGCCTACTACCGGGATCCAGGCATAAGGCCAATCGTTCCCGGCTTTTTCTCGCATGGGGAGCATAGCATGAACGATTCTAGGGCCTAAGTCTCGGGCCGGATTTATGGCATAACCAGTAGTGCCTCCCAGGGAAAGTCCTATTCCCCATACCAAAAAAGCTACGGGTAGTGCCCCCAAGGATCCAAGACCAATGGCGGTTTCTGTATCTGTAATGGAGGCATCGGTAAAATAAAGCACTACAAAAACCAACACAAAGGTCCCTACGATCTCACTGAAAAGATTGGAGAGGGGGTTTCTGATTGCGGGGGCCGTACAAAAAACGGCTCTTTTTGTTTCTTTATCCGGGGTGGCTTCAAAGTGGTCCTTGTACATAAGCCATACCACTAAAGCCCCTAACATGGCACCTATAAATTGCGCTACTATATAAGTAGGTAGCAGTGCCCATGAAAATTTATTGGCAATAGCCAGACCAAAGCTTACGGCCGGATTCAGGTGTGCTCCGCTATAGGGGGCGGCAACGGCTACGCCTATGTATACCGCCAGACCCCATGCCGTGGTAATCACCATCCAGCCGCTATCGTTCGATTTGGTTTTTTTTAGCACTACGTTGGCTACCACGCCCCCGCCTAGAAGAAGCAATAAAAAGGTGCCAATGATTTCTGCAATAAATGGACTCATAGGGGATGTTTTAGTTTACGAATTATTTTTGGACCAATATTGTACGGCATCTATCGCCTTGTACCAACCTTTGATGTTTTTTTCAATAACGGCCCTATTCTCGGTAGGAGTATAACGAACATCGGTCTGCCATATTTCCTGGATGTCTTCTAAACTGTCCCAAAAACCTACCGCTAGTCCGGCGAGGTAAGCAGCACCTATCACGGTTGTTTCGGTGACCTTTGGGCGTACGGTAACGGTATTGAGTACATCTGCCTGAAATTGCATCAATAGTTCGTTTACTGTGGCCCCGCCATCGACTCTTACCTCCTTTATCGTCAGGTTGGCATCGGCCTCCATGGCTTTTAGGACATCCATGGTTTGGAAGGCAATGGCCTCTATGGCCGCACGGGCAATATGGGCGTCGGTACTACCGCGGGTAAGGCCAAAAATACTGCCTTGGGCATGTTGGTCCCAATAGGGGGCACCCAATCCGGCAAAGGCGGGGATAAAATATACCCCATCGGTATCGGAGACTGACGCTGCCAAGGCTTCGACGTCCGAAGATCTTTTTATTATTTTTAAACTGTCCCGAAGCCATTGCACCACTGCTCCAGCGATAAAAATACTGCCTTCAAAGGCGTATTGGGTTTTGCCGTTAATTTGCCAAGCTACCGTAGTTAGTAGGTTGTGTTTGGAAACAATGGGCTTATCTCCTATGTTCATTAGCATAAAGCAGCCGGTGCCATAGGTGTTTTTTACCATGCCCGGTTTGGTGCACATTTGCCCAAATAGTGCCGCTTGTTGGTCTCCTGCGATTCCGGCGATCGGAATTTTTGTGGCAAAAAAGTTGGGTGTGGTATAGCCGTATATTTCGCTAGATTGTTTTACGGTAGGAAGCATGGTCTTGGGGATGGTAAAAAGGCTTAATAGCTCCTCGTCCCAAGCCAAGGTATTAATATTGAACAACAAGGTTCTAGAAGCATTGGTGACATCGGTAATATGGAGTTCGCCTTTGGTCATGTTCCATACCAGCCAAGCGTCTATGGTCCCCATTAGCAACTCTCCGGCCTCTGCTTTTTCCCTAGCACCCTCTACATTGTCCAAAATCCATTTTACTTTGGTGGCCGAAAAATAAGAGTCGAGCACTAGGCCTGTTTTTTCTCGGATCAATTTGGCTTTCCCCTGTTTTTTCAGTTCCTCACAATAGGCCGCGGTACGTTTATCTTGCCAAACAATGGCGTTATAGACCGGTTTTCCGGTTTTTTTGTGCCACACAACGACGGTTTCCCGCTGGTTGGTAATACCTATCGCGGCAATATCGCTGCCGTAAATGCCATTTTTGGAAGTGGCCTCTGCCGCCATTCCTGCTTGAGAAGACCAGATTTCTACGGGATCGTGTTCTACCCAGCCCGGTTTTGGGAAGTATTGGGTAAATTCTTTCTGGGCTATTGAAATAATAGTTCCTTTTTTATCAAAAATAACAGCACGGGAACTTGTAGTGCCTTGGTCTAGGGCTAAAATGTATTTTTCCATAGAAGAGAGCCATAATTAAATGATCTTCAAGATAATAAAATATGTCTTGCTATTTTGGATTTTTCTTGCAACTTTGGAGGGGAACTAATTAAATATTATAGCGATGCCTATTTTTGTAGCCTTTTTGAGAGGGATTAATGTAAGTGGACAAAAGAAAATTAAAATGGCCGAATTAAGGCAGCTGTTGGAAGATTCGGGATTTTTGAATGTAAAAAGCTATTTGCAGAGCGGAAATGTCGTTTTTGAATTTGAAGGAGTAGCTACAGAAATCATAGAAGGGAAAATTAAGGATGCTATAGTAGGTTCCTTTCGTTTGGAAGTTGAGGTTTTGGTAAAAACCCTATCACAACTAACAGAGATTGTCAAGAATTGGCCTTTTGAGGAAGAAGAGGAGCAGGGTCTTACAAAAAACTATTTTGTACTGCTACATACCATTCCAAACCTTGGATTAGCGCAAGAACTAACAGGGAAAAGTTTTCCGAACGAGCAATTTTTAATGACCGATCAGTATATTTATTTAAAATGCCATAACGGATATGGCAGGGCCAAATGCAACAATAATTTTTTTGAAAGGCAACTAAAGGTAATCGCAACCACAAGAAATTTTACGACCATGGAGCGGGTCTTGGCACTGGCAGAATAAGGCTTAGCGATAGTAAATTTCCAATAGGTAGGTAGCAGCATCAGATATCAATACCTAATCTTAGAAATACGGGACTACGGGGCGTTATGACTTATTGATCCATTAAATATACGTTGCCATTTTACATAAACGAATCCCTTCCCATATTGTTTAATGTTCATTGCTACCCCGCGTTAGGGACTGCGGCGGCATCCCCGCAGCAGCGCAAGGGATATAGCTAAAGGCCCGACCGACGAAGGAGGGAACGCCCAAAATATGGTGCGAATGGATACCGGGATTAGGAATACATTGAATAGCGGAAAAATCTAAAAAAATTAGTTTAATTCCCAGATTTTAAAATTTAGAACGGCCGCAAAACAAAGCCATAAAAAATAGGGGATTAATAGGTGGGCCGCGGTTTTGTTCACTATTCTAAACCATTTTATGGTGAAGCCTAACAAAACGATTAGGGCAATGATAATGAATAGGGCGCCTAAAGTGTTTTGAAAGCCAAAAAAGGTGATGCTCCAAAGGGCGTTTAGCAACAGTTGGAAGCAGAAATGGTAGAGGGCTGTTTTTACCCAAATATGATAAAATCCTTTGGCCCATACGATTCCGGCGGCAATGCCCATCATAATATATAGGATGGTCCATACCGGAGCGAAAATCCAGTTTGGGGGATTAAAACTTGGCTTGTTAAGCGTTACATACCAGCTGTTTATAGAGGATTGTGTGGCAAAACTCGATAGAAATCCAACCAGTAGGCATACCGCCACTGCTATTGTGATATAGGTTATTTTTTTTTTCAAAGTTTAGTTGTGAGACGTCTAATTTAACAATTTATTTTAACAGCGACTATGGTAAGATGGGTTAAAAACTATCTTTGTAAAAATTCTTTGTATTATGACTGAAAAAGATTTTATTCCTGTAGCGTATACAAATGACAAGGCCACGGGAGTAGTTTCGTATAAATCGCCCAGTAATATCGCCTTGGTAAAATATTGGGGAAAAAAAGACCATCAGATTCCGGCCAACCCATCGATCAGTTTTACGTTGGACCATTGTGCTACGACCACAGAAGTGGCCTATACCAAATTGGAACAGGCGGCCAGTGATTTTTCGTTCGATCTTTTTTTCGAAGGCAAGTCCAAAGAAGATTTTAAACCAAAAATTAAGACATTCCTTAATAGGATAGAAGGGTATTTGCCCTTTTTAAAGTCTTATCATTTTATTATACGCACCTCCAATTCTTTTCCCCATAGTAGCGGTATCGCGTCTTCGGCAAGTGGCATGTCGGCCTTGGCCCTATGTTTGATGGAGCTGGAAAGGGAACTGAATCCGGGTATGACGGCGGAATATTTTAATAAAAAGGCCTCCTTTTTGGCACGGCTGGGCTCTGGTAGTGCCTGTAGAAGTATCGAAGGCGATATTATACAGTGGGGCAGTCATGAAGAAACCCAGGGGAGTTCTGATCTGTATGGGATTAAATATCCGTACAAGGTTCATGAGGTTTTTAAAGATTTTCAGGATACCATTCTTTTAGTAGATAAAGGGCAAAAACAGGTGAGCAGTAGTGTAGGCCATAATTTAATGCACGAGCATCCTTTTGCAAGCCAAAGGTTCGCTCAGGCGCACGAAAACCTGTTTAAATTACAGTCGGTCTTTGAAGAAGGGAATTTATCCGAATTTATAAAGATCGTAGAAAGTGAGGCCTTGACCTTACATGCGATGATGATGACTTCTATGCCTTATTTTATTTTGATGAAACCCAATACTCTTGAGATTATCAATAAAATTTGGGCGTTTAGGGAAGCTTCCAATACCCATATTTGTTTTACCTTAGATGCAGGTGCAAATGTGCATGTGCTGTATCCGGCCAACGAAAAAGATTTAGTAATTCAATTTATTAAAGATGAGTTGGTTGCATATTGCGAAAACGGGCAGTATATTTGCGACAAAATTGGATATGGTGCAAGAAAACTGTAACTTAATATCATATCTAGGACTTTTAAACGTTATTAATAAACATTATCCCAGGTATTAATATGCCTACTTAATTATGAAGGGACCATTATTTTACTCAAAAATATTATTGTTCGGAGAATATGGGATTATTAAAGATTCTAAGGGACTATCTATTCCTTATAATTTCTTTAAGGGAGCCTTAAAATCTGACACCCAGCTTAGCGAAGTAGCAAAAACCTCGAATAGCAGTCTAAAGGCCTATGCCGAATATTTGGCCGTGATGCAGGAAGAAAATGCTGATTTGGTCTCTTTTGATATAGAGGCTTTAAACCAGGATATAGCCAACGGCATGTATTTTGACAGTTCTATTCCTCAGGGGTATGGTGTTGGTAGTAGTGGCGCATTAGTAGCCGCTATTTATGACAAGTATGCCAAAGAAAAGATTACTGTCTTAGAAAATCTTACCCGCGAAAAACTGCTTACATTAAAAACTGTTTTTGGTAAAATGGAGTCGTTCTTTCACGGAACCTCTTCGGGCTTAGATCCTTTAAATAGTTATTTAAGCTTGCCAATTCTTATAAACTCCAAAGACAATATAGAATCTACGAGTATCCCTTCCCAGAATTTAGAGGGTAGGGGCGCCGTATTTTTATTAGACAGTGGTAGTACAGGAGAAACTGCTCCTATGGTGCAATTGTTTATGGAACAAATGAAACACGAAGGTTTTAGAGCCATGCTTAAAAACCAGTTTATTAAACATACCGATGCCTGTGTAGAAGACTTTATCAATGGTAATGTGAAGTCTTTATTCGGCAATTTAAAACAATTGTCCAATGTTGTTTTGGATAATTTTAAGCCTATGATCCCGGTAGAATTCCACAAGCTATGGAAACAGGGCATAGATTCTAACGAGTACTATTTAAAACTCTGCGGCTCTGGTGGGGGCGGTTATATATTAGGCTTTACCGAAGATTTTAAAAAAGCACAAAAGGCCCTTAAGGGCTATAAATTAGAGGTAGTATATAACTTCTAAAGAATTCTTTATGCTTAATAGAAAAAACAAGCTCTTGATATTAAAATTCCTGAGCTTGTTTTCTGTAGTTCGGGGGTATAATATTGTTATCATTGTATTGGCCCAATACTTGGCCTCCATATTTATTCTAGCCCATTATCTCCCGGTCAGAAGGGTCGTTTTTGACCTAAATTTATTGTTTATAGTGATTGCTACTTCCTTAGCTATTGCTGGGGGCTATATAATCAACAATTTCTACGACGCCGAGAAAGACCTGATCAATAAGCCTAGAAAGAGCCAATTAGATCGGTTGGTGAGCCAACATACCAAGTTAAGCACTTATTTTCTCCTTAATTTCCTATCGGCCTTTATGGCCAGTTATGTTTCCTTTAGGGCAGTAGTGTTCTGTGCGGCGTATATTTTTGGAATATGGTTGTATTCCCACAAATTAAAAAGGTTGCCATTTTTAGGGAATTTTGTTTCGGCCACCTTGGCCATTGCTCCCTTTTTTGCCGTTTTTGTGTATTACAAGAATTTCGACACCGTTATTTTTGTACATGCTACCTTTTTGTTTTTATTGATATTGGCCCGGGAAATGATCAAGGACTTAGAAAATATTGTAGGAGACTTGGCGCAGAATTATAAAACCATTCCCATATTGTACGGGGTCAAATATTCCAAGATAGGGATTGGACTTTTAATAGCGTTATCGTGGCTTCCTTCCTTGCTTTTAATAGCCTATTTTGATGTGGGGTATATGTATTTGTATTTTATGGTCTGCATGTTTTTACAGTTGGGATTTTTAATCTTATTAAAGAAATCGAACTCCAAAAAACACTATGTGTGGTTACATAATATTCTGAAAATGATCATTGTTGTAGGAGTTTTTAGTATTTTATTGATCGATGTGGATTTGGTTCTCAATAGAATTTTCTAAGAATAAGGAATAAACGCCACAATAGCAATATCATATTGTTTCCTTTGCTACCTTTGCAATAAATAAAAGTACATATGAGTAGGTCAGAATCTAATAATGACAAAAAGGCTTCAGGTAGACAGGGAGGAAATTTCAAGAAAAAGAGCCATGCCAGGGGAAACGCCCCTTTAGGAAAGAGAAATGCGAGGGGGAATGCCCCAATAGAAAAGAAGGAAGCGCCAAAAAGGCCTTCAGATCCGAATACAATGAGATTAAATAGATATGTGGCGAATTCTGGGGTTTGTTCTAGAAGGGATGCCGATATTTATATCTCTGCAGGGAGTGTAACGGTGAACGGAAAACCTATTACTGAAATGGGTTTTAAAGTAAAACTTACCGATGAAGTAAAGTTTGATGGTCGTTTATTGAATCCAGAGAAAAGAGAATATGTATTATTAAACAAGCCAAAGGATTTTGTAACCTCGTCCAAGGATGAAAGAGGAAGAAGAACTGCGGCTTCGTTAATATCGAGTGCTTCAAAATCTAAACTTTCCATCGTTGGAAAAATGGATAATTTGACCACAGGTTTAGTTTTGTTCACCAATGATGGCGAACTTACCAAAAGGCTTACCACGCCAAAAAATGGCTTGCGTAAAATATTTCATGTAGAACTAAACAAGAATTTAAGAGGAGAAGACCTTCTTAAAATTAAGGAAGGGATCATGGTCGATGAAAGTATTGTTAGAGTTGATGACATTAGTTTTATAGAAAATGCCTCTAAGAAAGAAGTGGGTATTGAGCTTAAGAGCACTAGGAATAACATCGTACGTCGTATTTTTGAGCAACTGGAGTATGAGGTAGTAAAGATGGACCGAGTAGTGTATGCAGGTCTTACTAAAAAAGATTTGCCACGCGGGCATTGGAGATACCTTACCGAGCAGGAAATAATCAATCTTGGTATGATCAGATAATATTCTTTTCAACATATAAAATGCCCTTTGGAGAATTTCTCTAAAGGGCATTTTTATTTTCCCTCCTTGCTGTTTTGAGTACTCTAGATGGACTTGCCATCATTAAATAATTACATATCTTGGAGGCATGAAAAAACTTCTTTTTATTTTATTGGCAGTACCGCTCCAAATGATGGGGCAGGAGGTGCCGGGATCTGTTCAATTTTGGAATTCGTTAACGACCCATTGTGGCAAGGCATATGAAGGGGTGATTGTGGCAGGAGGCAAGGAAGGCGATGGTTTTACAGGCGAAAAATTGATCATGCACGTTCGTGCCTGTGGCGAAAACGAGATAAGGATACCGTTTTTTGTGGGCGAGGACAAGTCCAGAACTTGGGTGCTTACCAAGGGCGACGATAATTTAATCTTATTAAAACACGACCATAGAAGGAAGGATGGTTCCGATGACGAGGTAACCCAGTACGGCGGACTAAGTACGAACACTGGATTGGCGGGAATACAATTTTTTCCGGCAGACCAGTTTACTTCAAACCTGCTAGCCCATGCCTCTAATAATGTGTGGTGGATTACTTTGGACGATACCTCTTTCACTTATAATCTAAGAAGAATAGGTTCGGATAGATTCTTTTCCGTGAAGTTTGACCTTTCCAAGGAAGTAGACACCCCCAGTGCACCTTGGGGCAGTGAGGACTAATAGGGGGCAGAGGTTTGATCTAAATATAATGCCAAGCCATAAATGCTCCTTATAAGAGACAACTGGCCGTTCGGTAGTTAATTAAGCTGGTATACTAAAATAAGGACGCCAGCCAGGCTTGTTAAAAGTAAAAAGCCCCTTCTTTTTAAAAGAGGGGGCTTTTTATTTTGTGGACAAACCTAGTCTAAATGGTATGGGGATTATTTCCCGGTTATTTTGTCCATTTTTTTGCTGATCTCAGCCAGACATAAATTGCCTAAGCTGCCCTCGTGAGTATGTTTAATATCGCGCTTAGGACTGAAGGTGCCGGCATTTATTTCCTGCCCCATTTGCTTATAAGCATCTCTAAACGGCATTCCGGTCAATACCAATTCATTAAGGGTATCGACACTGAATAGGTAATCGTATTTTGGGTCTTCCAATATACTTTTGTTTACCTTAATTTCCTTTAAGCTAAAGGTAAGGATCTCTAAACATGCCTTTAAATCCTGAATAGCGGGTACGATCACTTCTTTTACCAATTGTAGGTCTCTGTGGTAACCACTGGGCAGGTTGTTGGTGATTAGGATCAATTGGTTGGGCACGGACTGTATCTTATTACATTTGGAACGGATCAATTCAAAGACATCCGGATTTTTCTTGTGTGGCATTATACTCGACCCCGTGGTAAGCTCATCGGGGAAGGAGATAAAATCAAAATTCTGGCTCATATAGAGGCAGATATCCATGGACATTTTAGAAAGGGTAGCAGCGATACTGCTCATTCCGAAGGCGGCAGCCTTTTCTACTTTTCCACGCCCCATTTGAGCGGCTACAACATTGTATTTCATAGCTTGGAAACCCAATTCCTCGGTAGTGAAATTACGGTCTATAGGGAAAGAACTACCGTATCCTGCAGCACTTCCCAAAGGATTCTGATCGGCAACCTTATAGGCGGCATCTACAAAATAAAGATCGTCTATTAAACTTTCGGCATAGGCAGAAAACCAAAGTCCGAAGGAAGAAGGCATGGCTATTTGCAAATGGGTATAGCCAGGTAATAGCGTTTCCTTATGGGTTTCGGCAAGTTGAAGCAATAAATCGAAAAGGATTTTTGTTTCTTCCTTTATTTCTGAGAGTTCATTTTTCAGGTATAAATGCATGGCTACCAAAACCTGGTCGTTACGAGAACGTGCCATATGAATTTTTTTACCGGTATCGCCCAATTTTTCAATGAGGAGATATTCAATTTTAGAATGCATATCTTCAAAAGAATCCTCAATGGTAAAATCGCCATTGGCTATAGTCACAGCTATATTGTCCAATTCCTGTACCAAAGATTCAGATTCCGTTGCAGTCAACAAGCCTATCTTTCCAAGCATTTTGGCATGTGCCTTAGAGGCAATCACATCGTATTTTGCTAAAAGTAGGTCCAACTCCCTATCGTTCCCTACGGTAAAATGGTCTATTTTTTTATCGGTGCTAAATCCTTTATCCCAAAGTTTCATGTTTTCTATACTTTTTATTATCGTTTCGGATGCTACCGAAACCGACAGATTACTCTAATTTCTTATGGCTCACTATTGCTTAAAAAGTGATTATTGCCTACTTGTTATTGTAAAAATCCTTCAAGGATCTTTATATACAACGCTACTCCTTCTTTTATTTCTTCGACATAAATAAACTCATTTGCCGAGTGAGAACGCGTACTATCACCAGGCCCCAATTTTAGGGATTGGCAGGTTAAGGTAGCTTGGTCCGATAGGGTAGGTGAGCCGTAGGTAGTACGGCCTAAAGCTATACCAGACAGTACCAAGGGATGGGCTTTGTCTATAGAAGACGAATTTAGGCGCAAAGAGCGGGGTTTTACTTCGCAAGGCGCCTCTTTGGTCAATATATCGGCGATTTCCTTGTTGGTATAACAGTCATTGACCCTAACGTCTATTACCAAGTCTATATGTGCAGGAACAACATTGTGTTGGCTTCCTCCATTAATCTGGGTAACGGTAAGTTTTACCTCGCCCAATACCTCGGAGACCTTTGGGAAGCGATAGTCCTTAAACCATTGCAAGACCTCTATGGTATTGTAAATAGCGTTGTTGTTATTGGGGTGTGCTGCATGCGAAGGGGTTCCGCTTACCTTGCCTTCAAAAACAACCAAGCCTTTTTCTGCAATGGCCAAATTCATCAGGGTAGGTTCCCCAACAATAGCAACATCAATTTTAGGAAGAATGGGCAGCATACTATTTAATCCGTTAGGACCAGAGCTCTCCTCTTCTGCAGAAGCAACAAGAATAATGTTGTGGTTTAAGTTTTTGGCACTGTAAAAATGCGTAAAGGTAGCTATAAGGGACACTAAACATCCGCCAGCATCATTACTTCCCAGTCCAAATAGTTTTCCGTCCTCAATATGTGGATGAAAAGGGTCTTTGGTATAGGCCGAATTTGGTTTTACGGTATCGTGGTGCGAATTTAAAAGAAGGGTCGGTTTGCTTTCGTCAAAATACTTATTAAAAGCATAGACATTGTTCTTTTCTCTTTTAAAGGGGATGTCGAAACTCTTGAACCATTGTTCTATAGCATCGGCCGTTTTATCTTCTTCAGAGGA
The DNA here is from genome assembly GCF_012272855.1 of Arenibacter sp. 6A1. Classification (GTDB taxonomy): domain Bacteria; phylum Bacteroidota; class Bacteroidia; order Flavobacteriales; family Flavobacteriaceae; genus Arenibacter. Next base: position 141,690 of record NZ_JAAXCQ010000005.1, on the reverse strand, counting down.
AAAAGAAGGAATAGAAATGAGTTCTTTTAATAATTCCAGGGCTTTTTCCGTAAGTATTGTTTGATCCATATTTATAGGGTAATCGTGGTATATAAAGTAGATGAAGGCTGTAGCATGGAAATATCTCCAATACATACTTTGTTCACCTGTTGGTTAAGGGCATGAAAACAGTTTTCTAGTTTTGGTAGCATGCCGTCTGCAATGATGTTGTTTTGTAATAACTCCTGATATTTTTTTGGCTCTATATGGGTTACCACAGAATTTTCATCGGAAATATCCAATAGAACGCCTTTCTTTTCAAAGCAGTAGTAAAGGGTAGTCTCAAATACGCTGCTCATACCTATAGCGATTTCCGAAGCTATGGTATCGGCATTGGTATTTAAAAGCTGTCCTTGTTTGTTGTGGGTAATGGCACAAAAGACGGGGGTAAAATCTGCCTTCAGCAATTTTTCAATCGCAGCGGTATTCACCTTTTCTACATCCCCGGCAAAACCATAATCGATTTCTTTTACGGGTCTTTTTACAGCTTGTATGGTATTGCCATCGGCACCACTGAGGCCTATGGCATTGGTGCCTTTAGCTTGTAGTTGTGCTACAATATTTTTGTTGGCCAAGCCACCGTACACCATGGTGATGACCTTTAGGCTTTCCTTATCGGTGATTCTTCTTCCTCCGACCATTTGGGAGGTTATTCCTAGTTGTTCTGCAATTTGCGTGGCTAATTTTCCGCCACCGTGCACCAATATTTTAGCGCCTTTTAGTTCCGAAAAGAAATCTAGAAATTTATGGAGTTCAGCTTCGTTTTCGATTACGTTGCCGCCAATTTTTACAATGGATAGTTTTGGTTTCATCGCCTTGCCTTAATATGCTCCCGGAGGAGTAATTACTAATATGTTCTTATTTCTCTGTATTCAAATCATTGGTAGCTGTGCTCTGCAGTCCTTCCAATAATTTTTTCAACACTATTTGTGCTGCATAGGTCCTGTTATTGGCTTGTTCTATAACAAGCGATTGGGAACTGTCCAGTACCTCATCGGCTACGACGATATTTCTCCTAACAGGTAAACAGTGCATAAATTTGGCATTGCCCAGTTTTTTGGCGTTCATGGTCCATTTCGGATCTTGATTTAACACCTTACCATAATCCTTATAATTGCTCCAGTTCTTCACGTAAACAAAATCGGCTCCTTCCAAGGCTTTTTCTTGGTCGTATTCTATTTTGGCACCTTTGGTCACTTCCGGGCTAAGTTCATAACCTTCAGGATGGGTAATAACAAAATCGGCATCTTGTAAATGCATCATTTCTACAAAAGAATTGGCCACGGCATGGGGCAGCGCCTTAGGGTGTGGTGCCCATGAAAGGACAACCTTGGGTTTTGCCTTGGTATTTTGCTCGGATAGGGTAATAGCATCTGCTAGGGACTGTAGCGGATGGCCCACAGAGCTTTCCATATTAACGACGGGGATACCGGCATATTTTTTAAAGCCGTTCAATACAACTTCTGCCTCGTCTTTTTCTCTGTCCGTTAGGGAAGCAAAAGCTCTAATAGCTACAATATCGCAATACTGGGCTACTACCTGTGCCGCTTCCTTAATATGTTCAGAGGTACCTTGGTCCATGACGGTACCATCGCCGTATTCCAACGCCCAACCTTCGCTGCCAAAATTCATGACAATAACCTCCATGCCTAAATTCATAGCGGCCTTTTGGGTACTAAGACGGGTTCTTAAACTATTGTTGAAAAAAAGAAGGCAGATGGTTTTGGCGGCGCCAAGGGATTTATATTGAAGTGGATTTGCCTTTAATGATTTTGCCTCTGCTACCCAATTGGGCAGTGAATCTATATCTTTTAAGGATAAATAATGTTCCATTGTAACTTATATTATTTTAGTAAAAGCGCTTTGGTTTCCCATAGCGTTGATGATAAAATTATCTTTAAGACCGTTTACGATCCATGTTTCTATTTCGGCGTTCCTAGCAATGGTCGCCGCTTCTATTTTAGATTGCATACCTCCGGTACCAAGAGAAGATTTTTCCGAGCTGACCTCTTTCTGTAATTCACTCAGACTGCTCACCAGCTCAATGGTTTTCGGATCTTTGTTGGTTATGGAATCTTTGGTGTACACACCGTCCGTATTGGTTGCTATGATCAGTAAATCGACCTTTAAAAGCGATGCGGTAAGGGCGGCCAATTTATCATTGTCCCCAAACTGTATCTCATCGGTAGCCACCGTGTCGTTTTCATTAATAATAGGGATAAAATTATTGGCTACCAAAACACTGATGGTATTGCAAATGTTTTCCTTGGATACTTCCTTCTCAAAATCTGAATACGACAAAAGACATTGTGAGGTAAATAATCCCAATTCCCTAAAATTTTCTTGAAAAATACGCATTAAATGGGGTTGACCAATAGCTGCCAAGGCTTGTTTTACGGTTATTTCCTGTCCGTTGTGTTCTAGTTTTACAAACTGTTTGGCCGCAGCGATGGCTCCAGAACTTACAATGATAAACTCGTACTCGTCCTTTAATTGGGCTATTTGTCTACCAATATCCTCGATTTTCCCACGAGAAATATGATTGGTTTCCTTGGTGAGGGTGTTGGACCCTATTTTTAATAAAATGCGTTTTTTCTTCATTTTTTCCATGGCTCCTGTATCTTCTTAGGTGGCTTCTGATCTTTTTATCCGTGCATTCTGAAAGATGGAGAGGATAGGGCAACAAGACCGAAACCTTTCATTGATTATACTCTAATGGTTGGCCGATAGCTGGGCTGATAAGGCTAGCCATTGGCCAAGGTAAGGGTATTGCGTTCAGTACGCCTGTTGTAACCATACACCTATACCAATTCTGTTTTAAGGGCTTCAAAAAACAGGTCTAAATTTTCTCTGGTAATATTTAGGGCAGGTAGTATTCTAAGCACGTGCTTGTCACTAGCGCCACCGGTAAATATAAATTGGTTGTGAATTAATTTTTTGCGCAGTTCCGCAACTTCAAAATCAAATTCTAATCCCAACATTAGTCCCATTCCTTTGACCCGCTTTACTTGAGGTATCGTGGCAGCCTTTTCTTTAAAATATTCGAAAAGTTGGGCAGAATTTTCTATTAAATTTTCTTTTTCCAAGACTTCCAAAACTGCCAATCCTGCGGCACATGCCAAATGATTACCGCCAAAAGTAGTTCCTAAAAGCCCATAAGAAGCCTCGATGCTTTTATGAATAAGAACTCCGCCAATAGGGAAACCGTTCCCCATTCCTTTGGCAATGGTGATAATATCGGGCTGGATGCCAAAATGTTGAAAGGCAAAAAACTTACCGCTTCGTCCGTAGCCACATTGAACTTCGTCGGCTATAAGGATAACCTCGTGTTCCTTGCATAAGGAAGCTATATTTTGATAGAACTCCTGTGATGGTTGGTCTAAACCTCCGACGCCCTGAATCGATTCTAAAATAACTCCACAGACATCGCCCTTGCCGATTTCGGTTTTAAAGGCCTCCAAGTCTTCGAAGGGAAGAATCGTTACTTTTTGCTGTTTGTTTAAAGGTGCGTTTATTTTTTCGTTGTCCGTAGCGGCTACTGCTGCAGAAGTACGTCCGTGAAAACCATTTTTAAAAGCAATTACCCTAGATTTTCCTGTTTTAAAAGAAGCTAATTTCAAGGCATTTTCGTTGGCTTCGGCCCCAGAATTGCAAAGGAATAAATTATAGTCTTCACAGCTAGAAAGAGCCCCTAATTTATGGGCCAATTCTACTTGGATAGGGTTTTGTACCGCATTGCTATAGAAGCCAATTTTGTCTAATTGGTCTTTTAAGCGGTTCACATAGTGAGGGTGCGAATGCCCTATGGAAATAACGGCATGACCACCATAAAAATCCAAATATTCCTGGCCTTTGTCATCAGTAACTATAATTCCTTTGGCAGAAACCGGAGTTACGTTATATAGGGGGTAAACGTCAAATAATTCCATGAGTAATATTGCTATTTATATTATGATTGATTAGAGGCTAATGTTTGCCAAATTAATTGGGTTGGTTTTTTTTTATGTCACTGATTTTTTCAAAGGAAGTCACGATCCCTCTGATTAAAGAAGAGCTTAAACCTTGGTGTTCCATTTCGTTTAGTCCAGATATGGTACAGCCTTTAGGGGTAGTAACCCTATCGATCTCCTTTTCCGGATGGCTTTCAGATTCTATGAGCAAGCTTGCGGCCCCATTACAGGTATACATGGCCAACTCCTGGGCTTCCTTGGCATCGAAACCTAATTGGATGGCACCTTGAGTGGTAGCACGGATCAATCGCATCCAGAAAGCAATCCCGCTAGCACATATGACCGTAGCGGCCTGCATTTGGTCTTCTGGAATCTGCATAGAATGCCCCATTCTGTTAAAAATTGCCAGGGCCAGATCTACTCTTTTAGTGCCTTTTTGATTGCAACAAATACAAGTCATCGATTTTCCTACGGAAATAGCCGTATTGGGCATGGCTCGGATAATGTAATTGTCCGCTCCTATAATGGATTCTATCTTTTCAATACTAAATCCGGTGATGGTAGAAATAATAACGTGTTTATCCGTGATAAGGTCCTTTACCTCTTCCAAAATCTTTACAAAATGCCCAGGTTGTACCGCAAAAATTAGGATATCCGATTTTTCTACGGCCTCCCTATTGTTTGTGGAGGTAGTGACTATACCATACTTTTCGTAAGGCTGTAGGCTTTCTACATTTCTTTTGGTTAAAAACATGGTTGTGGCCCCATTAGAATTTAAAATTCCTTTGGCGATGGACAATCCTAAATTTCCCGCCCCAATTATGGCTATTTTCATTTGATGCTCTTAGTTGTTGTGATGATTGGTTTTCAATGGTCGGTTTGTGGGTGTTTTAAAAAACACCGGCCTTCAACTGTAAGCCTTCCGTTTCTTTAAATCCGAAGATCAGGTTCATATTATGTACTGCCTGCCCCGATGCTCCTTTTAATAAATTATCGATGGCCGAGGTAATCAACAAGGTATCGTTATACTTGTGCAAATGCACATGGCATTGGTTGGTATTGACCACTTGTTTTAGATTGATCTCGTTATCGGTCACTTGGGTAAAAGCAGCATCCTTGTAAAAATCGTTGTACAATTCATAAGCTTCTTCCAAGCTGCCTTCAAAATGGGTGTAGGCAGTTGCTAAGATCCCTCTTGTAAAATCTCCCCTGTTCGGTAGAAAAAACAATTCGCCCGTATGGGGCTGTAAGCTGTGTAAGCTCTCGTTTATTTCTCCCAAATGCTGGTGCGTAAAGGGTTTGTACCAAGAAACGTTGTTGTTTCTCCAGCTAAAGTGCGAGGTAGGCGATAGGCTTACTCCGGCACCAGTACTTCCGGTAACGGCATTTACATGTACCGCTTGGTTTAGTAAATTAGCCTTGGCCAAAGGCAATAATGCCAATTGGATAGCCGTGGCAAAACAGCCAGGGTTAGCAATATGCTTGGCTTTTTTAATATCTTCTTTGCGGAGTTCCGGCAAACCGTATACAAAAGTCTTGTCGTTTAGGACAGCATCTGCGGCCAATCTAAAATCATTGCTTAAATCAATAATTCTAGTGGTTTCGGAAAATTCGTTTTCAGTGATAAATTTGGTAGAATTCCCATGCCCAAGGCATAGGAAAACGACATCTACATTCTTGTTAACTTCGCCGGTGAACACAAGATCGGTAACTCCCAATAGGTCGGGGTGTGCCCCAGATACTTGTTTTCCTGCTCTAGTAGTACTATATACAAAGTCTATCGTAACTTCTGGGTGGTTTAAAAGGATCCTAATAAGCTCTCCACCAGTATAGCCCGATCCGCCAATGATACCTGCTTTAATCATGATTTTGGTTTACGTGGTTATAAATTTTCCCAGAGTTAGAAAGTATTTTAATAAAGCCTTTGGCATCATCTGACGTCCAACCTTTGTTCATTTCACCATAACTGCCAAAAGTGGCATTCATCAAATCGTGAGAGGAATCTATACCGTTTAATTCAAATCTATATGGGTGTAGGGTAACATATACATCACCAGAAACATTTTTCTGAGTATCGGTCAAGAAAGCCTCAATATTTCTCATTACCTCGTCCAAGTAATTTCCTTCGTGCAATAGCATACCGTAGAAATTCCCTTGTTGTTCCTTTTGGAATTGTTGCCATTTGGTCAAGGTGTGTTTTTCTAATAGGTGATGTGCTTTGATGATAATCAAGGATGCAGGAGCTTCAAATCCGACTCTTCCCTTGATACCAATAATAGTGTCGCCTACATGGATATCTCTCCCGATGGCATATTTAGAAGCTATAGCCTCTAATTTAACGATGTTGTTCACAGGAGTATCGTTCTCCCCATCTATGGCAATTAATTCTCCTTTGTTAAAAGAAAGTTTTAATTGCTGGGCCTCAGTTTCCTGTAATTGGCTTGGGTAAGCATTATCAGGTAACGATTTGTGCGATGTAAGGGTTTCATCACCTCCAACGGATGTTCCCCAAAGCCCTCTGTTAATAGAGTATTTAGCTTTTTCCCAAGGATAATCTACACCATTTTCTTTTAGATAGGCGATTTCTACTTCTCTTGACAATTGATTGTCACGGATAGGAGTGATAATTTCTATTTCTGGGGCAATGATCTGAAAAATCATATCGAACCTCACCTGGTCGTTTCCTGCACCAGTACTTCCGTGGGCAATATATTTTGCGCCAACTTTCTTTGCGTAATTGACAATCTCAATAGCCTGTACAATTCGCTCTGCACTTACCGATAGAGGATAGGTGTTATTTTTTAAAACATTCCCAAAAATAAGGTACTTTACTACCTTGTCATAAAAGGTCTGTACGGCATCGATAGAAGTATATGAAGTGGCCCCTAATTCTAAAGCCTTTTGATGGATAGTGTCTATTTCTTCTTTGGAAAAACCACCGGTATTTACACTTACGGCATGTACTTCAAATCCTTTGTCTTTAGATAAATATTTGGCACAGTAAGATGTATCTAATCCACCGCTATAGGCTAAAACTAATTTCTTCATTTTTCTTGTAGCTTTTTTTATTCTTTTATAATTTGGTTCAATAAGATAGGTCGCTCCTTGGTTAGGAGGATTTTATCAAGAGGTTGTTTTTTTCTTCAAAAAAAGAGATTCCTTAATACTTTTCAATCTTGTAAAGGCTTTGGAATTTACCTTTTCCTTCTCCTTTTCTTTTTCCTTTTCTTTCAAACTCGGATCGTAAAGCATGCCGGTACACAGGCACATTTTTTGTTCTGTTCTAGTAAGGATATCGAAGTTTTTACAAGTTTGACAGCCTTTCCAGAACTCGGGGTCATTGGTAAGCTCTGAAAATGTTACCGGTTTATAACCCAACTCATAATTCATTTTCATTACCGCTAGACCAGTGGTAATTCCAAAAATCTTGGCATTGGGGAATTTTTTTCTCGAGAGTTCAAAAATTTCCTTTTTAATCATTTTCGCCAGACCTTGATTTCTGTAGTCTGGATGAACAATAAGTCCGGAATTAGCAACAAATTTTTCGTGTCCCCAAACTTCTATATAGCAGAAACCGGCAAATTTATCGCCATCAAGGGCAATAACAGCATTGCCGTTTTGCAACCTTTTTTGTACATATTCGGGAGTCCTTTTAGCAATACCAGTACCCCTTACTCTTGCAGATTCTGCAATGGTATCACAAATGACTTCGGCATATTTAAAATGCGACTCGTTAGCAATTACAATCTTCATTGAATGTTGCTTTAAATTAAAATTAAAATTATTTGTTGGTTTTTCGAGAGGGGAAATGGACACACCTATTTCCATGAAAGTATTGCACCCTTACGGGCGGCGACGTGTAGGCGTAAATGAATAAGTAAGGTTAGTAACCCCCTTAAAATTAAATATGTGCTTGTTGTTATTCATTGTTAATTCAAAAGTACAAATAATATTGTACCAACAAGAAGAATGAATTAAATTTTACGAAATATTGTCTTTTTGTTATATGCTTTAATAATTTCATAAAGCATAAAACCATAAATTGCTATATACTCAACGATTAAGATAATTTTATGCTCCTTATAATCGGGATTCGAGTAGGTCCAATAGCTTAAAAACACAAAAAATGACCATATAAGGGGATGTTTAAGGTCTGTAAATAAGCAAGTTAGCACTAAAAACACAATATACCATGGGTGCACTGTGGTGGCCAATAGGTAATATATGCTTAAAATCCATACCATGGAGGTGAAGAGGGTGGGGGTCTTTTTATTATCGGCCAAAAAGGTGAATAGGCCTACTACGGTGATAACGATAGGAGGCGTTATTTTTCCATATACCTTGATAAGTTCCCAGGGCTTGGCGTCAAAAGAAACGGCTATGTGTTTCACAAGATTGTACAATCCGGCATTAAACTCAAAATTGGAAAACCAAAGTCCAATAGTCTGGGCGTAGTTCTCTAGAAATTGTACGCTGAAAAAAGGAAAGAAGAACAAAACGGAAACTCCAGCCACAAGACTGTAAAAAACCAGGCTTTTCTTTAGCCCCAAATGCTTTATAAAAAGGGGAAGGAATATTATAGGTACCAATTTTACGGCGATGGACATGGCGTATATCGGGGCAGCAATCTTCCATTTTTTGTTGTGTAAAAGATACATAGACCATATAAAAAAGAATAACATTACTCCTTCGAAATGAAGGTTCCCCGTTAATTCTAGGATAATCAAGGGATTTAAGAAATACCAAAAAATAAGATGTACGGGTTTGTTCAGTTTAAGGAGTAATAAACGGCCAAAATAAAGAATGCCTATATCGGCAAGAATTATAAAAACGCGCATAATGAGTAGGGAGCCGGCAATGCTTTTTCCTGATAATAAGGAGGAGATCGCAAAAATAAACTGGTTTAATGGAGGGTAGTTGCTATAATTGGAAGCACTGAGTTCGCCCATTCCTACTACTAATTGTTGGGCCTTGTTTAAGCTAAAGTCTTCCTGCGCAATAAGATCTATTGGCAGATGTAAATATGGGTTTAGTCCTTGGACAATAAGGTTGCCGTCCCAGATAAACCTAAAAAAGTCCTGTGACAGATTGGGAGTGGCCCCAAGAAAAATAAGCCTAAAAATAATCCCGGTAATCACAAGGAACCTAAAGTTCCACTTTTCGAACTGTATGAGTTTGTAGCAGAAAAAAAATAGTCCTGCGAAAAGGGTAATCAGCTTAGTGAAATCCTTCCGGTCCAAATCGTAGGCGAAGCTAGTGTAGAGAAGGATACTAACAATCGCAAATAGGATTGGAAATTTATGAAGGTTCCAATAAGTGATGATTTTATGAAACATAAAAAAGATTTAAAATCAACCGAGTCTTGTGTGCTACTCGGTCAAATTTAAATCTTTTTTTATTAGGAATCCCACTTCTTTCGCCCTCGCTTATAGAGGAAAGGGTGAGCTGATATTTTTCTTCTTCTTACAAAGCCATGTTTAGGCTTTTGAAGTAAGCGATTTGAAAAATACAAAACCAAAACCTAGGAACAACATAAAGTGGAACGGAAAAAGTCCAAAGTCGTTCAAAGGGATGGCGCTATACATTCCAAATAGGAAATAAATCATTAATGCGGCCTCTAAGATCATGTTTGGCGAAAGCTTTTTAGCCAAGTATTTGTTGCCCTTCCAAGTATCGGTTAAATTATTGATGTTGAATTTAGGGGTTCTTACAAATTCACTGCGTTTACCCATATGGCCTTCGATAACGGCCATGGAGTTGTGCAATGAAAATCCGAGGGCTACCGAGAAAAATGTAAAGAACAGCTTTATGTAATCTATGAATTTCTCAAAGCTACTTCCTTGTATGCTCTTATAAGTAAACCAATAACATACGAATAAGATCACGGTACTAACGATAAAGAAACTAGTGGCTTCAAAGATCCATGCCAAGTGACCAAAAATATTTTTTATATATAGCATCGGAATACTTAAGACCGCTACTATAAAAACACAAAGGAACATAGAGCTGTTAAGCAAGTGCATTACTCCGTGGAACTTGGTCTTAAAGGAAATGTTCTTAGAGGTAATAACCTTCCACACTGTTTTTCTAAAGTTTTCGGCCCCACCTTTATTCCATCGGAACTGTTGAGAACGCGCAGCACTGATTACAACTGGAAGTTCAGCTGGAGTTTCTACGTCTTCTAAATATTTAAATTTCCAATTCTTTAATTGTGCTCTGTAGCTAAGGTCCAAATCCTCCGTTAAGGTGTCGCCCTCCCAGTTTCCAGCATCCAGAATACATTCCTTTCTCCAGATACCTGCGGTACCATTAAAGTTAATAAAATGACCTTTTGCATTTCTTCCTACCTGTTCCAAGGTAAAATGTGCGTCCAAGGCAAAAGCTTGGATACGGGTCAGGGTAGAGTAATCTCTGTTAATATGGCCCCAACGGGTCTGTACCACTCCGATCTCTTGATCTTTAAAATAGATGACGGTTTTCTTTAACCAATCTCCATCGGGTAAAAAATCGGCATCAAAAATAGCTATGAAATCGCCCTTTGCAATTTTTAAGCCTTCCTTTAAGGCGCCCGCCTTGTATCCTTGTCTATTGGTTCTTCTGATATGGGTAATATCCAATCCGGTAGCTTGTAAGGCTTCAATACGTTTGGCGGTATCTAAAACCGAATCGTCCGTAGAATCGTCCAAAACCTGGATTTCCAGTTTATTGGAAGGGTATTCTATTTTTGCAATATTGTCCAATAAGCGTTCCACAACATACTCTTCGTTGAATATAGGAAGCTGAATGGTGACAAAAGGAATCTCTTTAGGATCAAGAAGATTGTATTTCGGAGCCTCCAGATTTTTTCTTTTGTTGCCCAAGTAGTTAACCAAAAGGTTTAACTGAGCTAGGCTGTAAAAGAAGATCAGCATTAAAGAAATGCTATAGATAGTAATAATGATATAAGTAATTGTTAGTTCCATTTTTATTTTATACTGTATTTAAATATCCAACTTAGGATTTTTGCGCCTGCAAATATAGTTCCTTTTATGGTTCCTGATACTTTTGAGACCCCAATTCTTTTTTTGTAACGTACTGGTACTTCGGTGTATGTAAATTTATTTCTTAAAGCTTTTAACTGCATTTCTACAGTCCACCCATAGGTCTTGTCTTCCATGTTTAAAGCCAAGAGCTTTTGGTATTTAATGGCTCTAAAAGGCCCTAGGTCGGTGTAGGTGGCGTTGAACATCCATTTCATTAGGGTAGTAGCTAAAGCGTTGCCAAACACCTGCTGTGGGGTCATTGAGCCTGCTTCCCGTAATTCTTTGGTTCTTGCTCCAATGACAAAATCAATGTCGTCCTTTAGAATTGGGGCTATAAGTTTGGAAAGTTCTTCTGGGTAGTCAGAATAATCTCCATCCATAAATACAATAATATCGGGAGAACTAGACTGTTCCGAAATATAGTTCATACCGCATAAGCAGGCATAGCCATATCCTCTTTTATTTTCTGTAAGTACCGTCGCGCCTGCTCCTTTGGCATTTATTGCGGTGTTATCGGTAGAATTATTGTTGACTACAATTACTTCGCTAACAAAATCGGGAATATCCTTAATTACCTTGGCAATGGAATCTGATTCATTATATGCCGGAATTATGACTCTAATATCCGTCATTTAAGATTGGGGATTGTTATTTTTCATGCGGCAAAGGTATAAATAGTTTGTTCGATAGATACTTTTTTGATAAAAGTTCTACAGAAAATCCTATGTTTTTTAACAAGGCTAATTCCTTGGATGGGATAGGTAAATTTATATTGCCTTAACCGCCTATTTTTTGTTTAAGAGATCCATTAAATCTACGTCGTTGCCCAAGAGTATTTCGGTCGGATTTATTCTTCCTTTTTCAGGGCCGTTTTCCAATTTTAAAACACCACGGGGACAAACAGCAGCACAAATACCGCAGCCCACACAGCTCGATCTTATGATGTTTTCTCCTTTTTGTGCATAGGCACGTACGTCTATACCCTGCTCGCAATAAGTAGAGCAATTGCCACAGGAAATACACTGGCCTCCATTGGTGGTAATTCTGAATCGCGATTTAAAGCGTTGTACTAATCCTAAATAGGCTGCCAAAGGACATCCAAATCGGCACCATACGCGGTTTCCAAAAATGGGATAAAATCCCGTGCCGATGACCCCCGCGAAAATAGCGCCTATGGCCAGCCCGTACACATTCTGCACACTTTGAGTCCTTATACCCAAAACAGTGCCGCTGCCAGTAAAGAAACTGTATAGGGTCATTAAGGTCATACCTACCACAAAAACCAATACCAAATGTACCAACCAGCGCTCTACTCGCCATGAAAATAAGGATTTACTGGAATGCTGACGGTACGGATCTCCCAATGTTTCGGCCAATCCGCCACAACCACAGACCCAAGAACAATACCAGCGCTTGCCAAAAAAATAGACCATCATGGGGACAGCGATCAGGCTTAGGGCAATACCCCAACCCAAAATAAACAAGCCTATACCACCGCTGGCGATCAGAGATTTTAAATTCCATTGAAAAAAGAAATCGTAATCTAAGGGGAAGATGTTTTTAAAATCATAATAAGGCATCTGTAGACGTACCATTATTTCCGGGATAAGGAAGGCAAATACAATTTGAAAAAATAAAACGGAGGTCGTCCGTAACATCTGGTACGCATTATGTCTGTACTTAATATACATTCGGACCGCCATGACCGTCATCACCGTGCAATACATAAAACCGTACACAAACCAGTGGCCAGCTTCATTGCCGCTTAAGGAAAAGCTGATAGGGTCTACCAAGAATGTCCAGTTAACTGCAAATTGTGGACGGAAGTATAATACCAGATAAAAGGTGACCAAAAAAACAAATACCATCCAGGCAATCCAGCCCCTATTGGTAGCGTTTTGCAGATAGATGCCATTGTTTTTAATGCCTTTTTTTCCCAATAGAATCACATTTGGCAGTATAAATAGTAAGGCCCCGATGATTCCTAAACCAAAGGTGAGCCACCACATAAGGCCTTTGTTGTCAACAATAAAACCATTGGCAGACTTTTTTGCGATAAGCGCCGTCAAATCGTGGGCACTAGTATAAATAACTTTATTGTACTCCTTGTTTTTGCGGTGATAAGCATTCGCCTGCTCTAAGTTGGTAGCAATTTTGGGCGATAAGGAGAGCAAACCAGAAAATTCCTTTCCAACCACCGTAGAGTGAAGCTTGTCTAGAAATATCTCACTGTTTATATTTTTTTCCTGGGCTATGGTGTCCAAAGTGGTTTTGGAAAGTTCAAAGGAACCAACAAAAGGCAGGAGGGAGAATATGGTTAGGCCAAGTAAAAATATGAATAGACCTATGTTTTGTATCGTTTTCATGATGGTGTTTTATGCGTTGCTAAAAATGCGTTTCCAGCTTTTCTTTTTTGGCCTAAGCGAAGTGTTATATTCCTTATTATAGCTAGAAATGATGGCAGCTTCGTAGGACTTATAAAACTCTGGGTCAAAGTTGGCGTCTTTTAAGTGAATAAGGACGTGGTCTATAGCTCGTTTCTCGGTCAGCCAACGATCTATGACATCGTGCCTCATTCGAATGCCAAAGGTATTGATCCCTAAAAATTGTTTACTGTCTTTATGAAAGGCCATGGTAATACATATCTTTTCCTTCTCATGTCTCCAATGAAAATGGGTCTCCTCTGCTGGCTTCCCTTTATTGCCATGAACCCAACCATAGGTTTGGTATTCTATATCGAGAAATTTGGCAGAATTAAACCAATGCCCCGGATTGTACGGCATTTTATTGCCGCAAACTGTCTGGGCAACTACCTCGCCCATCATTCTACCGGTATACCAAACGGCCTCTATAGCCCTTCGGTTGCCAATAGCCTGGTGCTGCTCTGCACAATCCCCAATGGCATAAATATTGGGAATATTGGTCTCTAGAAACTGGTTGACCTTTACTCCTTTGCCCAGGGTTATTCCAGAATCTTTTAGGAAATCTATATTAGGGGTAACCCCGGGAGCAAGGCCTACAAAATTGCAGGCAATGGTTTCCCCATTATCTGTGGTAACAGCTTTTACCCTGCCAAATTCATCAGGGATTATGGATACAAGATTGGTGCTTAGCCGTAAATCTATATGATGTTCCAAAATATGCTCGTTAATCATTTGCGATTCGCCCAGAGGCAGTACATTGCTCCAATAGCTGTCTTCCCGCACTAAAAAAGTAACAGGAATATCTCTAGAACGAAGCATTTCGGCCATTTCGATCCCTATTAGGCCCCCTCCAACAATTACGGCCCTGGTGCAAATTTCCTTGTTGGGGGCCAAGGCTTCCATAGTTTCTAGGTCTTGCTTGGAATATAGGCCTTGAACACCTAGTAAATCCTGTCCTGGCCACCCATATTTACTGGTCTTAGAACCAGTGGCGATGATTAATTTGTCATAAGGGACCTCCTGGGAATCCTGAAGGTGTATGGTATTGTTGCTAATGTCTACACGAACTACGAGGCCATTGATCAGGGCGATCCTGTTTTTTTTCCAAAACCAATCTTCATAAGGCTTAAGATGATCGAACTTCATATGTCCCATGTACACGTACATTAATGCCGTACGAGAAAAAAAATGGTCGGATTCTGAGGAGATCACCGTGATTTTTTTATCGGACTGTTTTCGGATATGTCGCGCCGCAGTAATGCCTGCAATACCATTACCAATAATAACAATATGTTCCATAGGTGTATACTTCTAGTGTATGGGTCGCTAATAAAGTTAGAAACTTAATTTTAAACCGTAATTTAGAGACAATAAAACAATTTTAGGGTGTCGGCTATTAAATAGGTCTAGATTTCTAGGTCAAATATACCTGCTGCCATTTTACTTTTTGGGAAAATAAAGTTAAAGAACTGTTCTAAGAACTAAATATGATATAAAATGCGCAGCATTGGAATACTTTTAATTTGCGTATGCCTGCTAGGTTGCTCCAATAAGGCCATGGAAAAAATAAACGGCCTTAGTTTTGTAGCGGCCAGGGAAGAGGTGCGTTTAGAACATATTAAACCAGTGCTTAGGGTTCACGCCAATTTTGCAGCCGTAATGCCCTTTGGTTTTATAAGGGATAAAGAGTCGCCCGAAATTATTTTCGATACAGAAAGGCAGTGGTATGGAGAAACTATAAAGGGCGCTGAACAGTATATAAACACCCTCCATAAAAATGGGGTTCGGGTGATGTTAAAACCACAACTGTGGATTGCTAGAGGGCAGTTCACAGGTACTTTAGCAATGAAAACCGAGGCCGATTGGAAGGCCTTGGAAGCTTCCTATTCCAAATTTATCCTGAGCAATGCGGAACTGGCAGAAAGGACCGGTACGGAAATATTTTGTATCGGTACCGAATTGCAACTATTTGTGCAGCATAGGCCACAGTATTGGGAAAGCCTGATAAAGGGAATTAGAAAAAGGTATAAAGGAAAATTGACCTATGCGGCCAATTGGAACGAATATTCCGAAACACCCTTCTGGGAATCCCTAGACTTTATAGGGGTAGATGCTTATTTTCCTTTGTCGGAGGCCAAGACACCCGATGTAAGTAGCTTGCGAAAACAATGGCAGCCCCATAAAAAACAAATCGAAACCCTGGCCAAAATTACCGACAGGCAAGTGCTTTTTACGGAATATGGGTATAGGAGTACCGATTATGCTGCAGAAAAACCATGGCATACCGAACATAAGGAAGCAGCGGTAAACCTAGAGGGGCAAGTAAATGCCATCACGGCTATTTTTCAGGAGTTCTGGCAAGAAGATTGGTTTGCAGGTGGCTTCTTGTGGAAGTGGTTTATCGCCCACGATAGGGTAGGCGGGCCTACGGACAACCGTTTTACTCCTCAGAACAAACCGGCAGAAAAACTGATACAGGAATATTATAAAGCATATTGATAAGGTAAGATCAAAAGGAGAAAATAGAAATGAGTGACGGTTACTAAATAGATAAGCAGCAGATTTTGGCCCCTGAAATATACGGCCTATGAGCATATGGATATTGCTAGGACTGCTGTAGGGTTTTAAAGCTATCGCCTAAGAAACAATTTTTCGTCTGTAGTAATCGTATAATTTATCCGGACCCGCCCCAAACATATTTTTTAAATGGATTACTCCAAAATGATACTGCAATCTTAATAATCCGATTTGACGGTACTTACGGGCCGAGGTGGTGACGTTTTGCGGAATCACTTTAAAGGTCGTCATTTGGTATAATCGACCAATAAATTCACTGTCTTCATAAATTATATACTGCTCATTAAATCCTTTGGCGCTTTTAAATAACGCTTTGCTGATAAAAAGGGATTGATCTCCCCCGCGACAAATTTTTAGGTTTAACCGAGAAAGGAAGGCAAAAAAACGCAGAAACCAATGTCGGCTATCAAAAACCATCCTAAAACAACCAGTTTCATAGCCTTGGTCGACTTCCTTTAGGATGTGCTGATCAAAGTTGTTTGGTGGAAAAGTATCGACATGTAAAAAATAAAGGATATCTCCCAAAGCGTGTTTTGCCCCATGGTTCATTTGTTTGGCTCTGCCTTTTTCGGACTGTAATAAACGAACGCCCATTTCCATGGCAATAGATGCACTTTGGTCATCACTTCCGCCATCGATGATCATAATTTCTTCGATGTTTTCTTTATGGCTATTGGCCTTTAGATAACCGATTAATCTGCCCAGGTGCTTTTCCTCGTTTAAAACAGGAATAATAATACTGATGGTTTTTTGGTTATTGTTTTTCATTTAAGGCCCAATTGTATTTTAGATAGCTAAATTTTGTGTCCGAGGGTAGTACTTTGCTGCTATAGCGGTTAATATATGCTATTAGACTACCATCTTTGGTAAAATCTTTTTTGTACCAATTAAAAATTTGTGACAGGGATACCTCAGGGCCCGAAAGTTGATTCCTTGAGGGATCGTTGATGAAATCCCGGGCGGCCTTGTTCAGTTGGGTATCTATAGTGGCGGAAATAAAAGCTTCGTTCAGTAATTTGGGGCAGGAGTAGGAGGCACAATTAATGGCAAAATGTATCCTTGGATCGTCCATCTTCCGCAAGATTCGGTGTTCCAAATGGCCCAAGGATATTTTGTCCTTCCCAAGAGGTACCACTTTGCTGCCCCATGGGCTTTTGAGCTCCTTGATACTTTTAAGAGGGTAATGGTCTAAAATAAGCTTTACCGTTGCCGCATTGTATAGATTGATGTAATAGGCGAGTTTTTCCTGTCTTGTCCAGCTTTCCAGGGGGGCGTTCTTGGTCAGATAAGACAAATATTGCGCTAGGGCAGGGGAGTCGGCAGCAAACTTCTCATAGGCTACATTGCCCGCCGCATCGACATATTTTTTAAGCAAAAGATCCCATGCAGAATGGTCTAGCGGTACTTGTTGTTCAAGCCTTTCATTAGGCAGCTTCCCATAACTAATAGGATGTGGGGTGGCACTAACGAAAAAAATAAAAACTAATACTGCTGCTATTCGTTGCATGGGATCTCATATTATCTTACTCTATAGTAGTATATAAGGTGTTTTATTCCTTACATCGCAAAACTACATTAGCAGCATCCGCCACCATTATAGTGCCAAGTGCTATCGCTAATATGGATCTGGCTATTCGATTCTTGTAGGGCCGAAGCTGTTTTGTCGCAAACCGCCAAAGGTTGGTTTTGCATTAATACATGACCGTTTTTATCGTCAAAGTATTCTTCGTCTCCATAATAAATGGCCGTTTTTCCGGTAAAAATACAAGGCCCGTCTTTTGGCATTGGATCCTTAATGGCGGCAATTTCTATAGATTCTATAAAGATCAATTCGTCCGTTGGATAGTGGTTGGGAGATAAAACCCGGTACGATTTTCTTGCGCGTACTTCAATAGTGCCAAAACCGGCATCGGTCAGTACCTTAATATAGTCCTTAATAGGTATACTGCCGCTTAGGCACAAGGCTCTAAGCCGATCATCGTTCCTTAAAGCCTCGTTCATAGGCTGCTCGCAAGTAGGGTCGCTCATCACCAAGCGGCCATGGGGTTTTAATACGCGGTACATTTCTGCTACGGCTTTCTTAAGGTCCTCGGCCTTAAAAATATTGAACAAACAATTCTGTGCAGCCACATCTATACTGGCATCGGCAATAGGTAGATTAAGGGCGTCGCCTTTCACAAGGTTTATGTACTCGCTCTTAAACCAATCGTTTTCTTCTTCGGCGATTTTAAAGTTCTTTTTCGAGGCTTCTAGCATTTCGTCTACGACATCTACCCCGGTAACCCCTCCTTTTTGCCTAGAAAAATAGGAGAACTGTAATAGTTCCATGCCTCCGCCGACACCTACATACAATACCTTAGGGTTGTTAACCAGGTCTTGGGCAGAGACCGTACTGCCGCAGCCGTAGTTCATCTCTTGCATTATTTTAGGAATCGATAGTCCCGGAAACTGCCAAATAGGATTGGTGGTGCAACATAGCCCAACATCTGGGGTCAGGGCAGCTTCTCTATATAAATCATTGGTGGCGTCTAAATAGCTCATATATCTGTTGTTTTAAGATTGATATTTCGGAATACGAAAATCAGCCTGTTCCCTTTCGGGATTGGTAAATTTTAAAGGGTTCTTATAAGTTCCCTAAATAAGGTAATCATTTTTGGCTCGGTACTTTCCGCGATCTGTATAATTTCTGAAATATTAACAGGTTTTAAATTGTCAGGATCGCATTCGTCCGTTAGCACGGAAATGGCCACTACTGGCAATTGCAGATGGTTTGCCACGATAACTTCCGGGACGGTACTCATTCCTACGGCATCGGCACCAATGATTTTTAACATTCTGTATTCGGCCTTGGTTTCCAATTGAGGTCCAACAACCGAAACATATACTCCTTTTTGCAGGCTAATATTTTCTTTTTCCGCAATTTCAATCAAGCGTTTGCGCATCGAAACATCATAGGGTTCGCACATATCTGTAAAGCGGCTACCGTGTTTGGCGACATTTTTAAAGGCTAAAGGAGATCCTCCCTGTAAGTTGATATGGTCTTCGATCAGCATTAGCTCGCCTTTTTTAAAGTTGAGGTTGATGGCTCCGGAAGCATTGGAAATAAAGAGTTTTTTTATGCCTAGCTGATGCATTACCCTAATAGGATAGGTGACATCTTGTAAATCGTAGCCTTCATAAAAATGAAAACGACCATGCATGACCACTATTTTTTTGCCTTCATAGGTCCCGTATATTAATTTCCCCGAGTGAAATTCTACCGTGGCCAACGGGAAAAAAGGGATATGGTTGTAATGGGCCTCTATGGGGTTTTCTATTTCATCGGCAAGCTTGCCCAAACCTGTACCCAAAACAACGCCTATTTCGGGGGCGTCAAATCCTTTGCCTATTAAGTACTCTTTAGATTCTTTTAATTGTTTTTCTAGCATATAATATTATTTTTTTAAAAAAGGATCAAAAGCGTCAATGCCCTTAAGATCCTCATAATAATCAATGTCGTTCTTGGGAGGCAATAAACAAATGCGCTCCCCTTTAATATCGTCCAATGTGTCTTTTAAAACCGATGAGCTTCCCCATGCTTTGTTCTCAAAAAGAGATGGCGTATAACGGGTCATTCCCAATAAGTAGTACCCGCCGTCTATGGCCGGGCCAACTACAAAATCGTCCTTGTCCAACGACGCAAAGGCATGGGCTAAATTATCGGTACTTAAATCGTACATATCACTCCCAATAATAACGATTTTTTTATAACCCTGCGCAAAACCGTCCCTAAAAGCATTGCTCATACGTTGTCCCAGGTCTTCACCCTCCTGCAGTCTCTTTTTATAAATAGTAGGGTCCCAAATATCGTTTTCCCAAATGCTTTCGGAATAATATACCGTTTTGGTAGCGCTTAAGGGAGTAGTGATGGTTTGGGTATGGCGCAGTAAAAACGTATAAATAGCTAGTGCAGGCTTATCGCCAATGGTGGCCGCTAATCTTGTTTTGCATTTTCCTAACTCTGGATTGCGGGTAAAAATCAAGAGCAAGTTTTCTTTTTCTGTCATTAATAAGAAGCATTTTTATCTTAATATATTTTATCTGCATTCGTCAAAAAGCTGCCCCAATGCTTGTTATAGGCATGTACTTTATTGGTTTCTTGGCCTTGTGGGTCATACACGGCAAGCCCTAAATTTTTCCATAGAAAAATACCGCCGTACAAATTATAGACCTTCGAATAGCCTTTTGCCATAAGCTTTTCGCCTAATTTTTCGGATCGTACGCCAATAGAGCAATACACCACCATGGGGGTATTTTTATCCGTAAATTGAAGAAGGATTTCTTTTAACCGATTTTTTTTGTGGCCTACCCAAAGGGCATCTTTAAGATGGCTCACTTGAAATTCTGTTTGGGTCCTAGCGTCTAAAAGCACAAAATCATCGCTATTGTTCAGGGTTTCGGCCTGTATATAAGGAACGCTATTTGAATTGAGTTTTGCTAGAGTTGTTGCGATACTCCTTTGTCCGTAAGTACTATAAATACAGAGAAAACAAGTAAGTATATGAAGTAAAAATCTCATTTAGGGCAACTTTATACACAAATATACGGTATTGAAAAGATTTTGTGTCAGCGTCCTAGTTTTGTTTCCACAACTGCTGCGTTTCGGATATCGTTAGTAGGAAGTATCAGGTCTATATACCTTATAGGTGGTTTTTTTATTTGGGCGTTCCCTCCTTCGTCGGGCGGGCCCTTGGCTGTATCCCTTGCTATGCTGCGGGGATGCCGCCGCGGTCCCTAACGCGGCTGTCCATGCCTGAATACTATAGACCACTTTTACAGTGTTTATTGCTAATTGAAAATGTCTGCAGCCAATTCCAACGCTACAGCTGGCCCCTTACTCCAAGGGCAAATCGTTGTATTTTCCGTGCGTTCCTTTTGCAGTGGCATCCTTTTTTAGTGGGCCATGGGACCTTTAAAAAAGATACAGCGTAAAGAGCGACCCCATTGGGGAACGTCCATACTTATATAATATGAAGCTTTGCACCGTCTTTCAGGCCAATAGGAAAGGTGTAAAATGAAAAAAGCCTCGTAAAAACGAGGCTTTTAAGGTGGTGCCTCCAGGAATCGAACCAGGGACACATGGATTTTCAGTCCATTGCTCTACCAACTGAGCTAAGGCACCTTACTTGCTGTAAGCGGGTGCAAAGATAATGGGTATTTTTAAATATGCAAATAATCGGAGAAAATAGTCTAAAACAATTTTTTTTCAGGTGAAAATGTTAAAATTGAAAATCTTCCCTGCAGCTAATTTAAAACTATGCCCCGTCACATTAAATACAACTTATTGTAAGAATATGATTCTTTTTCCATGAACGGAAAACCTCGGTAAAAGTGAAATGGCTGGGGTATCAGGAAAGGTGTAAAATAAAAAAAGCCTCGTAAAAACGAGGCTTTTAAGGTGGTGCCTCCAGGAATCGAACCAGGGACACATGGATTTTCAGTCCATTGCTCTACCAACTGAGCTAAGGCACCTTACTTGCTGTAAGCGGGTGCAAAGATAGGGGCAATTTTCTTATGTGCAAATAAAAATCATAAAAAAGGTGTTTATTTTTTATTGATTTATAATCTTTGTAACATGAATTTAGTTGTTG
Source organism: Arenibacter sp. 6A1 (assembly GCF_012272855.1). Taxonomy (GTDB): domain Bacteria; phylum Bacteroidota; class Bacteroidia; order Flavobacteriales; family Flavobacteriaceae; genus Arenibacter. The sequence continues at coordinate 120,049 of NZ_JAAXCQ010000005.1, read as the reverse complement.
ATGCCGGAAATACTTTTGTGAAACTCGCTGTTTTTGAGAAAACTAAAGAGGTTTCTTTTCAAGTTTTTGCCCTTGAAGATTTCTGTAAAAAAAGTAAAGAAACTTTTAAGGCCTACCCACAAATTAGCCATGCTATTGTTTCTTCCGTGGGGTTTTTGAGTGAAAAGGAAATTGCAATGCTTTGTGTTTTTTGCAAAGTTCACGTGTTGTCGCACAAAAGTAAAGTGCCTTTTAAAAATTCTTATGCCTCTCCCCAAACACTGGGCGTAGATAGGATGGCACTGGCCGCAGCTGCATTTTATTTTAATCCCGCGGGGAATACCTTGGTTATAGATGCGGGTACTTGCCTTACCTATGACATGGTGAACGATTACGGCGAATATTTAGGCGGTGCCATTTCGCCAGGGGTTGCCATGAGGTATCGGGCCATGCACCAGCAAACCTCAAAACTTCCGCTGTTGGAAAAAGGCGGATTTAATGATTTTATCGGGAATTCTACTGAGTCGAGCATGCATAGCGGAGTGGTCAATGGTATTTGTAATGAAATAGATGGCGTTATAACCCAATATAAACAGCGATTTTTAAATTTAACAGTAATTTTTACGGGAGGAGACGCTCAATTTTTGTCAGAACGAGTAAAAAATACCATATTTGCGCATTCTAAATTTCTCCTATTGGGGTTAAATCATTTGCTAGAATACAACAAACGCTAGATGATCAAAAACTTTGTAATTGCAATTTTATGTCTAACTTCAGTTAGCATATATGCTCAGAACAGTACGTCTTCTCCATATTCTTATTTCGGTATAGGGGATTTGAAATTCGCTGGTACAGTGGAAAATCAAATGATGGGCGGAATAAGTGTTTATGCTGATAGTATACACTTAAACTTAAGAAACCCTGCTGCTTATAGCGGATTGGGATTAACAACCTACACCGCAGGGATCTCTCGAAAGGAGACCAGTTTTAAAGGTAATGGGGTGCGTGAAAATGCTTCGAATTCTACACTAGATTACCTGTCCCTTGGATGGAGCCTAGGAAAAGGATTTGGGATGGGATTTGGTATAATGCCGTATTCTTCGGTAGGATATAGATTTGTGTCTACCCGTACCGGTGCCAATGATGCTGCCGTTACGAATTCTTACTCCGGAGATGGGGGCCTTAATAGGGCATACCTGTCCATTGGATACGAATTGTTTAAGAATTTTAGTTTGGGGATTACCTCTAATTATAATTTCGGAAAACAGAGTGCTCAGAGTTTTCAGACCATAGAAAATGTTCAATTGGGCTCTTTTTCAAAAGTATCCTCTAGGATTGAAGGTTTCGATTTTAATTTTGGGGCCATGTATACCCCTAAGATTAAAGAAAAATATACGCTTTTTACTAGTGTGTCAGTAAATACACAGGCAAATTTGGTGTCGGAAAACGAAAAAACTTTTGGCTCGTATTCTACCGCTAACGGTATGGATGTGGAAGTCCGTACAGTAGACCTGGAAGCACAAGGCTTGGCTAGAACTGGCGTGCAAATCCCTACAACTACAAACATAGGTTTAGGGTTTGGAAAGGATATGAACTGGTTCCTTGGCGCTGAATACAGCTTTCAACAACTGAGTTCCTTTGAAAATGAACTGTCGCCGTCTAGCAACTTAGAGTATCAAGACGCTCAGGTTATTAGAGTTGGGGGGTACTATATACCTAACTATTCTGCCTTTTCTGGTTATTTCAATAGAGTAGTGTATAGGGCAGGTGCTAAAATATCAAATAGTGGTATGGTAGTAGATAATAAAGAAATTAATGATTTTGGCATAACTTTTGGACTAGGGTTACCATTGGGACGAACCTTTTCCAATATTAACTTAGGATTCGAACTCGGGAAAAGAGGAACCAAAGCAGGAGATTTAATCGAGGAGAATTACTTCAAAGTTAATTTAGGTCTTTCGTTGAGCGATACGGAATGGTTCAAAAAAAGAAAAATTAATTAAATTAAAATTATTACTTTAACCACCTTAAAAAAATATACTATGAAAAAGAAACTCTACATCGCAGCAATTGCCATCATGGGGGTTGTTGGTTTAGGGAATGCACAGGCACAAAATCCGGAGTGTATGACCAACCTCTCAATTTATACCGAACATGTAAAGGTTAAGAATTATGAGGCTGCCTATACTCCTTGGAAAATGGTGTATGATAACTGTCCTGCTCTAAACTGGGCAAACTTCCTTTATGGAGAACGTATTCTTAAAGATAGGATCGAAAAATCTGAAGGAGCTGAGAAAGAAGCAAATATTAATGCTTTGATGGAGCTTTTCGATAAGAGCGCAAAGTATTACCCAGCGAAAAATACAGTAGCAGGAGTAGCTATTGATAAGGTGTTGTTGAAGTACGATAATAAAATGATTTCCAACGAGGAAATCTACAGCAGCTTGGATAAGGCTTTTAATGAGGATAAAGCTAACTTTAAAAACCCTAAAGCCCTTTACCTATATTTCTCTAGTTTGGTCGATTTGAACAGTGAGGGAAAAAAGGAATTGGAAGAGGTTTTTGAGAAGTATGACATTATTACTGAAAAAATCGAAGAGGAAAACGATACGTTTACGGCAGGGATCAATAAATTATTGCCAAAAGAAGATGCTGGAACGCTAACCTCTAAGGAGAAAAGACAATTGTCTTCTTACACTAGCTATTCTGAAAGCTACGGTAAAATTTCCGAGAGTATCGATAGTAAGTTGGGAGCTTTGGCGAACTGTGAAAACCTGATTCCTTTATACCAAAAGAACTACGATGCTAAAAAAGGCGATATCGCTTGGGTAAAAAGAGCGGTAAGCAGAATGTTTAGCAAGGAATGTACAGAAGATCCATTGTTTAAGAAATTGTTCGAAGCCCAATTGGCTTTGGAGCCTTCTGCCAGTGCTTATATGTACGGTGGTACCTTAAAAAATAACGCTGGAGATACCAAAGGTGCTATGGCCGATTTTAACAAGGCTTTGGAATTGGAAACCGATTCTAGAAAAAAATCGAACATTGCGCTAAAAATTGCTACTAGCTACAGAAATCGAAATAAATCGGCTTCTAGAAACTATGCGCAAAAAGCGTTGGATGCCAACCCTTCTAACGGAAAGGCCTATTTGTTAATTGCAAGTTTATATGCCAATAGTGCCAACGATTGTGGTAATACTGCCTTTGAGAAAAGAGCTATTTATTGGAAGGCCGAGGATATCGCTCGCCAAGCAGGTCGTGTAGACCCTTCTTTGAGCGGAAAATCTGCCCAAGCCGCAGCAAGTTATGCAGCGAAAGCTCCTTCTAAAACAGATGTTTTTAACTCTGGGATGGCAGGTAAAACATTGTCTTTTCCATGTTGGGTAGGTGGTAGCGTAAAAGTACCAAGCCTATAAGATGAAAAAATCTTATTCAAATATATTTTTAAACATTGCCATAGTTATTTCTATGGCTTTGTTTTTTTCCTCATGTACCGATACCTATAAAAGAGTAGGTGATGAGGCCGTTAAAAAAATATACCCCTCCGGGGTTGCACAGGACTTTGTCCTGACCTCTACCGAAACCGATGACAAAGAGGAAATAGATAATAAGGAAGCAAGACGGCAATCGAGGGTGGTGGTAGTGTTAAAGAGCCCCTTGTGTAACGATTTTGACAATTTGGAGTTTCCTTACCTAACGTTCCCAAAGGGATTGTTGGTAGAGTTTTTTGATGAAAAAGGTGAAAAAAGTACGATCTCTGCCGATTATGGTATTATTTATTCCAAGACTAATTTAATAGATTTGCAAGGAAATGTCATTATTGAGACCAGTGATGGTAAAAGGTTAGAGAGCCCTCAACTGTATTGGGATAGAGCCAATGAATGGATTTTTACCCAAGAGAAATTTACATTTACCAATCCAGAAGATGGAACCGTTATGGATGGGGAGGGAATGGATTTTAATAGAGATCTGAGTTTTTTTAATGCCCATAGAACCTATGGGTTAATGAGTATAAAAGAGGAGTAATTATGATTAAAGTTTTAAGATATACCGAATATTTGTATTTAGCAGTAGCTGTCGTTTCTTTGTTTACCATTTGGGAGGAGTGGAACGTAGATAGGGATCGCGCTTATTTGTTTGTATTCTTTGCAGTGATTTCTATTGGGATGTTTATTTTTAAAAAATCGTACCGTAAAAAGTTCGAAAATCGTCAAAAAAATAACAAACAATAATTTTGGACACCGACATCGTTATTATTGTTTTATCCCTTTTGTTTTCTGCCTTCTTTTCGGGAATGGAAATAGCCTTTATTTCCGCTAATAAAATCCATATAGAAATAGAAAAGAAGCAAGATGGCTATTTAGCCAAGGTATTGACCTTGCTTACTAAAAAGCCATCAAAGTTTATTGCAACCATGCTTATAGGTAATAATATTGCCTTGGTGGTGTACGGGCTCTATATGGGAGAGTTGTTAATGAATTGGTTTCAGGGAATGGAGACGGGATCTAATTCCTTTCTGCGTCTTTTAGTAACCGATTTTAGTCTAGTGGCCCAAACGGTAATATCGACCATTGTAATATTATTGACGGCAGAGTTTTTGCCAAAGGTATTGTTTCAGATATATAGCAATACCTTATTGCGGTTATTGGCAATTCCGGCTTATTTTTTCTATGTGATTTTCTCGGTAATATCCAATTTTATTATATGGGTGTCAGATTTTATTCTGAGGGTTCTTTTTAAGACCAATGGAGATAAAGTTCCCTTGGCCTTTAGTAAAATAGAACTGGGAGACTATATAACCGAACAGATGGAAACGGTAGAAAAGGAAGATGTTATAGATTCTGAAATACAAATTTTCCAAAATGCACTGGAGTTTTCCGCGGTAAAAGCAAGAGAAGTGATGGTGCCCAGAACAGAGATCGCTGCGGTAGAATTGCACGAGACGCCAAAAAATCTGGCTAAACTTTTTACCGAAACGGGTTTTTCTAAAATTTTGGTCTTTAAGGATACCATCGATAATATAATCGGATATGTACATTCTTATGAGCTGTTTAAAAAACCCAAGACCATTAAAAGCATCCTGCTGCCAGTAGAGTTTGTTCCAGAAACAATGCTGATCAACGATATATTAAATGTGCTTACAAAGAAGCGAAAAAGTATCGCCGTTGTGTTAGATGAATACGGGGGTACATCTGGAGTGATGACGGTTGAGGATATTGTTGAAGAGTTGTTTGGAGAGATTGAAGATGAGCACGATACGCAAGATTTGTTCGAAGAGCAAATAAGCGAAAACATGTATAAGTTTTCGGGCCGTTTAGAGGTCGATTATGTAAATGAACATTATAATTTAGAGCTGCCAGAAAGTGACGAATACGAAACATTGGGCGGGCTGATAATGAATGAAACCGGTGAAATTCCAGAAAAGGATTCCGAAATAAGAATAGATGATTTTCTCTTTGTGGTCTTGGAGGTTTCTAGTAACAAAATAGATTTGGTTTCCTTAGAGATAGGTAAAAGGGACTAAGGCTGATACGTCAAAAATTTTGATTTTTTTTAGTTTTTAATATTTAAAAAGAAAGTGGTAATTTGGCCACCATATTTAAACATTTTATATAATGGCAGTTTTAGAAAGTATAAGAAAACGAACCACCGTTTTGATTTTAATTATAGGTTTGGCATTGTTCGCCTTTGTTATATCGGGGGTGTTTAGTAATGGAGGCATGGGAGGCGGAAAAGTTGGTTCTTCTATCGCAGAAGTTAATGGCGAAGAAGTTTCAATCGATCAATTTAGAAGACAGGTAGAGAATATGTCTAGAATGGCAGGGCCTAACGCTTCTTCATTACAAGTGGTGAACCAAGTTTGGGAAAACGAGGTGAGAAGCCTTTTGTTGGCTCAGCAGTTTGAGGATTTAGGGATTGAAATTGAACAAGATCAAATTATCAACTATGTAAAAACTATTCCTAATTATGTTCAGAACCCGGAGTTCCATAATTCGAACGGAGTGTTTGATGAAAATGTATTTAGAGGAGCTGTAGCAGATTGGAAAGCTAATAATCCTGCTCGTTATAACATGTGGTTGCAAGATGAAGCTGCAATTATTCAAAATGCAAAAGAGCAAACTTATTTTAACCTTATTAGAGCTGGTTTAGGAGCTACTTTAAAAGAAGGTGAATTGGAATATAAACTGGCCAATGATAAGGTAGATGTTAAATATGTCCGTGTACCATACACTACTATTGCCGATTCTACTGTTCAAGTATCCAAAAAGGAAATTCAAAAATACTTGGAAAACCATAAAGAAGAATTTAAGCAAGAAAAATCTAGAGACATACAGTTCGTATACTTCGAAGAAAAAGCATCCTTGAAAGATGAGAATGCTGTAAACGAAGAAATTACTGCTCTGTTAAACGATACAGAGGTGTACAATGCTCAGAAAGATGCCAATGAAACCCTTCAAGGATTCTCAAATACTACTGATATAGCTGCCTTTTTAGACCGTAATTCAGATATTAAATTCGATACTATCTATAAGGCAAAAAATGAACTGTCTGCAAAATTTGCCGATACTCTAATGGCGTTGTCTATAGGAAGTATATATGGTCCTTATCGCGATGGAGACTTTTTCAAGATTTCTAAAATGATGGCGAAAAAGGCTGACGGAGCTGTAAAAGCTAGCCATATCCTTATTTCTTATGCTGGGGCGCAATCTGCAAGTCCAGAAGTTACGAGATCTAAAGAGGAAGCCGAGAAAAAAGCTAAAGAATTATTGGCAGAAGCCAAAGGAAAAGATGCCGTTTTTGCCCAATTGGCAAGAGACAATTCCGATGGACCGTCTGCACCAAGAGGTGGAGATTTAGGGTTCTTCCAAGAAGGAATGATGGTAGAAGCTTTTAACGATTTTGCCTTTAAGAATTCTAAGGGAAGTATCGGATTGGTAGAAACCGATTATGGTTTTCACGTTGTAAAGATCGATGATAAACAAGATGTTGTTCAAATCGCTACCCTGGCAAGAGAAATTGAGCCTTCTGAGGAAACCATCAATGCCTTATTTACGGAAGCGACCAAATTTGAAATGGAAACGACTGAAGGAAAGTCATTGCCAGAATTGGCCAAGGAAAATAATTTTGTAGTACGACCAGTAAACAAAATTAAGGAATTGGATGAAAATCTACCAGGCTTGGGAGCGCAACGTGCTATTGTACAATGGGCTTTTAATGAAGAGACTAATATCGGAGATATTAAAAGATTCAATGTTAATAACGGATATGTAGTGGTGCAAGTAACCGCTGCCTACAAAGAAGGTTTAATGAGCGTAGAAGATGCTTCTGCCTTGGTTTTGCCTAAGATCAGAAAAGAGAAAAAGGCTGCTCAAATTATAAGCGCAAGCAAAGGAAAGTCTATGGAAGATTTTGCAAGTAGCTATAATGTAGTTCCATCTACTGCAACTGCCTTGACCATGAAAACACCTACTATCCCTGGTGCTGGATCGGAGCCTATGGTGGTTGGAAAGGCATTTGCCTTGGAGCAAGGAGCTACTTCAGGTTTAATTGAAGGGCAGACTGGAGTGTATATGGTTACTGTTACCAAAAAGGAGGAAGCTCCTAAATTAGACAACTATAGTACCTATGCCAATAACTTAAGGGCTGCGGAAGAAGGTAGAATAACTTTTTCTGTGTATAACGCCTTAAAAGAAGCTGCTACTATCGAAGATAAAAGACCTAGTTTTTACTAGTTTATCCATATTGTATCAAACAAAAAAAACCTTCCGTTTGGAAGGTTTTTTTTGTTTTGTACTTTTAGTATTGCTGAATGATAGTCTTTTGCAGGATTGCAAAACTCTAGGCAACAATTACTTTACCATTTTAGAGTAGGGAATCACAATAGAATACCCTTTGTTTTTAAAATAATCCGGCGTGTTTTTATTTCCGGTTACCAAAATAAAATCGCCGCCCCAAGCGCCCAAACTTTTAATGGCACCTTTAAAATCGGGGAACAAACGTTCTTTGATGGGGGTAATTTCTAAAACCTCACTAATGGCTTCTTCGTGTTTTTTTAATAATTTCTCAAACTGAGATAGACTGCTAGCCGTTAATACACGCTGCGTGAAATTATTGATCTTTGATAGGAGTCCTATTTTATTGAAATCCTTGCTCTTGTATGCTGCAATGCCTTCCCTGCTATTTTGTTTTTGATTTAAGTAAACAAAATAAAGACTGTTTTTATACGAGGGGTTAAAAGAAACTTGTTTTACTTGAGGTTTATTGTCCGTTAGTTTATACGTAATAGGTGAGTGGTGCTGGGCACAAGCAATATCATATCCACTGCCAGAAAAAGAATTCCAAAGCAAGCTATAGGCATTTACATTGGCCCAACTAGCTATATTATTAATTAAGGTAGATGATGTCCCTAAGCCCCAATTTCGGGGGAAATTTAATGAGGTGGTGACCTCATATCCTTGCTGTTGGGCTAAAAAATCCGGATTTAAGTTTCTGGCTTCTTTAAGTATGTTTGACAAAGTGGTGGCAATAGCTATTTTTTCCTCAGAAACTGTGTCATTATAGGAACTTGCCGTAGAAAAGCTGTAATCAGATTCCTTGGGCGATAATGCTAGCGTTTCTAATTCAAATACTCCCTGAAACCAAACATTTCCTTTTTCATCTAGGCTTCGCCAAGCAAGTAGCGGCTCCTCAATTTGTTTTAACCCCAAGGACTGGCCATAAATAGTGGGGATGGCCAAGCTTTCGGCTCCGTCTAAAACGGCATACTCCCCGGTGATCAATAATTTTCCGTTACTGTAAAATTCTGTTTTCATAGGTTATTTCTCAAGGCCTCAAAAGCGGTTACGACAGCGCTATGCGATGCAGTGTTCTTTTTAAAATGGTGTACCAATGTTAGCTTTTCGGCTTCAGTGGCTCCCAATTGGTTTAAAATGTTTAACAGGTGCATTTTCATATGCCCTTGTTGTATGCCTGTTGTTACCAAAGATTTTACGGCAGCAAAATTTTGTGCCAATCCCGCAACGGCAACAATTTCCATCAGTTCCTTGGCCGTTGGGTTTTGCAATATCTCTAATGCCACCTTTACTAAAGGGTGTAAATTCGTGAGTCCGCCTACAGTACCGATAGCTAATGGTATTTCTATCCAAAATTTGAATTGATCATCTTCAATACTGGCATGCGTTAGACTCGTATATTTTCCGTCCTTACTGGCATATGCATGCGCGCCAGCTTCTATAGCTCTAAAATCGTTCCCAGTGGCCAAAACAACGGCATCTATGCCGTTCATAATACCCTTGTTGTGGGTAACGGCCCTAAAGGGTTCTACCTTGGCAATATTAACGGCGCGAACCATTTTTTGTGCAAACTCTAGGGAAGAGACAGCATCTTGGGGTTTTAAATCGCTAACAGCACAGCTTACTTCTGCACGAACCACACAATTGGGGACGTTGTTAGAAAGAATGCTCATCACAATCTCTATGTCCTTTTCCTGATCGGAAAAAGCAGGGTGATTTTGGGCCTCGGACTTTAGCGTTTTTGCAAAAACCTCTAAACAGGAGTTTATAAAATTGGCCCCCATGGCATTCATGGTTTCAAAGGTGCAGTGCAGTTGATAGTAATGATCTAATTCCGCTGTTTTGTTCCTTAGTTCAATGGCGCTAATACCACCGCCACGCTTTTCCATGTTTTTGGTAATGGAAGCTACATTGGCCAAAAGTTTTGGTTTTAAGGCCAAGAAAAATTGCGATAATTTATCAGCATCGCCCGTATACATAAAATGAACCTGTCCTACCTTTTCTGTTCCTATAATGGTCGTTTTAAATCCGCCACGAGTCAACCAAAATTTGGCAGCCTTACTGGCCGCGGCCACTACCGAACTTTCTTCTATGGCCATTGGTATGGCGTATAAACGGTCGTTGATTAAAAAGTTTGGGGCAATACCAAAAGGGAGGTAAAAGTTGGTAATCGTATTTTCTATAAACTCGTCGTGCAACTTTTGTAGCTGCTCGTCCTTGTTCCAGTACTGTTGTAATAATTTAAGCGTCTGCTCAGAATTATGGGTGTAATGTTTGGCAATCCAACTAATTTTAGCTTCTTTGCTAAGCTTGGAAAAACCTTCAATCGGTGCAATCATAAGGTATTTGATTTCTTGCGGCAAAGATAGTGATTAAGGAAATAAGCAAGGGGTGTCTAATTTAGAGGAAAAGGCAAATAAAATTGTTATTATTTTGATCTAAAGTAGATGTTTCTGTGTTTTTTTTAGTAAACTTGACAGTTTTAAGCAATTTTAAAAGTTTAAACGAATTTTCAATCAAAATTATTGGGAATAATTAATAAAATTCAGTGAAAAACGTGAGAAAAATTTCCTTTTTTGTAGCATTAACGTTCAGTATTTTTTCAACCATTACCGCCCAAAACAAACAAATTTCCCTTGAGGAAATTTATGGGGGTCACTTTAGAACCGAAGGTTTGGAAAGGTTGAGATCCCTAAAAAATGGCAAACAATACACCATCTTGGATTTCGATAGGAGCAAGGGTACTACCTCCATAGACAAATACGATTATTCTACCCAAGAAAAAGTAGAAACCATAGTTTCTTCCGCAGATTTAGAGGAGATTTCTCATTTTAGTTCTTATGAATTTAGTAAGGACGAGTCTCAGCTGTTATTAGCAACTCAGCTAGAGTCTATCTATAGGCGTTCAACCCTTGGAGTTTATTATGTCTACGATCTTCAGTCAAAAGATCTTGTAAAAATCTCCGACACTAAAATTCAAGAACCTTCCCTTTCTCCCGATGGTACCCAAGTGGCCTATGTGCAGGAGAATAATATTTATACTTTTAATCTAGCGAGTAAAAAGACTACGCAAATCACCACCGATGGGGTGAAAAACAAGATCATTAATGGTATTACAGATTGGGTGTACGAAGAAGAGTTTTCTTTCGTTAGAGCCTTTGAATGGAATGCCGATGGTACTAAAATAGCTTTTATCCGTTTTGATGAAACCGAGGTTCCTGAATTCTCAATGGATATTTACGGTTCTGAGCTTTATCAGACACAGCAAGTTTTTAAATACCCAAAGGCAGGTGAAAATAATGCCGTGGTATCTTTACATATGTTAGATGTAGCTACTGGAAATATAACCGAAGTAGCCCTAGACGATGCATATTACATTCCTAGGATTAAATGGATGAACGATGCGAACACCTTAAGCGTACAGACTTTAAATAGACATCAAAACCATTTAAAACTGTTGGCTGTTGATGCTAAAAAGAACCGTGTAAGCGTTTTGTTGGAGGAAAAGGATGCGGCTTATGTAGATGTTGCCGATAACCTTACCTTTTTAAAAGACGATAGCTTTATATGGACCAGTGAAATGGACGGTTATAACCACATTTACCTGTATAACGCCAAAGGGAAACTTGTGAGGCAAATTACAAAAGGCCTATGGGAGGTAACCAATTATTATGGATACGATCAAAAGCAAGATAAAATATATTATCAGTCTACCGAAAACGGCTCTATCAATAGGGATGTTTACAGTATAAAGAGTAATGGTAGAAAGAAACAACGCTTAACTTCTAAAGAAGGGACTAATGCTGCTGATTTTAGTGCCGACTTCACCTATTTTATAAATACTTTCTCTAGCGCAACCACTCCGCCCGAATATACTTTGCATGCTGCTAAATCCGGCAAAAAGTTAAAGGATATCAAGGACAACAAGGCCTTGCTTCAAAAACTTGAGGACTATTCCTTAAGTCCAAAAGAATATGGAACCATTAAGGTCAATGGCAACGATTTAAACATGTGGATGGTAAAACCTGCCGATTTTGATGCCAACAAACAATATCCCTTGTTTATGACACAGTATAGTGGGCCAGGTTCCCAGTCGGTGTCCAACAGTTGGATGGGTTCTAACGATTATTGGTATCAAATGTTGGCCGATGAAGGCTATATTGTGGTTTGTGTCGATGGCCGTGGAACTGGATTTAAAGGACGCGATTTTAAAAAGGTTACCTATAAGGAATTAGGGAAGTATGAGGTTCAAGACCAGATCGATGCGGCAAAACAACTTAGCGAACTGCCGTATGTAGATGAAAGCAGAACCGGAATTTGGGGATGGAGCTATGGTGGATTTATGTCTACCAACTGCTTGCTAAAGGGCAATGATACTTTTGAAATGGCAATCGCTGTGGCACCGGTTACTTCATGGGGCTTTTATGATACCATTTATACGGAACGTTTTATGCGTACCCCACAAGAAAACCCAAGCGGGTACGATGACAACTCACCTTTTAACTATCCAGAACTATTAAAGGGAAAATATCTATTGGTTCACGGGAGTAGCGATGACAATGTACACGTACAAAATACCATGCGTATGGTAGAAGCCTTGGTGCAAGCCAATAAGCAGTTCGATTGGGCCATATATCCAGATAAAAACCACGGAATTTACGGAGGGAATACACGGCTGCATCTCTATACTAAAATGACCAATTTTATAAAAGAAAATCTATAACTAACTAAAGACACCTATGCAAAGTTCAGTAAAGGAAATACATCGGAAAGAATTATTTGGCCATCCCGTTGGTCTGTTTATATTGTTTTTCACTGAAATGTGGGAGCGTTTCTCATATTATGGGATGCGGGGAATCTTGGTGCTGTATATAGCTACCTCTGCCACTGCCATCGATCCTGGTTTGGGTTGGTCTAATAAAGATGCTATATGGCTATATGGATGGTATACCATGTTGGTATATGTAGCCTCCATCCCTGGAGGTTGGATCGCCGATAAGTTTTTAGGGCAGAAAAAAACGGTCATGCTCGGAGGGCTACTGCTTTGTGCAGGGCACGTCACCCTGGCCATTCCACAAGATTGGGCCTTTTTCACAGGATTAATCCTAATAATCTTAGGGGTTGGTGGACTAAAGCCTAACATTTCTACTATGGTAGGTGGATTGTACCAAGAAGGAGATATAAGAAGGGATAGCGGATTTACTATATTTTATATTGGGATTAATATAGGTGCTTTCTTGGCTAGTATTTCTGTAGGCTTAGTAGCTTATTATTACGGTTGGCATTATGGTTTTGGACTTGCAGGAGTAGGAATGTTGCTAGGTCAGGCTGTATTTATTTGGGGACAGAAGTACCTAAAAGGAGTGGGAGAATTTAGTGGCGGAAAAAATGTGTCCGAAGAGGAGCGTATTGCCGCTAAAAGGCCATTGAACAAAATAGAAAAGGATAGAGTCCTTGTATTATTGCTTTCATTTTTGATCGTGATCGTTTTCTGGGGAGCTTTTGAGCAAGCAGGAGGCCTAATGAACCTGTACACGGATGCCAAAGTAGATAGAACTATAGGTTTAAGCTGGTTACAAGAAATCCCTGCTGCTGTATTCCAATCTTTAAATGCTGGATATATTATCATCTTTGGAACGCTAGTGGGAGGATTCTGGATCTGGTGGAAAAAAAGTGGGAAAGAATCGTCGTCTTTATTTAAAATGGCCATAGGGACCATTATAATGGGACTTGGTTATATTTTTATGATGTTCGCTTCTAAAGAAGCTAGTTCGGAAGTCTTTGGGAAAGCAGCTATGATTTGGATCTTTCTAGCCTATCTATTTCATACCATAGGAGAATTATGTACTTCTCCGGTGTCCCTTTCATTTATCACCAAACTCGCCCCAATAAAGTATGCTTCTATTATGATGGGGGTTTATTTTGCGGCTACCGGATTTGGAAATAAGTTGGCAGGTAGTATAGGGGAGTCTTCTCAATTGCACCCTTATCAGGGAGAAATGATCGTAAGTAAGGAAGCTATGCTTCCATACATGAGCAAGGATTCCATGGAAATCAAAAATATGGATAAAAAGATTGTCAAGATATATGATTATCCTATTAACGAGGATAAAAACTTTGGTATTAAAACCCAAGTGTATTTGGACAATGATGCGGTAGTATTCCAGGAAATAAATTCGGGGAAACCTCTTAATGATCTGTTTAAGCTAACGGACAATAAGAACAATAACCTAACCAAATTAAAAGAAACGCTTCAAGAAAACAACGCAACTTCCAGCAATCCATATCACGCCAAACTCGTATTCGAGAAAGATAGGGATGCCGCCCAAAACCTGGCAAATAAAGGAGATGGGAAAAACTACGAAGTTTCCTTTGTTTTGGAAGAGGAACAAAGCGAACAAGAATACAGCACCTTTTTATGGCTAACTGTTTTTACCGTGAGTTTTGGTGTCCTTCTTATTCTATTCTTGAAAAAATTGAAGAAGCTAACTCATGGTGCAGAAGATCATGAGCATGATATGAAGGATAATGAGCCTTATGAATTGGCCGATACAGATATTAACAAAACAAATTAATCTACAGTTAAGGAAGCATTTAACGAATATAGAAATATGAATACCGATATTGAAAATTTATTTAAGGATAAGGTTATAGGGCATCCGGCCGGACTTTTTGTCTTATTTTTTACAGAGATGTGGGAGCGGTTTTCCTTTTATGGAATGCGAATCCTATTAGTACTTTTTTTAACGGCTCCTTTAATTGGGGACAATCCTGGTTGGGAATGGCCCCGTGAACACGCCTTAGCATTGATTGGAACCTATGCTTCCTTGCTTTATCTGACGCCAATTATCGGTGGCTATGTAGCGGATAAATTTACCGGCTATAAATGGGCCGTGATCATAGGGTGTTTTATAATGATGTTGGGCCATGCTGCCATGGTCTTTGAAACGCAATTTACCTTATATCTAGGCTTGGCATTTTTGGTTATTGGAACAGGATTCTTTAAGCCTAATGTTACTTCTATGATTTCCGAAATGTACAAGGGCAAAGAATCTAAGAAAGATGGTGCATACACTATATTTTATATGGGGGTTAATGCCGGTGCTTTCTTTGGAATGATGCTTTGTGGGTACTTGGCCGAGAATATCGGTTGGAGCTATGGCTTCGGATTGGCAGGGATTTTTATGTTCTTGGGAATGTTGCAGTTCTGGTTGGCCAAAGATTTATTTGGTAGTATAGGGGAAAAACCTAGTAAAAAATACGAGGTAGAATTGCCGCAAAATATTAACGAAGAAAGTGTAGTAGTCGATGAGAATAAGGAAGCAGAAGAAAAACTAAACCCTTTTACGACACTAGACAAGGTACTAATGATCTTATCTGCCATCGGAGGGGTGTTATACCTTTTTAACGATCCGATGTCTAAAATTGGCGACGTAAACCTTTTAAATTTCAGTGTTGGAAACTATGATGGTTCTACGGTAACAGTGCTTGCCGCCCTGGTTATGTTCTTGTGGCTTATTATTAGCAGGATCTTTAGATATACCAGAATTGTGCGCGATAGAATCATTGCCGTTTCTATTTTTGGATTATTTACCGTGTTTTTCTTTGCGGCCTTTGAGCAATCTTTGGGTTCTATGACCATTTTTGCCAGAGATTATACGGCTAGGGAACTATCAGGAAATTCGGCAACAATTTTTAAAATCATAGATTTAATTCTAACTGTTGGGCCTTTGGCTGTAATTTCATGGGTGTTGGTACTATTGTTTAAAAAAACCTATACCAAGATTCCGTATTCCAATATTGTTTTGGCCCTTGCCTTTGTTTCGCTATGGGGGGTTGTTATTTGGAAAATCGACAGAGAGTTTAGTAAGGATGCTACCGAGGTAGGCGCTTCATGGTTCGGGATTTTAAATTCCTTTTTTATTATTGTTCTTGCGCCTTTCTTTTCTAAATGGTGGGAAAGTAAATACAATCCTAGTGCAGCCATGAAATATGGTTTGGGATTAATTCTATTGGGACTAGGGTTCGGATTTTTGGCCTTTGGAACAGCAGGAATACCTCCAGGAGCACAAACGGCTTCTGTGAGTATGGTGTTTTTAATTTGTACCTACTTTTTCCACACTATGGGAGAGCTGTGTTTGTCGCCTGTAGGCTTGTCATACCTAAGTAAATTGGTGCCCGGAAGAATGATCGGTTTTATGTTTGGTATTTGGTATTTGGCCATCGCCATTGGTCAAAAAGCCGCCGGGAATATGGGAGGAATGATCGACAAAATAGCGACTGAATATTCCTTAAGTACCTTCTTTTTAATTTTTACATTGATACCAGTGGGTGTAGGTTTTGTATCCATTGTATTAAATCCGATAATTAAAAAACTAATGCACGGAGTACGTTAAACTACTTAAAAGTATATATCAGAGCTCCCTTTTCACCAGTATAGTGAAAAGGGAGCTTTCTTTTTTTACAACTTGCTTTCCAATGTGCTATGTAGCTTTTGTAATTACTGCCATCGGCAACAATAATTTCTGGGTGAAGCGTGTCAATTAGGCGATCTAAATTTATTTTTGGGGACTGTGTCAATAGTAAAGTAGTAACCTTGTAATCGGTCTTGGGGTAAAATCCACTGCTGTCTACCACAAACAAGGTATTCTCCCCGTACCTAAAACTGTTTTGTAAGGGACTGTATTTAATTTCTCCAATATTTTTAGAAAGGCTAAAATCGTTCACCACCCTTGCCGTGGCAAGACTATCTCTATGAAGAACACTTAAACAATTGCCGCTTTGATACAGAATGGCAGAACTTCTGGGGATATGGGCTATCAGAATTGTTTCAGTTTTATATTGTTCCAAAGAAACATAGTACCACCACAGCTGAAAACATAAAATTCCTAAAAAACATATCAGTATTCGTTTAAAAGAAGCCTTTGTGAACAAGATTCCGATAGAAATAATTATGACAAAGCTTAGGACTAATTGTACGGCATCAAAATAAATATTTTTAAAAAGAAACAACTCTTGTTGTGCTATTTGTTCAATGGCCCAATTCATACTTTTGATCATAGTATTATACCCTAGGGCCAAGAAGGACGGTAAAATATCGCAGACAACTAAAGCTAAAACCAGTATCCCCATTCCCAGGATAAAGGCAAGGAAGGGAACTACTAAAAGGTTCGATACAAAGAAGAGCCCAGGAAATTGATGGAAATAAAATAGGCTAATGGGCAATACGCCCAGTTGTGCTGCGATACTGACCGAAAGCAGTTCCCATCCTCTTTTTAGGAACCAGTTTTTTGGGGTCCAAAATTGTTGAAGCTTGGGGAATATCAAAACAATAGAAAACACGGCGGCATAACTTAATTGAAACCCTACCTGAAATAACAACATGGGGTTGATGAGGAGAAGGATAAAAAGCAGGGACAAGGCCAGTACATTAAAATTACTGGTGGGTCTATTTAGGTACAGGGCATAGGCTACAAAAGAAAACATGCTAACTGCCCTGATAATAGAGGCCGATAGCCCAGCTAGGAAGGCGAAACCCCACAGGCATACTACAATGACGAATAGTTTAATACTTTTGCCCTTAGGGAGCAATTCTAAGGGTTTTAGGAAGAAATGTAGCAGGCCTAACAAGATGCCAATGTGCAAACCAGAAAGTGCCAAGATATGAAAGGCCCCGGCATCCTTATAATGGGTATTGGTCTCTTGGCTAAGCTCATTGCGCTCACCGAGCAATAGGGCTTGTATGACTCCCAATTCTTCTCGGCCAAAAGGATATTCCTTTAATTTTCCGATGAGATGGTTTCTTGCCCTTGCCGCTATACCTATAAGGGTTTTGGAGGGGGCATCCTTTTTTACGAATTGGGCAGCGTTTATTTTTAGTTGATGGTAAATACCCAGGTCTTCCGCGTATTTTTTATAGTTAAATTGCTGTGGGTTTAGGGGAGAAGAAAGGGGGGTAAATGCGGAATAGACCATAATTTCATCGTCTACAAAAAGTGGGGCACTGGTAGAATCCCTGTTTACATTGATAAATATTTTGCCAGAGGTCTTTAAGGAATCGGCCTGTTGTACTTTCGCAATGTAACGATGGCTGTAGGGGGTAGGTTTTAAGACCTCCCTAATTTTTAGAGTCCATTCCTTTTTTTCATGCTGTGAAAGATGACTGTAGT
The DNA here is from genome assembly GCF_012272855.1 of Arenibacter sp. 6A1. Taxonomy (GTDB): domain Bacteria; phylum Bacteroidota; class Bacteroidia; order Flavobacteriales; family Flavobacteriaceae; genus Arenibacter. Next base: position 102,111 of record NZ_JAAXCQ010000005.1, on the reverse strand, counting down.
GGTCCGGCCAGTTTTTGGGTTGGGAGATGGAAAAGGAAAGTGTTCCTATAGAAATGGCCAAAAGCATGGTAATAGTGCCAAATAATACAGAAGAACTATGATGGTGTTTTCTTATAAATACCATCCCTAAAATTAGGAGAAATATTAGGGTAAGGGAAATGGGAATAATAGGGGAGGGGGTACTAAAATACCCTAATAAAATACCAAAAATAATGCAAAGAGTAAGTTTAACGGCTATGAATTTTAGCCATTGCATTTTATAATATTCTTGCAGCCTTTACAAAGGCATGGTTCCAGAATCCTTCGCGTAGAGAGGAGATAATAACCCCTCTAGAGGTGGAGGAGTGAATAAACTGTATGTCATTGCCATCTACGGCTACCACCAATCCAACATGGTTGATTTTTCTGCTTTTTCTAGAAGTTTTAAAAAAGACTAAATCCCCTTTGTTAATCTCGTCCAGCTTTATGGTTTCTCCGTGTTCCGCCATCTGATAGGAAGAACGAGGCAAGGAAATATCGTGTTGTCCAAAGCTAACATACATTAAGCCGGAGCAATCCATTCCATTAGAATTAGTACCGCCATATCGGTAGTTTACCCCAGAATAGGAAAGGGCAGTATTGATTACCTGATCTGTAAGTTTAGGGACTATATCCTTAATTTCTTTGGGAGCCAACACCACTTCGTTTTGATCTTCCAAAGGAGGGATAGAAGCTGCAACACTTATTTTTCGTTCATCGCTTTGTGTGGCACTTCTTTTAGAAACCCCACAACTGGCAAATAAAATGATAAGCAATAGAGAAAGATGTTGGTGTTTCATCAACTTAAAAATTAATACCCTTAAGGCCAAATTTAGAATAATATTTTTATATCAATCTAAATTTTAACCTTTTATATGGAACGGCAAATTTAACTAGTTTATTGTATCCCATGGCCAATATTTGGCATTCCGTAAGAAGGAAGTTTTCTTGGGCCTTACCAAGAATAAAATGTTGATGCCTTTACGAGCCAGCTATATTTTCTACTATTAAGTCAGCTGCTTTTTCACTGGCACCCTTACCGCCTAATTTTTTTTCCAAAAGGGTATAGGCTTCAATTTGTGTAGCTCTATAGGGCCCTTCTAAAATTTTAGAAAGTTCTGTTTTAATGTTTTTGGTATTAAGGTCGTTCTGAATAAGTTCTTTTACCACTTCCTTGTCCATTATTAAATTCACCAAGGATATAAATTTAAGGGTAATGATCCGTTTTGCGATCGCGTAGGATATCCAATGGGCACGGTAGCATACTACTTGTGGCACTTTAAATAAGGCTGTTTCTAGCGTAGCAGTGCCACTGGTTACCAGAGCAGCATGGGATAAGCTTAGAAGATCGTATGTTTTATTGGAAATTAAACTTACCTGGGAGGCCTTTAGAAAAGGGAGGTAAAAGTCTAAATCTAAGCTTGGAGCCCCAGCAATGACGAATTGGTAGTCGGGAAAAGATTCGACCACCGAGAGCATCAGGGTCAACATTTTTTGTACTTCTTGCTTCCGGCTTCCCGGTAATAATGCTATAATAGGTTTTGTAGGGTGTAGTTTGTTCTCTTCCCTAAATATGTTGTCCGGGGTCCTGGGCAAATCGTCTATGGCGTCGATTAAAGGATGACCGACAAAATTCACTGGATATTGATGTTTCTTTTCGTAAAATTCCTTTTCAAAAGGTAGAATGACATACATGGCATCGATATCCCTTTTTATTTTGTGGATCCTAGATTCCCTAGAGGCCCATATTTGTGGGGAAATATAGTAATTGGTCTTAAAATTATTTTCTTTGGCCCATGAGGCAATACGAAGATTGAATCCGGAATAGTCTATAAAAATAATGACATCAGGGTTAAATTTGGCAATATCGGTTTTGCAGAAAGCGATGTTTTTAAAAATTTTATTGATATTGGTCACTACCTCAATAAAGCCCATAAAGCCCATATCCTTGTAGTTTTTAACCAAGGTACCACCAGCTTTTTCCATTAAATCGCCGCCCCAACAACGAATGTTGGCCTCTTTGTCCTTAATTTTTAATGCTTTTATAAGGTTAGAGCCATGTAGGTCTCCCGAGGCTTCTCCTGCAATGATGTAATATTTCATATGTGGATAAATATTGTTTTTTTGACGGTCATATGTAATTCGCATGGCTATAATCGTAGTAGCGACCTATTATCGGTCATGCTCATTTCATATGAAATGTCTATTTCCAAATTCCTTAAACCGATCCTTTCTATGGAGCCTTTTTTCTAGGCGCTTTTCGGGAACCGATTCAGGGCTGATTATATTTTTAAACCGATGAATAAATTTCGTTTACTTTTAAAAGACTTTATAATATAGAATTAGAATAGCGGTTAGCAATGTAGCCAACATCACTCCTCTGGCCCTATAATCTCTTCGAATCTTTAAAAATCCAAAAAAGGCAAATAAATTCAATATAGCTCCAAGTGCCAATAGGCTTCCTACATGTCCTTGGACAACAGCTGCCTGGTAGGTTTCCAAAATTCCGAAGTCCGAGAACAAAACGATATAGGCAAGGGTTCCTATCGTATTAGCTATTAACCCTACTATAAATCCTATTAAAATCTCTTTTTTAATCATTTAGGCTCCAGTTGTTAATGAGTTGTATGGCGTGGTGTGCGGTTAGGTCAAATTGGGTAGGGACCACGGATATATATCCTTGCGACAAGGCAAATTCGTCGGTGTCTTCTCCTTTATCCAACAGTTCAAATTCACCGGTAAGCCAATAGTATTCTTTGCCCATTGGGTTGGTGCGCTTATCGAATTTTTCCTTCCAATTAGCACGTGCCTGTCTGCAAATCTTGATGCCTTTTGGGGCTTCTGAAGTAGTTTTAGGAATGTTTACGTTTAGTACGACCCCTTTTGGAATACCGTTTTGCAAGGCTTCTTGGACTATTTTTTGAATACTTTCCTTGGCCAAGTCAAAATTGGCGTCCCAAGAATAATCGCAAAGGGAGAAACCAATGGCCGGGATTCCTTCGATTCCGGCTTCTATGGCCGCGCTCATAGTACCCGAATAAATAACATTTATGGATGAGTTAGAGCCGTGGTTGATGCCACTGACACAAAGATCGGGTTTGCGACCTAATAATTCCTGTAGTCCCAATTTTACACAGTCGGCAGGGGTGCCACTACAGCTATATTCCTCGTCTACACCATTAACAAGGTCTCTTTGGGATTTCTTAATATAAAGGGTATTGTCTATTGTAATGGCATGTCCCATTCCAGACTGTGGACTGTCCGGAGCAACAACAACTACATCGCCTATTTCTTTCATAAAACGAATTAATGCCCTTAAACCAGGGGCAGTGATACCATCGTCATTGGTAACAAGAATTAAAGGTTTTGTCATGGAATATAATTTATGGGGCAAAAATACGTTTTTAAAGTGTTATTGGTTTTAGCCTATATGGCTAGCTTTTAGAAAGTTTAAAAATTAAGATACATTTTTTGAATTATCAAGGGAAATCCTTAGTTTTCTAGGAAAGGGGCTATGGAATATTAACAAAACATTAATGTCACAAATGCTAATACTGGCATGGTTTTTACTTTATTTTAGGCGAATCCTTATAATTTCTGGGATTTAAATGGCAAAGCTAGGATTACGCTTGTCATTTGATTAATTTTATAGAATCCGAATAATATAAAAATAAATGAAAAGAAATTTAGCTTACGCATTATTAGTAATGCTTGTTGCGGTGGCTTCATGTAGTTTTACCAATAAAACTTTTGAAACCGATGATAAGGATAAGTTATTGTTGGATTTGATTACCTATGTACTGGAGCGAGGGCATTATCAGCCCAAAGATATTAACGATGATTTCTCGGTAGAAGTGTTTGATAGTTTTATAGATATTATAGATCCGACCAAACGTTACTTCTTAGCGAGCGATATTGAAGAGTTTGACAAGTATAAATTTCAGATTGACGATCAGATAAAGAATGTCGATATCACCTTTTTCGATATGGTTTACGGGCGTCTTGTACAAAGAATGGCAGAGGCCAAGGAAATTTACAAGGAAGTTTTAAAGGAACCTTTTGATTATTCCAAAGAGGAAACATTGGATGTTAAATACAATAAGCAGCCGTTTGTATCTTCTAAAAAGGAATTGAAGGAGCGCTGGAGAAAGCAATTGAAATATGCTACTTTAGGGACTTATGACAACAAATTAGAAGGCAGCAAGCTTAAAGCGGTAGAAAAGGAAGCCGATGTAAATGAGGAGGGGCCTGCCACTGTTTTTGAAGACAATACCCCTTCGGCTCCATTGAGTCCGGCGGAAGCAGAGAAGGCGGCCAGGGAATTGACCAAGAGCACCTTGGACGATTATTTTGATTTCATAGATGAATTGGAGCGTAAAGATTGGTTTGTACAATACTTAAATACTATTGTAGAAGTTTTTGATCCCCATACTTTTTATTTTGCCCCAGATGACAAAGAAAAGTTTGATACCAGTATGTCTGGAAAATTTGAAGGGATTGGCGCTAGGCTGCAAAAGAAAAAAGACCAGACCAAAATTGTCGAAATTATTTCTGGTGGTCCGGTATGGAGGGACCAACAAATTGAGGTTGGAGACGAGATCTTAAAAGTAGGTCAAAACGGACAGCCCCCAGTTGATATTGTGGGGATGCGTTTAGATGATGCCATTAAATTTATTAAAGGCCCAAAAGGGACAATTGTAGATTTGACAGTAAGAAAAGTAGACGGTTCCTTAATCGTGGTTTCTTTGATGCGCGATGTTGTGGAATTGGAAGAATCCTATGCTAAATCTGCCACCATTATAAAGGAGGATCAGAAATTTGGCCTGATCAATCTGCCTAAGTTTTATGTAGACTTTGAAGATTATAACGAACGAAATGCCGCCACCGATGTGGCCAAAGAAATAGAACGTTTAAAAGAGGCCGGTGTCGAAGGATTGATATTAGACTTAAGGGACAATGGTGGAGGATCTTTAAAGACCGTAGTCGATATGGCCGGATTGTTTATTAAAGAAGGACCTATAGTACAGGTGCGTTCTACCAATAAAGCACCAGAAGTATATAACGATAAGGATGACCGAATTCAGTGGGACGGTCCTTTGGTTATATTGGTGAACGAACTGTCTGCCTCAGCTTCGGAAATTCTGGCAGCTGCGATGCAAGATTATAAAAGAGGGGTGGTTATAGGTAGTAAACAGACCTTTGGTAAAGGTACCGTTCAGAATGTAATTCCTTTAGAGAATATTGTTCGTAGTAATGAATACGGAGATTTAGGGGCGATAAAAATCACCACCCAAAAATTTTATAGAATTAATGGGGGCTCTACCCAGTTAGAAGGGGTTAAGAGCGACGTGATTGTTCCAGACCGTTATAGCTACATTGATATAGGAGAAAAAGATCAGGAAAACCCATTGGGATGGGATAAAATAGCCCCGGCAAAATATGCTCCTTGGGACGGATACATAGATTATGAAGCTACTATTGCCAATAGCACCAAAAGGATGGCCGGTAACGAGCAGATAAAACTGATAGATGAAAATGCTAGATGGATTAAGAAAGCCCAGGACGAAACGGTAGTTTCCTTAAAATATAACAACTATAAGAGAGAGTTGGAAAAGGATAAGGAGACAGCCAAGTATTTTAAAACTATCAATGATTACAATTCTCATTTGCTATTTGAATCTTTAGGCTACGAAAAAGAGCTTTTTGCAAAAGATACGGTGCTAAAGGAAAAACGTGTTCGTTGGCATAAGGACCTGGCAAAAGACGTATATATAGAAGAAGCGGTAAACGTTTTACAGGATTTAAAAATGAACCATGTAAATGAGACAAAGGTTGCCAGTGTTAAAAATAAATAGTTGCCATAAATAATGGTATATAAAAAAACCTGCTCAAGAGCAGGTTTTTTTATATTTTGATGGTGTTGGAGCCTACTTTTTTTATTGATAATCTAGATATTGATTCCCGCGTTAGGGACCGCAGCGGCATCCCCGCAGCAAGGCAAGGGATATAGCGAAGGCCCCGACCGACGAAGGAGGGAACGCCCAAATTATTTTTGTAAAGATTAAAAAACTATGAACTACACGATAGCATAGAGCAGCCTGCCTTATTTCTTGCCCATTCGGGCCGTTTGGCAAACCAATTTTCCTTTTCCTCTTGTTCGTTATACGGAGCTTTTAAGAGCTGGTACAGTTCTTCGATCACGGAATAATCGCCCTTGTCCGCGGCTTCAATGGCCAATTGTGCCATATAATTTCTAAGCACATATTTAGGGTTTACGGCATTCATCTTTTGTTGCCTCTCTGTATCCGATATACGTTCTTGCTTTAAACGTTCTACATAGGAAAGGAACCATTGTTTCCATGTTTCGCGTATATTTTCGTCCAGTTCTTGGGGCGCATAGAAGGCGTCCATTACTACGGATAAAAAATCGTCTGAGAGGGCTTTATCTTTTTTGACGGCGGCCAGGTTACGGAAGAAAATGGTCATATCCGTTTCGGTCAGCTGCAAGTTTTCCTCTAATGTATTGATCAGGGCAATGTCGCGGGCATCTTTTTCGAACAGTCCAATCTTAGCCTTCATCATACTAAGATATTGTTGCTGATAAGCATCTCTGTAGCCCTTAAGAATGGCCTCCACGGGCGCGGTCTCTTCTATGAGCGGGTAGAGGGCATTGGCCAGGCGATACAGGTTCCAAAGCCCTATATTGATCTGGTTGCCGTATCGATAGCGTTTATGCTGACGGTCCGTGGTGTTCGGGGTCCAGCCTTCATCATATCCTTCGAGCCAGCCATAAGGTCCATAATCGATCGTTAACCCTAAAATAGACATATTGTCGGTATTCATTACCCCGTGAACAAAACCAACCCGTTGCCAATGAATAAGCATCTCCAAGGTGCGATCTGTGACTTCTTTAAGGAATTGTAGGTAACCTTCCTTGCTGCCCGCTTGAATGTGGGGAAAGAAGTGTTTTATAGTATAATCCGTCAGGGTTTGAAGCGTCTTCTTATCTTCCCTGGCCATTAAAATCTCGAAATTTCCGAACCGCAAAAAGGAGGGGGCTACCCGGCACACTACCGCTCCTTTTTCATATTCCGGATGTCCTGAATATAGGATATCGCGTAAAACCTTATCTCCGGTTTCGCATATTGATAGGGCTCTTGTGGTAGGGACTCCCAAATGAAACATGGCTTCGCTACATAAATATTCCCTTATTGAAGAACGAAGTACGGCCAAACCATCGGCTGTTCTAGAATAGGGAGTTTCTCCGGCCCCCTTAAGTTGAAGGGCCCAATGGTTGTTGTTATGGGTTGTTTCGAACAAATTTATGGCTCGGCCATCGCCTAACTGTCCGGCCCAATTCCCAAATTGATGTCCGCCGTAACACATGGCATAAGGCTGTGTATCTGGATAAATAGCGTTGCCAGAAAATATGTTTAAAAAGGTCTCGGAAAGCAGGTCTTTTTCTTCAATTCCTAATTCCTTGGCCATCTCCTTAGAGGTGTGTACCAAAACAGGCTTGGATGTCTTCTTAGGGCTTACATAAGAAAAGCAAGCGTTTACCTGTCTTCGGAAATTTTCTTGAAGGGGATCTGCAGGGAGTTCCTCGGTAAATGTATTTTTGATGTTAAATTTCATGTGTGTGCTATGTTGGACTGCTTACAGCGGTGTCCGATTATTCAATGATGGCATTCCATTTTTTACTGCTACGGGCTATTTTGTCGACGTAAGAGCAAACGGCTACTGCCTTGTAGCCTTCCTCGGTTAATTTTTCAAAAGTTTTTTCGACTAAAATTTTTCCATACCCCTTTGATCGTAAATGAACGGGAACTTCTGAATACGTTAAAAACATTTTCCCTTGGCTAAGACTATAATCTACCGTAGCGAAACTGTCTTCTAAGGGCATCTTATACTGGTGGTTTTCCTTGTCGTGTTGTATTTCCAATTTGTTGTTTTTTATGAGGTTGTGGTATTTTTATTAATTCGACTTTCTTGTGCAAAGGTGCCGAATATTGCAGTAGCATGCCTACGTTTATTATAGAAGGACTATGCCACTATACCTTAGTATTCTTTAATTTATCGGCATGAAGCTGTCTTAGTTTTACCAGTTTAGGAGTAATGACCGCACTGCAATAGCCTTGCGTTTTATTATTCCGATAATAATCCTGATGCTCTTTCTCGGCATCATAAAAAATGCCGGCTTTGCTAATTTCGGTTACTATAGGATGGTCGTAATATTGCGCTACTTCCTTCACCACTATTTCGGCTAACAGTTTTTGTTGGTCGTTGTGGTAATATATTACCGATCGGTATTGAGTGCCAACATCTGCCCCCTGACGGTTTAGGGTGGTGGGGTCATGACTTGTCATAAATACGAACAGCAAATCTTGGTAGGATATTTTGTTGGCATCAAAGGTTATTTGTACCACTTCTGCATGACCGGTAAGGCCAGAACAGACTTCCCTATAAGTAGGTCTGCCCGGGGCGTTGCCTCCGGTATATCCGGAAACAACTTTTTCTACGCCATTCACTTCCTGGAATACGGCTTCTATACACCAAAAGCATCCGCCGCCTATGGTGATCAATTCTAATTTTTTATTGCTCATGAGTGTGTTTTGCCAAGGTTATCGATTCAGAATTTACACAAAAGCGCAAACCGCTTGGGGGTGGCCCATCGGGGAATACATGTCCCAAATGACCGTCGCAGGTATTGCACATAACTTCTACTCTAATCATCCCATAACTACTGTCCTTTTCGTATTTAATGGCATTTTGTTGAATCGGCTGGGTAAAACTAGGCCATCCTGAACTAGAGTTAAATTTTATGGTAGAATCGAATAGGGGAGCATTACAACAAACACAGTGATATTTTCCGGACTCATGACTACTGCACAAGGCACCGCTATGTGCGGGTTCTGTTCCTTTTTCCCTAGCAATCCTATATTGGGAAGGAGAAAGTAGTGCTTTCCATTCTTCGCTAGTTTTTTCTACTCTTTTGTCGGGCTTTGGATTGCCCATGACACAGTAATTAATAATGTCTTTCCAAGTAAGCATAGTGAAATTTCCTTTATTGTTAATTGAGTTATTTTTAGTGTCTTTTTGGCATAGGATGCAAAATAGTTATATACAGCCTTGATGGGGGTATTCCTTTTCCATTTTGTCGCTCCTAAGCCGGTCAACTTACAAAGTTACCCTTAGCAATATAGGGAATTCAGTTATCTTTGGACTATGCATGCAACTAAGAAAAATAGACGTATTTATACTTTGTTATTGGCCATATGTATGGTTGGGTTTTGGCTTTTTGAAAACTTCTATAGCCCTTCTGGTCCTACCGATTCTAAGGAGCCGGTAACAACAATAACAACCTTATTGCCTCAATCGACTACAGGGGTGGTGGTTAACCATAATTATTATACGCTATCCTATAGCGAGGCCCACGAACAGGCAGAATGGGTAGCTTATGTTTTGGAGCGGGGGCATTTGACCTATGACAATCGAAAAAGACCTTTTTTTATCGAGGACCCCAAGGTGGGGAGCAGGTCCGCAGATTGGAGAAACTATAAGGGCTCTGGTTATGACCGTGGACATTTATGTCCGGCTGGGGACCGTAGGTTTTCGGAAGCGGCCTTTAACGAAACCTTTTATACCAGCAATATCAGTCCACAAGACAGGGATTTTAATGCAGGGGTATGGAATCGTTTGGAGAAACAAGTGCGGTATTGGGCCAAAAAAGAAGGGCCTTTGTTTGTGGTTACAGGGGGAGTGTTGGAAGGGGGACTTCCCAGTATAGGCGAGGAGGAAGTGACAGTGCCTAAATTTTATTATAAAATAGTAGCCAAGGGGAATGGGGCCGACTTAAAAGTGCTAGCCTTCCTTTTTCCTCATAGAGAAAGCAATGCCAAATTAAGCCGTTTTGTAGTGCCAGTTGATGAAGTGGAAGCCTTGACGGGAATCGATTTTTTCCCGGAACTTCCGGATACTCAAGAAACAAAATTGGAAGCGGCGAAAGACCTTTCTACTTGGAAGTTTTAAAAGAGTTCTTTTAATCTGTTGGCATCTAGTTTTAGGAAAATAAACAATAAGGCCGTAAAAAAGAGTAGGCCCGAGCCTCCATAACTAAAAAATGGCAAAGGAATCCCGATCGTGGGCAAAATACCGATAACCATACCTATATTGATAAAATAATGGACCAATAATATGGAAATCACCCCATAGCCGTACATTCGGCTAAAGGGGTTTTTTTGTCGTTCTGCTAAATATACGAGCCGCAGCAGCAGTGCCGTAAAAAGGATCACTACCGTTGATGTCCCTAAAAAGCCCCATTCTTCGCCTACAGTACTAAAAATATAATCGGTATGTTGTTCGGGGACAAAATTTCCCTTGGTACGGGTACCTTCTAAAAACCCTTTTCCAAAGAAACCTCCAGATTCAATAGCTTTTTCAGATTGATAGGTGTTGTAGCCAATAGTTCTAAGGATCTCATTTAATTTTCTCGGATCTTTTTCTAAGCGGAGCCATAGACTAAAACGGTCGCGGTGCCTTTGTTCAAAGACAGAATTATAAATAAAACTAACCGAAAAGGAAAAGAGTATTGTAGCCACAAAAACAAAGGAAAGGGGTATGACGGGGACCTTAAAAGACGGTTTTTTTAGCAATAGGAATAAAACCAAAAGCAGGGCTAGAATAATCAATACCCAAAGGGTTCCGTATATAAGGGTAAGAATGAAAATCACTAAAAGCGTAGTGGCAATACCCAAGTAATATAGAGGTAAGCCTTCTCGGAAAATAACAAAGCTCATGGCAAAGAAGACCAAGGCACTCCCAGGGTCGGGCTGAGGCACGATAAGAATAACCGGGATAAGCAGTATTCCCAAGGCGTACAACTGGTCCTTAGGGCGTTTAATATCGGTCCGTATATCGCTGAGGTACTTGGCCAAGGCGAGGGCAGTGGCAACTTTAGCCAACTCCGAGGGTTGTAAATTAAAAAAACCGAGGTTATACCACGAGGTTGCTCCGTTAATGGTTTTTCCAAAGGGGTATATACCCAGTAATAACACCATGGAAACAAGGTACAGCAAGCCCGAAAAACGTTCATAAAAATTAGCCTCTATCGCCAAAAGGAGGACAATAGCAATACCACTGGCTATAATAAAGGACAGTTGTTTGCCGTGTAAGGCAGAAAAGTTGAAAATGTTTGCGGTATCCTCTGTTACCGTAGCCGAATAAATATTAAGCCATCCTATAAAAACCAATGCTATATAGAGCAGCACACTAAACCAATCTAACCTCTTAATGACACTTTTACCAGACACGCTCATTTATTTTAAAAGGTTGCCCACTATATGGTTTTGCATATTCGGCTTCCAATGTTTTTTCTAACATTCTTTTCTCCAAGTCCGTTCTTGTAATTTCTCCCTTGATATATTTTTCGATCATCAAGGAGGCTATATGTCCGGCATATCTAGATCCGAAGTACCCGTTTTCTATATATACAGCAATGGCAATTTTCGGGTTTTCTACAGGGGCAAAAGCGATAAATACGGAATGGTCCGTTAATTGGGTACGCACCCCGTCTATTCTGGTAAAGTTTTCTACCGTTCCTGTTTTTCCGGCCATGGTGATATCCCTTACCTGTAGCCATCTGGCGGTTCCATGTTCATATACGTCGGCCATGGCTTGTACAACGCCATCAAAATGCTTTTTGTCTATGGTGGTGTGTTTAGGTGTGGTGTATTCTGGAAAGTCAATAGGTTCTCCTTCTATTTCCTTGAGGATATGTGGCGTATAATAATGCCCCTTGTTGGCAATGGCAGCGGTCATGTTTGCCAATTGTATAGGCGTAGTGGCAATTTCACCCTGCCCTATGGAATTGGATATAATATAGGAAGAAGCCCACCTGTTCTTTCCATATACCCTATCGTAATATTCCTTGGAAGGTACGCGTCCAGGTCTCCCTGTAGGAAGGTCGTACCCGAGATAGGTACCCAGGCCAAAACTTTTGACATGTTCTTCCCAAACATCCATGCCTTCGGCAGTAGTTTTATATTTGTCGTAAATTTTTCTAAAGGCTACAGCAAAATAGGCATTACAAGACTTAAAGGTCCCAACATTAAGGTCTCTCATTCCACCTCCACAGTGACAGCCCCTTTTCTTATTTCCAACATAAAATCCGTTGTAACATGGAATTGTGGTAGCGGGGGTAATAACACCTTCTTGCAAGGCGATAAGGGCATTTATTATTTTAAAAGGCGATCCAGGAGAAGGTTCGGCCAAAATAGAACGGTCCCAAGTAGGTTTTGCGATACTATCGTAATGCAGTTTGCTGTAATTCCTAGAGCGATCCCTACCAATTAATAGAGAGGGATCATAGGTAGGGCCAGAAATCAGGGCCAATATTTCACCTGTACTGGGTTCCAAGGCGGCGATACCTCCCCGTTTACCAACCATTAATTTTTCGCCGTATTCTTGCAAGGCCTTATCTAGGGTAACGGTTATTTCCCTTCCTTGGGTAGGTAGCGTATCTAGAAGCCCATCTTTATAGGGGCCAATATCTCTGTTAAATCGGTCTTTTTGAATGTATTTTACCCCTTTATGGCCTCGTAAGATGTGTTCATATTGTTTTTCTATTCCGGTGCGGCCAATAAGTTCCCCTGCTATGTATTGTGGGTTGTTCTGTAAATCTCGCGCATTGACCTCTGCGATATATCCTAAAACATTGGCACCACTATCGGTGTCATAATATCGCAAGGATCGTTTTTGGATGTAAAACCCTTGAAAACGCCTCATTTTTTCCTGAAGCCTAGCATAGTCTTTTTTAGACAGTTGGGGCACTAAAACAGAAGGTAGTCTAGGGGAATATACCCGTGCCTTGGCCAGTTGGGATTTAAATGTTTTTTTATCGATCCCCAATAAGGAGCAAAATTCTAGGGTGTCCAAGGATTGAACCTCCCTAGGAATGACCATTACGTCATAAGCTGGTTGGTTGGCTACTAATAGCTCACCTTTTCTATCAAAAATATAACCGCGTTCTGGGTAGTCGTAGATTGCTTTTATGGCCGGATCTTCCATAACTTGGTTAGGGGAAAAACTAAATATCTGTAGATAAGATAATCTGGCGATAAAAGTTATCCCTATAACAAGGATTATAGCAGCTAATAAAAATTTTCTCATTCTTTTTTCACACTAAAGAGTGACCCTAAAAGCAAGCTCATGATTAGGGTCGCAAGGCTTATGGATGAAACTTTTTTCAAAATTAATAGGACGTTTTCATAACTAAAAATTTCCAGGTTAAAGAAAACGAAGTGATGAATAACGATCATTAAGGCCAAACATGTTATGCGCTGAGCTCTGTTGGTGTTGGTCAGTTTAAAATTTTGGAGTTCAAAATTCACTCCAAAACAAAAACGCATAATGGTTGGTCGCAAATAGGCGAGGGTTACGGTTGATGCCGCATGAATGGCCATGGTGTCCGAAAAGATATCGACCATAAGTCCCAATAAAAAACTTATAAAAATAAATAGGGACCTATTTTGGGTCAATGGATACCAATACAGAAACAAAATATAAACCATAGGGTTTATATATCCAAAAAAATTGAGCCTATTAAAAACAAGGACCTGTACCAAAATTAGTAATATAAATCTAGTCGTATTTATAAGGTAGCTATTACTAGTCATTTTTGGTCGTAGATTCTAATTGTTGTATTTCTTCCCGGTGGTGGTTCTCTAAAACATAAATATGTTTAACATTGGTCATATCGTTAAAGAGGGCCACATCTATGTGATACGAGTTTTGAGTGTTGTTTAGATCGAAATTTTTTATAATTCCAATAGGAATGTTTTCTGGAAAGATACTAGAGCTTGCCCCAGTAACGATGGTGTCTCCAATATTTATAGGTACTAACCTTTGTATATCGGTAAGTTGAACAGTGTTGTAATCTTTGGTGTCCCAAACCAAGGAGCCAAAATGGTTGGTATTCTTAATTTTGGCATTGATGCGAGAGTTGGTATTTAAAATACTCTGTACGGTGGCAAAATTCGGGGAAATGTTTTCTATAATTCCCAGGATACCATTGGCGGTAATAACGCCCATATCGGGTTTTATGCCATCATTTCTTCCCTTGTCTATAGTGATATAGTTTTTTGGCAAAGAGAAGCTATTCTTAATAATTTGAGAGGCAATTACAGTGTATTTGTTATAGCTGCTGTCTAAAGGGACAGTATCTTTTTCTTTTTTGTTGAACAAAAGAAATCGAAGTCTTTGGTTTTCTTCCTGGAGTTTTTGGTTTTGCTCATTTAAGCTAAAATAGGAGGAAATATTACTTTGTGTTTGAAAGATATTCCCAGTGAGCCAATTAGCAGAGTTAAAGAACTTGGAATGGTGGTACAAATGAGATTGCACCGTAAAAGCAAAAGAAATAGTGAACAGCAAGACATAGAGTAAGAAATTCTTGTTTCTTATTATAAAATTGATAATCTGCTGCATTCACCTAGATTGTTTTTTTTAATTCTTTTTTATAAAGGATTAAAAGGAAGGCCTTTGCAGACCTTCCTATATTTAATTTCAAAATTTTTCCTAGAAGGAAGTACGTTAATCTAATTGTTATTTGATTAAAATACTCTTGTAGCGATCTAGGTTTTTTAGAGCAATACCAGTACCTCTAACAACGGCTCTTAAAGGATCCTCGGCGATATATACGGGAAGATCGGTTTTTTGGGACAATCTTTTGTCCAATCCTCTTAACATAGAACCTCCACCGGCTAAATAAATACCGGTATTGTAAATATCGGCCGCCAGTTCTGGAGGAGTCTGCGATAAGGTTTCCATTACCGCGTCTTCTACTCTTAAAATGGACTTGTCCAATGCCTTTGCTATTTCACGATAAGAAACGGCAACTTGTTTTGGCTTTCCTGTTAAAAGATCGCGCCCTTGAACAGACATTTCTTCTGGAGGTGTTTGCAAGTCTTCTGTCGCTGAGCCTATCGTTATTTTTATGTTTTCGGCAGTAGTTTCCCCAACATAGAGGTTGTGCTGCGTTCGCATATAGTAAATAATGTCATTGGTAAAAACATCCCCTGCAATTTTAACGGATTTATCGCATACAATTCCTCCTAAGGCAATAACCGCAATTTCGGTGGTACCACCCCCTATATCAACGATCATATTTCCTTTTGGTTGCATGATATCCAACCCAATACCGATAGCTGCTGCCATGGGCTCATGAATAAGGTATACCTCTTTGCCATTCACTCGTTCGGCAGATTCTTTTACCGCGCGCATTTCTACCTCGGTAATGCCTGAAGGAATACAAATAACCAATCTCAATGCTGGGGGGAACCATTTTTTCTTTAAGGCCGGAATGTTTTTAATAAACATCATCAGCATCTTTTCAGAGGCATCAAAATCTGCGATAACGCCATCTTTAAGAGGACGTACGGTTTTGATGTTTTCATGTGTTTTTCCCTGCATCATGCTGGCTTCTTTCCCGACAGCAATAATTTTACCACTAATTCTGTCCCTAGCAACGATCGATGGACAGTCTACGACCACCTTATCGTTGTGAATAATGAGGGTGTTAGCAGTTCCTAAGTCTATTGCTATTTCCTCGGTTAAGAAGTCAAAAAATCCCATTTAATAATTGTTAGGTGTCTGTTTTTTAATGTATAATTCTCTAATGTATTAAATTTAATGTTTAAAATGACGTGTTCCTGTCATAACCATTGCAATTTTATTGTCATTACAATAATCAACACTTAATTGATCTTTGATTGATCCTCCTGGTTGTATAACGCTTGTTACCCCACTTTTATGCGCAATTTCTACACAGTCTGGGAATGGGAAGAAAGCATCACTAGCCATAACAGCTCCATTCAGGTCAAAATTAAAGGACTGTGCCTTGTGAATCGCCTGGTTTAAGGCATCTACACGAGAAGTCTGTCCTGTTCCACTAGCACATAATTGTTTGTTCTTTGCCAAAACAATCGTGTTACTCTTGGTGTGCTTACATAATTTAGAAGCAAAAATCAAATCTTCCAATTCTCTTTCCGATGGTTTCTCGGTAGTTACATTGGTCAGGTCTTCAAGGGTATCGGTCTTATCGTCCTTTCCTTGTACCAATATCCCGTTTAGACATGTTCTTACCGTCGTTGTTGGTAAGGCAGCGTCGTTTTGGATCAAAATAATACGGTTCTTTTTCCCTTTTAGAAGTTCTAAGGCCTCGGCATCATAACTTGGCGCAATTACTACTTCACAGAAAAGTCCGTGAATTTCTTGTGCTGTAGCCAGGTCAATAGTGGTATTACTAATCAATACCCCTCCAAATGCTGAAACTGGATCTCCGGCCAAAGCATCTACATACGCTTGGTGAATAGTGCTTCTTGAAGCCAAACCACAGGCGTTATTGTGCTTTAAGATAGCAAAAGTAGGCTCGTTGTCTTTAAATTCGTTGATAAGGTTCACGGCCGCATCAACATCTAACAAGTTGTTATAAGAAAGTTCTTTTCCGTTCAGTTTTTCGAACATAGCGTCGAAATCTCCAAAGAAGAATCCTTTTTGGTGTGGGTTTTCCCCATAACGCAATACTTGTCCGTTATCTTCACTGATTTTTAAGGTAACCTCTTGTTGGTTTTGGTTAAAGTAGTTGAAGATAGCAGAATCGTAGTGAGAAGAAACGTTGAACGATTTTGTAGCAAAACGTTTTCTGTCTTCCAAGGTCGTACTACCGTTTCCTTTGGTGATTATATCAAGCACTTCATCGTAATCCTTCATAGAAGAAACACAAAGAGTGTCCTTATAGTTTTTGGCAGCCGCTCTGATCAACGAAATTCCGCCTATATCTATTTTTTCAATGATATCTTGTTCTGAGGCACCGCTAGCAACCGTTTTTTCGAACGGGTATAGGTCAACAATAACGATATCCAATTGCGGAATTTCAAATTCTTTTAATTGTTCCTGATCTTTTTCGTTGTCCTGTCGGTTTAAAATACCACCAAAAACTTTTGGGTGTAATGTTTTAACCCTGCCGCCTAAAATAGACGGATAGCTGGTAACGTCTTCCACAGGAACTACATCAATACCTAATTCTTTTATAAACGTCTCAGTACCGCCAGTAGAATAGATGGGTATACCTAGTTCGTTAAACTTTTTTACTAATGGCTCTAGGCCATCTTTATGAAATACAGAAATTAAGGCTGAAGTAGCTTTTTTTGTGGTACTCATTTTTATGTGCTTATTGTTAAGGATTATAAGGACGCAAAAGTAATATTTTGAGCGCAAATAACAGTAGTAATACTAATAATCAATGGAAAGTTTTACAGAATTTCTGCTACTTTCGCATTTATGTATTCCAAAAAGCGCTCATCGGCTTCGGAAAAGGGATCAGCGGTATTAGAATCTATGTCTATTTGTCCTATGTTTTTGCCATTGACAAACAATGGAACTACGATTTCGGCTTTTACCGTTATACTACATGCTATATAGTTGTCCTGTGCTTGCACATCGGGGACAACAAAATTTTGATTGGATACAGCAACCTGTCCACAGATACCCTTGCCAAAAGGAATAATCGTATGGTCTGTCGGTGCCCCGGCATAAGGACCTAGTTTTAGCTCGTCCTTGTCTCCATTTTTAAAATAAAAGCCTACCCAATCGTAATATGCTACATTTTCCTGTAGTAAATCACAAATGGCTTGTAGTTTTTCGGTGGTATCTATTTCTTTATCCGCCAGGATAAGCGCAACTTTTGGCTGTAATGCTTCTAACATAAAATAAATTTGTTCAAAAATAAGGCTAATTCAAAATCTTTTTATGTTAATGCCCCTAAAATTAAGTTGATAAACTAGCTAAATTTTAGTTAATGTTATTTGGAGGATTCCTAATTTTGCACTTATTGTATACTTTAGCACTTATGAAAGGAAAGGCTTTTAGGATCTTGGCGAGCGTGATGGCATTTTTGATGCTACTCTCTAGCGTGTCTTGGACCATAGAAAAGCACTACTGTATGGGAAGCCTTATCGATGTTGCTTTTTTTCATAAGCCCGATAGCTGTGGGGTGCCTTTAAGCGATTCCAATGTATCCCAAACTGTGATCAGGGATCTCAATGCCTGTTGCAGTAACGAAATCATAAATATTCCTGGACAAGAGGAATTAAAATTGTCTTCCGGAAGTTTTGATTTAGATCAACAAGTATTCCTTTCTGCATTTGTTTTCTCCTATTACAACTTATTTAAAGTAGCTTCGGAACGTCTTGTTCCCTTCAACGATTATCAGCCTCCAATGGTGGTCAAGGACATTTGTGTGCTGGACCAGGTTTTTCTAATTTGATTTTTCAGGGTTTTAAGTAAGGTGCTTGCCGTTTTTTAATGGGGAGCATGACTTGGTGTTTTATCAAGTGAAAATTATTTTTAATAAATTGAAAAATCCAAGGTGTCCTTATAAATAAAGCTTTCTACGGCTATATGGTACCTTGATTACGAAAACTATAATACTAAAACTCAATGAAATTTTATATATTTTTATTGTTATTGCTTCCTTGTGTGGCCTTGTCGCAAAATAAAGTAGAAGGAAGGATTAACGAAGCCAATGCCGAAAATAAACCCATGGGACTTTCTGGTGCCAATGTGTATTGGTTGAACTCTCCGATAGGTACGGTCACCAAGGACGACGGTAGTTTTGTGATACCTTTTGATGCTGCGTATTCGCACTTGGTCATTAGTTATGTGGGTTTTGAGACCGATACCTTAAAGATAAGTGCCCCTGTAAAGGTGCAACATTGGATGCGTCCTTCAAACTCCTTGAACGAGGTCGTTGTTCAGCAGAAAAGGGAGGCTGTTCAAAAGTCTTTCTTCAGCACTCAAAATGTGGTCACCATTAATAGCGCGGAACTGCTAAAAGCGGCTTGTTGTAACCTGTCGGAAAGCTTTGAAACTAATCCGGCCATAGATGTAAATTTTTCCGATGCCCTCACCGGGACCAAACAAATACAAATGTTGGGACTCACCAGTCCATATTTGTTAATTACCCAAGAGAACATACCTATGGTGCGGGGCGCTTCTCAGGCCTACGGGTTAACCTTTACCCCAGGGACATGGGTAGAGAGCATTCAGATAACCAAAGGGGCCGGGAGCGTAGTCAATGGCTATGAGAGTATTTCGGGCCAGATTAATACCGAATTGGTAAAGCCTTTTACCGATAATGCTTTGTTTGTGAATGGCTATGCGAATTTAAACGGCAGGTTAGAATTGAACACCCATTTTAATAAAAGACTGACCGATAAATTAAGTACCGGACTCTATGTTCATGGCAGCGAAAGGAGAATGAAGGAAGACGAGAACAATGACGGATTTTTAGATGCTCCTTTGGGCAACCAGATCAATGTTTTAAATAGATGGCAATACCAAAACGCAGAGACAGGTTGGGTCAGTTTTTTAAATGTACGTTTTTTAAATGATGAAAAGCAACTGGGCGAAACCCGCTTTGATGCCGATACAGATAAGTTGACAACAAATGCATGGGGAAGCGAGATCGATACCAGAAGGTTCGATGCTTCGGTGAAATTGGGGTATGTATTTCCCGAACTTCCTTTTCAGAGCCTAGGCTTTCAGGCAGCGTATAACATTCATAAGCAAGATTCTTATTTTGGCCTTAACCAATATAATATTGATCATGAGAGTTTGTACAGTAACCTAATGTTTAACTCTATCATCGGCAATACCTTTAATAAGTTTAAAACGGGGCTTACTTTTGCCTACGACGGGTATAACGAATTGGTAAATGTGCAAGATTATGCTAGAACCGATAAGTCTGTCGGTGCCTTCTTTGAATATAGTTATGATAACCAAAAGGCCTTAAGTTTAACAGCAGGAATACGTATAGATACCCATAATGCCTTAGGGACTTTTATTACGCCAAGGGCACATATACGATATATTCCTTGGGAGAGAGCTACCCTTAGGGCTTCCGTAGGCCGTGGGAAACGCGCAGCGAATATTTTTGCAGAAAACCAACAGTTGTTCGGATCCTCGAGGCAAATAATTGTAGAGGGGGGTAACACGGGTATTTATGGGTTGCAACCAGAAGACGCATGGAACTATGGCGTGAGTTTTTTACATGGATTTAGGTTGTTTGATAGGCCGGGGAGTATATCCTTGGATTATTATGTGACCGATTTTAAAAATCAGGTGGTCGTAGATTGGGAGCAGAAGCAAGAAGTATCTTTTTATAATTTAGAGGGAAAGAGCCAGGCCAACAGTTTTCAGATAGAAGTAAACCACGAAATCTTGAAAAATGTGGAATTAAGAACTGCCTATAAATTTTACGATGTTAGCACCGATTACAAATCGGGTACTTTACAAAAGCCTTTACAGGCACAGCATCGGTTTTTTGCGAATTTGGGATATGCTACCAGCGCGAACGAAAGGGGAGGGCAGTGGCGTTTCGATTATACCCTGCATAGTTTGGGGAAACAACGATTGCCTGCCAGTAGTGCTGCTTCAGAAACGATGAATGCATATTCTCCTACCTACAGTCTGATGAATAGTCAGATTACCAGGGTTTTTAATTCGCAATTTGAGATATATGTAGGCGGGGAAAATTTAACTAATTTTACCCAAGAACATGCGGTGATGGGTGCCGATAATCCATTCGGCCCCGATTTTGATACCACTATAGTATATGCGCCAATTATGGGGCGAATGTTCTATGCAGGGTTTAGGTTTAAAATATAACGGAACGATTAGGCCCGGTGGTCTAATTGAATAAGAGATAAGTAAGTGTATTTATAAAGTAATATTTAAAATAAAGAAAGATGAAAAAAATAATTTTAGGATTGGTATTTGCTTTTGTTTCTGTGGTAGTGAGCGCACAGGAAAAGAACAAAAAAATGAGTTTTGAAGTCGATGGAAAATGCATCATGTGTAAAGAACGTATAGAACAGGCGGTATTGGGCGTAAAAGGAGTAAAGTATGCTTCTTGGGATATTCCGACACATGAATTATCCTTAATCGTAGATGAGCGCAAAACGAATGCGATGAAAATAAAATCGGCTATTGTTGCCGTTGGGCACGACACCAAAGAACTAAAGGCTACGGAGGAAGTATACGATAAGATACATCCTTGCTGTAAGTACCGAGAAGATAATACTGATGATAGTGGACATCACTAGGGGTGTCTAAAAAGTAAAGGGGTGATTCCCGGGGCGGTTAGATCGGTCCGGGGAAGCCTCTTTTTTTAAAGGGTAGCTTAGGGTTCCCTATTTTCAAGAGAAGTAAAGGGCTAGGATTTTTCTCTTAGTTCATTATTTTGCGTTAGGGATCGCAGCGGCATCCCCGCAGCATCGCAAGGGATATAGCGAAGCGCCCGACCGACGTAGGAGGGAACGCCCAAAGCGGTATGGTTAAAGATATCGGGAATTGAATTTTTTCCCAAACTTTTATAAAAATAAAAACCGTCTCTGGAATTCCAAAGACGGTTTTTTTGCGTTTTAAGGCATGTTGTAGTGTGCTACTACATCATTCCAGGCATTCCGCCACCCATTGGAGGGGCAGCAGGAGTGTCTTCCTTAATATCTGTTAAAGCACATTCGGTAGTTAAGATCATACCTGCAACAGAGGCAGCATTTTCCAAGGCTACTCTAGTTACTTTCTTAGGATCTATAATACCTGCTTTAAGCATATCTACATAAGTTTCTGTTTTGGCATCGTATCCAAAATCACCAGAACCGTCCAATACTTTAGCGACAACCACTGAACCTTCTCCACCAGCGTTTTCAACGATAGTTCTCAAAGGCGTCTCAATAGCTCTGGCTACAATTTGCAATCCAGTTGCCTCGTCAGCATTTAGGGTTTCGATAGCGGCAAGGACAGCTTTAGCTCTTACCAAGGCAACACCACCACCGGCAACGATACCTTCTTCTACAGCAGCTCTAGTAGCGTGCAATGCATCGTCTACCCTGTCTTTTTTCTCTTTCATTTCTACTTCAGAAGCAGCACCTACGTAAAGAACAGCAACACCACCGGCTAATTTAGCCAAACGCTCCTGTAATTTTTCCTTGTCGTAATCTGATGTAGTAGACTCTATTTGAGATTTAATTTGGTTTACTCTTGTTTTGATAGTTTCAGCATCGCCAGCACCGTTCACAATAGTAGTGTTGTCCTTATCGATAGAGATTTTCTCACAAGTACCCAACATATCCAAGGTAGCATTTTCCATAGTGAAGCCTCTTTCTTCGGCAATCACGGTACCACCTGTTAGGATAGCGATATCTTCTAACATTGCTTTTCTTCTATCTCCAAATCCTGGAGCTTTTACAGCGGCAATTTTTAAAGATCCTCTTAATTTGTTTACTACCAAGGTAGCTAGGGCTTCCCCGTCTACATCTTCAGCAATGATCAAAAGTGGTTTTCCTGATTGTGCCACTGGTTCTAGTATTGGCAACAAATCTTTCATGGAAGAAATTTTCTTGTCGTATAACAAGATGTAAGGGTTCTCCAAATCGGCCGTCATTTTTTCAGAGTCGGTTACGAAGTATGGAGAAAGGTATCCTCTGTCGAACTGCATTCCTTCAACAACGTCTACATAGGTATCTGTACCTTTTGCTTCTTCTACGGTGATAACACCTTCTTTTCCTACTTTTTCAAAAGCTTGGGCAATAAGGTCACCAATAGTTTCGTCGTTATTAGAAGAGATGGCAGCAACTTGTTTGATTTTTTCTGAAGAATCGCCTACTTTTTTGGTTTGTTTAGACAAATCTTCTACGATAGCCTCAACAGCTTTGTCGATTCCTCTTTTAAGATCCATTGGGTTAGCACCGGCAGCAACGTTTTTTAAGCCTTCTTTTACGATAGCTTGTGCCAAAACAGTAGCGGTAGTAGTTCCGTCACCGGCCAAATCGTTGGTTTTAGAAGCAACTTCCTTTACCATTTGCGCACCCATATTTTCTAATGGATCTGCCAATTCGATTTCTTTAGCTACAGTAACACCATCTTTTGTGATGTGTGGTGCTCCGAATGATTTGCTAATGATTACGTTTCTACCTTTTGGTCCTAAGGTTACTTTTACAGCGTTTGCCAAAGCATCGACACCTCTTTTTAGGCCGTCTCTTGCTTCGATATCAAATTTTATATCTTTTGCCATATTAAATATTCTTTTTTGTTGCCTGAGTATACAAGCAACGAATGTGATTAATTAGTTGATTTGAATTCGTCCTTAGCTTTTGCTAGAAAGAAAAACAGATTATATGATTGCTAAGATGTCGCTTTCGCGCATCATCAGGTATTCTGTGCCTTCAAGTTTTAATTCCGTACCGGCATATTTCCCGTAAAGAACTGTGTCTCCAACAACAACGGTAACTTTTTCGTCCTTTGTACCTGGACCAACAGCAACAACTTTACCTTTTTGTGGTTTTTCTTTTGCGGTATCTGGGATATAAAGACCTGAAGCAGTCTTTGTTTCAGCAGCCATAGGCTCTATAAGAACTCTATCCGCTAACGGTTTAATGCTAAGTTTAGCCATTTTATTAGATTTTTATGATTTAATAGTTTTGCATTAACATGGCAGAAATTATGCCATCTGTATAAAACTGACACTTTGTTAAAACAAAAATGCCAGCTTGTCATTAAAGCTGGCATTTTTTATATGTTATGTACGTGTAGTCTTGTTATTCTGCACTGTCCTGTGGTGTTTCCAATTTAGTGGCAGGTGCTACTGGTTGCGCTTGCTCAGTTTTGGTTTCGACAGGGGCGCCATTCAGTAATTTTGAATCGTTACCGCTAAAATTTCCTTTTACGGCCACGTTCGAAAGTAAAATAAGCACAACTAATAAAGTTGCTAATGTCCATGTACTCTTATCTAAGAAGTCGCCTGTTTTCTTTACTCCTCCTACGACTTGGTTACTGGCTCCAAAGCTCGAAGATAGTCCGCCTCCTTTAGGGTTTTGTACCATTATTACAAGCATTAATAATAAGCAAACCAAGATGATAAGTGCCAAGAATATTGTAAACGTTGTATTCATTCTCTAAAGGTTTTCGTGTTGTATTTTTTCTATCTCTTTTATTCGGTCAGCAAAGAAACTACTTTTTTCTGGATATTTCAAACTTAAAATCTTATAAGCCTGAATTGCTTTTTTATATTTCTTCTGTTCTAGATATACTTTTGCCAGGGTAACGGTCATTAATTGATTTTGATCAAAGGTGACAGAGTCGGCAATATTTACCTTGGTGGTATTTTCTTTAGGTACTATTTTGGGGTTGTTCTCAATGAATTTATCGATGAGTTCAAACTTTTTGGTCTTAAGGCTATTCATCTTTTTTTGTGAAGCGTTTTCCTTGTTGGGGCTAGGTGGGTTGATAGTTTCTCTTGTTACTGGTTCTTGATTGGTTAATTGTAACCATTCCCCGAAGGAATATTTTTCTTTTTTTGTAAACGGCAAAGGCTGTCCGATCTCCAGTGTATCCTCAACTTTTTTTTTATCCTCCGCTATAGTTTGGTCTATTTTGGGATCCTTGGATTTAAAAAGGGAAGGGTCTAGGATATCGTCTGCATCTTTTTTGCTTCTTGGCAGGGGTTCGTCTTCCGAGGTTTCTATAAGGGCCTTGCCTTCCTTAAAATCCTGGACAAGCTCTTCCGAAACAATTTCGGTGTCGTTCAAGGAGGTCGATTTTCCCGAAATAGCATCTGCAATGCCATTTTGAAGAAAATCTTTGGAGGTAATAAAGTCGAACAATATATCCCGGTCTGCCGTGTAGGCTGCCGTAATTTTTAGGGCATTGTTGTATTTAAAACTGTTTAGGTTTTTGAGTCCTTTTAAATGTAAAGCTCTTGCCGCCTGAAAATATGGGTACTCGGCCAGTACATCTTCTAGGTGATTTGTCTGTACAGGGGTAACCACCTTGTCGGGGTGTTGTAATAGATATGTAAAGTCCTGTACGTTCATAGTTTACCAGTCGGCCAATGATTTGTTAAAAATATCTTGTGTAATACGCTCAAAAATAATTTGGTGTGCCTCGTCTTTTACCGTAGCTAACTGTGAGTTTGCCGGATAATCGAAAAAGAATGAAAATCGTTGTTCAAAATCTACATTATCCTTGGTATTGTTAAAAAAACGTACCTGTACGGCAATGCTCAAACGGTTTTGTGCGGCATTTTGTTGTGCGGTAGCCGACATGGGCGATACGCGGTACTCAACAATTTCGCCTTCGTACAATAGGTCTCCATTGGCCTTGACCAAGTCTAGACTGGTCTGGTTTAGGATTAAATCTTGTAAGGCTAGGGTGAAATCCCTGTCTACTCCCGGTTCAAAGGTAGATCCCGGATTTTGGGAGGCGTAATTTTGGAAATAGTTTACCTGAAAGGTTTTTGCGGTTCCTACGTCCCCGCCCGTAAAATTATATATTCCGCAACCCATAGCCGTTGCAAGGACCATAAGAAGGAGTAATTGGTTTTTTATTTTAAGCATTTTAAAGGTCGTATTGTTTGATTTTTCTATAAAGGGTGCGTTCTGAAATTCCTAATTCTGTTGCTGCCGCTTTTCTTTTTCCCTTGTTTCTTTCCAGCGATTTTTTAATAAGTTCTATTTCCTTGTCGTGTAAAGATAAGGTTTCTTCCTCTTCAATTTCCTCGGCAAAATGATACTTGTCTTCAATCACAGGTTTGTTTACAACGGGCTCTCTAGGCGGCTCGGGTAGTTGCAAAACATTAAGTTCCGAGCTATCTTCCTCATCGTTATATTGCTTTTCTCTTTCCCCGTAAATTTTTCGGATCAGGTTTTCGTTTTCTTCCTGTACCTTTTCCGTATCATTATTTTTAAGGATCTCTAAAGTTAATTTTTTTAAATCGTTCAAGTCACTTTTCATATCAAAAAGTACCTTGTACAAAATTTCGCGTTCATTGCTAAAATCACTTTCTTTTTTCTCCTTGGCTACAATAGCCGGGAGATTGGTATTAGAGGAGTTTGGCAAATAATTGTTCAGGGCTGTCATGGTGATGTTTCTGTCTTTCTCCAAGACAGAAATTTGTTCCGCAATATTTCGCAATTGTCGAATGTTCCCTGGCCAACGATATTTTATGAGCAGCTGAATGGCATCATCGGCTAACCTAATGGTAGGCATTTTGTATTTCTGGCCAAAATCGGAGGCAAATTTTCGGAAGAGGATGTGGATGTCTTCTTTTCGTTCTCGCAAGGGTGGAATATTGATTTCCACGGTACTTAAACGATAGTACAAGTCTTCTCTGAATTTTTCGTTTTTAATGGCTTCAAACATATTTACGTTTGTTGCCGCTACGATTCTAACATCGGTTTTTTGAACTTGTGAGGAACCTACTTTTAAAAACTCCCCATTTTCCAGCACCCTTAATAATCGGACTTGGGTGGTCAGGGGCAGTTCACCTACTTCATCCAAAAAGATGGTACCTCCATCGGCAACTTCAAAATAACCGCTACGGGTAGCGGTAGCTCCGGTAAATGCTCCTTTTTCGTGTCCAAAAAGTTCACTGTCTATAGTTCCTTCAGGAATAGCACCACAGTTGACAGCGATATATTTGGCATGTTTCCTGTGCGAAAGGGAATGGATGATTTTAGGGATAGCTTCCTTTCCAACACCACTTTCACCAGTGACCAATACAGAAATGTCCGTAGGGGAAACCTGGATAGCTTTTTCTATGGCACGATTGAGTTTTACATCGTTGCCAATGATTTCAAAGCGTTGTTTTATAGATTGAATCGATTCCATATTCTTAATAGAAATATTAGGCTGACCTTAAAATGTTGTTAAGTGAATTTTGGGGTTTCAAATCAGGTCCTGATTTTAATTGTTGTCCGAGAGACCTACTGCAGTACCTAATAGGGTACCAGAAGTACAGTCGGTAATTTTTACCAAAACAAAATCCCCAACCTTATAGTTTTCTTTAGGGAAAACCACCACAGAGCTTTGGGAGTTTCTTCCCATCCATTCCTGATCCGATTTTTTGGAGGTTCCTTCGATGAGGACCTCTTCTATTTTTCCTATATGCTGCTTGCTCCTAAAGTGTCCGTGCGTGCGTTGTAAGGCGATAATTTCTGAAAGCCTTCTGCTTTTTGTCTCTTCGGGCACATCGTCTTCCAGGTTACGGGCAGCGGAGGTGCCTGGTCTTTCGGAATAGGCATACATATAGCCAAAATCGTACTGTATTTCTTCCATCAAAGACAAAGTGTCCTGATGGTCTTGTTCGGTTTCTGTTGGGAAACCAGTAATCATATCTTGTGAAATAGAGCAGTCTGGGATGATGGTTTTAATATTTTTTACTAGTTCTATATATTCTTCACGAGTATGCAGGCGGTTCATTTCCTTTAAAATTCTATTGCTACCGCTTTGTACGGGAAGGTGAATATAGTTGCAGATATTTTTGTGCTTGGCTACCACTTTAACAACATCCAAGGTCATGTCCTGTGGATTAGAGGTAGAGAAGCGGATTCTTAATTTAGGTTGTGCTACGGCCACCATGTCTAGTAGGTCCGAAAAGTTTACGGCAGTAGCTTTCTGCATATCCGAGGCTTTTACAAAGTCTTTTTTAAGACCACCGCCATACCAAAGGTAGCTGTCTACATTTTGGCCAAGAAGGGTAATTTCTTTAAAACCTTTTTCACATAGGTCGTTTACTTCTTCTAAAATAGATTGTGGGTCGCGACTACGTTCTCTTCCTCTGGTGAATGGCACCACGCAAAAAGTACACATATTATCACAGCCACGGGTAATGGAAACAAAGGCCGTAACTCCGTTTGAATTCAGTCTGACAGGTGCAATATCGCCATAGGTTTCTTCCTTGGACAAGATTACGTTTACCGCATTGCGGCCATCATCAACTTCTTGTATTAGGTTGGGAAGGTCTTTATAGGCATCAGGGCCAACGACCATGTCTACAATTTTCTCCTCTTCAAGTAATTTTGTTTTAAGACGTTCTGCCATACAGCCTAGAACTCCCACTTTCATGTGCGGTCTTGTTCTTTTAACGGCATTGAATTTTTCAAGACGTTTCCTTACGGTAAGCTCTGCTTTCTCACGGATAGAGCAGGTGTTTACCAAAACAAGGTCTGCGTCTTCCAATTCCTGAGTGGTACTAAATCCTTCTTGGGAAAGAATGGAAGCAACAATTTCACTGTCCGCAAAATTCATGGCGCATCCATAACTTTCTATATACAGCTTGCGGCTGCTATTAGGTTTCTTTTCGATAGATAAGGCAGTGCCTTGTACAGATTCATCTATGGTCTTTTCCTCGTTATTGTGCATTTGTCTTAAACTTTAAGGGTTTGCAAAGATAGCACTATATAGAGAGTTGTGACAAATTGACAGTTAAATATTTCTCAAAAATCAATAGGAGTTATAAGATTGCGATTGGTAAATAAGGGGCTGAAAGCTGGTTTTGTGCAATGGGTTTTTTAATTTCGAAGCTGCCTCGTATTTTGCGTATGCAGATATTTATTGTTTTTTTAAGGGGCATATGCAAGTCGCACTTGCGAGCAGTTGTAGGCCACGCTCGTTTTAGAAATTGGTTTGTCCTTATAATAAGGTCATACTTATTTAGAAAATCCGTTCGGTCTTATAATTAAGGTGTGTTTAACTTTATAAAAATATCGGTTGCGATTTTTATGAAGAAGTGGGTGTAGTAGACTACTGTAAGACTTGTAGGTTTGGAAGAGCAGTGTTGAAAATGTAAAATCTAATTCCATTGAAGACGATGCGATAAAAATTAGGGAAAAGAGAAGAAGTTTTTTACATTGGAGGAATCTAAAAAAAGAGGCGTTTTTTAAAGGGCTTTTCAGCGAGGCAATTGGAATAAAAAAGCTGTGAAATACAGCTTTAAAAAGGGGTTGTTTTTAGGGCGTTAGGAAATGATAATCTTATAAATAAAAAAATTGGTATACTTTTGTGTATCCAAAAACAAGTTAATGGCAAAGAATTTAGTAATCGTAGAGTCTCCGGCTAAAGCGAAAACAATAGAGAAATTTTTAGGTAAAGATTTTAAGGTAGAGTCCAGTTTTGGGCATATTGCCGATTTGCCTTCTAAAGAATTGGGGGTGGATGTCGATAATGATTTTACACCTAAATATATTGTTGATAGCGATAAAAAGGCCCTTGTTAAAAAATTAAAGGATTTAGCGAGTAAGGCAGAAACGATATGGTTAGCGAGTGATGAAGACCGGGAGGGTGAGGCCATTTCTTGGCATTTGGCCGAGGAGCTTAAATTGGATAAAGACAAGACCAAACGTATTGTTTTTAACTCCATAACCAAATCGGCCATTCAAAAGGCAATTGAAAATCCAAGGGAGATCAATTTTAATCTAGTAAATGCCCAACAGGCAAGAAGGGTATTGGATAGATTGGTAGGATACGAACTTTCGCCAGTTTTATGGAAAAAGATCAAACCGGGTCTTTCTGCCGGTAGGGTACAATCTGTGGCGGTGCGTTTAATTGTAGAACGTGAACGCGACATAGAATCCTTTACCCCGGAAGCTTCTTTTAGGGTAGCAGCATCGTTCAAAACTGCTGAAGGCAATGTGTTCAACGCAAAATTAAATAAGACTTTTGCCAGTAAAGAAGAGGCAGAAGCCTTTTTAAAGCAAAATATAGGGGCTAATTTTTCTATTGCCAGTTTAGATAAAAAGCCGGCCAAGAAATCCCCGGCCGCTCCTTTTACGACCTCTACCTTACAACAGGAAGCTTCGCGAAAACTGTATTTTTCGGTTTCCAGAACCATGCAGGTGGCCCAACGTTTGTACGAGGCCGGACTTATTACGTATATGAGAACCGATAGTGTCAACCTTTCAAAAGAGGCCCTTGACGCTGCTAGGGAAGCCATTATTTCCAATTATGGAAAGAAATATAGTAAGGAAAGAAATTTTACGGGCAAATCTAAGGGTGCACAGGAGGCTCACGAAGCCATTCGCCCTACAGAAATGACCAATCAATCGCCATCCTTAGAAAGGGACCAGGCTAAATTATACGAACTTATTTGGAAACGTACCTTGGCATCTCAAATGAGCGATGCAGAATTGGAACGTACCAATGTCAGGATAAAAACAGATACCCATAATGAAGCCTTTACGGCCAATGGGGAGGTGATTAAGTTTGACGGTTTCTTAAAAGTTTACTTGGAAGGAACCGATGATGAGGACAATGCCGAAGAGCAAGAAGGAATGCTTCCTGCCATGAAGGAAGGGGAAGAGATATTGAATAACCATATCACTGCTACCGAACGTTTCTCTAGGGCTCCTTACAGATTTTCTGAGGCTTCTTTGGTTAAAAAGCTCGAAGAATTGGGAATTGGAAGACCGTCGACCTATGCGCCGACAATCTCTACCATTCAGAATAGAGGATATGTAGAAAAGGGAACCATAGAAGGGGTAGAACGAAAATATGTTCAGCTTGTTCTCGAGTCAAATAAGGTGGCTACCAAGAACCTTTCGGAAAATGTAGGGTCGGATAAAGGTAAGATGGTGCCTACAGATATAGGTGTTATTGTAACCGACTTTTTGGTTAGTCATTTCGAAGGTATATTAGATTATCACTTTACGGCTAAAGTAGAGGAGGATTTTGATGAAATTGCTTCCGGAGATGAGGATTGGAAGAAAGTGATGAAAGAATTTTACAGTGACTTTCATCCTAAAGTATTGCATGTAGAAGAAAATGCAGATAGGGCCAGTGGTGAACGTATTTTGGGTACCGATCCCAAAACGGGGAAACAAGTTTCTGTACGTTTAGGGCGTTTTGGACCCATGGTACAGATAGGAACTGTTGATGACGAGGAGAAACCGACCTTTGCGAGCTTGTTGCCAGAGCAGTCCTTGGCTTCCATTAGTTTTGAAGAGGCAATGGAGTTGTTTAAACTACCGAGATCCCTAGGCGAATATGAGGGGGAAGAAGTAGAAGCAAATGTGGGAAGATTTGGACCTTATATCCGATTTGGAAAGAAATTTATTTCTTTGGATAAAGACGAGAGTGCCATGGATATAGGTATGGATAGGGCCATTGAACTTATAAAGGCAAAACAAAAAGCCGATGCTCCTATTGCCGAATACGAAGGTCATGAAGTGACCAAAGGAGTAGGTAGATTTGGTCCGTTTATAAAATGGAACGGGATTTTTATTAATGTAAGCAAGAAATACGATTACGACAATCTAAGTAAGGCCGATATCGAGGAGCTTATAGAAGTAAAAAAACAAAAGGAGATAGACAAGGTTGTCCAGGATTGGCCCGAAGAAGGAATCAGAATAGAAAAGGCCCGATGGGGAAGGCATAATATTATAAAAGGGAAAATAAAGGTTGAGTTGTCGAAGGATATCGATGCTGCCAATTTTCCGCTGAAAGAGGCGATTGCTCTGATAGAGAAAAAGACGCCTAAGAAAAAAACAAAGGCAAAAGCAAAACCAAAGCCTAAGGCTAAAAAATAATATGGCATTTGATTTTTTGGTACCTGTTAGTGAACAGGTATTGGACCATTGTGAACAATTGCCTTCCCAAGCATTGGGAAGGCATATTAATAAGCATACTGCTCGTTATGGGCTACCAGAATTAGAGACGGTACATCTTGCTATTTTGGGGGTGAACGAGTCTAGGAATGCACTAGAGACCAAATCCGAGCGATTGGATTTATCCCAGATCAGATTGCAGTTATATGCGCTGATGAAGGGGAATTGGAATACTTCTATAGTCGATTTGGGAGATATAGAAGAAGGGAATTCTATAGCAGATACCTATTTTGTGGTGAAAGAGGTAGTGGCCCAACTGTTAAAAGACAATATAGTTCCTGTGGTAATAGGGGCAACCCAAGATATTACCTATGCTACCTATAGGGCCTTTGACGGTTTGAAAGAAATGGTCAATTTGGTGGCCATTGATAGTAGGTTCGACTTTGGGATGGACGAAAATATTATTTCTACTCATTCTTATATGAGTAAAATTATTACCGACAAGCCCAATAATCTTTTTAATTTTTCCAATATAGGCTACCAAAGCTATTTCAATTCTCAGGAAGAAATAGACTTAATGGATCGGCTTTTTTTTGATGCCTATAGGCTTGGCGAAATAATTTCGGATATTAGCTTGGCAGAGCCGGTGCTTAGAAATGCTAATCTGGTGAGTATGGATGCCCGCGCTATAAGATCGGCAGATATAGGGTATTCCGATAGTTTTTCTCCGAACGGATTTACAGGGCGCGAAATCTGTGCCATTGCTCGTTATGCCGGAATTAGTGAAAAAGTGTCCGTATTTGGAATCTACGAAATAGAAAACTCAAATCAGTCTTTTCAGTTGATGGCACAAATCATCTGGTATTTTATAGAAGGCGTGAATTTTAGGATAGTGGAAGAGCCTACTAGTGAAAGCAATGATTTTAGCAAGTACACCGTTCCTACCGAAGATAGGTCGTTGGTCTTTTTTAAAAGTCATCTTACCGAAAGATGGTGGGTAGAAGTGCCTTCTGTTTTAAGTTCCCATACTAAAATATATTCACCGGCGTTATTACCGTGCACTAAGGCCGATTATTTAGAGGCCTGTAACCAGAATATTCCTGAAAGATGGTTTAAAGCCTATAAAAAAGGATTTAATTAATCAATTAATTTTAAGAGGATAGATTGTTTTAAACAATAAATTATTTAAAAAGCAGTTTTAAGAATAGTAATTGTGTTGGCATTTATAATCATAATCGAAATTTAACCTAAAGTATGAAGAAGCTATTGTTGTTATCTATAGCATTTGTTTTTTTACTCGCAAGTTGTGGGTCCAAGACAAAAGGAGAACTAGTCGGAGTCAAGGGAAAAAAATGGTACCCCGAAAAGCCTTATGGTATGGAGTTAATCCCACGTGGATCTTTTATCATGGGTAAGGCGGAAGAGGATATGGCCCAAGTTCTGAATGCACCTACAAAAACCGTTACCGTACGTTCTTTTTATATGGATGATACGGAAATTACCAATAGTGAGTACAGGCAGTTTGTAGAGTGGGTAAAAGATTCTATCACCAGAACTAAATTAGCCATTCTTGCCGATGAATTAGGACTAGGTCCTGACGATGGCGGTATTGGAAGATATGCCTTTAAAGATGCCGATACTACAAGGGCATCCGTATATGATAAGTATATGCTCGATAATTATGCCGGAATGGGCACTACAGGTTATGA
Source organism: Arenibacter sp. 6A1 (assembly GCF_012272855.1). Taxonomy (GTDB): domain Bacteria; phylum Bacteroidota; class Bacteroidia; order Flavobacteriales; family Flavobacteriaceae; genus Arenibacter. Next base: position 68,951 of record NZ_JAAXCQ010000005.1, on the reverse strand, counting down.
GGAAAGAGCTCTTAATAAAAAGATAGATCTTATTTGGGACGTAGCTAAATATCCGGATGAATATTATGCGGAGATTATGATCGATTCTATTTATCTACCCCTGGAAGATTCTTATAATGGCCTAAGTTCTATCGATGTTAAAAAACTAAAGTATAAGTACAGTTGGATGGATATCGAAGCAGCTGCACGCGCAAAATCCGGTAAAAGAAAAGATTTTATTCGTCAGGAAGAGCTTAACATATATCCAGATACAACGGTATGGATTAAGGATTTTGAATATTCTTATAACGAACCCATGCACAACGATTACTTTTGGCACGATGCCTATAGCGACTACCCTGTAGTAGGGGTTACTTGGCAACAGGCAAAGGCATTTTGTAACTGGCGTACCAAGTATAAGAATGACGACCAAAAAAGCAAGGGGAAGCAATTCGTGAACCAATTTAGACTACCCACGGAAGCCGAATGGGAGTATGCCGCCAGAGGGGGTATCGAAGGAGGTACCTATCCTTGGGGAGGGCCTTATGTGATAGGGGATACAGGTTGCTTCATGGCAAACTTTAAGCCTAACCGTGGCGACTATGCTGCCGACCAAGCACTGTATACCGTAGAGGCAAAGTCGTATGAGCCCAATGATTACAATTTGTACAATATGGCCGGAAACGTATCGGAATGGACGAACAGTAGTTATGACCCAAATTCTTACGCCTATGTTTCTACCATGAACCCTAATGCCGGGTCTAACCAGAATGCCAGAAAGGTTATTCGAGGAGGATCATGGAAAGATGTTGCTTACTTCCTACAAGTAAGTACCAGGGATTATGAGTATCAGGATTCTGCCCGTAGTTATATCGGTTTTAGAACCGTGCAAGACTATATGGGAGAGGAAGATGCTACCAGATAAAAGCATAACATTTAACCTACGTACCAAATACTTATTATTTATATAACCTAATTAAAAATCTAAAATCATGGCGCAATCAAAATCAACAAAAAAATTATTTAATATGGCCTATGGCCTTGGAGCTTCGGTGGTAATTATTGGAGCATTGTTTAAAATTCTTCATTGGCAATTTGGCCCCCTTACGGGCGGATTATTATTGGCGGTAGGTCTTATAACCGAGGCATTAATTTTTGCGATAAGTGCTTTTGAACCTGTAGATGACGAATACGATTGGTCTTTGGTATATCCAGAGTTAAACGGAGGAGCTTCCGCAGGGAAAACCAATGCCATTGCCGAAACCAAAGAAGCAGAAGCCTCCTTGTCTAAAAAATTAGACGACTTATTAAAAGAGGCCGGGGTAGATGCCCACCTTATGGAGAGTCTAGGTTCGAGCATTAGAAATTTTGAAGGCGCAGCCAAAGGGATTGCCCCAACAGTAGATGCTATGGAATCTACAAAGAAATATTCTGATGAAATGGTCCAGGCGGCAGCGCAAATGGAATCCTTAAACAGTCTGTACAAAGTACAATTGGAAAGTGCCAGCAGACAAGCGACCATTAACGAAGAAGTAGTTCAGAATTCTAGCGCCCTAAAAGAGCAAATGCAATCGTTGGCTACCAATTTGTCGTCCTTAAATGGAGTGTATGGAGGAATGTTATCTGCCATGAACAGAAACTAGTTAGTGGTTATCATAACCAAACCCAAATCAATTTAACAATTAAAACTAATTAGAAAATGGCAGGAGGAAAAGATACACCACGTCAGAAGATGATTAATCTTATGTATTTGATTTTCATCGCGATGTTGGCCTTAAACATGGGAAAGGAAGTGCTTTCGGCTTTCGGTCTTATGAACGAAAAGTTAGAAGCCTCTAACGTTAAGACCACCGAAAATAACATGGCTTTCCTTAGCGGATTGGAAACCAAAGCTTCGGAAAATAAAGAAAAATTTGGTCCCCTTTTAGAGGATGCAAAAAGAATAAAGGAATTGTCTCAAGAGTATTACCTCTATCTAGAAGGGCTGAAAAAAGAGATGATGGCCGATGTGAAGGATCCTAAGGATTATCAAGTAATGGACAAGACCGATTTCTTGGATCAACGGTTTTTTCAAGGAGATAATTTAAGTAAAGAAGGGCAAGAGTTCTTGGATAAATTGATAGCATACCGTACTCAGGTCTCTGAGGCTATGCCCGAGGCATTAAAAGATGTCAGGTCGTCTGTACAATCCAGATTCGAAACTGGCGATGCCAATGGAAAAGTAGAAAAAAGAGACGGTTCTAAACAGGACTGGTTAAACTACAACTTTGAAGGGTACCCTTTAGTGGCTTCCTTGACAAAAATCACTTCTTTGCAGGCCGATGTGAAGGCTACCGAAGAAGATGCCTTAAAAGCAATGCTGCAAGGCCAGTTGAGCAGTGAAGTATCCATGACCAATTATACCACTCTTTTAGAGCAGGAGAAGTCTGCTTTTTACGCAGGGGAAAAGTTTGTGGGTAACATTGTATTAGGCCGTAAGGATGCCTCGACAAAACCAAATGAGGTAAACTTAACCTTGGATGGTAGAAAATTGGTGGAAGGCACGGACTATGCCATCGAAGATGGAAAAGTTAGGTTAATGGTGAGCGCCGGTAGTGCCGGAGATCACAAGATAGAAGGTAATTTGGTGTTCTTACAAGATGGGGAGCGTACCGAAGTACCAGTGTCGTCTACCTTTGCAACGATAACCAAGCCAAATGCAGCCGTTATTTCTGCCGATAAAATGAATGTGGTGTATCGTGGGGTGGCAAACCCTATTACCATATCCATTCCAGGAATACCAGATAACAATGTGAGTGCTTCTGCGGCGGGACTAAGCAAACAAAGCGGTAGCAAGTATGTTATGAATCCTGGTACGGGAAGAACAGTGTCTATTACAGCCTCAGGAAAACTTCCAGACGGACAAACGATACGTACTTCTTCAGAATTTAGGATCAAAGATATTCCAAGACCTTCGGGATCTATCAGAGGGGAGTCTGGAACTGCCAAAATGGGTAAAAATAATTTGGAAATTGCTACCGTGGGGGCTCTTTTAGAAGACTTCGACTTTGATTTAAACCTTGCCGTAAGCGGATTTAAATTTAAAGTTCCAGGGCAGCCAACAGTGAGCGTCAACGGAAATAAATTGGATGCCAGAGCTAAGTCGGCCTTGCAAAGAGCAGGGCGTGGTGATGCCGTTCAAATATTCGATATAGAAGCGTATATTACGAATAATAAAAACTATAAGCTTAAAAAAGTATCTCCGGTAGTTGTGGAGATCACAAACTAGGAGCTAGTGATTTTGTAACATAAACCAGTACATAGTGAGGCTGCTACAATATGTACTGGATATTACATCTGAGCTATAAGAACTATAAATTTTAACAGATGAATTGGAAGAATGTTTTATTAATTGGTGCTGTAACGCTGTTACCGATATCTATTTCGGCTCAGGCAAATATTTTAAATGCCAAAAAACCGGAACAAATTGGATTAAAGACAGAAGCACAGAAGGAGAAAGATAATGACGCTCCGCTAAAATACGGCTATGTAGACGACAGGGATATCCTTTGGTCTAAAACCGTGTGGGAAGTGATAGATTTGGACGAGCGTGTTAATTTCCCATTGTACTATCCATTGGATACCATTGATATTGGTACCGATAGAAGGTCTCTGTACGATGTGCTGATTAAAAACATTAAAAATGGAAAGTTAAAAGACATCTATGTAGATTCTTATTTTACCGAAAAAAGAGAGTTTAAAGACCTAGAGGCTACCTTGCAAAAGGTAGATACCACCGATATGGGGTATGAGCAGTACAACGCAGGAGAACGGGTTTCTCCAGAGTATATCAACAGACGTAATATTGTGGCGGCAGATTTAGAGGAGTACCTAATTAAAGGAATGTGGTACTTTGATAAAAGACAGGGAGAACTTAAGTACCGCTTGCTGGGCATTGCTCCAGTGGCCCCGGATGTAAACTTTATAGATGATGATTCTATGGATTTGGCAGAGGCAAAAGTACCTTTGTTCTGGGTATGGTACCCAAGCGCAAGACAAATTTTGCACGAGGCAAAGGTATTCAATCAACGTAATTCTGCCCAACCAATATCTTTTGATATGTTGTTGAATTCTAGACGTTTCAATGCTACTATTTACAAGGAAGACAACGTGCATGGGGACCGTAGTGTAAAAGATTACATTTCCGATAATGCCCTGTTTCAGTTGTTGGAAGCCAAACGTATCAAAGAAACTATCAGAGATAGGGAACAAGATATGTGGGCTTACTAAGGACCTATAAAAAAATACAATTTATCTATATAAAAAAGAGGTTATCTTTCTGAGATAGCCTCTTTTTTTTTGTGCCTTTCACTACCTTTGGCCTATGGTAGATTATTTGGTAGTAGGCTTGGGATTAGCCGGAATTTCCTTTTGTGAGCATTTAGATAGGAACGGTAAGTCTTTTATGGCGATCAGTGACAATTCCCAAACCTCGTCCGTGGTGGCAGGCGGATTGTACAATCCGGTTATTTTAAAGCGATTTACCCTGGCATGGGACGCCCATGAGCAGTTAACGGAAGCCATCCCTTTTTATAATGCCATAGAAAGAAAGTTAAATGCCACTTTAGATTATAAAGTTCCGGTTTTGAGGCGTTTTGCCTCTATAGAGGAACAAAACTTATGGTTCGAGGCGGCAGACAAACCCAGTTTGGCACCTTTCCTTTCTACCAAAATACGGGTCAATACTAATGCTAGTATAGAAGCGCCGTTTGGGTATGGCGAAGTTTTACATACCGGCAGATTGGATACTCCAAAACTATTAAGCTCCTATGCTCATTATTTGAAAGAATCAAATAGGTTTTTACAAGAGAGCTTTTCTTTTAATACCCTTGAAATACAGGATGATAGTATAACCTACAAGGGTATAAAAGCTAAATATTTGGTGTTTGCAACCGGATTCGGGCTTCATCACAATCCTTATTTTAACTATTTGCCCCTCAATGGTACCAAAGGTGAGTTATTAACTATAAAGGCTCCAAAATTGAAGGAGGAAAATGTTATTAAATCTTCGGTTTTTATTATCCCTATGGGAGATGATCTGTATAGAATAGGCGCTACTTACAAGTGGAAGGACAAAACCAATACCCCCACAGAAGAATCTAAATTGGAGCTGATAGATAAGTTAAATACCTTTTTAAAATGCGATTACGAGGTAATAGACCAGGAAGCGGGAATACGGCCTACCGTTGGCGATAGGCGCCCTTTAGTGGGCAGCCATCCGATTCATAAAAACTTGTTCGTTCTCAACGGCTTGGGAACTCGGGGTGTAATGATAGGGCCCACAGCCGCTAAAAAATTATACGGTTATATAGAAAATAATATGCCTTTAGATGCTGAAATAGATATTGCCCGGTTTACAAAAAAGCACTTTAAGAGGTAATTTTAGTAGCTTTTGGATCGTAACTTATAAAGAAATTGATCCAAATGTTACGTGAGACTCGTATAATAAAAGGCATGAACACGAAAAGGGTGCCCAATATTGCATAAAAAGATTGCAATAGTGTTGTGTCAAAAAATACAAAGGAAATAATAAAGGCAGCCACAGAAAAGGCTACACCTACCCCATAACTAACATACATGGCCCCAAAAAAGAACGAAGGTTCTATTTTGTATTTTGTTTGGCATTGGGAACAACGCTCATGCATTTTAAATATATTAAGCATATTATAAGGGTTTTTATCCTTATACATGCTTTCTTCGTGGCACTTAGGACAAGTTCCTGTTAAAATGCTGTAGAGTTTGCTTCCTTTTTTTAACATTTGCAAAAGTTTTTCCAAAAATACGCTTTTGATAAGCGACTTAATAATACAATATTACAAATTATGCTGAATATCCATAACCTCTCTGTTTCATTTGGTGGAGAATACTTATTTGAAGAAATCTCTTTCCGATTACTGAGCGGTGATAGAGTTGGACTTATTGGAAAAAATGGGGCAGGGAAGTCTACCCTATTAAAAATATTGTCCAAAGATATGCCTATCGACTCTGGAACAATAGCCTCTGATAAGGATCTTAAAATGGGGTTCTTACGTCAGGATGTCGATTTTGAATTGGGAAGAACTGTTTTGGAAGAAGCTTACCAGGCTTTCGAAGAAATAAAAAGCCTAGAGTTACGTCTAGATGATATCAACCATCAATTGGCAGAACGTACCGATTATGAGAGTGAAGCCTACAATCAGCTGATTATTGATCTTAACGATGTAACCCATCACTACGAAATACTCGGTGGATACAATTACCAAGGGGAAACAGAAAAAGTGCTGTTGGGACTTGGGTTTAGACGTGATGATTTTGATAAAAAAACAGAAACCTTTTCGGGAGGATGGCGAATGAGGATAGAGTTGGCAAAGCTGTTGTTGCAAAGCAACGATGTGCTGCTTTTAGATGAGCCTACCAACCACTTGGATATTGAGTCGATCGTATGGTTAGAAAACTATCTTAAAAGCTATACGGGAGGGGTAATGATCGTTTCCCACGATAAAATGTTCCTAGACAACGTTACCAACCGTACCATTGAGATTTCCTTGGGTAGAATCTACGATTACAACAAACCCTATTCACAATATTTGGTGCTGAGAAACGAAATCAAACAGCAACAATTAAGTGCTCAGAAAAATCAGGCCAAGGAAATACAACAGGCAGAGCGACTGATCGAAAAATTTAGGGCCAAGTCAACAAAGGCTTCTATGGCGCAGTCCCTGATAAAGAAACTCGATAAGATAGAACGTATCGAGGTCGATGAGGACGATAATAGTGTGATGAATTTGAGATTTCAAGTTTCGGTGACCCCAGGAAAAGTGGTAACCGAAATAGAGAATTTATCTAAAAGCTATGGGGACAAACATGTGCTTCAGGGAATAGATCTTCTTATAGAAAGAGACTCTAAGACTGCCTTTGTGGGGCAGAACGGACAAGGGAAATCTACCTTGGCCAAAATAATGGTCGGAGAACTAGAGCACCAAGGACATTTAAAATTAGGACATAATGTGCAAATAGGATATTTTGCCCAGAATCAGGCAGAATATTTAGATGGTAACAAAACCATATTGGATACCATGATCGATGCCGCCAATGAAAAGAATAGGAGCAAGGTAAGAGATATCCTGGGATCATTCTTATTTAGGGGCGACGATGTAGATAAGTACGTAAAAGTACTTTCTGGAGGGGAAAGAAACCGTTTGGCCTTGGCCAAAATGTTGTTGCAGCCCTTTAACGTGCTTGTAATGGATGAGCCTACCAACCACCTCGATATTAAATCTAAGAACGTACTGAAACAAGCCCTTCAGAATTTTGACGGTACCCTGATATTGGTGTCGCACGATAGGGATTTTTTACAAGGCTTAACCAATAAGGTATACGAGTTTAAAGACGGTAAGATAAAGGAGTATTTGGGCGATGTTAATTTTTACTTGGAGCAGCGAAAGGTAGAAGACTTTAGAGCGATAGAAAAAAAGCAGACCATCAATATTAAAAAGGAAAAGCCCCAGGAGAAACAATTAAGTTTTGAGGAGCAGAAGAAACTTAAAGCTCTTAAGAATAAGCTGAGTAATATTGAGAGTGACATAGCAAAGCTAGAAAAACAGATCGCAGATTTAGACGATGATCTGCTGAAGGATTATGACGCTACGATGGCTAAACCTAACTTTTTTGAGAATTACGAGAAGAAAAAAAGAAATTTAGAAGCCCTAATGGCCGACTGGGAAGAATTGACCATGGAGCTAGAAGAGGTTTCCTAGGTTAAAATTGACTATTGGATTTTTGTGGTTTCACCACAAGATTTAAGGGTTTCACCACAAATACCATAGCTCAAAGGGTTCGTTATCGAGTATTTTTGCTGTTTATCTAAGAATAAACGAGGTTTGTGGTGTAATTCCTTCTTGCCTAGTGCTTTATTAAGCGTGTAATTGCCATAAAAAGCAAAGATATGAAATGAGCATGGCCGGAAACTGGTCGCAAATATGAATTCAGCTATGCGAATTACATATGACCTTTAAAAATCCATAAATAGCCTCATATGAAATCAGTTTGCCACAAACTCGCCCCCAAGTTTATAACAACTCTTCTTATATGTTTATTTGCATGTCACAACTTTGTAGAGGCGCAAGTATCTAAAAAGGAAAAAAACGCCTTAATAGCGCTTTTTGAGAACACCAACGGCGAAAGCTGGGTCCATAGCTGGGACGTACATACGGATGTTGCTTCTTGGCATGGGGTTCGTATTCAAAACAACAAAGTAGTGGGTTTAGACCTTTTTAGAAATAACCTTAGTGGTAGCTTGCCGCAGCAGATAGGAGATCTAAAACATTTGGAACAGCTTAATTTGGCTTTTAATAATTTAAAAGGCGAATTGCCAAAAAGCATAGGGAAACTGAGAAAACTACAGCTCTTAAAAATAGAGATGAACCAAATGAATGGACCTATCCCTACGGAAATTGGTGATATGGAGTCTTTGGTGAAATTTATCGCATTCAATAATTTCTTTTCAGGCGAAATTCCAGAAAGCATAGGGAATCTTTCTAATTTACAAGAGCTTAATTTATCTAGTAACGATCTGGCCGGTAAAATTCCTGTTGGCATAGGAACACTCACAAAATTAGAACGTTTGGGGCTTTTTCAAAATAGGTTAAACGGGGTTATTCCAGGCCAGTTGGGCCATTTAAAGCAATTAAAGGAACTGGTACTTGCTAACAACGACCTTGGGGGAGGCATTCCAAGGGAATTTGAACAGTTGGCAAATTTAGAAGTGCTTCAAATTCAGAATAACAATATTTTTTCCTTCGATAATATCCTCCACCTAAATACTACCAAGTTGTTGGTGTTGGATTATGATAGAGAGAAAGCCGATAACAGGTTTAAGGAGTTTGAGATCGATAAGACAAGGATGGCCGATACTAAATTTGAAGATGAAAAGATAGACTAATAAATACTTTCGTTAATTGATCTATGAGAGATGCCGCCGGTGTCTCTTTTTTTTTGATCGGATATTTTATGGTTTTATAAACCACCTTTGATCCTTTAGAAGTTTCTATATTTAAGTGGTCAATATTTTGCTATCTTGTGAGGAATGAACGAAAAATATGATGTACGAACACTATTTCCAATGTCCGTATTGCTGGGAAGAAATTTCCTTTTTGTTAGATCCTTCCATCTCCAAACAATCGTATGTAGAAGACTGTGAAGTGTGTTGCAATCCTATCGCTGTCTACCTCAGTTTTGATCAAGGAGTGCTAATGGATTTTGGTGCCGTAAATTTGGAACAGTAAAAAGATTGATCTGGCCCTTTAAAAAATGACTGCCTTACACCTGATGGGCGGTATTTAAAGGGGCATATCAATAAAAAATCCGGATGTAGTAATGAATATGTGTATTTTAATATCCGTATTTATTGGCATACTAATGTGGGCGTTCCCTCCTACGTCGGGCGGGCCCTTGGCTATATCCCTTGCTGCGCTGCGGGGATGCCGCCGCGGTCCCTAACGCATCATTGTGTTCCATTAATACAATCCTTCTATTTGAAAGAGAAACGAGGATGCAAACCCTTATACAGGGGCTTCTGAATAGTGGCCCCTAGGTTTCTAGGGAGCTTGAAAGTCCCCTGCATTGATTACAGTCCAGTTTTCAAAAGCTTGTACGTATTTTTGAATCACATTGTTAACATCGGAAACAGTTAAATCGCTAATTTTCTTTTCTAATAATTTTTGAAATTCTATCCCGCGGTTATAAAAGATGTTATTGTTAATGATACTAGCCAATTCTCCGTCTTTGGCCCTGGAAACATTTTCTTCCTGTATCCATCCATTAACGGCATTTTTAAGTTCTTCCTCGGTGATACCTTCATTGATAAAGCGATCAATTTCTTCTTTAAAACCAAGTTGAACCTTGTCGTAATTGGCAGGGGCATATATAGCGTATAAATACATGGCAGAATTTTCATCTTCCCTATTGGAATCAGCTTGGAACCCTGCGCCAGCCCCATAACTAACACCATCTTTTTGACGTAATCGCTCTGCTATTCTCGAGTTTAGGAATCCGCCTCCTAAAATGGTCGCGGCGATGTTGAGCGCTGGGTAATCTGGGTGGACATCGCTTATTTTTAGATGCAAACGACCAAGGGTCATGGCATTCTTTTTATCTGGGGTGATTATATTTTCATTGATTGCTATGGTAGGGAAATAGGGGTCTTTTAAGCGTTCGTAGGGGTGTTTGCCTTTAAACCCGGTAAATTCTTTTTCCATAAAATTCTTTACTTCTTGGGCTTGCATAGTACCAATGCCAACCATAATGGCCTTTCCTAAACCATAGAATTCAGAATGAAATTTTTGTATCGCTGCTATGGTTGTTGCCTTAATTGCGGCTTTTTCCTCTTCAACGGTCATGTTGTATAAGGGGTGTCCCTTGGCAAAGCGGTTTTCTATTTGTGCCATGCGTTTAGAGGCCAAGAATTGCGGTTCGCTGCTATTCATTTCTAAATAGGCCAACTGTTCTGTTTTTAATTTTTCCAATTCCTTGGGCTCAAAGGCCGGACTTTTTAACATTTCTGCCATTAGGGCCATCGAGGCCATTAGGTTTTCTTGGGTAGATACTACGCTTATATAGGTGTTTCCATTGCTGGCCCGAAAGCTTATAGATGATTTTAGCTTGCTGAGTTGATCCTCAATTTCTTGCCTTGTTTTATTTTTAGTGCCCTTGTTGAGCATACTGGCGGTTAAAGATGGTATTACCCCCTTGTTAGAAAGGGACACGGCATTGCCATTGCGAATACTGAAATTTACCCTGACCGTATTTCCTCGGTTGCTTTTTTCAATGATCCCGTATTCAATACCATTGGATAAGGTTCCAAGGGCTAGCCTTTTTTGGATCGCATCATAGGCAACGTCAAACGACTCTCCGGTACCCATATCTTCTCTCCCCTGGTAATTGGAGACAAGGGAATCCAGGTTTTCTGTATGGGCAATGCTAACCCGTTCGGGATGTTTGCTAGGGATAAATCTTCCGATGGTTCTATTGGTAGGAATAAAATATTTTTGAGCAACCTCATTGATCATTTCCAAACTCATATTTTCTATCCTGTCCCTATGGATAAAGTTAAGTCGCCAATCGCCGGCCCCAATAAACTCGCTCATATAGGTGCCCAAGTAAGCCGAATTTCGGCTTATTTGATCGATGCGTTTTAGCAAGTTGGCCTTGGCTCTTTCTAATTCTTGTTGGGTGATGGGGGTAGCCCTTATGCCATCTAAAGTGCTTTTTAAGATTTTTTCGGCATCATTGGCATTTTTATCCGAAGGGACATCTACATTGATATAAAGAAAACCTGGTTCCTTGGTAAAAGGAGAGAAGGCCCAAATAGAAGATGCTTTCTGGGTTTCGACCAATGCTTTGTACAGGCGGCCCGAGGGTTCGTCCGAAAGGATGTTCCCTATGATAGAAATGGCCGCATAATCTTCATGGGAACCAGCCGGCGTATGGTAGAGCGCCGAGGCAATTTGTAAATCCCCGACCCTGCTAATATGAACGGTTTTTTCCCCGTCCTGTGGAGGTTCTTCAGTATAAGAGTCCCTTAAAGGAATGGAGGGGTTTTCAATTTTCCCAAATTTTTCCTCAATCAAGGAAAGGGTTTTGCTCTCATCGAATTTCCCTGTTACCATTAGGACCGCATTGTCGGGGCGGTAAAATTTCTTATAAAAAGCTTGTAGGTTTTCAATGGGTACCCGTTCTATATCCGAACGGTTGCCTATAGTAGAATTGCCATAGTTGTGCCATACGAAAGCAGTATTGATTACTTTTTCCATAAGTACCCTTGTAGGGTCGTTTTCCCCACTCTCGAATTCATTTCTCACGACACTGAATTCGGAGTCAAGATCTTTTTTGGCGATAAAGGAATTCACCATTCTATCGGCCTCTAAGTCTAGGGCCCATTCCAAATTGTCGTCCGTTGCATTAAAGGATTCAAAATAATTGGTTCTGTCATACCAGGTAGTGCCATTGGGGCGGGCTCCACGAGCACTTAATTCTTTGGGAATGTCTGGATGGTTCGGAGTACCCTTAAAAACCATATGCTCTAAAAGATGGGCCATTCCTTTTTCTCCATATCCCTCATGACGAGAACCGACCAAATAGGTGATGTTTACGGTAATGGTCTGAGAAGAATTGTCGGGAAATAATAACACCTTTAATCCATTATCCATCCTATATTCGGTAATGCCTTCTACAGAAGCTATTTTTTTTAGTTGTCCATAACCTACAAAACAATTAAAAAATATCCCTATAAGAAAAATTGCTAAGAAATTGGTTTTCATGGCAGTGCGGTTTTATGGTTTAGTCAATATTACAAAAAATATGAACAGTTTTTAAGGGATATACCTCACAAACTTTTAAATAATTTAAGTAAAATGTAGCTTATTCTTATTTTTTTCAAATAATAGTAATAATTTTAGTGGTTGACGCTAATTAATCAAACCAATGCTTAAAATTAATCCAGGTTTACTAAAGCCTTCTTTATTTATTATTCCAGCCATTTTTATGTCCCTACAATCCTGTAAAACACAAAATACAGTGGTTCAGGGAAGTCCGAAAGCACCAGCTGCTCCGAAAGAATTTACAGAAAACATTCCAGCAACGGATATTTCCTTTGATATGGTACTGATCCCCGAAGGAAGTTTTATGATGGGGAGCCCGGCTTCAGAGCCCAATAGAAAAGCCGACGAAGGTCCAGTTAAAGAAGTGGCCCTAGATGCCTTTTGGATGGGGAAATATGAACTTACCTGGGAAGTGTTTGAACTCTTTTTTAAACAGAATAAGGAGTTGTTTCAGGAAATAGAAAAGGGCAAACTGGCAGATTTGGATGCTATCACCAGACCGAGTCCGCCTTATGAAGATCCGTCTTATGGAATGGGAAAGACAGGATATCCGGCCATTAGTATGTCTGCTTACTCAGCTTTGGTGTTCTGTAAGTGGTTAAGTTCTGTAACGGGCACTTTTTATCGTTTGCCTACAGAGGCAGAATGGGAATATGCGGCCAAGGCAGGGACCAATACCGCTTATTCTTTTGGGGACGATATCTCAAAAATAGACGATTATGCGGTTTATTATAAAAATTCCAATAATCAATACGCTAAGGTAGGTACCAAATTGCCGAACCCTTGGGGCTTGTATGATATGCATGGGAATGTCGCCGAATGGACCTTGGACGAATACAAGGAAAATGCCTATGCCAGTACCAAAGAAAATAATCCGTGGGTACAACCTACCGTAATTCACCCGAGAGTGATCAGAGGAGGGTCATGGGACGATGATGCTGAGGTGTTGCGATCTTCAAGGAGAGTAGCATCGAGCTTGAAATTACAGAAACGAGATCCGCAAATTCCGAAAAGCTTTTGGTGGAATACCGATTCTAATTTTATCGGATTTAGATTGGTAAGTCCAAAAACACAGCCTAGTGCAGAAGAACAAAAGAAATTTTGGCAGACGGTATTGGATGAATAAAAATGATTTGTACTCCTAAGTTTTAAATAGCGAAGGATGGCTAGGAGGACTTTTTGGAGAAGAAACCATATAAAACATAAAATAAACAACCACGGAGCTACTTTCCTATAGGCAATGTAGACTTCCATAAACGAAAAATACATGAAAAACATATTGTTATTGCTTCTTTTGTTACCAGTGGTTTTTATAAGCCAAGCACAAGAAAAATATTCCTTATCCCCAAAAAGTGTAGTCACCATTAATGGTAGCTCCACGGTAAGCGACTGGATAGTGGAGGCAAATGCCATGAAGGGAACAATTCAAAACAAAGAAAATCTTATCAAGGAGCTTACCTTAGAAGTAACAGTAGAAAAGATCAATAGCGAACGTGGAGCGTCTATGGATAAGAAACTCCATAGCGCTTTAAAAATGGAAGAACATCCGCAGGTGACTTTTAAATTAAAGGAACTAACAGAAAAGGATGCCGATGCTTCCAAGGGTACTATTAAGGGTTTGCTTACCATTGCAGGAGTGACCAAGGACGTTGTCCTTAGCTGTGAAATCCGTAAAACAGGCAAGGAGTATTTTATAAAGGGGAATAAAGAAATAAATTTAACAGACTATAATATAGCACCGCCAACAGCAATGTTTGGCCAAATAGTGGTAGGTGAAAATGTTACCGTAAATTTTGATTTGGTGTATTCTAAGGCCTAATTTTATTGTGTAAAAAAACGATCTAGTTGCTCCTGTTGATAAGTAGTATACCAGAGCGACTATTGTAGTTCATTGGGTTTCCTAGGAATCAAATAACGAATACATTACCCAGTTTAATAGGACGGTATGAAAAAAATGAATTACGTCTTTTTATGTTTTCTTCTTTGGTTTGGGGTAGCAAATTCGCAATCTAGATTTGAATATTCCCACCAACAAATGGGAACGCAAATCAGGTTGGTTTTCTATGCCCAAATTCAACAAAACCCCGATTCCATAGCGCAATTGGTATTCAATAGGATCGATGAACTGAACGGTGTTTTGAGTAATTATTTGCCCGATAGCGACCTGACAAGACTGAGTAAGACGTCAAAAATAAACGTGTCCGTTCATGACGACTTGTTCAATATTTTACAGCTATCCGTACAATATGGTCAAAAGACCCATGGCGCCTTCGATATCACCATGGGGCCCTTAATAGCGCTTTGGAAGACGACGAGAAAAACAAAGGTGTTGCCAACAACAGAACAGATACAACTGGCCATGAAGAATACTGGCTCTCACAATATTCATTTTCCATCACTAAATGTAGTAAGCATACAAGGAGACGCCATGCAATTAGATTTTGGGGGGATAGGAAAAGGGTATGCTGCCGATGAAGCGATAAAACTTTTACAGCAAAACGGAATATCATCGGCAATGGTAGACATGGGAGGCGATATCACGGTCAGTGATCCACCGGCCGATAAAGATTATTGGGTTGTAGGGTTTGGCTATTATAACAAGGAAGGAAAGGAGATAGTACAAAGGATCAAATTAAAAAATAGGGCAATAGCTACTTCTGGCGATTTGTACCAATATGTATGGGTAGATGGAAAACGGTACTCCCATATCATAGATCCAAAATCGGGAATGGCATTGAGTAATAATATACAAGTTACCACCATAGCTCCCAATGGAAGTATGGCCGATGCCTATGCCTCGGCTTTTAGTGTAGGAGGCCAAGAAAAGGCTGGTTTGATAAAAAATGGGAATACAGCAGTGGAGTTTTTTATGGTTTCCGATGTTCCGGGGAATTATCAACAACTGAATTCTGTTGGTTTCGAAGATTTTTTACTTAAATAGTAATAGAAATGGGATTAAAGGAGAAAATAAAACAATTGGCAAAAGGGTATGCGAACGACTATGTGGAGGTGAGGCGGTATTTGCATAGCCATCCCGAGCTTTCCTTTAAGGAGTATAAAACAGCGGCTTTTGTAAAAACACAATTGTTGGCAATAGGAATAGATTCCATTGAAACTGTTGCGGGAACTGGATTATTGGCAAGTATAGAAGGGAAAACAAAGGGAAAAACAATACTCCTAAGGGCCGATATGGATGCGCTTCCTATTCATGAAAAAAATGTAGTATCCTATGCTTCCCAAAATGAAGGGGTTATGCATGCTTGTGGCCATGATGCCCATATGACTTCCTTATTGCTAACGGCAAGAATCTTATTTGAACTGCGAACAGAATATTCTGGCACTATAAAATTATTGTTTCAGCCCGGGGAAGAATTGATGCCCGGAGGCGCAACCTTGGTAATGAAAGAGCCTGCCTATAAAGCCTTGGGTAAGGTCGCTCATTTAGGGCATCACGTTATACCTAATCTGCCAGTAGGAAAGGTAGGTTTTAGGGGAGGGCAATTTATGGCAAGCATGGACGAAATATACCTTACAGTAAAAGGAAAGGGCGGACATGCTGCGGTGCCCGAAGAATGTATAGATCCTATTCTTATAGCATCGCATATTATCGTGGCGGCCCAACAGCTGGTTAGTAGAATGGCTTCGCCCAAAACACCAAGCGTATTGTCTTTTGGAAAAATTATTGGCGATGGTGCCAATAACGTGATCCCCGATGAGGTAACCATTGAAGGTACTTTTAGAACCTTTGACGAAAACTGGCGGACAGAGGCCATTGAGAAATTAACCAAATTGGTAACGGCCATTGCCGATGGGATGGGAGCAGAGTGTATCGTAGATATTCCCAAAGGATATCCACATCTGCGGAATGATTTGGCCTTAACCGAATCAATGAAAAACAGTGCCAAAGGGTATTTGGGAGAATCACAAGTGGAAGATTTAGAACCATGGATGGCCGCAGAAGATTTTGCCTTTTATACCCAAAAAAATCAAGGCTGCTTTTATTTGTTGGGGGTTGGGAATGAAAACAAAGGAATTACTTCCGGATTGCACACCCCTACTTTTGATATAGACGAATCTGCCTTGGAAATAGGAGGCGGATTAATGGCCTGGTTGGCCGTTCAAGCGCTGTTGTAGAACCTGTTCCTGTCTGAGGTAAAAATACAGTGGTGTAAAATAAAAAGAGGCATCCAAAAGTGGATACCTCTTTGATAGGTGTTGTTAGGAATCTTTAGCGTAGTTAGGTCAATGTCCGTGCCTAGTGCTAAATTCCTGAAGCTATTATTTAAAACTGGTATCTAATCCCCAAAGCAATATCTAAATCCAGGTCGTCTGAATAACTATTATTAAAACCAAGTTCTGGTCTCATATCCAAGGACAATATAAGGGGGAAATCAAAATTGTATTCAATTCCAATATCACCTGCAATAAGTGCAAACGTACCATCACCGTTCGGAGAATCGTAAGAACCTAGTCCGGCACCAGCACCCACAAACCAGTTAAAGCCACCTTCAATATTCATAACCCACTGGTACAAGCCTACAAGTTTAAAAGCATCTACATTGTTAGAGTCTCTCCAACCTAGATCAAATTCTAATCTGTTGTTTTCGGAAAGCAATCTTTGGTAGGAAATTTCCCCTCCAAATCCGTCATTATCCCCAATTCTCAGTCCCAAAGCATTGTTGGAAATAGCTTGAGCATTAGCGCCGATAGCAGTTAAGGTGAACACAGTAAATAAAACTAATAATTTTTTCATGGTTCTTAATTTTTATGATTAATGCTGGCAAAGTTACTGTATATTCTATAGGTTTTATAAAATTAGGATTATTTTATAATATCAATAAGAATAGGGGGTAGGCCCTGTATTTATGGTTTAGCGGGAATAAGATTCCATCTAAAAGCTATTCATTCTGATAAACTCAAATATCTAAAGGTTTTTGACATTCTACTCTGGGCGTTCCCTCCTTTGTCGGGCGGGCCCTTGGCTATATCCCTTGCGCTGCTGCGGGGATGCCGCCGCGGTCCCTAACGCGGGTTTATATCAAAATGTAGCCACTAAACCTTAGTGATCGTCCAAATTATTGTTGCATTTCCGTAGGTAGTACAGTACAAAACCTTGAACCATAATTAAGGTATCAATAGTTGTTTAAGTAAAATAAACAAAAAAAAAGGATTGTGGGGTTTTAACAGTTCAAACCAAAACATTGTCGGGCAAAACTCAATAAGAAAAAGGCATATTATGTTTCTATTAAGTACATTTGGAAATTCTATAATTAACGACTCATTAGAACAATGAAAAACAGTATCCTTTTTGCACTGCTCCTACTTAATTGTATAACCTCCTATTCCCAAGATAAAGAGGAGGCCAAAAAAGAAAGTTGGGAGGTATCCACTCCAGCACTTCCTTATAAAAATGTATCCATCACCTCGGACGAGGGTTCTTGGATGAGCCTCGATGTAAGTCCAGATGGCACTCAAATAGTATTTGATATGCTTGGTGATATCTATACGATTCCTATCACTGGTGGTGATGCCACCCTGATCAGGGGAGGACATGCCTTTGAAGTACAGCCCAGATTTAGTCCAGATGGCAAAAGCATTAGCTTTACCAGCGATGCTGGTGGGGGAGACAATATATGGGTCATGAATACCGATGGTACTGATGCAAAGCAGATAACCAAAGAAGATTTTAGATTGGTAAACAATGCGGTGTGGTCCGTTGATGGGAACTATATTTTCTGTCGAAAACATTTTACTGCAACACGTTCCCTAGGAGCGGGTGAAATTTGGATGTACCATAAATCTGGAGGAAAGGGTATTCAGCTTACAAAAAAGAAGAACGATCAGCAAGATGCTGGAGAGCCTTGGGCATCACCCGACGGCAAGTACGTATACTTTAGTGAAGACGTGTACCCAGGAGGTTTTTTTCAGTATAACAAGGACCCTAACAGCCAGATTTATGTCATTAATAGATATAACCTAGAAAATGGCAAAATAGAAAAGGTTACCGGTGGTCCTGGAGGTGCCATACGTCCAGTGATATCACATGACGGAAAGCTAATGGCTTTTGTCAAGAGAGTAAGGGAAAAAACGGTACTTTACCTACACGATCTTGCCTCAGGAAAGGAGTGGCCTCTATACGATCAACTTAGTAAAGACCAACAAGAAGCATGGGCCATCTTTGGGCCATTCACCGGATTCAATTTCACACCAGATGATCAACACATTATTATCTGGGCTCAGGGGAAAATCAAAAAAATCGATATTAAATCCTTAAAGGTTACCGATATCCCTTTTTCTGCCACGGCAGAACACAAAATAGTAAATGCGCTTAAATTTAAAAACGACCCTTCCCCGGAAACCTTTAATCCAAAGGCTATACGCCACGCGGTAACTTCTCCGGATGGTAAAACTTTAATTTTTAACGCGGCCGGGTATTTATGGAAAAAGGCACTTCCAAATGGGGAGGCAGTTCGCCTTAGCTCAGGGACGGATCTTGAATTTGAACCTTCCTTTTCTAAGGACGGAAAATACTTGGTTTATGTGACTTGGAACGATGAAAATATGGGAGCTATACAGCGGTTGAACCTAAGCTCATCCAAAAACAAACCTGAACAATTAACCACAGAGAAAGCCATATACAGAGAGCCTTCATTTTCGCCAAAAGACATTAATCGCATTGTGTACCGGGAAGAGGAAGGAAACGGGAACCAGGGGTATGTAAACACCAAAGAACCCGGTATTTATTTATTAGATGTTGTTAAGTCCAAAAAATCTGGTATCAAGGCCACCAAGAAATTAGTTGTAAAAGAAGGTCAATTTCCTTCTTTCAACAAGGATGCCAATAGGATATATTACCAAACTGGGGGGTATCTATTTGGGGAATTAACCAAAACCCTGAAAACAGTCAACCTAGATGGAAAAGCACCTAGGGAATTAGTGAAATCTAAATACGCACAAAGAATTATTCCAAGTCCAGACGATAACTGGGTAGCCTTTACCAATTTATACAAAGTGTATATTGCGGCCCTTCCAATGACAGGGAATACTATTGAATTGGACGGAAACGCGACAAATGTTCCTGTGGCCCAGGTAGCACGTGACGCGGGAATTAATTTGCATTGGTCTGACAATAGCACTCAATTGAATTGGACCCTAGGTGACGCATATTTTAGTGCCGACATTAACCAAAGATTTCTCTTTTTGGAAGGTGCTCCGGATTCCATACCAAAATTAGATACCGTGGGTGTTAAGATTGAGCTAAGCCTGCCTACGGATAAACCACAGGGAATGATTGCTTTTACGGGAGCAAGAATCATTACTATGGATGGTGATAAGGTTATAGAAAATGGTACCCTACTGATCAAGGACAACAAAATTATGGACCTTGGTGCCAAAAATGCCGTTAGCATCCCTGCTGACGCTAAGATCATTGATGTAAGTGGCAAAACAATTATGCCCGGATTAATAGATGTACACGCACACCTTGGGCATTTCAGGTTCGGAATTAGTCCACAAAAACATTGGCAATATTATACCAATTTGGCCTATGGTGTTACCACTACTCATGATCCTTCGGCAAATACTGAAATGGTGTTCTCACAATCGGAAATGGTTCGTGCTGGAAATATGGTGGGCCCAAGGATCTTTTCTACAGGGATCATATTGTATGGAGCAGAGGGAGACTTTAAAGCCACTATCAATAATTTGGACGATGCGCGCTCGGCCATTCATAGAACAAAGGCATTTGGCGCATTTTCTGTAAAAAGTTACAACCAGCCAAGAAGGGACCAAAGACAGCAAATTATTAAAGCTGCCCACGACAATGAGATAGCGGTGGTTCCAGAGGGAGGTTCCACATTCTTTCACAATTTGTCCATGATTTTGGACGGACATACCGGAATAGAACACAATATACCCGTGGCCACTGTTCATAAAGATGTTACCCAATTATGGGCTGCTAGTCAGACCGGATACACCCCTACTTTGATCGTTAATTATGGCGGATTGAATGGGGAAAACTACTGGTACCAGACTACCGATGTATGGGAAGATGAAAAACTTTTAAAGTATACCCCAAGGAGCATCATTGACGCTCGTTCTAGGCACCGTACCATGGCACCGATAAAAGAATATGAAAACGGTCATATCCTAGTTTCAAAAAGCGTCAAGAAATTGGCAGATGCAGGCGTTAAGGTGAACTTGGGCGCTCACGGACAAATACAAGGCCTTGGAGCTCATTGGGAACTATGGATGCTGGCACAAGGAGGAATGACCAATATGGAAGCTTTAAAAGCAGCAACCATAAATGGAGCCAATTATTTGGGAATGGACGATTATTTGGGCTCACTAAAGACAGGAATGTTGGCAGATTTGATCGTTTTGGATAAAAACCCTCTTGAAAATATTCAAAATTCCAACTCTGTCATCTATACTATGATTAACGGTAGATTATACGATACGGAAACCATGAACGAGGTGGGGAATTATGAAAAAGAAAGAGGTGCATTTTATTGGGAAATGAATGACTATGCTCCTGCTTTTGACTGGCATGGGGAAACCCGAACAGGTTGCTCTTGTGAATCTGGTCATTAAGAAAAGAACTATAATACTGTTCACATTACTAACAAAAAGCTTCAAGGAAACTTGAGGCTTTTTTTATAGCCTTAATCTAGGGAGGGAACTATAAGGACCGGATAATGTATTCATTATTTGGAAGAACTACTTGGGCCAGTGCTTCGAAATTTAAAGTTGCCAAAGGTTAAATCAAAACCTTTAATAAGCGTTTCAGTTTATATTCCAATCTTTTGCTATCCTAACGTTGCTTTTTCATTTTCGAAACGATAGTTTTGTTTCTTATTTCTTTAACCCTCTTACAATGACTGAGCAAAAAAATCAATTTTTTGTTGATTATCTTACTAGTATAGGAGTTTCCCAAAACCTCGCCGAATATCTGAATCTTTTCGGGCTTTTTATACTTACCGTTCTGCTAGCCTTTTTATTGGATCTCCTAATTTGGAAAGTTCTAAGAATAATAACTGTCAGAATAGCTCGGAAATCAAGGACAAATTTTGACAACTTCTTGGTTACTAACCGGGTACCAAGGTATATCGCTCATATTATTCCGATGCTATTGGTCTGGGAGGCCCTGCCTTTTATCTTCCTTAATTTTTCTTATTTAGAAGGTATAGTTTCAAAAATCACTTTAGTCATTGGAGTCCTCTTAACACTTCAAATCACCAATAGTCTCTTACGAAGTGTCAATGACTACCTAAAGACCTTGGAGCGGTTTAAGGACAAGCCCATCAACAGTTATATTCAGGTATTCATGATATTTGCCTGGATTGCAGGTATCCTAACAGTCTTTGCTATTGTGTCAGGGACCTCCATTTGGAAGTTTTTTACCGCTCTTGGTGCTGCTTCAGCCGTTATACTATTGATTTTTAAAGATTCTATCCTGGGATTGGTAGCCAGTATACAGGTAAGTATTAATGATATGCTACGCATTGGGGATTGGATTACCTTTGATAAATATGGGGCAGATGGAAATGTTATGGAGATAAATTTAGCAACTGTTAAGGTTCAGAATTTTGACAGGACCATCACCACCATTCCTACCTATGCATTAATCTCGGATTCCTTTAAAAACTGGAGGGGCATGCAAGAATCTCCTGGAAGACGCATAAAACGTGCGCTCATCATTAAACAAAATAGCATTAAGTTTTTAAGCCCGGAAGAGGTCGAGGCCTTGATGAAAGTTCAAATCATCCAACAATATATTTCCGATAGAAACGATAAGATAAATAGCTATAATACGGAAAACAATAGGGATAAGGCTTTGGCTATCAACGGTCGTAACCTCACCAATATAGGTGTTTTTAGAAAATATGTAGAAACTTATTTGGAAAACCATTCGGCCATCAATAAAAAGATGACCCTTATGGTAAGACAACTAAGTCCGACCCCTCAGGGAATCCCCATAGAGATCTATGCTTTTAGTAGTGATAAACGATGGGCAAACTACGAATATATTATTGCCGATATTTTTGACCATCTGTTGGCTGCCGTTCCTTATTTTGATCTTGAGGTCTATGAACTTCCCACAACTTTTTCTATGCAAAAAGAAAAATAATTTTTTTTCACCTTAAGTTAGGTGTATGTGAAAACGAGTTTGGCCTTTGCAGTAAATGTCACGTTATAGAGTAGTAGGTGGCTCTTTGTGCTCCTATCCGCCCGAGGCGGACACTGGTTCCAGGTCTACTAGTTAGAAGCAATCTTCCCGAATCGAAAAGAAAAAAACTTTTTTCGTCTTTAGTTAGGTGTATGTGAAAACGAGTTTGGCCTTTGAAGTAAATGTCACGTTATAGAGCAGTAGGTGGCTCTTTGTGCTCCTATCCGCCCGAAGCGGACACTGGTTTCAGCCCTGCTAATTACATACATTCTTCCCGAATCGGAAAGAAAAAAACTTTTTTTCGCCATTAGTTAGGTGTATGTGAAAAAGAGTTGTACTTTTGCAGCATATATCGCGGGATAGAGCAGTAGGTAGCTCGTCGGGCTCATAACCCGAAGGTCACTGGTTCGAGTCCAGTTCCCGCTACAAAGAAAACCAGCTAGAAATAGCTGGTTTTTTCGTTTTACGTAAAAGCAATGCTCGCATTAGCTTTGGAGGGAAACAAAAAACGGGCGCAAAGCGACCATGGTTTTCTTTGTAAAGCCACCCTCAAGGCCCTTTCCGCAGTGAAACGAAGGAAAGAATCCAGTTCCCGCTACAAAGAAAAAGCCTCTAGGAAACTAGAGGCTTTTTTTATACTTTTATTTCAAGAAATTGGTATGGAAGAATTCTACATTTTTTACACCTCTGAACTGCACCCTAAATGCTTTGATCTTGGCATTGAATGATTCTGCCGAGGCATGCGTACTTTTGTTTATAAAATAGTTCAGGATTGATCTGTAATTAACGCTGATACTGTTAGCCACTGTTTGGAAGCTTTTAAAGCCCGAAGCCTCTACGTCTTTGTGCCAGTTTCGTGTATGCCGTTTGTATAGTAGTGGCCGTATTGAATATGTTCCTGAGCCCCTGCGCAAGATTGAAGGCGACCTTTATATCGGGATATTGGGCGAACAATATTTTACTTCTTTCGGATTGGTTCTGCGTCCAATTGTTTGGTGATTTGTAAAGTAGGTACCTACTTCTGGCTAAGAGTTGTTTTCTAATGTCCCCATTGCTAAACTCTTTTGGGACGAATGTCCCGTTCTTTGCCCTGGCCTCTATAATCTGTTGGTTCTCTTGGTCTATGGCCTCCCATCGGTGTTTGATCCGAATGTCCTGAAGGGCCTCCAGTGCCAGTTTTTGCACATGGAACCTGTCCGTTACCTGTATCGCCTTTGGGAAGCAGGTCTTGGCGATGGTCTTCATGGAGTTGGCCATATCCAGAGTGATTTCTTTGACCATGGCCCTTTTCTTGGCCGATATCTTTAACAGCTGCTCTATAATCGGCCCCACCTTGGTACTGGAGAATATGGCCACTATGGACCCTTTCTTGCCCTTGGCTTTTTTATTGGTGATTATGGTGTAGAGTTCTCCTTTGGAGAGTGCTGTTTCGTCAATGGACAGATT
Organism: Arenibacter sp. 6A1; assembly: GCF_012272855.1. Lineage (GTDB taxonomy): Bacteria > Bacteroidota > Bacteroidia > Flavobacteriales > Flavobacteriaceae > Arenibacter. Next base: position 44,963 of record NZ_JAAXCQ010000005.1, on the reverse strand, counting down.
AGGCCCTATGTTTTCGGGGAATATAAGCCATTGCTTGGCATGGGATTTCTCCTTCCACTGCCTGAAATCGCTTAGATAATCCCTAAACTGTCGCTGTAGTTTTTTGCCGTTTACCCCATAGAATTGGCTGATGGTATGACAGTCATTTGCTTTAGTACTGACCAAGTACTTTTAAAAAAGCAGCGAACTCTACGGTCATACGAGTTCCCTGGGCCACCAACTCCCAATCTCTTTGCACGGCTTGCCCCGTGGCCTTGTCCAGCCAACGGCGGCGCTTAATGTGGAGAAAGACCGACTTTCCCCGTAATGGGAAATCCTGGACGACGATCTCCTTATGAAAGCCATGATCTTTTAAAATGCGGTGTTTTTCTTCTTTAGGGGTATCCTCTTTTTCTTCAAAATATAAATGAAGCGTACCATCTTCAGTTTTATGGGAAACTAGTTTAAAGTGGGTAATTAATAGTTCCGGCAGTATAAGCTTTAATAGGTCGATAGATAATTCCAATGCTGATCGTTTTTCTGCAAATATCGAACTCCTATTTCAATTCACACACAACTTTTGAGCTTGATCCAAACAAACATTAATCATAAACACAATAATTAGTCATGATCCAAATGGATTTTTTTAGATATTTTTATAAATTCCGATTTCGCTAATACACATAAAAAAAACCTCTAGTTTCCTTGAAGCTTTTCCTTTGTAGCGGGAACTGGATTCTTTCCTACGTTTCACTACGGAAAGGGCCTTGAGGGTGGCTTTACAAAGAAAACCATGGTCGCTTTGCGCCCGTTTTTTGTTTCCCTCCAAAGCTAATGCGAGCATTGCTTTTACGTAAAACGAAAAAACCAGCTATTTCTAGCTGGTTTTCTTTGTAGCGGGAACTGGACTCGAACCAGTGACCTTCGGGTTATGAGCCCGACGAGCTACCTACTGCTCTATCCCGCGATATATGCTGCAAAGGTACGCCCTTTTCCCATTCTACCAAACATAAAACAATTAAATTTTAAATTATTTTTTATAGGCTTGCGCTGAGTTTTAAAAATGAGGATGTTGTAGTCTAGTTTCTAAAATCTTTCTATTTTGTACCCCTTATTAATAACTAACCTGCAATTCTAATTCGCCCCTTATTTATGGATACCTACGGTTTTCTTTCCATTTTACCACCTGTAATAGCTATTGTGTTAGCACTCAGAACTAAACAAGTGTATATAGCCTTGCTTTTTGGGATATGGATTTCATGGGTGATCATCAACGATTGGAATTTTTTTACCGGAACCCTTGCTGCAATAGAAGGATTGGTAAATGTATTTAAATCGGCCGGAAATACTAGAACCATCATGTTTAGCGCCCTTGTGGGAGCCCTGTTGCTGTTTATTCAGTATTCTAAAGGGGTAGAAGGGTTTGTAAACGTATTAAACAAGCTTATCGCCTATTTTGAAAAAAAGCAAAGTGGGTATAGTAGGGTAGTGGTACAACTTTTGGCCATGTTTACGGGTATTCTATTGTTCGTAGAAACGAGTATAAGCTCCCTCACAGTAGGTACCTTGTATCGTCCCATCTTTGATAAATTAAAAATTCCAAGGGAGAAATTGGCCTATATAGCCGATTCTAGTTCTGCGCCATCTTCTATTTTAATCCCTTTTAATGCCTGGGGAGCCTTTATTATGGGGTTACTATTGACCCAAGGTATAGAAAACCCATTTGGACTTATGATTTCTTCGATGGCCTATAATTTTTACCCTATTCTGGCTATCCTCATGGTGTTTTTAGTAATAGTTTTCAAAAAAGACATAGGGCCCATGGCCAAAGCCGAAAAGCGGACACGCGAGACAGGGAAATTATTAAATGATAATGCCAAGCCTATGTTATCTAGTGAGGTAACCTCCTTTGAGTCTAAAAAAGGAATAAAGGCTAAGGCGTATAATATGATAGTTCCCTTGGCGACCATGGTGTTCATGATGCCAATTAATTTGGCGTTTACCGGTTGGGATGCTGTTGAGAATGCTGTTTCCTTTTCCGATCATGTGTTTAAAGCTATCGGAAACGGATCGGGGTCTTCCTCTGTATTATACGCCGTGCTGACCGCAATTATAGTGGCCATGGTTTTGTATAGGGCCCAAGGTATCATGAAAACCAAAGAAATGGTCGAGTTGGGCTTGAAAGGGATTAGTGAGTTAATGCCCTTGGCCTTATTGATGTTATTGGCTTTTGCTATTGGGGATGCCTGTATTGAATTGGGGACAGGGCCGTTTGTAGCCAATTGGTCCAAAGAATGGTTGTCTCCTGCATTTTTACCGGCTATTATATTTGTGATCAGTTCCTTTGTCGCCTTTTCTACCGGTACTTCTTGGGGTACTTTTGCCATCATGATGGCTATTGCGATCCCTATGGCAGAAATTCACGGCGCCCCATTGCCCTTAGTGGTCGCTGCTACTTTGGGAGGTGGAATTTTTGGAGATCATTGCTCTCCAATATCCGATACCTCTATCATTTCTTCTATGGCTTCGGCCAGTGACCATATAGATCACATCAATACCCAATTGCCATATGCCCTTATAGGCGGACTCATCACGGTTGTGTTATATGTAATTTTAGGCTTTATTATGATTTAAATACTAGGATTCCACTACCTTTGCACTTATAAAAGATAAAAAGAGAACATGTCTCATAAAGCAGGATTTGTAAATATTATAGGAAATCCCAACGTAGGGAAATCTACCCTAATGAATGCCTTTGTAGGTGAAAAATTATCCATAATCACCTCCAAAGCACAAACAACCCGTCACCGTATATTAGGAATTGTCAATGGAGACGACTTTCAGGTGATACTTTCCGATACCCCCGGTATTATAAAGCCTGCCTATGAATTGCAGTCTTCTATGATGGACTTTGTAAAGTCGGCCTTTGATGATGCGGATGTTTTAGTTTATATGGTAGAAATAGGGGAGAAGGCGCTAAAAGACGAGCGTTTCTTCGAAAAAATTAAAAATAGCCCTATCCCTGTATTGTTGCTTCTTAATAAAATTGATGTTTCCCAACAGGGAATATTGGAAGAGCAAGTACAATACTGGCAAGAACAATTGCCAAAAGCAGAAATTCACCCAATTTCTGCCTTGCAGAATTTTAATGTAAAGGAAGTCTTTTTGCGCATTATAGAGCTGTTGCCAGAAGCACCTGCCTATTATCCTAAAGATCAGTTGACCGATAAGCCGGAACGCTTTTTTGTAAATGAAACGATTCGTGAAAAAATCCTTCAGTTTTACAAAAAGGAAATTCCATATGCGGTAGAAATAGAAACGGAAGAATTTTTCGAAGATGAAAAAATTATCCGGATGAGGGCAGTAATCATGGTAGAGCGCGAAACGCAAAAAGGAATTATTATTGGTCACAAAGGTGCCGCCTTAAAACGGGTAGGGGTAGAGGCCAGAAAAGATCTAGAGAAATTCTTCGATAAGCAAGTACATTTAGAGCTGTATGTAAAAGTAAATAAAAATTGGAGGAGCAATCCTAACCAATTAAAGCGATTTGGATATAATAATTAATCCTGAAAATTGTGAAAACCAGCCCCTAATCGACGAAAGTTGATTAGGGGTTTTTTAATGTTTTTTTTATAAATAGAATCAGCTCCGCTACTTGTGGCTTTCCTTTTCTTTTTCCATGCAGGCCAAAAAAGTAAAGCCCCGCCCAAAGGGCAAGAACAAAAGCAAATAGCCCCATTTGCAGTGCTATGGCTTTGTGTAGTACATGATGGGTATAGGCCCAAATGGCAATAATGATCAATAAGGTGACGGCACCAAAGTGTAAGAACATAAAAAATGTCCATAAAGTGGGGTTTGGACCAAATAATCCATTAATAAGGCAGTGGTCCTTATCTTTTTCTAAAATTTCTAATTGAAGTTGGGGCGACCAAAAGTGAGAGGCTTGAGCGTCGAATTTTATGAAAATATGATCGTCTGATCGCTTGACAATAAATGGGGAAACCCTGCTTTTTTCGAAGGACGCAAGCGTTTTTTCCTTCGATAGCGGATGGGTTAATTGAAACCTTGAGCCTGAGGCAATTTCATTGGAAATAAGGGTCACTTTTTCGGTATAACGAAGTAGGATAAAAAGATACTATATTTCTTCGGATTTAAATAGTACTTTTGCATCAAATTATTAGTATGAGTGCTATTGTAGCCATTGTAGGAAGACCTAATGTAGGCAAATCAACTTTTTTTAATCGACTTATTCAACGTAGAGAAGCGATTGTCGACGCTGTTAGTGGGGTTACCCGTGATCGTCACTATGGTAAAAGCGAATGGAACGGAGTAGAATTTTCCCTGATCGATACCGGAGGGTATGTACTGGGGAGTGATGATGTTTTTGAGAAGGAAATAGATAAGCAAGTAGAATTGGCCATCGATGAGGCCGATGCTATTATATTTATGGTAGACGTTGAAACCGGAGTTACCGGAATGGACGAAGATGTTGCCAAATTATTGAGACGCGTAGACAAGCCCGTGTTTTTAGTAGTAAATAAAGTCGATAATAATAAAAGAGGCGAAGATGCCGTGGAGTTTTACTCTCTTGGACTAGGGGAGTACTACACCATTGCCAGTATTAACGGTAGTGGAACCGGGGATCTTTTAGATGAACTGGTAAAAGTTTTGCCAGAGAAGGAAAAGCAAGAAGATAATTTACCGCGTTTTGCAGTGGTAGGTAGACCTAATGCCGGAAAATCGTCCTTTATTAACGCCCTTATTGGGGAAGACCGTTATATTGTTACTGATATTGCAGGAACAACAAGAGATAGTATCGATACACGGTACAATCGTTTTGGGTTCGAGTTTAACCTGGTAGATACTGCCGGTATCCGAAGAAAGTCTAAAGTTCACGAAGATTTGGAATTTTATTCTGTAATGCGTTCTGTAAGGGCTATTGAACATTCCGATGTTTGTATCCTTATGCTCGATGCTACACGTGGTTTTGACGGACAGGTAGAGAATATTTTCTGGTTGGCACAACGAAATAATAAAGGGATCGTTATTTTGGTGAATAAATGGGATTTGGTAGAGGATAAGGAAACGAACTCTATAAAAGAATATACCCAAAAGATTCAAAAAGCGATAGCTCCTTTTACCGATGTGCCTATTATTTTTGTTTCTGTACTAACGAAACAACGTATCTATAAAGCTATAGAAACTGCGGTTCAGGTATATGAAAACAGAGGGAAAAAGGTGGTGACTAGAAAACTAAACGATATTATGTTGCCGATAATAGAAAATTATCCGCCACCAGCATACAAGGATAAATACGTTAAAATAAAATTCTGTACTCAGTTGCCTACGCCTTACCCACAGTTTGCGTTCTTCTGTAATTTACCACAATATGTGAGAGATCCGTACAAACGTTTCTTGGAAAACAAACTAAGGGAACATTTCGATTTTACCGGAGTTCCAGTGTCTGTTTTTATGAGGAAGAAGTAATACGTTGTTGCTATATAAAACTAAAACCCTTGGCAATTTGTCAAGGGTTTTTTGTTTCCATTTGTTTTCCTTGGTTTATTCTACCTATAAGTTCGCATTATGTTGCGTTAGGGACCGCAGCGGCATCCCCGCAGCGCAGCAAGGGATATAGCGAAGTGCCCGCCCGACGAAGGAGGGAACGCCCAAAGTATTATCCACTGGGTTTTCCGTGTAATACCAACCTTATACAGGCCGAATGCACCAATTTTGGGACATAATCTTGGATGCGGTATATCTTTTAAGCCCTATGCTCCTCTGCGCGAACTGCTTATTTTAGTTTTAGTAAGGAATGAATATGGGGTGAGTTGCTCCTAAAATTCTGTTAAACCTTTGTGTGCTGTAGGTGCTTACTTTAATTTAGGCGGTTTTGAGCCCTGATAATTAACTAAATAACCATTTGTATTTCATGAAGAAAATTCTGATTTCTTTATTTCTTGTTTTTTCTACCGCAGCTTTTTCCCAAGATTTTTCTATCCGTGGAAAAGTAGTCGATGCCCTTTCCAAACTACCCTTAGAGGCATCTACTATATATGCCGAATCTGTAAAAGATAGTTCCTTGGTGTCCTATACCATTACCAACGAAAAAGGTGTTTTTGACCTGGAAGGAAAAACAAAACTATCAGAATTGAAAGTTTTTATTACGTTTAACGGCTACGAGCCATTGGTGGTAAATGTAAAACCTAAGAAGGTGCTAGAGCTGGGAGAACTGCAGTTGCAAGAACAAGCTCAAGAATTGGACGGTGTGCAGTTGGTGGCAGACAGAGTGCCCATTACCATAAAAAAAGATACACTGGAATTTAATGCCGATTCGTTTAAAACTAGGCCAGACGCTTCGGTAGAAGATGTGCTTAAAAAATTGCCGGGGGTAGATGTAGACAGTGATGGGAAAATAACGGTTTATGGTAAGGAAGTAAACCAAGTACTGGTAAATGGTCAGGTCTTTTTTAGCAATGATCCTAAGGTGGCTACCAAAAGTTTGCCAAAGGATATAATCAGTAAGATCCAGATTACCGATACCAAAACAAAGAAACAAGAGTTTACCGGAGAAGATAGTGACGGGGAAACAAAAACCATTAACCTGACCATTAAAAAGGACAAGAATAAAGGGGTCATGGGAAGAGTGGCAGCGGCCTATGGCACGGACGACAGATATCAGCTTAACGGGGTGTTTAACTACTTTAATGACAAGGAGCGCATTAGTGTTATTACCGGTTCGAACAATATAAACAGTTCTGGTTTTTCCTACGATGAGCTCGAAGGCTTGGGGGGTAATAGTCGCCGATGGAGCATGGCAGAAGGTCCAGGTTCTAGCAATGGAATTACCACATCTTCGAGTATAGGAGGCAGTTATGCGAACTCTGAAAAAGGAAAATATAAAGCCGATGGAAACTATCTGTTTTCTTATGAGGACACATATAATAATCAGAAAACCTTTAGAGAAAATTTACTGCCCGACAATAGATATTTTTCAGAGTCCGAAACTAGTTTTAACGGGAGTACTAACTCCAATAGGGGAGGCGCTACCTTAGAGTATGATATAGATGAGACTTTTCGCATATCTGTACAGCCAACATTGAGCGTTAACCGTACAAATTCTTATAATACTAGCAAGGACGTTTCTAGGAATGAAGGGGGTGCTCTTATTAATAGTAATGAGCAGTTTACGACTAGCGATGGAGTACGTCGGAATTATTCCAACAGGATTAATTTTATGAAAAAACTCGATACCTTAGGGAGGTTTGTAACCCTTTCCTTTTCCAATAGAAATACGGAAAATAAAAACCTATCGAACCTAAATTCTATACGCAGGTTGTTCGGAGATGCCGAGAATGAAGAAACGCTGGACCAACGTGCCCAAGTAAATAATAAGGGTAATGCTTACGAGCTAGAGGCGGGGTATAGACAGCCGTTGACAAAAGAATTATTCCTAGATGTTGGTTATGAGTATGCAGATGATCGCAGCGATAATACCAAAGAGGTATTTGATTATGATGAAGACGATTTTGGGTACACCAATTTTAATATGGAGCTAAGTTCCGATTTTAATTTTAAGAACATTCAACATTCCCCCTCCTTAGGAATTCGTAAGAATGGCGAAAAATTCTCTTTCGATGTCTATGCTACCTATAAATTGTCCGAGCTTAGCAATCAGGACTACTTACAGCAGACCTCTTTTTCCAATACGTATACAAACCTGTTGTTTAGAAGTAGTGCCCGGTATATGCTTGGCAAGAACAAAAGAATTCATCTACGCTATAACTCAAATTTGAGTTTACCGTCCATTAATCAATTGCAGCCAGTGCCTAATGTTAGTAATCCGCTGAATATCGTAATTGGGAACCCTAATTTGTTGCCTTCTGTAAATCACGGTGTAAATTTTTATTACAGCGATTACAATTGGAAAGAACGCAGTGGTGTTTATGTGTATTCGGGCGTCAATATACAAGACGATAGGGTTTCCTCTATTTCTGTCATCGATGAGAACTTTTTAAGGACTACCAGATATACCAATGTAAATGGTAATTATAACGGCTATATGGGGGCAGGCTTTACCAAACAGATTAAAAAGGATAGTTTATACACCTTAAAATTTAATGTAAGGCCAAGTATAAATTTTGGGCAATCTGTAAGCTACTCTAATGGCGTTAAAATAAAGGCCAAGAGTTTTGGAATGTATCCTTACGTATCTACGACCTTTAATTATAAGGAATTGATAGAAATTGAACCCGGATACGGTCTTTCTTTAAACCATACCAAATATAGCTTGGAAGGTTATGAGGATGTGAAAATAACCGCTCAAAATGCCAGTTTAAAACTGAGTTCTTATTGGCCAAAGAATATTATTTGGGAAAACGATATTACCTATAGCTACAACGACAATGTGGGGCCTGGGTTTAAAAAGGACGCTATTTTTTGGAATATGAGTTTGGGGCTTCAGGTGATGGATAAAAAGGGAACGCTAAAACTACTGGCGTACGATTTGCTCGATCAAAATATCAATACCAGACGCTCTACGGGAGACGATTATATTCAGGATTACCAAGGAACCGTACTGCAGCAGTACTTTATGGCCAGTTTCTCCTATAAATTCGACCAATTTGGAGGTAAGAGACCTATGGGCAGAATGAGGTAAGGCCCTCGTAAGCCCCTTAAGAAGGGAAAAGTTGTTGAAAAGCGGTATGGGTTAAGGGCCTATTTAAAGTGCGATAGGCGTTATGCTACTGCTTTGGGCGTTCCCTCCTTCGTCGGGCGGGCTCTTGGCTATATCCCTTGCTTCGCTGCGGGGATGCCGCCGCTATCCCTAACGCACATTAGGGGCCGAATCGTACCCTTGGCTGATACAATGGTGGTTGCCATCCTTTATTAAAGGTAGCGCTGGCATACAGATTTAAAAATCCCCTAGGGAAGTTATCATAAAAAACTTCTCTAGGGGATTTTCTTGTAATGCTGTTGATCTGATTACAATTATTATCAGTTTTGAGTTCTGGATTTTCCTTGGCAAATTTACCAGCTCCCCGAGGAGCCTCCTCCGCCAAAGCCACCGCCACCAAAGCCACCGCCGAAGCCTCCGCCTCCGCCGCTAAAACCGCCTCCCGATGATCCGCCGCCGTACCCGCCGCGGCCCATGCTGCTAAGGATAATAATATCGAGCAGGTCCATTCCTCTAGAACGGCCACCGCCGCTGTTATTGCCCTTACCGCCACTTCTGGCTGATAGAATAATGAGGATCACGATAAATATAATGAACGGCAAAAAGGATTCAAAAGGAAGCCCTTTGTCTTTGGCTTTCGTAGGTCCTTGTTTAAATTCGCCATTGAGCGCCATAAAAATGGCATCACTTCCTTTGTTCAGTCCCCCATAAAAATTGTTCCGTTTAAATTCTGGGATAATGACCCTTTCTATAATTCTTTTAGAAAGGGCATCGGTGATAAGGTGTTCAATACCATAGCCGGTATTAATGGCTATTTTTCGGTCGTCCTTGGCTAAGATAACCAATAGGCCGTTGTCTTCCTTGGCTTGTCCAATACCCCATTTTTGACCCCATTGGGCGCCCAAATAGTTAATGCTTTCACCTTCCGTAGAAGCAATAATAGCAATGACGATCTGGGTAGAGGTACTGTCCGAATAACGGATCAGCTTTTGTTCCAAGCTGTTCTTTTGTTCAGAAGATAATAGGTTTATATAATCATAAACACTGGATTGTTCTTGGAGTTTTGGTTTATCCGGTATTGGAAATTGGCTAAAACCAAAAGCGAAATGTAAAAATAATACTAGAAGTAAGCTATGCTTTAGAAACTTCATTACTCAGTTCATTTGTGGTGTCGTGGTTCCAGGGGAAATGTTTTTGCAACGCTTCCCCTGCTTGTAATATACCATCGATTATTCCTTGTTTAAAGTTTCCTTTTTTAAATTGGTTCTGAATGACGTCTTTGGTAGCATCCCAAAAGTTATTGGGGACTACCTTGTTGATACCGCTATCGCCGAAAATAACAAACTTTTTGTCGTTAACAGCCACATAGATCAGGACCCCGTTTTCTTCCTTGGTATTGTCCATTTTCAAAAAATGGAAAACCTCCTTGGCTCGGTCAAAATGATCTAGGTCGGTATGCCCTTCTATATGAACCCTGATTTCGCCAGAAGTGTTTTTTTCAGCCTGGACAATAGTATTCACTATCTCCTGTTCGTCCTCGGGGGTTAAAAAATTTTCTACTTCTGTCATTGGACTTATTTTAGTTGAATTCGAAATTTACTTCTGGTGCCTTTTCGGCTCCTGCATCTGCTTTAAAATAAGCCAATTCCTTAAAGTCGAATACGCCGGCTAAAATAGAATTCGGGAATATTTTTATATGCTTGTTATAAGGCATTACGGTTTCGTTAAACCTATTGCGCTCTACGTTAATTCTGTTTTCGGTTCCTTCTAACTGTGCTTGCAATTCCAAGAAGTTTTGGTTGGCCTTTAATTCCGGGTAGCGCTCTACCGTTACCAATAGGCTCTTTAAAGCACCGCTAAGTCCGCCTTGTACTTCATTGAATTTGGCCAATTGTTCTGGTGTAATATTCGTTGGGTCAATACTTACAGAAGTAGCTTTTGCTCTTGCTTCGATAACATCTGTTAAGGTGTTCTTTTCAAAATCTGCAGCTCCCTGTACGGTTTTTACAAGATTGCCTATCAGGTCGTTCCTTCTTTGGTAAGCACTTTCTACGTTCGCCCAGTTCTGGGTAGAGCTTTCTTTAAGCTCAATGGCAGTGTTGTTAAAGTTTACAGCCCATCGGTAAAGACCAAAAGCCAAAACAAGTATAATACCTAACGCAATTAACCATTTTTTCATAGTAGGGGTGTTTTAATTTTTAAAGTTGATTTTTAATTTTTATTAGTTCTGCTTTTACCTTTTCCAGTTTTTGGATGACATCAAAAGTAGATAGGGTTTTAGACTTATCTTCCTTGAGGTGTAATTTTGCGCCTTCCAAGGTAAAACCACGTTCTTTTACCAAGTGGTAAATCAGCTGTAGGTTTTTAATGTCCTGGGGGGTAAATTTTCTATTGCCCTTTGCATTTTTCTTAGGCTTTAGCACATCAAATTCCTTTTCCCAAAACCGAATTAGGGAAGTGTTTACCTCAAAGGCATCGGCAACCTCGCCAATACTGTAATATCGTTTCTCTGGAAGATCTATATGCATTAATCCAAGGATTGGTTTTCTTGATTAGCCAGTTTCAACATATTTTCAAATTCTTCTGCCGTTAAACTTCCGTAATAGAAATTAATGGGGTTGGTACGCTGGTCGTCTTTCCACACCTCGTAATGCAAATGGGGTGCTTGCGAACGGCCGGTACTCCCAACAAACCCAATAAGGTCGCCTCTTTTTACTTTTTGACCTGGTTTAACGTTGTATTGGCTTAAATGGCCGTATAGACTCATATAGCCATATCCGTGCTCTATTCTTATGTGCTTTCCGTATCCAGAGGAATTATTGTCTGCCCTCGATATTTTTCCGTCGCCAGAGGCATAGACCGGAGTACCTTTTGGAGCGGTGAAATCCATTCCCCAATGCATTTTTCGGGCCTTGGTAAACGGATCCGAACGCCAGCCGTAACCAGAAGCCATTCGGGTAAGTTCTTTGTTGGTAATGGGTTGTATGGCCGGAATGGAAGCTAAGAGCTTTTCTTTTTCTCCTGCAAGTTTGGTGATTTCGTCCAAAGATTTGGATTGAATGACCATTTGTTTTTGAATGATATCCAAACGTTTGCTCGTTGCGATGATCATTTCCGAGTTGTTAAAGCCTTCCAAAGCATTGTAACGGTTTACGCCCCCAAAACCAGCACGGCGTTGTTCTTCTGGAATAGGATTGGCTTCAAAATATAATCGGTAAATATTATTGTCCCTTTCCTCAATATTGGCCAAAACTTGCTCTATCTGGCCCATTTTTTTGTTTAATAGTTCAAATTGTAGCTCGTAGTTTTTAACTTCGCGCTGAAGAGAAAGTTCTTTGGGCGTATTGATTAAATTAGTGTTCAAGAGAAAAATAAGTCCGAGGAAACCAAAAATAAATGCCCCTAGAATGAACAGGGAAATGTTCCTGTATCTTCTAGATTTCTTAGCCTCTATCTTTCGATAAGATAAGGTGTCTGGATCGTAATAATATTTTACCTTAGACATGAATGTAATTTATGCTATTTTTGCCGTTGTAACTTTAGATAACAGGCAAATTTAATAAATGTTTGCTACGAACTGTTAAAATTATAAAAAGCTTATCAATTTAGATGAAATCCCAAGACATTAGAGCCAAGTTTTTAGAATTTTTTAAGGAAAAATCACATAAGATAGTGCCTTCGGCACCCATGGTCATAAAAGACGACCCTACACTGATGTTTACCAATGCCGGTATGAATCAGTTTAAGGAGTTCTTTTTAGGGAATTCTATCCCTAAAGAGACAAGAGTCGTAGACACTCAAAAATGTTTGAGGGTAAGTGGGAAACATAACGATTTGGAAGAGGTAGGGAAAGATACGTACCATCATACCATGTTCGAAATGTTGGGGAACTGGAGTTTTGGTGATTATTTTAAAGAAGAAGCTATAGCATGGGCCTGGGAGTTTTTGACAGAAGTATGTAAGATAGATAAGGACTGTCTGTACGTGACCGTTTTTGAAGGAAGTACGGACAAGGATAACTTGGCAAAAGATGAGGAGGCCTTAGAATTATGGCGTGGAATCGTAGCAGAAGACAAGATCCTTTTTGGAAATAAAAAAGATAATTTTTGGGAAATGGGCGACCAAGGGCCATGTGGGCCTTGTTCAGAGATTCATGTCGATATTCGCCCTGCAGCAGAAAAAGCAAAAGTATCTGGTGCTAGCCTTGTAAACCAAGACCACCCGCAAGTGGTAGAAATATGGAACTTGGTATTTATGCAGTACAATAGGAAGGCCAATGGGGATTTAGAATCCCTGCCTTCTAAACACGTAGATACCGGAATGGGGTTTGAACGTCTTTGTATGGTGATGCAAGGGGTACAATCTAACTACGACACCGATGTGTTTACACCGATCATCCGTGAAATAGAAACTATCACCAATGCTAAATATGCAAAGGACGAGGCTGTAAACATAGCTATTAGAGTAATTGCAGACCATATCAGGGCCGTGTCCTTTTCTATAGCAGACGGACAGTTGCCAAGTAATACAGGGGCAGGATATGTTATCCGTAGAATCTTAAGGCGTGCCATTAGATACGGATTTACTTTCCTAGATACCAAGGAACCATTTATGTACCGATTGGTAAAAGTACTTTCGGATACTATGGGAGATGCGTTCCCAGAATTAAGAGACCAAAGACAGTTGATAGAGAATGTTGTGAAAGAAGAGGAACACTCCTTTTTAAAGACATTGGATCAAGGTTTGGTGTTGCTCGATAACATAGTCGCTAACAACAAAGGAAAAACGATAGACGGTAGAAAAGCATTTGAGCTTTATGATACTTTTGGTTTTCCTATAGATTTAACAGCCTTAATTCTTGGGGAGCGTGGATATGAGCTCGATGAAAAAGGCTTTGAAATTGCCATGCAAGAACAAAAGAATCGTTCTAGGTCTGCCTCCGAAGTATCTAAGGAAGACTGGGTGGTGCTCGATAGTGATAACGAACAAGAATTTGTAGGTTACGATATGCTAGAGGCCAGCGTAAAGTTGGTGAAATATAGAAAAGTAACCTCTAAAAAAGAAGGCGAGCAATTCCAAATGGTATTTAACCTAACGCCATTTTATCCGGAAGGAGGAGGACAAGTAGGCGATAAAGGTTACTTGGAACTCGTGAACGGAGATGTGGTCTATATCTTGGATACGAAAAGAGAAAATAACGAAATCGTACATTTCTCTAAAGAACTTCCGGCCACGCTGACCGATAAATTTAAGGCGGTTGTCGATAAGAAACAACGCCAAAGAACCGCCGCTAACCATACGGCTACCCATTTGTTGCACCAAGCTTTACGTGAGGTGTTGGGAGAGCATGTAGAACAAAAAGGATCGGCAGTACACTCCAAATATCTGCGATTCGATTTTTCGCATTTTGCAAAACTTACCGTAGACGAACTAAGGGAAGTAGAGAATTTCGTGAATGCCCGAATTAGCGGTAATTTGCCCTTAGTAGAAAACAGGAACATTCCTATGGAGGAAGCTCTGGAGCAAGGTGCCATGGCTTTGTTCGGAGAAAAGTACGGCGATGCAGTAAGAACGATCCGTTTTGGACAGTCGGTAGAACTATGTGGAGGAACGCACGTGCAGAATACGGGCGATATATGGCATTTTAAAATCAAGTCCGAAGGGGCCGTAGCAGCAGGTATTCGAAGAATCGAAGCAATTACCTCCGATGCGGTAAAGGATTTTTATTCCGAAAACAACAAGATGTTATTCGAAATAAAGGACTTATTGAACAATACGGCCGATCCGGTAAAATCCGTGACAGCCCTGCAAGAAGAAAATTCTCTGTTGAAAAAACAGGTTGAAGCGCTTTTAAAGGAAAAAGCAAAAAACTTAAAAGGAGAGTTGTTACAGGAGTTGACCGAAGTAAACGGGGTACAGTTTTTGGCCAAACAATTAACCTTGGATGCCGCAGGGATTAAAGATCTTTCTTTTGAAATGGGAAATAATAAGGACAACCTTTTCTTATTGTTTGCCGCGGAAAATGAGGGGAAAGCACTGTTGTCTTGTTATATCTCCAAGGAATTGGTAGCACAAAAAAGTCTTAATGCTGGAACCATCGTTCGCGAATTAGGGAAATATATCCAAGGTGGAGGAGGGGGACAACCTTTCTTTGCCACGGCAGGAGGTAAAAATCCTAACGGTATTGCCGAAGCCTTGGAAAAGGCAAAGGATTATCTAGGATAGGCGCTTAGGAGTTACAATCTCGGCGTTTGTCATAGTGAATACATAAGGGAAACAGAAGTATTAGTACACATGAAACTACAGACCCAAATACAGCTAAAGAAAATGCCCGATCCTATTGATTACAATAGTCGGTTGCTGTTATTGGGGTCTTGTTTCGTGGAAAATATGGGCGAGAAATTCGCCCATTTTAAGTTTAGGGCATTGCAAAACCCTTTTGGAATATTATTTCATCCCAAAGCCATAGAGAATCTTGTCGTAAATGCCATTGGCAATAAACAATGTTCAGACAAGGATGTTTTCTTTTTCAACGAACGTTGGCATTGTTTTGATGCGCATTCCGCACTGAGCGATATTTCCAAAGAGGCATTACTACAAAAGCTTAATGATGGTTTGGCACATACTGCTAAGCAGTTGTTACAAGCAAGCCATATTATTATAACGCTAGGGACTGCCTGGGTATATCGCAATCGTACAACCGGTGCCGTGGTAGCAAATTGTCACAAAGTGCCCCAGGCGGAGTTTTCCAATGAAATTTTGGAGGTCGATGCTATCGCAGCATGCTTGGAGAATATTATTGCCCAAATAAAATCGGTCAACAAAAATTGCAGGCTGATATTTACCATTTCCCCAGTACGCCATTTAAAGGATGGTTTTGTAGAAAACCAACGAAGTAAGGCTCATTTAATAACGGCCCTTCACAACGTATGCTCCCAAGATCAAACGTCCTATTTTCCTTCTTATGAGATTATGATGGACGAACTGCGCGATTACCGCTTCTATAACGAGGATATGGTACATCCTAATGCCTTGGCTATAAATTATATTTGGGAGAAATTCCGTGAGGTTTGCCTTTCCGATAGTACCGCTGCCATCATGAAAAAAGTCGATGCTGTTCAGAAAGGGTTGCAGCACAGGCCCTTTAATCCCAAAGCAGAAAAACACCTGGAATTTTTAAAGACATTGGAGCAAAAAATACAGCAGCTACAAAGTGATCATTCATTTATGAAATTTTAAGGGCATGAAAAAGGTACTCATAGGTGTAATATTGATATTGGCGGCCTTTTTGGTCTTTAAATCATGGAAAACCAAAGAAAATGACGCGTCTATTCTTCAGGAAAATTCCATGCTGCTGCAAAAGCAGATAGACAATGTGTCGAAGCTTATCGTTACTGAGGTGCATTTTTCGGAAGTATATACCTATAAGGATTCCCAGAAATTGTTCGGCGCTTTACTTACAGCAGATAAAAGAGCGCTGGTTGTGGTGAATGCTGAGGTAAATATTGCTTACGATCTAAGTCTGATAAGCTTTGAAATAGACGAAAGCCAAAAAACGCTACGAATCCTAAGTCTGCCTCCTGCGGAGGTTAAAATCTATCCGGATTTTGAATATTACGACGTTACGGCCGATTATTTAAATCCGTTTAAGGCCGAAGATTATAACAAGATTAAAAAGACGGTCAATGCGTCTTTACGGAAGAAAATAGAAGCCTCTTCCTTAAAATCTAATGCTAAGAATAGGTTGATAAGCGAACTTTCCAAATTTTATATTTTGACCAATAGTATGGGGTGGACCTTGGAATATCAAGATCAAACCGTATCCGAGGATTTGCCAGAACTCCTTTTTAAGGATTAAATTAAGAAACCAAGGCCTTATTAACCAAATCAATACCGTCATCTATTAAATGGCCAACTAGTGGTTTGTGTTGTTTTATGGTTTCTAGGTGTAAAAGGATATCATCGGCAAAGGATTCATCACCATTGGTTTTCGCTAATTCGTACAATTCCACGGATAAAAGCCAGTCGTTGGGGTAATTGTTTTTAATTTCTTGGAAGACCTTATTTCTAGAAATGGTAATGTTAGTTCCTTCTCTAAAGTCTCTTACCTGTTGGTACAATTGTTCCAATGCTAATCTTTTTTTGCTTTTTGGAGTTTTAATAGTGGTGTTGGTTATTTTGTGGGTAACCAAATCGAAGCTTTTTATGTCTGCAGGTCCGTTGAACACCGAAGTGATATTTTCTCCTACGGCCATATGGTATAATCCCCAGGCTGGTTTAAAAAGAATAGTTTCGCCATGGGTAACGGTACAATTGTCCAAGGTTATTAGGATAATTTCGCCCTTAAGGTTTCTAGTTCCGGTTATGATCTTTCCCTTTATGGTGATGTTGCCGATAAATTCTAGGGTAATCTCTTTTCCCTCATAAATATCATAGGCCTTTAAATCGCGGGGACTCATATCTTCTATGGCGAGATTTATTCCCTTTAATTTCCCAATGGGCGACCCAAAGCCATCGGAATGCTGTTTGGTGCCATGGCCTATCAATTCTTTTTCTCGATAAGATAGCGCTGTTTTTCCCTTTGTTTGTATATAAACGGGTTTGCCGTCATGGGCTATGGCGCTTTCAAAGTAACCCGATATCTGCAGCCCCGTACTTAATTCTATAGTTCCTAATTCTTTAGAATCTATAAGCTTTCTTAGTCCTTCTAAACCACCTTTTCGCAACGACATAGTATTGGTAAATTCTTCCAAAACCTGATTGAGAAAAGCAAAATCGGGAGTCACAAATAATTGAGGCTGTGGTTTTGTAATGTCAAAGGACGTATGCACGGCTTCGATAGTATAGGGTATTTTCTTTACCTTATCGGTCATACACCAAGCACTTTCGCCAATAGAGGACAATAGGCCAGCACCGTATATTTTAGGGTTTTCCACACTTCCTATCAACCCGTATTCTACCGTCCACCAGTGTAGGTTACGGATCAGGGCCATTTCACTGGGTGCTCCCATATTCTTTTGAAGCGCTTCAATTTTTTGCTCTGCCTTATCGATCAATTCTTGCGGTGTACCTTCGGCTTCTTTTATGATAGAAAGGTAGCGTACCGCCTCATAAAGCTCATAATCTTTGGCACTCGATAGCGCTTTGCAGCCAATTTCACCAAACCTTCTTAGGTATTCTGCATATTCCGGATTGGCAATAATAGGGGCATGGCCCGCTCCTTCGTGGATAATGTCGGGAGCAGGGGTATATTCTATATGTTCTAATTGTCGGATATCGGAAGCAATGACGAGGACATTATACGCTTGAAACTCCATAAAGGCAGATGGAGGAATAAATCCGTCAACTGCAACAGCAGCCCATCCTAGATCTTTTAAAATGCGGTTCATACCGTACATATTGGGAATATAATCTATAGAGATCCCTGTTTTTCTTAGGCCTTCCAAATAGCTGTTATGGGCAACCTTACTTAAGTAATCCACATTTTTTCGCATTACATAACGCCATACTGCCTGGTCGATGGCCGAATAGTCGTCGTAGTTTTGAGGCTTTATATATTGCTTCAAATGTTCTGGTAGCTTGTCTAGTATAGGGTTGCTCTGGAAAGACATAGTAAAGGTTTTAAAAATCTAAAGTTACAAAAAACCATGAAGATCCAACACAAGGTGTATTTCAAACTTATTGAGACCTAAATGTTTATGGCTTTTAATATAAAATAGAGTAGTCACCACAAACGGGTTAGTAGCAAACAAAAAAAACCGCTTTTTAGAGCGGTTTTTTTTTAAGTGTTATTTCATAGAGCTTCCTGGAGGGTAGGCTTCTAGTATTTCTGAAACAAATTCTTTAATGCGTTGTTCCTTTTTTTCCATATTTCTAATATTGTGCAGGGTTCCTACTCCTCTTCCTTGCCAAACCAATTCTTTGTTTTTGGCATCGATAATGTCAATGTAAAGCGACCCTTCTGTTCTGGTGCTCACATTGTTGCCTGACCATGGCCCGCCCCAGTAATAAGGGTGCCATCCCCAGCCGTAATAACCGCCGCCCCAATAATTATTATAGACATCTACTTGTTGTTTTTCTTTTGTAAAAATACTCAGTAAAATATCTGGCTCGTTAGATTTTACAAAACCTCTGGCACTCATTTCAGTATCTATGGCTTTTAAAATTCTTTTTTTGTCCAAATCGGAAATTTGGGCCTTATCAATACCTGTTTTATAAAAAGCATAGGTTTTGAACGAATTAAAATTGGCCTCTTTATCGTAGTCCGATAATACTTGAATAGAAGTACAAGAACTAATAAAAAACAACATCAAGATGGGGAGGAATAAAAATTTAATATTTTTCATAGCTGTTTTTATTTTGAGTTATAACTTAGAATATTCTATAGGAAAAACATCAATAATCATGCCGAATGCCTTATTATCAGCCTTGTGTATTTGTTTTTCGACTGTAGCCATAAGGGCAGTGCCTGCAGCCACTTTCGCAACAGTAACCTCGTTTTAAATGGAATTGTTGCGTAAAGACCTTGTACCCTTCTTCCGAAAGATAAAAATCGCCGTCCTCCAATGGTATTGTTTTCTTCATTTTTGTAAATTTATATCAATATTTTTGAAACAATATAGCTTAAGATGGCTTTTTAACAGAGTTTGGCATTTAAAGAAACCTAAAAACCATTATTTTGCCAGTAGGCGAGTTCGCTAGATTCTTTCTCCTAGGGACTATACTTTTATAGGTCCTAAAGTAATTCATCATGATTATAGTATTCAAATATTTTTTTTATAAGGATTATATAGGGCTCGCTCTATGGCCGTTTATCATTGTAAAAAATCGCGCCTTAAAAAAGGACTTGGTTCTTTTGAATCACGAAAGAATACATTTAAAACAACAAAGTGAATTGCTCCTTCTTCTTTTTTATTTTATTTATGTCTTTGAGGGGGTTCTTAAACTTTTAATATATTTTGATCGTTATAAAGCATACCGGAATATAAGTTTTGAGCGAGAAGCTTATCAAAACGAAAAAAATTTAAATTACTTAAAAGAACGAAGACCTTTTAGCTTTATTAAATATCTTTGGGTCTGAAAAATGTCCATGTTGCAGGTATTAAATCAGGAAATAAACCTATCTATATTAACGGATAAGCAGATTTCTCTTTTTATAAAAAGGGAAGATCAGATCCATCCGTTTATTTCCGGGAATAAATACCGGAAATTAAAGTATAATATACTGGAGGCCCAGCATAGGGGAGAGACAACCTTACTGACATTTGGTGGGGCATATTCCAATCACATTGCTGCTACAGCCTATGCCGGAAAAATAGCAGGCCTTAAAACTATTGGCGTCATTCGTGGAGAAGAGCTGGTAGATCAATGGAGGCAAAACCCTACCCTTAGGATGGCTAGTGAACAGGGAATGGAGTTTCAGTTTATAACCAGAAATCAATATAGGGATAAAACCGACGACGCATTTCTAGAAAAACTAAAGGAAGCGGTGGGGCCTTGTTATATTATTCCCGAAGGAGGCACCAATGCTTTGGCCGTAAAAGGGTGTGCGGAAATATTGACTTCTTCCGATATGGACTTTGATGTTGTTTGTTCTAGTGCCGGCACTGGTGGTACCTTGGCCGGAATTATAGAAGCATCGGATCCATCACAAAAAATCCTTGGTTTTCCTGCTTTGAAGGGCGATTTTCTGAAAAAGGATATTTGTAAATTTGTCACCAAGGAAAATTGGGAGCTTATAACAGATTACCATTTTGGAGGATATGCCAAGGTAACCGAATCCCTAGTGAATTTTATAAATAATTTTAAAGATAAAACGGGTGTACCCTTAGATCCGGTGTATACCGGAAAATTGCTGTATGGGATCATTGATCTTGTACAACGGGATTATTTTAGTCCTGGAACCAAAATTTTAGCCATCCATAGCGGAGGGCTCCAAGGGATTGAAGGAATGAACTTAGTATTAAAAAAGAAGAACTTACCATTATTGAAAGTATGAAATGGGCAGGACCGATAACTGGTCGCCAATACGAATTCAGCTATGGTGAATTACATATGACCGTTAAAATGCTATAAATATCTGTATATGATAAAAAGAGTTGTAATTGTTGTCCTTTTAGGGATGTTTTTGTCGAGTTGCGGGGCCAAAAGAAAAGCAGCCCATAGCAAAAAGCCTGTTAGGAAATCTGTAGTTTCCAAGGTAGATCGAGCGCAGAAAGTAGATAATAAAAAAGCCGACGATGGATTTTATGCGTTGCCCGAAGATTCTGGGGAGTTTGTGAAGTTCTCCGTGAATTCCGTTGGTGAGTATATAGAGACCTTTGCCGAAATGGCCAAATTTGAAATGATAGCGTACGGGATTCCAGCGAGCATTACACTAGCACAAGGGATTTTAGAGAGTGGGGCAGGAAAGGGCGCATTAAGTGCAAAGACCAATAACCACTTTGGGATAAAATGCCATACTGGTTGGACCGGAGATTACGATCATCACGATGATGATGAAAAGGGAGAGTGTTTTAGAAAGTATAACCACCCTATGTATTCCTTTAGGGACCACAGCATATTTTTAACCACAAGGGCTAGGTACGCTTCCTTATTCAGTTTAGACCATGACGATTATAAATCTTGGGCCCATGGCTTACAGAAGGCAGGGTATGCTACTGATAAACGTTATCCTGAAAAGTTAATTTCCTTAATAGAACGCTATCAATTAGATAAATACGACAGGGAAGTTTTAGGGAAGGGGCCTTTGGCAAAGAGAGAACCAAGGACAACGAACCACAAAATCCATATCGTTGAAAAAGGCGATACCCTATATTCGATTTCAAAAAAATATTTTGTATCCATTCCAGAATTGATGAAGTTGAACAATATGAAGAACAGTAATTTGGCCATTGGACAAAAACTGACCGTTACATCAGAATTAAAATAATTTATACATGATCTATAAAAGAAGTAGTGCTTTATTTGAAGAGGCCCAGCAATTTATTCCTGGTGGTGTAAACTCTCCAGTGAGGGCATTTAAGGCTGTTGGAGGAACTCCTATATTTGTTAAGGAAGCCAAAGGAGCCTATTTGTACGATGAAGATGGCAATCGCCTAATAGATTACATAGCCTCTTGGGGGCCGTTAATTTTAGGACATGCCTATGAGCCCGTAATCAATGCAGTAATCGAGAAGGCCAAAAAAGGGACTTCTTTTGGGATGCCGACAGAAATAGAAACACAATTGGCAAAATTGGCGGTTTCTATGGTGCCCAATATTGATAAGATCCGTTTTGTAAATAGCGGTACTGAAGCTTGTATGAGTGCTGTTCGGTTGGCCCGAGGTTATACCGGAAAAGATAAAATTATAAAATTCGCGGGTTGCTACCATGGGCATTCCGATTCCTTTTTAATTCAGGCCGGTAGTGGTGCCGTTACTTTTGGAAGCCCTAATAGTCCGGGGGTCACCCAAGGAACGGCCAAAGATACGCTCTTGGCAGAATACAATGATTTAGAAAGCGTAAAGGCGCTGACCACAGCGAACAAGGAAGAAATTGCCGCCGTGATTATTGAGCCTATTGCGGGGAACATGGGCTGTATTATTCCAAGCGATAGCTTTATTAAAGGGCTTCGTGAACTGTGTACCCAAGAAGGGATCTTATTGATCTTTGATGAGGTAATGACCGGATTCCGATTGGGAAAAGGAGGTGCTCAAGAAGTTTTGGGGATCGATGCCGATATCGTAACCTTCGGAAAGGTTATCGGTGGCGGATTGCCAGTAGGGGCCTTCGCTGCTAGGAACGAAATTATGGCCTATTTGGCACCAGAGGGACCTGTGTACCAAGCAGGGACCTTAAGTGGAAATCCTTTGGCTATGAGTGCGGGATTGGCAATGCTGACCGAATTAAACGAGCATCCAGAAGTGTTTGAAAGTTTGGCCAAAAAGACTGAGTATTTGGCCAAGGGGATAGAAAAAGTCTTGGATAAACATGGAGTAGTGTATCAAATGAATAGGTTGGGCTCTATGATGTCCGTACATTTTACCGATGAACCAGTGGTAGATTTTAAATCTTCGGTTAAAGGTAATAATGACTTTTTTAAGAAATATTTCCATGGGATGTTGAACCATGGGGTGTACTTGCCACCGAGTGCCTTTGAAAGTTATTTCTTAAACGATGCACTATCTTACGAAGATTTGGATGCCACCATTTTGGCACTAGATAAGATAGCACCAACGCTTAAATAGTTGAATACAATATAGAAAAAGGCCCTATGTGCATTATGCACTTAGGGCCTTTTTTATTAGGGCGATTGTATTACTTCTGATGGTGACCGTGTTTATGATGATCGCCTCTTTTTTTACGTCTTTCAGTATGACCTTTGTGCGCCATTTTTTGCCACTTTGAAAATTGTTCCGGTGACAAAATTGTTTTTAAATTTCTTTGATGCGCTATTTTACGATCGAGCATTTCTGCTCTTAAAGCGTAACGCTGTTCCGCGGATAGCCTCGCCTCTTCTCCTTTGGCCTTTGAAGCCATTCGCTCTTGCATTTTCTTGTTGCGTTCTTTGGCGGCTTTTAAGTTAAGGGTCATTAATTGTTTTTCTTGGGCTTGACTTAAGTCCAGTGCAAGGGTCATTTTTTTTGTCCGTAAGCTTGCTATTTGCTCGGGAGTCATTTCCTGTCTCGTCTCTCCAGCATTTTTTTGTTGTCCTTCTTTTTGTGCCAACGCAGTTAGTCCTATTAACATTGCGAATACTATAATAGCATTTTTCATAGTGATACCTTTTTATGTTATATAGGTAAGACTAGAATAAGAGGAATTGGTTTAAAACCGATAAGCACCTTAAGCGCTGTAAATGTGAGGGAAACGAGGTAGGTAGCTTAGGGGATGGCCCAACAGTCTTAGGGAAATTTCTATCTGGAGGAGTGGGGGGGTAGGTAAGAAAATGGTTAAAAATTATTGCAAATCTTGCAATTTTTCTTTTGTTTGAACCACTTCTTTGGAATCTAATTGTTCAATTTCTTTTACTTGGGGTTCTAAATGTTCAACCTTATGCTCGGAGTTATTTTCTGGTTCAAGACTTAAGTAAAGAACGGTTGATGCTATAAAAGCTAGTAAATACAGTAGGCTTTTTATTTTATAGGACATATAGCGGGAACGATTTATGTTCATCCTAAAACTACAAAAATAAAAGTATAGTTTACAGGAATTGTTGTGAAATGCCTGTTTATTGTGGTGTAACTAAATTCTTACTCTAATTTTAATGGATTTGAAGGATGAATTAAACAAAAAAGGTGCGATAAAAACCGCACCTTTTAGTTGATGTTACTAGAAACTATTTTATTTTGGATCCAAAATGGCCTCTATTCTTTCTACGACATCTTGTAAGTGATATTTGCTCATAGAATCTCTTGTTTTTGCAACGGCATTTTTAGCTTCTCTTTTGAGAGTATTTAGTTCTGCCCTAGCAATAGACCTAATATCAGACTGACTAGTGTTTATGACAGTAGACTTTTGGTATCCGCCAGAAGTAGACTTTTTACCTTCGCTAGGCGCGGTCATCAGAAATTCCAATCTGTCTATATGGGCTTTTTGTAGATTCCTTCTATAGGTATCTATGGTACGTCCAGATTTGGTTTCAGACCAAATTCCTTGTCGAAGGTCTTTCATCATCTCTAGAATCTTATAAGCTTCTGAAGGATTTGCAGTTTCGTGTTCTATTAATCGCGCTAGCTTTCCTAAACTCAAAATATTGTTCAAAGTATTTACTTGAACTTTTCTAAGACGTTCTACGGATCCGGAGTATTCTATTCTATTAAAAATATTCTGATCGATTAACCAGGTCGGTGTTTCGAACAATTGTTCCTGAATAAAAACCAAGCAGTTTTTTTGGTGGTCTTTGTCAACCGGGGTATATACGGCTCCTTCTTGGTCGTAGGTTTTGTAGTTTTCGTATACACCTCCTATATTATTGCTAACATGCCCCATATATCTGTTGAACTGAGATACTACCTGTCCGTACATTGTGCCAAGGTCGTCGTAATTTTTACCATTTTCGGCCGTCCATTCTATCAGTCTAGGTGTAATTCGTTTTAGGTTTTCAATACCATAGTAGCTTGCTTTTATGGCATCGTCCCCTAAATCCTCGGTTTGCGAGCTTGGATCAACGACATCTCCTACTTGTTGGTGTCCAAAACGGTATAATGGGTCACCGGCATGCTTTAGGATCCAACGGTCTAAGATTTCTTTTTCTTCTTCCGCAGTTTTATCCAATATCGGTCTATAGCCCCAAGCAATGGAATATTTGTCGTATACCCCAATTTCTGGCATCATGGCAACACCTTCATCACCTGGTTGTGCTATATAATTAAATCTGGCATAATCCATTATGGAAGGAGCTGTACCATATTTTTTGGTGAAACTAGCAGAGCGTAAAGAGTCAACAGGGTAGGCAACGCTGCTTCCCATATTGTGTGGTAATCCCAAGGTATGTCCTACTTCATGTGATGACACAAAACGGATTAATCTACCCATAACCTCATCTTTAAAAGCAACCCCCCGAGCCTCTGGATTAATAGCGGCGGTCTGTACAAAATACCAGTTTCGCAATAAACTCATAACGTTGTGGTACCAGTTGATATCCGATTCCAATATTTCCCCTGTCCTAGGATCACTAACGTGAGGTCCGTTGGCATTAGGAATCGGGGAAGCTAAATAACGCACTACAGAATAACGCACATCTTCTGGCGACCATTCCGGATCTTCCTCTACTGTTGGAGGGTCTTTGGCAATGATGGCATTTTTAAAACCTGCCGCTTCAAAAGCTACCTGCCAGTCTTCTATTCCCTGCTTAATAAAAGGCACCCACTGTTTTGGAGTGGCCCTATCTACATAATAGACAATTTGTTTTTTGGGTTCAACCAATTCTCCTCGGTTAAATTTCTCAATGTCCTCATCTTTTACTTCCAACCTCCAACGGTCAAGAAATTTGATGGTTTTGCTCTCTTGTACATCCAAGCCGTAATCTATCTGTCCACGGGCAAACCAACCTACGCGCTCATCAAAATAGCGTCGTTTCATAGGTTCATTCGGTAAAAGAATCATAGAATTGTTGATTTCGATAGATATAGACCCTAAACTTCCGTTGGAAGGGGCATTACTGGCAACATATGTTTTTACATGTCTGGCTTCAATGTTTAAAGGGTAACTTTTAATTGATTCGATAAAACTTCTAGAATCGTCTAAACGAGATACCTTAAATTGCTTGCGATACCCTTCTGGCATTCCCAAGGCATTAACGTCTTTTTCGAAGAGTTCATTAATGGCAATTACGGTAGCCGGGTTTACCGAATCTTTTTTAATGGTCTTAACATCGAAACTATACAATACAGGTTCAAAATTTGAATTTATAACCGCCTCATGTACCGGTAAAGAATCTGCGGCAACCACATCATAACTAACCACACGTAATAATACCTTTTTAGCGTTCTTTTCCCATCGTAAGACCTTGGTGTTTATTTTTCCTCCACCAAAACCAATGCCACTAGCTGTTTTGGAAATTCTAGTCACCATTAACATTTCTTTGTTGAACAAAGAATCTGGTATTTCATAATAGTATTTATCCCCGACCGTATGAACATCAAAGAGACCTTTGTCTGTCTTGGCTTCTTTGGTAATTACTTTGGCATAGGGCTCTAATTCTCCCTTTTTAGCTTTTGTGTCCGATTGATCGGTTTTTTGTTTTTTCTTCTTAAAAATTTGGGCTTCTGTGGTGGTGATACAGCCCAACAACAAAAATGTAAATAACATTTTTGGGAGTAATTTTTTAAACATGCTTAAATTAGATTAGATGATTTCTTCAATTTATCAAAGAACTGAAAAATATTTAATTTTTAGAAACTTATAACAGCCTTAAAAAAACTACTATGATTTGGGGCGGATGGAAGGTACTCTTGAAGCGTAAACTGAATGGAAATTATAATTATTTTTTGATCAAAACCCTTAATTATGTGTAACTTGTACATTCATAGCGATCTACAAATATTTTGTAGGTAATATTTGAGTTAGTCGAAGGTAAAGTCTTTGTTCAGCAAAGACTTTGCTGATTTTAGGGGGGATTCTTTTTTTAGGGGAATTGTATTTTTTAGTTGCATGATTTCCTTTAAAACAAAAAGAGACCGCCTTTACAGACAGTCTCTTTACCTTTTATTTAATACAAGAATTTTGTGCTTAAGCCTTTAATTCGCAAATTAAAGCATCGCCATCCTTGATAACATTGGTCAAGCCGTGTTTGGCCAAACCTTTTATTCCTTTGTCCCAAGCCTTGTTGCTTAGTTCCGAAGCTGCTTTTAGAGCTTCTAAAGGCATTCTTTTTTCTTTTTTAATAATATCGAAAATAGCCTTTTCGTTTTCGGAAAGATCTACAGGCTTTTTCTCTGGCCTCATTTGAGGAAAGAACAATACTTCTTGGATAGAGGCATTGTTAGTCATTAACATCACCAAACGGTCTATACCGATACCGATACCACTGGTAGGAGGCATTCCGTATTCTAAGGCTCTAAGGAAGTCTTGGTCAATAAACATGGCCTCATCATCACCTTTTTCCGACAGTTGCAATTGATCTTCGAAGCGTTCGCGCTGGTCAATTGGGTCGTTCAGCTCGGAATATGCATTCGCTAATTCCTTACCGTTTACCATCAACTCAAAACGTTCTGTTAAGGCAGGGTTGTCTCTATGTTCTTTAGTAAGCGGGCTCATCTCTTTTGGATAATCCGTAATAAATGTTGGTTGGATGTAAAAATGCTCACACTTTTCACCAAATATTTCATCTATAAGCTTACCAATACCCATAGTTTCATCTACTTCTAGGCCAAGTTTTTTGGCTACCTCACGCAACTCTGCTTCTGGCATACCGGCAACATCATAACCAGTATGTGTTTTAATGGCTTCCAAAATTGGAACTCTAGGGTAAGGGGCTTTAAATTCTATTTCATTTTTACCAACCTGAACTTTGGTAGCACCATTGGAATCGAGCGCTACTTTTTCTAACAACCTCTCGGTCATATCCATCATCCAGTGGTAGTCTTTATAGGCAACGTATAGTTCCATAACCGTAAATTCCGGGTTGTGGGTACGGTCCATCCCTTCGTTCCTGAAATCTTTGGCAAATTCATAGACCGCATCAAAACCACCGACGATTAATCGTTTTAGGTATAGTTCGTTCGCAACTCTTAAATACAAAGGCATATTTAAGGCATTGTGATGAGTCATAAACGGACGCGCGGCAGCACCTCCTGGAATTGGCTGTAAAATAGGGGTTTCTACCTCTAAGTAACCGGCTTCATTAAAAAACTGACGGATACTGTTGGTGATTTTGGTACGCTTAATAAAGTTCTTCTTTACCGACGGGTTCACCACCAAATCTACATACCGCTGACGGTAACGTAATTCTGGATCATTGAACTCATCGTAAACCTTGCCTTCTGCATCTACCTTTGGTAATGGTAAAGGGCGTAAAGATTTACTCAATAAGCTAAAGTTTTTTACCATTACTGTTTTTTCACCTACTTGGGTGGTAAAGGCTTCCCCTTCGATACCGATAATATCACCGATATCCAATAACTTTTTATATACTTCATTGTACAAGGTCTTATCGTCTCCTGTACATATTTCGTCTCTATTAAAGTAAACCTGTATACGTCCTTCGCTATCCTGTAATTCAGCGAAAGAAGCTTTACCCTGAATTCTTCTAGACATTAGCCTTCCGGAAAGGACTACCTTTTTGCCTTCTTCGTAGTGGTCCTTAACTCCTTTAGAAGTATTGTTCACTGGGTATAGGGCCGCTGGGTAAGGGTCTATGCCCAGCTCCCTTAATTTAGTAAGTTTTTCTCTCCTGATTACTTCTTGTTCCGAAAGTTGCATATGCTTATAATTAAGGCTGCAAATATAGGTACTCTAGCTTAATCTATCAATCCAATAGTTAGGATTGTTGTGTTGCTAAATATTAATTTTATACTCTTGTAACATTCTGCCTAATTTTGGGTCATATAAGTATCCCTTTATCTTTAAAGCGATACCGTAAAAATTAAAAATAAAAAATGAGTTTCTGGAGAGTATTATTAGCTATTTTTTTTCCGCCTCTTGCCGTTATAGGGAAAGGATGTGGATCTATTCTTATTGTTTTTCTTTTAACCCTGTGCGGATGGGTGCCAGGAGTGATAGCAGCTTTGATTATCCTTAATAACCCTGATTAACTAGGACTAGATTCAGCCCAAAGTATTATGAATTAAGGAAGGGGAGTTGCTTGCAGCTTATGCCCAAAGCCATATAGGGTAGTTTGTTAGATCATAACCAAGTTGATGAGGCATTATAGGGACTAATGGTATAGCCATTGTTTTTTAATACAACACAACAGCATGGCTTAATTGGTGTTTTTTGATATAAAATTCTTTACAGACTTTGTACCTTTGTCACATGAATAAAAAGATTCTTTTAGAAGATTTGGGTCGTAAGGACTATAAAGAAACTTGGGATTATCAGGAATCTTTGTTCCAGTCTATTCTAGATGTTAAAATAAAAAATAGAAGAGAAGACACCCAATTGGAAACTTCCAACCATATGCTTTTTGTAGAGCATCCTCATGTGTATACCTTGGGCAAGAGTGGTGACATGACTAATCTTTTGGTCGATGAAAATGTTTTAAAGGAAAAGGGCGCTAGTTTTTATAAGATTAATAGAGGCGGCGATATTACCTATCACGGGCCAGGGCAAATTGTAGGATATCCTATTTTGGATCTGGATAATTTTTTTACCGATATTCATAAATATCTGAGGTTCTTAGAAGAAACCGTCATTCTAACCCTAAAAGAGTATGGTTTAAAAGCCGAACGTTCTCCTGGAGAAACGGGGGTCTGGTTAGATGTAGGCACTCCTTTTGCCCGTAAAATATGTGCCATGGGCGTAAGGGCCAGTCGATGGGTAACCATGCACGGTTTTGCCTTAAATGTGAATGCCGATCTTGGTTATTTTGATTTGATGATCCCTTGTGGGATAAAAGGCAAGGCAGTAACTTCCCTAAACGTAGAATTGGGAGTTGAAAAAGTGGACTTGGAAGGGGTGAAAGAAAAATTATTGAAACATTTTTCCGCTTTGTTCGAGGCAGCGTTTTTGCCCGTGACCAAGCAAGTATAATAAAACAAAAACCGAGGCCAAAGCCTCGGTTTTTGCTTTAAAGCAGCTGGTTTATCTTTTCTTTTAAGTTTTATTTCTTGAGCATCTTTTTTAAATCGTCCGTATCGGAATAGGGTACCCCCGAAAATTTAAGATCGGAAACGGTGATGAGAATGTCCGAAGCATTGCCAAGCTTGTCTTTTTCAAAGTCGTTTTGAACAGTAAAAAGGGCATTGCCTGCAGCGACACGTTCGTCTTCCGATAAGGTAACAGTCCCCGCCATGCTGGCCTCGGGGTTTCGATCTAACTGGTTTGCCGATTGATTATAAAAATTGGTAAATAAATTACCTTCCTTATCGGGGCGTTTAAGTTCTGCCAAAACACGGGTAAGGGTATTGCTATCCACATCGTATTCCAGCTGTACCGCCTCACTGCCTTTAGGAAGTTTTTTTTCAAAGGTTAGCGTGGCCGTACGCACCTTGGTAGTACTGTTGCGGGATACCAAGCCAGAGGCGGAGGTGTACCCCCAATCTTCACCGTTTATTTTGCACAGCAAGGTGGTGTTGTGCGCGCTTTTTTCGGTTGTTTTGTCCATGTTTTGTGCAGGTATTTCTGCTTGACTTTCCGGTGTGTTCTCTGTTTTTTTAGTGGTTTCTCCACAGGATATGACAAGGGCCAATAAGAGAATCGTGCTAAGGAACCATTTCATAGGTGAGTGTTTTAGTTATATAAGGTGAACTTGGATGCCGCAAACTAGGTATAGCTATAAGGTTGTCAGAACAACTGTTCTTTTCTAAGATAATCCTACAGTAGATACCCCTTGACCACTATCCTCCAAAGAGGTTAAATAAGCCGGGAGCTTCCTGAGAAGGTGGAATGGTGACGTTATGGTTTTCATAAAAATATTCCGCTTTTCCTTGTTTACGTGTTTCTATTATTCGCAATCTTCCTTGAGAATCAAAAATTATAAAAGAACCTTGATTGTCTCCGCTATTGAGGGTAAACTTGGTAGAATTATTGTCACCTTGGTAAGCAACGGTTTGCTCGGTTATCTCCGGCCTATTTCTAAAGGCATCTTCATAATAGGTAAAGGCCCATTCCAATACAGGAAATTTGTTAGGGCCAACATCGATCCCGTAGTTATTATCGGCGTTATCGATAAGGGAACTATTCATGTTTTTTAGCAATTTCATCATTTTTGCAAAGGGAGTCTTATAATATCCCTGCTTTTTTGCATAGGTATATACATACCCGTCATTGTCAAAAAACATTGGCTTTTGTTTTTCCTTAGGATCAAACTCTACTCGCATGGCAATGGCATTGTGATCAAAGAAATAGGTTTGTATTCTGTTTTTATGATCGGTTAAAAGCATTCTTATTCCTGTAGGGCAATCTTCAGGGGAGGTATATGCCTTTTTAGAATTAAAGGTAGTTTCATCATTGGCCTCACTTTTAATTTTATTTTTAATATCCTGTCCGTCGCCGTCGTCTTCATCATCGGGGTCATCAACCACCTCTCCGTCACCGTCGGTATCTACACCATTTCCAAAGATGCTATCAGTATCGTCTTGGTCGCATATCATTATTTCGGCCAGATAGAGAGAACCTTCGTAATTTAAAAGGGTGGCTGTAACAGTAAGAAGGACCTTTTCTGATTTTGGTAGTTGTTTTATGATCCATACCCCTGATAAAGCGTCATAGTTGCCTTTGGTACTAGAGGCATTTATAAAAGCATAACCATTAGGCAAACTTGCTAAAATTTCTATGTTGGTAGCATCCCCAGGTCCATTGTTGTTAATGGCTATAGTAAAATTAACTACCGTGCCAATATCTGCTGTTGGGTTGTCAACGGTCATTTCCAGTTCTAGGTCAACGTCCTGTACAACTAAAGGATTTACAATTAATCCGCTAATTTTATGGGCAGAAAATGCCATAGTAATATTGATGAATAGAAAACAGGTCAAGAAAAATGAGATCACAGGCTTGCCAATAAATTTATTTTTATTCATGATTTTATTTTTTAAGGTTTACAAATTCATCCCTTTTGTTTTTGCCTGCTACATTCGGATACAATAATGATAGAAATCAATTTTTTTTGAATACAACGCGCCTATTTTGGGCTTTTCCGTCAGTGGTGCTATTGTCCGCTATCGGTTCGGTTTCTCCTTTGCCGTCGGTTTGCAGGCGTCCGGCATCAATACCATATATGTTTACTAATGCATTTTTTACGGCAGCGGCGCGTTTTTGGGATAAGCTCAAATTGGCATCGTCGGGACCATCGGTATCGGTATGACCAATTATAATCAAGTTCATGCCGTTTTCTTCCTGTAGTACTTGGGATATTTGCCGTATGATCCCCATAGATTGGGGCTGAATATTGGCTGAGCCGGAATCGAATAAAATTCCGTTGGTAGAAACCTCCCCTTCTGAAATCAACTTGCGTCGTAGGTCTATTCCACCTTCGGCTACCTTAAGGTTTTTAATGAATAGCCGTTCCTTTCCATCTTTAAAATTGTTCATATGGAATTTTAAGGTGGTCAATACAGTCCCTTGGGGCACAATCCTTGGGATATCGATATGCTTTTCTTCATTGACCCATAATCGGAAACGTTGTTTGTTGACGGCTATGGAAATATGTGGTACATTTAAAACCTCCTCCCTAAGATCGGCCCTGACTACGCTGTAAATTTCCCTTTTATTATTGATGCGGTTTTCCATGGTAATCCCTTTATCGATATATTGAACAAAAGAGATATGGGCTTGTACAAAGTTGGCTCCTTCTTTAAATTTGTCGTCATCACTTAAATCTACCCTCAGGATAGCATTGGAAGAGGTCTTATTGTCTAGGCCTAGCCCTAATACATCAAATTCAATGGTGTAGTCTTCCGGTAAATCTGGTACGTCGGGGATAAAATAGATGTTGTAACCCGAAACCAATTCCAGCCACTTTTCGCCAGAATCATTTACCGACACCACTTCTCCTCCACCATTGGTATTCCATTTGGAGGGAAAGTCTCCTAAGAATTCATCGGAGAAATCATCAAAGAATAAAATTTTGTCCCCAGGAACAAAATCAAATTTACTGTACACGGCAATGGTGTTTGGTGTGCCTTGGGCGTTTGGGGCATGCCCACCTATACTTTCAGGATTGTTCTGTCCTCCGGGGGGTATTGGGTTTCCAATGGACGGATCGGTAGTGGGGCCTTTACTTCCGGGTTCTAGGATACTGTCCAATACTTGATCTGTTTTCTCTTGGGTTTCCCGCTCTACCCTGCGTTCAACGGTGCGTTCGGCCGCCTTTTGGGCTCTTTTTCCGAGCTTTTTAAGGATTTGGGCATTAGTCCCTTGGGTAAAACAGACAATAAATAATAGGGATAATACCGATGTAGGAAGAATTTTTATAAAATTCATAATCGTATTATTTTAAAGTGTTCAAATAAAGCTATGTCTATACTTAAAAAAGACTATCGCTATAACCTTAAATATAATGAATTTGCGGGTCTTAACTATATGGTATTGTGTGTGTTGAGTGTATCCTTGTGCTGTTGGTTATTTGGTAGTGTTGGATTGGAAGTAGGGTGCCGATCACATTTTTTTTTGCGTTAGGGACCGCGGCGGCATCCCCGCAGCATGGCAAGGGATACAGCCAAGTGCCCGCCCGACGAAGGAGGGAATGCCCAAAATATTGTCCCTAAACCAGAAAGGAAAAGGAATAGTCCTTATTTAGCTGTAAAATGCACTTGCCAAATCAGGGCAATCATGATGTGTAATGACGGCACATTAGTTGATCCTGTACACCAATATGCCGTTGTTCTGATCCTTGACCACCAGTTCTAGTTTATGGTCATTGTCCATATCTTCCAGATCTATAATAGAATTTCCCGGTACCGGAAAATTGGAAATAGGGAGGGCCTGACTATCGAAAAGGTAAATCTTTTGGTTTTGGATGTCCGTTACACTGACGTAGATCTTATCGTTTAGATAAAATATCTTCGGTTTCGAATAAACGCCAAGTTCCAGTTCAACTTTTTTGTTTCTAATACTCAGAATATTATCGTTCATAACGGCTAGGGTTTTGTCCGTAGCGTCTATGCCATGATCTGGTTGTAACTTTAGGTTTTCCCGATTTATTTTTCCTTTTTCGTCAATTAGAAAAAGGGTGCCTTTTTGATCGGTCACCGCAAACTTATTTTTATGAAGGAGCACCGGATTATCGGAAAAGTTTATGGTTTCCTTCACCGCAATGCGGGTCTCGCCGGTACGGGATAGTATTTGCAAACGCCCTCCTTCATTTTTAAAGACCAGGTAATCTTTTTTTCCTATCCTAAAATGTTTTGGTGTGCCTATCACAGGGCTTTCGGCCTTATCGTATTTAAAGCCTTTTACGATCTTGCCGGCGCTGTTGTACATAAATATTTTGGTGCCTTGGGAAACTACAAACCTATAATTCTTATTGCCGTCATAGTCGAATACGGCCAGCGGATTAAGGTTGCCGCCCTCATAGGAGAAATTAAAGGGGCGTACTTCCTTGCCGTTGCGGTCTAAGATCAGGAATTGGTTATGAGTGGTAAAGGCAAGTTGGAGCCTGCCATTTTTGTACAGGTCTACCTGTTCAATAGCTCCTTGGATCTTGCCATCGAGTTGTTTTTTCCACAGTACTTTCCCCGAGGTAGAGATTAGATAAAGAATATTCTGTTGATCTTGGAAAACAATCTCTTTTAGTTTGCTGTTGTGGTTGGTGACAAATTGAGGGTTGGTAGCAATTTGATGGTCCAGCCCTAAGGTAAAAAGAGGCGTGGTCGTATTTAAATGGGTTTCATGGGCTATTTTTTGGGCCAGTAAAGTGGTGTGATGAAAATTTTCATCGCTTACCATTTGGGCAGCAAAGGTGTATTGGGAGAGCTCATCGGTGGTTATTTGGGAAACCGTTTTTTCGTCGGCGAATTCATTGAGGAAGTATTCTATTCCTTTATGATTACCCACAAAGAGTATAGACGATTCATCGGCCAATTGCGTACGGGCCGTTTTGTAATACGATGTTTTCTCAAAAGTAGAGGCGTTTTTGAAATTGCTTATAAATGTTTTCAGAAGTTCCATGGAAGGCGCAAAAACAAAAGCATTTTCTAAAATGGTATAGTGCTTGGCCTGGAATCCCTTAACAAGTGGATTGAAATAATGGTTTAAAAAATCGCCTTTGGATAGTGTTACAATCTCATTGCCCTGATATTCGTCCGATTGTACTTTAAGCTCATCTAAATAATGAAGGATCGTTTCTGCATTATAGGTATGAACAAGAACGGCCTTTTGCTGGTTTACATAAACAAAGCCAATTTCTTCGACTGCTTTAAAAGTGGTGTCGATCACGACAGATCTGTCCAAGTATTTTTTTTGGTTTTGTGAAAATATTTTATAATCTTCAAAAGTATGGGAAACAATGGCCTCTGTTCCGAAAGGCGCAAAGTTTGGCGTTCTATTGGCCATGGGCCGGGTATTGGAGAAAAGTTTACTGTATTTGGAAGCCACATCGGTAGCGATACTAATTCCGCCTAGTTTTACATGGTCCTTGTTCATGTCAAAATCAAATGCAGCCCAATCAGAAAACTTGGAGATGTCTACTTTTCCCGCATCACCCAAAAATCCCAAAGGAAAAGACTTGCTAAGGTTGAGGTTGATGAATATATTGGCGCTGCTTTTTTGGTTGGCTATGGTGAATAGTTTGTGAAGGGACTCGTTGGTCTTGAGGTTATTTTGATTCCTGATTAAATTTTCTATGAGGAGTTTAGCGGTACTGATAATCGTTTTATCTTCTATTTCTATAGTGTAATATTCTTCCTGGTCTAATTGGTAGGTGTGAATGGTTTTACCTTGGTAAGAATTATTCGCTACCGCCTTTTGTATGCTGTCGTTCAGCTGAAAGAGGTCCTCGGAGCTTTCGGTGATATAAAGTCCCTCGAAATTTCCTTTCCCTAATTCTACAAAAGTTAATATACTTTCGGAATTGGACTTTAGGTATTTTAGGCAAGAAGTTTTTTCTGCGATAGTATTATAAGCGCTAGTAGCGGACAAAGTTTTTAAAAGATCGTTCTGGTCCAATTGACTTAAAAAAGCCGTTTGATCATTAATTTTTATAATGAGGGAGCTGTTTTCTGGAACGAACGATAATAGCGGAAAGGAGTTGGTAGCTTTTTTTGCACATCCTACGGTAAGTAAAAACAAAATGGCCAGTATTCTAATTCTCATAATCAAGGTTTCGACAAATTTAAGGTTTTAATATATCTAGCTTTAATTGTTGGGGCAATTGTCTAAAACTTTTTCTGTGGTAGGGAGTTAGACCAAATTCTCGGATAGCTTCCCTATGTTCCTTAGTGGGATATCCTTTGTTTTTTTTCCAATTGTACATGGGGAATTCCAAGTGGATTTTTTCCATATAGGCGTCGCGGTAGGTTTTTGCTAGAATCGAAGCAGCGGCGATGCTCAAGTATTTTCCGTCTCCTTTTACAATACAGGCATGGGGTATATTTTGGTAAGTAGTAAACCTATTGCCATCTACAATAATAAAATCGGGTTGCTTTTCAATTAGGTCCAAGGCTTTGTGCATGGCTAAAAAAGAGGCGTTCAGGATATTTATCTTGTCAATTTCGTCCGGAAAGACATGGGCCACTCCGAATGCCAGGGCATTTTCCTCTATGACTGGTCTAAGATGGTTTCTCTTATGTTCTGATAATACTTTGGAATCGTTTAAAATGTCATTTTTAAAATGTTCGGGTAAAATTACTGCGGCTGCAGTTACGGGGCCCGCTAAGCACCCGCGGCCCGCTTCATCCGTGCCCGCTTCATTAAGGGTGTTAAAGTATGGTTCCAACATATTCTGATATTCAATTTTTATGGAAATTTCTAATTCGGAATGCTATAGCCAAGAATAGCCGGGCTAAATTTCTAATCATAGAAAAATCTAGATGAAAGATATAGCGTCATGCTAATAGCATAACGGTCCAAAATTACAAAATAAGGAAGCATGAAGGAAGTAAGGAAGCTTTAAATTTAAAAAGCCTAGGCGCTCAGTGCAAACATTTTTTTTTAAGAAAAACACAGCGAAATCAAAAAAATATAATTAACAAAATATTATGTTAAAATAAGTTCTGTGAAATTTCAAAAACACAGGCGTAAATTCAGTAACTGTAAAGAATACAGTTAATTATAAATTATAGTGAAATTAAGGAATTATTAATGAAAATTAAATAATACACGTTTATGTAAGCTATAATCGCGTAAAATGGTTTTATTGGTTATAATAATTTAATAAAAATTATAAAATATTATTAAAAACGTAATAATGGGTTTTAATTTAACAAATAGAGTTCTTAATGTTAGAAAAAATAGGATTGTTAACTAATTTTTATGAAGTTTGAGGGTAACTAATTCAAAAAAATAAATAAATGAAACCAAAATTGACTTGGATTTTGACGCCTTTAATGGTGTTCATAATGGGGTTGTCCTATGGGCAGGATAAAACTATTTCAGGAAATGTAACAGATGGAAACGGTATTCCATTGCCTGGGGTAAATATTATTGTACAAGGAACAACCAATGGTACTCAATCAGATTTCGACGGTAATTACACTATTCAGGGCCAGGTAGGGCAAACGCTTTTGTTTACGTATTTAGGACAAAAGAGCGTGTCTGTCGTGATAGGTGCGTCATCTACCATTAATGTTTCTATGGAAGAGGATGCGCAGGCGCTAGAAGAGGTTGTAGTAACTGCCTTGGGTATTTCTAGGGATAAAAAATCCTTGGGATATGCCACTCAGGAGGTAAAGGGCGAGGAGCTGAACACTGTTAAGAGCGGGAATTTTGTAAACGCGCTTTCAGGAAAGGCTTCTGGTATTCAGATTAAGAAAAATAACAACTTCGGAGGGTCTACCAATGTGGTCATCCGAGGAAATGCTTCTTTGACGGGAAGTAACCAGGCCTTGTTTGTGATAGATGGGGTTCCTGTAAGTAATGCAACTTCTAATGCAACAGGACAAGCTAACGGTAGCGGAGGGTATTACGATTATGGTAATGCTGCTTCCGATATTAACCCAGAAGACATTGAATCTGTAAACGTGCTTAAAGGTGCTGCGGCATCGGCACTATACGGATCTAGAGCAGCCAACGGTGTTATTATGATTACTACAAAAAAAGGTGGTAAAACCGATGGTATCGGCGTAACGGTAAATTCGGGAGTTTCTTTTGGATCCATAGATAAAAGTACTTTTGCCAAGTATCAGACCCAATACGGTGCTGGTTATGGACATTATTACGATGGTCCAGACGGATATTGGTACGAAGAAGATGTGACTGGCGATGGAAATAATGACCAAGTGGTAGTATATACCGAAGATGGTTCTTATGGAGCGCCTTTTGACCCTAATTTATTAGTGTATCAGTGGGATTCTTTTGATCCTGAGTCTCCGAACTATAGAAAAGCAACGCCTTGGATAAATGCTAAAAATGGTCCGATAAGCTTTTTTGAGACACCGGTAACCACTACTAATTCTGTTTCTATGGAAAAGGCTTCCGATGCTGGTTCCTATAGAATGAACTACACTCAGTTTGATCAAAAAGGGTTGATGCCGAATAGTTCTATTAAGAAGCACAACTTTTCAATGAGCGGTACCATGAAGCTTAACGATAAGTTTACCGTAACAGGGTACGCAAATTATATTAAAACTAGTGGCTTGGGTAGAAACTCCACCGGATATGGTGATAACATCGTTGGGATGTTTAAGCAGTGGTGGCAAACGAACGTAGATTTAAAGGATTTGGAAGATATCTATAGAATTACTGGTAGGAATGTCACTTGGAACCCAGCGACTTCGGAGGCGGGATCAGTTCCTATTTTCTGGGACAACCCTTATTGGACTAGATATGAAAACTATCAGAATGATTCGAGAGGTCGTTTTATCGGGAATGTATCCTTAAATTATGAGGTGACAGATTGGTTAAGCGTTATGGCTAGGGTAGCTACAGATACGTATTCTGAGCTGCAAGAAGAAAGAAGGGCCAATGGGAGTGTAGCGAGTAGTTTTGGAGTAAGTAGAGGAAATGTTGATGCCGGTTATGCTAGAAGAAACATTGACAATACAGAAACGAATTATGACCTGACCCTTAACTTTAATAAGGACCTAAGCGAAAAGTTTAACCTGAAAGGAATCTTGGGAACCAATATTAGACGTAGCGAATACCAATCTATTTATTCGTCTACCAGTGGTGGTTTGAGTGTTCCTAAATTATATTCCCTACAAAATAGTGTAGGTCCGCTTCCATTGCCTGTAGAGCGCGACGAGAAAGTTGGCGTTGATGGTGTTTTTGCCAGTGCTTCTTTAGGGTATAATAATATGTTGTATTTAGATGCTACCATTAGAAGAGACCATTCCTCTACGCTTCCTGAAGATAATAGTGTTTTCTATTATCCTTCTGTTGCCGGTAGTTTTGTGTTCTCGAGCATTGTTGATGCCCCCGCTTTGTCATTTGGTAAGTTGCGCTTAAACTATGCTGAGGTAGGAAATAGTGCGCCATTCGATTTTCTTTATGATAGTTATATCGTAAATACGCCGATCGGAACACCGAACACTTCTGTTGGTAACAGAAAAAAGAATCCAGCATTAAAACCAGAGAGAACCCAAAGTTTTGAGGCTGGTTTAGAAATGAAGTTTTTTCAAAATAGGTTAGGATTCGATTTTGCATACTATAAAACCAATTCTGTAGATCAAATATTTGGAGTGCCAGTTTCAACGGCAACAGGGTATACGGAAAAAGTGTTGAATGCTGGGGAAATAGAAAATAAAGGTCTTGAGGTTTCCTTAATGGGGATGCCTGTGAAAACCGATGATTTTAGATGGAACGTAAACCTTAACTGGACTAGAAATAGAAACGAAGTTATTTCTTTGGAAGAAGGTATCGAAAACCTTCAGCTAGGATCTTTTCAGGGCGGTGTTACCATTAATGCCACCGTTGGAGAACCTTACGGTGTTATCCAAGGGACAGACTATACTTATTTGAACGGAGAACCAGTGGTAAATGCCGCCAATGGCGAATACGTGAAGACTTCTAGTTCCAATAATGTTATTGGCGATTCTAACCCAGATTGGTTAATGGGTATCTCTAATAGCTTTAACTACAAAAACCTATCGCTTAGCTTTTTGATCGATATTCAAAAAGGAGGAAGTATCTTCTCTCTAGACCAGTATTATGGTAGAGCCACCGGTTTGTATGCCGAGACTGCTTTTATCAATGATCTTGGAAATCCAGTAAGAAATACACTTTCTGATGGAGGTGGATTTATTAATCCAGGTGTAAATGCAGACGGGTCTCCTAATACTACACGTATTCAGGCAGACAGGTTTGGGGCCTTTGGTTATCGTAGAGGGTTGCCAAACAAAGCATTTGTGTACGATGCTGGATATGTAAAACTAAGAGAGGTGGCCATTGCTTACAATTTGCCTAAAAAAATAATTGAAGATACTTTTTTAACGAATGTTTCTTTAAGTCTTGTTGGTTCTAACCTATGGATCATTGATAAAAATATTCCTCATGAAGATCCAGAAGGAGGATTGGGAGCTGGTAATTTACAAGGGTACTCGGTGAGTCCTTTACCAACGACCAGAGATATAGGTTTTAATGTTAAAATACAATTTTAAAAAAGATATAAGATGAAGAAAATATTAATATTGATGACAGCGGTAATGCTCGCTTCGTGTTCTGATAACCTCGAAGGTTTAAATGAGAACATTAAGGATCCGTCTACTGTTCCTGGGGAGAGTCTGTTTACAGGGGCACAAAAGAGTCTTGTAGATCAAATCGTCGATTTGAATGTGAACAACAACAATACCAAGTTGTGGGCGCAGTTTTTACAGGAAACAACCTATACCGATGAAAGTAACTATGATCAGGTAACGAGAAACATTCCGCAAACACAATGGGATGTTTTGTATAAGGATGTGCTTAAAGATTTGAACGAAGCCGAAATAAATATAGCGGCTACCACCTATCTGCCAGAATTAGAGGTTCAAAAACCAAACAAGCTATTGGTAATAGAAATTTTAAAGGTGTATGCTTATAGTGTATTGGTAGAGACTTTTGGCGATGTTCCTTATTCTGAAGCCTTGAATATCGATATCCTGACGCCTAAATATGACGACGGCTTAACCGTTTACAAGGATCTAATCGAAAGGTTGACCATTGCAATCAATGGTTTGGATGAGTCTGTAGGGAGTTTTGGGAGAGAAGACAGGATATATAATGGCAATGTTACTCAGTGGAAAAAGTTTGCCAATTCCTTAAAACTTAGAATGGGGATTTTATTGTCGGATGTAGACAATTCCTTTGCAAAGACTACGGTAGAAAGCGCTGTGCTTTCTGGAGTATTGGCGAGTAACGATGACAACGCTACCTATGCGTATTTATCGGCCGACCCGAATACAAACCCAATACACGACAATTTGGTTTTAAGCGGGAGACACGATTTTGTGGCGGCAACAACCATAGTAGATATTATGCAGCCAAGAAGTTATGAGTATTTGGAAGATTCCAATGATGATGGAGTTATTAATGAAGAAGACAACCGTACGGTAGTGCCAGGATCTGTAACCAGTACTGATCCTAGGTTGAAGTATTATTTCGCTCCCAATATCGATGCAGATCCATCGGTTGAAGAAGTTGTTTATTTTGGCGGTGAAATTGGTAATACGGCAAATTTTTCTTCTCATAGCCAAGTGGCACCTAGGGTAGAAGCGGCTACGGAGCCAGGAGTTATAATGGATTATGCCGAAGTGGAGTTTTTATTGGCAGAGGCTGTAGAGAGAGGTTTTGCAGTAGGAGGTACCGCGAAAGAACATTATGATATGGGAATCACAGCTTCCATAGAATACTGGGGCGGAAATGCCGCGGAAACAGCAGATTATTTGGCCTTGGCGCATGTCGATTACGATTCGGCTATCGCAGCTAGTACGGCAACTACGCCTTGGAAAGAGGTGATCGGTACTCAGAAATGGATCGCTCTTTATAATAGGGGATTGGAAGCTTGGACGTCTATAAGGTTATTAGACTACCCAGTAATGGCAACGCCAGCGGAAGCCGTATCCGGCTTCCCTAATAGATATACCTATCCTATCGTAGAGCAAACCCTTAACGGTACTAATTATACATCGGCTTCTACCGCTATAGGTGGTGACGAAGCGGAAACTAAATTGTTTTGGGATTTAAATTAAAACTATAGTTTTTAAAGTCATATTTTAAAAAGGCCTGTAAAGAAAATCTTTGCAGGCCTTTTTTTATGGGGTTGGGAGGGGTGGAAAGAAGGGAGTCTTGACATATGAGTTTTAGGAAGTGTGGAATTTTGGAAATCCTTTAAGGGGAATCCTTATTTTAGCAAGGAAATGTGAAGCTGTTTTTTAAACTTTTACATTCCGTTAAGGACAAAAAAAGTAACTTTGCCTTCGTAAGTTTGTACAATGAGATATTTATTGACGCTTTTTATAGTGTTTTTTGGTCAGGCCGTTATGGCACAAGAAGATTCGATTGCAGCCCCAAAAAAGTTGGAGGCTTCGCCTATGGAGAAAAACAGGCGAAATTTGCCGTCTAAACAAAAAGGAAAGCCGAATGTCCAGGAAATTACGATCAAGGATTATAAGATTATAAACT
This sequence comes from Arenibacter sp. 6A1, assembly GCF_012272855.1. GTDB lineage: Bacteria > Bacteroidota > Bacteroidia > Flavobacteriales > Flavobacteriaceae > Arenibacter. The sequence goes on along the minus strand of NZ_JAAXCQ010000005.1, from coordinate 2,470 downwards.
ATCAAAGAGATACTACCTTTTTGGATACTACTATTTCTATTCAAAAAGAATATAAATACAATTTTTTAAGACGGGACGATTTTGAGCTAATGCCATTTTCCAATGTCGGTCAACCTTATAATAGGTTGGGTGCTAATTTTGACCAAAAAACGAACTACCCTGGGATAGGGGCAAAAGCCAAACATTTTAATTACCTAGAGGCATATGAGATCGACTATTATAATGTCGCTACCCCTATGACCGATCTTATGTTTAAAACCACCTTTGAGCAGGGGCAGTTGCTCGATGCGCTCTTGGCTTTTAATACCTCTAAAAGATTAAATTTTTCTATTGCCTATAAGGGTTTTAGGTCCTTGGGGAAATATCAGGCAAATCAGGCAGAGTCCGGTAATTTTAAGATGACTTCTAATTACCTGACCAAGAATAACCGCTACAGGCTTAGGATGCATATGGCAGCCCAAAATGCAATTACCGAAGAAAACGGTGGCTTGGCCAACAAAGAATTGCAATTCGAATCCGAAGATCCAGAATTTAAGGATCGCTCTAGATTGGATGTTCTATTTTCCAATGCCAATAATAGGGTGTTGGGGAAACGGTATTTTCTAGATCATCAATACCAATTGTTCGGGAAGAAGTCAGATTCGGCCAAGACAAGAAAAACGGCGCTGAGCCTAGGGCACGAGTTTAATTATGAGACTAAATTCTACCAGTTTAAACAAGCCCAAGGGAACAGGTATTTTGGAGAAAGCTTTTTATCGGTTATAAACGATAAGGCTACTTTAAAGACCATGTATAACCAGCTAAATGGTCAGTTTCAGAATAACACCCTAGGGGTGGTAACCGCATTTGTGGATCTCTACCAGTATAACTACTTCTTTAATTCTGTAGTGCAAACCCCGGAGCAGCTTATACAAAGTCAGCTTAAAGGAGATGAGGTTGCGATAGGGGGTATATACCATAAAAAGATAGGTAACCTGCGTATTGACGGAAAATTTAAAACTGCTGTTTCCGGAGCCTTAACAGGGAGTCTGCTCGATGCTGCTGTAGGGTATAAGATCAATAAGAACAATGAGGTAGACGTTTCGATTCATTCCTCTTCCAAGATGCCCGATTATAACTTCTTGTTGTATCAAAGTGAATATAGCAACTACAATTGGCAGCATACAGACGACTTTAAAAAGCAAGACATACAGAGCCTGGAATTTAATTTGCGGGCAAAAGTATGGGGTAATATTATGGCCAAGTACACTGCCATGGACAATTATACCTACTTTGCTTCCGACCCAAATCAGGCTATCGTAGAAGGTGCGGAACAAGCATTTGTAAAGCCTTTTCAGGAAAATTCTAGTGTCGATCTTTTAAAGCTTAAGTATGCAAAGGAGTTTAAGTGGAAGAATTTTGCCTTGAATAATACGGTGATGTATCAAAACGTAACCCAGAACAATGCGGTGTTAAACCTTCCGGAATTGGTTACCAGAAACACGCTATATTACTCCAATGATGTGTTTAAAAAGGCCATGTACTTGCAGACCGGCATAACGCTTAAGTATTTTACGGCCTATAATATGGATGCTTATAATCCGGTGTTGGGTGAGTTTTTTATTCAGGACAAGGAGGAATTAGGAGGTTTTCCAATGTTAGATTTTTTTATAAATGCCCGGGTGCAGCAAACCAGGATATTTTTAAAGGCAGAGCACTTCAACTCTCTTTTCTCTCCCAAAAAATATTATGCCGCGCCTAACTATCCGTACCGCGATTTCGTAATTCGCTTTGGCTTGGTCTGGAATTTCTTTTCATAGAGGTTATAAGGGAGGGCTAAAAATGGTTTGTTGAGGTTCCTTTTGTAGGTGCCATGGCGATTATACTTTGTTTTTAAGTATGTTTTGGGCGTTCCTCTAAGGGGCGGGCTTTCCGCTATATCTTTTTTAAAGGTCCTGTGGCCCTCTAAAAAAGGATGCCGCTGCAATCCCTAACGCTTTTTACAACTAACAGTAAACAAATGGCCTGTTCCGCAAAGTCTCCCGACTTTGCGGAGCGGGTGCATTATAGTGGAAGGTTCAAAATGGTGTATGCCGTGAAGTCGTGAGACTTCGCGGAGCGAACGAGAAGCTAATTAATAACGAAAGTCATTGTTTATTGCTGATCAATTTTTGACTTTCAAGCAGCTTAGGTGTGTAAATAACTGAAAACAAATAGGTTAAAAGTGTTTCTGAAAATAATCATAAAATCTTTCAAAAAAAACCTTGCCAGTTTTAGAAAGTGGCGTACCTTTGCCGTCCGCTAGCGAGGCAGTGCCGCGCAAACGGAAAAGGCGTTAAGAGCGCCATGTTCATTGAGTTTTGTTTCCATTATCGGCCGGGCCAAAAAGAAAGAATTTAATTTTTTCAAAAAAGCTTGCCGGATAAAAAAGAAGCTGTACATTTGCAGCCGCTTTGGGAGACAGGGCGAAGAAGAAAAGAATAAAAAGTTC
>NZ_JAAXCQ010000060.1 GCF_012272855.1 Arenibacter sp. 6A1 | reverse complement strand
GCCAAAGGAGAACAAGGAATTCAAGGCGAGACCGGAGCAACTGGAGCCACAGGAGAACAAGGTGTTCAAGGCGAAACCGGAGCTACTGGTGCCACAGGAGAACAAGGTATTCAAGGTGAAACTGGAGCTACTGGTGCAACAGGAGAACAAGGTATTCAAGGTGAAACCGGAGCCACGGGTGCAACAGGCGAACAAGGCATTCAAGGTGAGACCGGAGCTACTGGAGCAACAGGTGAACAAGGTATACAAGGAGATAAAGGTGAGACTGGAGCACAGGGCGAACAAGGTATTCAAGGTGAGACCGGAGCTACTGGCGCCACAGGTGATCAAGGTATTCAAGGTGAAACCGGAGCTACTGGGGCAACTGGAGAACAAGGTATCCAAGGAGAAACCGGGGCCACTGGGGCAACAGGTGAACGAGGAATCCAGGGAGAAACTGGAGCACAGGGAGAACAAGGTGAAACAGGAGCCACGGGTGCCACTGGAGAACAAGGTATTCAAGGTGAAACCGGG
>NZ_JAAXCQ010000059.1 GCF_012272855.1 Arenibacter sp. 6A1 | reverse complement strand
GGTGAGACCGGAGCTACTGGAGCACAGGGCGAACAAGGTATACAAGGAGAAACAGGAGCTACCGGGGCCACTGGAGAAAAAGGTAATCAAGGTGAAACCGGAGCTACCGGGGCTACTGGTGAACAAGGTATCAAAGGTGAGACCGGAGCAACTGGGGCTACAGGTGATCAAGGTATTCAAGGAGAAACAGGAGCAACTGGGGCTACAGGTGAACAAGGTATTCAAGGTGAAACCGGGGCAACTGGTGCGACAGGTGCAACAGGAGAACAAGGAGATAAAGGCGAAACCGGAGCTACCGGCGCAACAGGTGCCGATGGAAAAGATGGAATTGACGGTGCTACTGGAGCCACGGGTGCTACCGGTGCGACTGGAGAACAAGGTGTAAAAGGAGATACTGGGGCAGTTGGACCACAAGGAGAAACCGGAGCAACTGGCGAACAAGGTATCCAAGGTGAAACCGGGGCAACTGGTCCAACTGGTGCCACAGGAGAACAAGGGATTCAAGGCGAGACCGGAGCCACTGGAGCACAGGGCGAACAAGGAATTCAAGGCGAGACCGGAGCAACTGG
>NZ_JAAXCQ010000058.1 GCF_012272855.1 Arenibacter sp. 6A1 | reverse complement strand
GCTACGGGGGCGACAGGGGAACAAGGTGTTCAAGGTGAGACCGGAGTTACTGGTGCCACGGGTGCAACAGGTGAACAAGGAATCCAAGGAGAGACCGGGGCCACTGGAGCAACTGGCGAACAAGGTATCCAAGGTGAAACCGGGGCAACTGGTCCAACTGGTGCAACAGGGGAACAAGGTATACAAGGAGATAAAGGTGATACTGGGGCCAAAGGGGATCAAGGAATTCAAGGTGAAACCGGAGCTACGGGGGCGACTGGAGAACAAGGTATTCAAGGAGAAACAGGAGCTACCGGGGCAACAGGAGAACAAGGTATCAAAGGTGAGACCGGAGCAACTGGAGCCACAGGGGAACAAGGAATCCAAGGTGAGACCGGAGCAACTGGGGCTACAGGTGATCAAGGTATTCAAGGTGAAACGGGAGCTACCGGGGCTACTGGTGAACAAGGAGAAACAGGAGCCACGGGTGCAACAGGTGAACAAGGAATCCAAGGAGCTACCGGGGCAACAGGAGAACAAGGTATCACAGGTGAGACCGGAGCTACTGGAGCAACAGGCGAACAAGGTATTCAAGGTGAGACCGGAGCTACGGGGGCGACTGGAGAACAAGGTATTCAAGGAGAAACAGGAGCTA
>NZ_JAAXCQ010000057.1 GCF_012272855.1 Arenibacter sp. 6A1 | reverse complement strand
TTTTTACTACACCCATCAACAAAAATACAGTACAATGATGGCTTGGAAGCCCTGGCAGTTTATTTGGGAGAAACCCTTTCCCCAGCTACCGGATGGGATTTTGAACTATCCTCATCAAATAAATCCAAAAAAAACAGCATTCAACTTTCTATAGATCCTCAAGTCGATAAAAAAGAAGGCTACCGACTTATGGTGACTGCCAAAAACATTCAAATTATTGGCAATAGTGAGGCTGGTGTTTTCAACGGAATTCAGACGCTAAGACAAATGCTTCCCGTAAAAATATTCAATTCAAGAAGACAAAAAGATGTGGATTGGGCGATAGAAGGTGCTTATGTAGAGGACGAACCGGCATATCCTTGGCGTGGAATGATGCTAGATGTAAGCCGTTATTTTTATGAGGTGTCTTATGTAAAGCAATTGGTAGATATGATGGCGATGTACAAGATGAATGTACTACATCTTCATTTGATAGACGATGCCGGATGGCGAATAGAAATTAAGAAGTATCCCAAGTTAACTTCCGTTGGCGGATTTAGGGGCGAGGGACACGAAAGAACCGGGGGGTATTACACGCAAGAGGAAATAAAGGAAATTGTAGCCTATGCTGCTTTGCGAAATATAGAGGTGATCCCTGAAATCGAAATTCCGGCCCACACCTTGCCGGCTATTGCCGCGTACCCGCATTTGTCTTGTACCGGAGCTCCGCAAGTAGTACAGACACAACACTCTATTAGTGGAGAATTGTACTGTGTGGGTAAGGAGACAACCTTCGATTTTCTAGAAGATGTCTTTAA
>NZ_JAAXCQ010000056.1 GCF_012272855.1 Arenibacter sp. 6A1 | reverse complement strand
GCTATCATTGAGCCTAGCGAGGCCTTTACCGTAGAATTGTCCAATATACAATCGAACCTGGGAATTGGGTTTGTTGATGGAAACACCACCAACACCGCTACTGGGAACATTCTGGATGATGATGCTATAGGGGGAACCGGAATTGCCTTCACCAATACCAATGTAACGGTGACAGAAGGTACCGATGCCTTTGCTATATTCGAGGTGACCTTGACCGGGGATATTTCAGAAGATGTTACCGTGGACTATACCACGATCGATGGTACTGCCGTGGATCCTAGTGATTACTTGACGACTGCCAGCACCATCACCTTTACCCCGACGATCAAATCCTACGAAATTCAGGTGCCGATTATTGACGATGCTATCATTGAGCCTAGCGAGGCCTTTACCGTAGAGCTATCCAACATACAATCGAACCTGGGAATTGGGTTTGTTGATGGAAACACTACCAACACCGCTACTGGGAATATTCTGGATGATGATGCTGTAGGAGGAACCGGAATTGCCTTCACCAATACCAATGTAACGGTGACAGAGGGAACTGATGCCTTTGCCATATTCGAGGTGACCTTGACCGGGGATATATCAGAAAACGTTAGCGTGGACTATACCACGATCGATGGTACCGCTGTAGATCCTAGTGATTACTTGACTACTACGAGCACCATCACCTTTACCCCGACGATCAAGTCCTACGAAATTCAGGTGCCGATTATTGACGATGCTATCATAGAGCCTAGCGAGGCCTTTACCGTAGAATTGTCCAACATACAATCGAACCTGGGAATTGGGTTTGTTGATGGAAACACCACCAACACCGCTACTGGGAATATTCTGGATGATGATGCTGTAGGGGGAACCGGAATTGC
>NZ_JAAXCQ010000055.1 GCF_012272855.1 Arenibacter sp. 6A1 | reverse complement strand
AAGAGCAACGGCAAGAAACGGATGCTTGGCATTCCCACCGTTGTCGACAGGGTGTTTCAACAAGCACTACACCAAGTACTGCAACCCATATTTGAGACGGACTTTCACAAGCACAGTTACGGGTTCAGACCACAACGTAACGCCCATCAAGCGGTCGCACAAAGCCTAAAGAATATTAATTCAGGGTACCAGTGCATAATAGACATCGATTTAAAGAGCTTCTTTGACGAGGTGGAACACTATGTCCTCTTGGAACTGATATATAAAAAGGTGAAATGTAGACCCACGATGAAGCTGTTACGCTCATTTCTTAGGGCATCGATACTAATCAGCGGCAAACTACACAAGCGCAAAAAGGGTGTCCCACAAGGTTCGCCTCTAAGTCCGTTGCTTTCCAATATCCTGCTTAATGAGCTGGATAAGGAACTGGAAAAGCGCGGACATCGTTATATTAGATATGCTGATGATTTCAGTATCTATGTCAGAAGTAAAAAGTCAGCGAAAAGGGTAGGTAACAGCATCTACAAGTTTCTGCGCGACAAGCTCCGATTGCCAATAAACAGAAAGAAAAGTGGCATACGCAAACCTTTGGATTTTCAAGTATTAGGGTTCGGTTTTGTACCAACCTATAAGAAAGGGGAAAAAGGAAAATATCAGCTGGTGGCCGTACCGTCGAAGTGGAAGGAATTTGAAACAAAACTTAAATACCTGACCAAAAAGACGATACCCGCCAGTTTTGAAGAACGTATTTCACGCATCAATCTGTTGGTACGAGGGTGGATTAATTACTTTAAGCCGGCATCTATTCAGGCCAAGCTCAAAAAGCTGGAAGAATGGCTGCGCAACCGACTGCGGTATTGTATTTGGCATCAT
>NZ_JAAXCQ010000054.1 GCF_012272855.1 Arenibacter sp. 6A1 | reverse complement strand
TAGCTCCTGTTTCTCCTTGAATACCTTGTTCTCCAGTCGCCCCCGTAGCTCCGGTCTCACCTTGAATACCTTGTTCGCCTGTTGCTCCAGTAGCTCCGGTCTCACCTTTGATACCTTGTTCACCTGTTGCCCCCGTGGCTCCGGTTTCTCCTTGGATACCTTGTTCTCCTTTGGCACCAGTAGCTCCAGTCTCACCTTGCATACCTTGATCACCTGTGGCGCCAGTTGCTCCGGTCTCGCCTTGAATACCTTGTTCTCCTGTGGCACCAGTTGGACCAGTTGCCCCGGTTTCACCTTGGATACCTTGTTCGCCAGTTGCTCCGGTTTCTCCTTGGATTCCTTGTTCACCTGTTGCACCCGTGGCTCCTGTTTCTCCTTGTTCACCAGTAGCCCCGGTAGCTCCAGTTTCACCTTGAATTCCTTGATCCCCTTTGGCCCCAGTATCACCTTTATCTCCTTGTATACCTTGTTCCCCTGTTGCACCAGTAGCCCCGGTTTCTCCGGTTTCGCCTTGAATTCCTTGTTCTCCTTTGGCACCAGTAGCTCCAGTCTCACCTTGCATACCTTGATCACCTGTGGCGCCAGTTGCTCCGGTCTCGCCTTGAATTCCTTGTTCGCCCTGTGTTCCAGTCGCACCGGTAGCACCCGTGGCTCCAGTAGCACCGTCAATTCCATCTTTTCCATCGGCACCTGTTGCGCCGGTAGCTCCGGTTTCGCCTTGAATACCTTGTTCACCTGTAGCCCCAGTTGCTCCGGTCTCGCCTTGAATACCTTGTTCTCCTGTGGCACCAGTTGGACCAGTTGCCCCGGTTTCACCTTGGATTCCTTGTTCACCTGTTGCACCCGTGGCTCCAGTAGCACCGTCAATTCCATCTTTTCCATCGGCACCTGTTGCGCCGGTAGCTCCGGTTTCGCCTTTATC
>NZ_JAAXCQ010000053.1 GCF_012272855.1 Arenibacter sp. 6A1 | reverse complement strand
GAAGTTATAGCACTTTTTCCTAGTAAGTATATCCATGTCGGAGGCGATGAAGCTCGGTACGATCGATGGGCAGAATGTGTACATTGCCAAAAACGAAAAGCAGCTCTTGGATTGGAGAAGGATGGAGATCTACAGGTGTATTTTACCAATCGCATTCAGAAAATACTAAAGAAAAGCGGAAAAACGATTGTTGGCTGGGACGAGATCATCGAAAGAGGGTTAGACGATAAGGCCGTGGGTATGGTTTGGCACAATAAGAAAAAGGCTATTTTGGGTACTCAGGCTGGACACGATATGGTGATGGCACTATCGAGTCATGCCTATTTTGATGTCGCCGAAAGCAGTATCCCAGGAGAGGTGAAAGCAGCTACCTGGTTATCTCCAATTAGTCTGGAAAAAGTATACGGGATGGACCCTATGGTAGAAGGACTGAAGGAGGAGTTCCAGTCTCAGGTTTTGGGAGTTCACGCTACCCTTTGGTCAGATCAGTTTATTCATGGCACCATTTTACAGGAAATACTGCCTATAAATGAAAACCGATCGGAGAAGTATTTTGATTACCTGACCTTTCCGAGGATGGCGGCTTTGGCAGAGGTTGGATGGACAGATAAAAACCTTAAGGACTGGTCCGATTTTGAGGAAAGAATGCGCCAGCACTACAATAGGTACGATGAAGCCGGTTATGGTTATAGAGTACCACAACCCAAACTGGTAGCGACAAAAGAAATTGATGGTAGCATAGAGGTGGCCTTAGAAAATGTTGTGAACAAGGGATATATTACTTACACGACAAATGGCCTTAAACCTAACACCTATGATCAGGTATATTCCAAGCCGGTATTAGTAGACAAACTATCCGATTTTAAGGCGATTACCGTAGTGAACCGTCATCAGTTCTCCCTACCATTGTACTTCCCGGAAAAGTACGAGCAGTATAAAAAATTCGGGACGCTGTTGGGCGAATGGAAACCAGCACTTATTAAAGGGGCAGAATTTGCAGCATTAGAATTGAATGCTACCGGTAAAATTGATGGTAATGG
>NZ_JAAXCQ010000052.1 GCF_012272855.1 Arenibacter sp. 6A1 | reverse complement strand
GGATTTGATCGTCGGGGTAAAGGTGATGGTGCTAGTAGTAGTCAAGTAATCACTAGGATCTACAGCGGTACCATCGATCGTGGTATAGTCCACGCTAACATTTTCTGATATATCTCCGGTCAAGGTCACTTCGAATATAGCGAAAGCATCGGTTCCCTCTGTCACCGTTACATTGGTATTGGTGAATGCAATTCCGGTTCCCCCTACAGCATCATCATCCAGAATATTCCCAGTAGCGGTGTTGGTGGAGTTCCCATCAACAAACCCTATTCCCAGATTCGATTGTATGTTCGATAGCTCTACGGTAAAGGCCTCGCTAGGCTCAATGATAGCATCGTCAATAATCGGCACCTGAATTTCGTAGGATTTGATCGTCGGGGTAAAGGTGATGGTGCTGGCAGTAGTCAAGTAATCACTAGGATCTACAGCGGTACCATCGATCGTGGTATAGTCCACGCTAACATTTTCCGAAATATCTCCAGTCAAGGTCACCTCGAATATGGCAAAGGCATCTGTTCCTTCTGTTACCGTCACATTGGTATTGGTGAAGGCAATTCCGGTTCCTCCTACAGCATCATCATCCAGGATATTTCCAGTAGCGGTGTTGGTGGTATTTCCATCAACAAACCCTATTCCCAGATTCGATTGAATGTTCGATAGCTCTACGGTAAAGGCCTCGCTAGGCTCTATGATAGCATCGTCAATAATCGGCACCTGAATTTCATAGGACTTGATCGTCGGAGTGAAGGTGATGGTGCTGGCAGTCGTCAAGTAATCACTTGGATCTATAGCAGTACCATCGATCGTGGTATAGTCCACGCTAACATTTTCCGAAATATCTCCGGTCAAGGTCACCTCGAATATGGCAAAGGCATCAGTTCCCTCTGTCACCGTTACATTGGTATTGGTGAAGGCAATTCCGGTTCCTCCTACAGCATCATCATCCAGAATGTTCCCGGTAGCGGTGTTGGTAGTGTTTCCATCAACAAACCCTATTCCCAAGTTCGATTGAATGTTCGATAGCTCTACGGTAAAGGCCTCGCTAGGCTCAATGATAGCATCGTCAATAA
>NZ_JAAXCQ010000004.1 GCF_012272855.1 Arenibacter sp. 6A1 | reverse complement strand
CCGCCGCCTTTTTTTAAGAGTCCCTTCATGAAAATGAAGGGACTTTTTTTTTGCCCTTCCGCAAAGTAGTTCCGCAAAGTAGATCCGCAAAGTCTCCCGACTTTGAGGGCCATTCCTATCCAAAATAATCATACCGCCAAATCCTGCTTCTAGGACATTTCTTTTTATGTTCCTATACACCCTTTAGGCCAGTTCCGTTTTATTAAATACAGCTTCTTATGCTACTCGGTACAAGCGTGACACTCGCACTAGCGGTCAATTCCTTTGTAATTCAACAAATTGTTACACTATTACATTACGCAGCAATTAAATCAACTCATTTTCAAATTCCCGAATTCCAGAATTATTTCATTTTACATTGTTACATTAATTAATTGGTACATTTTTTACAGTGTTTACTGCTAATTGGTTATTGTTAATTGTTTCCCGCGTTAGGGATCGCAGCGGCATCCCCGCAGCGGCGCAAGGGATACAGCGAAGAGCCCGACCGACGAAGGAGGGAACGCCCAAAAAATTAACTTTGGGCTATTCCAATATGATCTGTGAAAACATGGTTTTTTTAGGGGAGCTTCCTGAGATTTAACACTAATTTCGTTCTCTGAGGAAATTACCAAATCGGCTTAATAGGCTATATCAAAAGAATTATAGCAAAAGACCTGCTACTTCACGCCAGTTGTTTGCGCGTTCGTATCCTTCGGTATGTACATTGTGAGGAGAGGTAAATAAAATCTTTCGACCCTTAAAATTTTCAAGGTTGTAAGCGCGGTCATCGATTAATATATCACCAGAAAGAATGTGTTTATTGCCACATAGAATACGGTTTTTCCAATGTATGAACGGGAAATGTAGATCTAACCAATCGCTTTTTTCTCGTAAGGAGTTAGGGTACTCCATGGCCGCCGAGGCAACGTAAACTTCGTATTTCTCGGTTAATTCTTTAATGACTTCCTGACTGTCTTTGATAGGTCTTAGATTGCTAAAAAAACCATCGGTAAAAGCATGTTTCCTAATACTGTCCTGATGATGTTTGGGTACGCATTGCCATACTTCGCGGCCTAAACAATCTTCTGCTTTCAAGTTTTCTGAAAATGCTTTATTATAAAGTTCAATATGGGCGTTGTAGGCGTCCGCGAACACTTCGTCCATGTCTATAAATAAAATCATACTACTGTTTTTGAAAAATAAGGGTTATTTCTTTTTGTTGAAAAGAGCATCCATAATAGTCTTAATACTATAGAAACCAAAACTAATGGCTGCGATAGCCAACAAAAGACCGGTAATTAATACAGGCCAGTACAAAGGGTGTTCCTCGTTTTTAAAAGCCTGGTAAATGACCACTGGTGCCGTAAACATTAACGCTATAGTATAGGCAATATATTTAACGCCTTTTAATAGTAAAGCCTTGTCTGTTCTCATCTTATTATTTAAAAATCATACATGATCATACATTTATACCTGCGGGTATGACAATTCCTAATTCTTGTGCCTACTATAAAAAGAAGCAATGAAATTGAATTGGGTTTGTCGGTATGATGACACCATTATGGGATCACCCAAAAATACTAATAATGCGTAACATTAGCAGACCTAAATGGGTAATGTTGTGTTTGATATTTTGAATAATGAATGGCATCGAAATAATGAAAGACTTTATTATTTGATAAGGGAATGGTTCTTAAAAGTATTTCATTAATTTATGGTCATTATAGCATAATAATTACTTTTTTATGAAAGTTTTATTGATTCCCGATAAGTTTAAAGGTTCCCTAAGGGCAGAAGAAGTTATTCTAGCCCTCTCCAAAGGCATTCTTCGAATGGCACCAAAAACAGAAATCTTTTCGGTATTGGCATCCGATGGAGGAGATGGATTTTTAGATACAGTTAACAATTATAAGGATCTAGATAAGGTAGAAGTGGAGACTATTGATCCATTGGGCAGACCAATACGGGCTTATTACTTATATGACAAAACAACTAAAACGGCTTATATAGAATTGGCCAAAGCTTCTGGCATAGCGCTGCTTTCTTCTTCTGAACTAAATGTCATGGAAACTTCAACAAAAGGCACGGGAATCCAGATAAAAGATGCTATTATGAAGGGGGCCAAACAGATTGTAATAGGCTTGGGGGGTAGTGCCACCAATGATGGAGGAATGGGAATAGCCAGTGTTTTGGGCTATCGATTTCTAGATTCAAACGGGAATGAATTGAGGGCTATAGGTAAAAACCTGGTCCATATTTCCCGTATAGAGCGCGTTGAAGGGAATTTTCCTTGCCAAGGAGTATCCTTTATCGCCGTCAACGATGTCAGTAATCCGTTGTTTGGGGCGAAGGGCGCGGCTTACGTCTATGCCAAACAAAAAGGGGCCGATAGCGCTGAAATAAAAGCTTTAGACGATGGATTACAGCATTTATCTAGTATTGTTAGAAACACCTTCGGTACAGACGATGCTTTACTTCCTGGTACAGGGGCTGCAGGAGGTACTGCATATGGGTTAAAGGCATTTTTTAATGCCGAATTTATCAGTGGTATTAACTTTCTTTTTCAAATGGCAGAAGTGTCAAACTTGTTAGAAGAAACAAAAATTGACTACATCATTACTGGAGAAGGCAAGATAGATAAACAAACGCTTCATGGAAAACTGATAAAGGGAGTAATGGAAATTGGGCAAGAATATCAGATTCCGGTCGTTGCAGTATGTGGGAAATTGGACATTGATCCCAGTCTTTTAAAAAATAAAGGTTTGACCGAGGTTTTGGAAATTATGGATTCTAATTATTCTGTACAATATAGTATGGACAATGCCGCTAAATTATTGACGGAAAAAATATATGACTATTTTAAAGGTGAAATGGACAGCTGATTTAGGAAGGAATATTGTGCAATGAATTTAGGGACATAGAGGTATAGGGGAGGCGAAAGGAAGTATATCCATACTAGCAACAGCTTTACAGGTTTCGTTATTTTATTTTTTGAATCGAAATAGCGGCTGTTATAGGATTTTATGATAAACAACGGATTTATTCAATAACCAAAGATTTTTTAAAGGCTTCCGATAATGAAAAATATCCTAGGGGAAAGTTGTCAGGCCTAGTAGTATTGATCATGTTACCACGAACGAGGGATGGTGTAGATTCAAAAGGTCCGCCGCCGTTTTGCCCACTTTGTTCAATTAGGATTCTCATGTAATCGTAAAATTGTTTATCTACACCATTAATCTTTACGGTAATCTCTTTCCCTGGATCGATATCCTTATAAAAATAAGAAAACACAAACTGTTCACCATTGTAAAAACGGTCATCGGTGGTTAAATATAAATTGGCGCCTAAAGTAAATAGGTAATAGTCTTCTCGATCTTTATTATCCGTGAACTTTACTATAATTTCAGTTTCATCACCACTAAAAAGGGTGTCGTCACCTTGTGAGATGTCGTCTATTGGAACACTTGGAATTAAGTTTGCCTCTCCTTTATAAGTATCTCCGTCATACACTACCGTTAATTCATAAGTTGATTGAGCATTGGAAGGGAAATTGTTGTTTTTAGGGAAATAAACACCAGAATTCTCCATTTCTTGAAACTCATAACGCCTATTTAGGTCCAAATCGGTTATGAAAACAGTGGCTCCGTTGGCAGGAGGTGTTTCATTATCAAAAAAAGGAGCAGATAAGCTTAATATCACGGCACCATCTATCATTTGGGGGTCCTCGTTTAAATACAGGCCAAAATGTGCGTCTATCACAAGCTTTGTTTCGCTGGTGGGCAACTCCACCTCGATAACATCTTCACAACCTAAAAAAGCCTTGACCATAAGCAGTAAAAAGAGTTTCCTGATCATTTTATTAAAATTTAAAATTATAGGTTACGGATGGTACTAATCCAAAAATAGAGGTCCTGACGGCTTCATTCATTTTAGTGTCCTCATTTTGGCTAAAATTTATGGAAGCCGCATTGCGACGATTGTATAAATTGTAAATACTAAAAACCCATTCGGTTTTCCATCTTCTTCCCTCATTTTTGCGAGGTGTTAAAGTGGCCGAAAGATCTAAACGATGATAATTAGGCAATCGTGTTTCGTTGCGATTACCATAAATAGGAATCACCAGATTTTTAAACTGATACTGACCAGTTGGGTAATTGGTGGGTTGTCCGGTTTGGAAAATAAAGTTACCGTTAAAACTCCATTTTTTGTTCAGTTCATAGGAGGTATTCAAAGAAATGTCATGGGTTTTATCATACGCACTATCGTACCATTTACCATCATTGATGCCAGGTTCGCTTGTAATTCTTCCGGGGGTTCTCTGTTCTGATTTAGAAAGTGTATAGGATAGCCATCCTTTGAAGGCGCCTTCTTGCTTTCTGAATAGTATTTCTAGCCCGTAAGCTCTTGCTTCACCATTCAAAAACACCTGTTCTATAGCATCATTGGCTATTAAATCTGCTCCGTCTATATAATCTATTCGATTGCTAATGTCCTTATAATAAACTTCAGATTCAATACTGTATTCGCTGTCCTTAAAGTTTTTAAAATAACCTATGGCGTATTGATCCAATAGTTGTGGCTTAACATATCTGCCGCTAGGAGCCCAAACATCTAGTGGGGTAGGGGAACTGGTATTGGATAGCAGACTTAAATACTGAACCATGTGATTGTAGCTTGCCTTAAAGGAGCTTTTGTCGTTAATGCTATAGGCCAAGGATATTCTAGGTTCTAAGGCATTATAAGTAGCTAGATGATCACTTCTTTTAAAACTCTCTGCCCCGATAGGGGTGGCCTTTTCATAGATTTGATATTCTTCATTGAAAATTACCGGATTGTCATTGGCGTATATAAATAACTCATCTTGCCCCAATCGAATAAAATTGCTCCACCGTAGCCCATATTGAAGGCTTAGTTTATCCGAAATGCTGTGTTCGGTATCTATATAGGCTCCAAATTCATTCGCGTATTTGTCGGTCAATTTATCGGCAGTAATTCCAGAACTCTCCCTATTGGGTTTTATCTCTCCTGGATTAAAATAATGGTAAATATTATGCACCCCATAATTCAGTTGAAAAGTATTGGAAAGGTAATGTTTAAAATCGTATTTTATATTAAAATTCCGGATGCCCGAATTCCATTTAAATCCGACAAAATCTAATTCTAGTCCATAGAAATAATCAGAATAAATTAAAGACAGGTTTGAAAATAATTGATCGGAAAAAAGGTGGTTCCACCGGAAATTAAAAACCGAGTTCCCGTAGGTATTTATAAAATTTTCTGAAATATTAAAAACATCCCTTCCGAAGTATCCGGAAAGTAAAATATTGTTATGATCGTTTAGTTTATAATTTAGTTTGGTATTTAGATCATAAAAATAAGCCTTGTTTTTATTGTCAAAAAGCGGTAGGAATAAATGCGCATAGGAGGCTCTTCCTCCAATTAGAAAGGCTCCTTTTTCCTGTTTTAAAGGTCCTTCTAATAACAATCGGCTCGATACGGCACCGATGCCACCACTCATTTTAAAAGTCTTGCTGTTTCCTTCCTTTTGATAGATGTCCAAAACCGAGGATAGTCGACCACCGTATTTGGCAGGGATACCTCCTTTGTATAATTTTATATTTTTAATGGCATCTGGATTGAAAACGGAAAAGAACCCAAATAAATGTGAAGAGTTAAAGATAATGGCCTCATCTAACAAAATTAAGTTTTGATCGGCAGCCCCGCCTCTTACGTTAAAACCAGAAGCCCCTTCCCCGGCACTTGTAACTCCAGGAAGTAAAAGGATAGATTTAATAACATCAGATTCTCCAAAAACTACCGGTATTTTTTTTATACTACTGGCAGAAAGTGAGTTTATACTCATCTGTGGTTTTCTGAGCTGCAGTTGGTCAGTTTTCTGGGTGACTACTACTTCTTTTAATTGTTCCGAACTTTCTTGAAGCTGAAAACTCATTTGTTTGTTTTCAAATAGGTCAATTCGACGCCTTATTTCTTTGAAACCTAAGGAGCCTACAACAATGTCGTAACTGCCTTTTGGAAGCGTAATAGAATAAAAACCATATTCATTGGTAATGACACCAGTCCCTAGAGAAGGAAAAGCTATGGTAACGCCAATAAGGGTTTCGTTGCTCGATGCTTGGATTATAGAGCCGCTAAGAGTAAATTTTTCTTGCGAAAACAACGGAAAGGCACTTATTATAAAGGAAAGAATAAAGATTTTTTGGAGCTTCCGCATGTAGAATAATTTGAAATAAAAATATCATTATTTTTTAGTTATAAAAAGCACCATGGGTTATTAAATGCAAAAAGGCCTTCTCTACTACAGAGAAGGCCTTTTAAGCTTTATAAAAATCCTATTAGATGTTATCTATAATAGTATTTAATGTTGCACTAGGTCTCATAGCTTGTGCTACAAGGGCATCATCTGCTAAGTAGTAGCCTCCAACATTAACAGGAGAACCTTGAGAATTATTTAATTGATCCAAAATTTCGGATTCGTTTTTAGTTAACTTTTCAGCGATAGGCGTAAAAATGGATTTTAACTCTTCGTCCTTGTTTTGTGCTGCCAAAGCTTGTGCCCAATACATAGCCAAATAGAAATGACTTCCTCTATTGTCCAATTCCTTTACTTTTCTGGACGGCGATTTATCGTTGTCCAAGAATTTTTCGGTCGCTGCATCCAAGGCATCGGCCAATATCAAGGCTTTTTTATTGTTATTCTTCTCTCCGTGGTGTTCCAATGAAACCCCTAACGCTAAGAATTCTCCAAGAGAATCCCATCTAAGGTGTCCTTCAGATAAAAATTGCTCTACATGTTTTGGGGCAGAACCTCCTGCACCAGTTTCAAAAAGACCTCCTCCATTCATTAAAGGAACAATGGATAACATTTTAGCACTAGTCCCAACTTCTAAGATAGGAAATAGATCTGTCAAATAATCACGCAATACATTTCCGGTAACAGAAATAGTATCTTTTCCAGCCTTCAAGCGTTCTAGGGTGTAAGCAGTTGCTTTTTCTGGTGACATAATTTTAATGTCCAGGCCACTAGTATCATGAGAAGGCAAGTAAGCTTGTACTTTCTTGATCAATTCTGCATCATGAGCTCTGTTTTCATCCAACCAAAAAATCGCTGGATCTTTAGAAGCTCTTGCTCTTGTTACGGCTAGTTTTACCCAGTCTTGGATTGGCGCATCTTTCACTTGGCACATTCTCCAGATATCACCTTCTTCTACTTGGTGCTCAAGAAGAGTAGCTCCTGTAGTCTTATCTATAACGGCTACTGTACCTTTGGAAGAAATCTCAAAAGTTTTATCGTGAGAACCGTATTCCTCGGCCTTTTGGGCCATTAGCCCAACATTAGGAACGGTACCCATTGTGGTAGGGTCAAAAGCACCGTGTTTCTTACAAAAGTTTATGGTCTCTGTGTACACACTTGCATAGCTGCTATCGGGAATAACCGCCTTGGTATCTTGAGATTTTCCAGCTGCATTCCACATTTGACCAGAATTTCTGATCATGGCAGGCATAGAAGCATCAATAATAATATCGCTAGGTACATGAAGATTGGTGATTCCTTTATCAGAATTAACCATGGCCATGTCTGGTCCTTCCTTAATAGCTGTTGCAATATCGGCTTCAATAGACTGACGTTCGGCCTCAGGGAGTTCTTTTATTTTGTTGAGTAAACTATCTAATCCGTCATTGGCATTAACGCCTAATTTTTCGAAAGTTGTTTCATATTTTTTAAATACGTCGGCGAAAAAGACTTTTACGGCGTGACCAAAAATAATAGGGTCGGAAACCTTCATCATGGTAGCCTTCATATGCAAGGAAAACAAAACTCCTTGATCTTTTGCTTCTTTAATTTGTGCTTCTAAAAAGGCTAATAAAGCGTTTTTGCTCAAGACAGTGCTATCGATGATTTCGCCAGCTAATAGGGAGATGTTGTCTTTTAGAACAATTTTATCGCCATCAGTTTTCGTAAGAACAACGGATACGTTTGTAGCTTCTTCTAGGGTTAGTGATTTTTCGTTGGATTTGAAATCGCCTTGTCCCATCGTTGCAACATGGGTTTTTGAACTAGCCTCCCATGCTCCCATAGAGTGAGGGTTTTTCTTTGCGTAGTTTTTTACAGCTCTAGGGGCTCTACGATCCGAATTTCCTTCACGTAATACTGGGTTTACTGCACTACCTTTTATTTTGTCGTATTTCGCTTTAATTAATTCTTCTTCCTGGTTTTTTGGTTCTGTAGGGTAGCTAGGAATGTTGTATCCTTTTTTTTGAATTTCAGCTATGGCTTCATTTAACTGAGGTACAGAGGCACTAATGTTCGGTAATTTTATGATGTTGGTATCGGGCAATTTTGCCAATTTACCCAACTCTACCAAGTCGTCCGAAATTTTCTGTGACTCCTCAAGGTTTTCAGGAAAGGTAGCGATAATTCTACCAGCAAGAGAGATGTCTTTTAATTCGACTTCTATTCCGGCTGTCTTCGTAAATGCCTTTACTATGGGGAGAAAAGATTGGGTTGCTAATGCAGGAGCTTCGTCCGTTTTGGTATATAAAATTTTTGGCATTTGTATCTAAGTTTTTAAGTTTAAGCGGAACAAATATACAATTTTATAAATGCTAATTAAAGTGCCAAAGTTTTAATATTACCTTATTTTGTGAATAAAATGCAGGCATTTGAAGGGATATGCTCTAAAGAAGTGATTTTTGGAAAAAAATAAAAGCCATATCATTGCAGATTATACCTTGATATGGCTTTCTAGAAACAGTTTACAAACTTATTATTCTGTTTTATAACAAAACGGCAACCCTTGATTGCATTTGCATGACTGTTTCTACGTTTGAAACATTACTTATCTCTCATATTATAACCAAGCGATAAACCATGTTTCTTTTTCATTGTTTAAATGTCCGACTTTTTTCAACGGTGTACCTAAAAAGGCACTTCGTAATCTATCGAATCATTTTTTGAGGGCTTACCATTTTACTAATGGTTCCGCGCTACAAAAAGAATTTAAC
Organism: Arenibacter sp. 6A1; assembly: GCF_012272855.1. Taxonomy (GTDB): domain Bacteria; phylum Bacteroidota; class Bacteroidia; order Flavobacteriales; family Flavobacteriaceae; genus Arenibacter. The sequence continues at coordinate 289,246 of NZ_JAAXCQ010000004.1, read as the reverse complement.
AATGAAATAAAGAACGTGAACTTTATAAGACCAACATAAACTCCTTATGTTTTGATCTTTATTAAAAGTAATAAACTTTTATCGAATAACCAAATGTTTTAATAACTTTAACATCAGTTAGTTATGAGATTATTTGGAGGCTGATTTTAAGGCATAAAAAAAAAGCATCTTTAATGAAAAAGATGCTTTTTTATCGACTATAATATGCTGCTTAGGAGCGAATCTCCTTAATTCTTGCTTTTTTACCAGTAAGTTCTCTAAAGTAGAAAATACGAGCTCTACGAACTTTACCTCTTTTGTTAACTTCAATTTTTTGAAGTGCAGGCATGTTTACAGGGAAAATACGTTCTACCCCAACAGTTCCTGACATTTTACGGATTGTAAAAGTTTCAGTACCGCCTTGACCTCTTCTTTGAATAACAACACCTTTAAAAAACTGTGTTCTTGTTTTTTCACCTTCCTTAATTTCGTAGTAAACAGTTATTGTGTCACCAGCAGAAAAGTTAGGGAAATCCTTTTTAGGAATAAATTCGTCTTGTACAAATTTTAATAAATCTTCCATTATATAATACTATTATATTATTAGCTTAAGCCAACTTTCACGATTTTCGTCAGAGGTTGATTTAATTGACTGCAAAAGTAATTATTTATTTGTAAACAACAAGGAATTGAAATTGATTTTACTTGCAAAAGTTGTTCCCGATACATTTGTGGCCTTATTGCCATACGTGGTGGCATGGAATTTCCTTACCAATGCCTTAGGATGTCTTTTGAAATCGTTTGTGCTACCTTCCACTGGTTACCACCCAACAAGTTAAAAGTATAAGTTTATTCCAATAGATCGGGGCGCAGTCTTTCAGTGCGTTTATATGCCTCGTCTTCACGCCATTCTTCAATTTTTGGGAAGTTTCCGCTTAATAAGACATCGGGTACTTTGGTGCCTTTATATTCTGCAGGCCTTGTGTATACGGGAGGGGCAAGTAGGTTGTCCTGGAAGGTGTCCGTTAAGGCCGAAGTTTCATTGCTCAATACTCCTGGTATAAGTCGAATAATGGTGTCGCACAAAACAGCGGCTCCAAGCTCACCACCAGATAAAACATAATCGCCGATAGAGATCTCTTTAGTAATAAACAGATCCCTAACCCTTTGGTCTACCCCCTTATAATGTCCGCATAAAATAATGATATTATTAAGTAACGATAGACTATTGGCTATTTTTTGATTTAAGGTAACCCCGTCTGGAGTCATATAAATTACCTCGTCATAATCGCGCTCCTTTTTTAAGGCTGTGATACATTTATCAATAGGTTCTATCATTAAAACCATCCCTGCACCACCTCCAAATTGGTAATCGTCAACCTGGTTGTAACTTAAGTCGGTGTAGTCGCGTAAATTGTGTACGTGGACTTCAACAATGTTTTTTTCTATAGATCTTTTTAATATGGAAGCCTCGAACGGACTTTTTAATATATCTGGTACTACGGTGATGATATCTATTCGCATCTTTTAATGGATAAGCAGTTTGTCAATTCCTTTATTAAGGAGCCATGCAAAAGTAAGGAAACCTTGCGAATCTTTAGGCAACACTTAGTAGTAGGAATAAGAATTGTCTATAGCTTTGTGTTGCTTCCTGATAGTATAACGCATCACTTGGAACTTAATTAGGATAAGAACAATATGTCATGGTGGTTTAAAATCTTACGGTACAGGATATAAGCACGGTAAAGTGAGCTGTAAAAAAAAGGATCGGACGCCCATTTTTCTTAAAAAATAGTTTTGTGGTCGGAAATTAAAACCAATATATCTGGATTTAGTAAATATCCTTTAGGATTAAAACTATTTCTTAAGGGAGGTCGTTTTAAAAAACGGGAAGTAGGCGCTAGCAAGACATAAAAAAAGCTCCATTAGGAGCTTTTTTTATTTTGTCTTTTTTTGCTTATTAATCTCGTCCTGTAATTGTCGGCTAATCTTTTGCTCTCTTTCCAAGGCGCGTCTTCTGTGATCTTCAAATTCAACTTCTACTTCGGCAAGGGATGTTTTGGCTTCCTGGGTTAGGATGTTACTGTTTCTAAACTTGTAAATAAAGAACAATAAAAGTAACAGTAGGCCAGCTATAATAGCCCATACGATAAAATTATAGGTGCTTTTTGCTACTAATAATCCTAAAAACGACATGCTGTCTTTTTCTTCCGTTACGGCAACAAGGGTATTTGTTGTTTCTTCCAGTTTCTGGTTTAAAGAAGCTACAGTTTCTTCCTGCCCCTGAATGGTAGCATTGAGTTTATTTATCTCTTTGTAATATTCATTGATAGAATCTAATACGTTTTGTCTTAACTTCAGTAGATTAGATTCCTTTACTACTTCGTACCGAATGCCATCGGCCCTGTAATTTCCCGATTTAACGGAGATATACTCAAATTGTGAACTCACTGGACCCTCATCTAAAGAAAGCTTGTCTGTTTCTTCTTCCGCCGTTTGGGAAAAGTGAATGTTAAATGACAATAGAGCCATTACAATAAAGAGTATTTTCGAAAATTTCATTTATGTAATTCTTATTGTTAATACTGATTTTGAACAGACAAAAGTACTTTAATAATCCCAATTAAGAAAAAAAAAGGGACACTACCTAGTTTTGTATTAGAAAACCGTGGTAGCGTCCTTTTCTTAGGTTTAGGGTTTGCTTCTTATTAATAGTAAGTAAATCTTCTGACCTTAGCGATGTATTTCGCCAATCTGATGACCTGATTAGAATAGCCGTATTCGTTGTCATACCATATATATAGAACAAGGTTTTTTCCGTCTTCCGAAACTATGGTTGCGGCACTGTCATAAATAGCCGGCGCGGAAGTGCCTACAATATCTGTAGAAACCAATTCTTGGCTCATCGAGTATTTTATCTGTTCTACCAAGTCGCCTTCCAAAGCATATTTTTTAATGATAGCATTAATGGTTTCTTTAGACGTTTTGCTTTTTATCGCTATATTTAAAATAGCCAACGAGCCATTTGGAACAGGGACTCTAATAGCATTGGAAGTGAATTTACCTTTTAGTTGTGGTAATGCTTTGCTTACTGCATTGCCAGCACCGGTTTCGGTAATCACCATATTTAGAGCAGCAGCTCTTCCACGCCTGTATTTTCCGTGCATGTTGTCTACCAAGTTTTGGTCATTGGTGTAGGCATGAATGGTTTCTATATGTCCTTTTTCGATGCCCAATGATTCCTCTACCGCCTTAAGGATTGGAGTAATGGCGTTTGTTGTACAAGAGGCTGCTGAAAATATTTTAGTAGTGCTAGGATCAAATTTTAGGTGATTGACACCATGTACAATATTAGGAACATCCTTTCCTGGGGCAGTAAGTAACACTTGACTGGCACCATTGGATTTTAAATGTCTGCTCAAGGCTTCATTGGTCCTGTAGGCACCTGTATTATCTATTATTAAGGCCGATGAAATTCCGAAAGCAGTATAATCAATATCTTCTGGCTGGTCGGCACTGATCATATGAACAGTAGTGCCGTTAATAATCATGGCCCGCTTTTTTAAATCTATATCTACAGTACCCATAAACTGGCCGTGAACAGAATCTGTCCGTAATAAATTGGCTCTTTTTTCTAGAATCTCGGCTGTAATAGCACCCCGAGTAACAATGGCCCTTAGTCTTAGCTGATTGCCCTTGCCTGTTTTAGCCATTAATTCTCGTGCAATTAACCTGCCAATCCTACCAAAACCGTACAATACTACATCTTTCGGGATTATTTCTTCACAAGATTTGGCTTTTTCCAGCTTTTCCATGATAAAGCTATTGATGTCGCTGGCGCTATCATGGTCCGAATGATATTCATAAGTAAGTTTTCCAATGTCTAGTTTGGACGGTGGTAAATTAATATCGTTGATGGTTCTTAAGATTTCCACAGAATCGAAAATGGAAATGGGCTTTTGGACAAATTGACCAGCGTATTCGTGTAGGTTGATAATATCGCTGACGTTTCTATCAATGACTTGATTTTTGAAAAGTACAATTTCGATGGATTTGTCGTACCATAGGTCACTGATGATTTTGATGAATTCGGTGGTGGCTTTTCTTCTGTCGGCCTGAAAAGCTAATTCCTTTTCATACAATGTGTTCGCATTCATTTGTCGTTGTTTGTTAGTTGTTGGTGAGTTATTTTTGGTAAAAATAGAAATTTCAAACGTTTTCGTAAACATTTATGAAATAAAAAAAGCGCCCCGTTAGGGGGCGCTTTTTACTAGTGTTTCTTTTCTTACTGAATAATCAGCCTTTCTTTTTCTCCTTTTGCCGTTAGCATGGTGATACTGGCTCTACCGTATCTAGAGATTCTGCCAAATAAGGTCTTGGCTTCTTTGATATTGTTGATTTCTTGGTCTCCAAAAGAAAGTAATACCTTTCCTTCTAAATCATAGGCTCTAAAAGTTTCGGGAACACCGATGATTTTTACTCCTTTTTTCGTCCTGAACAGCTTTTTGTCTTTTTCGGTAAGATTTTTTACTTCAAACCCGATTACCGGAATAACAATAGTCTGTCTTTCTTTTAGGGTAACATCAAATTCTAGGCTTTCACCATCTCTCAATACTGTAACTTTTACCTGGTCTCCTGGCCTTTTTGTAGCGATATACCCGGTTAGGTCGGAGGAAGTATGAATGTTAATCTCGTCAACTTTTTTAATGATATCACCTGTTTTCATCTCTGCATCATAGGCTCCAGAATCTTCTTCAATAGATTCCACATAAACGCCATCAATATTATGAAGGCCATTTTTTATGGCGTATTCACTAGATAGCCGAGGAGGGGTGATCCCTAGGATTCCCTTTTGAACGTTGCCGTATTCCATAATATCTTCTACTATCTTTTTGGCAATATTACTGGGAACAGCAAAAGAATATCCCACATAGGAACCTGTTTGGGAGGTGATTGCTGTGTTAATTCCGATAAGGTCACCATTGGTATTTACTAAGGCTCCACCGCTATTACCTGGATTTACCGCGGCATCGGTCTGGATAAACGACTGGTCTATTCTTCCTAATGCCCTTGCCTTGGCACTGACAATTCCGGCTGTAACCGTAGAAGTAAGGTTAAAAGGGTTGCCCACGGCCAATACCCATTCTCCGACCTTGGTATTGTCCGAGTCTCCAAAGGCTAAATAAGGAAGCTGCCTGTCTGCATTTATTTTTAATAAAGCAATATCTGTATTAGGGTCGGTACCGATTAATTCGGCATCATAGGTTTTATTGTTGTTTAGGGTAACTTGTAAATGGTCTGCCTTGTCTATTACGTGATTATTGGTGACAATATATCCATCCGATGAAATGACAACGCCAGAACCTGTACCTACCTGAGGTCTATGGGTGCTTCCGGAACCGTAAAAATATTCTATGATATTCGAAGGAGTCTTGTTTAAGGTGACATTTTTAACGTGTACTACAGCGTTTACAGTGCTTTCTGCTGCCGAAGTAAAATCTACCTCGTTAATTCCTGCTCCCCTAGCCGAGGTGGGTGTGTAGCTGGAGGTTGTTAATACGCGTGAACCATTATCTTGAGAAATGATTGCAAAGTTCGGTTTTTCGAAAAAAAACTTGTAAGCCCCCAAGGTAATTGCTCCTGCAAAAACAGCTACTAATAATAAACTTCCGATTTTTTTCATAAAAACAAATATTTGAATTAGCTTTTGTAAAATTAACATATTTTCGGAACCATAAATTTGGTTTAACGCCTTTTTAACTGCTAAAATAACCTTAATAAAATTATATCTTTGTGGTATAAAATTCAATATGAAACTACAGTTTTTTAAATATCAAGGGACAGGGAATGATTTTGTAATGATCGATAATCGGCAAGAGACTTTTCCGAAATCAAATACCAAATTGGTAGCTTTTTTATGTGACAGGAAATTTGGCATTGGTGCCGATGGACTAATTTTGTTGGAAAATGACGGGGCATCCGATTTTAAAATGGTGTATTACAATTCCGATGGCAACCAGAGTAGTATGTGTGGTAATGGGGGTAGGTGCTTGGTGGCCTTTGCTAATCATCTAGAAGTTATAAAAGGGGAGACCACTTTTATTGCCGTAGATGGGTTGCACCATGCTAGTATTACCGGTGATATGGTGAGTCTGCAAATGCAGGATGTGTCCGAAATTAATGAAAAGGAACATTACGATTTTTTAAATACAGGATCGCCACACCATGTGCAAATCGTCAGCAACCTTCAGGATCTTGATGTTTCCAAAGAGGGGAAAAAGTTGCGTTACGGAATATATGGAAAGGAAGGTAGTAATATTAACTTTGTTCAGCAAGAAGACCAGGCAGTGTTCAGTGTAAGGACTTATGAGCGAGGCGTTGAAGATGAAACCTTGTCTTGTGGTACAGGAGTGACGGCAGTGGCCCTGGCGATGCATAACAGCGGAAAAACACAAAGCAATCAGGTTGCTATAGGAACCTTAGGCGGTGAACTACAGGTGAAGTTTAATAAAACAAAAGAGGGTTATAAAGAAATATTTTTAATTGGCCCGGCCAAGTTAGTCTTTAAAGGAGAAATAGATGTTGAGCCTTAAAGGAAAACAGATTTACCTAAGAGCCTTGGAGCCTAAAGACCTAGAGTTTCTTTATCTCCTAGAAAATGATCCGGAGAATTGGGAGATTAGTGGGACAACAGCGCCGTATTCTAAACACGTATTGGAACTTTACTTGGAAAATGCTCATAAAGACATTTATGAAGTAAAGCAACTGCGTTTGTGTATATGCGATCTAAATGATCGTGCGATCGGTTTTATTGATCTTTTCGATTTTGATCCTAAAAACTTAAGGGTAGGATTAGGGATTATAGTGCGTCAGTCCGGAGACCGTAATAAAGGTATCGGTACAGAGGCAGTTGCTTTGTTAACAGACTATGTTTTTTCGGTTCTTGGATTAAAACAAATCTATACGAACGTTTTGGAAGATAATGACCCTAGTCTTCATTTGTTTGCGAAATTGGGTTTCGAAAAAGTAGGAGTAAAAAAAGATTGGATTGTTTCCAATGGTAAATTTAAAAATGAAATTTTGTTTCAAAAGCTAAATAAGCAATGTATATAAGAAAAATTATTCTGCTAATCGTATTGATAGGTGTACTGGTAGGCGGTTATTTTACCTATAAGGTTTATAGTGCCTTTTTTGTGCCAAACACAAAATTTAGCAATGAAACTGCCTACATCTATGTTTCTTCAGATGCCAATTTTGAATCGGTAAAAGAAAGTTTAGAGCCGTTATTGAAAGATATGGAGACCTTTGAAACGGCTGCCAAGAAAAAAGGATACGATGTTCATTTGAAGGCAGGTAAGTATGCTGTTAAAAAGAGCATGAATAATAATGAGATCATAAATTCTCTTCGAAGCGGAAATATTCCGGTTAAGGTGGCTTTTAATAACCAGGAAACCTTGGAAGAACTTGCGGGGAGGATTTCCCAACAGATCGAAGCGGACAGTATTTCTTTGGTAAGTGCCTTTAGGAATATAGACTTTTTGGAAGATAATGGTTTTAATAAAGCCACAGCTTTGAGCATGTATGTTCCTAATAGTTATGAGTTCTTTTGGAATACATCGGCAGAGGGCTTTATGAGCAGAATGCTTAAAGAATACCATAGGTTTTGGAACGATAAACGAAAGGAAAAAGCAAAGGCCTTGGGTCTTAGTCCGGCTGAGGTAGTTGTAGTGGCTTCTATTGTACATAAAGAAACGGCTAAGGTAGATGAAAGGCCAAGAGTGGCTGGGGTTTATCTTAATAGGTTGCGCATAAGAATGCCTTTGCAGGCCGATCCTACCGTTATTTATGCCATAAAGCTTCATTCCGGAAATTTTGATACCATTATTAAACGAGTGCTCTATAAGGATCTGGAATTAGATTCTCCTTACAATACATACAAGGTAGCAGGCTTGCCTCCTGGGCCTATAGCGATGCCCGACATATCGGCTATAGAGGCCGTATTGAACCCGGAAAAACACGATTATTTGTATTTCGTGGCCAATGTAGAAAATTTTGGTTACCATAAATTTGCCAAGACTTTATCGCAACACAACCGTAATAAGGAGCAATATGTGCGCTGGATCAACGCACAAAAGATTAACCGCTAAACTTTTTAATAAGGTCTTTTGACTATTAAAATTAATCCAAAAGATAATTTTTGGTTAAATTAGAGGGTGTCTCAAAAAACGGTTTTATATTTGCAGCCTGTAATTTAAGCAAATCAGTTTTTTGATTATAAGTCTTAAGAAAACAAACATATGAGAAAGTGGACAAATTATTTGTTCCCCGTTATCATTATTTTTATTCTTATTAGTTTTGGTTTTGGGTTTAATACTAAAAAGGTAGAAGTACCCGAATCCTTAAGAGTAAATGGACCTACTGAAGTTTTGTATCCCGAACACAAAACAATTTTAAAAATGCCGCTGGTTGCCCCTCCATTTTTAGGAACCTCCTATAATGGATTTAAAGAAGCCTTAGCGTTTAAGGAATCTCAAGGAAATTACTTTACGACCAATGCTTTTGGTTATCTGGGTAAATATCAATTTGGTATAGGAACCCTAGAGCTTCTTGGTGTGTATAATGCAACAAGGTTTTTAAACGATCCCATTTTACAGGAAAAGGTATTTCATACCAATCTTTCCAGGAATAAATGGATTCTCCGAAAAGACATTAAACGTTTTGTCGGAAAGGTGATTAATGGTCAGGAAATAACGGAATCTGGAATTTTAGCGGCAGCGCATTTGGCAGGAGCCGGGAATGTAAAAAAGTATCTGCGCTCCATGGGTACCATGAATGTGAGCGATAGTTTTGGGACTGGTATAGATTATTACATCAAAAAGTTTTCGGGATACGATGTTTCTCATGTAACCCCTAAACGAAACCCTAGGATTTAATGAAATGAATAAAATAAAAAAGCCTTAACTTTTATTGTTAAGGCTTTTTTTTATGCGTGGATGATAAATATCGTAGGTCTTTTATGGAGTTCCAGTTTTGCTTTTCCCCACTCTCTTACCGTTTTGGTTTTAATGTACTCTGTAGGTAAAGTGATATCGGTACCAATACAAATTTGAGTATTTTCGGAAAGGGTCTTTAATAATTCTTCAAATAATTTATTGTTCCTATAAGGAGTTTCTATAAATATTTGAGATTGGTTAAAGTCGCGAGAAGTCTTCTCATATTTCTTGATACTCTTCTTTCTTTCGCCAGATTCAATCGGTAAATAGCCGTTAAAGGCAAAGCTTTGACCGTTAAGACCACTGGCCATTAAAGCTAGTAAAATAGAAGATGGGCCAACCAAGGGAACAACTTGTATGCCTTTTTGATGGGCAATAGCAACGATGTCTGCTCCGGGATCTGCAATGCCAGGGCACCCGGCTTCCGATAAAATACCCACATCCAAACCATCGATGCATGGATCTAAGAAAGTAGGCAGAATTTCGGGAGGGGTAAATTTATTCAGTAAATTTAACTGTAAGCTTGGTTGGGACTTTTTAGGGCTAATTTTTTTTATGAAATGCCTGGCTGTTTTTTCGTTCTCTACAATATAGTGGTCAACTTCCTCAATGGTTCTTTTTATCGAAATGGGTAAAACCTCAAGAGGTTCGTTGTCGCCCAGGGTAGTGGGGATTAAAAATAATCTACCTCTTCTGTTTGTGTTTTGTTCCATTTGTTGCTGTTATTTTGCATTTAACTCTTTGGCTATTATAGTGCAGGCCTTGTCAATTAAATGATAAACCTGTTCAAAGCCTTCGTCTCCACCGTAATAGGGGTCGGGAACCTCGTGTAAGTTACTGTCTATATGTTTTAATAAAAGGCTTACTTTTTTTCGATCCTTATCGTTCTTGGTCAAGGCCATGATGTCCTTATAATTACTCTTGTCCATAACATAGATGTGATCGAATAACTCAAAGTCTGAGACATCGAATTTTCGGCACCGTTGTTGACTGATATCGATCCCGTACTTTCTTGCTATGGCAATAGATCGGGGGTCGGGACTTTTTTCAAGATGATAGCCGGCAGTGCCAGCAGAATCTACAAATACGTTATTAGGGTCTAATTTGTCGGTAAGAATGCCTTCTGCCAAGGGTGACCTGCAAATATTACCAAGGCAAACCATTAGAATTTTGGTTTTCATGGAATGCCTTGTTTATGAGAATTTTTTGCTTAAATCTTCAATGTATTTTTTGAACTGCTTGTCGGTTTCCGCCAAGTTATCAACTGTTTTACAAGCGTGCAATACAGTGGCATGGTCTCTTTTTCCGATCTGGGAACCTATACTAGCCAAAGAAGCTTTTGTGAATTTTTTTGCAAAAAACATGGCTAGTTGTCTTGCTTGTACGATGTGTCTCTTTCTAGTTTTTGACTGTAATGTGCTGACATCCATCTCAAAATAATCTGAAACTACCTTTTGGATATAGTCGATAGAAACTTCTCTCTTCGTATTCTTAACAAACTTTTCTACTACGAATTGTGCTAACTCTAAAGTAACTTCTTTTTTGTTGAAGGAAGATTGGGCTATTAATGAAATAATCGCACCTTCTAGCTCTCTGATATTAGATTTTATATGTTTGGCTACATATTCAATAATTTCCTCTGGCATTTCAACGCCATCACGATACAGCTTGTTTTTTAAAATGGAAATCCTAGTTTCATAACCTGGTGTTTGCAATTCTGCAGACAGTCCCCACTTAAAACGTGATAATAGGCGTTGTTCAATATCCTGCATATCCACAGGAGCTTTGTCCGAAGTCAAAATTACTTGCTTTCCATTTTGGTGCAAGTGGTTGAATATATGGAAGAATACATCTTGTGTACCCGATTTTCCGGATAAAAACTGTACGTCATCTATAACTAGGACATCTATCAATTGGTAGAAGTGGATAAAATCGTTCCTAGTATTCTTCTTTACAGATTCTATATATTGTTGTGTAAATTTCTCGGCAGAGATATAAAGTACTGTTTTCTCAGGATACTTGTCTTTTATTTCGACCCCTATAGCATGTACTAAATGGGTTTTTCCTAGTCCAACGCCTCCAAAAATTAATAAAGGGTTAAAAGAGGTGCCTCCTGGTTTATTGGCAACGGCCATACCGGCAGATCTTGCTAGTCTGTTAGCGTCTCCTTCCAGAAAATTATCAAAACTATAATTTGGGTTTAATTGGGATTCGATTTTTATATTTCGAATGCCAGGAATCACAAATGGATTTTTTAATTCCGGATTTTTTGATTTTATAGCAACATCGAGCTCTTGTGGCTCAACGCGCGATCTGTTAGCGCTTGGTATTTTTTCTGTAAAAGGCTCACGATTACCATAAGTATTTTCCATTTTGATAATATATACCAATTTTGCGGTTTCTCCTAATTCTTTTGTAAGGGAAACTTTTAAAAGCTTTACATAGTGCTCTTCGAGCCACTCGTAAAAGAATTTGCTTGGAACTTGTACACTTAAAGCGTTGTCGGATAGCTTTATAGGTTTAATCGGCTCAAACCAAGTTTTGAATGCCTGCGGCTGGATATTGTCCTTAATAAAGCTCAAACAATTGTTCCATACGGAAGTTGCAGTAACACTCATTTTTAAAATCCTCTTTTTTGTTGTTATTGTAAATATTGTTGATATTTTGCTTTGTTTTGCAGCGCTATCACGTTAGGCAAATATGTGAACAATTATTCTAAGAAAAAAATTGAAAAGGGGTTGAATATCTTGTTTTTTTTCCCCATGCCGGATGCCAATTTCGGCTCCTTTTAAAGATATCAAAAATAATAATGATTATTATGAAGTACGACGAAATTTCTTTCAGGGTTAGATATGGTGAGACAGACCAAATGGGAGTGGTGTACCACGGAAATTACGCCCAATACCTGGAAATGGGTAGAGTAGAGTGGTTAAGGAAAATAGGAGTGTCCTATAAAAAGATGGAGGCTAACGGTGTTATGCTCCCAGTGGTGTCATTGAATATAAATTTTAAGAAATCGGCCTTATACGACGACCTTATTACCGTGGTTACCATCTTGAAAAAAACACCTATGGTGAAAATAGAGTTTGACTATAAAATCTATAACCAAGACAAAGAGTTGTTGATAGAGGCTAATACCGTTTTGGCTTTTATAGATATGAAGGCAAATAAACCGATGAGATGTCCCGATTATATTTTAGAAAAATTGAAGCCCTAAGTATCCTGAACTATTTTTACAGGATGCATTAATGAAAATATTTTTTCTACGCGTGGTGCATCCTGTTTTCTTACTGACAATCGGATCTTACACTTCATGGTCATTTCTTGTGAAATTATTTCGAGCTGCTGCTGCTTAATGGTGCGCATAACTTTATCCATTTCCGGATAGTCAAAATGAAGGACAAATTCCTGTTTTAATGTTTTCTCTACGATTACGGCAGTATCTAGTGTCATTTGGGCAGCGGTCTTATAAGCGCTTATCAGTCCGCCCACCCCTAGCTTTGTGCCTCCGAAGATTCTGGCTACGGCAACAAGCACATTGGTGACCCCAAAAGATTGTATCTGGCCGTAAATAGGCATCCCTGCGCTATTATTAGGCTCGCCGTCATCATTGGCACGGTACCTGATTTGTTCTACCCCTAATTGCCATGCATAACAAACATGGTTGGCAGTATGGTGCATTTTTCTGAGGTCTTCAATAATAGTTTTTACATCGTCCTCGTTCTCTATCGGAAAGGCGTATCCGAAAAATTTGCTTTTTTTCTCCTTGAATAGGATTTCAGTCGAAGGAGTGTCTAGGGTTTTGTAGGTGTCTGTTTCCATAAGAATCTTCAAAATAACGCAACTAAAAAGATACTGGCAACTGCTAGTGCTATTCCTGCCCAATTTTTTTTGCTAATATGTTCCTTAAACAAGAGAATTCCCAAGAGAGTAGACAACATAACTATGGCAACATTATTTATGGTAAACACGGTTGCCGTACTCAAACTTTCATGTTGTAAGGCGTTTAATAAAAAATATACCGAAAAGTAATTTGGAACCCCAAGGCATACCCCAGCTAGGACGTTTTTTAAATTGATGGAAATCTTTGATCTAAAAGATTTAATCACTATGTATATAAAGCCAATGCCGGCAGCAGAAGCAAAAACAGCAGCTGAGAACAATGGAAACTCTTCCTGGGGAACCCAACTCGATTCTAAGTACTTTATACTAGTGTCAATGACCCCAGAACCGATAAAAACGGATAAAGGGAGAATTAGAACTCTTTTATCGATTTTAAGCCCCTTTTCTTTAACCGATACAAAATAGACCGCAGCAAGGGCTAGAACGATACCAATGATTTTAAGAATGGAAAGCTTTTCATTATAAAAAACAACGCTGAACAATACCGGGATCACCAAAGACATTTTGGTGGCCACCGAAGCCACCGATACGCCGCTCTTTTGGGAAGTGGCGGCCATAAGGTTAAAAACGAGAATAAATAAAAAACCAAGGAGCAGGGTGCCCAAAAACCATGGTTTTTGTGGAATCTCAGCATAGGTGATATTCTTTTGATAAAATAGTAACCCTACAATACACGCTACAAAATAATTGGTGATAATAGCGTAAAGTGTTTCTATTTCGTATTTCCTAAATAATTTAAAAATGACAAAAATTAGGCTTGAGAAAATAACACTTAACGCTAAATCAACCATTTTAAAGCCTTTCTTTTAAACTGATGATGTCTTCCTTGCCAACTAAAAGATTCCAGGTTTTTATTCCAAGTGGTGATGCGGCCAACGTATTTTCTATGGAATCGTCTATGAAAAATGTTTCTGAAGGCTTTAAATTGTTTTCATTCAGTACGAACTCAAAAATTTCTTGGTTTGGTTTTCTTAATCTAATTTCATGAGATAGATAAAATTGCTCAAAACAATTCCTAAAACGTTCAAATTGTTGTTTTCCCATTTGTTGTTCTACATGAGGAATGTGCAAGGCATTTGTATTGCTAAGTAGAAACAAGCGGTAATCTTGTTGTTTGACCAAATCTTCAAGAAATTGTAATCGATACTCGGGAAAATCCAGTAACATGGAATTCCATATTCTTTTTATTTCCGTAGGACTAACCTGGGGAAAATGTAAATGCAGTTCGTTTAGAAATTCTTCGGGGCCAATACTGCCTACTTCAAATGCTTCATTTAAGGGGGTTAACCTAGGTAGAAAATCATGGACCCCATGTTTTTCCATTTCCTTAAAAACAATTTGTTTGTCCAAGTTAATGAAAATGTCGCCAAAGTCGAAGATGATGTTTTTAATCATTTTTTAGAAAAATTAAGTTGTCCGTGTCAATATATTGTTCAAAATGTCGACGCCCATTTATTATAGGGGCTTTTAGTCCCTTTCCAAAAACGGGTTTACCGATAAAAATCCGAGCTTCATCCCATAGATTTTCAGAAATAAAGGTTTCCAGGGTTCGGCTGCCTCCTTCAATAATAACACTTAAAATCTGATGTTTGTGAAGTATCTCGCAAATTTGTTGGGCGATATTCCCTGAGAAATCTATGATTTCGTAGTCTATGCCTTTAAGATGGGCGTTTGTTGCTTCCACAGCGGTGATGACAATTGTTTTTACACTGCCGTCCATCATATGGTAATGGGGTGGAATTTTAAGCGCTTTATCTAATACTATTCTTATGGGGTTTTTTCCCTTCCAATGCCTTATATCTAATTTAGGATTGTCTTGCAAAGCGGTGTTGGTACCCACTAAAATGGCTTGTTCCTCAGAGCGCCATTGGTGGACCATTTGTTGTGAGTATGAATTGGTGATCCAAAAAGGTTCTGGGGTGCTGCTTCTTTTTTCTTGGGAAGGGGCTATATATCCGTCACTGGTTTCGGCCCATTTTAAAATAATATAAGGGCGTTTTTTATCGTAGAAGGTCAGAAAGCGTTTATGATGGTCCTTGCACTGGTTTTCCAAAACGCCAACACTTACATGGCAACCTGCAGCTCTTAGTTTCTCTATTCCTTTCCCAGCTACTTTTTCATGTGGGTCTAAAAGACCAATAACCACCTTTGGAATCTTATGTTTTAAGATAAGGTCGGCACAAGGAGGTGTTTTGCCAAAATGGGAGCAAGGTTCCAGGGTTACATAGATGGTTGCCTCGGCCAGTACACTAGGGTCGGCAACGGATAGAATGGCGTTTACTTCGGCATGTGGACCTCCATAAGGGCTCGTATAGCCCTCGCCAATTATTTTGTCGTTATGCACAATAACACTTCCTACCATAGGGTTGGGGAAGGTTGTGCCCAGGCCATTTTTAGCTAATTCAATGCACCTGGAAATATATTTTTCATGTATCTTCACTTCACAAAAATAGCATAATAATTATATAGTTATAAGAACCATATGGTCACAGCAATTATAAGGGAAATAAAGTCCGAAGACAACCAAGCGGTAGCCGGGTTAATCCGGAAAGTTTTGGAAGATATGGGGGTGCCTAAGGTAGGTACTGCCTATGAGGATAGTTCCTTAGACCATATGTTCGAAAATTATCAGCAACCCAAAGCCGATTATTTTGTGGTGGAGGACCGGGGAAAAATTATAGGGGGAGCAGGAATAGCCCCGCTAGAGAATTACCAAGGGAACGTATGTGAATTGCAAAAAATGTATTTTTTGGAAGAAGCTAGAGGCCGGGGTCTAGGGGGTAAGATGATGGAAATATGTATGCGGAAAGCTGTAGAATACGGTTTTGACCAATGTTATTTAGAGACCATGCCCTTTATGAAAGATGCCCAGAAACTATACCTTGCATCCGGATTTGAATATTTAGAATCGCCTATGGGAAATACAGGTCACTATTCTTGTCCTGTTTGGATGCTTAAGAAATTATCTTAAACTGTGGTTTACTTATTGATTGCAGAAATGAAATAGAAAGGCGAAATTTGGCGATTACAACGCTTATGCTATGCTGCTTAAAGAAATTAAAAATATTTTTCATCAAGAACTTGGCACTGTTTATCCCAAAGAGGAGATAGATAGCTTTTTTTATATGATGATAGAACATTATTTGGGGTTAGAAAGATTTGTTTTGGCCTTAGAGCCTAATTTGATGGTCTCTAAGGCAGAAGAAGGTTCTTTGTTTTCCGGATTGAGTCAATTAAAATTGCAACGCCCTATTCAACATATTCTAGGTAAGGCCCATTTTTTTGATTTGGAGTTTTCCGTGACCCAGGATGTATTGATTCCTAGGCCGGAAACAGAAGAACTGGTGCAATGGATTCTAGACACCATGAGAATCAGAAAGGAAGATGCTAGGGAGCCTAAGGAGCCAATACGGATTTTAGATATTGGGACCGGTAGTGGATGCATTGCTATTTCCTTGGCTAAAAATCTTGGCGAAGCAAAGGTTTTTGCGCTCGATGTTTCTCAGGATGCCTTAAAAATAGCCAAGCAAAACGCCTTGGATAATGAGGTGGAAATTGAATTTTTACACTCCGATATACTCCAATTGAAAACCCTAGATGACACCTTTGATGTTATTGTCTCTAATCCGCCTTATGTTAGGGAACTCGAAAAAAAAGAAATGAATGCCAATGTGCTCGATCATGAGCCTAATTTGGCTCTTTTTGTATCGGACCATGATCCGTTGGTGTTTTATAGGACGATAACAGCATTTGCCACTACTCATTTAAAAAATGAAGGGGTGTTGTTTTTTGAAATCAACCAATATTTGGGGGAGGCCTCGCAAGAGTTGTTGGAGGCTGCTAGTTTTACGGATATAGAACTCCGTAAAGATATGTTTGGAAACGACAGAATGCTGAAAGGCGTGTTAAAGCAATAAAGATATATAAGAAAATGACGACCCTTTAGTGAAAACTTGGTTGTTGTTTTATGAACGAAAAATTAAAAACCTTTTCTGTGTTGAACATGGGAAAAAGGAGCATTTTTAAATGGATATAAAACAAAAAATAGAAGAACTGCGCAAAGCGCTACAAGAGCATAATTATAATTATTATGTATTGGATAGTGCTACCATATCTGATTTTGAATTTGATATGAAATTAAAGGAATTACAGGAATTGGAAGCTAAATATCCTGAGTTCTACGACGCCACTTCTCCTACCTTAAGGGTTGGGGGAATGGTTACGAAAAACTTTGAAACTCTTGTTCATGAACATCGCATGTATTCTTTGGACAATTCATATTCCAAGGAGGATTTGGAAGATTGGGAAAAAAGGATTCAAAAAATATTGGGCGATGTGACCGTAGAATTTACCTGTGAGCTGAAATATGACGGAGCTTCTATTAGTTTAACCTACGAGGATGGTAAATTGGTCCGTGGTCTAACCCGTGGCGATGGTTTTCAAGGAGATGATGTCACTAATAATATCAAAACAATTAAGACCGTTCCTTTACAATTAAGAGGCGACTATCCTTCAAAATTCGATATAAGAGGAGAAATTGTCTTGCCTTTTGAAGCTTTCGAAAAGATGAACCTCGAAAGAATAGAAAACGGAGAG
Source organism: Arenibacter sp. 6A1 (assembly GCF_012272855.1). Classification (GTDB taxonomy): domain Bacteria; phylum Bacteroidota; class Bacteroidia; order Flavobacteriales; family Flavobacteriaceae; genus Arenibacter. The sequence continues at coordinate 271,775 of NZ_JAAXCQ010000004.1, read as the reverse complement.
GAACCTTATATGAACCCAAGAAACACCGCTGCTGGAAGTTTAAAATTACAAGATAGCGCCTTGGTAGCGGAACGACCTTTAGAGTGTTTGCTGTATAGTGTTGTGGGAACAAATCTAGGACTGAGCTCGCAATATCAAGTATTGGAAAAAACCAGAAGCTGGGGTTTTAAAGTGCCTACCGTTGCAAAATTGTGTAAAACCACCGATGAGGTAATGGAATTTGTAGATTATTGGGATATTCATAGGCATGAATTGCCTTATGAAACCGATGGTGTGGTGGTTAAGGTTAATAGTATTCAACAACAGGAAGAATTGGGGTACACTTCCAAGGCACCACGTTGGGCCATGGCTTATAAATTTAAGGCAGAGCAAGTATCTACGGTTTTAGAAGAGATTACCTATCAGGTAGGTCGTACCGGGGCTATTACACCGGTCGCCAATTTAACACCGATACTTTTGGCCGGTACTACCGTAAAAAGAGCTTCTTTGCACAATGCCGATCAAATAGAAAAATTCGACATCAGGGTAGGAGATACCGTTTTTGTAGAAAAAGGAGGCGAGATAATACCGAAAATAGTCGGAGTGGACTTAACAAAAAGATCCGAAAATTCATTGCCGACGCAATATATTGACCACTGCCCAGAGTGCCATGCACCCTTGGTGCGTACAGAAGGCGATGCCAAGCATTATTGCCCCAATGAATATGGGTGTCCACCACAAATTACGGGGCGTATTCAACACTTTATTTCTAGAAAAGCCATGGATATAGAAGGCTTGGGCGGAGAAACAGTAGAATTGCTTTTTAAAGAAGGGCTAATTGAAAATTATGCCGATTTATATACCCTAACCAAAGAACAGTTATTGCCCTTGGAGCGAATGGCAGAAAAGTCGGCCGAAAACTTGATAAATGGGGTGGCGGCATCTGTTAATATTCCTTTCGAAAGGGTGCTGTTTGCCTTGGGGATTAGGTTTGTAGGAGAAACAGTGGCTAAAAAATTGGCCAAAGCCTATAAGAATATTGAGGCCTTAATGGTAGCTTCTGTCGAAGAACTGATCACTGTTGATGAAATTGGACAGCGTATTGCCGAAAGTGTTGTAGGTTTTTTTGGAAACGAAAAGAATTTGGAAATACTGAAAAGGTTAAGGGCTTATGGTGTGCAATTTGAACTTTCTGCAGATAAGCTTCTAAATCAGACAGAACTCTTTAAAGGGAAAACCTTTGTGGTTTCCGGGGTGTTCGAAAAAGTGAGTAGGGACGAGCTTAAAAAAATGATCGAGGATAATGGAGGTAAAGTGGGGTCGAGTATTTCTTCTAAAACTTCCTTTCTTGTCGCTGGGGATAAAATGGGGCCCAGTAAAAGAACGAAGGCAGAAAGTACAGGTGTGCCCATTATTTCTGAAGAAGATTTTCTCGAAATGCTATAAGGTATAGGGAAACTACCTTAGAACGGATTGAAGTAATAACGCAGTTTTTTTCTGGTAGGTGATACTGTCAGAAATTTTTATAAGTAGATTAAAAATTTAAATAAAAATGAAGCCCAAAACTTTTAAAGAATTCCAAGACACTTTACAAGCTGATACACCACCTTCATTTTGGTCCGAAGCCTTACGGGCAATGTGGTACGATTTAAAAGGGAATTGGAATGCTTCCCACAACATTGCACAAGATTTACATACGATGGAGGGGAGTTGGATTCATGGGTATTTACATAGACAAGAAGGCGATAAGTTTAATGCTGGCTATTGGTACCGACGGGCTGGTCGAGATTATCCAAAGGTAAGTTTAGAGGAGGAACGACAAATAATGGTAACGTATTTTTTAAGGCAATAAGCATTGCGGACTGCCGTGCGCAAATAGTTCATGAAAGGCCACTGCTGATAGTTGTTCAGCAGTGGCTTTTTTTGCGTTAGGGACCGCGGCGGCATCCCCGTAGCAGCGCAAGGGATATAGCCAAGTGCCCGCCCGACGAAGGAGGGAACGCCCAAATTATTTTTACGATAATTGAAAATATAGCACTACTGTTTGGACTTGATTTGTATTAAAGAAATTTCGGCTTTAGTCTTCTAATTGGTGTTTTTTTATTTTTATCACAACCGATTTGGAAGTAGGGGTATTGCTTTTATCGGCTGTACTGTCTAAGGGAACTAAGACGTTTGTTTCTGGAAAATAAGTGGCGCAACATTGTTGAGGAATGTTGTATGGGACCAGAATAAACTTTTTTGCGACTCTTGTGGCTTTGCCGTGAAAATTGTACAGATCTACTAAGTCGCCTTCTTTAAAACCGAATTTAGAAATGTCGGCTGGATTCATAAAGACCACTCTTCTTTCGTTATAAACACCTCTATAACGGTCATTTAGTCCGTAAATGGTGGTGTTGAATTGATCATGGCTACGGACGGTCATCATCATTAAATCGTCTCTTTCCAAAGGTATTGGGGTGTTATTGGAAATGGTAAAATGGGCTTTTCCTGTTGGGGTTGCATAGGTGTTTTCTCTGGCGGTATTGGGCAAATAAAACCCTTGCTGAACGCGATTGTTGTAATCTGTGAACCCTGGGATACAGGCTTCTATGCTATATCGGATATGATTGTAATGCACCAAAAAATGATCCCAGTTAACCTTACTTTCTTTAAGGGTGGCTTTGGCTACATTGCACACTATAGAAGGTTCGCTTTGTAGAAGCTCCGAAATTGGCCGTAGGCTTCCCTTGGAACTATGGATGACACCCATGGAGTTTTCTACGCTTACAAATTGTTGCTCTCCGTTAATGATGTCCTTATCTGTCCTGCCCAAACAGGGTAAAATTAAGGCTTCTTTACCGTGAACCAAATGGCTTCGATTTAATTTTGTAGATACCTGTACTGTCAGGTCGCATCGCTGTAATGCTTGGGCCGTATATAAAGTATCTGGAGTTGCTGAAAGGAAATTGCCGCCCATAGCAAAAAACACTTTTGCCCGGCCATCATGCATCGCTTTTATACTTTCAACCGTATCGTAGCCGTTTTTTCGGGGTGGTTTAAAGTGAAATTCTTTTTCTAAATTGTCTAATAATTCCTTGGGAGGCTTTTCATAGATGCCCATGGTGCGGTCTCCTTGAACATTGCTATGTCCGCGAACCGGACAAGTGCCCGCTCCTGGTTTTCCTATACTTCCTTTTAATAGCAGGAGATTGACAACTTCCTGAATAGTGGCGACTGCATTTTTGTGTTGGGTAAGGCCCATTGCCCAACAGGCGATAATTTTATTTTTGTTGCTCAATATGGTAGCTAGCTGTTGTAGTTGTACCAAGGGTATGCCGCAGGCCGAGATAAGGGTGTCTAAATCAAGGCTTTCGATGTGGTTGAGGTAATCGTGAAAGCCCTTTGTTTTTTCATTAATAAAAGACAGGTCAAATACCTTTCCCGCATTGTTTTTCTCCTCGGCTATCATAAGCTTTACCAAAGCTTGTAACAGGGCCATATCGCCATTTATTTTTACCTGAAGATACATATCGGACAGCTTGGTCTTGTTTCCTAAAATGGCCTTTACTTCTTGTGGATTTTTAAAATTGAGCAATCCTGTTTCCATGATAGGGTTTACAGCAATGATGACAGCTCCATTTTCCTTAGCTTTTTGCAGGGCGCTAAGCATTCTTGGGTGGTTAGTACCTGGATTTTGTCCTAAAATAAGGATGACTTCTGTATTATAGAAGTCGTCTAAGGTAACAGATCCTTTACCGATGCCTAGGGTGTCGTTAAGGGCTACACCGCTACTTTCATGGCACATATTGCTGCAATCGGGCATGTTGTTGGTCCCAAATTCCCTGACAAAGAGCTGGTATAGAAAAGCGGCTTCGTTACTAGTACGTCCAGAAGTGTAAAAAATAGCTTGGTCGGGGGTATCTAAAGCGTTTAAATAATCCCCGATTTTTTTATAAGCCGCTTTCCAGCTTATAGCTTGGTAATGATCGGATCCTTTGGGAAGGTACATCGGTTGGGCGATTCGGCCTTTTTTGCCAATTTCATAGTCCGATAGTTTTGATAGTTCGGAGACACTATTGGTTTTGAAAAAAGCGGGTCCTAGTTTTTTGGTCGTCGCTTCCTCTGCAATGGCCTTAGCGCCATTTTCACAGTATTCGGCAATAGGGCTGCGTTCGTCGTCCGGGTCTGGCCATGCACAGCCGGGGCAATCAATTCCGCCTTTTTGGTTGAGGTTTGCCATAGCTTTGAAGCCCCTAAGAATACCCATTTCACTAAATACATGTTTGGCAGACGAAATGACGGCAGGGATTCCTGCAGCTACTTTTTTGGGCTCGGAAGTCCGTAGACCGGTTAATTTTGCCGGTGATTCAGCCTTGGGCGTCTTGTCTTTAGAAGAAGGATCCATTATTTTTTGGCTGCTGCCGGATTAGGGTAATTATCAGATTGATCTTCTATGCGTTCATCTAAACAAACGAAGTCTTTTTCTAATAAAAGGGATAAGGTATTTCCATTGTTTAAAACCATTTTGTGTTCATACCCAATACGCTCACTTTGTGGCCATAGGTTTTGTTCTGAAGCCGGTAAGAATAAGGTGATGGTGTCATGTTTGAATTCGGCCAATAGGGTGGTAATGTCTGGTTTTGTTCTTACCACATAAATAAAACTTTTTCCGTTAAACTCCGTACGTTGCTCAATATAGCCGCTCTGTCCTAATTTTTGAACTTCGGAACGAGTAAGTCTATAGCGAATGGAATTGCCTTGAATTCTTATTTTCATAGGTAGTTATTTTTGTTTTTTAACGGCCATATGTAATTTGCATATCTTCATTCGTCCTTGCGACCAAATTTCCGGAATGATCATTTCATGATTACACTTGCTTCCTAAATTTAGGAATTAAGAATTTGGCCTCAAAGAATTTTAGGCTAAAGTTTTATGCGCTCCGCACCACTGTATATATTGTATCGAGTTTCGTTTAGAAAACCTATTAAAGTTATATGGTGTTCCTTGGCCATTTCGACTGCCAAGCTCGAAGGGGCCCCTACGGCCATGACAAAGTGAATTCCGGCCATTACAGCTTTTTGAATGAGTTCAAAACTAGCGCGGCCGCTTAGTAATAATAGATGTTGGTCTAAGGGCAATTGGTCTTTTAGAAAAAAGTGTCCTATTAGTTTGTCCAGGGCATTGTGCCTTCCAACATCTTCTTTTAGGCAAACAAAACTTCCACTGGTATTAAATATGGCAGCCGCATGGAGGCCTCCTGTATTTTTAAAAATAGCTTGTTTTTGTTTTAATATGGTAGGAAAGGATTTGATGGTATCTGGCGCTATTTGAAAATTGCCAGAAGTGTTGGGCAATCGGCAAACGGTCTTTATGGCATCTAAGCTGGCTTTTCCGCAAACTCCACAACTGCTGCTGGTATAAAAATGTCTGTCTAAGGAGCTGAGGTTTAATTTTTCGGAAGTATTGAGGTATACATGTGTGGTGTTAGGGGTAGTGTCTACCTTGTCTACTTGTTGCTTGGTAGAGATAATACCTTCGGTAAATAAAAACCCAAGAGCCAATTCTTTATCACTGCCCGGGGTTCGCATGGTAATGGATATATTTTTATGGTTTACCTTAGGGGAGGCGTCAAGGATGCTGAGGCTAATCTCCAAAGGATCTTCTATGGCCAAAAAATCGGCTACTTCCTCTATAATGTCGCCCTTAATTTTAATGATTTGCTTTTTTAAGGTAGATTTTCCGGTGTCCTTTTCCATAGTATTTTCTTTACACTGTAATGGATATTCCCTCTGTACGAATGTTTTTTTGTTCGTCCAAGTAAAAGTCGATCCTTCCTAAATTAATCCCGAAACAACCTACTTGGTTGACCAATACTTGCCGGTCGTTTTTGTTTTTTACAATGGTAGGTTTGTCTAAGAAGGTATGGGTATGTCCGCCAATAATTAAATCGATATGCTCTGTTTGGGCAGCCAGTTTTAAGTCGTCTGGTTTTTGAAGGTTTTGGTATTGATATCCCATATGCGATAAGCAAACAATGATATCACATTTTTCTACCACTTTTAAGGTACGGCTAATATCCTGCGCTATCTCTATTGGGTTCAGGTATTCGGTTTCTTTATATAGATTTTTGCTTACCAGGCCATTTAGTTGTATTCCTAAGCCAAAAACGCCAACTTTTACTCCATCGCGTAAATAGGTTTTATAGGGTTTTACGTGGCCATCTATAAGGGTGTTTGAAAAATCGTAATTGGCCGATAAGAAATCAAATTTCGCATAGGGCAACTGGGCGTAAAGTCCTTCCAGACCATTGTCAAAATCGTGATTTCCCAAGGTGGCGGCATCATATTTTAGCATGCTCATTAATTTAAATTCCAGTTCTCCGCCATAAAAGTTAAAATAGGGGGTGCCCTGAAATATATCCCCTGCATCGAATAAAAGGGTGTTGGGGTTTTCTTTTCGGATTTGGGATACCAATGTAGCGCGTCTTGCTAATCCTCCTAAATTAGGGAAATTAGAATGATGGGCCGGAAAGGGGTCAATGTGGCTGTGTACATCATTGGTGTGTAAAATTGTGATATGCTTTTTAGCGGTACTTTGGCAAGAACTAAAAGATAAGCCACCTAGACCAATAAAAGCTGAGGTACCTGCAGTTTTCGATATAAATTTTCTACGCTCCATTTTAATTTTCTTGTATAAATCTGTCGTCTACTACAGAAGTAATCGTGTCCTTTTTAGAGAAATAATCAATCAAAGTATTTCTAACCAAATAATCAGCATTGGTCAGAGAGAGGTGGTCTTTAAAGAAAGTCATATTATCACCTCCTGTTATTAAATAATCTGATGTGGCCACAAAATAAACGTTGTCCTTGTCGAATGGTTTGCCTTGGATATTTACAGTTTTTAAATTTTTATTCTTGTCCACTATTATTTGGATGCCGGCAATAGGGTGTGGTTTGGTAGACTTTATAAGATAAGATACCAAGGCTTCTACAGAGGTCCCATTTAATTCGGCAATAAAAATGGAATTTTCAAACGGCATTACTGCATAGGCAGTCCTAGTGGTGATATTGCCTTTAGAAATATTAGTCCTTATGCCGCCATGGTTAAGAAGAACAAAATCTATATTTTTGCCGGTTCTTGATTTAAAAATCGGATTTACTTGCTCTAGGACAATATCGGCCATTAAATTTCCGGCCGTAGAATTGTATTTGCCGTCCGTTTTCGAGATTGTTTTGGGGGCATAAGCAAGGGTGCTGTCCAATACCTGATTTATCCGCTCTCTATAAGGGCTTACAAATGCTTCAATAGTGCCTTCAGAGGTGTAAGAAGAATCGATTTTTATAATTTTTCCTTCTATGGTATCTACTTTGGGAACGGAGTGTTTGCAGGAGGCAAATAGTAGTGTTGTTACAAAAATAACAAAATGTTGGTTTTTTAAAATCATATAGTTATTACCTTCGTATTATTATTGAGATGATATTATTTACTTTTACCACCACGATAATGTAAAAGTACATGTTTTTAAAATCGCTCACAGAAAAAATTAAGTTTAAAGCCGGTAAAAAGGCTTTAAAAAAAGGGTTAAAGGAGTCGGCAAGGCTTGTTAGTCCTAATAAAGGAATAAGTTCTATAGGTTGTATTGTTGATTTGGATGAGGTGACGGATACTGCGCAGTTTTATGAGTTTATAGAAGAATTTTCATTGCGTTCCAATGCTGTTCAGATAATTGGATATAAAAAACATCACGACAAAAACTCGCCTTATACCACTGCTATATTTACCGATAAGGATTTAGGCTGGGGTGGAAAAATTGAAAACAGTCATGTTTCAGAATTCTTAGGCAGAGAGTACGATCTATTGGTGAACTATTATACCAAAGACAAGTTGTTGTTGCAATTAATGACGATAAAAGCCAAGACCAAGTTAAAAGTAGGTTTTGGGGAAGTGGATAAAAATTTAAATGATTTGATATTGAATATTCCTATTAAGGATTTTCAAACGTTCAAAAAAGAACTGGCGAAATACTTAAGGGTTTTAAATGCGATTAAATAATGAAACAATTGATTGGTACGGGTGTTGCCTTGGTTACTCCATTTAAGGAGGATCTCTCTATTGATACGCTTGCGTTAGAGAAAATAGTAAATTACTGTGTTGACGGTGGGGTAGAATACCTTGTTGTCCTGGGTACAACGGCAGAATCTGTAGTGCTGACCGATAAGGAAAAGCAACTTGTAATCGATACCGTGGTAGCGGCCAATGCAGGTAGGCTTCCATTGGTGTTGGGTGTCGGTGGAAATAACACAGTAGCGGTGGTAGAAGAATTAGAGAAGACGAATTTGGATGAATTTGCTGCTATTTTATCAGTTTCCCCTTATTATAATAGACCTACCCAGGAAGGTATTTATCAGCATTTTAAAGCGGTTTCCATTGCTTCTTCCAAACCTATTATACTTTATAATGTACCAGGAAGAACGGGAAGTAATATGTTGCCCGAAACAGTATTAAGGTTGGCCAACGATTTTACAAATATCGTTGCTATAAAGGAAGCTTCTGGCGATATGGTTCAGATAATGAAGATTATTAAAGACAAGCCAGAAGATTTTATGGTGATATCCGGTGACGATTTTACGGCGCTGTCTACCGTGGTTGCCGGTGGGGCAGGGGTGATTTCTGTTTTAGGACAAGGGGTGCCCGTAGCCTTTTCACAAATGATTCGTTTTGGGCTGGAAGGAAAAGTAAAAGAGGCTTTCGAGTTACAGTATGCCCTACAAGATGGTGCCGACCTAATTTTTAAGGAAGGGAATCCGGCAGGTATTAAGGCTGTGTTTGAAATTTTGGGACTATGTTCTGGTCAGGTAAGATTACCTTTGGTGGAGGCCACTTCGTCGCTGAAAAGCAGCCTAAAAGCATTTATGGATAGCCTAATTAAAACTGTTGCGTAGGTGTTTGGGGGTTCCTTATATTCACAAAAATGAATATGATTAAAGTTAAAACTTGCACAAAAGATTGTAGTTGGCAGGGCAGGTAGTTATTTTAGTGCTATAAAAATGTTTTTTATATCCGTTTAGAATCCCTAATTTTGCAGAATGTTTTTAAAAATGAAGAGACTATTTTCCATATTATTTGCAGCCGTACTATTAAACTCTTGTAGTGAGTATCAAAAGGTGCTTAAAAACGAGGATGTTAAAGCAAAGTACGACTTGGCAGAAAAGTTTTATGACGAAGGCGATTATAAAAGAGCCAATCGTTTGTTAGAGCAAATAGCTCCTAAATATATAGGGAAACCTCAAGGAGAGAGGGTAATGTTTTTTCTAGCGAATTCTTATTTCGAGAATAGGGATTATAATATGGCAGGATATCAGTTCGAAAGATTTTTGAAATCGTATCCTAAAAGTGATAAGGCGGTAGAAGCTGGGTTTTTAGGAGCTAAAAGTTATTACAAGCTTTCTCCAAAATATTCTTTGGATCAGACAGATACAGATAAAGCTTTGATGAAATTGCAGAATTTTATCAATACATATCCAGATGCCGAGTATATGGCCGAAGCTAATATTATGGCTAAGGAATTAACTACCAAAAAGGAACGTAAAGCTTTTGAAATTGCGAAGCAATACAACACCATTGGTGAGTTCGATTATTCTTTTTTGACCCCTGCAGTAACTGCTTTTGATAATTTTATTTCAGACAACCCAGGGTCGGTATATAGAGAAGATGCTTTGTATTATAAATTTATGGCCTCTACAAGTTTGGCTATGAACAGTTTCGACTATTTAAAGAAACAACGATTGACCGATGCGAAATCTGTTTATACTGTGTTGAAAAAATATTATCCAGAGTCCGGTTATCTAAAAGATGCTAATAAGACTTTAGAGAAAATAGATAAAGAATTACAAAATTATTCCAAATAAAACTCCTTTTCACATGAATATGAATGACTTAAAAAATTCGAAAGCTCCTGTTTCTACGGTAACTATCAATAAGAACGATTTTGATGCACCTACAGGAAACATATACGAAGCTATATCCATTGCCTCTAAAAGAGCTGTTCAGATAAATTCTGAAATTAAGAAGGAGCTTTTAGAGAAATTGGAAGAGTTTGCTACTTATAGCGATAGTTTGGAAGAGGTTTTTGAAAACAAGGAGCAGATTGAAGTTTCCAAGTTTTACGAAAAATTACCAAAACCACACGCATTGGCAGTAAGAGAGTGGTTAGACGATAAGATTTATCACAGGAACACAGAAAAAGACGCTTAATAAGGATGTTGAGCGGTAAAAAAGTACTTTTAGGAATTTCTGGGGGTATAGCTGCATATAAGACTACCTTTTTAGTTCGTTTACTTATTAAAGCTGGCGCTGATGTTAAAGTTGTTTTAACAGAAAGCGCCAGCTCTTTTGTTACTCCCCTTACCTTAGCAACACTGTCAAAAAATCCGGTACTGACTTCTTTTGTGAATCATGAGGAGGGAAGTTTGGATTGGAACAATCATGTGGCCTTAGGGCTTTGGGCAGATATGATGCTGATTGCTCCGGCTACGGCAAATACCTTGTCTAAAATGGCCAATGGTACTTGCGATAATTTGCTGATGGCAACCTATCTATCGGCTAAATGTCCGGTATATTTTGCTCCTGCAATGGATTTGGATATGTACCAACATCCGTCTACAGCGGCCTCTTTTGAAAAATTAGCTTCTTTTGGTAATATCATGATTCCGGCAACTTCGGGGGAATTGGCTAGCGGACTTTATGGTGAAGGAAGAATGGCAGAGCCAGAGGAAATCGTCGATTTTATACAAGAGCATCTTGCAAAGGGATTGCCCTTAAGCGGGAAACGAGTGTTAATTACTGCAGGGCCGACCTATGAGGCTATTGATCCGGTTCGTTATATTGGGAACCATTCCACCGGTTTAATGGGGTATGAATTGGCTAAAAAAGCAGCTTCTTTTGGTGCTAAAGTGGTGCTAGTATCAGGGCCTTCGCACTTATCGATTCAACATAACAATATTGAGTTGATAAAAGTGAAATCGGCAGACGAAATGTACCAGGCAACCTTAAAGGAATACCATCTTTGTGATATTGTGATCTGTGCAGCTGCGGTAGCCGATTACAGGCCTAAGGCTGTCGCTGATCAGAAAATAAAAAAAGCTACAGAGGAATTTACGATTACCTTGGTTAAAAACCGGGATATCTTATTTTCATTGGGAGAATTAAAAAAGAAGCAATTCCTTGTTGGCTTTGCTTTGGAAACCCAGAATGAAGTGGAAAATGCGATAGGAAAATTAAAAAGGAAAAACCTTGATGCGATTGTTCTCAATTCATTAAACGATTCAGGAGCTGGTTTTGGAAAATTAACCAATAAAATATCCTTCATAGATAAGAATTTGGATATTAAAACGTTTGATCTAAAAACCAAGTCAGCGGTGGCTGCGGATATTTTAAATGAAATTATAGCTAAAATCTATGCGTAAGCTGCTAATTACCCTATTCTTTATAAGTTTCTCCTTTCTTTTAGGGGCTCAGGAGTTGAACTGTGTCGTCACTGTAAATTCCGACCAGGTAGGGCAAACCAATCAGCAAATATTTAAAACCTTGGAACGCTCTTTGAACGATTTTGTCAATAAAACCACTTGGTCCGACAGAATTTATAAGGAGAACGAAAGGGTAAGCGCCCAGATGTTTATTACTATTTCTGAATTGGAATCCAATAGGTTTAAGGCCAGTATACAAATACAATCTTCTAGGCCTGTATTTAATACCTCCTACGAAAGCCCAATTTTTAACTATAAGGACAATCAATTTAATTTTGAGTATATAGAGTTTCAGCCTTTGGTCTTTAATGAAAACAATATACAATCTAATCTGGTGGCAGTGGTTTCGTACTATGCTAATATAATTTTGGGATTAGATGCCGATACGTTTTCCTTGGAAGGAGGGAATGACTATTTTAAAAAGGCCCAACAGATTGTAGCCTTGGCGCAAAGCGCTAATTTTTCGGGCTGGGCACAGGCATCCGGGAATCGTAGTAGGTTTGAACTAGTAGACAACCTATTGTCTAATACTTACAAGGAATACCGCGTGGCATTGTATAATTACCACAGAAAAGGCTTAGATATATTAGCCGAAAATACCAGTTCGGGAAAACAGATAGTAGCGGGTACCATGCGATTGTTGGAAACCATGGTCAACCGCCGGCCGAATGCTTTTTTAATGCAGACCTTTTTTGATGCCAAGGCAGAAGAGATTCAAAATGTATTTTCCGACGGACCCAAAGTCGATATGGTAGCCTTAAAAGAAACCTTAAATAAGATAGCCCCGCTATATTCTTCCAATTGGAATGAAATAAAATTTTAAACCGTTTTTTTCCACTGGAATAAAATTTATCTTTACTGCAATAAACTTTATACATTGCTGACAAATTTATCCATAAAAAACTACGCCTTAATAGACCATTTAAACGTAAAGTTTACTAATGGTTTTACCATAATTACCGGGGAAACCGGTGCTGGTAAGTCAATCTTACTAGGTGGGTTGTCCTTGGTGCTGGGCAATAGAGCAGATTTATCATCCTTAAAAGAAAAAGAGAATAAATGTATTGTCGAGGCCGAATTTGAGGTCTCTAAATATGGGTTAAAACCTTTTTTTGAGGCTAATGATCTAGAATACGAGGAAAAGACCATTATTAGAAGAGAAATATTGCCGAGTGGCAAGTCTCGTGCTTTTATCAACGATTCTCCTGTGAACCTAGGGGTATTGACCCAATTGGGTGAACGGTTAATTGATGTACATTCGCAACACCAAACCTTAAAGTTGGGGGAGAACGATTTTCAATTAAAGGTCATCGATGCCTTGGCGGATAATGAAAAACCACTTCAAGCATATAGAGAAGACCTTATGGTGTATCAAAAGACTTCTAAGGAGTTAGATCGCCTAATTAACTTTCAAAAAACAGCCACTAAGGAGCACGAATACAATAGTTTTTTGCTACAGGAATTGAGTGCTGCCCCTTTAAAAGAAGGGATTGTAGCAGAATTGGAAGAGCAGTACGAGGAACTTAACAATGTCGAGGTTATTATGGACCAGCTCTCCCATGGGGAGCAGCTCCTTAATGACGAACAAGTAGGGGTGCTACAGTTATTGACACAATTAAAACAGACCTCCAGTAAATTGTCTGCCTTTGGGAACCAATATCAGGCTATAAATGAACGTATTATTTCGGTATTCATTGAATTAGATGATATATCTGGAGAACTTAACCAGTTTCAGGAGCGCTTGGAGGTGAATCCACAATTGCTAGAAGAAGTCAATGGAAAACTACAATTGTTGTACGACCTGTTTAAGAAGCACAAGGTCCAAGAGGTGTCCGAGCTGATAGTTATAAAGGAAGAGCTTGAAAAAAGCGTCAGTGCAACGGAGAATATCGATGCCGATATTTTGGCAAAGAAGAAAGAATTACAACTTTTAGAAAAAGAGCTAAATAAAAAGGCTCAGCACATCAGTAACAATAGAAAGTCGGTTATAGAGACTTTAAAAGAGCAATTGGCAGCCAGTTTAGCAGAATTGGGAATGGCTAGTGCTACCTTTAAAATTGAGATCAATCCAAGTAAGGAGTTTACCTCCTCGGGAAAGGATGATCTAGTCTTTTTGTTTTCGGCGAATAAAGGCTCTGCCTATGGCGAATTAAAGCGCGTAGCTTCGGGAGGGGAGTTGTCGCGGATAATGTTGGCCATTAAAGCTATTTTGGCGAAGTATGAAAACTTGCCTACGATGATGTTCGACGAAATTGATACGGGGGTGTCTGGAGAAATATCTACCAAAATGGGAGCTATCATGCAGGAAATGAGTAAAACAATGCAGATATTTTCCATTACCCATTTGCCTCAGGTGGCGGCTAAAGGGAAATACCATTATAAAGTATATAAGGAAGAGGAGCTTTTGGGAACCAATACAAAAATGAAAAAGCTGTCCGAAGAAGAAAGAGTTGTAGAACTGGCCGAAATGCTAGGCGGAAAAACAATCTCCCAGTCGGCCTTGGCCCATGCAAAACAGTTGTTGAATTAATGATCTTAAAGAAATAAAGATTCGTATGTCGTTTAATTTATTGAAAGGAAAAAAAGGAATTATTTTTGGGGCTTTGGACGAAAATTCAATAGCCTGGAAGACAGCAGAAACAGTACATGCACAGGGCGGTACTTTTGTGCTCACCAATGCACCCATCGCCATGCGTATGGGGCAAATAGATGAATTAGCAAAAAAAACAGGCTCAGAAATTATTCCTGCCGATGCTACGAGTGAGGCAGATTTAGATAATTTAGTAGCCAAAGCTATGGAAATTCTAGGTGGGAAAATAGATTTCGTTCTACATGCTATTGGGATGTCCGTAAACGTGCGTAAGGGCAGGGCATATACCGATGAGAAATACGATTTTACGACCAAAGGTTGGGATGTGTCCGCCTTGTCCTTTCACAAGGTGTTACAAAGCTTGTACAAGGCCGATGCCATGAACGAATGGGGAAGTGTGGTAGCCTTGTCCTATATCGCGGCTCAACGTACCTTTCCCGATTATAACGATATGGCAGATAACAAAGCCTATCTCGAGTCCGTAGCACGTAGTTTCGGATACTTTTTTGGAAAAGAGAAAAAAGTAAGAGTAAATACCATTTCTCAGTCCCCAACGCCTACAACGGCCGGACAAGGAGTAAAAGGATTCAATAATTTTATCTCTTATGCCGAAAAAATGTCGCCCTTGGGCAATGCTTCTGCGCAAGACTGTGCCGATTATACCGTTACTTTGTTTTCGGATTTTACCAAAAAGGTAACCATGCAAAACTTATTCCATGATGGCGGTTTCTCCAATACAGGGGTGAGCCAGGAAATAGTAGATAAATTCTCGGAATAAAATTATAATACTAATGTAAAAGCCATCCGATCATTGGGATGGCTTTTGTTTTTATATACAAAATTAATGGACTTGTTTTTTTCTTTTATCGTTCCTGTGTATAACAGACCTATCGAAATAAAAGAGCTGTTGCAAAGCCTCAGCTTGCAAACGTACGGGAAACCTTTTGAGATAGTGATTGTTGAAGATGGTTCTGAAGATAGTTCCCAAGAGGTGGTAACAGCTTTTCGGGACAAACTTTCTATTACCTACTTGACAAAGAAAAATTCTGGCCCAGGCGATTCTAGGAACTATGGGATGAAACGAGCCAAAGGAAACTATTTTATTGTCCTGGATTCTGATTGTATTTTGCCGCCTCAGTACCTAGATGCGGTAGAGGAATCCTTGAGCAAAAAATACGTTCCTTGTTTTGGTGGTCCCGATGCTGCACACGAATCTTTTACCGTCGTTCAAAAGGCAATAAACTACGGGATGACTTCTATATTGACCACTGGGGGGATAAGAGGTTCCAAGGCGGCTGTAGGTAAGTTTCAACCGAGGAGTTTTAATATGGGTATTTCTAAAGAAGCCTTTGAAAAAACAAAAGGATATGGCAATATTCATCCCGGAGAAGATCCGGATCTTACTTTTAGAATCTGGAAGGAAGGATTTGATACTAAATTGATTCCAGAGGCTTTTGTATACCATAAAAGAAGGATCGATTGGCATAAGTTTTATATTCAAGTAAGTAAATTTGGAAAGGTAAGGCCAATTCTAAACCGTTGGCATCCGGGAACGGCTAAAATCACCTATTGGTTTCCTACATTGTTCTGTGTCGGTTTTATCGCAGCCATAGTGTTTGCGATCCTAGGGAATTATTGGCTTATTTTATTGTTCGCTTTGTATTTTATAGCGCTATTTGTTCATTCTTTAGTGCTGCATAAGAATATTGTTATTGCATTTCTGTCCCTAATCGCAGCCTCCATTCAGTTTATGGGATATGGTTTAGGATTTTTAAAGAATACGGTTCTTATGGCCCTAAGTAAAAAGGAGCCGCAAGAATTGTTCCCTAAGTTATTTTTTAAACCTAATTTGCAGCGTGATAAATAGTATAAAAAAGCGACTTGATAAAAGGAAAGTAAAGCTTTCGTTAATTTTTTTAACGTGTTCGTTTTTGGCGTGGTTTGTTACTAATTTAACCGAAAACTATACCGAGAATGCCGAATTCGATTTGCAATACAGTCGACCCCCAGATAGTTTGTTGTTTAACGGCGCTTCTAAAAACAAAATTAAGGTGAGACTGCGCACTAGTGGATTTCAGTTCTTATTGTTTGGTTTTAGAAACAAGCAAGTGCATTTATCGCTGTCGTCCCTAAAACAAAGGGGGGCAAAGTATTATATACCTCCTTCCGTATATAAAAATCAGATTGAAAATCAATTGCCAAAATCGATCTCCATATTGGATATGGATAGGGATACCTTGTTTTTTGACTTCGAAAAATTATATAAAAGGGAGATTCCAATAAAGGCTAATGTTAAACTGAATTTAGAACCACATTACTTAATTGATGGAGCGCTGCGAATAGAGCCTAGCAAACTTACTGTGATAGGACCTAAAAATGAAATCGATAGCTTGAAGTTTATAGAGACGGAATCCTTGGTTGTGCCTCAAGTAAAAATGGATTTTAATAAAAAGTTGCCCCTAAGGCTTCCCAAGAACTTAAAACATACCCGATATTCGCATAGGGAAACAACGGTTTCTGTACAGGTGTTTAAATTTTCTGAGAAACTTTTAGAAGTTCCCGTGCAGGTAATTAATGTGCCCGAAGGAACTATGGTAAGAACCTTTCCAGATCGGGTATCGGTGATTTGTAAAGCCCGATTGGAAGATCTGAAAAA
This sequence comes from Arenibacter sp. 6A1, assembly GCF_012272855.1. Taxonomy (GTDB): domain Bacteria; phylum Bacteroidota; class Bacteroidia; order Flavobacteriales; family Flavobacteriaceae; genus Arenibacter. The sequence goes on along the minus strand of NZ_JAAXCQ010000004.1, from coordinate 255,043 downwards.
CATAAGCGTAACCAATTTTTTGGTGGTGGTAGATTATGCCGAGATCAAGGAAGGGCGAGATAATATTCTTCCGTTGAAACTGCTTAAAAAGCCCGATCATTTAAACGTGGTTGAACTTAAGGAAAATGAAGTGGAATTTATTTTAAAAAGAGAATGAAGATTGTAGGCCTGACAGGTGGTATTGGTAGTGGGAAATCTACGGTAGGAGAAATGTTCCGAGAATTGGGAGTGCCTGTTTATAACTCGGATATTCAAGCTAAAATACTGATGGGCGAATCCAAGGAACTTCAGGAACAAATTCGAGGCTTGCTGGGGGCAGAAAGTTATGAAAATGGCGTGTTGAATAGGGCCTTTATCGCAAATAAGGTGTTTAAGGATAAGGAATTGCTCCAGGCTTTAAATAGTATCGTACATCCAGCAGTGAGACAGCATTTTTTGCAATGGGCAAAAAAGCAAAATGTACCTTACATCATTCAGGAAGCAGCTATTATTTTTGAAAATAATAGTGTCGATTTTTATGATAAAATTATTTTGGTAACCGCACCCAAAGATGTTAGAGTCTATAGAGTGGTAAAGAGAGACCAGGTGGAGGCGAAGAAAGTAGAGGATAGAATGGAAAATCAATGGCCCGATGAAAAAAAAGAGGAAGTTTCCGATTTTGTAATTCATAACACCGATCTTGAACAAACTCTTAAAGAAGTGTATAAGGTGCACGAAATCCTACTTAAAATGTAGGTAGGTGACAAGGTTTTAACATCTTTGTTAAGATTAGGTTAAAGGGGCAATTCCCTAAATGTTAAATTTATAATTTTACTTGCAAATGAATAAAAGGTTATTTGGTCTTTTGGTGGTCTTAATGAGCCTTTCCTTAATTGGAATTATTTTTGTCCAAAGTTATTGGATCAATAAGTCTGTACAAGATAAAGAAGAACAGTTTTCCAATACGGTAACCCAGATATTGAATAGGGTTGTCGAAAATATTGAAAAAAGAGAAGTTCAAGATTATCTCGATGAATTTTACAAACTAAAGGATTCCATAGGAGAGCCTAAAGCAGCCCATCTTAAGAACTTCTTTTTTTTCGATCGTGATATTAATTCCAATGAAATTAGGTTTTATACGCACGGTATTTTAGAAGAAGATTACGATTTGGCCTCTACGCTCTTTGATATTGGTTCAGAAACCACCACTTTTAAAAATATTACGAGTACTAAAACTACCGAAATATTTAAAGAAGAATTTGGTTTGGACGGCAAATCATATGCCTTGACTCCGGTTCAGAAAATAAAGAAAATCGGTGAGCTTGCTTCAGTAGATCGGATTGGTATGGATCTGGCTTTTAGGGAGCTGGCAAAGTCCAGGTCTATTCATAAACGAGTGACCAGACAGGAGATCGAACTGTTCTTGAGTCGAGAGCTTAAAAATAGTGGTATAGATATTGATTATGAATATGGGGTATATAGTAAAGGTTTGCCCACGAAAGTGAAATCTAAGAAATTTAAATTTTCGAATACAAGCCTGTATAAATCCCCGTTGTTTTCAGATAGTGAAGGAAATACAAATTTTTCCCTTTTGTTGACCTTTCCTAAAAAGAAAAGGTTTTTAATACAATCAATTCTAGGGATGGCAATTTTGTCCCTAACGTTTACATTAATTATTGTGGTGGCGTATGCAGGTGCAATTTATCAATTGATAAAGCAAAAACAGATTTCAAAAATAAAGTCTGACTTTATTAATAATATGACGCATGAATTTAAAACACCTATTGCCACGATAAATTTAGCGGTGGAGGCTATTAAGAATCCAAAAATAATAAGTGATAAAGATAAGGTGCTCCGGTACCTACAAATGATAAGGGATGAGAACAAAAGAATGCATGCCCAAGTAGAAAATGTATTGAGGATTTCAAAATTAGAAAAGAATCAACTCGATATTAGTAAGGATAGGGAAGATGTTCACGACATAATAGAAGATGCGATTACACATGTAGAACTAATCGTTGCCGATAGAGGTGGGTATATCAATACCCATTTAAATGCAGAGCGTTCGGAAGTATTGGCCAATGAAATGCATTTTACCAATGTAATGGTAAACATATTGGATAATGCTGTAAAGTATTCTCCGGATACGCCAAAAATTGATGTATTTACGGAATTGGCGAATAATTTTATTGTTATCAAGGTTCAAGATCAAGGGGCAGGAATGAGTAAATCTGTACTTAAAAAGGTTTTTGAACAGTTCTATAGAGAACACACAGGAGATATACACAATGTAAAGGGGCACGGATTGGGGCTCGCTTACGTGAAAAAAATAATTGATGATCACCAAGGAGAAGTTTTTGCAGAAAGTGAAAAAGGAAAAGGAAGCACTTTTTATATAAAACTACCTTTAATTTAAACTATGATGGAAACAGTTGAAAAGAAAATACTTTTAGTAGAGGACGACCCTAATTTTGGGATTGTTCTAAAAGATTATTTGGCAATGAACGATTTTGATGTGACGTTGGCAAAAAATGGAATGGAAGGTTTCGAGAAATTTAAAAAAGATAATTTCGATGTTTGTATTCTAGATGTAATGATGCCATATAAAGATGGTTTTACCTTGGCTAAAGAAATTAGAGAAAAGAACGAAAATGTGCCGATAGTTTTTCTTACCGCTAAAACCATGAAAGAAGATGTGTTAAAGGGGTATAAGGCCGGGGCCGATGATTATTTGAACAAGCCTTTTGATTCTGAAGTGTTATTGATGAAATTAAGGGCCTTGCTACAAAGGAAATCCACAAGTTCTTTGTCCGATAGCAAACAGTTCGAATTTAATATAGGTGGATTCCATTTGAATTCAAAACTCCGATTCTTGAAATATAAAGATGAAGAAGCTATCAAATTATCGCCAAAAGAAAATGAGTTGTTGCGCTTGTTAGCCCTGCACGAGAACGATTTAATGCCAAGGGAGCTTGCCTTGACAAAAATATGGAGAGACGATAATTATTTCACCTCTCGTAGTATGGATGTGTATATTGCTAAATTGCGTAAGTACCTTAAAAAGGATGATACCGTGGAGATTTTAAATATACACGGCGAAGGGTTTAGGTTAGTTGTGAAATCGGAATAATATCGCTCGCCCTTTTCTTATTTATGTAGAAATATCGTAAAAGGAACACAGATAGTCAATCATATTATAATGTCATTTGACTAGAATAGTTGTGGAACTATAACGAAGACAAATCGTTAGAATTTGCCAAATATATAATAGAGCACCTGGATTTTTCAGGTGCTTTTTTTGTTTTTACAAGGAACAAGAGCTGGTCAATTTCCAATTAAAAGACATAAAATTTCGCGATAAGAACAGAACATTTCAAATTCTAAAAGCCTTGGTCATTTTAATTTGGGCGTTCCCTCCTGCGTCGGTCGGGCTCTTGGCTATATCCCTTGCTCCGCTGCGGGGATGCCGCCGCTATCCCTAACGCATACAAAGGGCAAATGTGGCAATGATAGTAATGGATGTAACTATAAAGTTTAATTGGCACAGATTTTACAGAGAGCTGCCGTAGGGTAGTCAAGGGGCTTTTAGAATCATACGTTTCCGTAAAAATATAAAACCATTACCCATGGGCTGTTTTTATGTGTATTTGGGAAAGACCTACAACGGTTTATCCTTGCTTATAAAGGAATTATTTTATGGGTGTTGTTGCTAAAAGAATAAGAACACCTTCTGTTATATCAACTCTTGATCTATTTTTACAATAAGATCTTCCGTTTCTTCGGAAGGGGTAGTCCAAATGGTATCGGTCTTTTTGTTAAACCAGGTCATTTGTCTTTTTGCGAACCTTCTAGTGTTTTTCTTGATTTCAGAAATTGCAAATTCTAGCGGAATTTCACCATTCAAATAACGGAAAAGTTCTCGGTAACCAACGGTCTGTAACGCGTTTAGGGCCTGATGCTCTAATAAAGGCTTTACCTCGTCTAACAAGCCTTCCTTCATCATAAGATCTACGCGCTGATTGATACGGTCGTAAATGATCTCCCTTTCGGCTTTAATGCCCACTGTAATGGTTTTAAAGGGACGGGGTTCTTTCTCTTTGTTTAAAAATGAAGAGTAGGGCTGTCCTGTTCCTAGGCAGATCTCCAAAGCTCTAATAAGCCTATGTGGATTGTTAATGTCAACCTTCTGATAATAGTCAACATCTAATTCTTCTAATAGCTTTTGAAGTTTAGCAATCCCTTCTGTCTCTAAAGTTTTATTTAGTTCGGCGCGTATTGATGGAGAAACGTCTGGGAAAGAGTCTAGTCCTTTGACCACCGCATCAATATATAGTCCGCTGCCACCCACCATGATAATAATATCATTGGTTTTGTATAATTCAGCCAACAATTCAAGAGTATCCCTTTCAAAATCTCCAACCGAGTATTCCTCAAAAATACTTTTGTGCTGAATAAAATAATGTTTGGCTGCCTGCAACTCCTCCTTCGACGGAACAGCAGTTCCTATGGTCATTTCCTTAAAAAACTGCCTAGAATCTGCAGATATTATAACGGTCTTATAATGTTGTGCCAAGGCAATGGCTAATTTTGTTTTACCGATCGCAGTAGGGCCAACTACTGAAATTAATACTTTCTCTTTCATTCTTCTTCTCTCAATTTATTCCCGCATTGCCTACAGTAATGGGCATCGGCACGTAATATTTCCGAGCCGCACTCGGTACATGCTCTGCCGGCATCCATTTTTTTAGCCGTATTCATTCTAGAGGCGTATTCGGATGATACAATTCCTGTAGGAACGGCAATTATGCCATAACCGATGATCATAACAATGGTGGCAATGAATTGTCCCAAAGGAGTTTCTGGGGAAATATCTCCGTACCCTACGGTGGTTAAGGTTACAACAGTCCAATATACGCTATGTGGAATGCTATTGAATCCGTGTTGAGGCCCCTCTACAATATACATTACGGTACCTAATAAAATAGATATCACAACGATAAAAAATACGAATACAAATATTTTTGTCTTACTAGCGTTCAATGCCCGGATCAAATTATTAGACTCGCCAACAAAACGAACTAATTTAAGAATTCGGAAAACCCTTAACAATCGCAATATTCTAAAAGCCGTTAGATATTGGGACCCAATTAAGAATAATGATAGGTATTTTGGAATGGTTGAAAGAAAATCAACAATACCGAAAAAACTGAAAATATACTTCTTGGGCTGTCGGATAGAAATGATCCTTAGGATATACTCAATGGAAAATAAAATAGTAACAACCCACTCGGAGTAATTTAGGAATTTATGGTAATGTTGATCAATCCAAGGAACACTCTCTAGCATTACAATAATAACGCTATAGACAATTATAACCAATAATAAGATATCAAAAAGCCTCCCGGCGGGAGTATGGGTCCCATAAATAATTTCGTGAAGCTTGGCTATCCATTTCTTATTTGGTTGCTGTGTTTTCAAAATTTAAAAATTTAAATCTATAATTTTTAAAACTCTTTTTTTTCGAAGGTACGATTCTATGAGGTAAGAACTATTCGGATTTGCCTTCATAGGGGTTATAATAGACTCTAAGATATGGTTATTATTAATTTGATGGTTTAAATTAAAATACCCCAAGCCTTTAAAAACACCATTCTTAATTAAAATACCGCTGCGTTCCCCTATTTCTCTGCCTTTATCCGTGATTAATATGTTTTTTCCAGACAAACTGTATTTATCGATGGCCTGTTGTACCCTTTGGTTGTAACTTTCGGGTGATTCCTTTTTAATACATCCACCGTAACAAGCTTGCTCCTCGTAATGTGAACAGTGTTTTTTTGCCTGTGACAAGCCATTGATCTTATTGCAAAGGTTAAATTCGTCTCTAAGTTTATACAGGAAATTCTCTGCTGCCAGGGCACTGTTGAAAGTTGTAATGGGCTTTGTTCTTGGTGCTATTTTGGCAACTTGAATTGTTATATAGCCATGTTCGTTGACCGCCTTGTACAAACCATGGGAAAACAACCTCTTTTTAGAAAATGTATTGTATTTGGGTTTGTTTCTTGTTAATTCGGCGTTTTCTTTTAAAAGAGCTATCAATTCGTTGCCTGTTTTTTCGAAAGTAGCACTCTTGGTTTCTTTTTGAATTTTTTTAGCACGGCTGCCATTACTGGTAAAATATTGGTTGACCCTTTTTTTTATATTACTGCTTTTTCCCAATAATATTAGGTCTCCATCTTTGTTGTGCAAATAGTACATTCCGGTTTCTGAAGGTAGCCCATCTATAATATCCAATTGCCTAGGCGATAGTTCTCCTTGGTTTTCACTTCTTAGGACGCTCTTGATAATGGTTTTGTCCAAGTCTTTAGATAGTAGTAGCTTAAAGAGTTGTAAGGTCGCTAAAGCGTCTCCGTTGGCCCTGTGGCGATCACTGACCGGGATTCCGAGCGAACGCACTAATTTACCCAGACTATAAGAGTCGGCATCCGGAAGTAGTTGTTTGGATAGCTCTACAGTACAAAGCGTTTTTCGTTCAAAATTATACCCCAGTCTTCTAAATTCCGTTCTTAGAATACGGTAGTCGAACTGGGCATTATGTGCTACGATCACTGCGTCTTGGGTAATCTCTACGATGCGTTTGGCAACCTCGTGAAATTTAGGGGCCGTTCGTAACATATTGTTGTTGATTCCGGTAAGTTTTACAACAAAAGGCTGAATTTCTTTTTCGGGATTAACAAGGCTTATAAATTGATCAACAACTTGATGTCCGTCAAATCTATGGATTGCAATTTCCGTAACCCCCTCTTCATTATATTTTCCGCCGGTGGTTTCTATGTCAAGTATAACGTACATGTATGCTGCTATGATTCAAATTTAAAACAAATATAGGTATTCCCTTTGCAAGTCTTAGGGTTGTAGAAGGGCTATTTTCGGGAGCCAAAAATACTGCTCCCTAACCGTACCATCGTACTGCCTTCTTCAATAGCAATTTGATAGTCGCCACTCATTCCCATAGATAAGGTAGATATTTCTGGAAATTTTGTTTTAGCGCGATCGAATAGGGTTTTAAGGGTTTTAAACTCCCTTCTTATTTGATGCTGGTCATCTGTAAAGGTAGCCATTCCCATACAGCCGACTATTTTAATATGTTGCAGAGCCGATATGTTTCCGGAGGCAATAAGCGCGTTGAATTCTGCTTCGTCAAACCCAAACTTGGTAGCTTCCTCGGCAATATGGAACTGAAGCAAACATGGAATTACACGTTGGTGTTTTTTGGCTTGTTTGTTAATTTCCTGAAGTAGCTTTAAGCTGTCTACCCCGTGAATCAATGACACGTATTCTGCCATGTATTTCACCTTATTGCGTTGCACGTGGCCAATCATATGCCAAGCGATATCTTTTGGCAAGGCTTCCCATTTTTGGGTCATTTCCTGTATCTTGTTTTCGCCAAATATCCGTTGCCCAGCAGCATAGGCCTCCTCAATATCACTAATTGGCTTGGTTTTGGAAACGGCCACTAAGGTGACATGGGCCGGAAGGGACTCCTTGATGGTTATAAGATTATCTTTAACAGACATGTTTTGTGTTATAAAATTTTATTTGTTGTAGGGCTAGCGCCTTACACTACATAGCGCTTTGATTATTGAAATTGTTTGGAGACGGTTTCTGCCTTGCGAGAGGCAGCATAATCGTAAAAACCTTCCCCGGACTTTACCCCCAACTTGCCTGCCATAACCATATTTACCAGTAAGGGACAAGGGGCGTATTTTGGATTTTTAAATCCATCGTACATTACGTTTAATATGGATAAACAAACGTCGAGTCCTATAAAATCGGCCAATTGTAGGGGGCCCATAGGATGGGCCATGCCCAATCTCATTACCGTATCTATTTCGTCAACTCCGGCCACACCGTTGTAAAGCGTTTCAACAGCCTCGTTTATCATTGGCATTAATATTCTATTGGCAACAAAACCAGGGTAGTCATTTACGGCTGTAGGGGTTTTGTCGAGTTTACGCGATAATGCCATAATCAATTCGGAGACTTCATCGGAAGTACTATATCCGCGAATGATTTCTACCAGTTTCATGATGGGTACAGGATTCATAAAATGCATCCCGATAACTTTATCGGGACGCTGGGTAGCAGCAGCTATTTGCGTAATGGAAATGGAAGAGGTATTGGTGGCTAAAATGGTTTTAGGCTCACAAAGAAGATCGAGCTCCTTGAATATCTTTAATTTTAAGGCCAAGTTTTCGGTGGCCGCTTCTACTACCAAATCAACATTTTTCACCCCTTGGTCTAAGTCGGTGTAGGTACTTATTTTTCCTAAGGTTTTTGCCTTTTCTTCCTCAGTAATGACGGCTTTCGCTAGCATTCTATCCAAATTTTTGGCAATAGTGGCCACGCCTTTTTCTAAGGATGTTGGGGAAATATCGATAAGATTGGTAGCGTATCCATTTTGGGCAAATACATGGGCAATTCCATTTCCCATCGTTCCGGCACCGATAACTGCAATATTCTTCATACTCCTGTTTTTTTAAAAAGATGCAATAATTTGTAAGGCTACTCGCAATGCCTGGGTTCCTTGTGCAAGGGTTACTACCGGAGTAGTATCATTGTTTATGGCATCGGCAAAAGTTTCCAATTCGTCTAATATAGCATTGTTGCCTGGGATCTCGGGATTCTCAAAATAGATTTGTTTTTTTACCCCTTCGGCATTTTGTAATATCATATCAAAATCTCCTGCTACTTCAGGAGCTTCCTTCATCTTTACAACTTCTACTTTTTTCTCTAGGAAGTCTACCGAAATATACGCGTCTCGTTGAAAGAAGCGCGATTTACGCATGTTTTTTAAGGAAATTCGGCTGGCCGTTAAGTTGGCGACACATCCGTTTTTGAATTCAATCCTGGCATTGGCGATATCTGGAGAATTACTGATCACCGATACTCCACTGGCGTTTATTTGTTTTACCTCGGAATTTACCACACTTAAAATGGCGTCTATATCATGGATCATTAAGTCTAAAACCACTGGTACGTCGGTTCCTCTCGGATTAAATTCGGCCAATCGGTGTGTTTCAATGAACATAGGGCTGTCGATATTATCTTTTACCGCCATAAAAGCCGGATTAAACCGTTCTACATGACCTACCTGTCCTTTAACCCCGTATTCTTTTTCTAAAACAAGGAGTTCTTCTGCTTCTTCTAAAGTGTTAGTGATGGGTTTTTCTATAAAAACGTGTTTCCCTTTGGTTATTGCCTTTTTGGCACAATCAAAATGCGACAAGGTTGGGGTTACAATATCGATGACATCTACAGCATCTAACAATGTATTTATATTGTCATAATATTCATACCCGAATTCTGCTGCTACCTTATTTCCATTAATGGCATCTGGATCGTAAAAACCGACTAAGGTATATTTTGTAGATTGATTGAGTAATCGGAGGTGTATTTTCCCTAAATGTCCTGCTCCTAGGACGCCCACTTTTAGCATAGTTTTAGTTTTCTTCAAAAATAGGGATAGTTTGTTATTCTTTGGTCTTAAATGGAAAAAGTTCGGCCTTTTAAAATGAATTATTGAAGGGGTGTAAGGTTGTTCTTAATAACAATAAGGAGACGTTGTGCTTTGGTTTGGGTAATGGTGTTGCTAAGGTATTGGACGACAGTGTGATTGTTATGGATGTAGATCGTCCTTTGTTTTTAGGAAGAATAACGGTTGACCCGGCCCTCACAGATGTAAATGGCCCTTAGGCGAATATTTCTAAAATATAGTACGGATGTATCTCTGAAAGGATTAGATTGCGGTCTTTATATTTTGTTTTATTTTAATTCAACTTTACCTTAGTAGCCAAAATAAACCTTGTGAAAGATACCCTAAAACATAGAGGAATGCGCAATAAATTGGTAGATGTCCTTATCGAAAAAGGAATTGCCAATGAAAGTGTATTAAATGCGATTCGTACTATCCCGAGGCATTTGTTCCTCGATAGTAGTTTTGAGGATCACGCCTATCAGGATAAAGCTTTTCCGATAGGGGCCGATCAAACAATTTCACAGCCCTATACCGTTGCTTTTCAATCAGAACTTTTGGAGGTGCAGCCAAATGATAAAATTTTGGAAATAGGCACAGGAAGTGGTTACCAAACTGCAGTGCTTTTAAAGCTAGGAGCAAAAGTGTATACCATAGAACGTCAGTTAGAATTGTTTAAGAAGACCAACATCTTTTTTAATAAGATGGGATATAGGCCAAAAAGCGTCATTTTTGGTGATGGCTATAAAGGATTGTCCGAAGAAGCACCTTTTGACGGTATTATTGTAACAGCTGGAGCCCCATTTGTTCCCAATCCTTTGTTGGCACAACTGAAAATAGGAGGTAGACTCGTAATTCCAGTAGGTGTAGATGAACAAATTATGACCGTTTTTATACGTAAATCGGCTAAAGAATTTGAAAAGAAAGAATTGGGATCCTTTAGGTTTGTTCCTTTATTGGAAGATAAGAACTAAGGCTACAAATAAGTTGTAGCCTATATTAGTTGTTAAAACTTTTTTTAATCCGATCCAGGTTCTTTTTGTTGTCCCTGTCCTTAATGGTCTCTCGTTTGTCGTAAAGTTTCTTTCCTTTTGCCAAGGCTATATTTATCTTGGCAAGTCCACGGTCGTTAACAAATAGATTTAAGGGAACTATAGTAAGGCCCGAATTCTTTACTTCTTTTTCTAGCTTTTTTAATTCACCGCGCTGAAGCAAAAGTTTTCGTTCGGCTTTAGGTTTGTGATTGTAATGCGTACCGTGTGAATATTCATCGACCTGCATGTTAATAACAAATAGCTCACCGTGATCGTTGAATTCACAAAAACTTTCCGAAATAGAAGCCTGGCTTTCACGGATAGATTTTATTTCGGTACCCGATAAAACGATTCCGGCGGTATAGGTGTCTAGAATTTCATAATCGAATCTAGCTCTTTTATTTTTTATGTTTACTTTTTTCTGCATAGGTTTGACAAAAATAGGAACAATTCTGTGATTTACCATTTAGATAAATCAGAATCTAACGAATGTTTTAATTAAATTTGAGGTTTTTGCGATGATATTAAAAATAAAATTCATGAGGGGTTTATTGTTCTTGTTTGTTGGTCTTTTTTTGGTAGGATGTAAAGATAAAACCAAAAGGGGTTTAACAGCCCAGGAGATTGTAGATAATGCTATTTTAGCTAGTGGCGGGCCCTTGTATAAAACTACGGATGTTTCCTTTGAGTTTAGAGACCTTTTGTACAAGTCGGAATGGCAGAAAGGAAAACGGATTCTTAAAAGAATACGCAAGCAAGATTCCGATACCATCATCGATATAAGAGACCCTAAGGGGTTTAGGCGATTCATTCAAGGCAGGAAAGTGCCATTGACGGATTCCCTGGCTACCTTATATTCGAATTCCGTGAATTCTGTACATTATTTTGCCTTTTTACCCTATGGCCTTAATGACAATGCCGTTAACAAAGAGTTGTTGGGCGAGGTTACAATTGGTGATCAGGAATATTATAAAATAAAAGTAACCTTTGACCAAGAGGGCGGAGGAGACGATTTTGATGATGTTTACCTGTATTGGTTTAACAAACAATCTTTTAAGCCCGATTATCTGGCCTATAAATTTCATGTAAATGGTGGCGGAATCAGATTTAGGGTAGCATATAATGAACGGTATGTGAACGGGATTCGATTTGTAGACTATAAAAACCTAAAAACAGAAGGCCAAGAAGTTTCCTTTTATGAGGTAGATCGTTTATATCAAGACAGTAAATTACAGTTGCTTTCTACAATAGAATTGGAAAATATTTCAGTGAATACATCTCTCTAATCAATTTTTAATCGGATATCTGTCGGTATACCGTCCATTATCCGCACAATAAAAAGACTCCCATTGTCATAGTCGTCCATGGCCGAATATTTTTGTGCCCCTAATATTTGGTTTACAAATTCGGGTATCGTGTTGCTATGGCCTACTACCAACACATTTTTTCCCAAATTATCGTTTTTAAAGGCTTCTATATCTAGGGTAGATAAATTATACAGTTGAAGTGTGAGGTTCTTTTTTATTTCTGTGGGTGCCGCGGTCATAGTAGTCCTTTTGAAATCGGTGCTATAAATAGCGTCTATGGCTACGGGATCCAAAACCTCGGCCCATTTAATTGCCCTGCCCAGTCCTTCTTGATTTAATTCTGGATTCTTGTTTTCTGGATCGCTACGGTCTTTTTCGGCATGCCTTATAAAATAAAAGGTAGAAATGCCCGGTTGCATAGGAATTTCTACTGATTTCTGTTCTTCTTTACAGCTAATTGCACTGAAGAAGATAGATAGAATAAATAAGAGTTTTATGGTCTTCATTGTAAAGGATGTTCGTTCTGTCCTAAGATTATATAATTTTAACTAAAAATACACTAAAATAGTATTCCTTACACATCCTTTTTGTTCTTTTGTATATGTTGAAAAAGTGTATTTTATATTCTTTTTTGTTGATGACAGTAGTGTCGTATGCACAAGTAGTGGAATTGCCCCAAGACTTACGGCATCATAATTTATCTTTATTTAATTCCAGTCTCCTCCATCCGTCGCAGTCATTGAACAGCCAAAATCGTAATACTATTGCGTATTGGTCCCGTTACCAATGGCAGTATATTGATGGTAATCCAACTACTTTTTATTTGAATTATACTAGACAGTTAACCACTAATTCGGCAATTGGTGTAGGTTTGCTTCAGCACAATACTGGGGTGTTTTTAAATACGGGGGGGATGTTTAATTATGCCTTCTCTTTTAAATTGGCCGCCAAGATAGAATTGGCGATCGGAATGAATGTAATGGGATATAAAAGTGCATTTGCCGACCATTTGTTTCCTCCCAATCCAGATATCTCTTTACCTCAGTTAAGAACATCGGATGATTTTATAGTGCAGTTTTCCCCAGGAGTAATGTTTACCATGGCTGGTTTGAGTATAGGTCTTACATCTGAAAATATAATTGATTATAATTTTTCAGATCGGGAGGTACATACTAGAAAAGAAGAAAGAATATATTTAGGAGTAGCCAGTTATCAAATACCACTTTCTGTTTTTATGAGAAATGAAACCTTTCTTGAGCCCATGGTATACCTGAAAACCACACCAAATGATGATTCTCAAATAGGACTTAAAATTTTATTGAGGTCCGAAAAATTTTGGCTACAAGGCGGATATAATAGTTTTTATGGGGTTTCTGGAGGTGTAGGTGGGGTGTTTCGTAAACGATTTTTTGTGGGTGCTTTGGTAGAATTTGGTGTCGATAGTCGCTTGAAGGGTAAGGATCCTAGTTTTGAGATTGTTACAGCTTTTGGGTTTGGACAGTAGGAAATGGTGCTTTTATAGTTGAAAATAAATTCCAAAAATGTAAAAACTTGATTATTAATGACTAACAAAGAGTCAGGTAGTTGTAGAAGGGGTATTTCGGATAATTAATTAGAAGGACAAAGGGCCTCGCTTAAGAAATATGAAAAATGCAATACGTGTAAGCAATGAAAAAGACACATGATAAGCAGTTATTTCTAAGTATTTATTATAAAGGGATTACTTCATAAGAGGGTTTAATAGTTTGGTTTTGAGTATTAGTTCGTTTATGGCTAAAAGTCAAAACCAAAATAATAGCCCGAAAATCCTTTTAAAGGGCCATCAATTATGATCACCATGTTTATTTGGACAATTCTCTAGTTTCAGCTAAGGTAGAACAAGTCAGAGAGAACATTTTTATGCCAGGCACACAAAAAACCTTCGGTTTTTAGAATGAAGGAGCCTAAATAAAACTACTACATTTTAATCTCTTTTATGATCAACTGATCTAAATAAGCTAGCGTATTTAATAAATATTTTCTATCTCCTGTGATTGTAGCCATGGCAACAGCTCCCTGTATCATGGTGTATAATTGCTTGGAAAATTGAAGCGGGGTAACCGGTAATTTCAATTCACTGCTGTTGACCCCGTTTTCTAGGACCAAGGCAATTTTACCCTCTATTGTTTTAATGGTCTCCTTGGTTGCTGCTAATAATTGGGAATTATTATGGTTGGCATCTATGCCAACATTCAGAATGGGGCATCCTCCCAGGTCTTCAATAAAAACATCGTAGTGACGATAAAAATTGGTGAGCACAAATAATTTTTGGATTGAAGTGCCACTAGTATTTAATTTCTCATCAATCTCTCGAAGTAGCTTTTTGCTATTGTATTCAAAGGCGGCAAGGGCCAAAGAATCTTTGTTTTCAAAATTCCCGTAAATGGCTCCTTTTGTAAGGCCTGTGGCTTCAGTAAGGTCACTCATGCTGGTGCCAATATAACCAAGTCTATTAAAAATAGGTGCTACGGTTTCTATAATATAGGCGGTTGTTCTTTCTGCTTTAGTAGACATATACTTACAGTTTTATGCTAATATAGATTTTTATACTGTATGGTATTTAAAAATAGCAAAAAAAAGGACGTTCTCGATAAAAAGAACGTCCTTTTTGGGGATGCTGTTATTGCTTTGTTACTGTTGTGTCGTTTCTAAATACCAATTGGTCATTAAAGGAATCAATTAAGATGCCACTACCGGCATGGATTTTTCCACCGAGAAGTTCTTTAGAAATATTGTTCAAGACTTCTTTTTGGATGACTCTTTTAATTGGGCGTGCGCCATATTGCGGTTCATATCCTTTATCTGCCAAATAATCTATAGCCTCATCGGTAACATTAATATTGATTTGTTGTTTGGCTACCAATTTTTTAAGATGCTCTAATTGTAGCAGTACTATCTCCCTGATATGTTCTTTGCTTAGAGGGGTAAACATTATAATATCGTCTATTCTGTTTAAGAATTCGGGTCGTATAGTTTTCCTTAGCAAGCCCATTACTTCTACCTTTGCTGTTTCTGCGGCACTAAAAGTGTCCTCGGTGGCTTCGAATTTTTCTTGAATAATATGGCTTCCCATATTACTGGTCATTACAATAATGGTATTTTTAAAATCGGCTACCCTGCCTTTGTTATCGGTCAGTCGGCCTTCGTCCAATACTTGTAGTAGCACGTTAAAAGTGTCTGGATGAGCCTTTTCTATTTCGTCTAAAAGTACTACGGAATAAGGTCTTCTTCGAACAGCTTCCGTTAATTGTCCCCCTTCGTCATAGCCTACGTATCCTGGAGGTGCTCCTACCAGTCTACTTACAGAATGACGTTCTTGGTATTCGCTCATATCAATTCGGGTCATCGCATTTTCATCGTCAAAGAGGTAGGCGGCCAAGGTTTTAGCCAATTCCGTTTTTCCTACACCTGTAGTACCTAAAAACAAGAAAGAACCAATGGGGCGGTTACTGTCTTGTAAACCTGCTCTGCTTCGCCTTATGGCGTTAGAAACGGCTTGTATCGCCTCTTCTTGTCCTACTACTCTCTTGTGGAGTACATCTTCTAGATGTAAAAGTTTTTCACGTTCGCTTTGCAACATTTTAGTAACCGGTATGCCTGTCCACTTAGCCACTACTTCGGCAATATCTTCGTGGGTAACTTCTTCTTTAATAAGGGTTTCTCCTTGTTGTTGAACGTCTAAGTCGGACTGTAGTTTTTCTAATTTTTCCTGTGCCTCTTTTATTTTTCCATACCGGATTTCGGCAACCTTGCCGTAATCGCCATTACGTTCGGCACGTTCGGCCTCTAACTTGAAGTTTTCAATGTCATTTTTAGTTTTTTGGATATCATCGACAACTGTTTTTTCGCTTTCCCATTTGGCAAAAATCTCATTACGCTGTTCTTTGACATTGGCAAGATCTTCGTTTAATACCTTTAATTTTGAGGTGTCATTTTCTCGTTTAATTGCTGCAATCTCAATTTCGAGCTGCATTACCTTTCTGTCCAAAACATCCAATTCTTCGGGCTTGGAGTTTATTTCCATACGTAGTTTTGCCGCGGCCTCGTCCATAAGGTCAATGGCCTTATCTGGTAAAAACCTATTGGTAATGTACCGTTGCGAGAGTTCGACGGCTGCAATTACCGCGTCATCTTTAATTCTTACCTTATGATGCGCTTCATATTTCTCTTTTATACCCCTTAGAATAGTAATGGCGCTTTCGGTATCTGGTTCGTCAACGACAACCTTTTGGAACCTGCGTTCTAGGGCTTTGTCCTTCTCAAAATACTTTTGGTATTCGTCTAGGGTAGTAGCTCCAATGGCGCGCAGCTCTCCACGGGCCAAAGCTGGTTTAAGGATGTTGGCGGCATCCATGGCGCCTTGTCCGCCTCCGGCACCGACAAGGGTGTGAATTTCATCTATAAATAAGACTATGTTTCCATCCGAAGTGGTCACTTCCTTGATAACTGCCTTTAAACGCTCTTCAAACTCTCCCTTATATTTGGCTCCGGCAATTAAAGCTCCCATGTCTAAAGAGTAGATGATCTTTTCTTTAAGGTTTTCGGGAATATCGCCCTGAACAATTCTATGGGCCAATCCTTCTGCAATGGCGGTTTTCCCGACCCCTGGTTCCCCAACCAACATCGGGTTGTTTTTGGTCCTACGTGATAAAATCTGTAATACTCTTCTGATTTCTTCGTCCCTTCCAATGACAGGATCCAGCTTTCCCGAATCGGCTAGTTCATTTAAATTCCTGGCGTATTTGTTTAAGGAATTATAGGTGTCTTCAGCACTTTGAGAGGTTACTTTTCCCCCTTTTCGCAATTCAGTAATTGCGGCCTTAAAGTCCTTTTCCGTGGCTCCTTGATCTTTGAGGATATGGGAAATCTTGCTTTTAGACTTAAAAATTGCCAATAAAAGATGCTCAATCGAAACGTATTCGTCCTCCATCTTTTTGGCTATAATACTAGCTTCATTGAGTGTTTTTCCTGCTTCTCTAGAAAATATGATTTCTCCACCAGAGACTTTTGGGAAGCTTTCTAACTCTTTGGATAAAATTTGTTGTAGTAGGGCTGTGTTTACATTTAATTTTTTAAGTATAAATGGCAATACATTTTCTTCGACTTCAGAAATAGCCTTAAAAATATGTTCGTTTTCTATTTGCTGATGTCCTAGGCCTTGGGCAATCTGTTGTGCCTGTTGCACTGCCTCCTGCGATTTTATGGTAAAGTTGTTAAAGTTCATATAGTGGTATTTTTTATAATGTTATTGACTATTTTTGAAATGTTAATGGCAACAACCTTACCAATGGAGAGGGTAAGACAAAATGTCGGATAATTCCCTGCAATACAAGACATAAAGTCAGTAATGTAGGTGGTTTAGAAGCTGAACAACATAAATATAAAGTTACGAAATGGGATTGTTTAATAATTTATTTGGGAATAAAAATATTCAGGAGAAAAGAGACGAAAAAGAGCTACCTTGGATACCTCTGACATCTTTGGAGCAGTTAGATGAAATTAAAGAAAAATCAGTGCAAAAAACGCAGGTGATATTTAAACATTCTACGACCTGCGGTATTAGTAGTATGGTTATGAAACGATTTAAGGAAGCTTATGATATGCCCGAAAATAGTGTAGATCTGTACTATTTAGATCTGCTGCGTTTTAGGGAAGTGTCCAATGAAGTGGGGTATAAATTCCAAATTACCCACGAATCTCCCCAATTGTTGATTATAAGAAATGAAGTGGTAGTAGCTCATGAATCGCACGGTGCAATTTCACAGCTGTCCTTACAAAAGTATATATAAGGGAGTGTGTTCGTTTTTAAAGGAAATGCTAAAACCAAATAAAAAAGGTGTTCAACATGCAATTTTATTGCCTAAGAAAGTAAATGTAGGTAGGGAATAAGGAAAAGGAAGCCAAAAATTATGAGGTATGGAATCTTATGCTCCATACCTCATAGAAAGGTGTTTTTTTAGTAAAATCTGTGTTGTGATATAATGCCCTTTAATTTTAGTTTTAGGTCTTCTCCAGCGTCATAGACCATTTGTTCGTTTGATGGAAAGCTGACAGCGCTAATTTTAAGAAGGTCGATCAATTCGTTCTCCAAAGCTCTTTTGTCACCGTCGTACCTGGCATAGACATGGTCAAAAACAAACTCGCTAACTAGGGGGTAGGAGTTAAGTTGTTGCTGAGTGTGTAAATCTATAAAGCTTACGTTGCCTACCACCTGTACTTTTTTAAACTGTGTAAATTGATAAAAGTTGCATTTGACTGTTTTAAACTTATCGATCTTAATTTTATTGCCCAAACTATCTTTTAATATATTGCCTTGAGCGTCTTCGGCATATTTGTAGCCATCGATTACTTGCTTCTCCTTAGAGCTTTCTTTTTCCCTAACTTGTTCTGGACTGATATTGATTTCGCGAAAAGCAAGCTGCATTTCATAATCATAAGAAATATCTTTTATAGGAGTGGTGTGGTAAACAGTCCATATATCATTTATGCCATAGGTATTGAAATTTAAAAGGTCGCTTTCAAGCTTGGCAGGTACAATTTGTTCAGAATCGTTTGTCATGACCACTTGCACGTAGTCTAGGCCCTTGTTGTAGGCTTCTTCAATTTTTTGCCTAGTATCTTTATAGCCCGGGGTTATTTCGTTTAAATACTTAAAATCTTCATAGGCTTTTCTAAACTCATGTTTTGAAGCGCTTGTATTGAGAGCCTCGGTGGCACTAGCGTATAAAAACTCTGAGAATTGACTTTTTGCCGCTAATATTTCCTCATCATAATTTTTAAATGAAAATTTAGCATTTCTATTCTCTTCGTAAAGTCTAAGTGGTAATAAGGGCTTGATTCTTTGTTGAATGGTCTTTAAGTTTTGATAGCTATTGAAAATACTTTCCAAATTGGATGGATTTCCATCTTTTTTTAAAAATGCAATTTCTTGAAGTTCTCTTTCCGTATTTTTCTTATACGCCTCTTCTAAGAGTAGAATGTACGGCTGATGGCTTTTTTTGGTTTTGTTTTCCGCCAGATTCTTTAAAGCATTGTCTATAGCGTTCCTGTAATTTCCCAAATTAAGAGCTTCTTGGGTTTTTTTAACCCCGCCACAGGAAACGAAAGCCAATAAAAGGATTGATAATAGTATAGTTTTTTTCATAATGACCATTTTAGATATTTTTAAACGTAACCAAAGGTTGTGCCAAAAATACTTTATGAAAAAACGCTGTACAATTAATATTAGTATATAAATAAGCAATAGTTTTGGCCTTCTCGCTTATTTTTTCTTGTTTTGATTGACCGGTAAAAGCTTGGTTGATACTTCACCAAAACCAATACGGCTCCCGTTTTTAGAGCAATATCCGGTAAAGGTAACGGTGTCGTGATCTTCAATGTATGTTCTGCTGCTGCCGTCGGAAAGCACTATTGGTTTGCTGCCTCCCCAGGTAATTTCTAACATAGAACCATAGGAATCTGGAGTAGGACCGGAAATGGTGCCACTTCCCATCATATCGCCGCTATTTATATTGCATCCGTTTACTGTATGGTGGGCCAATTGTTGGGACATGGTCCAATACATATGTTTGAAATTAGACTTGGAAACGGTGGTAGGAGCTGCTCCTTCAGGAGTAATGGAAACTTCTAAATTAATGTCGAAACCTCTTTTTCCTGTTTGCTGCAAATAGGGTAGGGGTTCTGGATGTTGTTTAGGACTAGCTACTCTAAATGGCTCTAAAGCGTCTAGGGTAACGATCCAAGGAGAGATAGAGGAAGCGAAGTTTTTGGCCAAAAACGGGCCTAAGGGTACGTACTCCCATTTCTGAATATCGCGGGCGCTCCAATCATTAAACAATACCATTCCAAAAATATAATTCTCGGCCTCTGCAACCGAAATTTGTTCGCCCAAAAGATTGGCATCGGTGGTGATAAAAGCCATTTCCAATTCAAAATCAACTGCTTTGGAAGGTCCAAAAACAGGCTGGGTGGCTCCTTGGGGCATGGTTTGTCCCATAGGCCTTCTAATTGGGGTGTTGCTAGGAACTATAGAAGAGCTTCTGCCGTGATAGCCTACAGGAATATGCAGCCAATTGGGGAGAAGTGCGTTTTCTGGGTCCCGGAACATTTTGCCCACATTGGTGGCGTGTTCTTTACTCGAATAAAAGTCGGTGTAATCCCCGATGTGTACCGGAAGTTGCATTTCTATTTCATCTAAGGTAAAAAGAACAATGTTTTTATGCGATTCGTTATTCTTTAATTGTTCATTTTTGATATCAAATATTTCACTGATTCTGTTTCGGACCAAGCGCCAAGTTTTTTTTCCGTCAGATATAAAGTCGTTGAGAGTGTCTTGTAGAAAAATATCCTCTGTTAACGGAATACCTTTAAAATAACCTAACTGGTGCAGTGCGCCTAAGTCAATGGCATAATCTCCTATCCTAGTACCTATGGTAATAATGTCGTCCCGGGTCAAGAAAACTCCAAAAGGAATATTCTGTATCGGGAAGTCAGAATTTGCAGGCACATGGAGCCAAGTTTTTTTTTCTGGACTATTTGTGAGTAGAGGCATCTTTGGTCTGTTTAGTTATATTTGATAATTATCTTATCAAATATATTATTTTCTTCCAATTAACGCTCTGTAATTTGTATTTTTACGCCTCATTAATAGAATCTTTTTAGAGTATGCAACGCGACAATCAAATTTTTGAACTAATAGAGGCGGAAAAGGAACGCCAGATTAACGGGATTGAGCTTATAGCTTCAGAAAACTTTACCAGCGAACAAGTAATGGAAGCCGCCGGATCTGTTTTGACCAACAAATATGCCGAGGGGTATCCAGGGAAGCGGTACTATGGTGGTTGTGAAGTTGTAGATGAGATAGAACAACTTGCCATTGATAGAGCAAAAGAATTATTTGGTGCTGCTTATGCAAATGTTCAGCCTCATTCTGGTTCACAGGCAAATGCTTCTGTTTACCATGCGTGTTTAAAGCCTGGAGATACCATTCTTGGTTTTGATCTTTCTCATGGAGGACACCTTACTCATGGATCTCCGGTGAATTTTTCAGGGAGACTTTACAATCCTGTGTTTTACGGGGTCGATGAGGAAACTGGATTGTTGAATTATGATAAAATTCAGGAAATAGCTACTAAAGAACAGCCAAAGTTAATTATAGCAGGTGCATCTGCCTATTCAAGGGATATGGACTTTAAAAGGTTTAGGGAAATTGCCGATAGTGTAGGCGCTATTTTATTGGCAGATATTTCTCATCCTGCTGGATTAATAGCAAAAGGAATATTAAACGATCCTATTCCACATTGTCATATCGTTACCACTACAACCCATAAAACTTTAAGAGGACCAAGAGGTGGTCTTATATTAATGGGTGAAGATTTTGATAATCCATTTGGAATTAAATTAAATAATGGTAGTCTTAGAAAAATGTCAGCTTTATTGGATTTGGCAGTTTTCCCAGGAAACCAAGGTGGACCATTAGAGCATATTATTGCTGCTAAGGCAATTGCTTTTGGAGAAGCTCTTAGCGATAATTTCTTGCACTATATGTTACAGGTTAAGAAAAATGCGGCAGCAATGGCGCAGGCTTTTGTGGCAAAAGGATATAAAATCATCTCTGGAGGTACAGACAACCATATGATGCTTATCGATCTTAGAAATAAGAACATCACAGGTAAAGATGCAGAAAAAGCATTGGTGAAAGCAGATATAACCGCAAACAAGAACATGGTTCCGTTTGACGACAAGTCTCCTTTTGTGACTTCAGGAATACGTTTTGGTACTGCTGCAATTACCACTAGAGGTTTGAAGGAAGATCAAATGGCTACTATTGTAGAATTTATCGATCAAGTGCTTATGAATCCTGAGGATGAAAATCTTATAGACGAAGTAAGAGAAAAGGTAAATGCCTTAATGAACGAAAGAGCCTTGTTTAACGCTTAATTGCATTAATAAGGAGATATAAAAAAACCAATAGCAGTGCTATTGGTTTTTTTGTTTTCTAACGCTTTTGTTTTTTTTAATTTAAGGTGTAAGTACATTGATGTCCCCGATAATAATACTTTTTGTCTCTAAATTGTAAACTACACATTCCTCGCTTCTTTCCCCATAGATACCCCAGTATTTGTAATAATCCTTACTGGTTTTGGAGCTGATTTTTTCTGATGAAATGTATTCGAAGGCGGTTTTGTCTTCAAAAACAGGAATGAAAATTTCAAAAGGAACAACGGTCCCCCCGTTGGTGTAATAGGTGCTGTGCTCAATAAGTTTATTGAAGATTTCGTCTAACTGTTCGGGAATACTTTGGTCGTAGATTTTTGAAATTAATAAGGTAGTGTCCTCAAAAAATACGGTGATTTCCGAAATATCTATAGGAAAGTTATTTGCCTGTTTTAATTTTTTCAAGACCCATGAGAAGTAAAAAGTGATTTCTTTACTGTTTATTGCAGTACCTTCACTGTTCCTATTTCTAAGCATTAAGTGGTGAAGTGCCTCGCTAAGGCTAAAATTACATTCAATCTCTATCACCAACTTTGCCGCACTATGGGGCGTTCCATAATTGTGAATATTGAAGTCTGAGAAAAAATACTTTTCTAATTGCCTTTTAAAAGTATCTAAACCTTTAATATGTTCTATACTTTTATATTCCGTCTTGGGGTTGTTGAAAAAGTCTTCTGATAACATAGGCGTCTTGAGATATTATATTTTTAATTGACCGAAACTCAAAATTATGTTAATTATTAAATTTGAACGTAATGAAAACCTTAAATAAACTAAGGTTTTGCTTTTCGTAGGTGAATTTTATCGAAAAAATAATAGATGAAATGTAAAAAAGACAAATTTGTATTAAATTGGGTTAAAATAAACGTAGGGCGGCTTAGAGGAACCCCCTGTTTTTAGCTTCGGTAATTAGTGCCATGTCATTTTGTTTTTCTACTCCAAAAACAACTTTAAGTTGCCTTTTGCGATTTTCTATACCTGCGAGGGAAAGGTTAACGAAATTTACAATATCGATGGTTTTGGTGCCAATAGAAATGTGATAGAGTATTTTTTTGTCCTTGTTATCTAAAATGAGGTCGTTTGCTACTTTTTTCCTTATCGCAACTAGGGCTTTCTGACTGTAGTAAGGAGGGCAGGTAGTAACGGTTTTAACCATGGCGATCAATGATTTTTCGTCTACCTCGGATTTCACCATATAACCTTCAGGATTTACATTTTCAAGAATACTGTTAATTCTGTAATTGTCACTGAAGGAAGACATAAAAACAACCTTGGAGTCAGGGACTACCTTTCTTGCCAACACCCCTAACTCTTCGCCAGAGTGAGGTTCTTTTTCCTGAGAGGGCGTTAGTTGAATATCTAATAATATTAGGTCGAACAGAAAGGAACGGGCCGAGTCCATAATTTTCTGCGCCCCAAGTTCATAAGAATTGGCGGACTCCATCTTTACTTTAAAGTCATCAAATTCAGCAGCTTCCAAAATGTATTTGTATCCAGTAGTAATCATTTCATGATCATCTACAGCTAATATTCGTATCGTCTTCATTATCTATAGCTTGTTTGTCAAGGATGTTATTTAAAGCCGTTAGTGAGTTTAGTCAAGCAGGTATGGGATAGTGGCCGTAAGCTGGGTGCCCTGATTAACGCTACTTTCAATAGAATAGTGTCCATTTAGTTTTTTTAGTCGAGAATGTATGTTCTTAAGGCCAATCCCCTTTTTGCTTTTTTTGGTGTTAAAGCCTATTCCGTTATCTTGTATTATAATTTTTAATGTGTCTTTTTGGTTAATAAGGGATAATTCGACTCGACTAGCTTGGGCGTGTTTTATACAGTTTTGAAAACTTTCTTGTATAATACGGTATATGTTAATTTTAATTTCTCCCTTCAATTGGTCCCAATCCATGCTTTCATCATATTGAAAATGACATTCGATTTTAGAAGATTCTTGGGTCGAATGAATTAATTCTTCAATAGACACTATAAAGTTATGTATTTTTTCTTGAGAAGCCTTGTTTAATTCGTGCGAAATTGTACGGATTTCTTCCTCTATATTCTGTAAACTTTTTATGTATTCGGCGCGTTTTTCTATGATCTCGGAGTCCGTTTTATTGTTAAGTGAGGCTAAAATCAGTCTTGTGCCAAATAGTTTTCCAATGATGCCGTCGTGCAATTCCTCCGAAATTCGTTTTTTTTCTAATTGTTTGCCTTCCTCTACTTTTTGGTTTTGTGTAAGTAGAAGGTTAAATATTTCTTGGTTTTTCTGTTGTTGAAGCTGTTCGAACCTTAATTTTTGGTTTTTTCTTCGTTGGTCCAAAATTATAAGTGTTGCGCCTGCTAAAAGAAGAATGGCAACCGAAATACCTAATAATAGTTGACGCTGACGGGATAGTAATTTGTTTTGTGCTATAAATTCATCGGTTTCGAAACGGATTTTAGTGAATTTATTTCGTACAGCCCGTTCTGCAAGTTGTAAACTGTCATTTAAGTTGATGTATTCTTGGGTGTAATAAAGCGAATTGTGAGGGTCTATCTTAGATATTAATTCTAAGGTTTGTAATAATCGCAAATTGTTATTGCTTTGTTTTGCAATAGTCTTTGATTGTAAGGCGTATTGTAAGGCAGTAGCGGTGTCTTTTATTCCTAAATAATATTCGGATAATTGAAAGTTGGTTAGCGCCAAACTATTAAACTCTCCGATACTGTCCTTGATCTTTAAGGCTTTCTGTAGAAGAGGTAGTATCCTTGTGGTGTCGCCAAGTTTGTTTTTGCTTTGGGCATAGTTGGAGAGGGCTACCGCATATAACTTGGTGTCCTTAAAATAAATACTGTCCTGATGAATAATTTTTTCAAATAAACTAATAGCCTTTTGGTGATTTCCCATTTCTTGGTAAACCATAGCTGTATTGTTGAAAGACTTGTATTTTAAGTTGCTTGATGGTTGGTGTTTTTCTAAATAAAATAAGGATTTGTCGTAGTAATCCAAGGCTTTATCATATTCCTTAAGGGCATTGGCTACAGACCCTAAATTATTGTAACAATAATAAAGGTTTAGGTTTTTTTGCAATGGTTTTAAAAGTTCAATTGCCTGAATGGTAGTGATTTCGCTTCCGGTATAATCCTTGGCGTTCGATTGTATAACAGCCATGTTGTAAAGCATGCGTGCGGCCGAAAATTTATCGTTTGTGTGATCAAATATTTTTAAGGCTTCCGAGTAGTAATAGTAGGAGCTGTCTACTAATGATGTGTTCTGTAAAAATGATGCCAGGTCCCAATAGTTGTTGGCCAAAGCGGTCGAATCCTGTACTTTTTTAGCCAACTGTATGGCTAGTTTGTTGGCACGTCTAAAGTAAAGGGAGTCGTTGAGAAATGAAAGCTCATATGAAATGGCGGACAAATGGTTGCTTTTAACACTGTCGTCCTTTTCGGTAAGAGCAAGATAATATGCTTTCTTTAGGTCCGATGAAATACTTTTAGGGGTAAGGTTGTCTAATATTATTTTTACGCTATCCGTTTTGTTGGATAACTCTGAAGTATCTTTAAGTGAGTTTTTTCGATTACATCCGTTGAAAAGTAATACACATAGACAAAATAAACCGTAATAAAAAGGATGTAAAATCTTAGCGTTCATATGGCGCACAAGATAAATAAAAAGCCCTGAACAAGGATGTTCAGGGCTTTTTATTTTAACGAAAAATGTTAGACGGTAGGTCGATTCCTTCTGTAAATCGGGACGTCGTCACCGTCGGTGAAAGCGAGGATGTTGTTAGGTCGGTCCCTTCTGTCAATCGGGACGTCGTCACCGTCGGTGAAAGCGAAGATGTTGTTAGGTCGGTCCCTTCTGTCAATCGGCACATCGTCACCGTCAGTGAAAGCGAGGGTGTTATTAGGTCGGTCCCTTCTGTCAATCGGCACATCGTCACCGTCGGTGAAAGCGAGGTTGTTATTGGGTCGTTCCCTTCTGTCAATCGGCACATCATCACCATCGGTAGCGATCGTGTTTTCTGTTTCTAGAAACAAAGACGGTTGATTTGCTAAGGAGGTTTTTTGAGGTGTTCCTGCCAGACCAAGGGTCATCAAGGCTATTCCGAAAATTCCAGCTAATTTGTTCATCCTACTATATTTTTTGGGGTTAGTACTTTAAATTTCTATTACGAAACTAGGAAAGCGGTACCGTCAAAAATATTTGTCGAAAGGAACTTTAGTGAAAGCTATCTGTCTGATAGTGAGCAGTGGTAGTCTGAGAGGAATCGGTTAATTTAAGGTGGAAATTGTGTTTTTGGAAAGCGTCTTTTTTAAGAATTCAATATTGTCCCGGTACGATTTTGAAAAGGGAAGCTGGTGGTTATTGTGTTTTAAGGTACAAATGCCTTTTCCGTAATTTATTCTAGAGATATAGCTAATGTTGATAATAAAACTTTGGTGAATCCTAATAAAGTTTTCCGGTAAATTGTTCTCAAAGGTCTTTAAGGTTTTGTAAGCGCTTATAATACTACCGTCAACCATATAAAAGTCAGTAGTGTTGTTGTCAGCTTGTAAATAGACAATTTCTTCTGTATTTAAATAGCGGCAATCCTTATAAGATTGTAATAGAAGGGTTGATGGTTTTTGTACTTCTTCTAATTTTAATTTTAGTTTAAAAAGAGACTTACGAATGTCAAATTCATTGTAAGGAAGCAGCCAGTAGTCATAGCATTGCGATTTTATGGCTTCATAGGCGTATTTCTTGGTCTTTGAAACGGCTATAAATAACGGAATTTTCTTTATGTATTGATGTAATTCAGCAATCATATGAAAATACTCGTGGGCAGATTCGTTCAAATGAATGAAAACTATATGGGGCATTTTTTTTAAAATACCATTAAGACCTTCGATACTGTTCTCCGCAATACCCACGCAATTAAAGTTCTCGAATTCCTTTAAAAAATGTTGTAGCTGTAGGTTCGAGGTAGCATCAGAATCTATAATAGTATAGCTAAACTCCATAGTGTGGATGGTTTGCTGCAATTTAAGAAGTAGTTGCTGTAAGCCCCTAGGTTTTAACCATAGAAAATCTAGGGTTTCTATGTGTTATCAACCAATAAGTAGCTTTTTTAGTGTAGTATGGAAAAAAAGTCTTGTTGGTTGATAACAAGATAGTAGTGGGTGTCTATCAGTGGTTGTCTATAAACACATCCTCGATCTCTTTTGAGATCCTCATCGGTTTAAAGGTCTCTGCGTTTAATAGACACCATTCTGTTTTGGATTTAACAAGGAGTTCATTGTTGTGCTTATTGTACATTTCCACAATTCTTATGCTGATCGCTCCTTTACTTTTATCAATATATGTTTTAATTAGGATTTCATCATGTAGTTTCGCGGCGCTCTTATAAGTGATATGATGTGTTAATACTACCCATGCAGTAGTGCTCAATAAT
Organism: Arenibacter sp. 6A1; assembly: GCF_012272855.1. Taxonomy (GTDB): domain Bacteria; phylum Bacteroidota; class Bacteroidia; order Flavobacteriales; family Flavobacteriaceae; genus Arenibacter. The sequence goes on along the minus strand of NZ_JAAXCQ010000004.1, from coordinate 227,742 downwards.
TCTTTAGGCGCTTTGGTTTGCCAATGTTCTTTGGCGATGTCTTGCATCCATTGCACATATCTTACATTATTTACGTGGTTTAGATCGTCTAAATCGTCTGCCACTACGGTAATGGTTTTTTGAAAGGATTTCATTATTTCTTCTGTATTTTAACTTCAAACAACTTGTTCCAGTTTTTTCCGGTTATAAAAAAGGTCTTCCTTTCAGGGTGATAGGCCACACCGTTTAAAACGTCTAAATTTTCATGCTGCTTTACCTTGTCTTTAAGGCCGCCAAAATTAACAACACCTTCAATAGCCCCGCTTTTGGCATCAATGATCATCATGCTTTCCTTTTGGTAAACATTGGCATATATTTTACCATCTACATATTCTAGCTCATTAGCTTTATTGAAAATAGATTTGTTGGTTACCGTTTCTAGGAAACTTTCCTCAGCCAAGGTTTCCTTGTTTAGGATCCATATTTTTTCCGTACCATCACTTTTGAAAATTTTCTGTCCATCATTACAAAGTCCCCAACCTTCTTTGCTCTGATTGTATTTAAAGCTGCCTGTTTTTTGAAAACTATTTAGGTCGTAAATAAATCCGACACCACTTCGCCATGTAAGTTGGTAAATTTTGTCTTCTAAAATAGTAATACCTTCTCCAAAATAGGTGTTTTCTAAGTCTATTTTTTGAAGAATTTCTCCTGTTTTATAGTCTACCTTGCGCAATGACGAATAGCCATTTCTTCCGGTACTCTCGTATAGGGTGTCCTTGTAAAATTCTAATCCTTGGGTATAGGCATTTATATCGTGCGGATATTCGTTGATGATGTCATAGGTATAGATAACCGGTGCCTTTTCGGCTAAAATCTTTAATTTTTTTTCTACGGCTACGGTATTGCCTTCATAAGTAATATTAGCAGAGAGCGTTTTAGAGCCTAGAACAGCTTCATTGAGGTGTATTTTACCGTCGCTAATATTTATTTCCTTGTCGTTTAATTTATAAACAACCTTGTCTACAGTTTGGTTTTTTAGCGGATTGAGTTTAATTCCTACGGTTTCATTTTGTTGAAACTCGGTTTTGTTGCCCTCTAGTTGTATTTCGAAAAGGGAAGCGGGATCTGGATTTCCACCACAAGCCATGAAAAAAATAGGGACTAAGTATGTTAAGTGGTACTTTAGAATGTTCATTATATAGTAGTATTTAGGTATGTAATAACAGAATTTTACTGCTCAAAATTAAATAAAAGTAATTTTTTAATTTTTTTTTCAATTTTATATCGAAGCCAATTTATTTATAGTTGATTTATAATCAAGCCAATATAGTTGAAAAGATATTTTAAAATTAAAAAGGCAAGTTATTTAATAAAAATTAGACCAAAAAACGATTGGAAAAAAAAGAAAAGGTTGTATCTTTGCCCTCGGCAAGTCCTACACGACCAGCTCCTGTAGAATCCCCCAGGGCGGGAACGCAGCAAGGGTATATGGTTGTAGCGGTGCGATGTAGGTAGCTTGCCTTTTTTTGTACCCGAAACTGAACAAACACTTCGAAGTTCGGTTGTTGTCCCAACAGAATTTTAATCCTTTCTTTTCTCTTAAAATTGTGCATTTATTTGTTATTTTGCCAGCTTATATAAATGGTGATGGAAGGTAAAGTTGTACTGATTACGGGAGGTTCGTCTGGAATAGGGAAATCTATAGGGATTTTTTTAAAATCTAAGGGTTTTAAAGTCTATGGCACTACAAGAAACCTGTCAAGATATCCGGATTTTAAGGAGTTTGAGCTTTTGGAGCTAGATGTGAGGGATGTGAATACCATTCAAGAGGCAGTTGCCCAGCTCATAGCAAAAGAAGGAAGGGTAGATGTATTGGTGAATAATGCTGGCGTAGGGATTACCGGCCCAATAGAAGAAACGCCTCATGAAGAAATCTTAAAGGCCTTTGACACTAATTTCAATGGGCCCTTGCATATGTCCAAGGCTGTATTGCCGCATATGCGAAACCAAAAATCGGGACTGGTTATCAATATTACCTCTATAGCTGGCTATATGGGGTTGCCGTATAGAGGAATTTATTCGGCTAGTAAAGGTGCGTTAGAGTTGGTGACCGAAGCGCTGCGTATGGAGACCAAAGGGTTTGGGATTTCCTTTACCAATTTAGCACCCGGCGATTTTGCAACCAATATAGCTTCTGGGCGTTATCACGTGCCGGTTAAAGAAAACTCACCGTATCAATTGCCTTACGGGAACACCCTTAAAATGATGAATGAGCATGTAGATCATGGTCAGGATCCTATGTTGGTGGCCCATATGGTGCTAAGGATCATAAATACCCCTAATCCTAAGGTGCATTATAAGGTGGGAGAGTTTATGCAAAAATTCTCATTGTTTCTCAAAAAAGTTTTACCAGACAAAATGTACGAGAAACTATTGATGAATCATTATAAATTGTAATTTTACGAATCTTAAAGAAAGGGCATTATTTTTAGTGTTTCCTTTCATACATTAATTAAAAATAGCAAATAAGATGAAATTTTTTATTGACACAGCAAACTTGGCTCAAATAAAAGAAGCCCAAGAATTAGGGGTTTTAGATGGTGTAACCACTAATCCGTCTTTAATGGCTAAGGAAGGAATTACAGGAAGAAACAATATCTTAAAGCATTATGTAGATATCTGTAATATCGTTGATGGTGATGTTTCTGCTGAGGTGATTTCTACTGATTTCGCTTCTATGGTTAAAGAAGGAGAAGAGTTGGCTGAGTTGCATGAGCAAATCGTAGTGAAAGTTCCTATGATCAAAGACGGTGTAAAAGCGATAAAGTATTTTTCTAATAAAGGGATAAGAACCAATTGTACGTTGGTGTTTTCAGTAGGACAGGCGTTATTGGCTGCTAAGGCAGGAGCAACGTATGTATCTCCTTTTATCGGAAGATTGGATGATATTTCTACAGACGGATTGAACCTAATATCTGATATTAGATTAGTTTACGATAACTACCAGTTCGAGACGCAAATCTTGGCGGCATCTGTAAGACATACAATGCACGTTATTGACTGTGCTAAACTTGGATCTGATGTTATTACTGGACCTTTGTCTGCTATTGAAGGATTGTTAAAACACCCTTTAACTGATAGTGGTTTGGCTAAGTTTTTAGAAGACTACAACAAAGGAAACTAATTTTTCTTAACAACTATAAAAAAGTCCCTGGGGTTAATTTTCCAGGGACTTTTTTTGTTTATTAGGGTTTTTGGAGTCACCTCAAAAAAATGCGAGGATTTAGGCTTAAGTGATGATTGTTAACTGTTTGTTGAAAAAGCGTTAGGGACCGCAGCGGCATCCCCGCAGCATGGCAAGGGATATAGCGAAGTGCCCGCCCGACGAAGGAGGGAACGCCCAAATTATTTTATTGGGAGCTGTTAGCCTAGAAAACCGATCTGGTGGGATTGCACCAGAAAACGGCACTTTTTAAATTGATCTGTTAAAAGCTGGTATAGATGTCGGCGAAGGCGTCTATAATAACACCGTCCTTGGTAATGATTCCTTTGTTTAGGCTCTTGAGGACCAAGGCGTTTTTTAAATTCTCAAAATCATCGGACCTGAATTGTTTGCTAGTATCCAAGTCGCTGGTGTTAAGCACGTATTGCCATCTGGCCGGGTCAGTGTTGCAATTGATTCCGATAAAGGTGTATTCGGGCTTGCTTGCTGTTAATTGGGATACGCGTTTTTTAATGCCCTCAAAATGCATTCTTTGCGCGTCTGTCCAGAAATAAAATACCGCATTTTTTTCTTTGTCTGCTATTTCTTGAAGGGTAACCGAAATGCCCTCGGCATTCATTACAGAAATGTTGGGCAGTTTTTTCGAAGGCTGTAGGTTAATAACACCTTCGTACAACAACTCTATTTCTTTGTGGTGTTTATTATTTTGCGCTAATTTTCGGAAATCATTGATGAATATTTTATTGTTTTCATCTCCCTCGTGAGCGTTAATTAGGTAATCCATGGCAACATTCCTAAAAAGATTGTCGCGCAGCCCTTTTTCAGTTACCAAATCGTTTATCAAGTGCAGCTTGTGCTGATTGAAATGAAGTTTGTTCTTGACAATGCTAATGTGGTTTTCATGGCAGCCATCCTTACAACTCATATAGGACAAGTTGTCAAAATGGTTCTTCATAAAATTGTAATAGGGTCTAAGGTAGGTCAGTTTGTTGTTGTCGTATTCCAAATCCTTTCGATAGGTGTAAAAATGTTCCGGAATAGTAGTGATTTCTTTCTTGGCATTCCTGATCCTGTTCCAAAACGGATAGCGTTCCTTGTAGGTGTAGTAGTGGTAGTCTATGCTAGCCGTTGCTATTTCCATAGCGTTTTTGGATAGTTGTGTTTCTTTGCTTAAGTCGTTTAGTAATTTAAGTTTTATGTTGCGTAAAGAGTCTATTTTTTTACAAAATTCGCTAGGCTCTAGGCTGTAAAGTGGCAGTATTTTATTGGGTTCGTCTTCTGTGCTAAGGAAAAGCTCTAGTAAAAAGTTGTTGATTTCTTCGCCTTTTCCCGAAAAGATTAATGACTCGTCAAAATCCTTGGTGTTTAACCGGATCATGATGCTGTCGCCCTGCTCAAGGTATACATATTGCAATTCCGGACTGTGGTCAAAATGGTACAGGCCTTCTGCTAGGGAATCTAGAGCTATGGAGAATCGGTTGTCTTGGTTTAGTTTGGCGGAATCTATAACGACTTCGTCTTTATAAAGTACGACATAATCGCTCGTGGGGTTAACAATTTCACCAGCAAAATATGCACTAGAGGATTTTTTTTCTTTAGTACCGCAGCTAATAAGTGCGAATAAGAAAGTATAGAGTAAAGGTTTATTCATATTAGAATAGCAACTTTATTGTAAACAAATCTACTAAACTCAAAAGACACAGCTTGTTAATTGTGAGTTAAAACTACAGGGTTCGCGCTAAAACGGCCATGGTACTTCTTTGTATTAGATGGTAATGGGTACTAATATAGTTGGCTTAGCGGGTTTATTTTGTTATTTTTGCACAAAATTTAAAATTTTATTTATGCTATCTGTATCAAATTTATCTGTACAATTCGGGAAAAGAGTACTTTTCGATGAAGTAAACGTAGCCTTTACACAAGGAAATTGTTATGGGGTTATTGGTGCCAACGGCGCAGGTAAATCTACTTTCTTAAGAATTCTTTCTGGACAGATAGATCCTACTTCCGGGCATGTTCATTTAGAGCCTGGAAAGCGTATGTCTATCTTGGAGCAAAATCACAACGCCTATGATGAGTACACGGTTTTGGAAAGCGTTGTCATGGGAAACAAGCCTTTGTTCGACATTAAAAGTGAGATAGATGCCCTTTATGCCGATTACAGTGATGAAAATGCCGAAAGAATAGGGGAGTTGCAAGTACAGTTCGAAGAAATGAACGGTTGGAATGCAGATAGTAATGCTGCGGCAATGTTATCGAACTTAGGAATTACCGAGGAGTTTCATTATAGCTTAATGGCCGATATGGATTCTAAATTAAAGGTGAGGGTGTTATTGGCCCAGGCACTTTTTGGGAACCCGGATGTGCTTATTATGGATGAGCCTACCAACGACCTGGATTATGAAACCATTAGCTGGTTAGAGCATTTCCTTGCCAATTATGAGAATACAGTAATAGTGGTGTCTCACGATAGACACTTTTTAGATTCGGTATGTACGCATATTGGAGATATAGATTTTGGAAAGATGAACCTTTACTCTGGGAATTATACTTTCTGGTACGAGAGTAGTCAATTGGCAGCGAGACAAAGAGCGCAGCAGAACAAAAAATCTGAAGAAAAGGCCAAGGAATTACAGGAGTTCATTATGCGTTTTAGTGCAAACGTCGCTAAGAGTAAGCAGGCTACTTCCCGTAAAAAAATGTTGTCCAAATTAAAGGTCGAAGATATTAAGCCTTCGAGCAGACGTTACCCGGCAATTATTTTTGAAAGAGAAAGAGAAGCGGGAGACCAAATATTGAATATCGAAAAACTTGCCGCTTCAACCGAAGAAGGAGAAGTGTTGTTCCAGGATGTTAATATTAATTTGGCCAAAGGAGATAAAGTGGTCGTTATTTCAAAAGATTCTAGGGCCGTTTCTGCCTTTTACGAGATCTTGAACGATAATAGAAAAGCCGATAACGGAACTTACCAGTGGGGTATTACTACCACACAATCTTATTTGCCGGCAGACAATTCGCCTTTCTTTAACAGTGATTTAAATTTGGTAGACTGGTTAAGACAATATGCCAAAACAGAGGAAGAAAGAGAAGAGGTAAGCATTAGAGGCTTTTTAGGGAAAATGCTCTTTAGTGGAGAAGAAGCCTTAAAAAAATGTACGGTATTGTCCGGAGGAGAAAAAGTGCGTTGTATGCTTAGTAGAATGATGTTGATGCGTGCCAACGTTTTAATGTTGGACGAGCCTACGAACCACTTGGATTTGGAAAGTATTACTACTTTTAACAACTCCCTAAAAAACTTTAAGGGAACAGTTCTTTTCTCTACCCATGATCACGAATTTGCAGAAACTGTTGGTAATAGGGTGATAGAGTTGACCCCTAAAGGGTGTATCGATAGGTATCTGACTTTTGATGAGTATATGTCCGATAAATCTATAAAAGAGCAACGCGAAAAAATGTACGTCGTGAATGCCTAAGGTATTCCTGGGATTCTTGTCCAAGAATCGTATCATATAAATTTAAAGCTGTCTGTAAAGGCAGCTTTTTTTATTTCTTATAAGCTTGCTTTTTTGGGACTAAGTGTATGGTTGGTGTCGGCTGGTTGTCGTTTGAATGAATGTAATTTGGGCGTTCCCTCCTTCGTCGGTCGGGCACTTGGCTGTATCCCTTGCTCCGCTGCGGGGATGCCGCCGCGGTCCCTAACGCAGCTGACTGTCTAATTGAAGCTAAATGGCCATTGGTGGGATTTGGAGGCGAACAGGGTGTTTTTAATTGGTCGGTCTAAGTGAGAATTTAAATAAGGCATGTTTATGGGGCTTTCAATAAATAGGATAGTGAATGTTGCTCCAATTAGGGGGTGCTTGTGTTTGCTACATTGTTTTTTCAACGGAGTGATGGTGATAAAGCATCCTGTTTAGCCTCGGTTCGGGTTCCTGGCTGGTACCATTGTTTTGGTTAGGTAGAAATCGGTTAGGGTTTTATGTATTTGCTGTTCCAAATGGCGGAATTGAAATTTTTTCCTTTCGCTACCCCGTAATACAGGCAAATAAAGGCTGTAGTTTTAAACATAAAAAAGAAGAGAATCCAAAACTCATGGGTTGTGAGGTTTTTGGTGAACAATTCTGATGGCATCACTACGGTCATTAAATAGCTACAAGAGATGATAGTGACTAAAAGGTTGAGGAAGTTTTTAAAGGGCCACATCATTAGTTTTCTAAGGGGGTGAAGGTCTGTTCCCCATTTGTGTATTAAGTAGTAGTAATCGTTGCCAATGGGTGCAAATAAAATAGGATCGTCCCTGTCTTCTAAGATAAAGAGTTTGGAAGGAGCCAATATTTTAAATCCCTTTAGTTCGGTATTGTGACGTTTTTCTAGTCCTTTTATTTTGGAAATAACCTCAGAGGGCAGTGGGCCTTTGAAATACCGGACGTCCAAAAACCGGAGCCTATAATTTATCGCTATTTTTTTTATATGGCTGATATGGTATATTTCTTTAGTGTCCAGTAAATCGAACTTGAAGAAATTGGAGCTAATACTGCTTTTGGAGCTTAGTGTGGCGCTAATTCTTTTGCGAATAACCTCGTCTTCGGATAAAAGCTTGTAAACCTCGGCAATGAGTTGTTGCGCCTGGTTTTCTTTCTCCTTCTCTTGGAAGAGCTTTTTCTGAATGTTGGTTTTCTCTAGTAACATCACTATTTCAATTAGTCCTCCTTATAAAGTTAAGGAATTTCGGGTTTCTTTTCAATAGGGAAGCTATTAAAATTAGAAAAGCTCCCTATTGCTGCTTTTGGTTATAATGATAGGAAGGGAATGTTTTAAGTGATGAAGCTCGTTATAAGATAAAGAATACAATGGGGGGCTGTTGGTGGTATTTTTGTTCGGCAGGTAAATACTAGGCATAGTTAATAAATGCTGTTAGGAGGCTTGCCAAGGGGGTTGTTCTATGCTGTTGCCGTCGTAAAATGGGGGAGAGGTTATTTTAGGGTATTTCTAGAGCAATTCTTTGGGAAGTAGTTAATGTATCCCTGGGAGTGAAAACGTTTGTTTGTACCCCGGGTAGGACTGTTGTGGGGGGAACATTGAAAGCTAATAAATAAAAAACCGTTACTTCCTTACAAACAGCAGTTATGCCGGTCCTAAGAAAATAACGGGTTTTCTTTTTAATTTGTGTGGTTACAAACGATTATAGAACACTATTTACCTTAATTCGGCACCTAGGTCTGTAGCGTATCGTTGTTGTAACTTGTTCATAATCTTGTCTATTTGCTTATCTGTCAGTGTACCCTTTTCGTCTAATAAGGTATAGCTTACGGCATAGGATTTTTTTCCTTGCGGCAAATTACTTCCAGTATACACATCAAAAAGATTGATATTGGTCAATAATTTCTTTTCGGTTTCTAAGGCGATATCGTAGATCTGTTTAAAGCTTACGTTTTCGTCTATCAATAAAGCAAAATCTCGCTTTACCTCAGGATATTTTGGAATTTCTTTAAATACAATTTCTGTATTTAGGATGGCTTCCAGAATATTGTCCCAGTTAAAATCGGCGTACAGTACTTCTTGTTTGATATCAAATTCCTTTAATATCGATTTCTTGATAACTCCTAAGCTTACAATTTCCTTTTTGGCGTATTTTAGGCTAATTCCTTCCGAGTAAATATCTAGGGTAAGCGGTTGTGACTTTAAGTGGTTGAGGCCTAAGCGGCTTAAGGCATTTTCGGTGATAGCTTTTAAATAGAAAAAATCCGATTTCTTAGGAGTATTCGTCCAGCTATCTTCCAATCTGTTTCCTGTGATAAGAAGGCTCAGGTGTTTGTTCTCTATTCTTTTGCTATCATATTGATGATAGGTCTTTCCAAATTCGAAAAATTTCAAGTTTGGTTTTTTTCGATTGCTGTTATATGCTATGGCTTCTAGGCCAGAAAATAGCATAGATTGCCTCATGACCGATAAGTCTGTGCTAAGGGGATTTAGCATCACGACATTTTGTTCCGATTTAAAATCTTCGGAAAGTTCGGTATAGGCAGGTGATGTAAGGCTGTTACATAATATTTCATTGAATCCTTGTGCTGCCAAAAGGTTGCCAATGATGTTTTGAATCTTGTAATCTTCAAACTTCGAGGTTGTAGCGATAGAAGCGTTTAATTTCTCCTTAAATTCTACATTGTTGTAGCCAAAAACCCTTAGGATCTCTTCAATAACATCGACCTCTCTTTGTACGTCTACCCTATAAAAAGGAATGGACAGTCCTAGACCCGATTCGGTGATATTTTTAACCTTTATATCTAAGGACGCTAAAATAGATTTTATAGTGTCCTTAGGGATGTCCTGTCCGATCAATTTGTTGATCTTATCGAAGGTTAAGAATACGTGGTAATCGTCTTTTTTCTTAGGATAGATGTCTACGATATCCGAAGTGATATCTCCACCGGTGATTTCGTGGATCAATAAGGCAGCACGTTTAAGGCTGTACTCTACATTGTCGATATCTATTCCTCTCTCGAAACGGAAAGAAGCATCCGTGTTTAGTCCGTGTCTTTTTGCAGTTTTACGCACAGAGACCGGATTAAAGTAGGCGCTTTCTAAAAATATACTTTGGGTAAACTCGGTAACTCCAGAGTTTTCACCTCCAAATACCCCTGCGATACATAACGGTTTTTCGCTATCGCATATCATTAAGTCTTCTTCGCTCAAAGTTCTCTCGACACCATCGAGGGTCGTGAACTTAGTGCCTTTTGGAAGGGTTTGAACTATTATTTTATTATCCTTGATTTTTGCGGCATCAAAGGCATGCAGTGGTTGGCCTAATTCGTGTAGAACGTAATTAGTAGCATCTACAACATTGTTTTTTGGAGTAATACCTATAGAAAGCAATCTGTTTTTTAGCCAAGTTGGAGATGGCTGAACGACCATATTGCTAATGGTGATTCCGGAATACCTTGGTGCTAGGGTATTGTTTTTTACTTCCACATCTACTTTCAAGGATCTGTTGGTGATGTTGAAATGGGAAACTGGGGGAGTAATAAGTTCCTTATGGATGTCTTTTTGTTTAAAACCTGCCTTTAAATCCCTGGCAACCCCAAAATGACTCATGGCGTCTGCTCTGTTAGGGGTAAGGCCAATTTCAAAAACCTCGTCATTTTCAACCTCAAAAATTTCGGCGCAAGGTGTTCCTGGCTTTAGCTTTTCATCTAAGACCATGATACCATCATGACTTTCTCCAAGTCCTAATTCGACTTCGGAACAGATCATGCCAAAACTCTCCTCTCCGCGGATTTTTCCTTTCTTAATGGTCCAAGCTTCTCCTTCGGCCGTATATAGGGTAGTACCTATAGTAGCCACGGGTACATTCTGTCCTGCAGCGATATTAGGGGCGCCACAGACGATTTGTAGCGGGGCTGGAAGACCTATATCTACAGTGGTTAATTTTAATTTATCGGCATTAGGGTGTTGTGTGCAGGTTAAAACTTTCCCTACAACAATTCCTTTCAGTCCACCTTTTACGGATTCATAGGGAGTGATGCCTTCTACTTCTAAACCAAGGTCGGTTAAGAGTTCGGCGGTCTTGTTTGCATCCCAATCAATTTTTAAAAACTGTTTTAGCCAGTTGTAAGATATTTTCATCGATAATTATTAGAGGGCTCAAAGATAAAACAATGCTATTAGACATTCAATAGGTAATAGGGCGAATTGTTTTATTTTTTATTCTAAATAAAAAATTCAGCTTTATCTTTGAGGGCTATTAATTAGTAACCATATCTATGAAATATTTATTTGCGTTTTTTTTTCTTTCCTTTTTGATTTTATTGAACTCTTGTAATGAGAAAAATAATAAAGAATTATCCCAAGGCATGTGGCTTGGAGAGTTAGAAGTTACAAAGGAGCAGAAACTTCCTTTTAATTTTATGCTCGAAAAATCGTCCTTAGGAGCATATTCTATGGCTGTCTATAATGACGAGGAAACCATTGTAATAAATGAAATAGCAATTTCTGGGGACTCTATAGTAATTAAGATGCCTGTTTTTGAAAGCTATTTTTCTGGGAACTTTACGGAAAACAGTATAAAAGGTCGTTTTATAAACGAGTCTTTGGGGCGAAATGTGGCATTTGAGGCAACTTTCGGAATCAAAGAACGCTTTGATAAAACAGGAAAACCGAGTCCGGGACAAAATATCTCAGGAGATTGGGAGGTTGTCTTTGGTCCAGGAACCATTGATAGTACCATGGCCAAAGGAATTTTTAAACAGCGCGGTGACCAAGTGACGGGAACTTTTAGAACTACCACCGGCGATTATAGGTTTTTACAGGGGATACAATACGGAGATTCTGTGAGGCTATCTGCCTTTGATGGGGCCCATGCCTATTTGTTTGCTGCTAAAGTGACCGATAGTACTCTAAACGGAATGTTCTATTCGGGAAATCATTTTAAAGAACCATTTACGGCTCAACGAAATGAAAACTTTGAATTGCCAAGTGAAGATTCACTTACCTTTTTAAAGGAAGGATACGAGAAATTAAATTTTGCCTTCCCTAATACCGACGACCAGATTGTTTCCTTGGAAGATGATAACTTTAAAGACAAAGTGGTGGTGGTTCAGGTTATGGGGACTTGGTGTCCCAACTGTTTGGATGAATCCATGTTTTTGGTAGACTTTATGGAAGAGTACCAAGAAGAGCCTTTGGAAGTGGTAGCGCTGGCATTTGAATACGCTAAGAGCAAGGAAATGGCTTTTAAAGCAATCAATAGACTAAAGGAACGACTAGGGGTGAAATACCCAGTTTTGTTGGCGCAATACGGAAGTTCCAACAAAAACTTAGCACAAGATAAATTACCGATGTTAAATCATATATTGTCGTACCCCACGACGATAATTATCGATAAGTCTGGACAGGTAAGGAAAATTTATACCGGCTTCAATGGCCCGGCTACGGGAGAGGTTTATGAGAAATTTAAAACGGATTTCCATGGGCTTATCGGCCAGTTATTAGAGGAATAAAACCTTATAATCCCGTTTTTATGATGATAAAAATATCGGGGCGGGAGGATTCTGTATAATAGTAGATTTTTCCAAACCGATATTCTTGTAATTGTAATAAAAGTCATCCCTGGGACCTATAATATTTTGAGTGATAAAATCTCCGTCAACTTCGGTGACGTAAGAGTACGGAAATGGCTTTTAAAGCAAGCAATTTACCAAAGGAAGGAGTAGGAATATAATACCCAGTTTTGTTGGCGCAGAACGGATGTCTTAAACAAAATTTTGCTCAAGGTTAATTACCGCTGTTAAATCCTTTTTTGTCGAACCCCACGACGATAATTATCGATAAGTCGGGACAGGTAAGGGAATTTTATACCGGCTTCAATGGCCTGGCTACGGGAGAGGTTTATGAGAAATTTAAAACGGATTTCCAAGGAGTTATTGCTCAGTTGTTAGAGGAATAAAACCTTAAAAATCCGTTTTTATGATGATGGAAATATCGGGCGGAAGGAAATTATATAATAGTAGATTTTCCTAATCCGATATTTTCATAATTATAATTAAAGTCATCGTCGGAATCTATAATATTTTTAGCGATAAAATCTCCGACTTCTTCGGTGCCATATTTGCTATCCGGGTTCAGATCTACCGTCACGATGTTTTTTCGCAAGGCTTTCTTTACTGCAGCAACTATCGCACGCGCCTCTTCATCAAGACCTAAATGGTTTAACATCATGGCCGTGGAGAGAATAGAGGCAACCGGATTGGCAATATTTTTCCCTTCAGCTTGCGGATACGATCCGTGGAAAGGTTCAAACATAGCGTGTTCGTTTCCTATAGATGCCGAGGGCAGTAAGCCTTTAGACCCGCAAATTGCACTTCCCTGATCAGATAGGATATCTCCAAACATATTTTCTGTAAGAATCACATCAAAATGACTTGGATCTAACATCATCTGCATCGCAGCATTGTCTACAAACAAAAAGTCGAGTTCCACTTCGGGGTAGCTTTCTCCTATTCTGGTAACTACTTTGCGCCATAACCTAGAAGATTCCATCACGTTGGCCTTATCGACCAAGGTTAATTTTTTTCTCCTGTTTTTAGCAGCTTTAAAGGCTAGGTGCGCAATACGGCTAATTTCTTTTTCTGAATACTCGCACAAGTCCGAAGCAACTGTTCCTTCTGAATTTAATTTTTTCTCCCCAAAATAAATTCCCCCCGTCAATTCCCGGTAAATGACGAAGTCCGTACCAAAAATAATATGCTTTTTTAAGGGTGATTTGTCTAGCAGGGTAGGGAAAACTTTTACCGGCCTAATATTGGTAAAGAGTTTTAATTCTGTCCTTAACTGCAGCAAACCTTGTTCGGGCCTTATTTTTGCACTAGGGTTTTCGTCGTATTTTAGGGTTCCAATTGCTCCAAATAATATAGCATCGGCTTCCGAGCAAAGCGCAATGGTTTCCTCGGGTAGGGGCGTGCCATATTTATCCATAGCGGCAGCTCCTATTAATCCTTCAGTATAGGTAAAATGATGGTTGAAGGTCTCTTCAACTGCCTGTAAACATTTTATAGACTGACTGAGGACTTCCGGACCTATGCCGTCACCACCCAAAAGAGCAATTTTTAGATTCATTTAAGCTGTAGTTTCAATGGTTATACCCGAGGCAACAATAATTTCATGAATATCGTCATCTTGGATCTCTTTTTTTAGATCTGCAAATTTCAAAAACTCCTCATAAACGGTATCCAATTGGATTTTGGTCAATTCATAACCAACATTTTTGGCTCTGTAGGCCAAGGCAGCTCTACCGCTACGGGCCGTAAGAACAATGGAAGATTCGTTTACACCTACATCTGCAGGATCCATAATCTCGTAAGTTTCCCTGTTTTTTATAACGCCGTCTTGGTGAATCCCAGAACTATGTGCAAAAGCATTTGCTCCGACGATTGCCTTGTTAGGCTGTACTAGCATTCCCATTTTTTGAGATACCATTTGGCTAGTATCGTACAACAATTTGCTGTTTACATTGGTGTCTAGGTTTAAGTAAGGGTGTTGTCTTAAGATCATAACAACTTCTTCCAAGGCGGTGTTCCCGGCTCTTTCGCCAATACCATTGATGGTACATTCAATTTGTCGGGCACCATTGATAACCCCGGCAATAGAGTTTGCAGTGGCCAATCCTAGGTCGTTGTGACAATGACAAGAAAGGATAGCCTTGTGGATACCAGTTACATTTTCTTTTAAATACTTCATTTTAGCACCGTATTCATCGGGTAAACAATATCCTGTAGTATCAGGAATATTTAGTACTGTTGCTCCCGCTTTTATAACAGCTTCACAAACCCTAGCTAAAAACTCGTTGTCTGTTCTACCAGCATCTTCGGCATAAAACTCTACATCTTCCACAAAAGTCTTGGCATATCTGACAGCCTCTACAGCTCTCTCAATAATAGCATCTTTATTGGAGTTGAATTTAAATTTAATATGCGATTCTGACGTTCCAATTCCAGTGTGTATCCTAGGTTTTACAGCGTATTTTAAGGCTTCTGCGGCAACTTCAATATCTTTCTTAACTGCACGGGTCAACCCGCAAACGGTCGCGTTTTTAACGATTTTTGAAATTTCTTGTACAGAATTAAAGTCTCCAGGACTAGAAATAGGAAAACCTGCTTCAATAATATCTACCCCCAAAAGGTCTAGCCTTTCGGCAATTACCAATTTTTGGGCAGTGTCTAATTTACAGCCAGGTACTTGTTCCCCATCCCTAAGTGTTGTATCAAATATTTGAACCTTATCTTTACTCATTATAATTACGTAATTTTATGGACGCAATACGAATATAGTGCTACTAGGTTTGTTAGCCTGGTTCAGAAAAAGTTATTTACAACGTTAAATAACTTTCACTACTACGTAAGTAACTGAATATCAATAATATAAACCTTTTTTATTACGATGACAAATGCACATAAAGATGCATTATTTGTATTGGTTAAATCGCTTTCTAAGTCGGAAAAACGACAATTTAAATTATACGTTGGACGTTTAGGGGTGAATACCGATGCTAAATTTCTTGCTTTATTTAATTTATTGGATAAGATTAAAGTTTATGACGAAAAGTTAATCCTAGAAAACGGGATCGTCAAGAAGGCTCAACTATCCAATCTTAAGGCGCATTTATATAAACAAATATTGGTAAGTCTTAGGCTTAACCCGGTAAATCAAAATATTAGGGTCCAGATTCGGGAGCAGTTAGATTTTGCGACCATCCTGTACCAAAAAGGGCTCTACAAGCAGAGTCTTAAAATATTGGATAAGGCCAAATTGATTGCTATTGAAAATGAAGAAAAGAACGTAGCTTATGAGATAGTAGAATTCGAAAAGGTTATTGAGACCCAATATATAACCCGTAGTATTCCTGATAGGGCAGATGAGCTTGCCTTGCAAGCTAAACAATTGTCGGCCCAAAACGTGATGACCAGTAAATTATCCAATCTGTCCCTGCAATTATACGGGCAGATGTTAAAAATTGGTTATGCAAGAAGCGATGAGGATATCAAAAGGATTCAGAAATATTTTAAGAAGCAATTGCCTAAATACAAAATGGAGGATTTAGGCTTTAGGGAAAAACTATGGCTGTACAAGGCGCATCTTTGGTACAGTTTTTTAACCCAAGACTTTTTGTCCTGCTATAAATATTCGAGTAAGTGGGTAGATCTTTTTTATGAAAATAAAGAGATGATCAATTTAAATCCTGTTTTCTTCCTCAAGGCAAACAACTACTTGTTAGAATCCTTATTTTTTGTGAAGTACAGCTCGCAGTTTAAAGAGACCTTGGAAAAATTGGAGAAAATTGTCGAAGGCGAGGATTTTCCAAAAAACGATAATATTTCCTCTTTAGGATTTCTTTACCTGACCTCGAACAAACTGAACCTTCATTTTTTGGAGGGCAATTTTGAAAAGGGACTGTATTTGGTGAAGATTGTAGAATACGGAATTAATAAGCACAAAGAAAGGATAGACGAACACCATATCATGGTACTCTATTATAAAATAGCCTGTCTTTATTTTGGAATAGGGGATAATAAAACATGTATCCAATATCTAAAGCGCATCATCAATAACAAAAATCTTAAGATGCGAGAAGATTTAATGTGCTTTGCCCGTGTGTTGAGTTTGATCGCCCATTATGAGGCGGGGATGGATTATCATTTAGAGGTGCAATTAAAAAGCACTTATAAATTTTTGTTGAAAATGAACGACTTACATGCTGTTCAAAAAGAAATGATTAAATTTTTAAGGCGTTTAGGAGATATTTTTCCTCATGAATTGCCCAACGAATTTCAGAAGCTTTACGATCAATTAAAAAAATATGAAAACCACCCTTACGAAAAACGGGCCTTTTTATATTTAGATATTATTTCTTGGCTAGAAAGCCATTTGCAGAACAGGCCGGTTTCTGAAATCATTAAGGAGAAGGCTTTGGCGCTTACCCGATAGAGCGTAAGATGCAAGGGACGGCTAAAAGCTTTTCTAAAAGTGTGTTGAAAGATGTCTGCTTAGCAGTTTTTTAAAGATTATGGGAGTCTTGGGCGGGAATGTGTACTTACAATCCCTTTCAAGGCTTTCTTTATATCGGGCAACATAAAGAAAACAGGCATCCCCACTTTTCTCATAAATCCAAAGGAAAAGAGGTGTTAAAAATATTGGAGGGGTTTGGATTTATGGTGCACAAGCATTCCAGATACTATCGTTGGGAAGCGGGGCTATTAAATTCAGCAATTCCTTTTTTACCGGATGGATAAAGGAAAGTTGTCTGGCGTGCAAATGAATACTACCGTCTTTATTGCTGCGGTCGAAACCATACTTTAAGTCGCCTTTTATCGGACACCCAATACCGGTGAGTTGCGCCCTGATTTGATGGTGTCTTCCTGTTTTTAAATCTACTTCCAATAAAAAATAGCGATCTAATTTTTTGATGACCTTGTATTCTAATATGGCCTTTTTACTTTCTGCTACTTCCTTTATATGGGCGTATGATTTGTTTTGTTTCGTATTTCTTTTAAGCCAATGAACCAGTGTTCCTTGTGCTATTTCCGGGCATTGTTGTACCACGGCCCAATAGGTTTTTTGGGCATCTTTTTCTGCAAAAAGCTTGTTGAGTCTCGGTAAGGCCTTGGATGTTTTAGCAAAAACAACAATTCCAGTTGTGGGTCTGTCCAGTCTATGGGCTACCCCTAAATAAACATTTCCCGGTTTGTTGTGTTTGGTTTTGAGGTATTCTTTGACTACCTCGCTTAAAGGAGCGTCCCCTGTTTTATCGCCCTGTACAATATCACCAGCTCTTTTATTAATGGCTATAAGATGGTTGTCTTCATAAATGACCTGAAGATTTTTAGCGTTGGATATGATTTTTGAAGACACCTGAGGCTTGTATTTAAAGATGATAGTAGTTAAGAAAATAAAAACTTTTCCAAGGCAGCGCCTATGGCATGCTGCCTTGGGTGTTTTTTAATATTGTTCTTCGTCGTTGGGAAAGTCTTTCGATTTTACATCCTCGACATATTGAGAAATGGCGTTCCCCATTTCTTCGTAAAGGTTTAGATATCGGCGTAAAAATCTTGGGTTAAACTCTTGTGTAATTCCCAGTAAATCGTGGACTACCAATACTTGACCGTCGACACCATTTCCTGCTCCGATCCCAATAATAGGAATAGAAACGCTTTCGGCTACTTTTTTGGCCAGATCGGCCGGAATTTTTTCCAGGACAATACTAAAACATCCGGCTTTCTCCAAGAATTTAGCATCTTCTATTAATTTTTCCGCTTCTTCTTCTTCTCTGGCCCTAACGGTATAGGTTCCAAATTTGTAAATAGATTGCGGGGTAAGGCCTAAATGCCCCATTACCGGGATACCGGCGTTCAATATTCTTTTGATCGATTCTTTAATTTCGCTTCCGCCCTCTAATTTAACGGCATGGCCACCGCTTTCTTTCATGATTCTGATCGCCGATCGCAAAGCTTCTTTAGGGTCGCTTTGGTAACTTCCAAAGGGAAGGTCTACAACCACTAAGGCTCGTTTTACGGCTCTGATCACAGAAGAAGCGTGGTAAATCATTTGATCTAATGTGATGGGGAGCGTAGTTTCATGGCCCGCCATTACATTACTGGCAGAATCACCAACTAAAATAACATCTACCTGTGCCGCGTCCACTATTTTGGCCATGGAATAATCATAGGCAGTTAACATGGATATTTTCTCTCCGTGTTTTTTCATATCCACGAGAGATTTTACAGTAACTCTTTTGTATTCTTTTTTAGCAACAGACATTTGTTTTGTTTTTTTTATCGGGATAAAAGTAAGGAGATTTGTTGTAAAACTGCGGGAGACCGAAAATTTTGGCTTTAATTAAACAGTTTTTTTAGAGGCAAAGATCCTTAAAAAACAATAAATGAGAATTTTACCCCTAAATAAGGTTGTTATTATAAATGAATGATAAAAATCTGCTTTACAGCAATGCTTGCATTATGGGCTACAATTTTATTGTAGGCAATTTTTCTCCCATCATGTGACCATACTAGGTTGGTGGGCGGGTATTCCCCTGGCTGGGTCAGCATAACGGTTTCATTTTCTTCTATATGAACACTAATGATCGCGTTTTGCCATACATAGCAAAAGCGGTATTCCTTGGGATGCCAACGGATGCTACCTTGCACATGGGAAGCGTGAAAGGTTCTTTGTACGGGCGCACCTCCCAAGGGAGAAATGGTAAACACCTGCTTGATGTTATTCTTATCAAAGGCTATATAGCTTAGCATACTTCCATCGAATGCCGATCTTACAATACCCTGGCAGCCTGGGAATTCAGTTGTTGCTGTAAAGGTAAGTCGTTGTTGATGGGCTCCCTTTGGGGGCGATGGCATGGTGGTTTCTGTGCCTTCTAAAGGCCCGTTATCTCCGGGAAGATGAATGTCTTCAGGGATATTTACCACAAAGACCTCGTCTATGTCTTTACCTTCCTTGTTTTTTACAGTTCCTATAAAGCCTCTAGCTATTTGCCAGGTACCGTCCGGTTTTTTGTATCCTGACTCACCTATCCAACTATCTCCGGCTGCCTTGCTAATTTCATCGCTGCCTGGCCTTGGAGAAACCATAACTTGTGCCACCAAAACACTAAACCATTCGCCCGACACTTGTTCGTCATTTTTGGTGTTGGTAAAGGATATGGGGGTATACCTTTTAGAAACACCTATAGTTCTTAAATTATGGTGGATTCCGGTTTGGCCTTCTAACTCTTTCATCACCGCATCATTATAGGTGAAGCCTATCCATTGATCGTCCCTGCTCCATTCATGGCGATGGGTGCCCCCTCTCAATGCTCCAGCGGTAAAAGGCGGACTCGTATCGCGGGCATCCATAAAAATGGGAGTGCCGGGCTGGTTGTCCTTAATGATTACCCCTGTCCTGCGCCATTGTTCATAAGGCGTTTTTTCATTGCAATTGAAAAGGCCATGGATAAATATCACTTTGTTGTGCTTATGGGCATAACTGGCCGCCCCTACACCAGGACCATAGGCTGTGTTTTGGCTGAGATGGTATAATACGATCTTTTCGCCTGTTTCTATATGTATTTTTTCAATAGTGGCGTTGGCGCCTATGCCACCATCTGTGGTTCGGGTGTCGTAAACCAGCCATTGGTCATCGGGGGAGAAATTGTCATTATTGTCCAAATCGTGGTGATAGTGAAAATCGTTGGAGATTTGTTGTTCTTCTCTAAAATCTTCACCTATGATACTGTTCATAAAAAGAGGGTTTGGGGAGGGGTATAAATAATTCTAATGTTTGAATGTTGTTTCTGATTAAAAAAAGTCATCAAAGAATTCAACGGAAAAGGTAATATCTAGGTTTTTAAGCCTTTATGATGGTAAGCTCTGTCATTCTAAAAGAGAACTTGATTTTCTTTAGGGCCGTGGATGCTTAACAATCTTCACGACCCTTGCCTCTGTGTCAGTTCGCTTATATCATAGGACTTGGTTTTAAGGGGTGCCCTTTAATTATAATTAGTCCTATATATTAATGAATATGTTCTTATAGATCTTCGGTAAAATGCTGAGTTCTTTTGTCTTTCAAAAGCTTGTCGCTATTGTACTGTTCAGAAGCTCCCTTGGGTATAGAAAGGGTCTGCCATTTCTGATTTTGTATCATTTTGCCCAAAAATACAATTTGTCCAATATGATAGGAGTAGTGGCATAATTGACGGTTGATGGCCTCTATGACCGTATGCCCCATATTTCGTATATAAACGACCTTTTCTAGATCGGTTTCTTTTAAAGTGTCAATAGTATTAAAAAGACATTCCCAGCCCTGGTTCCATTGTGCCATTGCAGCAGGCTTGGTAGTGGTGTCATTATTAAACTCGGTATCTCTTTTACGCCATTCTTTTTCACCATCGGCCGTTAAGAAGTCTGTCCATCTAGAGAGCATATTGCCATGAAGGTGTTTTACGATCATGGCAATACTGTTGCTTTCTGTTGCAGGGATCCAGAACAGCATTTCATCGGGAAGCTGATCTATGGTTTTTTCTCCAAGCGATTTATAGTATTCAAATTGCTTTTTTACACTAGTTAAGTAACTGTTCATCGAGATGCGTTTTTATAGGGCTACTCCTTGTAAGCGAGTATGGTATTCCTCGTCACAATGGATGTAGCTCGGTTTTTTATTCATTTCACAACACAAGACATTATTTTAGGGTTTTTTATTCCTTAGCAATCACTTAAATTAACTCCAACGGCCAATCCGCCTTCCGAAGTTTCTTTATATTTTGTATTCATATCCTTAGCAGTTTCCCACATGGTGTTTACAACCTTGTCTAGGGGGACTTTGGCATTGATAGGGTCTGAGTCTAGGGCCAATTCTGCCGCGTTTATGGCTTTAATAGCCCCCATGGAGTTGCGTTCAATGCAGGGGATTTGTACCAATCCGCCAATAGGGTCACAGGTTAGTCCCAGGTGGTGTTCCATGGCAATTTCCGCGGCCATGGTTACTTGTTCGGGCGTACCTCCCATGAGTTCTGTTAGTGCTGCGGCAGCCATGGCAGATGACACCCCGATTTCTGCCTGGCAGCCCCCCATGGCGGCCGAAATGGTAGCGCCTTTTTTGAAGATACTGCCGATTTCTCCGGCGACCAAAAGGAATTTTTTGACGTGCTCAAAGTCGGCCTGGTGGTTTTCGATGACCATATAATACATCAGTACGGCAGGAATTACCCCTGCGCTTCCATTGGTGGGCGCTGTTACTACCCTTCCCAAGGAGGCGTTTACCTCATTTACACTAAGAGCAAAACAACTTACCCATTTTAGGATAGCTCTAAATTTAACCTCTGTTTTTCTGATGGTTAAAAGCCATTCTTGGGGAGAGGTATAGGGGAGGTCGCCTATTAGCTTTTGGTGAGAATCATAGGCGCGTCTTCGGACATTTAATCCGCCCGGCAAATGTCCCTCCGTATGGCAGCCGATATACATGCATTCGAGCATAGTATCCCAAATATGTTGCAATCCCTGGTCTATTTCGGCATCGGTCCTTAATGAGCGTTCGTTTTCCAAAACCAATTCTGAA
Source organism: Arenibacter sp. 6A1 (assembly GCF_012272855.1). GTDB lineage: Bacteria > Bacteroidota > Bacteroidia > Flavobacteriales > Flavobacteriaceae > Arenibacter. The sequence continues at coordinate 205,952 of NZ_JAAXCQ010000004.1, read as the reverse complement.
ATTGATTTTTGGTGTTCTTTGCAGCTGGCCAAAAGTTGGGTGCCATTTTGTACGGGATAGGGGAAGGATTTAAACTCCTTGATCTTTTTGATGGCCTTGGTACGGGCTTCACGGACAACAAAGCCCCCACCGATAGAATAATAGGTTTGCTTTAATTGTTTGCCACTTCCTAAAGTAGCCTCAAAGATCATCCCGTTGGCATGGAAAGGCAAGAATTCCTTTTCGAAGACAATATCCGTTTTAGGATCGAAGGGGATCGTTAAGGTATTGTTTAAATTTAGGCTCTTATTTTCTTTAATGGTTTGTATAATGCCACCGATGTTCTCAATGGGAATAGTTACCGGATCGGCACCTGTCAGCCCTAGCATAATGGCTAAATCGGTAGCATGTCCTTTCCCTGTCAGGGATAAAGACCCATAGGTAGATACTTTTATGTGGGTAACTGAATCAAATACTTTTTTCTTGTGTAGCTTTTTAATAAATCGTTCGCCAGCTCGCCAAGGTCCTAGAGTGTGGGAGCTGGAAGGGCCAACTCCTATTTTGAGCATATCGAAAACACTAATGCATTCCATTGACTATAATCCTTAAAATTTTAAGTAAAGGTATGACTATATATTGTAAAAGTAGAATGTGTTTTCCTTAAAACCAAGGCGTTTTATTAGATCGCTTTATTGTTTTAACCTGAGGCTAGATATGTTTTTTTTGATTGTTTTTAGCATAGTGGGCAGGTAGTATTAAGGAAGGGGGGCGGTACTGTTTTTAAGAGGTCAGCACATGAGGATGTAAAAGACAAATATGCCCCATAAAGGCGTCGGCGTGGAATGCCAGTAGCAGCTTTGGTCGAGTTGTGCCAATAATTCTCCAATGAAAATAAGGCTTTATGTGTGGAGAGGTCTTTTTTGCATTAGTGATTGCAATGTATAGCTCTATGTGTTTGCTTTTTAGGGCAAATACATAGACTAGCAATGAAAAGCACGACCCCATGGCACTTTTAATGCCATGGGGTAATGCCATAATACCCATAAAAACCTTGAAATTTTGTCCAAAACAAGACAATGTTTATGACACCTTGTCATATTTAATGTCATGGCACAATCCTTGACTTATATAGCACGAGTATTAAAAGAATTTTCAACATAGTAAATATATAAAAATGAGTAAGATTATTGGAATAGATTTAGGAACAACAAACTCTTGTGTTTCTGTAATGGAAGGTAACGAAGCTGTTGTAATTCCAAATGCAGAAGGAAAAAGAACTACTCCATCTGTAATTGCGTTTGTAGATGGCGGTGAGATTAAGGTAGGAGATCCTGCAAAAAGACAGGCGGTAACGAATCCGGAGAAAACCATTTATTCCATCAAACGTTTTATGGGGAACAAATTCTCTGAGTCTTCTAAAGAAGCCGATAGAGTACCTTATAAAGTGGTAAAAGGAGATAACGATACGCCTAGAGTAGATATCGATGGTCGTTTATATTCGCCACAAGAATTGTCTGCAATGATTCTTCAAAAAATGAAGAAGACTGCCGAGGATTACTTGGGACAAACTGTAAGTAGAGCGGTAATTACTGTTCCTGCTTATTTTAACGATGCGCAAAGACAAGCTACCAAGGAAGCTGGTGAAATTGCTGGTTTAACGGTAGAGCGTATTATTAACGAACCAACCGCTGCTTCTTTGGCTTACGGTATGGATAAAAAAGATACCGACCAAAAAATCGTTGTTTTTGATTTTGGTGGTGGTACACATGATGTTTCTATCCTGGAATTAGGAGATGGTGTTTTTGAAGTATTGTCTACTGAAGGAGATACGCATTTAGGTGGTGATGATGTTGACCAAAAAATCATTGATTGGTTGGCCGATGAGTTTAACGCTGAGGAAGGAATTGACTTGCGTAAAGACGCTATGGCTTTACAACGTTTGAGAGAAGCTGCTGAAAAAGCAAAAATAGAATTGTCTTCTACAGGACAGACAGAAGTAAACTTGCCATATGTTACAGCAACTGCTACAGGACCTAAGCATTTGGTACGTACTTTGACAAAATCTAAATTTGAGCAGTTAATTGCTGATTTAGTAGAAAGAACTATCGCTCCTTGTGCCTCTGCCTTAAAAGCAGCTGGATTGTCTAAGAGTGATATTGATGAAATTATTTTAGTGGGTGGTTCTACAAGGATTCCTGCAGTACAAGAAGCAGTAGAGAAATTCTTCGGGAAAAAACCATCTAAAGGAGTAAACCCAGATGAGGTAGTTGCCGTTGGTGCTGCTATTCAAGGTGGTGTACTTACTGGAGATGTAAAGGATGTATTGTTGTTAGATGTTACTCCTTTGTCTCTAGGTATTGAAACCATGGGAAGTGTAATGACGAAATTAATCGAAGCTAACACAACTATCCCTACTAAAAAATCTCAGGTATTCTCTACGGCGGCAGACAACCAGCCATCAGTAGAAATCCATGTTTTGCAAGGAGAGCGCCCAATGGCCAACGATAACAAAACTATCGGTCGTTTCCATTTAGACGGTATTCCACCAGCACAAAGAGGAACTCCACAAATTGAGGTGACTTTCGATATCGATGCCAATGGTATTATTAAAGTATCTGCTACGGACAAAGCTACCAACAAGAGCCAAGACATTAGAATTGAAGCTTCTTCTGGTTTGACCGAAGAAGAGATCAAGAAAATGAAGGCCGAAGCTGAAGCGAATGCTGAAGCAGATAAAAAAGCTAAGGAAACTGCCGATAAATTAAATGAGGCAGATGGAATGATCTTCCAAACAGAAAAGCAATTGGCCGAATTTGGTGAAAAATTATCTGATGATAAGAAAAAGCCTATCGAAGAAGCTTTGACAGAACTTAAGGCTGCTTATGAGTCTAAAGATATAGCTGTAATTACTCCTGCTTTGGATAAAATTAACGAAGCGTGGAAAGTAGCTTCAGAAGAAATGTACAAAGCGCAAGCAGAAGGACAGCAAGGTGCTCCTGCAGGTGCTGATACAGCTGCCGGTGACACTAAGAAAGACGCCGACAATGTAGAAGATGTAGATTTTGAAGAAGTGAAGTAATCACGGATCTTATTTATATAACGAACCCCTTCAAAAGAAATTTTGAAGGGGTTTTTGTTTTTCTGGCATATACAACAGCCCTATTGTAGAAGCCATGATATTTTTGTGGTGGGTACAAGAAGTAGGGCTTCAATTCGTATTGCCATAGCGCTATAGTAAAATAATTTGGGCGTTCCCTCCTTCGTCGGGCGGGCCATTGGCTCTATCCCTTGCTTCGCTGCGGGGATGCCGCCGCTGTCCCTAACGCATAAAATTCTGCCGACAAAAAAAGAAAACTTAGCTGAATGTAACTTTATAGGAACGGAGAATATAACGAGCCCCTAGGAATACTTGTTTTTAAGGCAGGCAAGTTCAAATAACCGCAACAATTCTTCAAAACCCATAATTTTATCCAAACTTATTGTGAATTCCCCTCGAAGCCCATGGAGATTTTATGTGGAAGTTTTTTAAGCGGAATATGGGGTAGTCTTTTAATGTTAATACCTTATTTTGTTGTGGAATTTGTTTTTATTATGGCTTAATTAAGCCTAATTTTGACCTATGGAAAAAAATTTCGTTACAGCTATATTTTGCGCGCTTTTAAGTGTAGGGACTTTCTTTTTTGGACCAGTGGCTATGGCGCAAGAATTGGAAGTGTTTACAGTGAAGGATTTTGATCTGAAAGGACCCGTACAATCCTGTATGGTGATTACGAGTTATGGAAAAGAAGAATACGTGTTTAATAAGCAGGGATATTTGATTAAATCTGTGACCCGTTACAATGAGTCCGATTACGATATTACGATTTATAAACTTCAGGGTAACAGTATTTTGGAAAAGAGATTGGAGAATTACAGGGATGGCCAATTTGTTAAAAACACCTCCATTGCCAATTTTTATAAAACAGATACTACCGATACCAAAAAAGTAACAGAACGAATATTTTCTTATAGCAAGGAGTTTTTAGATCAATACGAATATATTTATAATGAAGCGGGGAAACTAAAAACCATTAAACGTATGAACGATAGCGGTGTAGATGAAACAACCGTTACCTACGAAGAGAGTAATGGAGCGTTTACCAAGACATTTTATTTAAACGATGTTATTCTTAAAAGGGTTACTACCGCTACTGTTAAAGTATCTAATAAGAAAGAACAGAAAAAGGTACAAACCAAGGAATACCTGGACGGAGAACCGCATTTGGCTTTTGAGCAAATTTACTCCAATAATGGCGCCTTGTTATTCGAGAAAAAAGAGGTTTACCGAGAGGACCAAAACGGTTTTGTTCCCTTGGAAAGCAAGTTTTATACCTATGACACTAACAATGTATTAGTTTCCGTGAGGACTAAAAAAGGAAAAGCAGAATCTGTAAAGAATTATATTTACCAGTTTGATAGTGGAGAGAAAGGAAATTGGATAAGACAGGTCATTACTCCCGACAACACCTATATCAGCCGGAAAATTAAATATTTTGAAAAAGAAGTCGTCAAGAGTAAAAAGTAAGCCCTCTAAGCAGACTGTTTTTTGTTTCTAAAGATTATTGATGTAACAAGTTGGTATGCCAATTGTTGTTGGATGGGTATTGTGAAAAACAATATACTGTACACGGGTACATGTACAGTATATAGGTTTGTTTAGAAAGCTATTGACTCTTGTATTGTTTAAAGAATATTACCTTTAGTATCTACTTTTATATTCTTTTTTTGATTGTCTTTTCTAACCTGTAATTGATAAATCTTTTTTACATCCTCTCCTTGAAAATAGGTAACCCTATAAATATCCTTATGGATGGTCCAGTTAGGATATAATTGGTAAATGCTGTTTCGAACCGATTCTGGTGGCGTAACATTTTTAAATTTTTCAAAAGTAGAAATTACTTTTCCATCTTGGTCATACGTAGCAATGATGCGGCCATTGGTTTGTGAAAAAATAACCTCATAAGCTTCATAATCTCCGTTGAAATTAGGATCTTGGGTAACGTCGTACCTGGCTACCTCGTCCTGTAGGTTTTGAACATATTCTGGAGTGGTATCTTCACGCACCAAATTTTGATACGAAAAATTCACGATAGGGGTAACGGTTACCTCTTCCAGTTTTACTTCTTTTGCCTCTTTATCGTTATCGGTTACCTGGGAAAATCCCATGAGACTAAAACCTAGTATTCCGAGCAACATTAATGTATTTTTCATAATAATGGGGTTTTAAAATTAATACTATATAAAGTTACTGGCAAATAGCTGTTTAAAGTGCTACGTAGGTAGCAGTTAGAGATTCTTTAAGAATAAATTAACGCTGCTAATTTTTGAAATAAGCGGTCTCTGTGGAGGCGGTTTGCATCTTTTGTATCAGTAGTGGGAGATCTATGATTTCTATGTTTTTTCTTTTTATTTTTAGGATGCCGTCTTCCTTAAATTCTTGTAGATGTCTGTTTAATACGGCTCTGGTAGTACCTATAAGTGCGGCCAATTCGTCATGGGAGAGTCCGTTGATAACTTCGATTTTATTGGTTGCTATATTTAAATGTTGCACCAAAAGGTTCGCCAAACGGGTCGATGTGTTTTTTAGGCATAAATCTGAAACAGCCACTTCCAGTTTTTCTGTTTTCTTAACAACATAGCTTAAGAACGGTTTGTATATGGCAGGATTGTCTGCCATCCATTGCCGCATTAGATCTATTGGTAGCCATAATACCTCGGTAAAATCCAAGGCCTCGTAAAAGAGTATACTGCTATCGCCGTTGATTAGGGTGCAAACATTAAAGATATCGCTATCGGTTAAAATATTCAGGGTAAGTTCCCGGTTGTTTTGTGGGTCGAAATTATAGACTTTAACCTTTCCGAAAATGATGATATAAAATTTATGGAAGGTATTATCGGTATCTAATATACAGGTTTTTTTTTCCCAATACAGACTGGTAGATATCTTGAGTAGTGCAGCAAGAGATTCGTTGCTGATATCTTTAAATAGGGGGTTTTCTCGTAAGGTCTCAAAATAATACCGATATTTCTCCAATCCAATATTCATACAACTTAGTTTAAAGTTAATTGGAATTCCTATAGGATTCCAAATTTAAATACCATGCGACAGCTCGATATTTTTTTTGGGGGGATTTTTAAATCTCAGTTATTATTTCATAAACAAGCTTATTTACTGGGGTTCTGTGCGTACCCTAAGGGTTGTTAAATTTTAAGGACCACATTAATTACGGAGTCCATTATCCGAAAAATAGCTCGGAAAGTAGTCTTTTAAAAGTACGAAAAAATGCTTGGATTAATGGTTTTTAATCCTAAAAATCAATCGGTTTTACCACAAGGATATGTATAAAATTGGACCTTGTTTTTGTTAATCAAAATTTTCAATCGATTTGGTTTGGAAATTCGGACGTTCTTTGAGTAAGTATGTAAGCAATTGGTATAAAGCGATATAAAAAATTTTTTTGTGGTGGTTTTTGTTGGTGTAGGTTAGTCTGCCAGGCTATTAATAAGGTCTTTTTTTACGACATGTCCGCCTTCAAAGTTTATAAGTTGAGCTTTGCCGTCGAACAGGGTGTCTATTTTTAGTTTTTCTTCCTGCAACCGCTGCCCAGACAGAAAGGGATCCTGATCACCGTAAATGATTTTTATTTGGGTAGAAAGGTCTTTTAAAAAATAAAAATCCTCGGGTTTTAGTTCGGACGGAATCCCTCCGGCGTATAAACAGAGTTGATGGCAGGGAATTTTACTATGTGCTACCCATCGGCTGGCAATGGATACACCTTGGGAAAATCCTAAAATAATAAGCTTGCAATGCGATGGTATGTTTTCTGATTGGTATAAGTTGTCTAGGTAAGCAAGGATGTTTTTTGTTTCCAATGCTCTGTTCTCTCTAGTGAGCCAGCTTGCGCCAACACGCTTATAATCGTTGTTTAGATAGTATTTAGAGGGCGCTTGGGGGGCAATGATATAATTCTCGTCCTTGGGGAGCTGGGAAAAATAGTTTAAAAAATATTTGCTTAGAAAACCGATTCCATGAAAAACAATCCAAACATTTTTAGTGTTTTTGTCTAAAGTATTTAGGCTGAGGTAGGTGTTGGTAGTGGTGTAGGAGATTTGTTTTTCTATTGGCTTCATAAATCTTAAATCTGATATAAAGGAACACTTTTGTTGGCTTGGTATTGCTTAATTTTACAAAAAAAACGAACAATGAAGGAATATAAGGAAAAGATTCTTAAAATTTGTAACGATACTAGTAAGGGGACTTTAATGGAGACCTTGGGGATTGTTTATACCGATGTTGGTGAGAATTTTTTAGTGGCAAAAATGCCGGTTTCCTCCAAGGTTCATCAACCAGAAGGAGTATTGCACGGGGGAGCATCTGTAGCGCTTGCCGAAAGTGTGGGCAGTATGGCGGCACATATCTTTATGAATACAAAGGAATTAAGTGTGCGGGGGATAGAAATATCGGCCAATCATGTAAAGAGTGTTCGGGCGGGCGATGTTTATGCCAAGGCTACCATTGTTCACAAGGGACGAACCACCCAAATATGGGACATAAAAATTACGGATACACAAAATAACCTAATCTCTGTTTGCAAACTAACGACCATAGCACTTCAAAAGAAATAATATGTTTTTAAACTTTCTGGATAGGATAAAGGATCAATTAGACAAAGGATATCCGTTTGTGGCCTATCGTCACCCGAAAGAGCTTGTGGTGAAGGCTATTTTTCAAAAAGATAAGGAATTAAACTTTGTAGAGGACTTTCGGGAAAGTGGCTTTGTATTTGCTCCGTTCGATAGCGAACAAAGTCCTGTTTTATTAAAAAAAGACGAGTTTCTTTCACAAGCCTATCCGCAGGAAAGCTCGCTGTTGAACGACACTACAATTTTCTCTGAATTTGAAGATTTGGATAAAGATTTTCACCTTCAGATGATAGAGAAAGGCTTGGATGAAATAGCGGAAGGAAGGTTGGACAAGGTTGTTTTGTCTAGAAAAATAGGGGTAGATACCATAAAAACTCCCCTAGAAACTTTTCATGCACTGTTGCGAAAATATCCCAGTGCTTTCTGTTATATCTGGTACCATCCTGCCGTTGGCTTGTGGTTGGGAGCCACCCCAGAAATGTTGTTACAAACCGAGAACAAGCGTTTTAAGACCATGTCCTTGGCTGGGACCAAGTTGGCTGTAGGTGAGCAAGGGCCACAATGGGACAAAAAGGAGCTGGAAGAACAAGGAATGGTGACCGAATTTATTGAAGCGGCCCTTGCCGATAAAGTTACTTCAATGACCATCTCGGATACTACGGCTGTACGGGCTGGTAATTTATGGCATCTAAAGACTTCGGTTTCTGGCCTGATAGGCCGCTGTGGGCTGAAGGAAATTATTAGTGCCTTGCATCCTACACCGGCAGTTTGTGGATTGCCAAAATTAAAAGCCAAGACCTTTATCCTGAATAATGAGAACTACAACAGGGAGTATTATACGGGCTTTTTGGGAGAATTAAATTTTAAGGAAGACCTGAGAAGGCCAGAGCCCAGGCGCAATCAGGAAAACAGGGTGTATAGAACCGTAAAGAATAAGACGGCTTTGTACGTGAACCTCAGGTGTTTGCAATGGCAAGAAAAGAAGGTGATGATATATGTAGGGGGGGGGATTACCAACGGCTCGGTACCAGAGGACGAATGGAAGGAAACCAAGCATAAAAGTGGCACAATGCTTAATGTGCTTTTTAATTAAAACTATTAGGGCTTTGCGTTGGTTTTAGAATTGGTGGCGTTGTATTTTTGTCACCATGAAATATTCGAGCATTCCTACCGCACAATCTGTTGTGTACCATTGCAAGGCAAGGGGTATAAAAAACGTTATAATTTCTCCGGGCTCCCGAAATGCCCCTCTGACCATTGGGTTTTCGGAAGATCCTTATTTTGAGTGTTTTAGTATTGTAGACGAACGCTGTGCCGCCTTTTTTGCGCTTGGTATTGCTCAACAAACAAGAAAACCGGTCGTTATTTTGTGTTCTTCGGGCAGTGCACTTTTAAATTATTATCCCGCTATTTCCGAAGCTTTTTACAGTGATATCCCCTTGGTGGTCCTCACTGCCGATAGGCCAAGCTATAAGGTAGATATAGGCGATGGCCAGACTATTAGGCAAGAAAATGTTTTTGAAAATCATATCGGATATACGGCTAATTTAAAGCAAGATGTCGGTCATGCAACCGATAAGATAAAAAAGTATGCTCCCGAACAGCTTTTAGGCCTTAGCCCTAGTGACGCCCAGGCTAGCGTGCAGCAATACAACGATGGGGAACTAAACGAAGCCCTTAAAGAGGTATTGTCTCAAAATTGTCCGGTACACATTAATGTTCCGTTTGAAGAGCCTTTGTACGATGTTTTGGAGGATGCTACAGTAGTACCAAAAGTGGACATGGAAACGTTCGAAAATGATCCTTGGACAGAGGACTTAAAAGAAGTGGCAAAAATATGGTCTACTTCGGCTCGAAAGCTTGTATTGGTAGGGGTAAACTATCCCAATACAATCATGGAATCGTATTTAAAGGTTTTGGGGGAAGATCCATCAGTAATCGTTTTTACGGAAAGTACTTCAAATCTTCATCACGACAATTTTTTTCCAAGTATCGATAGTATCATTGCGCCTATCGAAAAATCGGACCATAAAGAAGAATTGTTTCAGGATTTGCAACCCGATATCGTCCTGACCCTAGGGGGGCTTATTGTTTCTAAAAAGGTAAAGGCTTTCTTAAGAACCTATTCTCCAAGTCATCATTGGCATGTAGATGCTAAAAAAGCCTACAACACCTTCTTTTGTTTGACAAAGCATTTTAAGACGGATCCCAATAATTTTTTTAAGGAACTATTTTCATTATCCAGTCCGGTAAAAAGTGTTTATCATCAGAAATGGGCCAAAAAAAGACAGGAATACCAACTAAAAAGACAGGCCTTTATATCGGAAATACCTTTTTCCGACATGTTGGTTTTTAATGATATTATAAAAACTATTCCACAAGGGTATCAATTGCAGTTGGCCAATAGTTCTACGGTTCGCTATGCGCAATTATTTGATTTAGATGCTTCTATACGGGTGTTTTGTAATCGAGGGACAAGCGGAATAGATGGCAGTACTTCTACAGCTATTGGAGCAGCTTTGTTAGACAACAACCCAACATTACTCATAACGGGCGATTTAAGTTTTTTGTATGATAGCAACGGTTTGTGGAATCGTTATACCCGTCCGGATTTTAGGATTATAGTGATCAATAATAACGGAGGTGGCATATTTAGAATTTTACCGGGGAAGGCAGAGACCGAAAATTTTGAAAGATTTTTTGAAACCACCCACCAATTAAATATTGAGCCTTTGGCTACCATGTATGGCTTTGAGTATGGGCAAGTTTCAGATGAGGGGGCTCTAAGAGCTGCTCTTGAAATTTTTTACCAGCCCTCGGACAGGCCAAAAATCCTTGAGGTTTCTACCCCTAGACTTATCAATGATAAAATTTTGCTTAATTATTTTGATTTCATATCTTAGAAGAAAATAAACCAATCATTTAATAGAACCTTCTAAGTTATGAGCAAAAGAGACGAATTAATCGAAAAGTACGCAGCAGATATTAAAGAAAAATTTGGTGAAGCTCCAGATTTGGACTTATTGACCAAAGTGACCATTGGTTTGGGACCCTCTATCTATAACTTGGATGCCTCCAAAGTTTCTGGTTCGGATGACAAGGAGTTGGAAACCGTGAAGAACAACTTCTTAATTAAAAAGTTAGGATTAAGCGATAGTCCTGCCCTTATGGAAGAAATAAAGAATGTTGTCAACAAATACGGGTCTTCGGTAAAAAACAAACACCGAGCTGTGGTGTATTATATGTTGGCGAAACACTTTAAAAAAGAAGCTGTATATAGCAAATAATAAGTTGCAAATAGAGATATGGGCCGTTCTTTAAAAAGAGCGGCTTTTTTTTTACGCATGATTCTTTTTAAATGTATTTTTGTAGCATGATAGCATTAGGAAAATATAGCAATTTAGAAATATTAAGAGATACCAGCGTGGGACTCTTTTTAGGAGATGAAGAAGGGAATGATGTTCTGCTTCCCAATAAGTATGTGCCAGAGGAATTTGAAATAGGAGATTTTATAAATGTATTCTGTTATTTAGATCATGAAGAACGTATAGTAGCCACTACATTGGAACCCTTTGTGATGGTCGATCAGTTTCAGTTACTGGAAGTAGCAGAGGTTAATGATTTTGGTGCTTTCATGGATTGGGGACTGGAGAAGCATTTATTAGTGCCGTTTCGCGAGCAGCGAAATAAAATGCAGGAAGGACAGTGGTATGTAGTGCATTGTTATTTGGATGAAAAGACCAACCGTTTGGTAGCTTCTAATAAGCTGGATAAATTTTTATCCAACGATCTATTAACCGTAAAGGTATTGGACGAGGTTGATTTAGTGGTGACCAGGTTTACCGATTTAGGATGGGAAGTTATTGTCAATAACCAACATAAGGGACTTGTCTATGCCAACGAAGTATTTAAGAAGGTAGCGGTAGGGGATAAGTTAAAAGGATATATTAAGCATATAAGACCCGACAATAAGATAGATGTAGCCTTACAGCCAATAGGATACCAAAGTTTGGAACCGGCGGCCAATCTTATCTATGAAAAACTGTTGGCCCATGGAGGCAAACTGAACCTTCACGATAAATCGGATCCTGAGGATATAAAAAGGCAGCTTCAAATGAGTAAGAAAACCTTTAAAAAAGGAATAGGAGCCCTTTACAAGGAACGCAAAATTGAAATTAAATCAGACAGTATTCACCTGATTGAATAATACAATTGCGGCGGTCCTAGGCAGGAGCATTTGCTGTGAAGGAGTTCGATGAAGGAGCCTTCTTTTACCGAAACATCACCCTTTACTTTTAAGCAGCGAAAGAAACGTATTTTTATATTAAAATTTAAGCATTTATGCCATTCATTGAAGAAAGCGATTTGTTAGAATTGCACAAGGATATTGATAAGGCGCAAATTATAAATGATCGCCTTTTAGATCAAATAAAGCACAAGAATAAGGAGTTAAAACGAAGTAAGATACAGCGCAACGTCTTAGGAATAGTCACTGGACTTTTCCTGATTGGCGGTATGGTGGCTTTTTCGTATAATGCCGGTTTTGTAAAATCGTCTAATCAACAGTATCGTAACAGCTTAGAGGTTATTGGTTTAATCGATAGTTTGGATATAATAAAAGGACGGATTGAAAATATTAAAAAGCAAAACGAGGAACTTAGTCTGTTGCACGAATTTTATTTGGCTAAAAGGTTCTTGAATAAAGAAAAAATATATTCTGTTCAGGTAAAAACTTTCGTAGATAACAATATAACCTTATCCTCTGAGTCTTTGGGAAATACCCTATTTGCAAAGGCTAATCCTTTTTATTCTTATTCCTTAGGGAATTTCGAAACCTTGGAAGAGGCGCGCTCCTTTAGATATCAATTGGTCAATATGGGGTTTAAAGACGCCTTTGTGGCCTCTTACAAAGATGGAAAACGAATAGAAATAGAAGAACCTTACTAGTTTGTTGAAAATAAAAGCTTGGCTTAACGCAGCGCGATTAAGAACACTTCCCCTTTCTCTATCGGGTATCATTGTAGGTACTGTTTTAGGGGGGATGTACGGTGAATTTAATATGGGCATTTTTTTCCTTGCCGTTTGTACTACAATCGGATTTCAGGTTACTTCAAATTTTGCCAATGATTACGGGGATGGAGTAAAAGGAACGGACAATGAAAATCGGGTAGGCCCAAAACGAGCCTACCAAAGCGGCCTCCTGTCCCGGAAGGAGTTGAAAAATGGTATTCTCACCGCTGTGGTGATCTGTATATTGTTGGTAATAAGTTTGTTGTTCTACGCTTTTGGTGCCGAAAATTTAAAATACATTGTCATATTTGGCGGGTTAGGGGCACTTAGCATCTGGGCGGCCATTAGGTATACGGTGGGTACATCTGCCTACGGATATAGAGGCCTAGGAGATGTTTTTGTTTTTCTTTTCTTTGGGTTGCTCGGGGTTTTGGGAGCCATGTTCCTATATACTAAATCCATGGAATATATGGGGGTTTTTCCGGCTATTACCATAGGCCTGTTGAGTACTGGCGTGCTGAATTTAAATAATTTACGCGACTATAAGTCCGATAAACTAGCGAATAAAAACACCGTTATTGTTAAAATTGGTGTTGAAAAAGGAAAAATATATCATGCGTTTTTGATCGTTTTGAGTTTTTTGGCCATGCTAGTATTTACGGTCTTAAATTTTCAAAGTTGGTTAAATGCCCTACATTTATTGGCTTTTATTACTATATTCATACATTTAAGAAAGGTGTTGAAAACCAAAAACACCGTTTTGTTAGATCCAGAACTTAAAAAATTAGCGCTGAGTACTTTTTTATTGGCCCTACTGTTTTATTTTAGTTATTATAATTTTTCGTAAGTTTGAGTACTAACCAACTAAAACTTATGCCGTGGAACAACCAATCAGAATACTTATTGTAGAGGATAATGTCATAATCGCCGATGACATGCAATCGATGCTGGAAGAAATAGGTTACGAAATAGTAGACAATGTTATAGTATATGAACAAGCTGTAGAAGTATTAAAAAATAAAGAGGTCGATTTAGTACTGATCGACATTATTTTGGCTTCTGATAAAACAGGTATAGATTTAGGAAAACACATCAGGGAAAACTATAGCATTCCCTTTATATTCGTTACCTCCAATTCTGATAGAGCTACTGTTGAAAATGCAAAAACAGTAAAACCCAATGGTTATTTGGTAAAACCTTTTGAGCAACAAGATCTTTATACATCTATAGAAATTGCCCTGTCCAATTTTACAGAAATAAAGAAGAATGGGGAAAAGGACGAAGAGGAAGACGATAAGTTAATGTCTAATAAGGTGCTGAAGGATTCCATTTTTGTGAAAAAACAGCATTTATATTATCGAATCCAATTTGGGGATATTAAGTTTATCAAAGCCGACAATGTGTATTTGGAAGTAAATACGGTCGATAAAAAGTTTTTGGTTCGCTCCCCTCTAAAAGATTATTTGGAAAAGCTGCCTCAGCATAAGTTTTACAGGGCACATAAGTCGTATATCGTCAATGTAGATCATATCGATGCGATCAATTCCAGGGATATCTTAATAAACGATACTTTAATTCCGATTTCTAAGGAATTCAAGGAATTTATAATTTCTGCGATGAATTCCTAAATCAATCATTTTAAGAGCTACGGTATTAAATAAAAAGGCACCTATTAGGGTGTCTTTCTTGTTTGTCCTGGTCCGGGAGCTGGTGTAGCCCAATCTTTTACATTGTGGGCGTGGCACTGTTTATATAGAAATATATTGTTAGAGGGAGGCTAAATACCACTGAGGCCGTGGATTATTGAATTGACCCTTCTTGTTGGAAGTGATTTTGTTTCATTTTCGAATTGATTGGTTTTTGATTAATTTTGGCGCAGGTACTACTAAGTGCCATAACACCTTAATGATCCTCATAAATGATTTTTGATCTTCATCCAAGTTGGCAAAAGCCGCTACAACCTGAACTTGACAAACCTTATTTTTCCGTTTTAAATGATTTTGTAAAACAAGAGTATGCCAAGCATGTTTGCTACCCTAAGAAGGAAGCTATTTTTGCGGCCTTTGACTTCTGTAATTTTCAGGACACCAAGGTGGTTATTTTGGGGCAAGACCCTTATCATGGCCCTGGGCAGGCCAATGGTCTTTGTTTTTCGGTAAATGAGGGCGTGGGGCATCCGCCTTCCCTGATGAATATTTTTAAGGAAATGGAAGCAGATCTGGGAAAAAGATATCCACTTAGTGGCAATCTGGAGGCTTGGGCAAAACAAGGGGTCTTATTGTTAAATGCCACCTTAACCGTACGCGAGAGGGAGGCTGCTAGCCATCAGAAACAAGGATGGGAAACTTTTACCGATGCTGTTATCGAAAAAGTTTCCCAAGAAAAGGAGGGAATAGTGTTTTTGTTATGGGGAGGTTTTGCTAAAAAGAAAGCAAAATTAATAGATGCTAAAAAACATCATATCTTAACCTCCGGACACCCTTCTCCTTTAAGTGCCAATAGAGGGTACTGGTTTGGTAACAAGCACTTTTCTATGACCAATGAAATATTAAAAAAAGCCAATAGACCTCTTATTTCTTGGTAAATACCAAGTCCTCGTACGGCATGCATTGACTTATTAAATTTAAGTCGATGAGCGTTTCCTGAACCTGTTTTAAGGTGTTGGGAGCAAGGTTCTTCTGGCTCCATCGCGTGAGGGTCATCCATTGCTGAAGATCCTCTAATTGCTGGCTGTAATTATTGGCTAAGGTGCGATCTATACTTGGTATTTGTTTAAATTCGAGCGTGTAGCTGTTAATCACTTCTAAAATGTGGTTTAAGACGGTAGAATTCTCGGCTATGAATTTGTCCGTGGCTGCAATTACGAAACAAGGCCATGGGGTAGGACAATCCGTAATTCGTCTAAAAATGCCCTTATCGACTATTGGTTTGGTTGTAAACCTTTCCCACATGAAATAATCGGCAGTGCCATCGCTTAAGGCCTCAACGGCCCCATCGAGGTTATTGATTACTTCAAAGTTTAGTCCTTCTGTGTCCCAACCCTGATTTTGCGCGTTTACATAAGCCATTAAATGGCTACCACTGCCATACCTGCTTATGGCCGCCTTTTTGCCTTTGAGGTCGTCCATATGGTGTAGGTCGCTATTGGCGCCAACATGGATTCCCCATAAAAGAGGACTGGCAATGTATTCTTGTACAATCTTGGACGGATTGCCTTCTGTAATGCTTTTAGTGATTCCTTCGGTGAGGATAATGGCTAAATCTGTTTCTTGGTCTTTCAGCATTTGCGCCATTTTACCCGTTCCTTCAGGAATGTCGGTCCATTCCAGTTGAATGCCCCGGGCTTCAAAGGCACCTTCTTCAATGGCTAAATGCCAAGGGAAATTAAAATGTTCCGGAACACCGATAATAGTAACTTTTTTCAATATTAATGTTGTTATGTTAATGTAAAATAAGGATTTAAAGGGTAAGGTAGCTGCCGTTTTACAGCGCTTCAAAAATCGCTCTTGACATTAGGCTGTGGTCTTGTCCTATAGTCCTTTGGTTAATTTGTCTAAGGTATATGTAATTAGTTCATGGATAGATTTTTCTGGTTTGGTAGAAAATTCTCCCGTACTTCTATTGGCTAAAATGCAGTTTAAAGAAACGGCGCGGTGGCCTAGTAATTTTGAAAGACCATAAATGCCAGAGGTTTCCATTTCCAGATTGGATATTTGTTTGTCTTTAAATTTAAAACTTGCAAGCTTGGAATTCAGTTTGTCGTCCTGCGTTTTTAATCGCAGTGTACGACCTTGTGGACCATAGAACCCCACATTGGTAGCAGTAAAGCCATATCGGATTTTATCTGATGTCAAAATTTCTGCCAATTCTTTATCACAACCAACCACATAGGGAGTCGATTTGTCTTTGCACCAATTGGTATGTTGTATAAATGCTTGTTGTATTTCGTGATGCTGAATACTGCTGCTGTCATAAAAATGCAATAGACTATCCAGTCCAATGGCATGCTCGCTCAACAAAAAAGAATCAATAGGGATGTGGGGCTGTATGGCCCCCGAGGTGCCAATACGGATAATATTGAGGGAGGTGGGGTGTTTTTTTACCGTCCTGCTGTTGAAATCGATATTGACCAAAGCGTCGAGTTCGTTCAATACAATATCAATATTATCAGTGCCTATTCCCGTTGAAATAACGCTAATGCGTTTACCCTTTAAGGTGCCGGTATGGGTGTGGAATTCCCTTTTTCCTTTTTTGATTTCAATAGTATCAAAATATTGGGAAACCAAGGGTACTCTATCAGGATCACCTACGGTTATAATGGTGTCCGATAGGTCTTCTGGCAGTAAATTAAGGTGGTAGATGCTATGGTCGGCATTAAGGATGAGCTCGGATGAACCAATCTTCATGTTATAATTTTAATATGCGGTTGGTTTCTGAATTGTATAGGAAACTATATTTTAAGGCGCCGCCCAAATAGGCGGTGTTTTCTTGGATACAAGAATAATAACTAGTCTTTCCTTCTAAAATTGCGATTCCTTTTTTAGAAAGTTTAACAGGGTTGAAATCAGTGAACAAAGGTGTAAGTTTTGTAATGACCCTTGTGTACTGGGTGTCACCAAAACCGTAGTTGCCCTGATTTTTCAACACTGTTTTAAGCAAGTCGATTTTTGTTTTTGGGCTTTCCTTGACGGCCAATCTCAAGATGTTGTTTTCTACTTCGTTCAAACCATTTTTTATGGTCGGGAAACGCATCAAATGAGACCTAATGGCTCCGGAAAGATATTTAAATTGGAAATCATCAAAATCCATTAAATTTTCTAGTCGGATAGGATTGTCACTACAATAAAGTTGCCATACGTAATCGGCGTATTCAACATCATCTTGGGTTAAAAACGTACGGTTTTCGTATAAATTCTTTAATTCTTCCTTGTTTAAGTCGGTTAGGTTCAATAATGGACTAGAGTTTTCATCATCCACATGACAAACCATAGATATTTCTGCATAAGGCCTATGCGTCTTTAACCAACTGATAACAGCAAGCATGTTAATTTGGCAGAAAAGATCGTAATCAAACCACAAAACAATATGGTCTTCCTTTTTATGGCTACAAAGCGAACGGTATTCCTTTAAAGTTTTATCAATAAACCAAGACTTGGAGACCTTGTAGTTTTTATTCAGGAAATCAAATCTAGTCTTCCAAAAGGATTCACTACCGACATTGGTCTCTGTCTTTCCTTCGCACAACATTTCTCGCCAAGTGATAATGTCCCCTGGCAATTTTAGGCCCTTAAGTTTTTTGGTGAACAGGTCACCATTTGTTATGTGTAACTGGGAATTCATTGTCTTGGTAGTTTAGGTTGTGACTATTAAAAGTAGTGATTTATTCTATGGACTAAAAATAATTAACAAAACTCTAACCTCCTACACGCTTCACTTTAAAGCCTTTATCTTTTAATATGGTCATTATTTTATCTCGGTAATCACCTTGGATGATAATACTGTCATCTTTAAAACTTCCTCCAACGCTGAGTTTTGTCTTTAATTCTTTGGCCAGTTTTTTAAAATCTTCTTCTGCGCCGGTATACCCTTCCAAAATAGTGGTAGGTTTTCCTTTTCTCTTTTCGTATTTGCAAATAATGGGATCATCTTGCATCCAAATTCCCGTGTCATCCTTGGCATTTTTTTTGTCTTCGGAAGCATTGGTAGAAACTTCGTGGTCTGGAAATAGATTTTTTAATTGATCTTGTAGGTCCATGTTAAAAGTAATATAATTTGATTTTAATTTATTTGATAAAATTATTCTGTCGGAAATCCCGGATCGGCAATGATTTCTTCTATTTGTTGTACGTGTCGCTCTGTGTGTGCGGCGATAAACAACAGGATCTGATAGGCGTCTAGGGTCCCAAAAGGCACCTGCTGATAGCGGTTCCTTAGATCCTCCTGTGTGTTTTTAATGAATTCGATATGTTGGTCACGCTTGGTTTTGAAATTTTCTAATGCGGCCTCGTGAGAGCCATATTTTCCGGTCGGTTCAAATGCCTTGCTAGTTTTTACCTTGTTCGATCGGTCTGAGATCATCGCAAGAATCTGTTCATCTGAATGATTCACTTCAGATCTTTTTGCAGTATCGGGCTGTATTTCCAATGTTGCTAATAGCATATCGAAGATCATATTTTCCGAGACGGCAATATGTTCGGTACAATCGGCAATAGACCAGGAATCTTCCGATGCTTTATAAGTGAGCTGTTCTTCACTTAAATTCGCCATAGTGTTTAATAAACGATCTCTTGTCGAGGTCATTTCTTTAATGGCGGCTTCTCTTTCGGCATCGGTAAGAGGATTTGTAGTGTTGGTAAAACATAATGACGCCATGGCTAATACTATAACTGCTAAAGTCTTCATAATACGTAATTTTAAAGGGTTAATTTGTTGTATTTCCTTAACGCCATGAATGTCTACAGCCAAAAAGGGCGTTTTATGCCTTAATAAGTCCTAATTCTATTAATCTTTCATGTAAATACTCCCCGGCAGTAATATCTTCATATTGTTTGGGATTGTTTTCATCGACACAATTTTCCAGACAATTTAAAGGCATCTCACTGATAGGGTGCATAAAAAAAGGAACAGAGTACCTTGAAGTACCCCACAGTTCGCGAGGCGGATTGACTACTTGGTGAATGGTAGATTTTAATTTGTTGTTCGTCAGTCGAGAAAGCATGTCCCCTACATTGATCATTAATTCATCGGGACGTGCAATAGCATCTACCCAATCGCCATTATGGTTTTTTACCTGTAGGCCTTTTCCATGTGCTCCCATCAATAGGGTGATTAAATTGATATCGCCATGAGCCGCTGCTCTCACAGCATTTTTAGGCTCTTGTGTAATGGGCGGATAGTGAATGGGTCTTAATATGGAATTTCCGTTTTTTATAAACTCATCGAAATAAGATTCTTCCAAATTTAAATGGATCGCCAAGGCTCGCAGTACATATTGTGCGGTCTTTTCTAACATCTTATAGGTTTCCTTGCCAACTTGGTCAAAATTTTTGAGCTCCTTGACGTGCAGGTTTTTTGGGTATTCGGCTTCTAATGTAGGATTGTCCGTTACATATTGACCGAAATGCCAAAACTCTTTTAAATCACCTTCTTTTTTGCCTTTGGCATGTTCCTTTCCAAAGGAAGTATACCCTCTTTGACCACCAAGACCTTCAATTTCGTATTGGTCCTTTACCTCTTGGGGGAGATTGAAAAAATCCTTGATTTCTCGATATAGGTCTTCGATTAGTTTTTCGGATAAAAAATGGCCGCTTAGGGCAACAAAGCCTATGTTTTCAAATGCATTTCCTATTTCTTCGATGAATTTTTGTTTTCTAGATTCATCTCCTGATATAAAATCTGCTAGATTTACACTTGGTATTGCACTCATTATTGCTGTTTTTTAGGATATATCAAAGTTAAGAAATATTAAAGCAACCTTCTTATTAAATTCTGCTAGACATTGTTTTTGTCTTTTCGTTACATTTATACTTCCTTAACCAAATACCATAACATGCACTACAAGGGTCATACTTTAGATAAAGCAACGCAGTTGGAACTATATCAGCAGCTATTAAAGCCACGTCTTATAGAGGAAAAAATGTTAATTCTTTTGCGTCAGGGAAGAATATCCAAATGGTTCAGTGGTATTGGGCAAGAGGCTATTTCTGTGGGTGTTACAGCTGCTTTGTCCGATGACGATTATATCTTGCCCATGCATCGTAACCTCGGGGTTTTTACCACAAGGAACGTTCCATTGAAGCGACTTTTTGCACAATGGCAGGGCAAAAAAAGCGGGTATACCAAGGGCAGGGACCGCAGCTTTCATTTTGGGGCCAAGGAACACAAAATAGTAGGGATGATATCTCATTTGGGCCCCCAACTTGGGGTAGCCGACGGAATAGCCCTAGCAAATTTGCTACAAAAAAAGAAAGCCGTAACCGCGGTTTTTACCGGAGAAGGAGGTACCAGTGAAGGCGATTTTCACGAAGCCCTTAATTTGGCCGCCGTTTGGGATCTGCCAGTGCTATTTTGTATAGAAAACAATAGCTATGGCCTATCTACCCCAACCCATGAGCAGTACAGATGTGAAAACTTGGCCGATAAGGGCGTTGGTTACGGAGTAGAATCGCATATAATAGATGGCAATAATATTATAGAGGTGTTTAATAAAGTAACACAGATTTGCCAAGAAATGCGGAAAAACCCCCGTCCAGTCCTTATAGAGTTTAAAACTTTTAGGATGCGCGGGCATGAGGAGGCAAGTGGTACCAAATATGTGCCACAGCAGCTTTTGGAGGAATGGGGAAAGAAGGACCCTTTGTTGAATTATGAACAATACTTATTTGAAGAAAAAATCTTAACGCCCCAATTAAAGGAGACCTTCATGACTCAGGTGTCTGGCGACATAGAGGAAAGGCTGAAAGAAGCCTTGGGCGAAGAAGAAGTTGTTTTTAACGAGGAAACCGAGCTCAACGATGTTTTTAAAGAATACGATTACCAAGAGCACAAGCCTGCCGGGCTAAGGAACAAAATTCGGTTTGTCGATGCAATATCCCAGGGGTTACGGCAATCCATGGAAAAGCACCAACAGTTGGTCATTATGGGGCAAGACATTGCAGATTACGGAGGTGTATTTAAAATCACGGAGGGATTTGTGGATGCCTTTGGAAAAGACCGGGTCCGCAACACCCCCATTTGTGAGTCGGCCGTGGTTTCTTTGGCAATGGGGCTTTCTATAAATGGAATGAAGGCCGTAGTAGAAATGCAATTTGCAGATTTTGTAAGTACCGGGTTTAACCCTATTGTTAATTACTTGGCCAAAGTACATTATCGTTGGGGAGAGAATGCCGATGTGGTTATCCGTATGCCTTGTGGAGGAGGGGTGGGGGCCGGACCGTTTCATTCCCAGACCAATGAGGCGTGGTTTACCAAAACTCCGGGCTTAAAAGTAGTGTATCCGGCCTTTCCCTATGACGCTAAAGGTATGTTGATCACTGCTATTAACGATCCTAATCCAGTGTTGTTCTTTGAGCACAAAGGCTTGTACCGCAGTAGTTACCAAGAGGTGCCTGCCGATTATTACTCCCTTCCTTTTGGGAAAGCAGCTTTATTAAAAGAAGGAGAGGCTATTACCATAGTCTCTTATGGTCTTGGGGTGCATTGGGTTTTGGAAGCCTTAGAGAAGAATCCTGGTGTGAGTGCCGATGTGTTGGATCTGAGAAGCTTACAGCCATTAGACACAAAAGCCATTTATTCTTCCGTGAAAAAGACAGGAAAACTTATTATCTTGCAAGAAGACAGCATTTTTGGGGGTATGGCCAGCGATATTTCGGCCTTGGTCATGGAGAATTGTTTTGAGTACCTGGATGCCCCGGTAAAAAGGGTAGCAAGTTTACAAACACCAATACCATTTGCAAAATCGTTGGAAGAGAATTATTTACCCAAAGAACGCTTCACAAAGGAGCTTTTAAAATTATTGGATTATTAAGGCAATCCAATATTTTGAACGTATAATTGAAGAATATGATTACGGCAGAGGAAAAACTGAATGAAAGAATTAAGGAGCTCACTTGTTTATACGAGGTAACCTCCATCATCGTGAATTGTGATTACAACCAAATTGAAGATGCTCTGAAAGGAATATTGCAATGTCTTAAAAAGGCTTGGCGTTTTACCAACGACGCCCAAGTGATCATGGTGACGGATCAATACAGCCTATCTACGGCCCCAATTGCAGAAGAGGTCGTTTCCCTGAAATCGAGCATTCGTGTTTTTAATAAGAAAATAGGGCGTATAAAAGTTTCCTATCCCGCTCAAAAATACCAGGCCTCGGCATTTTTAGAGGAAGAAAGCAAGCTTCTCAAGAATGTGTGCATGGAAGTGGGAAACCTGTTAGAGCGAAAACAGATTAAAGACAATGAGGATATCATTAGAAAAAAAATGGAAAGAGCCGATAGGCTTGGGATTCTTGGTGAAATTACCGCAGGGATCGCCCATGAATTAAATACCCCATTAGCCAATATTCTAGGTTTTTCCGAACTTTTAAAAAGCAGGTTGGAAGACGATTCACAAGCTAGTAAAGATCTCGATAAAATTATAAACAGTACCATTTTTTCTAGGGAAGTGGTCAAAAAGCTGATGTTTTTTGCCTGTGAAATGCCGCAGCAAATGAGCTTGGTCAATATCAATCCCATTATAAGTCATGCAATCAACTTAATGGATCCTATTTTTAAGAAAAACAAGGTAGTTCCAGAGTTGCAGTTTAATGCCGATGATATTTATTTACGGGTAGATTCTATTCAGTTGACCCAAGTGATTTTTAATCTTGTGCTCAATGCGATTTACTTTTCTCCGGTAAGAAGTAAAATAGAAATACAGGTAACAAATAAAGAGGATAGTGTTGTTATATACATCAAAGATCAGGGGCCAGGGATAAATCCAAAAACCAAGGATAAGATTTTTGAGCCCTTTTATAGCACAAAACCTGTTGGAGAGGGCTCGGGATTGGGTTTAAGCGTGGTTCATGGCATAGTGAAAAGTCATAAAGGCACTATAAAATATACTGCTAACAAGCCTAAAGGTACTATCTTTGCCCTTAATTTCCCCAAACAATAGGCGCATGGGCTTTAATAAAGAGAATATCTTAATTGTAGATGATGACGTGAATATTTTAGAGCTGATTCATAGGCACTTACAATCCTTTAATTATCATGCTTATAAGGCCGTATCGGTAAAAGAAGCCTTAGTTATTTTAAAGGACACCCAGATAGATTTATTGATAACCGATCTAAAAATGCCGGAGGTAGATGGCTTTCAGTTGGTAAAATATGTATCAGAGCATTATCCGACATTGCCAAAACTTGTGGTTACTGGTTATCCATCAATAAATGATGCACTACATGTGATTAAGGCCGGAGTGTTAGATTATTTGGTGAAACCTTTTACAAAGGACGAACTCAAGAATGCCGTCTTAAATTCCTTTGCCGGGGCTGTCAAGGAGAAAGAAAATGTCAAGCTCCTCTCAAATTCGCCAAAAGAAAAGAAGCTTGCCTACGGAGAGCTCATCGGGCAATCTGCGGAAATAAAAAAGGTTACCGATATCATTGATCGGGTCAAGGACAATAAGGCCACGGTACTTATAAAGGGTGAAAGTGGTACGGGGAAGGAGCTGGTTGCCCGTTCTGTACATTATATGGGAAAATACTCCAGAGCACCTTTTATAGCCGTCAACTGCGGAGCTATTCCCGAAAATCTTTTAGAGGCCGAACTATTTGGTTACGCCAAAGGAGCTTTTACCGGGGCGAATGAAGATAGGAACGGGTTTTTTCAGGCCGCAAATAAGGGAACTCTTTTCTTAGATGAAATAGGCAACGCCTCACTATCGGTACAATCCAAACTTTTACGGGTACTGCAAGAAAAAGAGGTGACCAAGGTAGGCTCTCAAAAGGCGGAGAAAATAGAGGTAAGGGTTATTGCAGCGACTAATAGCGACCTAAGTGCCCAAGTTAAAAAGGAGCTTTTTAGAGAAGATCTTTATTATAGGTTGACAGTAGTCGAAATTGATGTACCGCCTCTTAGGGATAGAAAATCCGATATACCTTTGTTAGTCGATAAATTCTTGCTCAAATATGGGATAGAATATAAAGACCGATTGTTGGGGATTACCCCCGAGGCCATGGAGCTATTAAAAAGACACCATTGGCCAGGAAATATACGGGAGCTCGAAAATGTTATCCAAAGAGCCGTAATTATGTGCGACAAGCAAATTGAGGTAGCCGATTTGCCCGATAACTTAAAGTTTAAGATAGAATTTCCTGAAGAAGGCCTTCTTCCCTTAAGAGAGATCGAAAAAAAATATATTCTTAAAGTACTCGAAGCTACCAATAACAATAAATCGCAAGCGGCAGAAATTCTGCAAATAGACCGCAAAACTCTTCGGCAAAAAATACAATAACTTTCATAGTTTAATATGGGGAATTACCCCTCACATGGGGAAATACTCCCCACATGAGGGGTGGTCTAAAAACGTCTTTGTTTTTATAACCAACTAATAATAAGCAAGATATACTTTCAATAGGATTAGTGAGGCTTAATTGGCACTGTAGTTGCCTTTATGTTTGTACTAAAAAAAAACTATTATGAGGAATAGTACTAGTTTATGTATCAGTTGTGAGCATTTCGCGAATTGCGTTTTAACCACGAACAAAAATAATATTTGGTCCTGTAACGAATTTGAACCGGGAGACTCAAAGGTTTTGCCTGCTAGCCATTCTTTTAAAATGAAAACAAATCTTAGAGTTTATTAAAAGCAAGAATATGATAACAAAAACAAAAAAAGAATTGAAACAGGGCATGTTGGAAAACGTGATGAGTCAATTTAATCATGCTGCAGACATAATAAATCTTAATCCAAATATTAAAAAAATATTAAGTATAACCAATAATGAACTTATCATTCATTTTCCTGTAAAAATGGATAATGGCGATGTAGAAGTGTTCACGGGCTACCGTGTACAACACAACAACGCATTGGGTCCATATAAAGGAGGGTTGCGGTATCACCCTACGGTAGATATCGATGCGGCCAAGGCACTTGCTATGTGGATGACTTGGAAAACGTCGTTGGTAGGTTTGCCGTACGGAGGCGCCAAAGGTGGGATTCAGATAGACCCCAGCAAATATTCTATCACGGAATTAGAAAGGATTACAAGAAGATTTACCTATGCATTAGGAGATAATATTGGTCCTGAGCACGATATTCCGGCACCGGATGTGAATACAAACTCACAGACCATGGCATGGATCGTAGATACCTATATGTCTACTAAATCGCCTGCCGAGCGTTCTAAGAACCAGCACGTGGTCACAGGAAAACCACTGGGGTCCGGAGGTTCTGAAGGAAGAGACCGCGCTACCGGCTATGGGGTGTTCTTGAATATAAAATTCTGGGCAGAAAAGAAGAAAATAGATTTAAAAAACAAACGATTCATCGTTCAGGGATTCGGGAACGTAGGGTTTTGGACATCTCATTTTTTAGAGCTCGAGGGAGCAAAATTAGTAGGGGTACAGGATGCTTTTGGAACAATTGCCAATCACCAAGGAATAGCAGTCGCTCAGTTAAACGATTATATGCAGGGGAATAAAGGAAGTATCGTCGATTTTCCTAACTCCGTTGCTTTGCCAACAGAAGACTTTTTTGGATTGGATTGTGATATCTGTATTCCTGCCGCATTAGGAAACCAGATCACCGCTGAAAATGCCGATAAAATAAAGGCCTTTTTAATAGCGGAAGGCGCCAATGGCCCAACAGATGTTGAAGCTGAGGAAATATTACTCAATAATGGGGTCGGAATAATTCCGGATATTTTGTGTAATTCTGGAGGGGTGATCGGAAGTTATTTTGAATGGCTTCAAAACCGTAACGGGGAACTTTGGCAGTTGGATGAAGTTTTGGCCAAACTTGACAAGAAAATGAAAGAAATTTTTGATAGGGTTTATGTAAAGGCAGAAGAAAGAAATGGGGACATGAGAACCTCGGCCTATGTGATTGCTATCGAAAGAATTGAAAAGGCCTATGTGCAAAGAGGGATATTTCCATAAATAATTTTAAACATTAGTGTATTATGAAGTACGGACATTTGGTATTGGAAAAGAAAGAATTTGTTCTTTTAAAACGTTTGGTTAACGTTTCAGGGTTTTATACAGACAACACATATAAAAATTCTATTCAGAAATTAACTGACGAATTAAAGTCGGCAATCGTTTATAGCGAGGAAGAAATGCCCGAAGATGTAATTAGATTTAATTCGGCCGTAACAATTGAAGCTGCGAACGGTTGGTCTAAACAATTTCAATTGGTGATTCCTTCAGAAGGAGATTTTAAAAATAATAAAATTTCTATACTCACTCCTATGGGGGCTGCGGTTATTGGCTATGCTAAAGGCGATGATATTATTTGGGAATTTAGAAATGGAGAGCAGACCCTTAAAGTCACGGAAGTTGTGCAACAGCCAAGTTCTATTAATTCTGATATCTTAATGTAAAACTATGAATGTATTTTATGAACATGATTCCGATGATAGACTAATAGCAAAAAAAGATGCCCTGGAGTTAAATAACTGGATTAATCATTTAGTCCATACCGGGGAGGAGGTTTTGATTTTAAAAGACATAGTATCTAAATTTAAAGACCAGCATGATTTAAAAGAAAGGCTGCAAGATATTGCCTTGGAAAACAAATTACGTCTGGGTGTTTTTTTTAGATATAAAAATTCGCTAATCAATGTGCACGAATGTGAAGATATCGAATGTGATATTTATTATTTGAACAAGCACGAGGAATATCGAAATATATATGAAAGCTTTTACGAGTCCCTAAGACCGCTAAAAGAAGAAGTGTATAACCTTATATTAAAAAACATATAGGTAAAAATAATTTTAGCAGCCAGTTTGTTGGTTTTAATATTAGAGTTTTATGGCTGTTAATAATTCAAGGGAAAGCGTTGCTTTCCCTTGAAATTTTTTAGATGGTTGCTGTCTAAAATCTCCTTTCCTTCACTTTTTGGGGTGTATTTCTATTCTAATGTCTTTATTATTAATACCTTCTGTTTCTTTTGGGAGACTAAGGGGTACGGCCTGTTAGCGGTTAAAAATTAACGCAATATTAACAAGTGGTTGGATACTTTTGCTAGTCTTACAACGTATAACAAGTAGCAATTATTAATACAAAAATTATGAATGTAAAAAAGCCCTTTTTTGCGCTTTTGGTAATGGGTTCCCTATTAGCGTCATGTTCGGTTTCCAAAGTAGCCCGGATGGACAGAAAAGTGATAGAGGGAAACTGGACTCTGAATAATGTTTCTTATGAAGGAAACAGCGGAAAATTTAAATCTGTACTCTTTAACGATGCAAATGCCAATTGTTTTATTGGTAGTCATTGGTTTTTTAGAAACAATAATAGTACAGGGAGTTATTGGTTAATGGATGGAACGGATTGTACCGGTGGTGATCGCTTCATTCGTTGGTCTGTAGTAGATAGGGGAGGTCTTCCCAATCAATTGCAATTTAAGTTTATAGATGAGAAGTATAAAGATATCTCCGGAGGGGTAGGGTATCGGTTAGATATCGCTTCCTTAACGGAAGAACAAATGACCTTAAAGTCAAAAGTATCTGTAGACGGAGAACCTATAACCATTGTATATAAATTTTCAAAAGAATAATATCAATAGCATGAAAAAATTAATAGTATGTAGTTTATCGGCCATTATTATTTTGGCTTCTTTTAGTAGTTGTACTGCTGTAAAAAACACCAACAAAAAGCAAAGAGGTGCTGCAGTCGGTGCTGCAGGTGGTGCCGTAATTGGAGGGGTGATCGGTAATAATGTAGGTAATAAAAAGAATACAGCCCTTGGTGCCATTATCGGGGCCGTTGTAGGAGGTGTTGCCGGTGGATATATCGGAGATAGAATGGATCGTCAGGCCGAGCGTATCGAGGAGGAAATTCCAGGAGCAGAAGTAACCCGTGTAGGAGAAGGAATAAATGTAACCTTTAATGAAGATGCCGGAGTATATTTCGACACTAATAAAGCAACCGTAAAAGGCACTTCGGCGACCACTTTGGACAGATTGATCGGTATCCTAAAAGAATATCCAGATACCAATATTTTGGTAGAAGGACATACCGATAGCGCAGGAGCCGAGGAGTATAACTACAACTTGTCTAGACAACGCGCCCAATCCGTAACTGATTATTTAGTTTCTAAGGGAATTTCGAGTGGCAGACTTACCACAAACTGGTATGGAGAGACTCAGCCAAAGGCAGACAATGCTACGGCAGAAGGGAAGGCTAAGAATAGAAGGGTAGAATTGGTCATCGTAGCCAATGAAAAATTAAAACAAGAAGCTTTAAGCAAGGCAAAACAATAAAAATTTATTTTTTTTCTTTGAAAAACCCGACGAAATTCGTCGGGTTTTTTGCTTTAAAATCTGTACCTTTCTTATGTGATCTTATTTGATGTACTCATTGTGGGAGGTGGATTGGCCGGATTGACCTCGGCCCTGGATTTACAAAAAAAAGGCTATAGTGTTTTGGTGTTTGAGAAACTAGCCTATCCACATCATAAGGTGTGTGGGGAGTACCTGTCTAAGGAAGTTGTACCTTATCTAAACTATTTAGGGATTTCCCTGCTCGATGCCGTTCCAGTAAATAACTTGTTGTTAAGCACCATAAAAGGACGGACCTTACAGGCAGATCTTGCTATGGGGGGTGTGGGGATAAGTCGCTATACCTTAGATAACAGACTATATCTAAAAGCTAGGGAAGTTGGAGTAAGGTTTGTGTTCGGTAGTGTTGTTTCCGTAATATTTCAGAGGGACACTTTTATTATAAAGACCGATAAAGGAACAGTCTATCACGGCAAAGTAGCCATTGGAGCTTATGGAAAAAGAAGTGCCTTGGATAAGCAGTTACAACGTGGTTTTACAGGAGGGAAATCGCCCTGGCTTGCGGTAAAGGCCCATTATAAATTAGACGGTTTCCCAGATAATACAGTAGCCCTGCACAATTTTAGGGGGGGGTATGGAGGATTGTCTAAAACAGAGTCTGGAGCGGTTAATTTTTGTTATTTGGTTTCTTATGACAGTTTTAAAAAAGAGAAAAGTATAGCTCATTTTAATAAGAATGTGGTTTCCAAGAATCCCTTGTTAGGGCAGTTTTTAGAAGAGGCTCAACAGTTATTTCCAGCTCCTGAAACTATTGGGCAAGTGGGCTTTGAAAAGAAAAGTACTGTAGAAAATCATATTCTTATGTGCGGCGATACAGCTGGCTTAATACACCCACTTTGTGGAAATGGCATGGCTATGGCCATTCATAGCGCTAAAATCGCTGCAGAAACAATAGATTGTTTTTTTAGGGAAAAGACCTATAACCGCAATCGGATGGAAAAGGACTATATAAAGCAATGGAGAAATACCTTTGGCAGAAGATTGTGGTTGGGAAGGAATTTACAGTCCTTATTGCTACATGAAAAAAGCTTGGAAGTGGTTGTTCAATTGGCATCGAAATCGCCTTCTATGGTAAAAAGACTTATTGGCAATACTCATGGTAAAACTATTCGATTTTGATGAATTTTGACACCCGTAGTTCCGAAATAGAAATGATGGACGATCCTTCTGTAGATCTCGGTTCGTTACAAGAAATATTGTTCGACATTAATCGCGTCAATGTTATCCTGAACGGATATACGATTACTCTTAAAGCGATTAAAAAAATCATCCATGAAAATCCGAAAAACAGTTATACGATTATAGATATGGGGTGTGGAGATGGTACTATGTTGAGAAAGGTGGTCCGGTATTTTAAAAATGAGCCTTTTAAATTAAATTTAATAGGTATCGATCTTAGTGAAAATGGTATTGAAATAGCCAAAGCTATGTCGACAAGTTTTCCCAATATCAGCTATCAGAATAGGGATATCTTAAGTTTAGAAGCTCACGAAATCGACTGTGATATTGTATTATCGACCCTTACCATGCATCATTTTAGTTCCCAAGAAATACCCTTGTTTCTAGATCAATTCGTTAAAGTAGCCCGTTTAGGAGTGATTATTAATGATCTGCAAAGGAGTAAGCTGGCTTATGGGTTATTTTGGATCTTTAGTTTAATTTTTATCAAAACCAAGGTTGGAAAGTCCGACGGTTTGGTTTCCATAAAAAGAGGCTTTGTGCTATCGGATTTAATGGCTTTTTCACAAAATATTCCAAACGTCCTGCATACCATAAAGTGGAAGTGGGCGTTTCGTTATTTATGGGTCTTACGGACAAAAACAGCTGAAGGGTATGAATAAGGTAAAAATTGTCACGGTTACAAAGGAATTGCCCATCTATAGTAGGGAAACAAAAGATATTCTGCCATTGGTAAAATGGTGGTTAAGGGAGCAGGAGGGACGATTTCAGCGGAAGGTTTTAAAAATATTTGAAGGTGCTGCTGTAGACAAACGCTACAGTATTATGGCGCCGGAAGAGGTTTTTAAGGCGACATCTTTTCAAGAGAAAAATGATATTTATAGTCGTGAAGTCCGTAAACTGGGGAAAAAAGTATTAGAAAAAGCACTTTATAAAAGCGATTGGTCAGCAAAAAGTTTAGATTTTATTATTACGGTCAGTTGTACGGGGATAATGATCCCATCTCTTGATGCCTATTTAATTGATGATTTAGGGATGCGCCAAGATGTGGTTCGCTTGCCCGTTACAGAAATGGGATGCGCTGCAGGTGTTTCCGGGCTTATCTATGCCTATAATTTCCTAAAATCCAATCCGGGTAAAAGAGCCGCTATTGTGGCAGTCGAAAGTCCAACCGCTACCTTTCAGTTAAATGATTATTCCATGGCCAATATGGTCAGTGCCGCTATTTTTGGCGATGGGGCGGCCTGCGTTTTATTGTCCTCTGAGCTAGGGGCCATAGGTCCTAGTATAGTGGGGGGCGAAATGTATCACTTCGAAAATACGACCCGATTAATGGGTTTTGAGCTGGCCAATACAGGTTTGAAAATGATCTTGGATCCTGCGGTACCCGAAACGATATCCGAACATTTTCCAGCAATTATACATCCTTTTTTAAATAAATACGGCAGTGATATAGACAAGGTCAATCATTTGATTTTTCATCCAGGAGGAAAAAAAATTGTACAAACCGTAGAAGAATTATTTGGGAAACTAGGTAAAAATATTGATGAGACCAGAGAGACCCTTCGCCTTTATGGAAATATGAGCAGCGCAACCGTTCTTTATGTTTTAGAACGTTATTTGGAAAAGAATATTTCTGAGGGAGAGCAAGGGCTGGTGTTGAGTTTTGGTCCGGGGTTTTCGGCACAGCGGGTGTTGCTGGAGTGGTAGACATGTTTAGGAAGATAATTTTCACCATTAGGAAAAGCATGCTTTAAAGGATTAATTAATATGAGGTATGAATACATATAAAGAAATTTTGGACCTACTTCCTTATAAGGAGCCCTTCTTGTTTGTA
The DNA here is from genome assembly GCF_012272855.1 of Arenibacter sp. 6A1. GTDB lineage: Bacteria > Bacteroidota > Bacteroidia > Flavobacteriales > Flavobacteriaceae > Arenibacter. The sequence continues at coordinate 174,223 of NZ_JAAXCQ010000004.1, read as the reverse complement.
AATGACTTAGCATCGGTTAATGAAGATGGGGTTACAGGTTCCTATACCTTTAAGTTAGAGGAAGATTTTTACCGAGGACACTTTAAAGAATATCCGGTAACCCCAGGAGTTATTTTAACGGAGTGTTGCGCGCAGATTGGGTTGGTCTGTTTGGGTATTTACCTGCTAAAGAAAGAACAGGCCGATTTTAAAAACCCCCAAATAGCCTTAAGCAGTTCGCAAATGGATTTTTTGTTGCCGGTGTATCCAAAGGAAACAGTTACCGTAAGCTCAAGTCTTGTGTATTTTAGGTTTCATAAATTAAAATGTCTGGTTAAAATGCATAATGGAAATGGGCAGTTGGTATGCCAAGGAGTTTTAGAAGGGATGTTAAAAATATAAAAGCATGAAATAAGCATGAGTGAAAACTGGTCGTATATATGAATGAAGATAATCAAATTACCTATGACCCTTAAAAACCAATAAATATCCACCTATGAAAAAACGTGTCGTAATCACAGGGCTTGGTGTCTGCGCTCCAAAGGGAGTAGGGATCTCCAATTTCCTCAAAACCCTACAAAAGGGCGAGAGTGGGATAGCCTTTCACCAGGAATTGGCAGCTTTAGGGTTTTCTTGCCAGATTGCTGGGAAACCAGAAGTTACACCAGCGATTTTGGAAGCTTATTTTTCGCCTTTGCAAAGAAAAGGCTTAAGTGCTAGTGGTATCGTTTATGGAGTAATTGCCGGTATGGATGCCTGGGCAGATGCGGGATTGCAAAAGGCAGCTAAGGAAGAGCCCGATTGGGACAGTGGAATTGTGTTTGGAGCCGGAACTTTAGGGGTCGATACGTTTAGGGAAGCGATACATCTCATTGATGCCAATAATACAAGAAGATTAGGCAGTACTACGGTTATACAGACTATGGCGAGCGGTATTAGTGCGTATTTGGGAGGGATTCTTGGTTGTGGCAATCAAGTAACGACCAATTCTTCTGCTTGTTGTACGGGAACGGAGGGCCTTATAATGGGCTATGAAAGAATCAGGTCGGGAATGGCCAGTCGCATGCTGGTAGGGAGTACCAGTGATAGCGGTCCCTATGTATGGGGAGGTTTTGATGCCATGAGAATTTTACCCAACCAATACAATGATAATCCAACCCTGGCAAGCAGGCCAATGAGCGACAGTGCTGCAGGTTTTGTGCCTGGGAGCGGCGCGGGGGCTTTGGTACTCGAATCCCTAGACTCCGCCTTGAAGCGTGGGGTTACCATATATGCCGAGGTCTTGGGCGGGGCCGTAAACAGCGGAGGACAGCGCGGGAACGGTAGTATGACAGCGCCCAACAGTGCGGCCGTACAAGGGTGTATAAAGGCAGCTCTAAAAAATGCTGAGGTGCATGAGAAAGATATAGATGTAATTAATGGACATTTGACCGCAACCAAAAAGGATGTCGATGAAATTCGGAACTGGAGTGAAGCCTTACAAAGGAAGGGAATTGATTTTCCCTATATCAATTCGACCAAAGGCATAGTGGGGCATTGCTTGGCAGCATCGGGCAGTATAGAATCGGTAGCCACGGTATTACAGCTAAAAGAAGGATTGGTGTTTGGAAATCAGAACTGCCCGGACATACACCCCGAAATTTTAGCCTGTATAGATGCGAGCAAAATTCCCCAACAAACCATACAATATCAGCCTAAAATAGTGGCAAAAGCAAGTTTTGGCTTTGGAGATGTGAATGCATGTGTTATCTTTAAAGAGTATCCTAAATAACCATTGTATGAGAAACGAAGAGCGTTTTAAAACCTTAAAGAATATCGTAAAGATCTATCTTCCGGAAGATGTTTCCGAGGAAGCTATTGAAGCGGAAAGTAATTTCACCTCGGAGTTAAATATCAATTCGGCTAATTTGGTCGATATCGTCCTCGATGTCGAGGATGCCTTTCATATAAAAATCGAAAATGAGGATATGGACCAAATGAAAACGGTCAAAGATGCTCTTTATATCATCGATCAAAAACTTCTAAACAAAGCATAAAACACCCTTTAAGCAACTTTCTTTTCAGGGATCACCAAGGAAGCTAATACCCCGCCCGCCAAGGCAACTGAGATCACTGTCAAAGATACCCATTCTGGAATCTCTATATGGTGCGTAAATAACATTTTTAAACCAACAAAGGCTAATATAACGACCAGGCTATAGTTGATATATCTAAACTTTTCTAGCATACGGGAGATTAAAAAATACATAGAACGCAACCCCAAAATAGCTAAAATATTAGAGCTAAAGACAATAAACGGATCGGCTGTAATGGCTAGGATAGCCGGAATACTGTCTAAGGCAAATAATATATCCGTTAGTTCTATAATGACCAATGCTACAAAAAGCGGCGTGGCCGCATTGACTCCCATTCGTTTTATAAAAAAATCATGGCCTTTTATGGCCGATGTTATCGGATATATCTTTTTTAGCTGTTTAAAAATAAAGGATGTTTTTGGGTCAAAACCTTTATCGTCGGATTTTAGCATTTTAAAGGCTGTGAATAACAAGAAAACCCCAAAAACATAAATAACCCAGTCAAATTTGGTGATTAGGGCCACGCCAAAAACAATCATCAAGGCCCTAAATACGATGGCGCCTAAAATACCCCAAAAAAGGACCCTATGTTGGTATAATGCTGGAATTTTAAAAGAAGAAAATATTACTGCAATTACAAATACATTGTCAATACTTAGGGATAATTCTATCAGGTAGCCTGTAATATATTTTAATACCGCATTGTTGGGTGTCAGCCCTGTAGGGTTATCAATTAAACCGGCGGAAAATAACCAATATATAACGCCGCTAAAACTTAAAGCTACCGTTACCCAAATAGCAGTCCATATGCCCGCTTCCTTGGTTTTTATGACATGGTCGTTTTTGTGGAAAACGCCCAAATCTAAGGCAAGAAAAACTATAATCAGACCAATAAAAGTACCCCAAATTAACATAAAAGTATCCTATTAAAGGCACAAATGTAAGCATCCTTTCGATATGAATAGACGGAAAAATTTGCAATATTTGAAATAATTATAGGTTTATTATTGTTTCACTTTCAGGAGGTTAATTGAGTAATTATTGTATATCTTCGACCTAGGGTTCAATTAGTCGTTAAAGATCATAAAATGCTTTTTTATAAAGAGCTTCAACCTCCTTTAATTTTCGTAAATTAAAGAAGACCTCTTTAAAGTGGGATTTATGTGTCGTTATACTTTTCTTCCTTGTGTTCTTTTTTGTTTGGCAGTTAGCTTAAAAACAACTGCTCAAACAAATGGTGACACCTTGGTAATTCCTAAACACGAAATTGTCAACAGGACTCTTTTAGAGCAATTTGAGCCAGGGATGGTTCTTTCCAAAGAAACTAGGATCCGTTTAAAAAAGGACCGGATTTCAGAAGCTAAAAGGAGAAGGGGTTTTTTGGATTCCTTGACGATTTCCGATCGCAAAAAACAAAAACTATTAAGAGACCTAACAAAAAAGCCGTTCTCTAATAGATTGTTGAATAATTTGGCCAAAACCTCCTTTGAAGATAGGGAAAATTGAAACAAGAAATATCCCCTGTATATTGGGTAAGGAGGGAAAGACAGTACGTTACCAAAAACAGAGTATACTAAAATATAAATCCCCGTGCGCAATTTGTAATTGTGCACGGGGATTTGTATTGACACTCGGTCATTAAAGTTTAAATCCTTGCTGTCATCAAGGGCAATATCGCGTATTAATATGTTTTCATTTTACTTTTTCTCTTTTCCAATTGACGTTCTAAATCATCTACAGAATCGGTAATTGCAATTTCAAACTTACTTCTATTAGATTCGGCAAACAAGCGTGGTCCTGGAGCACTTAATCTTATGTTACAAATTAATCCGGTTTCTGGGGTCGAAGTTTTTTCCTTTCTAAAAAACACATCGGCACGGATTATAAAATCATATTTATCTTCTATTTTATTGAGTTTTTTGGTCGTTAATTCCTCAAGTCGCGCACTTGCTTTTACATCATCATATTGAAAGTTGATAGTCATAAGATATAGGTTTTAAGTTAATAAATCGCTCTAGAATAGCGCTGCATATTCAATGATTTAAGGTAGTCTTTCTTTTCAATAAAGCCAAACGAATTTCTATATTATTTTTTTTAATTGGCACTATCGCGCAGACCCATGCAGCATCGGTATTGTGCTTACTGCTACGGTTTACAGACCTAAGAGCTGTTTTCTGTTTTTTTTATGGCACTTTGACTTAAATCTTTCTGGGTATTTTAGGTAAAAAAGAGTGGTAGGAATCATATAGATCCCAGGCATATTATAAGGCGCAGTGGGCTCATTGGAGAAGTCGCCCGTGAATCTATAAAATAATGAAGTAGGAAGGGAAGAAAAATCACAAAAGAAAAACTGTTACGGCCTTTAGGAGCTACCCAAGCTAATAATTTTAAAAGTCTTTCTTTATCATACCAGGGGGAAAACATTTTCTGAATTCAACAGTCCCGGTTGGGAATTACTACACATCGAAAATATGGCCTCCTAAAAGTATATTGTAGCGGCTATTTAGTTGCCGAATTCTTCGCTATCGAAATTAGTGAATTTAAATGCATTTGGTAAAATGGATACGTTTTTAGCAAAGGACTTTCGTAGTATTTCAAATTTCGATAGCGTTCCCTTCTTTTTATAAAGATTATAAACTTTACCTTTGCTCAAAATAATTAGGAGATGAATACCTTTGAAGATTGCAATCTATCAAAACAATTACTATATGCTATTGACGATTTAGGCTTTAGCAACCCAACACCAATACAGGCCGAAGCTTTTTCGGTAATTATGTCAGGATCCGATGTTGTCGGTATAGCACAAACGGGAACAGGAAAGACCTTTGCTTATATGCTCCCTATTTTACAGGGTCTAAAATTTTCCAAACAGCTAACCCCTAGGGTTTTAATATTGGTTCCGACTCGGGAACTGGTGCTTCAGGTGGTAGAAAGGATTGAAGAATTTGCTAAATATTTAAGTGTAAGGGTAACCGGAATTTACGGAGGGGCAAATATCAACACACAGCGTCAGGCCGTTGCCCAGGGATGTGATATTTTGGTGGCCACCCCAGGTAGGCTGTACGACCTTACCTTGGACAGAACCCTAAAATTAAGAGATGTTAAAAAACTAGTGATCGATGAGGTTGATGTTATGTTAGACCTTGGTTTTCGATTTCAAATTACCAATATTTTTGAATTGTTGCCTTCACGAAGACAAAACATTATGTTCTCGGCTACAATGACCGACGATGTGTCTAAACTGATCAACGATTTTTTTATCGCCCCGGCCAGAATTTCTATTGCCGTTAGTGGTACGCCGCTCGAAAATATAGCGCAAAGCTGTTATTCAGTCGAAAATTTTTATACCAAGGCAAATTTGTTGGAGTACCTTTTAAAGGATAAAACTACCTATAAAAAAGTATTGGTTTTTGTTTCCAACAAAAAAAGTGCCGATAGGTTGTTTCAAGCCATGGAAACAGTCTACGGGAACGAGGCTTGTGTAATACACTCCAACAAAACACAGAATTATAGAATCCGTTCTATCAAACAATTTGATGAGGGCAAGAATCGAATCTTGATTTCTACGGATGTGATGGCGAGAGGATTGGATTTGGATAAAATCACCCATGTGGTGAATTTTGACACTCCTAATTACCCCGAAAACTATATGCACCGAATAGGGCGTACGGGTAGGGCAAAGGAAAAGGGTACTTCCTTATTATTCTATACCGAAAAAGAAAGGGAAGCAAAAGAGGCTATTGAAAGTTTGATGGCTTATGAGATTCCAACGATAGATTTCCCCGAAGCAGTAGAAATATCAGAGGAATTGACTCCCGAAGAAAGACCTCAGAATTTTGAACTTAATAATCCAGTAGGAGCGTCAGAAACCGAGGGTCGTGGAGCGGCTTTTCATGAGAAAAGTGAAAAAAACAAACGAGTGAATTTAGGTGGGTCCTATAAAAGGGAAATAGCCAAAAAGTATAAAAAACCAAAAACTCGTGGAGATAAAAATTTTGCAAAAGGAAAAAAGAAAAGATAAAAGTGCTTGGGCACGACCTTTTATTCCTATTGCATGTTTTCAGTGTATATGACAGATAAAAATAATAAAACCAAAGCCCAGGAAAACAATCCCTTACATGGGATAACCTTGGCCACTATATTGGAGGAATTAGTAGCCCATCACGGTTGGGAGACGCTTGGTGGGTATATCAATATCAGATGTTTTAATCAGGACCCTTCCATAAAATCGAGTTTAACCTTTTTGAGAAAAACTCCCTGGGCCAGAGAGAAGGTAGAAAAACTTTACCTAAAATTAATTAAGAAAAAAAAGTAAGGCACCTCAGTGTTTTTTAGGAGCTTTTTAAGGTTTAAAAAGCTCCGTTCTTTCCACAATATTATTCCTAGTTGCGCGACAGTTCTTTTTTGTGCTATCCTTGCAGCTTTAAAGGCTAAAATTTAATGAAGATATATTTTAGTCCTATATTTAGCCAATTTGGCTGGGAATAATAACAATAACAATAAAATTCATATTAGATGAAATCATTTACGATAGTAGAAATAAACGAACTTTTAAAAGGAGAACTCGTCGGTACTTGTGATGAGCAAATAACAGGAGCTGAACAGCTTGAGAGAGCTACTGCTCAGCAAATTACTTTTATCGGAAGCAACAAATTTGCTAAACTTTGGGAGACTTCAAAAGCAAGTGTTGCTATTGTAGATGCAAAGATAAAATTAGAGCCAGGTGACAATAGAGCGCTCATTAGGGTTAAAAATGCCGATTTGGCCATGGCTACATTATTGGAGGCTTTAGAACCCGCACCACCTGCCCTAGAAGAAGATGTTCATCCAACGGCCGTGGTACACGAATCTGTGGTATTGGGAAAAGGATGCAAAATTGGAGCAGGGTGTTATGTTGGTAAAAATGTAGTATTGGGTGATGGGGTTATCCTATATCCCAATGTTAGCATATTCGATGATTCTAAAATTGGTCACCATACGGTGGTATGGTCGGGAACCGTAATTCGGGAACGCAGCGAAATTGGGAACCATTGTATTTTTCACATTAATGTGAGCATTGGTGCCGATGGATTTGGGTATAGACCTAGCGATGATGGTAGAGGATTGGTAAAAATACCACATATCGGAAATGTGATTATTGGTAATTATGTAGAAATTGGAGCTAATTCTTGTGTCGATAGAGGCAAGTTTAGTGCTACTATTATCGGTGATGGCTGCAAAATTGATAATCTAGTTCAGATAGCACATAATTGTATTTTGGGCAGATCTTGTATTATGGCAGGCCATAGCGGACTCGCTGGTTCGGTAACCCTAGGGGATGGGGTGATCATTGGAGGAAGTGCCTCCATCAAGGATCATACAACTATCAACTCAGGCGCCGTTATTGGAGCAGGTTCTGGAGTTATGGGCGATGTCGATGCAGGGAAGACTGTTTTGGGGTATCCGGCTACTGACGCCAGGGATATGCTGAAACAATGGGTAGCTCTTAAAAGATTGTCCAAAAATTAAGCACTAGAGTACCCTGATCTTTTAATAATAGTACCTTACTTCTCTTCTGTATGGTGTTTCTATGTACACGGCGGTTACGGTTATTAAAAGATTAGGGTGATCTTTTTCCTTCATTTGTGTTTCCTAAAAACTACATCTTGCTACTTCTGAATTTTCCTAATGGAAAGAAGGTGTAAGATTTTATCCTATGTGAAAAATTAATTCATAGTTTTTTCAAAAATATTCTTCAAACACCCAACAAAGGCCGTAATTTTGCAGTCCTAAAAAAAAGAGAATATGTTGGAGACGTTGACTGCGAATGCTGTTGTAGAAAGAAGAACGGATAAAGAATTATACAGTTATCAAAAAGGGGCTATAGACCAAATATTTGATAAGTTTGAAACCGCACCGGACGATTACCACCTTTTATACCAATTGCCTACCGGAGGTGGAAAAACCGTAATTTTTTCTGAAATTGTTCGACAGTATTTGAAGAACCACAAAAAGAAGGTGTTGATAATGACACACCGGATAGAACTTTGTAGGCAAACATCCTCCATGCTTACGAGTTTTGGCGTCACCAATAAGGTTGTAGACAGTAAGGCAAATTTAGAAGATCAGGACCAATATAGCTGCTTTGTAGCTATGGTAGAGACCTTGAACAACAGATTGCAGGACGACAAGTTGGATATTTCAGGAGTGGGACTTGTTATTATTGATGAGGCCCATTATAATTCGTTTACAAAACTCTTTAAGTATTTTGAAAATTCCTTTGTTTTAGGGGTTACTGCTACTCCCTTAAGTTCTAACAAGGACTTGCCGATGAAGGATAATTACGATGAATTGATCGTAGGGGAAAGCATAGAATCCCTTATAGAGAACGAGTTTTTGGCAAGAGCCGAAGTTTTCTCTTATAATATGGGGCTAACCTCCTTGGAGGTAGGTTCTAATGGGGATTATACGGTAAAATCTTCTGAAGACCTGTATACCAATAGCCAAATGCTGAGCAAGCTTTTGGAAGCCTATGTAAAACATTCTAAGGGAAAGAAAACGCTGATATTCAATAATGGTATCAATACCTCATTGCATGTGTACGAAACCTTTAAGGCAGCTGGTTACCCTATAGAGCATTTAGATAATACCGCTAGTAAAAAGGAACGTAAGGCTATTTTAAAATGGTTTAAGAACACTCCGGATGCAATATTAACCTCCGTGAGTATCTTAACCACAGGATTTGATGAGCCTACCATAGAAACCGTTATTTTGAATAGGGCGACGAAGTCTTTGACATTGTACTATCAGATGATTGGGCGTGGTTCTAGGATCTTGAACAATAAAGCAACATTCTCGGTTATAGATTTAGGGAACAACCTACACCGTTTTGGACCCTGGGGAGCAGATTTAGATTGGCAGACCATCTTTAAATCTCCCAATTTTTACATGGACAAATTGTTGGGTGACGAAGAATTGGAGAGCAATTTTAAATGGGAGATGCCCGAGGCTCTTAGAGCAGAATTTGCCAATTCTAAAGAGGTGTATTTCGATATCAAGGAAACTTATATAGACTCTGTGAAAAACGGAGAATCTTCCAAGGTTGTATTGGAGCGTTCTATTGCCCAACATGCAAAGATATGTGTAGAGAACAGTGAAGATGTATACGATGCTTTGGCATTGGCCAAACTCTTGGGGGGCGATATAGAAGATAGGATACAGCGCTATGCCAAATGTATCAGTAAAAGTACCCATAACTTCTTAAAATGGTTAAATGAAGATTACCATAAAAAATTAAGTACTCACCTACGTCAAAATTTTGACACTATTTTTGAAGAAATACACGGTAGGCCGCCAGAAGAATAAATAAATGACGGCCCTCGTATAATTTAAAATCTCCAGGCAACAAACCTACTTTGTTTGTTGCCTTGGGCCATTGGCACGGTCTTGTAAACAGCTTTTAGTTTGTGTAACTGCTTATAGATAGCGGCTAAATTTTCTTTTTTACTTACCAAGGTCGTAAACCATTTCACTTGTTGGGAATATGCAACACTTTGTTTGATCATTCGCTTAATAAACAAGGCTTCCCCGCCATTGCACCATAACTCATTGGCCTGGCCACCAAAATTTAATTCATCGGCCCTATTTAAGCCCAGATTTGTAGCTTTTTTTAAACTACCCCTTGCAGCGGTTTCGGCATTGGCATGAAAGGGAGGGTTGCAAATACTAAAATGAAAATGATCTCCCTCGCTTATAATGCCCTTAAAAATATTGGACGGGTCGGTTTGATGTCTTATCTCAATGTTCTTCACTAGGCTCGGCGTGGCCGCTGTATTGGCTTTGGCCATGGTAACAGAAGTAAGGGAAATGTCCGATCCTACCATTTGCCAATCGTATATTTGAGAGGCCAAAATAGGGTAAATGCAATTGGCGCCAACACCTATATCCAAGCCGCGAACATTGTTCTCGATACCATCTTCTTCTAACAAATCGGCGATATGATGTATATAGTCGGCCCTTCCAGGAATAGGAGGACATAAATAACCATCGGGAATATTCCAGTCCGACAGTCTATATTGATGCTTTAAAATGGCCTTGTTTAAGTGTAGTACAGCGGTTGGCTTGGAAAAGTCAATGCTCTGATTGCCATAAGGGGTTACGAAAACATGAGGGGCCAATTCTGGGTGACTACCAATTAAGGCTTCGAAGTCGTAAGGAGTATTATGGATGTTTTTGGGATGCAAGATATTTGATTTTATGACCACAAAGATAGGAGGTCTCCTTTTAACAGCTATGGGAATGTTGGGATTCTATGGATAGATACAAGGGGAATAGGCTGTTTTTCTTGAATCATTGGCCGGATCTTTATCCTTGTTTTTTGTCAAATTCAGGGCAATCAACCCGTATCTCTTTTATGTGTAGGTTTTTCTGAAGTAAATTGCAATGATGGGTTCCATTGTTGTTTTCATAAAATTTACAGGCGTAACATATTCTTTGTACCTGTAGTGCTCCTGTTTGGTTTAATCTATAAATCAGGGTGCTAAGGGAATCGTACAACGTATATAATTCCTCCTCGGTGTTAAGTTGTAAGGCATTCCGTATAGGGTTGGCAAATCCCTCCGTTTCCGAAACAATTTGTTTTCCGCTTTCCGATAGGGATAATGTGTAACTTCTGGTGTCCAGGGTGGAGGTTTCTTTTACAATTAGATCTTTTTGGTGCAATATTTTAATGGCATCGCTAATGGTGGGTTTGCTGAGGTTAAATTCCTTGGCCAAATGGCTCACGGTACAATACGATTGTTTGTGATAGGCTATAAATATCAGGATCTGAATTTGAATGGGGCTAATTCCCGAGGTTTTGGCATAATCCCTTAACAATGCCCTAAAAACTTCGGAAAGTCGGTCCAAGGCTATGACAATCTTACTGCCTAGGTCTTTTTGCTGAAAATCGGTGTCATATATACTTTGGGGCATAGGGAGTATTTTTTTAAGGAGTTACACAAAGTTACCCTAAAAAGAGGAAAAGTTGGACACCTTGTTTGCCGAAGGTGCCCAACTTTTATTAACCTTTTACATCGGCCATGGAAGCACCATAATTTATGTGCAGTACATTTCCGTCGGGGGTTAATAAGGCAGGAACAGATTTTACGCCTGCCTTTTCGGCTTCCGATATTCTGTTCTTGGCCCCAGCAAGATTAACAACTTCAACTTGGGCCGGATTCATTAATTTTAAAATGTCTTGTTCAGCACTTACGCATACAGGACATCCAGCGTGATAGAAAACAGATTTTTTCATGATACAAATTTTAAGTGAAAGGCAAAATTGCTCTTATAAAGATAGTTAGGAATCCTAACTAAAACAAATTTTATGTTTATTCTTTTTTAAATTCGTTAGAATTAGAGTGTTACCTACTCAAAGGATCTGTGGTTGGTCAGAAGAAAACTACGGTGTTTTTAGTACAGCCCCATACGAAAAGGCGTTTTTAAACGGCATTTCAACGAAAAAATAAAAATAAAGGAATATTCGGGTAGGGTATTTCTATTATGGGGTGTTTTAACCAGTATTGTATTAGAAAGCAATGAAATGTTTAATATAAAATTTAAATTATGAAAGTAAGATTTTTATCAATTGTTATGATCGGTCTTATGGCTTTGGTGTATAGTTGTACAGACGGGGACGATGCTAATAAGGAGACTGGGCGATTGTCCGTTTCCCTGACAGATGCTCCATTTCCCCACGATTTGGTAGCCGAGGCAAATGTTACCATTTTTAAAATCGATGCCAGGCGCAAAGCCGATAACAGCCAAGAGGGAGCAACTAATGGGGATGGTTCATCTTTTGTCGTACTCATGGAAGATGAAATTTCGGTAAATCTATTGGATCTAACCAATGGGATAACTGAAAACTTGGTAAATACGGAGGTGCCTGTTGGGACCTATGATTTATTCCGGGTGTATGTGGAAGGGGTGAGTGTGGTAATGACCGATGGTACTACTTATGATTTAAAGGTTCCAAGTGGTGCTCAAACCGGGATAAAGGTATTTGTTAAACCGAGTCTGGTAGTCAGTGGAGGCTTATCTACAGATTTATTGTTAGATTTCGATGTTAGTAAATCGTTTGTAGCTAAGGGCAGCAGAAATGATCCGGAGGGAATAAAAGGATTTAATTTTAAACCGGTTATCAAGGCGTCCAATCTTTCTACGGCAGGTACTTTAACGGGGCTAGTGACCACTATGCAAAATGAGGCGAAAGTTGGTTTACAAGGCGCTCAGGTTGCCGTGTTTGCGGCCGACACCTTAAACACAACTACCTTTACCGATGCTTCCGGAGCCTATACTGTTTTAGGACTGGCGGCCGGTTCCTATGACGTAGAAGTAGCCTTGGAGGGGTACGGGGCTCAAGTCGTTGAAGATATTGATATAGTAGCAGCCAATAAAACGGTTCAAGATTTTGAACTGATTGTAGAATAGTACTGTTATAAGTTTTAAAATACGATAAAAGGCTACCAAAATTGGTGGCCTTTTATCGTATTTAGCCATTGCCACAAGCAGCCCTTTTTAGTAGTACTCAGTACCTCCCCCGCCGATTCGCGGGTCTACCGGCCAATATGACTATTGCTAAAATTTGTACAAATATTTTTTTAGTCATATTATAGTAAGCCAGCGCAGCTAAATAACCTGATTCGCAGAATAGGTTTCAAAAGCTCCGAGAGCAGGAGCTGAGGTACGAGGCGACGCGGAGTTTTGAAACCGGTTTTTCGACCTCGGTGTCGAAAAAATTCATTGAATCAGTGTCTTTTCTTTTGTTTCGTTTTCTTTGGACAAGCAAAGAAAATGAAAAGAAAACGTCAAGTTTCAGGCTTGAAGAACTGCCCTTAAAAAGAAAAAAGTTGTACAAAAAAACTAAGCACGAACCGGTTGTATGTACGTGGATTACAAATCTAGTTATATGATAGTACCTCCCCCGCCGAATCGCGGGTCTACCGGCCAATATGACTATTGCTAAATTTTGTACAAATATTTTTTTAGTCATATCATAGGTCCACTATATAGGTTAAAAATGCCTATGGTGAATTCTCTTGTCATTAAGCAATGGCAACTAAAAAGTGAAGGGAATAGTTTAAAAAAGGTTTTTATTTCTAGAGTAGCAACAAAACTACTTTTATTTCGTGCATGAATAGATGTGAAAAATAGATTGTATTATTTGCTGTGATTTTTCGTTTGGTAGTGTGCAACTTGCTATAAATCATTATCTTGTATTAAAATTAAACACTATGCCAATTTTTATGGATCGTCACGATGTTTCGGACACGGTAACCGCCGAACATGTTGCTCAGTTGCATCAGGAAGATCTAAAGGTTGAGCACAAATATGGTTGCCGAGGACTCACTTATTGGTTTGATGAGAAACGGAAAACTGCATTTTGTTTGGTGGAAGCACCCAATAAAGAAGCCTTGGAAAAAATGCATTTTGAGGCTCATGGCGATGTTCCTTATCGAATTATTGAGGTAGAAGAAACCATTGTAGAATCGTTTTTAGGCCGTATTGAGGATCCGCTAAAAGCTGTCAACACGGAATTAAATATTATAAACGACCCTGCTTTTAGAATCATTATGGTGACTGGGTTTAAAATGGTCTCCCTTCAAAATATTTCGTCAGATGCTATTTTGCAGTCCCAGAGAAAAATTAACGAAGCCAGTATTTCCATTATTAATTCTTATCAGGGGAGGGTGGTAAAACAGCAGCAGGAAAGTTTGTTGGTGTCTTTTTGTTCGGTGTCCAAGGCAGTCTTATGCGCCTTAGCGCTTCAATCGGTCTTTAATAAAATAACAGAAAATATGGAGGAGCCCCATTTTAAATTTAAAATAGGGTTGAGTAGCGGGGTACCCGTGGCCGATAAGGGTGATTTTTTTGGTGACAGCATTAAGTTGGCAGAACGAATATGCGAAATTGCCAAAGGAGCTATAGCTATTACTACAGAAGTGAAAAACTTATACGAGGGTGAAAATTTAAATGCTTTTATAGACACGGAAAGTGTGCAAACCCTGCAGCCATCGGACGAAAAGTTTCTTAAGCAATTAATGGACTATACTGAAAGTATTTGGCAGAATTCAAATGTAAGAACTACAGATTTTAACACTCAATTAGGGTTTAGCCGTACTCAATTCTATAGGAAGTTGATGCAGTTGGCAGACGACTCTCCTAACGTTTTTTTAAAAAAATACCGATTGTTGAAATCCCTCAGCCTTTTAAAAGACAGGTCGGGCAATATTTCTGAAATAGCCTTTGAAACCGGATTTAATAGTCCGGCGTATTTTTCTAAATGTTTTTTGGATTCTTTTGGTATTCTGCCTTCACAATATGTTCGGGACTATGCTACACATACATAGCTGTTTGTAATATGGCAAATGAGTCAATTTTGTTATAATTTGGATAAAATGTAGCAGTCTCCCCGTATTTTTTGATGTACTTTTAAGTAATGTATTTCATAATCCCCTTTGATACATTGTGTTATGTCCTAACAATTCCCCTGGATTTAAATTGAATAACCAAGCCTTTACCAATTTTTGACCCAGTATTTTCCCTTAGTTTATTGAGGGGCGATGCGTTGGTTTCTTCTAATTGGGAAAGCTAAAAAAAGGGGCATATTGGGAATGGAAGGGGTAGGATGAATTTTAGTTTGTTCGCGTTAGGGACCGCGGCGGCATCCCCGCAGCAACGCAAGGGATATAGCCAAGGGCCCGACCGACGAAGGAGGGAACGCCCAAATTATACTGCTACTTATAAGCAATAGGAATAGGGTTGTGTTCGGCGCTGGAAGGAAGACGGGTAATTGGCCTAATATTTTCTAGATAGCACGGCTTATTAATTTTAAAAAATTTAATCATGACGTATTTTAAAACCTATCCAAAGCTAGGGGTTGCCGCTTTGGTACTAACGTTTTTGGCAACCCAGGCGTTATCGGGACAAAACAATGGAGAAGCCTCTGAAATGTCCTTGATAAAGACCCATGAAGATAAAGAATTGGTATGGGGACCATGTCCGCCTTTTATGCCAGAAGGCTGTACCATAGCAGTCTTGCACGGAGACCCCGCAAAGGCGAATGTAGATGTCTTTTTTAAAGTGCCTGCCAATTATGAGATACCAACCCATTGGCACACTTCTGCCGAACGTATGATACTTGTTTCCGGGGAATTATACGTGACCTATGAGGGCGAAAAGGAGCAGCTTATGAAAATGGGCTCTTATGCCTATGGTCCTTCTGAAAAACCACATAAAGCAAAATGTGGTCCTAAAGATCCATGTGTTCTATTCATCGCCTTTGAAAAACCTTTGGATGCCTTTCCTATGGTTTTAAAAGAATAACGGTAAAACCGATAGCCGGTTTTTGTGCCTAGTATAACGATACCTAATTTAAAAACATCAAAATCATGGAAATGGTAATAGATCTGGATGCGAGCAATATCGCTTCCTTTAAAAAAGGAATAAGAGGAGAGGTGGTGATGCCTTCCGATGCCAACTACAATACAAGTAGGAAGGTGTATAATGGTATGATAGACAAACATCCAGGAATGATTGTGAAGTGTGTCGATGTTGCCGATGTGATGCGTGCCGTAAACTTTGGAAGGGAAAACAATTTGCTCATTGCCGTAAGAGGGGGCGGGCATAACGGAGGAGGTTTAGGATCGTGCGATGATGGCATGGTGATAGACCTGTCTGGAATTAAATACATCAGAATAAATACGGCCGACAATACCGTAAGGGTCGGTGGCGGAAATGTTTGGGGAGAGGTAGATCATGCCACCCATGCCTTTGGACTGGCAATTCCTGCCGGAATTATCTCTAGTACCGGCGTTGGCGGATTAACATTAGGTGGGGGAGTAGGATATCTTTCCAGGAAATTTGGCCTTACCATAGACAACTTGTTAGAGGCCGATATGGTCCTGGCCGATGGCAGCTTTGTGACCGTAAACAAGGAGCATCATAAAGATTTATTTTGGGCGATCCGTGGGGGCGGCGGAAATTTTGGGATTGTTACCTCCTTTAAATTTCAGGCCCATCCCCTTAAAACAGTTATTGGAGGGCCCACCTTATGGCCTATAGAACAAACCGAAGAAATAATGGAGTGGTTCGATGGATTTATCCATAATGCTCCGGACGATTTAAATGGGTTTATTGCTACTTTGGTGATCCCGGGAGCTCCTTTTCCCGAAGAACTTCATAACAAACATTTTTGTGGTATTGTATGGTGCTTTACTGGAGACCCAAATAAGTTTGACGAACTCTTTAAGCCAGTATTGTCCAAAGAACCGGTATTCCAACATGTTGGTGAAATGCCCTATCCCGCTGTACAAACCTTGTTCGATGGTTATTTTCCGGCGGGACTTCAATGGTATTGGCGAGCCGACTTTTTTAATGCCCTAGGACCAGAGATCAGGGCAGGTCATAAAAAATATGGAGCCGAAATTCCAACCCCCCTTTCTCAGATGCATTTGTACCCTATTAGCGGGGCTGCTGCCAGGGTTGGTCCCAAGGCAACGGCATGGGCTTATAGAGATGCAAAATATGCTGGGGTAATGGTTGGGGTAGATCCCGATCCTAAAAATGCCGCAAAAATCACTAACTGGTGCAAGGATTATTTCAATGCAGTACACCCTTATGCCTCCGGAGGGGCCTATTCAAATTTTATGATGAATGAAGGTAGTGAACGAGTTAAAGCAAGTTATAAACACAACTACGAACGATTGGTGGAAATTAAAAGAAAATACGATTCTAAAAACCTATTTAGTGTCAATCAGAATATAAAACCTTAGGACAAGGACAGTAACCAAAAGTGAAAATCAACCCAAATTAGCCAATATGGCCAATGGTACTTTTTTTACGGAATTGCATTAATAGTGGTTTTTTGCTATTATTTTTATTAAAAAATTAAAGATATATTAATTCTTGAATATTTTTTTCATCCTATGGCTTAAGGCATTTTAGAAGCCATAAGTTTGTACTGTTTTATAAAATTGCAAATCACAGATATTGGATTTATGAGTAAAGTTAAAGAAAACGATACGGTACAAGTACATTACACAGGAAAATTAACCAATGGTCAAATATTTGACAGCTCTTTGGAAAGAGACCCTATTAAGGTTACCTTAGGACAAGGTGCTCTTATCCCAGGTTTCGAAAAAGGACTTTTAGGTATGGAGGCCGACGAAAAGAAAACCATCACTATTCCTAAGGAAGAGGCTTATGGGGATGTTCAAAAAGAAATGTTCCACGAGGTGAAAAAATCTGACTTACCTGGAGATATTAAGCCAGAAGTTGGAATGGGATTGATGGCGAAAAGCCCAGACGGAAGAGAAAACGAATTGCGTATTGCTGAGGTGCATGAGGAGCATATTGTTATTGATGCTAATCACCCATTGGCAGGACAAGACCTTATTTTCGACTTGCAACTTGTAAGCATTGAAGCATAGGTAAAGGATTCGTTATAAATCAATGACGACATATTACAAGAAGAGGCCACAATATTGTGGCCTCTTTTGGTTTTTATGGAGTGGTTTTCCCTTTTATTTAAGGGTAAAACTCAAACGAGCAAAAAGATATCTTCCTCCAATTCCAAATTGTTGTGCTCTACGCGACCAATCGAATCGGCCACCACTTCTGTTTCCAAATTGATCTTCTGCCCGATCTGGATAGATGTCGAACAGGTTGTTGGCTCCTAGGGTAAGGGTAAGGGCGTCCGTTGCTTTATAGCCCACGGAAAGATCGGTC
The DNA here is from genome assembly GCF_012272855.1 of Arenibacter sp. 6A1. Taxonomy (GTDB): domain Bacteria; phylum Bacteroidota; class Bacteroidia; order Flavobacteriales; family Flavobacteriaceae; genus Arenibacter. Next base: position 156,422 of record NZ_JAAXCQ010000004.1, on the reverse strand, counting down.
ACCACTTTGGTGCCAAATACTTGTTGGTTGGCTACAGTGGTTGTAGCCTCCGTTACTTCTCCAAAGTATACATTTCTCAAGAAGAAAATAAATTTATCCGAGGTAAGGCTGTTGGAAAGGTTGATTTTAGTTCTTGGAACTGCTTCTTCCAAATATACCCTGCTATCTTCAGGAAAGTAGGTGCCTACTAAACCTGCATCGCTTAAAATTTTGGAGGCGTTGATGCTGCCCACTTGCTTGGTCTTCGAAAAAGTCCCTGCCAAATCGGATTTCAATCTCCATTGATCGCCAAAAAAGTAATCATGGGTAAGCACTAGGTCGATACCCTTAGATTCCGTATCGATGGCATTGGCAAAGAATGAGGCGGCTGTGGCATTGGCCTGGCGTAAGAGATTGAACAATTCTAATTGTGCCCCGGAATATACTGCCGGAACGCCTCCGCTACCTGTACCTGCATCTGGGGTAGGGGCAAATTGCCCGGTATATACTACTCTATCATCAATGGCTACAAAATAGCCGTCTACTGTTATTGTTAGGTTGGCATCGGGGATCTTTGCGGTTAGCCCTAAACTAATACTTTGGGAAGTTTCCTCTCTTAATTGTGGAATTCCCAATAGTTTGGCAGCTCTACTATTGTTGGCAAAGGTTCCTACTTCCTGCGGATTGCCTTCGTTGTCAAAAATAGTGGAGGTAGAATTGAAGTTTATTTGGTGCAGGGAAGGGGCTCTAAATCCTGTGTTTAGGGCGCCACGGATATTCAGGTTGTCGTTGGCCTTATATCTCCCCGACAATTTAAAGTTTAAGGTAGAGCCAAAATCGCTATAATTCTCATAACGAGTGGCAAAACTCGCCAAAAAGGCTTCCGAAAAATCGGCCTCTACATCAAAATATCCGGCCACACTACTACGGCCTCTAGACAATTCATTGGCAGGGGCAAAGCCCGGGAAAACCTGCGATCCTCCAGGTCTGGAGTTTCCGAAGAAATCTTTGGAAGGTTGTTGGGAGGCAAGCGTTATGCGCTGGCCATCGGCGGTATATTGCGAATAAGAAGGCTCTTCCCCTGCAATGATATCGTAATTCTCTACCCTGTATTCCGCACCAAAGGCAATGTTAAGTCCGGACATGGCCTCGTCAAAAAACTGGTTGATATCTAAATTAGAGGTATTCTGGGAGAAAGAAAAACCACCCGCATCAAACAAGGTAGGAGATGCATTTTGCATGGAGGCATTAAAGGTGTTTCCTATGGTATACAAAAAGGAGTTTTTTCCGTAAGTATTGCTTAAATCTACGTTCCAATCGCCGATCATGCCTTTAATCCCCAAGGACAAGGACTGGTCTTTAATATGGGAGTTTATTTCTGGCAAGAATCCATTGGGATATGCCGGGGTAAACGTTCTGCTCTGGTTGGGCAATCTGTAAAATCCGGCCGAGTTTCCCGTTCTAGAACTTATTCCTGCGAAAGAATACATTTCTGTCCCTTTATCGTCCAAAGGCATAGAGAAATTAGCAAAAAACCGGCCTCCCCTCAAGGAGGATTGCCCGACCCGCATATTGAAATCGCTTCTCTGCAGTCCTCTTGCTGCAAGTTCTGCAGCGGTGGCATCTGCTTGTAGAATGGTTCTCAGATCTTCTTTTGTGGTGGCGCCGTTGCGGTCAATACCGGCCTGATCGGCATATTGTATTACATCGTTCACATCGTCATCCAATAATTTAAAAACATCATATCCATCTGCAGAGGCTACCCTTTCTACCGTATTGTAGAGATTAAAAATATCATCTTCCCATTCCTTCATTCTGCTGTACTCTTTCCGTACATCAAAATCTCCGGAAAAGTTTATGAATCCGCCATTATCGCCAACCGGAATACCATAACTGGCGGCTACATTGGTAGATTCCCCGTCTACACCTCCAGTTTGGTCATTGGCATTTTTGGTAAAGTGGGCGCCTGTGGTAACTGTGGTTGTCAGTTCATTGACGCTTTTGTTAAGGATTATATTGATAACACCGGCGATGGCATCGGAACCATATTGGGCAGCGGCGCCATCTCTTAATACTTCTATACGCTGTATGGCAGCAGCAGGAATGGCATTTAAATCGGTACCAACACTACCACGGCCAAAGGTACCGTTGACATTGATAAGGGAAGAGGTGTGTCTTCTTTTACCATTGATAAGTACCAATACCTGATCTGGTCCCAACCCTCGTAAGGATGCCGGATCTATATGATCTGTACCGTCAGAAATGGTCTGGGTATTAGAGGTAAAAGAGGGGGCTACGTAGTTTAGGATCTGATTAAGGTTTACCTGTGGCGCTACATTGTTCAGTTCCTTCATGTCAATCACATCTACAGGAACCGTACTCTCTGTCGCCGTTCTATTGGGGTTACGAGATCCTATGATAACTACTTCTGTCAATGCTACCCCCGCGCTTAAACGGATGTTCATTTTGGTGCTGTTTACGGTGACCTCCTGGGTGGCATATCCAATATATGACACAACCAAGATATCGCCCATGGAGACCTCAATGGAAAAATTACCATCAAAATCTGTAGTGGTACCTATAGAGGTGCCTTTTTTAACAATGGATGCTCCAGGCAAAGGTGTCCCGTCTTCATCTAAAACTGTTCCCGTAATTTGGGCGCTGGCAAGGCCAACTACCCCCAATAAAAAGAACAAAACAAAAAATACATGCTTTTTCATATGGTAGTTATTTTTGTTAATAAGTACAAAAGTTAATGATTTTTAATTCATTACGTAAGAAAATCATTAAGAATTGTTTTGTCGAACTCCAAGATTGTTAGTGTTTTAGGAAAAATGTAGTTGTTTTGATAAGTATTTGTAGGGGTTCGATTTTCATGAATAATCGTCGGTAGGACAGGTTTTGAAAAAAGGAGCACTTTTTTAGGGGAGTACTATTCTCCTATGCAGCAAAAATTGATATGGTGATACCTGGTTTAACTTTGAAAACATTTTTTGGGGAGTGTTTTCTAAGGGGTCAGAGAATAATTTCCTTTAAAAGTTTTCTAGAAACGCTAGGTATTGTTTTCCTAAGGGAGCCTGATAAAACTCAGGAGGCACCGTGTTAAAAAATAAGAATTTATAGCATGGTTTTTAGATTAATCGTAATATTGCAATATATAGATTCAAGGATATGGGAATTACAAAATCGGAAATGTTTACAGCGGAGCAAAACGCGCTGGCAGGGATTGCTAAAGTTTTAGGGAATCCGGCGAGAATCGCCATTATACAGCATTTGTTTAAAACAGAATCTTGTATATGCGGCGATTTGGTGACCGAAATAGGCCTGGCCCAACCCACTATTTCCCAACACCTTAAAGAACTAAAAAACCTGGGGATAATTAAAGGAACCATAGAAGGGACCAGTATTTGTTATTGTATCGACCAGGAAAAATGGGATGAATTAGCAGCTGTTTTTGGGAAGTTTTTAGATCAAAAAGAACAGCCTAAAGGCAAGTGTTGCTAAAAGAAAACTGTCATAAGATTTAAGAAAACAATAAATATCTACATATGAAACTTTCAGAAATAAAAGAATTTTTACAGGAAAGGAAAAGCATTGCTTTTGAACTCCCAGACGGATCCTTGGTGCCCAATCATTTTCATGTTACCGAAGTAGGAAGGGTCAGTAAGCACTTTATAGATTGCGGCGGAACGGTAAGAAAGGAAGAAGTGGCCAATTTTCAACTTTGGGCCGCCGACGATTATGACCATAGGTTGCATCCAGAAAAACTGCTAGGGATCATTGAGTTGTCCGAAAAGGTATTGGGATTAGAAGATCTGGATATCGAAGTAGAATATCAGGGAGCCACTATAGGGAAATATGGATTGGACTTTAATGGCGAGAATTTTTTGTTGACCACCACTGCCACAGATTGTTTGGCGAAGGATGCCTGTGGTGTTCCCCCGAAAAAAACAAAAATTAAACTAGGAGCCTTAACGCAAACCGCTACTACAAGCTGTACTCCAAACAGTGGTTGTTGCTAAACACAAGTGATATTGATGATAAAAAACAAAGCTACTGTATTTGTCGGGATTCAAGGGTTTATTGAATCCGTGGCAAAAGACGATATTTCGGAAGAACGCAAGGATATCCTAGCGCCTTTAATCGAATACATTCAGGCGAAAGTAAATGCTAACGCCCCTATCAACCTTAATTTTATCTGTACCCATAATTCCAGAAGGAGTCATTTGTCGCAAATATGGGCCCAAGTAATGGCTTTTTATTTTCAACTAGAGAAGGTGAGTTGTTATTCTGGGGGAACCGAGGAAACAGCCTTGTACCCTATGGTCGCAAAAACCTTGGAAGCCACCGGTTTTTCCGTACAAAAAATAGGAGGGGAAAACAATCCGGTCTACGCCATAAAGTTTGGTGAAAACGAAGCCCCAATTATTGCTTTCTCCAAAACTTTCGATGATAATTTTAATCCAACCTCCAATTTTGCGGCCATATTGACCTGTACACAGGCAGATCAAGGCTGTCCGTACATCGGAGGGGCCGAAAAACGGATTCCAGTGACTTATGAGGATCCAAAAGCATTCGATAATAGTCCGGAGCAATCGGCAAAATACGCGGAAAGAAGTAGGCAAATAGCAGCTGAAATGAGGTATGTTTTTTCACAAATTAAGTTTTAAGTATGGCAAAAAGTAAAAAGAAACTGAGTTTTTTAGATAGTTATCTAACAGCCTGGATTTTTATAGCAATGGTATTAGGGGTTGGTTTAGGGTATGTTGTCCCTTCCTTCCCGGTAGTTCTCAATTCCTTTAGCAGCGGTACCACTAATATACCCATCGCCATAGGCCTTATCGTAATGATGTATCCGCCTTTGGCAAAAGTAAATTATGCACTGCTGCCCAAAGTGTTTAAAAACGTAAAGATTTTATCCATTTCCCTGTTGCTCAATTGGATTATTGGTCCGGTGCTGATGTTTTTTTTGGCCATCATTTTTTTACAAGACCATCCTGAATATATGGTTGGCTTAATATTGATAGGATTGGCCAGGTGTATTGCCATGGTGTTGGTTTGGAACAATCTGGCAGAGGGGAGTACCGATTACGGTGCAGGTCTGGTGGCTTTGAATAGTATTTTTCAGGTGTTTGCCTATAGCTTTTACACCTGGCTTTTTATCACTGTCTTACCTCCGTATTTTGGTTTTCAGGGCGCGTTGGTAGATATTTCGATTGCCACAATAGCACAAAGTGTCGCCATTTATTTGGGAATACCTTTTCTCTTGGGAATTTTAAGCAGAACCATTTTAGTGCGTCTAAAAGGGGAGCAATGGTATGCCCAAAAGTTTATACCGGCCATAAGTCCTTTGACGCTCATAGCACTGCTGTGTACGATTGTACTGATGTTTTCGCTCAAGGGCGAAATGATAGTGGAAATTCCTATGGACGTCCTTTTAATAGCCGTTCCTTTGCTCATTTATTTTGTGGTCATGTTTCTGGTGTCCTTCTTTGTCAGTAAGGCATTTGGGGCCAGCTATGACAAGAATGCCGCAATTTCTTTTACGGCTTCGGGCAATAATTTTGAATTGGCCATCGCGGTGGCCATCGCCGTGTTCGGTTTAAATTCCGGTCAGGCTTTTGTGGGGGTTATCGGTCCTTTGGTAGAAGTGCCGGCCTTAATTTTATTGGTTCGCCTGTCTTTTTGGTTGCGCAATAAGTACTATGTGGGAGAGGCAATTCCGGTGGTGGTTACCGATACCTTACCAAAAACAGAGAAGTAGCAGCTCTTATTGAAGAATTTTGTTTCGAATAGGAATAAAACGGATCAGGGGATTATATTATAAGAATGCACTATTATTTATAATCCTCTAGATAAGGGTTTGGGCGTTCCCTCCTGCGTCGGTCGGGCCCTTGTCTATATCCCTTGCTCCGCTGCGGGGATGCCGCCGCGGTCCCTAACGCATAAAAAACACGCCCGATAACGAAGGGCTTATTTCAAGGGAAAAGCCTTGAAAATTTAAAGAAAATTTAGAAAAAAGTAAATTGATTTGATGTTACATTAGTAAAGTATTTGTTTAAATAAGATAATAGTAATATTTTTGTATTCTGAAAAGAGGTACTTGCTTTAATCGACACGGCTTATCAAAGCCTTTAAAGGATGTCGAATTTATAAATCAAGTATGGAATAAAAAAGGTGAGAAATTTAAATACTCTTACTAAAATTATAAGGCTTATCTTTGTAGCTGTTTAAAGAGATAGTAATTAGGCAATAATAGAAGTTATTGTCGCTACAAATAAAGATTAATATTCTTTTGTATTTTTCAAAGACCTATTTAGTTTTTCATTTTCTTCTAATTCTTCTAAACTAATAATTTAAAACCCTATTAATAAAGCTAATGGCAAAATCGCAGCAGACCTATAACAAAACTGAAAAGGAAAAAAAACGATTAAAGAAACGCGAGGAAAAGCAAAAGAAAAAGGTTGCTCGTAAAGAAGCGTCTAAAGAGAGTGGACCAGGAATTCAATTTGCATACGTAGATCACGATGGAAATTTAACCGATACTCCGCCGGATCCAACAAAAAAAGTAGTCATAGACGCAGCATCGATAGAAATCGGTATTCCTAAAAGAGATGATAGTGATGTTGAGGAATTCGATCCAGTAAGAAATGGTAAAGTTTCTTTCTTCGATACTTCTAAAGGTTTTGGTTTTATTATCGATTCTGAAAATAACGAAAAGTACTTTGTTCACGTGAGTGGATTAATTGACGAGATTGCCGAGAATGATAAAGTTTCTTTTGAACTTGAAAGAGGAATGAAAGGAATGAATGCCGTTCGTGTTAAGAAAATATAACGTCAACAGTAAAATTTCTAACTGCTTTGAGAATAAATATTCTTAAAGTAGGACTTTCATAAATCGGTGATTGTAACCGGTTCATATGTATAAAAAAAGATAAGCACAAAAAATAGATGGTCGAAAGGCTTTCTATTTCTAGTGCTATTTGTTTTTATAGGCCAAGGGGAACTATCTATCATTTAGTGCCCAATAGGGCGTCAAGCAGGTCTCTGCTATTGTCCTACAGCTATTGTTGCGGTAGGTGAAACCATGGAATTATATGGGCTTCTTCGTTTTGGATTTTTCATTTCAAACCATCGGATGTACCCCTATATTACATTCCCGCCTGCTTTTCAGAATATTCCCATAAGCTTACTTCTTAGGTTCAAAAAGTGTTTCTTAGCTATTTTTAGCGTCCATTTTAAAAGGCCAATTTTGAGCCGGCTCCATTTTAAAATTAAATCTCATATCCCTGAAGATAGGGGTGTTCTGCCTATAATTAAAGGAGGTGAAGCTGTAAATTTTTGATTTTCTGAAGGTTAGGTGTTCGTTAAATCACAAAATAAAACAAAACCCTTTTCTAAAACAGGCTTTAAGTACAAGAAAATAATGTAATTTCGCGGCTTATTTAGAAAAAGCCTTTTATGAAGCGTATTAATGAATACAAGAAATTGTTTTCTGTTGAAAAAGACATTGAACTTAAAGCATTAAAAACCACCTATAGAAATTTGGTAAAGGAATGGCACCCCGATAAATTTCAAGAAGGAGATGCATTACGAGAAGAAGCAGAATTAAAAAGCCGTCAAATAATTGATGGATACCATTTCTTGGTAAGTATTGCCCCTGAAACAAAGGCTGCAAATTTAGAGGAGTATAATGCTACTATTAGCGAATCTGGAATAGCCGATTTTCAACACAAAGGATTATTGTTGGAAATTACATTTTTAAACGGATCTACGTATGAATACTTTGGTGTTCCAAAAAGTGTTTTCGTAAAAATGATCAATTCGGACAAGCAAATGAGATTTGCAAAAAGAAATATTTTTACTTCTTACCTATATAGGAAATCGAAGAAAGAACTTCAAGAGGCATAATATTTTTTTGGGATGCTAGCGATACGGACAAGTAGCGCTTCTTAGCGCTGTTGTTTTACAAAGCAGTTGCGTCTCACTAATTTTTGGAAAAGCAGGTCAGCAGTACTCCAAGGAGGTTTTGGAGCCAAAAATGCTTCTGCCACTCCCATATACAACAAAGGCAAGGTTAGTTTTAATTCGGCAAAAAGGAGGTTCCGTGGGTTTTATTAAAACGGACACTTGGAGACAGCCAGACTAACCTTGCCTTTGTTGATTGAAAATCTGTAGGGATTTTAAGAAAAATGATGTTTATTATGGTGCCAACCACAGCTAAGTGTACCCAACAACATCAACCACTAATGATGTTTTCCAATAGCACCGGTATTGGGATTACATAAATAATAATTTCCCGGGGACGTACTGCTTTTTTAGTAGCAGTAGCCATCATTGGCTCAGGGAAAATAACTTTCACTAACACTATATAGTTATGGCAAACGACATAAAAGAACAACAAGATATTCTTGAAAAACTGAATATTCATCAGTTAAACCCTATGCAGGAAGAAGCTCTTTCTGTGATAGAAAAATCGGTCAATACCATTATTCTCTCTCCAACGGGGACCGGTAAAACACTGGCATTTTTGCTGCCTTTAATCAAAGGGTTGAACCCAGACTCTTCTGAGGTACAGGCTTTGATTTTGGTTCCTACAAGGGAGTTGGCGATTCAAATAGAACAGGTAGTGCGTAACATGGGCTCTGGCTACAAGGTAAATGCCGTTTATGGTGGCAGACCCATGGCGAAGGATAAAATGGAACTTAAGCATTCTCCGGCAATCCTGATAGGGACCCCAGGACGTATTGCCGATCATTTTGACAGGGAGCGTTTCCCTACAGAGTATATAAAAACTTTGGTGCTCGACGAATTTGACAAATCCTTGGAAATAGGCTTCGAGGACGATATGAAATATATCATGGAGTTTTTACCTGCGATCAATAGGCGTATCCTTACCTCGGCTACCTTAGGAATAAAAATCCCGGGATTTGTAAGGCTCGATAAGCCTATTACCATCGATTATTTAGGCGAGGCCACTTCTAAGCTAAGCTTAAAAAAGGTAATTGCTCCAAAGGGAAAAAAATTAAACACCTTATTAGAACTGCTACATCATTTGGGCAATCAACCGGGGATAATTTTTTGTAACCTTAAAGATAGCATTCATGAGGTGAGTGTCTTTTTGGAAAGGAATAATATCGAACACGGAACTTTCCATGGCGGAATGGAACAGCAGGAAAGAGAACGTTCCTTAATTAAATTTAGAAACGGGACCAATCAGCTTATTGTGGCCTCAGACCTGGCAGCTAGAGGAATAGATATCCCCGAAATGAAATTTATCGCGCATTACGAACTCCCTTTAAAAAAGGAGGAGTTTACCCATAGAAACGGTAGAACAGCAAGGGTAAATTCTAAGGGTACAGCCTATGTCATACAGGCAGAGAATGAAGCCGAACCAGATTTTACGGTCAATATCCCCGAAGAAAATATTTCGAAACAAGCCGTCCGTAAACCTCAATATTGGCAAACCTTATTCATTTCTGGCGGAAGAAAGGACAAAATTTCTAAAGGAGATATTGCCGGATTGTTTTTTAAACAAGGAAATATTACCGCCGATCAGTTGGGGGTGATAGAACTAAAACACGACTGTACGTTTGTAGCTGTCCCTGTGGCCATAGCCGAGACGTTGGTCGCTACCTTAAACAATAGTAGGTTGAAAAAGAAAAAGGTGAGAATAACGATTCTTTAATCGCTGATCGAAGCTCGATATTTATTGGAGAAACAGCAAGGGAAATAACGACCTTATTTCATCCCTTTTTTTTGGAGATATCTATAAAATGCTGTTTTTCCATTGAATTGTCGTTAAAAGTAGAGTTTGAAAGAGGACGTTAATTCACTTTACCCCTATAGACTTAGGAATTATTTTTTAAAATTCGGAAACAAACTTTTGTAAAGTAGGAGTAAATTAGAGAATGAATTTGTCGTTTATTTCTTAGTATTGTACTTCATTGAAAAGTGGCGACTGCTATATGGAAAAATCAAAGAATACAACACTAATAGTACTTGCCTTTTTTTCTATTTATGTAATCTGGGGATCTACTTATCTCTTGAATAAGATCGCGGTATCGGAATTGCCACCATTTATGTTGGCTGCCATCCGGTTTATTTCAGCGGGATCTTTAATCTTTGTGCTGTGTAAGATTATGGGGATCAGTACTAAGATTTCTAAAAAACAACTGCTCAATACTACTATAGCCGGATTTTTGTTTCTAAGTTTTGGGAACGGGGTAGTGGTGTGGGCACTGAGGTTTGTGGACAGTGGGTTTGCAGCCCTTCAAATTTCTGCCCAGCCTTTAGTGGTATTGCTTTTAATGCGTATTCTTCAGAATAAAAAAATACAGCCTATGTCCATCGTAGGGGTGGTTCTTGGGGTCATCGGTATCTATTTGTTGGTAAGCCAAAAGGAAATAGTGAGTCAGGAAAACTCTGTTTTGGGAATGGTCATGATTTTTCTCTGTATGCTTAGTTGGGCCTATAGCAGCTTGTTTGTTGCAAAGGCAGATTTACCGGCCAATTATTTTGTGAATACCGGATACCAAATGTTTGTAGGTGGAGTCATATTACTGCTCGGCAGTCTGTTGTTTGGAGAGCAATGGTCCATGCCTGGAGACTGGAGCGCAAAGGTGCAAGGGTCTATGTTGCTATTAATTGTCTTTGGAAGCATTGTGGCTTTTACCTCTTTTAACTATTTGTTAAAATCTGTTTCCCCAGAAAAAGTAGCAACTTCTACCTATGTGAATCCGATAATAGCCCTTGTGCTAGGATGGTATTTTTTGGAAGAACAAATTACCGTACAATCCATGATAGCAGCGGGAATTCTTCTCACTGGGGTATATTTTATCAATACCAAGAAAAAAATGTTGTTGTTTTCCAGGTTTCATAATAAAGCAGCCTCCGCTTTAGATACAGAAAGTAACGAAAGGCCCTAGGGACTTAAAGAATAGTGGTTTTTATAGCCATTTCTTTCTTTTAAAATAAATCAACATCACAACCACCAACACTATCATCACGCCCCACATAATAAAATAACTGTATTTGTAATGCAGCTCCGGTACCACATCAAAATTGGTCCCATAAATTCCGGCTATAAAGGTTAAGGGAATGAAAATAACCGAAAAAACGGTTAAAAATTTCATGATATCGTTCAGCCTACTGCTAATGGTAGTGTGGTAAATGTTTAATTGGTCAGAGAGTATCTCCCTATAACTATCCGAGGATTCCGTAGCCTGATTAATATTGTCCAAAAGCTCCTTATAATGTATATAAGTGCCTTCGTTGATAAAATCGGATTCCATTTTGGACAGGGTCAATATCATTTCTTTGGCCGGATTGATATTTTTTCTAAGGAAATTTAATTCCCTCTTATAGGCATTTATTTCATCGATGACCTTTTGGTTGGGATTTAGTAAAAGATTGTTTTCCAGGTCCTCTATTTTATCGCCTAAAATACTGATGATATAAATATAATTGTCAACCACAATATCGAGTAGGGCAAAGGCCAAATAGTCGGTGCCCGAATTTCTGATCCTTTTCTTTTGATTCCTTATCCTTTCCCTGACAGGCTCAAACACATCTCCTTTTTTTTCCTGAAAAGAAATAATCACGGTCTCCGTTACTAATAGGCTTAAGTTTTCTACGGAAATGGTATTTGTCTGCTCGTCTTGTTGCAGCATTTTAATCGATATATAGATGCAATTGGCATACTCGTGTACCTTTGCCCTGGTCTGCGTGTCCATCACCTCGGCAAGAATAAGACGGTCTAACTTAAACCCTTGGGCAATTTCTTCCATAATAGCCTCATTGTGCAAGCCATCGATATTAAACCAGGTAACCGTGTTTTTATCCTTATATTTTAGGACTTCCTTGACGGTATTGACCGGGTTTTCTTCTAAATTATTGGGATCAAAATCAATGACACGCAGCAATACTTTGTCTATCTTTTTTTTTCCGCGAAAATAAAGGGCGTCTGGCGATAGCCCTATTTCCTGTTTTTGTTTCTTTATGAATCTGGCCATATAGTAAGGGGTGTTTTATAAGGTCTTTGTCTAATAAAGTTAAGGTATTAAATTTAAAGGGCAGTAGAAAAGTCTGACTACAGCCGTATTATAAAGAAGGAAATAGTGTCATAGGAAAGAATGTAGGGCCTAAAAACCCTAAGGATTTTGCCTGTCTTATCTTCTTGGGGAGAGGAAAGAATATATAAGGATAATGAAATTAATCGGTGGACTTATTGTTCACCGTTTAAAATGGCAAAGACCAGTTCTTTGGTCAAGGGTTTGTTGGCAGCCTTCTTTTTTATGTCGTCAAAGGCGTACCTGAAATCGCAACCACTGCTGTATTGACTACATCCATAGGCCGTTTTTCCTTTAATAACCGTACCTTTTTTACATTTGGGACAGCTGAGGGTTTCTGGTACCTTTACTGTTTTTTTCTTAGGCTCCAAGATCATTTCAAAAGCATCGTTAAACCGTACCAGCCCTTCTTGGGTCCCTGCGCTTGTTTTAAATCCTTTTAGGTTAACGGTACATCCTTTTTGCAGGAGTCTGATGAGTTGTTTTTCAGATATTTTTTTGTCCATAAAATTAAAAGGAAGCACAAAATCACAGCCTGTTTTATATTTGCTGCAGCCATAGGCGGTTTTGCCTTTTAAAAGCTGGCCCTCTTTACATTTTGGGCATGTTTCGGACAAAATACCTTCCTTTTTTGCGGCGGCTTTTGGAGTGTCCTTACTGCTGGCAACCGCATGGGAAATATTAGCACGTTTGCTTTCACTGCGAACCTCATATACCAAAGCGTCTACCATTTGCTTCATATTAGCGATAAAAGTACCTGCATTGAAGTCCCCTTTTTCTATGTCTTTTAATTGCTTTTCCCACATACCGGTGAGTTCGGCCGATTTTAACAGGTCGTTTTGAATGGTATCAATCAGCTGTAGCCCTGTTGGGGTAGGCAATACTTGTTTTTTATTTCGAACGATATATTTGCGCCTGAACAAGGTCTCTATGATATTGGCACGGGTAGAGGGACGTCCAATACCATTCTCCTTCATCAATTCCCGCATCTCATCATTGTCTACTTGTTTTCCGGCGGTTTCCATGGCCCGTAGCAAAGTAGCTTCGGTGAAATGTTTAGGGGGTTTGGTTTGCTTTTCCAAAAACGAAGGTTCATGAGGCCCTTTTTCTCCTTTGACAAAGCTGGGTAAAATACCCGTTTCTTTCTTATCCTTAGAATTTGGGTTTTCAAAAACAATCCGCCATCCTTTGGAAAGGATTTCTTTCCCTGTCGTTTTAAAGTTAATATCGGCTACTTTTCCAATGACCGTGGTATTGGAAACATTACAGTCGTCATAAAATACGGCTATAAATCGTTTTACGATACTATCGTATACCTGTTGTTGGTTGTACTGTAGGTTGATTTGAACTCCAGTAGGAATAATTGCGTGGTGATCCGTAACTTTCTTATCGTTAAAGACCTTGGACGATTTTTTTATTTTTTTTCCTAATATCGGTGCTGTTAAATCGGCAAAATTTGTCAGTTTAGACAAAATCCCAGGCACTTTTGGGTATATGTCATTTGGTAAAAAGGTAGTATCTACTCTAGGGTAGGTAACAACCTTTTGTTCGTAAAGTTTTTGAACGATTTTAAGGGTATCCTCTGCCGTAAATCCAAACTTGGTGTTGCAGTACACCTGTAATCCGGTTAGGTCAAAAAGCTTTGGTGCGTATTCCTTGGCTTTTTTCTTGGTGATGGATACAATTTCGAACTCATCGTCTTTGACCTTGTTGGCAATGGCTTCACCATCTTCCATTTTAAGGAATCGCCCCTCTTCATAACTAAAAAGGGTCTCTCTGTACAAGGTCTGTAATTCCCAGTACGGCTGTGGTTTAAAGTTTTCGATTTCTAAAAACCGGCTTACAACCATGGCCAAAGTAGGGGTTTGTACACGGCCAATAGAAAGCATCTGTTTATAGCCCCCGTGTTTTAAAGTGTATAACCTTGTGGCATTCATCCCTAGCAACCAATCTCCAATAGCTCTCGAAAATCCCGCATAATACAAGTTGTCGTAGTCTTCCGAAGGTTTTAAGTTGGTAAACCCTTCTTTGATGGCCTCGGTGGTCAGGGAAGATATCCATAAGCGCTTTACTTCTCCCTTATAATTTGCCTGGTGTAGTACCCAGCGCTGAATTAGTTCTCCCTCTTGGCCGGCATCCCCGCAGTTGATGACCAGTTCGGCTTGGTCGAACAATTTTTTTACGATCTTAAATTGTTTTTGAATTCCAGCATTTTCTACCACCTTAGTCTGGAACTTTTCTGGAAGCATGGGTAAATTATTTAAATCCCAGCTCTTCCAATACGATTTATAATCATTGGGTTCAAATAAGGTACAAAGATGTCCGAAAGTAAAGGTGACCGCATAACCATTGCCTTCAAAATAACCATCGTGTTTGGTATTTGCACCTAATACTGAGGCAATTTCACGGGCAACACTTGGTTTTTCGGCTATACAAACTTTCACTTCTACGATGGTTTAAATAAGAGTTGCAAAGTAATGATTTTTCATAAACTTATTCCACATCTGAGGAGGGAGATTAAGCAGATTTATGATGTGCTCATAAACAAAAATAATAGTGGGTCTCACTTATAGTAATCATAGATGGCCAATTGTCAGAATTGCTTTAGGGATTTTCCAAAAAGTTCCTTTTGTTGCGTTTCTTTTAAATAAAAAATGCAGTATAAGGGAGCGGGAATCCAATGGTGCTATATGCCTGAAAATCATAACTTATATAGATGACATGATAAGAATCATGGTGTTACTTTATTTTGGATTATACTTTTACTAGTGCAATGGGCTCTGAAAATTCTCTATAGAACCCATGGATTTCTACAAACTCTAAACGGCCTTCAGCTACCTATGGTGTATGTGATAGTCGTATAAAACCATGATGTGGGGACTTATTTTAATCTGTTTTATGCTTTGAATAGGTTCAGGGTTTTTGATAATTATACTAAAAACAGTAAGTATGCAAGATTACGGTAGCCATTTTGGAGGAATGCATTATATATGGTGGATAGTTTGGTTAATTATTTTGGTTTGGATTTTCTTTATGCCCTTGGATATTCACTATAAGGGGCCTAAGGCTGAAGATCCCTTGGATATTCTTAAAAAGAGATTCGCGAAAGGTGAAATCACCAAAGAACAATACAAGGAATACAAAAGAATTTTGCAATCGAATGATGAAACCACAAAAAAAAACACTGATGTCCTTTCTTAAACATGAAAATGGGGGGCATTGAGATTTAGGTATTAAAGGCCAGTGTGCATAACACTGATCTATAAAAGCATATACATTGCACGGTCTTTTAAGCTATTTTTACAGAAATAGTTAAGAATAATGTATATGAAGGACAAGCATTCGGGGAATGATGTACATGATCATAACCATGATGGCATTTTTGGTGAAAAAACAGCCTTGTATTATGCAGTATTAGCCGGTGTTTTTTTTGTGGCCGGATTACTTTTCAAATTTACAACCGATTTTCCGGAATGGACTTGGCGCTATTCTTACTATGCTACCTATTTTTTTGGTGGCTATTTTGCCAGTCTCGAAGCTATTGAAAAGATTCGGAAAGGTGAATTTGAAATAGATTTTTTGATGATCGTTGCGGCCTTGGGGGCTGCCTATATTGGAGAATGGGGAGAGGGAGCGCTATTACTTTTCTTATTCAGTTTGGGGCATGCCCTAGAAAACCATGCCATGGACAAAGCTAAAAAAGCTATTCGGGCCTTGGGTGACTTGTCGCCAAAAACCGCTTGGTTAAAAACAGCAGACGCTATAAAGGAGGTTTCGGTAGATGCATTGCGAGTAAGGGATGTCATTATAGTGAAGCCTCATAGCAAAATTTCTGCGGACGGAGTTATTATAAAGGGAAACAGCAGTATTAACGAAGCCGCCATTACAGGAGAAAGTATGCCTGTAGATAAGTGGGCGATTGACAAGCTTGGAAATACATCTGATTTTGACACCTTGGATAAAAAAAACATCGTTTTTACCGGCACCATGAACGGCGATACTGCCATAGAAGTGATGGTGTTAAAATTAAAGGAAGATTCTACCATTGCCCGGCTGATAAAAATGGTCAGTGAGGTAGAAACAAAAAAATCCCCTACACAACGACTTACCAAAAAATTTGAAAAACGCTTTGTTCCTTCCGTAATTATTCTTGTACTTATTTTGTGTTTTGGATATGTCGTACTCGATGAAACTATAGATGAAAGCCTATATAGGGCTATAAGTGTTCTAGTTGCGGCCAGTCCTTGTGCTTTGGCAATTTCTACTCCCAGTGCGGTATTAAGTGGCGTAGCGAGAGCCGCCAGGGGCGGAGTACTTATAAAAGGTGGACGCGCATTGGAAGACTTGGGAAGCCTTACTACCATGGCCTTCGATAAAACAGGAACCCTAACAGAAGGAAAACCAAAACTAACCCATGTCAAAACCTTCAAGGAATTTGATGAAAAGGAGTTTTTGCAGCTGGTAGTAGCGGTCGAAAGATTAAGTAACCATCCCTTGGCCAAGGCTATTGTAAAAGGGGTTAAAGAACAATATGGTACCCAGGCTAATGGAGAGGCATCTAATATAACTGCAATACAGGGAAAAGGAATCAAGGCCCATTACCAGGGCGCCACGGTTTTTATAGGAAATGAAGCCTTGATGAAAGAACAACAGCTGGCTATCAGTGAGGCTATTCTGAGCCATAAAAACAACCTGTTTAAAAATGGGCATACCGTCATGTTGGTGGCCTATAAAAATGAAATAATAGGTTTATTGAGCCTGATGGATGTTCCTAGGGCTACTGCCAAAAACACACTAGCGAAATTACGGGAGTTAGGAATAAAAAGAATGGTCATGCTTACCGGGGACCATCAAAATGTTGGTGATTCCATAGGGCAAGAAATAGGGATGACCGAGGTTCAAGGAAATTTATTGCCAGAAGATAAGGTTTCGGCTATTGAGAAATTAAAACAAACCGATGCCAAGGTGGCCATGGTCGGGGATGGGGTGAACGATGCGCCCGCTATGGCAATGAGTACCGTGAGTATTGCTATGGGAGCAGCAGGCAGCGATGTAGCCTTGGAAATAGCCGATGTAGCCCTAATGTCCGATAAAATAGAAAAACTCCCCTTTGTAATCGCTTTAAGCAGAGCCTCTAAAAATATCATTAAACAAAATCTATGGATTAGTATGGGGGTGGTGACCTTATTAATACCAGCCACTATAATGGGCTGGGCAAGTATAGGGGTTGCCGTGGCCATGCACGAGGGGTCTACCCTTGTAGTGGTGTTCAATGCCTTGCGATTATTGCGATTTAAGGACAATTTTAAGTAGGTGCAAAGTGCGCAACAACGATGGGTAGAATAATAAACTTAAGCACCATAGGCATTCGTTTTTTTTTGTACCTTTTGGTATGCTTATAAAATTCCGTCTACAAACTGTTATTCCGGCCTCTCCAACCGAGGTGTACAAGGCTTGGCTCAATTCGGAAAGTCATGCTGAGATGACCGGGGGCTCGCCTGCCATTGTTAATGATGAGGTAGGGAAGCCCTTTGCCGCCCATAATGCTTATTTATGGGGCAAAAACCTAGTGCTAGAACCGAATTCGAAAATTATTCAGTCTTGGCGTACAACCGGATTTAAATCCACAGATGAGGATTCTGAAATTGAAATTAATTTTGAAAATCACGAAAAAGGGACTTTGTTGACCCTTACCCATAGCAAGGTGCCAGAACAAGAGGCCCATGTGGAACAAGGGTGGGTCTCCCATTATTTTGAGCCCATGATAGCCTATTTTACAGATAAATAAACCATCAAAAAATGACGGGCACTGTATTTATTTGACTTCGTATTCATTGGAAGCATAACTTACAATTTGCGTATCCAAAGGTAATTGGGGTATAGCAGCTACCGTACCAGGCAGAAGTTCCTTTAAATGTATATCGGCAATACGAACCCTTACCAATCTTAGGGTCGGAAATCCTACCGCTGCAGTCATTTTTCTGACTTGACGGAATTTACCCTCCGTAATGGTGATACTTATCCAAGAAGTAGGCCTATGCCTGGCCAGCCTTATTTTTTTGTCAGGTTCGGGAAGTAAGGGAGGCTGTGCTAAGGATTGTACCTTACAAGGTTTTGTCTGGTATTTTTTGCCACTGAAACCAATTTCTACGCCTGCTTCTAAACGTTCTATGGCTGCTTTGGTAATATCTCCATCCAATTGCACATAATATTCCTTTTCAATTCCCGAACGATTAATAAGGTCGCTCAATTTACCATCGGTGGTCAGCAGTAATAATCCTTCCGATTTTTCGTCCAAACGGCCAACTGGCATGGTGCCTTCTGGAAAATCATTGAGATCGCTTAGAAAACGTTTTTTTCTGGCTTCCTTGGCATCATTAGACATAAACTGACTAAGCATGCCGAAAGGCTTGTATATTTTAAAGTGAAGGTGTGCTGTTTCCATGATTAGGGAGCAAAGATAGTGAACAGATTTTTCTCGGGCTCTCCTTAATTGTTAGTGTTATAAGTAGGTGTTCTTAAACTGAGAAGGAGTAAGGCCGGTTTTTTGCTTAAAGAGTTTGGAAAAATAGGCATAGTCTTCATATCCTAGATGCCTGGCGATATTGGTAAAAGAATCATTGGAGTATACCAGCATTCTTTTGGCTTCTAATAACACACGGTCCGTAATGAGCGCTACGGTAGTTTTGCCTAGGGTGGTCTGGGTGATTCTATTCAGGTGTTTTGGGGTGATATTTAGTAAATCGGCATAGAAAGCCGGAGATTTTTCGGCTAGAAATTGGTTTTCAATCAATTTTTCAAGAGCCCTTAATTTTTTTATATAGGTAGTAGATTTTATAGTATCTGTTGAGGCCTGCTCCAGGTATAGTCTGCTCAGATCGATGTAAATTAAATCTATTAGACCGATTATTTTTTGTTTTTTAAGGATTGCGGCGGTATCAAATTCACGCTTTAACAGTTGAAAATAAGGGGCCACTTTGTAGATCTCCTCTTGGCTTATTTGTAGGTATGGCGTATTGTGCGCGGAATAGTAAAAAGGAAAATTTTGAAGGGGTCGGCTTAAAAATTCCAATACATAGAAATTTTCCGAATGTAAAAAAATGTAGCCTTCTGTGTCCTCTGAGTAGTTCCAATGATGGGTTTGTCCGGGTTTTAAAAAAAATACCGATCCCGGACGAATAGGATAGGTATAAAAATCGATCTCATGAACACCTTTTCCTTCCGTAAAAATGACGGTTACATAAAAGTCGTGCTTATGGGGCTTGGAAATAGTTCCGTGGTGACAGGCAATATGGTCTTTAAAAGTGTTGCAATAAAACTCGGGGGTGGCAATGTCCTGCTCAAATTGATGGATGGTAAGTATACGTGGATGGCTCATACGATGAAGATAAAAATGTCCTAAATGTACAAAATATGACGCTCCTAAAACAATATTTAAAGGAGTTGTTTTTTAGCGTCTAATGTTCAAAAAATGAAGGCAGTAATATCTTAGGAAGTGGCTTTTTAGTAGAAAGACTCCTTATAAAAAGTAATTGCTTTACAGTTTCTAAAAAAAAAATCCTGCTAGTTTCTAATTCATAAAAGCATGATTAGTACAAAAATAGCGTTTTAAAAAATAGCATAAAGCCAAGGGGTTTTTTCTGTGGTAGGCTAGGAGTGCGTAAGCGTTGTATAGGTAATTGATTCCTCAATTTTAAGAAACAATTTAATATCAATATCTGCGTTAGTACATCAGCCCAAATTGGATTTTGGGGTCAATGTTGTCTTTTAGTAACTGTTTATGTAAGGAAATCTTTTTAATATAAAACCATTCATCCATTTATGAAAATCAACCAAAAAATAAAGTTGTACCTAATTTTGCTAGCCCTTATGTCCGTACAGCTTTTTATAGCGCAGGAGCAGCAAATAGAGACTACTCAAGAAGTCCCTATCAAAGATTTGCAAGTGTCGGACTGGTCCTTAGGATTTGTGGCGGGAGGCAAATCAATTAAAAACTATACAATCTATGAGTCGGGCATTCAAGTGGCCAAGTCTATTCTAGATGGGCACCGGTTACGAGTAGACCTTATTTATCGCAGTTCCAATTCGGGCATGGAAGGGCAATGGGGCAATCGAAGCCTTAATTTGGCCTCTGACATTAGGACTTTAATGGCGGCATTTAGTTATGAATGGTTTCCCTTTGCGGCAAATCAAAAAAACCTTAATTTTTTTAGGTCCCTTAAAATTAGGGGCGGACTATGGTATGTAGATGATCCTAAGTTTTTTTATGACGCTAGCCTCAACGGAGAA
Source organism: Arenibacter sp. 6A1 (assembly GCF_012272855.1). Taxonomy (GTDB): domain Bacteria; phylum Bacteroidota; class Bacteroidia; order Flavobacteriales; family Flavobacteriaceae; genus Arenibacter. The sequence continues at coordinate 136,083 of NZ_JAAXCQ010000004.1, read as the reverse complement.
GTACGATGGGGAGAACTTGTTTTTGAGCAAGAGGAGATAGGAACGGTAAAGACCAATATTATAACCAATAAAATTCAGCCGTTTTTAAGTCTAGGCTATGATCCTTTTTACATCGGGAAAAAGTTTAATCTTATTATGGAGGCAGGAGCCAACTATCATGGTCGGCCTTCGGTAGATATGGTAGGGACCAATATGTTAACGCCAACATCTTCCCAAGCACCAATTTTAGAAAACAATATTAAAGAGTACCAATTTATGCCTTTTGTACAGTTGGTGATGCAAATTAATTTATAAGCCAATATAAAATATAAAAAAACTATTTATGAAAAAGTTAGGTTGTAAATCACTGCTAGTAGCTATCTTATTATTAGCGTTTAGCCTTCCGATTGGCTGTGAAAGTCCCTTTGAAGGGATGACTGCTGTACTGTCCAATGATTTTATAGATTATAGAGTAGGGGTACAAGTAGTAGATGCCAATGATTTGGCTCCTACCCCTTACCCTGACAACGCAGAAATAACGCTCAGTGGAGAGGCTATAGATCAGGGGTTAATGTATGCTACAGACGGACATTCACTGAACAATAAAGTAGGGGCAGCTAAATTGGTTAATAATTCCATAACCTTGGCAGTGAAACCCTATACCGATATAAGTGATGCCAATCCTTTGCGCTTTCAAGTAAAGGTTCAAGCACCAAATTACCTGACCAATACCAGGGCAATTACTATTAGTTCTTTGGATAGTTTGCAGTTTGTAGATATTAAACTGATAAAGGATTCTGAAACCCCGGATGGAATTACTTTTAATAAATATCAGAACAACGGTCTAGAAAATGGTGTTTCCAAGCAAGATGTTTCCTTGGTCTTAGAGTCTAAAGGTACTAGTCCAGATCCCGTAGTGGAGGTCAATATTTCGGCAGAAACAACTTTTAAGGATGTTCATAACAAACAAATCTCTAGCGGTAGCACTTTAAATATCGCCCTGACACATTTTAATAACACCAATCCTGCAGCGGCCATGAATATCGCTGGTGGAGTGCATGATGTACTCACTAGTTCAGGAGAAAGAGTGTCTTTTCTTGTTGCCGGAGCTATAGATGTAACCGCTGAGGTGGCCAATACGCCTATAAAGACATTTTCAAAACCTATATCGGTGAAAATGTTTTTGCCGTCGACAACCTATCACCCAGAGGCTGATAGAACAATCCGATTGGGCGATAAATTTCCGGTATGGAGTAAAGATGAGGCCAGTATTATATGGAACAAGGAGGGGAATGTAATGGTAGAAAGAGATGGCTCGGGCAAGTTTTTTGCGGTTATCCCAGTAAGCCATTTGTCTGTTTGGATGTTGGCATTTAATCATCCTATATGTTCAACACCTGTTAAACTGCGCTATAACGCTAGTTCGGAACTTCCTTCATCGGTTTATATTACCGTGGCTCAGAAAGGCGGTAACGGACAATTGATAGGAGATAAGGCCATTGCTGTGAATAATGGTGACGAAGTGCTCTTTAAACTGCCTAAAAATATGAATTATGAGGTGAGCTTATACGAAGGATCCTATGCTGTTGCCACGCCTTTAGACAGGATCGATTTAAATTCATGTGCAACCACAGGGACGTTAACCAATAAGAAGGTGTCTCTGAATCCTAAACTTTATTTCGATTTGGAAACCCATTGTAGCAATGGTGTTTTTAGATATTCCGGCCCCATAGATTACAAATTGGCTTCTTCCAATAGATGGGAACGATTTTCATCGAGTAAAAAGGGGAAATTGAAAACTGACTTATTGGAATGGGGTAAAACCTATGACTTTAGAGTTGTCTATAAGGGGCAAGCCTTTATGGCGAAGAAAACTCTGTTAAAATCCGATTTTAGGATGTCAGGTCAAAAATGGGAATACTGGGGGAACGGTGCACAAAAACAAACATTTTTTTCCATGATGGGATCCTGTGAGTGATTTGGGCGTTCCCTCCTTCGTCGGTCGGGCTCTTGGCTGTATCCCTTGCGTTGCTGCGGGGATGCCGCCGCCATCCCTAACGCGGAATCAATTAACTATGTGGAAATGGAACAATGGTTTATGTTGGTACGGTTATGAGTAAACAGCGATAGTGTAAAAAACAACTTTAAAATTTAGATTTGATGTAACAATCTAAGATATCCTTCAGAATAGGCACATAATAACCATCTAATAAGGACTAAAACTAAATAAAGGGGCTGTATTTTGGAAAGGAAAAGTATTAGAAAAAATAGAGCGGGAGACCGGGTTCGAACCGGCGACATTCAGCTTGGAAGGCTGACGCTCTACCAACTGAGCTACTCCCGCAATTTAATTTTAGGCAAACCTAAAACATATTTCCAATATTTCAAACATTATTTTAAGGTATTTTTCATACCAAGACGTTTCGGTCTTTAGTGGGGAGAGCAGGATTCGAACCTGCGAAGACGTAGTCAGCAGATTTACAGTCTGCCCTCGTTGGCCGCTTGAGTATCTCCCCAACACTAATATTTAAAAGAACCTTGAAAAACCTTTCGGTATTTCCAATATTTTGAGCCGATAGAGGGACTCGAACCCACGACCTGCTGATTACAAATCAGCTGCTCTAGCCAGCTGAGCTACATCGGCACAATTTTTATCAACTAACACATTTTCCGTAAAGGAAAAAGCAATAGAAAATAGAGCGGGAGACCGGGTTCGAACCGGCGACATTCAGCTTGGAAGGCTGACGCTCTACCAACTGAGCTACTCCCGCAATTTAATTTTAGGCAAACCTAAAACATATTTCCAATATTTCAAAAATTACTTTTCGGTATTTTCATACCAAAACCTTTCGGTCTTTAGTGGGGAGAGCAGGATTCGAACCTGCGAAGACGTAGTCAGCAGATTTACAGTCTGCCCTCGTTGGCCGCTTGAGTATCTCCCCAACACTAATATTTAAAAGAACCTTGAAAAACCTATTGGTATTTCCAATACTTTGAGCGGATAGAGGGACTCCCCTCGACTACGCTCGGGATAAACTTCTAGTCCCGGTCGCTTTTCAACCCAATTCAATAAACTAAACAAAAACTATAATATACTTTTGTTTTTTTAGAGCCGATAGAGGGACTCGAACCCACGACCTGCTGATTACAAATCAGCTGCTCTAGCCAGCTGAGCTACATCGGCACTATATTGTTGATCTGGCATATTAGCGTCCTCACAACGGCTGCAAATATAGATAAATATTTATTTCGTGGGCAAAAAAAAACATTTTTTTATCCGACAAAATCTTAGGAACGAAATGGCTTTTTCTTTTTTTATTGGAGACCAGAAAGTTAGAGGCGTTTAGGAAGATTGGGGTTTTAAGAACTGTCAAGTTGTTTTTTAATAATAAGGCCATTTTTGGTGGAGTTAGAGGGCGACTTTAACAAAGAATAGGTTATTTTTAAAAAAAATGGTCGCCATATGCGGGGATTTTTGCCCTGTGTTTGGTTTTATTGACATAGATTTTAGGCTCAGACTTAATTTTTAACGAACCTTCTTTATCTTTTATAAAGAAGGAGCTATTACTTTTTAAGTCTCTTGGGTGACGACAAGGTCGCATTCTTTGAGTTTAAACAAGGAATCACTGTCCATTTTAAGCTTATAAGCCCTTTCCATGATATTATAAGAACTTTTTAGATCTTCTATTTTTTTCGAATCAAAAGAATTGACAGATTCCCGATCATCTGGTCGTAGTGCAACGGGGACAATGTCATGGAGTACAATGAGTAAAACAAGTTCATTGTTGAAATGGCTGCTTAGATATCAATAGTTATTGCGATGGGGCAATGGTCGGATCCTAACACTTGCGGAAAAATTTCTGCAGAGGTTATTTTGCCTTCCAAACTTTTACTGATTAAGAAATAATCAATTCGCCACCCTATATTCCGCTCCCTTGCCTTAAACCTATAGCTCCAATAGGTATAGGCAACCTCGTTGGGGTGAAAGAGCCTAAAAGAGTCCGTAAATCCGGCATCGATCAAGTTTTGCATGCCATCGATTTCTACTTGGGTATACCCGGCAGTTTTGTTATAGTTCTGTTTGTCGTTTTTTAAGTCCATAGGAGTATGGGCTACATTAAAATCGCCACAGACAATGACAGGTTTTGTCTTTTCTAGATTTTTTAGGTATTCCAAAAATTCGGCATCCCATTGTTTTCTCATAGGTAATCTGTCCAATTGCTGTCCAGAATTAGGCACGTAGACGTTTACCAAATAAAAGTTGTCGTATTCAGCGCATTGAATTCTTCCTTCATCGACATCCTCTGTAGGTAGTACTAGCTTGGTAAGTTGTAAGGGTGTCTCTTTAGAATACAGGGCTGTACCCGAATATCCTTTTTTCTCGGCAGAATTGTAAAATTTTGCAAAGCCTTGTAAGGGGGCGGTAGCCTTGGCAACCTCAATTTCTTGCGCCTTGGTTTCCTGTAGACATAGTATGTCCGGATCCAATAGTTTTATGGATTCAAAAAACTCTTTTTTCACGGCAGCTCGTATGCCGTTGACATTCCAAGATATAATTTTCATTGGCTTTTATAAGTTAATGGTGAATATTAAATTTAAGAACGATGTTATAGGGGATTTAATTGCTGCCAGACAGCCGTTTTAAGAAGACTGCTGTTATATAGAATCTCCGAGCATACCTAAATTATGTTGGAAGATTCTATATGTTATTCTGATTTTACTTTGTCTTAAAAAGCTGCTTTAGCAGTACTAAATACAGATTTTATAATTGCCTATAGCAACCATATGGCTACGCTATTCTAGGATGTTTTTTTCCAAGTTTTCTATATCGATTACAGATTGGGATTTTTGGACAATATTGGCAATGATTTCATCTATTTCCTGAGTAGCTTCAAGGATATGGTCTAGCATTTCTTCTTTTTCCTTAGGATTTAACATATCCTCTTTGAACAAATCTATAATTCCCATTAGTCGCGCTACCGGGGCCCTGACCACATGCGATTGGGTCCAAGTAATATCTCTGAGTACCTTATTTTGATTTTCAATACTCATGGCGTATTCCCTTAATTCCCGATTGAGTTTCTTTAGGGAGTTTTCATGAATTTTACGGAAGCTAATATCAGAAATCACACCTACCATACGAATAGCCTTTCCTTCTCTATTTCTTATGATAATTCCTTTTTCCAAGACATAGGCGTACTTCCCATCCGCTTTTTTAAAGCGATACTCTGCCTCCCATTTGTTGGTTTTCGGGTCGTGGAGTGCCTTTTCAAGAGATTCCATAACCGTTTTCGAATCTGCCGGATGCAAATATATTTTCCATATCTCCTCCAGGCTTTGTCCTTTGCCATAGTTATGGCCAAATAAGCTTGTAAAGGCGTCACTTAAGAATAAAGTGTTGTTGGTAATATCCCAATCAGAAATGCAGTCGTTGGTGGTCTGACTAACCTTTTCGAATCGCTCGTTCGATTTTTTGATATGTTCTTCTGCCGCAATTCGTTCGGTGACGTCCTTAATAAATACCGACATGCCGCGGTTAGAAGGGTAAATGTTTACCTCGAACCATTTTTTTGATTCAGGATGAAACTCTTCAAAGTGAATCTTCTGTTTATCTTCTAAATGGTTTTCAAAACTTTTATACTTATCGTAAATGGAATTGTTTTTAGGAATGACATCCCATAAATATTGGCCTACAATTTCCCTGCGGTTAATCTCTAAATACTCTTCCGCATACTTGTTAAAATAGGTGACGACTCCATGTTGGTCTACCGAAATAAAGGCCTCTCCGATACTCTCCAATATCCTGTTATTTTCTTTAAAGGCTTTTTGAAGGGACAATTGGGTAATCTTCAGTTTTTGGATGTTTTGAATACTCCCATAAACACGGACACATTTCCCCTCTTTAAATTCGGGTTTCCCAATGACCCGTACCCATCGCTCGTTGCCTTTTGCGGTGATAATAGGCATGTCATAATCTATAGAAACACCCTGGTTTATGGCTGCTTCTACTTCATTGGTGATTCTTTTTAAATATTTATCGTCTTTTTGAAAATTTTCATAGAATTCAAAAGTAGGCTGGTAATTGGGGGTTACCTCATATATTTTCTTGGTAATATCTGACCAGTATGCTTCCTTGGTCTCTAGATTTATCTCCCAACTTCCTATTTCGGCCAGATTATTGGCCATATCGAGAAGTTCCTGTAATTTTTTGGTTTCCGTGATATCTTCGGCTACAGCAAAGATCATCCCCTTGTCAGGAGCAGGAGTTGTATTCCATTTAAGCCACACTGTCTTTCCGCTTTTGGAGATATAACGGTTCTGAAAATTTTTAATTCCTTGATCCAGATTGAAAGATTTAAAGACATTGGCCGTAATTTCCCGGTCGTCTGGGTGAACAAAATCAAAGACAGGCCTGCTTAATAATTCTTCCTCCGAATATCCTAAGATTCTGGTAGCTGCCGGATTAATTTTTTTAAAGTAGCCGTTTGTCCCTGCGGTACAAATGATATCTGGGGCAAATTTAAATACTTGGTCAAGTTCTATTTCTAGTCGTTTTCGCTTTATTTCTTCTCCTAAATAGATTGAAATCTGCTCGAACAGTTCACCTTCTATCGCGTGGTGATAGAGTTTTTTGTCTAAGCCAACCACTAATATACCTATCAATTCTTGGTTATTGATTAGGGGGATCCCTATAGCCATGTCCATAGAAGAGTTTGCTAGGGATTTTCTCCTTATAAAGTTGTCTCTTTTATGTAGGTTGTCCCATTTTTGTACGCGTTGCTTTTCCCAAACCGTCCCAGGCAAGCCTTGTCCCTTATCAAAGAATTGTACTTCTTTGCTGTTGGCATAGAAAAGTTGGCCACAATCTTTCTCCGTATAGGTGGCGACCAACTGTATTTGTTTGTTTTCGGAATCGGGCAGCCAGATTTCTCCAAGGGTAAAATCTTTAAAATTTACAATTAGCGCTAGAACACTTTTTAAACAGGGCTGAAGTGCTTCTTGCTGACTGAACAATACACTTATATCGGTCAGTAATTGTTTCTGGAATTCCAAGTTTTTTTCCTTGGTAACATCTCTTTCAATAGAGATCCAATGAGTATACATCCCGGTTTCATCGGCAACTGGGTTTAAGGAAAAATTGTTCCAAAATTCTTCCCCATTTTTTTTATAGTTAATGACGGTAGTTTTGCAAGGCTTCCAACGGCGCATGGCTTCCCCTAGTTGTTTTAAGGCCACTTTGTCTGTTTTTGGCCCTTGTAAGATCCGAGGGCTTTTGCCTAATACCTCCTCGGCCGTATAGCCGGTCATTGCTGTAAAGGCATCATTGATATATAGAATTCGCGGTCCGGGTTCGTCAAAGGGTTCTGCTTCTGTGATCATGACCGCATCTGTGGTGTTGGTTACCACAGATTCTAATAGGCGTAACTCTTGTTCTTCCTTTTTTATTTGGGAGATATCTTGTACAGTACCCTCAAATATTAGGGAGTTGTCTTGGCTGTCCTTGACCAAACGGCCCATTCCATGTACCCACTTAGACTGTCCCGAAGGAAGCAGGATACGATATTTTAAATCTTGTTCTTTTTTTCCTGATAAAGTGGCAAAATGTTCCGATAAGAATTTTTCTTGGTCCCTAGGATGAATCGTGGCGAGGAAATTTTCAAAACTCAGAACGAAAGTAGTTTTGTTTCTTTCCCAAATAGCATACATTTCATCGGACCAGGATATGGAATTATGGTTTAGGTCCATACTCCAGTAGCCCAATTTGGCAATAGCAGTAGCCGTTTTTAGTTTTTGCTCCGAAAGCTTCAGGGCTTGTCGGCGTTTTTCTTTTTCAGTGACATCCTTACAGGTTACCATCAAGCAATTTAAATTGTTGTACCTTAAATAGTGGCCGGTAACATCAATTTTTAATAAGTCGCCATTTTTCTTTTGGTGCGTAAATATGCCATAATTAATAGTGCCTTCTTTTTGTTGTTTAATTTGTAGGGCCGCCATTAATTTACCAACCTCTTCCATGGGTCTTAGGTCCTTTATCGTCATAGCCAATAGTTCCTCCCTTGGATACCCATAAAGCGCTATCATGGCTTCGTTGACATCAATGATTTGTAAGGAATCAATCTCAAAAATATATTTAGGGGAAGGGCTATTATCAAAAAGCAGGCGGTATTTTTCTTCAGAAGCTTTTAACGCTATTCTTTTTGTAATATCCCTTGCCTTAATGACAATGCCCTGAATGTCGGGATCGGTCATCATATTGATGGCTATTACTTCAAACCAACAATAGCTGCCCGATTTGTGTTTAATTCTATAAGCGCCAGGAATAAAAGGCTTTTCCTCTAAAAAATGTGAAAAGTTAAGGGTGACTTTCTCCCGGTCCTCTGGATGAATATAATTGAAAATATTTTTACCTACTAACTCCTCGGAAGGGTAATCTAGAGTGTAGCAGAAGCTTGAATTAACAAAGCCTATAGTCCCATTTGAATCTAACACCGTTTTCAACGTATATCCGGCGTGTAATGGGGTAGAAGCGTTAGCGTCTAAAGCCGCAAGACTTTCCTGTATTTTCTGTTGTGTTGTAAGTTTTTTTGTGTTTTTCTTCGGTTCAAGGGATTCGGTCGTTTTAGGAAGCACGGCCTTTTCTAGGGACTGCTCGGGCTGTAGGTATGGCAGGGTTTGGTTCGCTACGATTTGTAGCGCCTTGCATTGTTCCGGACTTAGGGTTTTTGGGGAGCTATCTTGAATGTAGAGGATCCCTATAGTCTTTTTTGCGGCATTCTTAATGGGAACAATAGCGATAAAAACAGGAAGTGGGATAGGGTTTCTTTCTATTTTCTCTGTAAGTCTTGCATCCTTTTTGCTGTTCTCTATTAGCAATAGGTCTTGGGGGTTATTTTGCAAATATTCGTTGACCAAAGCTTCAAGCCCTGTCCCTGTCAAAATTATATCTTCCGATGAAGGCTGAAGGTTTTTAGGAACTTCTAGCAAGGCAACATTAGAGGATAGGGTATTGCAAATAAATGCAGCCAATTGACAAGTATCTTTGTAAGATTTGTATGTCAATTTTAAAGCAGAATAAGAAGGGAGGGTTGCAAGCTTGCTATTAGCCATATTTTTTTAGCTTAAAGTGGGAAATTCCCCTTAGTTTTTTAAGTACTTAAAGTCTTTTTGCCTAAAGACAAAGATCATGTTTTTTTATGTTAAAATCAGTTAAGTCCCATCTTGAAGGTGTAAAAGAGTATTAATTTAACTATTTATTAGCTATTTTGGAAATGCGGTGTAGTACGACGCATTATTTATGATACCTAGGATTTGTTATTTAATATAAATCTAAAACCAACAGTTAAAACTATAAGAAAATTCGTTTAAAAGCGTAAGTACTCGTTGAAATACTAGTTCAGGGAGAGTTGTTACTCTTTGAAAAGAAGGTTTTTTCGGACTTAATAATAGTTTATACTCTTAAATTCTAGGACAGTATATTTTTAGTGATGCTGCATATTTCGAGGTATTAAATAACTGATTAGTATTTTATGAATTTAAGATTAGTAGGTGTTGGATATTATTACTCTTGTTTTTTGTAAGTGTTAAAATACGGATTTTGTAAAAACTATACCATTCTTTAGCATAATTGATAATATTTCTTACAGATAAAGTAATTTTGCGCCTTAATAATGATGCTAGAAGAAAAGTACAGTAATGATTACAGAAAAAACCTAAAGGTGAAAAGAGCCTTCTTTTTAGGTGTTTTCCTTAAAATATCACCTGACCATGAATAGGCAAGTACTAATAATAGAGGATGATAAACTTAATTGTTTATTGCATAGAAAAATCTGCACCAAGGCAGGCTTACCAGAACCTGTTGTTTTTTATAATGGTAAAGAGGCGCTAGAATACATAGAAGAACAGCTTAATGATGCCATAGATTTGTTGATTTTATTAGATATTAATATGCCTGTGATGAACGGCTGGGAGTTTTTAGATAATTTACCGGCGGCACGCCATAGTCCTAATACCTTTATTGCCATCGTAAGTTCTTCTTTTAGTGAAGCCGATAGGGCTAAAGCCCAACAGTATAATTTAGTGCTAGAGTATTTTGTAAAACCATTTAGTATTGCACAATTAAGAAAGCTTTTAAATCAGCCTTTTTTAAATGTATTTAAGGAGGCATAGATATTTTATTCTCATTTCTTCTGGTCTCCATGCTTTGAATACCTTATTTTTTCAGTCCCAGACTATTTCTTAGATACGCCTAAGGAATCATAAAAAGTTTTTATAGTTGCCGTTTTAAACTGTAGGGAACATCAGTGCTATTATTTTAGATAGCCTGTTTTGGTTTCTATCTGCCACATTTACATGTTGTAATATAGGTGTAATTTCTTGATATTGAGTTGTTATATGGGTGCATTTATTTCTAGGCGTAAATAGGCTTTTAAGGGGTTTTTCATTAAAAAACAACCTAGAGCGCTACTTCATTTGGCTAGCCCTGATGCTAGATGAAGCCTCTTAGGACCTGCCTTAGGCAGGTCCTAAGAGGTACTAGATTATTTTTTCTTAGTGTATTACATCGATTAAAAAATAGGATATCGATAGTTGTAAGCCACTCAATTTTCTATTTAAAAGGCTATTCTTGCGTATTTTTCTCTAGATTTTCCATATCGCTTAACGATTCGGATTTCTTGACAATATCGGAAATGATTTCGTCTATTTCCTGGGTGGTGGCAAGGATATGGTCTAACATTTCTTCCTTTTCCTTGGCATCTAACATGTCTTCCTTAAAAAGATCTACAATACCTATTAACCGAGCTACGGGAGCCCTGACCACATGCGATTGGGTCCAGGTAATGTCTCGGAGGACCTTGTTTTGGTTTTCGATATTAAGGGAGTGTTTCTTTAATTCCCGGTTGAGTTTCTTTAAGGACTCTTCATAATTTTTACGATAGGTAATATCGGACATTACGCCTACCATTCGAACAGCCTTTCCTTTTCTATTTCTTATGATGATTCCTTTCTCGAGTACATAAGCGTAATTCCCATCCGCTTTTTGAAAGCGGTATTCTGCCTCCCATTTGTTGATTTTCGGGTCGTGAAGCGCTTTTTCAAGGGATTCCATGATCGTTTTTGAATCTTCGGGATGAATATAAAGGTCCCATAATCCCTCTAAATTTTGTCCTGGGGAATTATTATGGCCAAATAAGCTTGTAAAGGCGTCACTTAAGAATAAAATGTTATTAGAAATATCCCAATCTAAAATGCAGTCGTTGGTAGTTTGACTAACCTTTTCGAAACGCTCGTTCGATTTTTTAATCTTTTCTTCCGCCTCCATTCTTTCACTGACATCTTTAATAAAGACAGACATGCCCTGGTTAGAAGGGTATATGTTTAGCTCGAACCATTTTTTTGATTCGGGATGGTATTCCTCAAAGTTGATTTTCTTTTTTTTATCTAGGAGGTTCTCAAAATTTTTATACTTAGCGTAAATGGGATTGTTTTTAGGAATGACATCCCATAAATATTGGCCCACCACCTTTCTACGCGATATTCCCAAATAATCTTCTGCCTGTTGATTAAAATAGGTGATGACACCGTTTTTGTCTATCGAAATAAAGGCCTCCCCGATACTTTCCAATATTCGATTATTTTCTTTAAAGGCCTTTTGAAGCGCTAATTGGGTAAGCTTTAGTTTTTGGATATTTTGAATACTCCCATAAAAACGAACACATTTCCCGTCCTTAAATTCGGGTTTTCCAATGACTCGTACCCATCGTTCCTTGCCTTTTGCCGTAATAATAGGCATGTCATAATCTATAGAAATACCCTGGTTTATTGCTGCTTCCACCTTATTGGCGATTCTTTTGAAATATTTATCGTCTTTTTGAAAATTTATATAGGATTCACGAGTAGGTTGGTAATTGGGAGCTACCTCATATATTTTCTTGGTAATTTCTGACCAATAAATTTCATTTGTCTCCAGATTCATTTCCCAACTTCCTATTTCGGCCAAATTATTGGCCATATCCAAGAGTTGCTGTAATTCTTTGGTTTCCGTGATATCATCGGCAATGGCAAAGGTTACCCCTTTGTCCGGAGCAGGGCTGGTGTTCCAGTTAAGCCAAACAGTTTCTCCGTTTTTTGCGATATAACGGTTTTGAAATTTTTTGATTTCCTTTTGGAGATTGTCCGGTCTATAGGTCTGGGATGTAATTTCTCGGTCATCCGGATGTATAAATTCTAGAATAGGCCTACTTAATAATTCTTCTTCCGTATATCCTAGGATTTTGGTAGCAGCCGGATTTATTTTTTTAAAGTAACCGTCTTTCCCCGCGATACAAATGATATCTGGGGCAAACTTAAAAATCTGATCGAGTTCTATTTCTAGTCGTTTTCGCTTTATTTCTTCTCCTAAATAGGTAGAAATCTGCTCAAACAATTCGCCTTCCAAGCTATGGTGGTACATGGCTTTTTCTAAGCCAACCACTAGGATGCCTACTAATTCTTGGTTGTGGGTCAAGGGGATTCCAACAGCAATATCCAAAGAAGAGTTTTCAGTAGCTTTTCTTCTTACAAAGTCCTCTCTTTTATTTAAATCTTCCCATTTTTGTAGCCGTTGTTCTTCCCAAACCTTTCCTGGTAAGCCTTCGCCTTTTTCAAAAAACTGTACCTCTTTGCTGTTGGCATAAAAGATTTTGCCGCAATCTTTCTCGGTATAGGTGGCGACCAACTGTAATTGTTTGTTATCTGTATCCGGTATCCAGATTTCACCGATGGTAAAGTTTTTATAAGAAACAATTAATTGTAGCACGCTTCTTAAACAGGGGTAAAGATCCTCTTGCTGGCTGAACAACCTACTGATGTCGGTCAGTAATTTTTTCTGGAGTTCCAAGTTTTTCTGTTTGGTAACATCCCTTTCTATGGAGATCCAATGGGTGTACCAGCCACTTCCATCGGCAACCGGATTCAGGGAAAAATTGATCCAAAATTCTTCCCCGTTTTTTTTATAATTGATAACGGTAGTTTCGCAAGGCTCCCAGCGACGCATGGCTTCTCCTAATTTTTTTAAGGCTACCTTGTCAGATTTTGGCCCTTGCAAGATTCGAGGACTTTTGCCCAACACCTCCTCGGCCGTATAGCCGGTCATTTTAGTGAAGGCATCATTGACATAGAGAATTCTAGGTCCAGGTTCGTCAAAGGGCTCTGCTTCTGTGATCATGACCGCATCCTTGGTATGGGTTACCACTGACTCTAACAGACGTAGCTCTTGTTCTTCCTTTTTTTGCTGGGTGATGTCTTGTATCGTTCCCTCAACCCTTAAAGGATTACCGGCAGCATCTTTTATCAAGCGCCCTAAACAATGGATCCATTTTATTTGACCGTTCGGTTGCATAATCCTAAACACACAGTCTTGTTCTTTCTTTCCAGAAAACACATCATCATTTGTCTCTAAAAAAACTTTTCGATCAGCTTCAACGATGGTGCTCAAAAAATTTTCAAAGCTATTTAGGTTCGTTTCCTTATCTCTTCCCCAGATGTTATAGATTTCATCGGACCATTTTGGCAGATGGGGAGGAAAATCAACACTCCAGTACCCTAGTTTGGCAATAGTAGTGGCTTGTTTCAATTTTTGCTCCGATAGTTCTATTGCCTGTAGTCGTTTTTCTGCTTCGGTGACATCCTTACAGGCTACCATCAAACAATTTAGATTATTATACCTTAAATAGTGGCCGGTAACTTCTATTCTTAATAAGTCGCCATTTTTCTTTTTGTGCGTAAAGACCCCAAATTTAATGGCGCTATCTTGTTCTTTGTTTTTTTGTGTGGCCGCTATAAATTTTGAGACTTCCTCTTTTGGTCTAAGATTTATGGCCGTCATGGTCAGGAATTCCGTTCTACTGTAGCCATAAAGTTTAATCATGGCCTCATTAACATCAATAATATGTAAGGAGTCTATATCATAGATGTATTTAGGTAATGGACTAAGGTCAAAAAGTAAGCGGTATTTTTCTTCCGAGATTGCTAATTGATGTTTTAATTCATTCTTTTCAGTAATGTCCTTGGCATTAATAACAACGCCTTGAACATCAGGATCGGAAATCATATTGATAACTATAATTTCAAACCATTTCCAGCGACCAGATTTATGTTTAATTCTATAGGCCATAGAGGTAAAGGGTTTTCCTTGAAGGAACTGAGAAAAGTTGTAAATAGCTTTATCGCGGTCTTCTAGATGTACATAACTGAAAATATTGGTTTCGAGCAGCTCCTGGGAAGTATAGTCTATGGAAAAACTTAAGGCATCACCCACAAACCTGAAATTACCTTGTGCGTCAATAACGGATAACAGGTTATAGCCTGCTTGAATTAAAGAAGTAGCACCTGGGTCTGCCGATTCAATCTTTTTCTCAATTTTTTTTTGCGTTAAAAGCGCATTCGTTTTCGCTCCTTCGACGAGCGCTGCCTCTGTTTTAGGGTCATTGGTTTTTTGTAGGGCCTCTTGGGGCGGCAGCAATGCTAAGGCTTGCCTAGCTAATACCTTCAGCGCTGTAGCTTGTTCTGGAGTCAGCTTTTTGGGTGTATTATCCTGAATACTGAGGACTCCTACTACTATTTCATTTTTATCTAGGATAGGAACAAAGGCCATAAAAGCAGGAAGGCTGCCCGTGCCGCTTGCTGTTTTTTCCGAAAGTCTTTGGTCTTTTTCGCTGTTCTCAATAATAAAAATTTCGTTGGGAGTGTTGCGAAGATGGTTTTTAAATAATTTTTCTAACGCAGTTTCCTTTAAGGTGGTTACTTCTGATGGGGTGTAAATATGTTTTGGAACTTCTAATAGCGCAACTTCCGTGGACAAAGAACTACAAATAAATGCCGCCAATTGACAAATATCATCGTAAGATTTAGATGTCAGTTGAAGGGGAGAGTAGGAAGGGAGCGCCGATACGCTTTGGATGGCCATATTTTTAATTTAAATATCCCTTATACAATAATTAAGTATTATGTAATTTACATAATTTTTACACCTTAAATGCTGTTAAGGGGGCTTTTTATTTATAGAAAAAAACTAAGAGTTAACGGTTTGATAACAGATGAAAACCATAAATGCCTGTAATTATAATTAATTTTGCGTGCGAATTATCATAAGTTCTACCTAGCTTTTAAGGTCAAATTTGTCGGAACAATGATAGACAAAACTATTATAAAATCCGTTAAAAAGCATAAATATTCGGTAAACTGTAAGGTTTAAGTCAAAAGTTGTTGATGTATTGTTATGGTTTTGCCTGCAATAAATTTTATTGATACTCTTAAATTCTTGGACAGTACAATTTTACTGATGGTCCATGTTTTTTGGGAGTTAAAAAACCTATTATAACTTTGTGAATTTAATATTAGTAGGTGTTAGCCAT
Organism: Arenibacter sp. 6A1; assembly: GCF_012272855.1. Classification (GTDB taxonomy): domain Bacteria; phylum Bacteroidota; class Bacteroidia; order Flavobacteriales; family Flavobacteriaceae; genus Arenibacter. The sequence goes on along the minus strand of NZ_JAAXCQ010000004.1, from coordinate 120,712 downwards.
TATTGCTCCTGTTTTTTTGTAGGTATTAAAATACGGATTTTATAAAAATTATATCATTCCTTAACATAATTGATTATATTTCTTACAAATAAACTAATTTTGTACGCTGCTAATTAGGCTAGTAGAAAAGTACAGTATTGATTAAAGAAAACCCCCTAAAAGAGAAAAGAGTCTGCTTCATAGATGCTTTCCTCAAAAATATCACCCGACCATGAACAGGCAAGTACTAATAATAGAGGACAATAAACTTAATTGTTTATTGCATAAAAAAATCTGTACCAAAGCAGGTTTGCAAGAGCCTGTTGTCTTTTATAATGGTAAAGAGGCTCTAGATTATATAGAAGACCAGCTTAGTGATGCTATAGATTTGTTGATTCTATTAGATATTAATATGCCTGTGATGAACGGCTGGGAGTTTTTAGATAATTTACCGTCGGTACGCAATAGCGCTAATACCTTTATTGCCATCGTCAGTTCTTCTTTTAGTGAAGCCGATAGGGCTAAAGCCCAGCAGTATAATTTAGTGCAAGAGTATTTTGTAAAACCGTTTAGTATTGCACAATTAAGTCAGCTTGTAAAGGAGCCTTTTTTAAATGAATTTAAGGTGGCTTAGTTGCTGGTATTTCGTAGTCTTCTGTTTATTCTTTTTTTTTTGATGACCGTTTGACGGTAAAGTTAGGATAGGGGCGAAGTTTCAGAATCTTATTTCCAACTATAGCTTCAATACTGATCAGGTGAAGCACATTTTACGAGTTTTTATTTGCCTGTGAAAGTTAGGGTGATACGAGTCGCCTTCTTAGCCTTTTTTCCAAGGCTTATAAAGTCGGTTTTTTTTTCTCTTTTATAAGCACAACTTCCTCGCGCTGCAAAAACTTATCACCAAGGTTCGTTTCATTTTTTAGGGACAATTTTTTATTCTTAGGAATCTATTGGTTTTGGCGAATCTCCTAGGCCGATTTCTATCTCAAACTATCCTATTCGCAACAAGGAACAATTAACTGTACTTCCCTAATTAGCGTTGACCGTTTTTAGATATTAATTTCATTATTAAAGATAACGAGTTTTTCTCTTTGATCAGGGTTTAATAAGGATACTTTGCCACTATATGAGGTAGGGGCCATTCTTCCTATATTATTGTTAACTGCTAATTGTTTATTGAAAAAGCGTTAGGGACCGCAGCGGCATCCCCGCAGCGTAGCAAGGGATATAGCGGAGTGCCCGACCGACGAAGGAGGGAACGCCCAAATTATAATGCTGTAGGTGTAAAGAATTTTGATTCCATATCAACAATAAATAGGATGGTATAAGAATATGGCCGTGGATAAAAAAGCTGTCGCGATATGCATTGTTTTTGCGGCCTATTATTTTGTGAGTGTACTGATCTCCGCGAGGTGAAAATTTGTGGAAATTCTGGAGAAAAAGATAAAGAGGGCGTTCCCGAAATTCAACGCCCTCTTTTTGTCGTTTTTATAATTCACTTGATATCAGTAAATCATGGGGCAAACCTATTAAATTAAAAGAAGGAGGTAAACATTTTAACGGTTTGTTGGGTTTTTTTAACATATGGGAGTGCCGCTTGGAATTTAGCTAGAAAATTGCTCGTAATTGTTCAAGAAATTAGATTAGAAATTCTAGTTAAATTTAACAAAAATAATAGTGAATAATTATTTTTTTTTAGGTCACATACTTATATGGATTGCTAAAGGGAGATTAGGAAGTTTTTAGTACATATCTATTTTAAGCCCTGAGGAGGGGAGTAGGCTTGTGGTTGATTACAGCGAACTAAACGTATCTTCTTAGGGTGCTAGGGTCGAGTAAGAAGGGAAGTCTTAATGGATAGTTTTGGGATACTGTTGGGGTTACTTATAACCAATGGGGGTAGGTCAGCGTGTAAAAGGTGGGAGTGTTAACGAAAACACTCTTTTAACCAAAACCTTAAATACCAGAAAGCGATGGTGTATTTCTTTGAAATGCTGCTAGGGTTTAGGAAAGAAAGGTTGGTTTCTTAGCAGTTCGTTCCCTTCTTGTTGTAGAGGGTATTTTGGGATTTTGTGGAAATAAAAAAGGAGGGGCACAACCCCCTCCTTTAAAAAAAACTAACTCAACTATTAACTCAACTTAATATTAATTATATCCTGGTGATTGCTCCAATAATGGGTTTCTACCGATCATATCCGTCGTAATTGGTAAAATCAGTTTAAACTCATCTCCTGGGCTTAAGAATTCGATATTGTCAAAGACATAGCTGTTACCAGCTCTTCTTAGATCCCACCATCTTTTTCCTTCACCAATGAATTCTTTGTAACGCTCATTTAAGATAGCGTTGGCGTTATCCTCTTTAGAACCATTGATATAGGCGTGGGTTAGTGGATTGTAATTGTCACCGAAGGCTCTTTCTCTGATTTGGTTGATTTCTCCAGCTGGATTTTCACCCAAATGGTTTTTGGCTTCGGCCAAAAGCAATAGTACATCGGCATATCTGTACACAGGTACATCATTTTCAAAAATACGCTCAGAACCGTTCACTTGTCCTAAAAACTTATTAAAGACCGAACCAAAATATTTAGGCTCATTATAAGTAGGATATCCTAAACCGCCATTATCATCGATGTACAATCTAATGAAGGTAGCATCTTTACGGCTATCGTCATTGTCATCTAACAACAATATGGTTTTTTCTGACTGTCCATATCGGTTGGCGCCAGCGATTACAAAATCGCTCATAGATTCCCCGTTATCATTAAACTGAGGGTTGATCTCGGTACTTCTACCTGTTAAGCTATTGTAGAAGTTAGACGCTTCATCTTGCTTGTATTGGATGGCAAAAATAAATTCGCTGTTATTTTCGTTCGGCACTCCCCATAGCTCGGAGATATCACTGGTTAAGCTAGCTCCTAAAGCCTCAACTTGTTGTAGGGCATTTTTAGCCTCCGTGAAATCGGCATTACCGCCGCCCAATAAATTACCAGACCAGATATATACGTCACCTTTAAGGGCCAATGTAGCGGCTTTTGACCAATACACTCTACTGTTGTTAAAGAAGCTTCCGTCCGATCCAAAAGCGCTTAAAGAGGCTTGAATATCGGATTTGATCAGGCTCATTACTTCACTCTGTGGAGATCTAGGCTTGCTTAATGCAGCCGGGTCAACATCTGTTAATGGCTCTAAAGAAATTGGCACATCGCCCCATGTCTTTAACAAGGTGTAGTAGTACAACGCTCTTAAACCATAAGCCTGTCCAATAAGGTGGTCCTTTTCGTCTTCATTGACAAAGGTTACATTTGGAATATTTGCCAAAAAGTCATTGATTCTATGAATTCTTGTGTATAAACCTGCCCAACCACCAAAAGGAGCTGTAGCAACAGTAATATTAGATTCGATCAAGGAAGTGTTTGATGCGGATTCGTACGTACGTCCACCCCAAATATCACTTCTCATTTCTCCCAATAGCCAAAATTCATCGGCGGAAGATCTTAAGTTCGCATACAATCCAGTATGCGCGGTTCTCACCCCTTCTTCTGTATCCCAGAATCCAGCTGCGGTCAATTCGCTGGGACTGGTTAGTTCAAGCTCGCTCTCGCAGGCAGTCAAACTAACGGCAGCTAATAGTATATAAATATATTTTTTCATTTTGCTACTATTTAAAATGTTAGATTAAGTCCTATCGTTATCGTTTTTGGAAGCGGGAATGCTCCGTATTGAACACCACCAATTTCTGGGGTATCACCACTCATACTCTTAAAGTAATGTAAGTTAGAGCCGGTTACGTAAACGTTCAGTCTTTTGATGGTATTTTTAAAGTACTCTGCAGGGACATTATAACTTAAAGTTACCTCTCTAAGCGCTAAATAATCTCCTTTTTCCCAGAATTGTTGGTTTGCGTAGTTTTGTAAGCTATAAGAAGATTCACTACCTCTCCATATGTTTTTTGCATCATTTACAAAAACCATACGTGGCCAATCTGTATTGGTGTTGGTAGGAGTCCAAGAATCTAATACTTGAATAGGCTGATTTAAGTTACCCTGAGTTTGTCCGTAACCTTTAGCATTGATATGATTCCAAACTAAATGTCCTGTGGCAAAATCCGTTTTAACAAATAAGCTAAAATCCTTGTATTTGAAATTAGTGGTCAAACCTCCAATGAAGTCAGGCGTAGTACGTCCAATTACTTTTCTATCAAGACTATTGATAACACCATCGTTATTTTGGTCTACCCATTTAACATCACCGGCCCAACGTTTGTTACGGCTAGCTGCTGGCATATATTCGTCCGTGATAGCATTGTCTGCATCGGCTTCGGCCTGAGTGGCATAAATACGCTCTTGCTCAAAAGCTATAACAAGGTCGTTACCAGATCGTTGTCCTTCTTGGAAACCACCTGTCCATTCTTCTTCACCAGTCTTAGGGTTCCAGATTAATTCTCCTCCCTGTCTGTTTAAGTCATTATCATTTTCAGGAAGTTTAATCACATAGTTTTTGTTAGAGGTAAAAGTAGCTCCAACATTCCAGCTGATATCTTCAGTGCTAATAATGTTAGCATCAACCTGTAGTTCAAAACCTTTGTTTCTAATAGTACCGTTATTGGTTAAAATACTGCTGAAACCAGTCCAATAAGGCAATGTTAAGTTCGCTAGTTTGTCCTTGATATCTCTAGAGTATACATCGGCAATTAAAGAAAGTCTGTTGTCCAAAAATGAGATATCCAAACCAGCATTAAAGGTAGTCGACTTTTCCCATTTTAAATCTAAGGTAGGTAGTGAAGAGTTGGCATAGCCAGTTTGACCATTGTAAACACCTTGACTTCCATAAGATCCGAAAACACCATAATTGCTTAAAACATCCTGGTTTCCGTTCACCCCGTAACTTAATCTTGGTTTTAATCTAGTGATATACTTGTTTAAGTTAGATTCGATAAAGAAATCTTCATTGTGGGCATTCCAACCTGCAGAAACCCCTGGGAAAAATCCAAATTTCTGGTTTCCTAATCTCGAAGATCCATCACGTCTAAAAGTACCACTGATCAAATACTTATTGTCAAAATCATACAATAAACGTCCAAAAGTAGAAACGATTACATATTCTGTTTCAAAACTAGAAGGAATACCATCAGCTTCTGCTCCTGCATTCAAAGTTTCAATTAAGTCTGTAGGAGAATTTCTTGTTCCAGCAGAGGTTGTAAAGAAATTGTCCTTGTAGTATTCTGTTCCAACCAATGCATTGAAATTATGGTTACCAAATGACTTGTTATAATTTAAAGTACCAGTCAACTGATTTCTTAAAGTTCTGCCTAAGCTAACCGAAGCCTCACGTGCTGTACGTAAAGGTCCAGTAGTACTTCCTACTCTATAAGCCCTGTTAAAGCTCTCGTTGTGATTGTTGATGGCAAAGTGACTTCCGTCTACAGATAGTACTAACTCATCTAAAATGCTCCAGTCGATACCAACCGAAGCCGATAAACGTTGTTCTAAGTTTTTTCTAACAAATTTATCTTGATAGTACAATGGGTTACCAAAACCTTGGTTTTGTCCTACTGCATAAACATCGGACCATGTACCGTCAGGGTTGTTGTCGTAATCCCTAGAAGTAGGGGCCTGACCTTGGAACCTTCTAAATACCGTATCATCACCTCCCAATGGACTTAAACTTAAGTTAGAGTGAGAGTATAAAACATTAGAGTTTACTTTTACGTTGTCAGTAATTTTATAAGACCCTGTAAATTTTCCTGAATATCTTTTAAATCCAGATCCTAAAATTAAACCGTCATTATCTAAAAGTCCAAGACCTAAGTAGTAGTTTCCGTCTTCGTTACCACCGTCAAAAGATAAATAATGGTCTTTTGTAGCACTGTCTTGATAGATACGGTCGCCTACATTTTTATTGTCATAAAATAAAATCTGTCTGCTAGGATCTAAAATATCAGGAATGGATTTCCATCCTGGTTGGTTTAATAAGTATTGGTTGTCTGCTGTTAACAACTGAGTGGTGAAAGGAGAATTGGTTGTGTTTCCTCCGATACCAAAAGAGTTGTCTCCATTGATAAACTGACGGATGAAGTTTGGGTTCCCACGTGTTTGTTCAGAATAGGCATGTCCTTGTCTGTTGTAGTTTAAGAAATCGGCGCCGCTTAAGTACTTTTGACCATTTCTTTCCTCATTGATACTATACTTGTATTTATAGTTAATAGAGGATTTTCCTGTTTTACCAGATTTAGTCGTTACCAAAATAACTCCATTGGCAGATCTAGCACCGTAAATAGCGGTGGCCGCAGCATCCTTTAATACTTCAATAGATTCAATATCATCAGAGTTTAAGGCGTAAAAAGAACCTGGGATTCCATCAATTAAAATTAGCGGAGAACCAGATCCGTCAAAATTGGTACCTCCACGTAATACGATAGAAGGTGTAGCACCCGGTTGACCAGTATTGTTGGTAACCCTAAGACCAGCAATGGTACCTTGTAAGGCCGTTGCAGCATTAGATCTCGTAGAAGTTTCCAAAATTTCAGTGTCTAATTTAGAAACCGATGTGGTTAAGGTTCCCCTAGTCTGACTACCGTAACCAGTAACAACTACTTCATCTAAAACTGAAGCGTCTTCTAATAAAGTAACATTGATGACAGTTTTGTCTCCTATCACTATGTTTTGGGTCGTAAACCCTAGGTAACTAAATACCAATACATCGTTTGGACTGGCTAGGATGGAATAGTTACCATCGAAATCAGTTTGGGTACCTGTGGTGGTTCCCTTTACCAAAACGTTTGCCCCTGGAAGGGGTTGTCCACTGCCATCGGAAAGAGTCCCGGTGACTGTTTTTTCTTGTGCATACGTACCGCTAAATAGCAAGAAAGCTGCTACCGTAAGTACGTAATGAATTAGTTTGTTTTTTTGTTTCATGTTGTTAGTTATTATGTATTACATAATGCAATACTAAAGAAAAAAATATTATTAACAAAATATTTAGAATATTTTCTTGCGCATTTAACTTGTTTGATTTTTAATAACCGTCCATTATATGTAATAAATGTTATTAATACCTTTAAGTAGCTGTATTTCAATGTGTAATTGTTCGGAAGTAGAGATATGTAAGGTGGTAGCGCTAAGAAGGTTAGATTGTTTCTTGGAAGCGCTATAAATGTTAAAAAAGATTAATGGGTGTCGCGTAAATTGGTGTGAATTTATGTTGTACGCTTCAAAATCTTTGAGTATGTTTGTATTATGTAATACATATTAAATACAAAAAAGATGAATGGACTTATTGCTGCGACGTATGCCCCTATGCACGAGGATACTTCGCTAAATTTAGATATAATTCCTAAATATGGGAAATTTTTAAAGAAAAATGGTGTTAAAGGTGCTTTTATTAATGGTTCTACCGGAGATTTTACTTCCTTGACCGTTGAGGAAAGAAAAGATATAGCAAAAGCTTGGGGCCAAAATAAGCCTGAAGATTTTTTTGTAATCAATCATGTTGGAGACACCAGTTTAGAAGTAGCCAAGGATTTGGCAAGACATTCTGCCGATCATAACATGGACGGAATTGCTGTTTTGGCACCTTATTATTTTAGGTTGTCAGATATTCATAAGCTGATTGCATACTGTAAGGAAATTGCTGCCTGTGCGCCAGACCTTCCATTTTACTATTACCATATTCCTGTCTTGACCGGTGCAAATTTCTCAATGGCCGAGTTTTTGGAATTAGCAACACCGCAGATTCCGAATTTAGCTGGAATTAAATTTACCAATAACAATCTAATCGATTATAAATACGCAAAGGACTTCAATAATGGTTCTGCAAATATTTTATTTGGTTTTGACGAGATTTTCTTGGCGAGTTTGCCTTTTGGAGCCGATGGTTGGGTAGGAAGTACCTATAATCATTTAGCACCATTATACTTAGCCGTGTTAGAGGCTTTTAATAAAGGTGATCACGAATTGGCAGCAACATTACAAGCAAAATCTATGAAGTTTGTCGATGTGTTAAACGCTAAAGGTGGCTTTAACGGAGCGGCAAAATCATTTATGAAAGTTTTAGGGATCGATTGTGGACCAAGTAGATTCCCGCATACTACTCTTTCCGAAGCTCAATTAAAAGAAGCTAAGGCAGAATTGGAGGCGTTGGATATAATGTCTCATACCGCTAAGGTATAGTTTGTTGAAAATTTGTAAAGCTGTTTATTTTCAGGAAATTTTATAATGCTTATAGATTTTCCTGAAACCTGATAATTAATTGTCTTGAGAAATCTAGTTTGGATTGGTTTTTTTTTGGTTTTTTCCCTGCAAGCACAAAAAGTTAAGATTGCTTGTGTAGGGAATAGTGTAACCTATGGTACAGGAGTCGAGCAGCGTGAAGTGAATTCTTATCCCTACCGCTTGCAGCAATTATTGGGCGATGGGTATGAGGTGATGAACTTTGGGTTTCCTGGGGCAACATTGCTTAAGAATGGTCATAAACCTTATTGGGATAAGCCTGTTTTTGAAGCCTCCAAATCCTTTATGCCGAACCTGGTGATTATTCACCTAGGGCTAAACGATCAAGGCAATAATAATTGGCCCGATCATAAGGAAGAATTTGTACAGGATTACTTAGACTTTATTCAGGCGTATCGCGAGCTGCCTTCACGACCCAGGGTGGTGATTTCCAAAATGAGTCCTTCTTTTTCTGGTCATCATTGGTTTGAAGAAGGGATGCGCGAAAATTATCAGGAAATTCAAGCTAAAATAGAAATAGTGAAAGATCTAGCCGGGGTTGATGTAATTGACTTGCATGAACCCTTGTATAGATTTCCGGAATACTATGCAGATGATCTGCACCCCGCCAAAGAAGGGGCTGCTATCATTGCCAATAAAATGTATCGCTATATCAGTGGGGATTATGGAGACATAAAGCTGCCCTTGCTATTTGGCGAAAACATGGTTTTTCAAAGAAACCTGCCCATAGAAGTTCACGGGTCGGCCAATGCCTTGGACGAGATTAGTGTTGCTTTTAATGGGGAATTACTGCAAACCAAAGTGTCTGTTCATGGGGAATGGAGTGTTCAGTTTCCATCACAAAAGGCGGGTGGACCTTATAAACTCACTATAGATTCTAAAAAATCGGGGGCTGTTAATATAAAGGAGGTATATGTAGGTGAAGTATGGTTGGCCTCGGGACAATCTAATATGGATTTTAAGGTCAGAGAGGACCAGCAGGGGCGTACTATTTTAAAAGACTCCTTAAATACCAAGGTTTTTTTGTTTTCTATGGATGGCAAGGCGCAAACCTCCAACCATAGTTTTTCCAGGGAAGAACTGCAAAATTGTAATGCGGCAAATTATTTTGAAGCATCCGGGTGGAATAAAGCCTCGGGGGAGGAGTTGGCCAATTTTTCTGCCGTAGCCTACTCCTATGCCTATCATCTTCAAAAGCAATTAAATGTTCCTATTGGGGTCATATGTAACGCCGTGGGTGGGGCGACCACCCAAAGTTGGATTAGTAGGGAGGCCATGGAAACAACCCATGAAACCATTAGTTTGCTAAACGATACCCACAAACACCCTCTTGTGCAGCCATGGGTAAATGAACGCAAGGCAAAAAATATGCAGAATATGCGGGAGTCAGGCGTTAAAGCAAGACATCCGTTTGATCCTACCATGTTGTTTGATGCCGGTATTAATCCTATAAAAAACTATCCTATCAAAGGTGTTATCTGGTACCAGGGCGAATCGAATGCAGAGCGAGAGCAGTTGCACTCCAGATTGTTTGCCCTTTTGGTGCGCGATTGGAGAAATCATTGGAATAATCCAAATATGCCATTTAATTATGTGCAGCTTAGCAGTATCAATAGGCCTGGTTGGGGGGCGTTTAGAGATTCCCAAAGAAAATTATTGGACATTCCTAATACAGGGATGGTGGTGTCTTCGGATGTAGGACACCCCACCGATGTGCATCCCAAACAAAAATGGGTGCTCGGAAAACGATTGGCCAAAACGGCCTTGGCAAAAAATTATGGGATGAATATACCATATTCTGGACCTTTGTTCGATTTTGTCAACGTAAAAGATGATACCTTGGAAGTACATTTTCTTTTTGGAGAAGGCCTTGGCACTTCAGACGGAGAGGCGTTGCGCGATATTCAGATAGCCGGAGCCGATAAGGTTTTTGTGCCCGCCAAGGCTAGGATCAAAAAGAACGTGCTGTTACTTACATCAAAAAAAATAAAAAAACCTAGATATGTCAGATATGGATACACTTCTTATACCGATGGCAATCTAATTAATAAAGAAAAGTTGCCTGCCGCAACCTTTTCTAATGTGACCAATTAAACCAAAACCTGAAAAATGAAGAAATACTTAAAATATGTTGATGAAAGCCAGCCTCTTATAAAAAAAAAGGCGGCCTTTAAGGTTTTAGGAACCATTTATGCAGGCTTGTTTTTGATTTTAACTTTCACAAGCTATGCGAATCATATCATTAATACCCCACTTGAAGAAAAGTATCCTCTAATTCCCACGCCACAGGAATTGGCGTACGGAAAAAAAGAAGTACGCTTTAAGTCCATTGATATAAAAGGGAATGACTTTTTAAAGGAAGGGATGTCCTTAGCACCGTTTTTTACGGAGCAAGAAATAGCTATAAGTAAGAATGGCTTGGCGGTAAAACTTATAAAAAGCGATAATTTTAATGCTTCCCAAAAAAAAGAAGGCTATACGTTAAGTGTCGGGAAAGAAATTGTGATCACTGCCTATACTCCTCAAGGAGCCTTTTACGGATTACAGACTTTTAAGCAACTCCTGCGAAAGAAGCAGGGCCAGTGGATGTTACCACAAGTAAAAATAAAGGATTGGCCAGTTTTTGAAATTAGAGGTCTTTTGCACGATACCGGAAGAAACTTCCAAAGTGTAGCGCAGCTAAAAGAGCAAATAGATATCCTTGCCCTATATAAATACAATACTTTCCACTGGCATTTAACCGATAATCCCGGTTGGCGTTTAGAAAGCAAGTTGTATCCCCAATTACAGTCCGATGAGGCCTTTAGTAGAGGGGTAGGCAAATACTATACACAGGAAGATTTTAAAGAAATTTTAGCGTACTGCAAAGAGCGGTATATAACGGTTATACCCGAGTTAGATATTCCTGGACATACCGATGCCTTTAGAAAAGGTTTGGGAATTAAGACCATGAAAGATGAAAGGGTATTGCCTATTCTTTTAGATCTTTTTAGTGAGTTGTGCGGTTTGGCCGATGAAAAAGAGATGCCCTATATCCATATAGGAACCGATGAAGTGAGAAATGAAGCCGAATATGTCGAAGATGAAATGATCTTGGCTATTATGGAGCATATAAAAAGCCAGAACAGGGAAGTTATTGTTTGGAAAGAAGGCATTGTTATTCCGGAAGATAGTACTTCCATCAACCAATTATGGGCATACCATGAAGGACGAAAAGGGCATCGTTTTATAGATTCTCGCAGTAATTACATCAATCACTTAGATCCTTTTGCGGGCATGGCTCGATTGTTTTTCCAACAGCCCGCCAGGCAGCCTAAAGGAGATTCTTTGGCCTTGGGAGGTATATTAGGGGCATGGCCCGATAATAATGTATTGGAGGAGCGCGATATTCTAAGGCAAAACCCTATTTATCCGTCCCTTGTGTTTTACTCCGAAGCCATTTGGAGAGGAAAAGAAAAGGACTATCCTGAGTATTGGGCAAAATTACCGGCAAAAAATACGAAAGAATTTATGGCCTTCAAGGAATTTGAAGATAAAGTTCTTGTTCATAGGGACCTATATTTTGAGGATAAAGAGTTTCCTTATATAAGGCAAACAGATAAGTTTTGGAAAATTATTGGTCCATTTGACCATGAAGGCGATTTTGCTAAAAAATTTCCGGTAGAGGAGGAAATTAAATCGGCTTACGAGCTCGATGGGACGGAATACAAATGGAATGACGATCCTGTTGGGGGTACAGTACACTTAAAGCATTTCTTTAATTTCCCCGCTTTTACGGAAGCAAAATCTGGCACCTATTATGCTTATACGAGAATTTACTCACCAAATAATAGGCTACAGGAATTCTGGATAGGCTTTCAAGGATGGTCGCGCTCTGGAGGTAGAAGAGGAGGGCCATCGCCGAAAATAGGGCAGTGGCATTTTACCGAGCCAAAAATATGGGTGAACGATACGCCGGTATTGCCACCAACTTGGAAACAGCCAAACTTAGGATCGGCCACGGACGAAATACCCTTTATCGATGAAGATTACTTTTATAGAAAACCGACGCTGGTTAATTTGAACAAAGGATGGAATACCGTCCTGTTAAAAATTCCACATGGAGGAAATTCATGGAAGTGGATGTTTAGTTGTGTTCCGGTAGAAATAAATGGAACGAATGTACGAGAAGTGAAAGATTTAATTTACGACGCTTCTTTTTAGTTATAAATCAAAGTGTTACCTTATGAGTAAGTTGTTAATTTTTATCCTTTGTTGTCTTTTTACGGTAGCCATAAATGCCCAAAAATATTCTGAGCATTACTATCAACGAAAAGCAATGTTCGAAAATACGCCGGACACGGAGGGTGAAATAATTTTTCTAGGGAACAGTATCACCGAAGGAGGCGATTGGAAGGCAATGTTTCCAAATAAAAACGTCGTCAACAGAGGTATTAGTGGCGATGTAACCGACGGCATTTTAAATAGGCTATCAGAAGTGACGTCGTCCAGACCAAAGAAAATATTCTTGCTTGTTGGGACCAATGATTTGGCCAGAGGGAAATCTGCCGATGAAGTTGTAGAAAATGTAACTGTATTGTTGCGCAAAATTCAGGAGGCGTCTGCAGATACTCAAATATTCGTACAGAGTATTCTACCGGTAAATCCACAGGTGGGCGATAAATTTTCGGGCCATAAAAGCAATCAGCAGCTAATTCTGTTGGTCAATAAAAGACTCGAAACCCTGTCTGAGGAAATGGGGGTGAGCTATATAGATCTCCACCGGGCTTTTAGAAACGCTAAAGGCGTTTTAAAACCAAAATATACCTATGACGGCTTGCATTTAGCTCCTAAGGGGTATAAGCGTTGGAAAAAGGTCATTAAGCCTTTGGTGAATTGATGTTAAGAGCTCAGCTGTTTGGTCGGTAGGGTGTCCTTGTAAAAACGTGCGAAAGTGCGATATACTCTAGGTTTCAACGATAATAATAATCGGTAAATTAACTTTCTTTTAAGGAAGTGTTTTTAAAAGTATTAAGATGTTTACAATCAGTTGGGATTGGAGTAATATTAGGGCGTAAATCGCCTCTAAATAAATTAAAAATTAAAAGATGGCACAGAATGTGAGACCCTACGTTTTAGCGGACAACAATTGGAAATCTGTAAAAGACACGGATTATAAGGTAGCGATATTGCCTTGGGGAGCTACCGAAGCCCATAACTATCATTTGCCCTATGCCACGGATAATATTTTATCGGAAAATGTAGCTATTGCAGCGGCAGCATTGGCGTGGAGCAAAGGGGCCAAAACAGTAGTGTTGCCCACCATCCCATTTGGCGTAAATACAGGGCAAATGGATGTAAAGCTATGTATGAATATGAGTCCTAGTACACAATATGCTGTGTTAAAGGATGTCGTAGAAGTTTTGGCAGCGCACAATATAGATAAACTCGTTATCGTCAACGGGCATGGAGGTAACAATTTTAAACAATTTATCCGAGAGCTGAGTATTGCTTTTCCGGAGGTATTTGTTTGTGCTCTAAACTGGTGGAATACAGCCGATTCCAAGGACTATTTTAAGGAGCCTGGCGATCATGCCGGGGAACTCGAAACTGCCGTGGTAATGCATTTGACACCAGAGTTGGTGTTGCCTTTGGAAGAAGCCGGTTCGGGAATAGGGAAAACCTTTAAAATAAAAGGATTGAAAGAAGGATGGGTGACCGCACAACGGCAATGGACAAAAGTAACCGAGGATACTGGAGTGGGAAATCCGAAACTGGCCAATAAGGAAAATGGAAAGGCCTTTTTCGATCGATCGGTACAAAATATAGGCGAGTTTTTAGAAGACCTAGCGGCTACCGATCTTAATGAAATGTACGAGTAAGAACAGTTATTATTATATAAATTAAATTTATCATGTTGAGTATGAAAAAGATTTTTTTCGGATTATTAATTTGCACCTCAATGGTGCTACAGGCGCAAACAGAAACACATAAGATTGCTGATGGCGTAAAGGTATATCAAGACCTATTTAACGCTGCGAACGTAGAAGGTGTTGAATGTTTTAGAATTCCGGCTATTGTAACGGCACCCAATGGCGATCTTATTGCTGCTATTGATGAAAGAGTACCAGGATGTGGCGATTTAAAATGGAGCAAGGATATTAATATCGTTATTAAAAGAAGTAGTAATAACGGAAAAACATGGACCGATACCGAAACTGTGGTAAACTTGCCATACGGACAGTCTGTTTCCGATCCTTCCATGATCGTGGATGCCGAGACCAAAGAAATATTTATGTTTTATAACTATATGGATTTGGACAAGGAGAAAGATGTGTATTATTTTCACGTAGTAACGAGTTCCGATAACGGAAAGACTTGGTCACAGCCAAGAGATATTACTCCGGAAATTGCCAAACCAGAATGGCATAAGGATTTTAAATTCATTACTTCAGGACGTGGTATACAAACAAGATCTGGCAAGTTATTGCATACTATGGTAAACCTAAATAGCGGGCTACATTTATTCGCTAGTGACGACCATGGAAAGTCTTGGTACCTTATCGATACGCCTATTCAGCCGGCTGATGAGTCTAAGGTTATGGAATTGGCCGATGGTACTTGGATGATCAATGCTAGGGTAAACAAAGGCGGAATGCGTTATGTTCACCTTTCTAACGATGAGGGCAAAACTTGGACTACTACGCCAGAGCCACAGTTAATAGATCCGGGCTGTAATGCCAGTATCGTACGTTATACTTCTATTGAGGATGGTTATAATAAAAACCGTTTGCTTTTCTCTAACGCCAAAATGGAAAAAGGAAGACAGAACATGACCGTGCGTGTTAGTTATGATGAAGGTAAAACATGGTCTGAAGGGAAGACTATTTATACCGGTGGATCTGCTTATTCTTCTATGACTATCTTAAAAAATGGTGATATTGGATTGTTCTTTGAGCAGGACGATTATACTAAAAACCCATTTGTAAGCTTTTCTTTGAAGTGGTTGACAGACGGAGAGGATAAGTATAAAAAGCCTTCTAAGAAAGGTAGAAAGTAAGAAAATATAGGATTTAAGAAATGCAGCTTTAGCCATCCAAGGTTAAAGCTGTTTTTTTTTGGAGTTAAATCAAAACAATGTGTGATGCATAACCTATGTTTTTTCGAGGTATAGCCCTTTCGTTTCTATCAAAAAGTTTTGGGCGTTCCCTCCTTCGTCGGTCGGGCACTCCGCTATATCCCTTGCTCCGCTGCGGGGATGCCGCTGCGGTCCCTAACGCGGCATTCAAGTATCAATGGCCAATTTGGAGTTTGAAATAAGCATTATAGGCAACTGCTCGCAAATATGAATTGAGCTACGCGAATTACAATTGATGGTTATAAAAAACAAATAACTACAAATGAATCCTTGTACTAGAGAGAAAAAGAGTAGCTACAATTGGCTCGGGCCGAGAAACAGAGCAGGAATCTTGGGATCATGACTAATCATTGTGTTTATGATTAATGTTGGTTTTGAGTAGGATCTATTCATCGGATTTCAATTATTTTATACCTTTCACCTCAACCAAATGCTCTTTCAATTTATCTAAAGTGGTTTTTATTTGTTTTTTAAAGGATTTCGTAAATCTAAAATTTAAGCAATAGCTTTAGTCCTTCTTTAGCGATCTGCAGGTTGGGAAGACCACACAAGTGGCGTCTAATAAAAGTTTTCGGCCTACTTTCTCCTTTGGTAGTAAATCAAGGGGTTTTCACATTGGTTTATGGAAGGCGTCCAAAGAGCATTTCACCCTAGTGAAAGCGGCCTGGGCGCTGCGGCGGTGGAAAATCCGAAGATTTCAAGAAAGGAGAAATCAGCCTAGATTTTTTTGAATACTTTTTTCATCAATGGAAAAAAGTATTGAAAGGCCTGATCAAAGGTAGATTATTGTTATTGTGGTGCCTGATTATTTCAACTACACACAACTTTTAAGCTTGATCCGAATCTTGGGGCTGATGCAAAAAAAATAGCGGCTATTGCCGCTATTTTATTTTCTTATTAAAAATCTTATCAAAATGAGGTTCAAGGTGGCGGTGCATGGCTACCCGGAAAGTATCTGGTGTCCCTACCTTTAAATTGTCCATTAGCATTCTGTGGGTAACAAATTGTCCGCTAGAGTATTCGTAGTCATTTAAGTTGGGGTCGTTCAGGTGTACATACTCAAATACAGGAAGTAAAAGATCCTGGAATTTCTTTAAAATATCATTTTTAGACATTTCATATAATTTGCCGTGAAAAGCAATTTCCTTGTCCAATGAGAAGGCGTTTTTATTATAGCTGGTTTCTTCTTCTAAGGTTACAATTTCTTCGAGCTCCTGCATATCCTTCTCCGTTTTGTGCTGAAAAAGAAAGTCGGCCATCCCCATTTCTAAAATCAATCGTAATTCAAATAAATTTTTCAACGTATCAGAACCTAAAAGGACAGGGTCTAGCATTCGCTCAAAGTTATTCATGATATCGGGATTAGTAATAATCATCCCGCGGTGCTTCTTAGATTCAATGATCCCCAAGGTCCGCAATCTTAAAAAAGCTTCGCGTACAACAGTCCTGCTAACTCCTAAGGATTCTGCAAATTCCATTTCCTTGGGAACAGAATCTCCGGCCTTTAAATTGTTCTCTTTGATAAATTTCAATAAACGGGCTTCAACCTTGTCTACTAAGGATACGTTCTCTAATGGTTTTATTGATGGTAGCTTACTCATATTTAGGGATGCATTTTCTTTTGTCGATTACTATCGAAAATCGATTGGCGAAAGGCAAAAGTAAGAATCTTATTAATAATGATAACGGTCTTTTTTATATTCTTAAGTATTTAACGCTAAAGAAGTACTGTAATATAAGAAAAGTTTTTAGATTTGTATTATGTATAACATAAATAATCCAAATGAAATATTCAGAACTATATAAGCAGACCTTGCTAAACGATGTGGTACCTTTTTGGGAAAAGCATTCCCTGGACCAAGAAAATGGCGGATATTTTACCTGTCTCGATCAAAAAGGGGAAGTGTATGATACGGATAAATTTATGTGGCTCCAAGGGCGACAAGCATGGACATTTTCTATGCTCTATAATAAAGTAGAGAAAAATGAAAAATGGTTGGAAATTGCCAAATCCGGAATAGATTTTATCAGAAATCACGGAATGGATAAAGATGGGAACTTTTATTTTTCGGTGACCAAGGAGGGAAAACCATTGGTACAGCCTTATAATATATTTTCTGACTGCTTCGCGGCTATGGCTTTTAGCCAATATGCGAAAGCTACAGGAGACGAGGAGATAAGAGCCTTGGCAAAACAAACCTATTATAACATTCTAAAGAAAAAGGACAATCCTAAGGGGGGCTATGAGAAAAATACGGATGCACGGCCTTTAAAAGGCTTTTCCTTGCCCATGATCTTGTCTAACCTAGTGTTAGAATTAGAGGATGTTCTGGATAAGGAAGAAATAGAAAAAACCATCAACTTCAGTGTGCAGGAAGTCATGGAGGTGTTTTTGCAAAAAGATTCCGGTATTATTTATGAGAATGTAAGGCTCGACGGTTCCTTGGAAGATAGTTATAACGGCAGATTGTTAAATCCGGGCCACGGTATAGAAGCCATGTGGTTTATGATTGATATAGGGGTTAGAAAAAATGACAGGGATCTGATAGAAAAAGCAAACAAAGTCATCCTAAATATTTTAGAATATAGTTGGGACGAAGAGAACGGTGGAATTTTCTATTTTCTGGATGCCAAAGGGAAACCGCTGCAACAATTAGAATGGGATCAAAAACTATGGTGGGTACATTTAGAAACTTTGGTGGCCTTGTCCAAAGCATATGAGCAAACCGGAGACCAAAAAATATGGGCATGGTACGAAAAGGTACACGAATATGCCTGGTCACATTTCTCCGATGCCGAGAATGGGGAGTGGTTTGGATATCTCAATAGGGAAGGGAGACCTTTGCTAACCTTAAAAGGAGGGAAATGGAAGGGATGTTTCCACGTGCCTAGAGCTATGTTCCAATGTTGGAAAAGTTTTGAAAATATTGAAGCAAAACAGCAAGCCTCTACAAAGTAATGAGGTAATACCTTATAAGTATTTTCATAAGGTGCTGCTAATTCTTAGATAAGTACATTGTTATTACTCCCGTTATTCCTCGAAAATTTTTTGAGAAATAACGGGAGTTTATAATTTAAAAATGTTTCTTGCAAATCGTTTTTAAAACCTAATCCAGCCAAACCGCCATGGTAAAATCGCTTTTGTATATTTTTTCTTTTTTAGTTTTAGGTGAATTTTTAAAGGAAGTTCTTCATATACCCATAGCGGGGAATATTGTGGGGATGTTTTTAATATTTTTCGCCTTAAAATTTGGCCTCATTAAACTCAGCGCAGTGAAACCTGCCTCGGATAAGCTCCTTAAATATTTGGTGTTATTTTTTATCCCATATGGCGTTGGCTTGCTCGCTTATTTTGAACTGATACAAGCCTATTGGCTGTATATTGCCATAGCGGTGGTGGTTAGTGCGGTGATTACTTTATACCTGACCGCTATCATTCTTCAAAAATTCGGTAAAAATGGATAATTTGTTCGAAAGTCCGATTTTCGGTGTCTTTATTACCTTATTAGCTTTTTTTGGGGCCAATGCCCTTAGAAAAAGAATACCCTTGGCCATTTTCAATCCAGTGCTGATGGCTACCTTGTCTATTATTGTAGTACTGGTGGTTTTTAAGATCGATATAGACGCCTATAATAAGGGCGGGGATTTATTGACTTTTTTCCTTGGTCCTTCTATCGTGGCCTTGGGAGTGTTCTTTTATGAAAAATACGAGGAGATAAAGAACGATTTTATTCCTTTCTTTATAGCGGTTATTGTAGGTGGTCTTATGAGTATTGTTAGCGTTGTCCTTATTTTACTTCTCTTTAATGTGCCCCTGGTTATTGTAAAGTCCCTAGCTTCCAAATCCGTTACTACCCCTATTGCTATAGAGGTCTCCAAAATTATAGGGGGGATTCCGGAAATTACGGCCGGGATAGTTATTCTTGTTGGTATTTTTGGGAATGCCTTTGGCCCCGCGATTCTTAAACTCTTGGGAATTACCAGTAAATCGGCCTTAGGAGCCGCATTGGGGACGGCCGCTCATGGTATTGGCACGGCAAGGGCCTTGGAAGAGGGCAAGTTGACCGGTGTCTATAGCGGCTTGGCTATGTGTGTAAATGGAATTGTAACTGCAGTAGCAACGCCCTATATGATAGACTGGTTTCTTTAGGGATT
Source organism: Arenibacter sp. 6A1 (assembly GCF_012272855.1). GTDB lineage: Bacteria > Bacteroidota > Bacteroidia > Flavobacteriales > Flavobacteriaceae > Arenibacter. The sequence goes on along the minus strand of NZ_JAAXCQ010000004.1, from coordinate 101,233 downwards.
TTCTCTTAAGGCATTCAGTAATAGAAAGTGATGTTAAAATAAAAACAATTTAATATGTTATACATAATACTTGTTTTACTATCTTGTCGCTTCAAAAGTCACGGAAATTATTTTTTATTATGAAAGTAACTAGAATTTTATATTCACTGGTAATCACTATTTTGTTTTCCTCCTTTTTATTTGGACAGGAGGCATCAAAAATACAAATAACCAATTTGCCCAGTTTGCCTGCCGAAGTCTCTGGAGAAGTATCCTTGGGATATGCCGGAATGATAGGTGGCATTCATAAAGATGTAGTTATTGTGGGTGGGGGTGCAAACTTCCCTTCTGGACTACCATGGGAGGGTGGGTCCAAGAAATGGCACCAGTCTATTTACATTTTAGAAAACAATACCTGGCGGTTGTCTTCAGAAAAGCTGCCAATACCCTTAGGCTATGGGGCATCCGTGTCTACCGAAGATGGGGTTTTAGTTATCGGAGGAGACAACAAGGACCTCGTTAGTGACAAAGTCTTTTTGCTGGCCTATAATAGTGCCAAAAAGGATATAGATATCATAGATTATCCCAATTTGCCAGAACCATTGGCCTACACTACAGCCGTTTTGGTTGATGGGTACGTGTATGTCGCCGGAGGGATGAACAAGGAAGGCAGTACCAATTCTTTTTATCGCTTGGAGGTATCTAAAAAAGGAAGCTGGGAAAAGCTTAAAGATTTTCCTGGAGCCCCGAGAGCCGTACATGCCATGGCAGTACAGGAAACTTCAAATTCAAAAAATATATTCTTAATCGGTGGTAGAAACCAGGTAAAGGGAAAAAAATCACAAGCCTTGACCACCTATCTTTCTTATGACCTACAGAAGAAAAATTGGATAGAGGAAGGCGACCTAATGATCGATGGGAAAGCTAGGGTACTCATGGGGGCAACGGCAGAAACCAGTGGATCTATGGGGATTTTGGTCTACGGTGGTTCTGATGAAATATTATTCGATCAACTCGAAAGCTTGGCTTTAAAGATAAATGCCCAAGAAAATGATAGTATAGTTCAAAGCTTAATCGCTAAAAGAGACGACATATTAAATAACCACCCAGGGTTTAGTAATGAAGTGATAGCCTATAATAGCATCACTAAAAAGTGGTTTGTATACGATACTTTAGCGATAAAGATACCGGTGACCACCTTAGGGATAAAGGAAGCCAATGATATATTATTGGTGTCTGGTGAAGTTTCACCTGGCATCAGAACACCGAACGTTTATAGTTTAAAAGTATTCGAAGCTACGCATGCCTTTGGGGCTCTGAATTATGCGGTATTGGTATTGTACCTATTAATATCATTGTTGATCGGAGTGTATTTTGCCAGAAAACAAAAATCTACGGACGATTATTTCATAGGAGGCGGGCGTATTCCTTGGTGGGCATCGGGCTTGAGTGTTTTTGGAACGCTGTTAAGTGCCATTACCTTTATGGCTATCCCAGCAAAGGCCTTTATTACGGACTGGTCTTTCTTTCTCCTAAACATTGCCGCTATTGCTATTACGCCAGTAATCGCCTTTATTTTTATTCCTTTTTTCAATAAGCTCAATATTTCTACGGCCTATGAATACCTGGAGAGAAGGTTTAATTATTTGGCCAGGGCCATCGGGAGTATTTCTTTTATTCTTTTCCAATTAGGAAGGATAGGGATTGTATTATTGCTACCTTCTTTGGCTATTTCCATTGTAACGGGTATCTCTGTAGAAACCTGTATTCTATTAATGGGACTACTATGTGTGCTGTATACCACCTTTGGGGGTATTGAAGCAGTTATTTGGACCGATGTATTACAGGTAGTGGTGCTTATGGGAGGAAGTATCGTGGCGATCGTATGGGTGCTATTGCATACCGAGATGCCTTTTAATGATATGATCACCTATGTTTCTGATCAGGAAAAATTTAATATAGTAAACTTCGACCTCAATTTTACCGATTCTACTTTTTGGGTGGTGTTTATTGGGGGGCTGGCCTCGGCTATGGTGACGCAAGGTACTGACCAAACTATTGTGCAACGTTATTTGACGAGTTCGAGTATTAAAGATTCCCAAAAGACTTTGTATACCAATGCCATAATGACCTTGCCTGCCACGATTATATTCTTCGGTATCGGCTCGTTGTTGTTTATTTTTTATTCTGAAATGCCAGAACACCTTTCCCCGGCAATTTCAAACAACGATTCTCTTTTTCCATGGTATATTGTTAAAGAACTACCGGTAGGTATTTCGGGGCTATTGATAGCGGGAATTTTTTCGGCGGCCATGTCTAGTATTAGTAGTAGCTTAAACTCTGTTTCTACAGCATTTTGTAACGATTTATACAAGCGTTATAATCCGACAATTGGTGATGTAAAACTACTTAAAGTGGCCCGTATAGCCACTGTGATAGTAGGGGTGATCGGGGTGATTCTTGCCTTGTGGATGGCCAACTCCAATATAAAGTCGCTTTGGGATCAGTTTTATAGATTTTTGGGACTGTTCACAGGAGGACTCGGTGGAATGTTCCTATTGGGAATGCTTACAAAACGCGCCAATGCAACCGGAACCTTGATAGGTTTGGTCTTAAGTGGAATACTATTATGGTACATAAGTGTATATACTCCTATTAACTTTTTAATGTATTCTCTGATCGGGGTCGCTTCTTGTTTTGGATTTGGTTACTTGTTCAGTTTGGTATTTAAAAATAAAGGGCAATAGTATTGCTGTTATAGAATAGTGCGTTATGTATTCCGTTTCGTCTGAATTAAATTATTTAATAGTAATCATAAAATAATGGACTTATGGTGGGGACTACAGTTGCCAATATTCCTGTTGAAAAAGGATTGAACGGTTGTTTTAGCGGAATACATAACGGACTCATGATCATCGCTGGCGGAGCTAATTTTCCCGACAAGGATTTATGGGAAGGTGGAAAAAAAGTATGGTACGATACTATTTATGCGCTTCAAAGCGATGATAATGGCTATCATTGGGTACAAAATATAGCTGTAAGACTACCGCGGCCTATAGGCTACGGGGTTTCTGTATCTACCGACAATGGAATTGTTTGTATAGGTGGCGATAATGGAAAAGAGGTCTTTAAGGAGGTGTTTCGCCTTTCTTGGGACCGTGAGCATAAAAACATTTTGGTAGCCGAAATGCCTGCCCTGCCAGTGCCATTATGCAATATGTCGGCCTGTGTCATCAAAGATGTTGTTTATGTGGTTGGCGGACAACAAGAAATTGGGGGGAATGCTGGCAATAATATATTTGCATTAGACTTGTCCGTAGATACAACCAAGCAACAATGGGAGCCTCTTGGACAATTCCCTGGAATTGGTAGGACCCAAGCCGTTGTTATTGGCCAAAACAATGGTACAGATGATTGTTTGTATGTTATGAGCGGTGCGTCGTTTCAGAAAGACGCTACTCCTAGTACCGTAATGCTTTCTGATGTCCATGAATATAATATACAAGCCAAAAAATGGACGAAAAGGAAGGATGTGCCTACCAATAATACTCCTGGTTTAGAGGGTGGATTTATAGCAGCAGCTCCTGTACTAGCCGTGGATGATGGGAAAATTCTTGTTTTTGGTGGCGCAGGAGGAGAACAACAACACTTGGCTAAAAGGCAAGCATTAGAGCTAGAAATGAAGGAGATTAAAGCGTCCCAAACCTATCCGCAGAAAGGACTTCTGGAAAAAGAAGAGGCCTTGCAAAAAGAAAGTATGGCTTTGTTACGGGAAACTTCCTTTTCTAGAATTCTTTGGTCGTATGACACAAAAAATGATCAATGGACTAAGGTAGGAAGCTTGCCTATGTTGCCGCAAATAGTGACCAATGCCCTGGTGTGGGAAGATGAAATTTACTTGCCAGTGGGCGAAATAAGACCTGGAGTAAGGACTTCTGGAATATTAAAACTTACTATATAAGACCTGGGGATAAGGGAAATTAAGTGTAACATCATTAAAAAAACAAAGGAATCTCTTGCAATAGCTACAAAGTAGAGGACCCTTTAATTGGTAGCTTCATCAATAGTTACATTTCTTTCTTATGCCAAATCTTCACCTTGATATGATGAGGTCCAGGGAGGCGCGGAATTATATCTGATTAACTTGGGGCTGCACCAAAGCTTTGAGTGATGATTTTACTTAAACAGGACAGGCGTTTGCAAGATTAATGATCTGCTCATTATCAATTCTTCAAATTAGATCATCCCTATTTGGTACATTTTTATCTTGATTCATTGTTACATTATGCTGTGTTAGGGACCGCGGCGGCATCCCCGAAGTGCAGCGAGGGATATAGCCAAGGGCCCGCCCGACATAGGAGGGAACGCCCAAAATAGAATGCTAGGAATACGCCAAAGGCCTATGCATCTATAACCAAGTATCTTTGTAGTACACCGATTTTAGGCGATTCGGAAGCGGCATGGGGAAAGTTTGGGGAATAAAAAAAGCCTCCATGAAAATGAAGGCTTTTAAAGAGGTATTATATATTACTTGGCCGCTTTGTCTACTATAAGACGGTTTGCTCTATTGGCGATTTCCCATGCCGTTAGAAATACCAAGCGACTTCTGTTTTCTAGTAAATCATAGTTGATCTTGTCTGGAGTATCTCCCGGACGATGGTAGTCGTCATGGGTTCCGTTAAAGTAAAAAATAATTGGAATGTTGTTTTTGGCAAAATTGTAATGATCACTTCTGTAGTAAAAACGGTTTGGGTCGTTTTCATCGTTATAAGTGTAATCAAACTCAATATTCGTATATTTTTTATTTACTTCTTCAGACAATTCATGTAGTTCCGTACTCAATTTGTCAGAGCCAATAAGGTATAAATAGTTTCTGTCTCCCGAACGTTTTGGGTCAATTCTACCGATCATGTCAATATTTAAATTGGCAACCGTTTCCGATAACGGGAAGATAGGATCGTGGTCTGTATAATACTTAGAGCCCAACAAGCCTTTTTCCTCTGCGGTAACATGTAAAAATACGATAGACCTTTTAGGACCGTTTCCTTCATCGGCCGCTTTTTTAAAGGCTTCCGCTATTTCTAACATCCCTACTGTTCCTGAACCGTCGTCATCGGCACCATTGTAAATTTCGCCGTCTTCGATACCAACATGATCTAAATGTGAAGAAATCACTATATATTCATTTGGCTTTTCAGAACCTTTAATAATAGCGGCAACATTCTGTGAAAGTACATCTTCATTGCTGTTTTCCAAGTTTAGTGCTATAGTAGCGTTTATAACCTTAGGGGTGTTTTCCTTTGCTATGTTCTTAAGGATATTGTTGGCCACCGCAGCATCTACAACTACATTAACGAAGCTATTGTTCTGATCGTCTTTTAAGCCCATTCTGTCTTGGGCACTATTTTTAATTTTTTCGAACCTATTTTGAAAACGGCTATAGTTATCTTGGTCGTAATAAAATACCCCCTGGGCTCCTTTGCTTTGGGCTATTTCAATTCTTTTCCCGTAAGATTCGGATAGATTGCTCCAAACAGATTTTTCTGTAGTACCGGAAATAACATAAGTACCGTCGGCATTTTTGGGCTCTCCTCCTTTTATAAAGACAATTTTTCCCTCTACATTTAGTCCAGCGTAATCAGAATAGTTGTCTTCCTCAATACCATTGTTTACAAAAACAATATTGTCAAAAGTACCTTCTGCCGGTGTAAAGCTTACTATTTCATTACCGTTTGTATAAGTCTTACCGTTAATAGTAATATTGCCCAATGGTAGTTTCGCAATACTTAAGGGAACATACTGAAAATAATCTCCATCCGATTTTGCGGCAGGAATACCTAGGTCCTGATAGGCTGCTCTAAGGTACTCTACTGCTTTTTGGTGTCCTGGTTTACCAGTGTCCCTTCCTTCAAATTCGTCCGAAGCATAAATATATAAGTGTTCTTTTAACTCCTCTTCCGTAATGGTCTCCATATAGGTAGTTGGATCCAAATTTGGTTTTGCTTCTTCAATAGGAGTAAGCACTGTTTTTTGAGAAGAGTTGCATGCCATGGAAAGGCCTAATGCAACAAACAATAATTTTTTCATTTAATTTTTTTTATAAAATTCAGAATATGTCAAAAATAGGGAAATTTAATATAATCAAATTGAAAATTAAATGGTTGGAGCTTTACTGCTGTAGTATGGAAGGATGCCTATAAAACGTCGTTTCCTCTTTATTTTATACATAGTCAGCTAACTAGGTGTTTTAACTGTAAGTATTTCGTTTTATTTATACAGATAAATCCCTCTTTTGGCTTAGGAATTTAAGAATAATTTAACCTTAACAATAAGAGTCTTTGGCCTATTATAATTTCTTAAATTAGTGGTATACCAGCTAAGTAGCGCCTAAATTCTTAAATCAATGGCAAGAAAAACATTTTTCTGCGTCGATGCACATACCTGTGGCAATCCGGTTAGGGTTATTGCCGGGGGAGGCCCCATGCTTAATGGGAATACTATGAGTGAAAAACGGCAGCATTTTCTAAAAGAGTATGATTGGATACGGAAAGGGTTAATGTTTGAACCTCGTGGGCACGATGTGATGAGCGGAAGTATATTGTACCCGCCCAGCAATCCGGCCAATGATTTTGGGATATTATTTCTGGAAACCAGTGGTTGCCTACCGATGTGTGGCCATGGGACCATTGGGGCTATTACCATAGGCATTGAAGAAGGCTTGCTCTCGCCAAAAAACCCCGGGAAATTAAAGATGGAAACCCCGGCAGGATTGGTTCAAATAACATACCAACAGACCAATAATAAGGTTGATTGGGTACAACTTACCAATGTGAAATCGTATTTGGCGGCTCAAGAGCTGACCGTAGATTGTTCCGAATTAGGAAGCTTGGTTTTCGATGTTTCCTACGGGGGGAATTTTTATGCCATTATAGATCCCCAAAAGAATTTTACGGGAATTCAAGACTTTTCCGCCAGTAAATTAATTCAGTACAGTCAGGATATCAGGAAAAAAATAAATAAAAAATACCCGGAGAAATTTATACATCCACTAGACGCTACCATTCATAGTGTGAGCCATATTTTATGGACGGGAAAAACCATTTCCCCAGAGGCTACCGCAAGGAATGCTGTTTTTTATGGAGATAAGGCCATCGATCGTTCTCCTTGTGGTACGGGGACATCGGCGAGAATGGCCCAGTGGTACGCCAAAGGAAGGCTCCAACTAGGTGAGGAGTTTATCCATGAAAGTTATATCGGGTCTAAATTTATTGGCAGGGTAGAGGAAGAGACCTCCTTAGAAGGCATAAAGGCTATTGTGCCTAGTATTAGGGGGTGGGCAAAGGTGTATGGGTACAATACTATTATTATAGACGATGAGGACCCTTATGCTTATGGGTTTCAGGTAATGTAGCAGCAGTGGTCTAACAAGAAGTGTTGGCGATAATTTTCCATTCGCCTTCTATACGTTTAAACAAGACCATGAAATTTCCATCGGTATTGCCGCTTCGCCGTTTTAAATGATATTGCCCCATCACCCAATACGTATCCTTGTCAATTTTAGAGATTTCGAAAAGGCTAAAGTTAAGCGTGCCCATGTCTTCCTTGGTAGGATAGGCTTTCTTATAGTTTTCCAATGTTTTATCCCATCCATAAATAACCTTGGAGCCACTTAAAAACACGAGGGAGTCAGATTTTGAATAGATGTCCATATAGGCCTGCCAGTCGTTATTGGACCATGCCTTTTTTTGGGTGTTGAACAAATTAGTAATGGTCGCAATATCTTCTTCTTCGGAAGGATGGTCTTGACAAGAGGAAAGAAAAAGTAGAAGGATAAAAAAAATAATGACTTTCATAAAAGCTCCCTTTTAGCGGGTCGAGTTACTAAGATACTCATTAATTTTCACATCTTGTAAGAAAATACCCAAAGTCGAACTTTGGGTATTTTTTATGAGAGCAGCAATACTGTGACTAGGTTCCTAGTCTGGAATTATTATTCCTCTAATAGATGATATCCTCCTTGTATCAGAATTTGTTCCCCTTCTTTTACTCCGCCTTTATCGACAACTTCGGTATAGCCATTGTAATTTTTTCCAACGATTATTTTTTCAATGGCAAAGGAATAGGATTCCTCTGTTTCGGAACTTAAACGGAATACATATTGGTTGTTTTCCTTGTTAATAATAGCATCGGTGGGTATGGCGCTAAGCTTGTCAGAATCGGTAATAATGCTGGCCTCTACAAACATGCCCAAGGAAAAATTATGGCCTTGTTGATCTGTCAAATGTCCATGGACTTTTACCGTACGGGTTTTCGTATCTATTGCAGTACCTACTAAATGCACCTTGGCTTCGAAAATGTCCTTGGTAGCTTCTGGAATTCTAAATTGTATTTTTTGATCTTTTTTAATGTTCATAATATCCTTTTCGTACACGGACAGTTCTAAGTGAATATGGTCTGTATTCACAATTTCCATAATTTTATCGGCGGGGGAAACATGCATTCCTGTACTGATATAAATATTGGTGATACTACCGTTCATAGGGGCAAAAATGGATACCTGGGAGTTTAATATCCCCGCTTCCACTTTTTTGGGATCTATATGAAGCATTTGCAATCTCTTGCGCAATCCGTTATAAACGGCTAGATTAATTTTGTAGTTGCTCTCGGCTTTTAAAAAGCTTTTTTCCGAACTTATTTTCTCGGAAAAAAGGGTTTTTTGTCGCTCATATTCAGATTTAAGATAGTTGAGTTGTTCTGCCGCTTCTAAATATTGTTGTTGCATTTCTATAAACTCAGGGCTTTCTAAGGTTACCAAGAGTTGCCCCTTTTTTACCGTATCGCCAATAAGTAGTGGAGTGTTTTTTATATAGCCTCCAGAAAAAGCACTGATGACCGCTTTGTTTTGGGGTGGTACATCAATGGTTCCCGAGACTTGAATAGTGGTAGGGATGTTTTGTGAACTAAAGGACCCCAAGGTCATTTTTCCTTCTTTAAACTGCTCTTTGGAAATCGTTACCACCGGTTCCCCGCTTAGGGCAGTAGAATTGTCTTCTTGGGTTTCTTTGTCGTTTTTTGCATCACCACAGCCTGTTAAATTCAGAAATAGGAGTGAAGCTATAAAAAGGAATGCTATATGTTTCATAGAAATGTTTTTAAATAGATAAATAATTGATAGCAATAACAGTCAAGTTATAGGCTTTAAGGCTTTCTAAATAAGAAAGGGTAATACCATAGGCGTTTTCTACACTTTGGATATATTGGAAAAAGTCTATTTCCCCACTTTTAAAACTTAAAGTGGCCGTTTTTAATATTTCTTCTCCTAAGATTAAACCTTCGGATTCATAATACCTAAGATTTTCTTCATGTTGCCTTAGTTTAGCCAAAAGGATGTGCTGTTTTGTTTGTAAATGTATGCGATAGTCCTGTGCTTCGGCCATGATAGTTTTTTCTGCTATTTTGGAAGCCTTTATTTTGGAGGCGTTTCCGCTAAAAAACAATGGGATTTTCACCCCCACCTGAAATCCATATAAATGATCGCCCAAGGAGGGATTGGTCCCCTGAAAATAATTAAAACTTAGGTCGGGGAGCAGCTGCTGGCCTTCCAAGCCTTTTTTTGCTCGGTACAATTTTTTCTTGTGCTCATAATACTCCAGCCCCAAATTCTCTTCGATAGTACTAGTAGCGACCACAAGTTTTTCTAAAGGGACGGTTTTTACTGAAAAAAGGCTGTCTGCCTGAACGGTTTTTTGCAAATTTAAAAAAGCGATTTCAGCATCTTCCTGTACTGATTTGTATTGAGAGTGAAGTTCTTTTTGTTTTGCCTGAGCGGTTATTTTTTCCAAATAATTACTTTCTCCCAATTCGAACTTACGTTGGGCCGATCGGGAAAAATTAGTATACAAATCGTTTAATTCCTTTAAGGCATTTTCTTTTTGCCTGGCATACTGTAATTCCTGATAGTCGGTTGCTATTTGTTGCTCCAAAAGCTGCCTTTTTATACGATAATAGCTGTTTTCTAAGTGATAAGCAGCCTTGTAGACGCGCTTTTCTGCAAAATATACGGTGGGAAAAAGGAAGTCTTGCTGTATCCCAAAAATCCGTAATGGCTCATTGTTAAAGGCAATATTATTTTGGTCGTATTGGTAGTAGACTTCCGTTTTATCAAAGCTAAAGGCAGAGCCAATTAAGGCCTTGGATTCGTCTGCCCGTAAATGAGCCGCTTTTAGTTCGGCATTATTGGCCAAAGCCATGCTGCGAATTTCTTCATAGCTCAAGGCTTTTTCCTGTCCAAAGGAAAGTCCGGAAATTAGAATAAGAACTACGGTAGCCCCTATTTTTTGACCTTTTATTTTCCTTGTCCAGCTACTTTTTAAGTCGTCCTTTTCAAATATGGCATATAAGATGGGCAGGACTACAAGTGTCAAAATAGTGGCCGAGATAAGGCCCCCTACTACAACCGTCGCCAAGGGTCTTTGTACTTCTGCCCCCACATTGGTAGAGATGGCCATTGGTAAAAAACCAAGTGCTGCGGCAGAGGCCGTTAATAAAACGGCGCGTAAGCGGTCTTTAGATCCTTGTACGATCAATTCATCTATGTTTTTCATTCCACTTTGCTTTAATTCTTTAAAATGTTCTATTAAAACAATTCCGTTAAGGACGGCAATACCAAATAAGGCTATAAAACCAACACCGGCAGAGATACTGAAGGGCATATCCCTGATCCATAGAAGTAAGATACCACCAACGGCAGATAGCGGAATGGCAGAATATATGATTAAAGCCTCCTTTACCGATTTAAAGGCAAAATACAAGAGGATAAAAATAAGCGTCAGCGCAATGGGTACTGCAATTTTTAATCGGTCTTTGGCACTTTGCAAATTTTTAAACTGCCCCCCGTAATGAATGCTATAACCTACAGGCAAGGGTAAGTTTTTATCGAGGATGGACTGAACATCATCAACGACCGATTGTAGGTCCCTATTTCGAACATTAACCCCAACGACGGTCCTTCGCTTGGTGTCGTCCCTAGAGATTTTTGCCGCCCCTGTTGTATAGGTAATTTCGGCAAGTTCGCTCAATGGAATTTTTCCGCCGCTAGGAAGGTCTACATAGAGGTTCTTTAAATTTGAGATGTCCTTTCTACTTTCTTGGTCTAACCTAAGGGTCAGGTCAAAACGTTTTTCGCCTTCAAAGACACTGCCCAAATTTGTGCCGGAAAAACCCATCGCAATAATGTTGTTCAAGTCGTCAATATTCAAACCGTACCTGGCGATTTTTGCTCTTAGAAACTTGACGTTCATTTGGGGCAATCCCGCAATTTTTTCGACACTGATATCGGCGGCACCATCAACATTTTCAATCAGTTTTTTTACTTCGTTCGCCTTGTCGTTGAGAATGCCTAAATCTTCCCCGAAAATTTTAATGGCAATATCGGCCCGTACTCCTGTAATGAGTTCATTAAAACGCATTTCTATAGGTTGCGTAAATTCTACTTCCACTCCCGGTAGTACAGAAAGGGCCTCCTTAAACTTATCGGCCAATTCGTCCTTGGTTTCCGCAGATACCCATTCTTTTTTGGATTTTAAGGTGATTATAACATCGCTTTCTTCCATAGACATAGGGTCTGTAGGTACTTCGGCAGCCCCAATTCTTGTAATGACCTGTTTTACTTCCGGGAAGTTTTCTAAGAGTATTTTTTCGATCTTAGTGGTGATGTCGATGGTGGCACTTAGTGACGTTCCTGTTTTGAGTACTGGCTGTATTACAAAATCACCTTCGTCTAAAGTAGGTACAAACTCACCGCCCATAGTAGTAAACAGATAAATAGATCCGGCCAACAAAAACATTGCTATCCCCAATACTAGTTTCTTGCTTTTTAATGCCCAACGAATTATCGGATCGTAGCTGTTATTAAAAAAAGCCATCAGGCGAACCGAAATATTTTTTGAGGATAATTCCGTTGGCTTAATAAAGATCGCAGCCATGGCAGGGACATAGGTGAAACATAATATCATAGCTCCTATCAAAGCAAAACTAAAGGTAAGGGCCATGGGTTTAAACATTTTGCCCTCCACGCCGCTCAAGGATAGGATAGGAATAAATACGATAAGGATGATCAGCTGTCCAAAAATAGCCGAATTCATCATTTTGGAGGCCCCTTTAAAGGTGATCTGGTTTTTAAGGGATTGTCTGTCCGCCGAGCTAAGGGATTTTAATTCTTTACTTTTGGCAGTGATTTGGAAGGCGATATACTCGACAATGATAACTGCGCCGTCTATAATGATTCCAAAGTCTATAGCTCCTAAGCTCATTAAATTGGCATCTACGCCAAAAAGATACATTAAGGATAAGGCAAATAACAGACACAAAGGTATTACGGAAGCCACTACCAATCCGGAGCGCCAATTCCCCAATAATAAAACCACGACAAAAATAACGATCAAGCAGCCTAAGATCAGGTTTTCGGCTATGGTATAAGTGGTTTTTCCTATCAGTTCGCTCCGTTCTAAAAAGGCGTTGATATAGACACCTTCGGGCAGGGATTTAGAAATTTCTTCGACCCGCTCATGAACGGCATCGATAACTTTTTTAGAATCGGCATCTTTTAGCATCATTATTTGGCCCAATACCTTTTCTCCTTCACCATTCCCCGTAATAGCGCCAAAACGAGTGGCACTTCCAAAGCCTACAGAGGCAATATCTTTGATATATACAGGAATGCCGTCGACGGTTTTTACGACAATATTTTTAATGTCTTCTAGGGATCCGATGAGACCTTCGCCACGAATAAAATAAGCCTGGTTTACTTTTTCGATATAACCGCCCCCAGAAACACTATTGTTTTTTTCCAGGGCCGTAAAAATATCCGCCGTACTAATATTCATAGCCGTTAACTTCTCGGTCTTTATGGCTACCTCATATTGTTTTAAATAACCGCCCCAGGTATTTACCTCTACCACCCCCGGAATTCCGGATAGTTGCCGTTTTACGATCCAGTCTTGTATGGTTCGGAGATCCATGACGGAATACTGGTCTTCGTAGCCCGGTTTGGTGTCTAATATATATTGGTATATTTCCCCTAAGCCCGTAGTGATAGGACCCATTTCTGGGGTGCCAAAACCATGGGGGATTTTCTCTGAAGCCGATTTTATTTTTTCGGCAATCAATTGCCGAGGCAAATAGGTCCCCATCTCGTCTTCAAAAACAATGGTGACTACCGAAAGTCCAAATTTGGAAATAGAGCGAATTTCTACCACCCCAGGCAAGTTGGCCATTTCCAATTCGACCGGATAGGTGATGAATTGTTCCATATCCTGGGTAGAAAGATTCTGGGAAGTGGTGATGACCTGAACCTGGTTGTTAGTGATGTCGGGAACCGCACCAATGGGAATATGGGAAAGCGCAAAGATGCCGTACCCCGCAATTAAAAGAGTACCTAAAAAAACAATTAATTTGTTCTTTATACTAAGGTGTATAATAGAAGATAACATAATTCATAATTAAAATGTGAAACAAGTCCTGCCTACAGTAAACTATAGGTATAGAAAATATGTACAATAAAAATTATGCTTGTTTGGGAGGTTGGAAAATATCGGATTCCGATATTTGGGAATAGGTGTTTTTATAAAAAAAATAGGAAGTGGTATCCGTAATCGCATGCGATTTGGGAAGGAATATATCGTAGGAATGTAACACAAATGCATTGGCTGTATAACCTGTGTTTTGTTGGTTGAAAGGAAGCTTTTCATGTTCCTTTTGTTCTTCCCTGTTTTCTAAATGATGTTGCTGCTTAAGTTCGCCGTAATGTTTGGAGATAAAAACCATTAGGCTATCCCCGTATTTTTCTTGGTGGAATTTGGCGTGTTCCAAAAAATCGTCCAATTGCACCAAGTCCACTAAATTCAAGCTAAAGCTTTGAACCATAATAAATAGGGCTAGTGCTATGGAAAATAGTTTCTTCATTTCGTGGCGAAATATACAAATTTAATAGAGGATAAATTAGTTCATGGCTTAGATAATCACAATAAGATAAAATAAATCTATTGTATATTGTAGCTTAAATCCTAAAAAACAATCATATGGTTCCAAACACTTTTATAAGATTAATGTTATTATTCTTGCTATCCATTACTTTTATCACACATCTTTCTGCCCAAAACAATCCTAATAAAACTACTGATCCCCCTAATATTTTATTTATTCTGTCAGACGACCATACGTCACAAGCATGGGGAATCTATGGAGGTATTTTAGAGGACTATGTGGTTAACGACAATATTGAGCGTTTAGCACAAGAGGGTGCCGTTCTTAACAATGCGTTTTGCACTAATTCTATCTGTACACCCAGTAGGGCCAGCATTCTCACTGGGCAATACAGTCAGGTGAATGAAGTATATACCTTAAACGAGCCGCTACCTCGCGATCATCCTAATATAGCGCGTACTCTTTCACAAAACGGCTATGAAACCGCGGTCATAGGAAAATGGCATCTGGTGGGCCAGCCAGAAGGGTTCGATTATTTTAATGTTCTCCCTGGCCAAGGAAGGTACTGGAACCCCATTCTTAAGGAAAAAGAAAATTGGACCGATGGCCATGATGGAAGCAAAGGGAAAGTCTACCCAGGGTTTTCTACCGATGTTATTACCGATTTAACCATTGCTCACCTAGAAAAAAGAGACAAGGAAAAACCCTTTTTAATGTTCTGTAACTTTAAGGCTACCCACGAACCTTTTGATTACCCCGATCGGTTTAAGGAACTTTATAAAAATGTAGATATTCCCGAACCTGCCTCTTTGATGGATTTTGGTCCAGAGACCACAGGGCGTACCTTTAAGGGACAGGTGTTGGAGAATTTGGCCGATCGATGGGAAACAGCTACCAGGGATAGTACCTACTGGACAAACTACCCCGGACTTCCCTATGATTTAGAAGGCTTGGATCCTATACAAAAACGCAAGAAAATCTACCAGAAACTCGTGAAGGATTTTATGCGTTCCGGGGCTGCCGTGGACGATAATATAGGGAAGCTTTTAGATTATTTGGAGCGAGAAGGACTGGCCGAAAATACCGTGGTGGTATACGTGGCAGACCAAGGCTACTTTTTGGGCGAACATGGGTTCTTTGATAAAAGACTTATTTACGAAGAATCGTTGCGGATGCCTTTTGTTATCCGTTATCCCAAGGAAATTAAAGGCGGGAAACGTTTGGACGATCTAATTTTAAATATTGATTTTGCCGCATTATTGGCCGATTATGCAGGCTTGCAAAAGCCAGATTATATTCAAGGGCGCAGCTTTAGGGAAAATTTAAAAGGGGAGACCCCCGCAGATTGGCGCAATAGTATCTATTATCGGTATTGGTTGCATCACCCCGATAGGCCGGCACATTTTGGAATCCGTAATAAGCGCTTTAAATTAGCTTTGTTCTATGGTTTAGGACTGGAGAAAAAAGGCAGTTCCCAGGAGATCACACCTCCTAGATGGGAATTTTATGATTTAGAAAAAGACCCTAAAGAAATACATAATGCTATTAATGACAAAGCTTATAAAGAGCAGATAGCAGACATGAAAAAAGAGCTTGTTAAACTTCGAGAAAAATATGGGGATCAGGACCAAAAACACCCGGAAATGCAGGCTTTGCTAACCAAGGAATTTCAATAAAAGGAGTAGTAGGTATGTACGAATATCGAGGCGCGGGGCAATTTTAATGAGGAATGGTTATCGGTGACCATAGGTGCTTTAAAGATTCCCCCGTGCCTTGATATTTATGGTAAAGCTTTAACAGTTCTTAAAATGGATTACAATTGAAAGACCTTTTCCATTGGAATCCATTTTTCGCCTTTTTTGGCCCATGGCAAGGCTTGTTGGAAGGTCCACATAAGGTCTTCCCACTCTTGCACCTTGGGGTTATTGGCATCCATGGTTGCTTTCTTTTCGGCATCAAAGGTTTCATCGACTTCCATGATCATAAACATACGGTTTTCTACCAAGTAAATTTGGAGGTCTACAATTCCGGAATCTTTAATGCTCTTGATTACCTCAGGCCAAACATTTCCGGCCGAATGGTATTCTTTGTACTCTGCAATGAGTTCGGGATTATTCTTTAAATCCAGGGCAAAACAATGTCTGGTCGTTTTCATTTTATAGATGATTAGTAGCGGCTAGCGCCTTTATGAGATTATAGTATGATATTTTATGTGGTAAAAATTCTTTTTTCGTGGTATAAGCTTAATGGAGATTATAAAAGGAAACAGCATTTTTGCCCATTATTGCTTCTTGTTCATGAGGGCTGAGTTTACTGATAAAATTTGTGACCACTGCTTTTGTCTTTTCGTAGTTTCCGGCCACTAGGCAAACGGGCCAATCCGAACCATATAAGAGCCGGTTGCTGCCAAAAGCATTAAGAACCAGTTCCATATAGGGTGTAATTTGTTCGGCTGTCCATTGCTTATAATCGGCTTCCGTGGTCATACCCGAAAGCTTGCAGTACACATTTTCTTGTGTACCGATTTCCTGCATCAATAAGGCCCAACCATCATAAAAGCCATCCTTTATATAAGGCTTGGCAATATGGTCGATCACAAATTTTTGATGGGGGAATTTTTTGACGAATTCTAATACCGCTCCCAACTGGTGCGGAAAAACAAGAATATCATAGGTGGCCTGATATTTTTCTAACATGGAAATACCTCTTAGAAAATTTGGGCGCAATAAAAAATTGGGATCGGCTTCGCCCTGGACAATATGTCGGTAGCCTTTGAGTTTTGGGTGTTCCGAATATTTAGAAAGATCGTCTTCTAATTCAGGATTCCTTAAATCTACCCAACCTACAACTCCCTTGATAAAATCGTTTTCCTGGGCCAGATCCAATAAAAAATCGGTTTCCTCCAAGGTCTGATCGGCCTGTACGGCCACACAGCCATCGATGCCATTGGCGGTATACACATTTTTCAGCTCGGCGGGTAAAAAATCTTTTCGGATTACAGACATGGTATCATCTATCCAATTATGCTTTACGGCCTCGTACTTCCAAAAATGTTGGTGTGAATCTATTGTCATTATGGTTCAAATATTTTTATATGGCCTTGTGCTAATTTCGGTTGGCGATTTTGTTTCTTTTATTGAAAACCACCAGCTTCTTGGCAAACAATGCAATCTATTAACTTATAAAAGTATAAATTTATAAGGAATATATAGCTTTCAATAGCTAGGTTGTATTTTTATGGTATGTTTTTTTTACCCTTCTCCTGTCTTTACGTAATGGAGCGATCTAAAATAATAAAAACACTTTTATATATAAATAAAATAGGAGAGGGGACTAGGGAAATATAGTGGGGGAACAGTCTGGTACCAAATTTCGAGGTGTTGAATACCTCATTATTTAGTATCGCCTTGTTGCATTTGGTTAGCCTGTAATCATACCAATAAAGAAGGCCAATATCTTAAAAAGAACCTAATTACTGAGACTTTGTAAACAAATAATATTCCATGGCCTCCCTTAAAAAATCTATACTTTTTCTGCTCCTAGGAGCGTTCATCCTTGGCATTGTTGGTGTTTATATGGCACAACGGTATGTGGAAAAGCGACTAGGGGAGTTTTTAGAAAAAAACACCCCGGCACATATGGAATTACAGTACCAAGAAATGGAGGTGAACCTTTTTCAAGGGAAGTTGCGCTTAGGTGACATTTCGGTAGCTGTTTTTAGTCGAGATTCCTTAGATCTTAACCCTTCTGCCGAACTAAAAATAGCATCACTCCAGCTAAACGGCTTTAGCCTATGGGATTACTACTTCAAAAATAACGTTTCTATAAAAGAATTGCTTGTAGATAAACCAGCACTAAGCACTTATTCCAGTAATGATCTGCCTAAAAACAAATCTCTTTCCGATAGTAATAGTAAATCCTTTCCACCTATATCCGTAGATAATTTTAATATTAAAAACGGCAGTTATACGGAAATGGAAAGGGAGTCGGGTAAGGTGCTGACCGATATAGAAAAATTCGATCTCGATTTAATGAAAGTACAAACCGACTCTTCTATCTTTAAAAATAAAATACCCTTTCAGTATGGGGAGGTGAGTTTGGAGGTCTATAAAATTTTTGCCGATATCGGAAACTATGAAGAACTTCAGCTAGAAAGAGTGTCTATAAAGGATAAGGATTTGATGTTTAGTGATTTAAATATTAAATCAAAATACTCTAAACAACAACTTTCTAGAAAGCTTGTTACAGAACGAGATTATATCGACTTAAAAATCCCAGAAATAGGATTACATCAATTTTCGCTAGAGGAGCTGGAAAGCAGTATGTGGATTAAGAGTGTTAAGGGCGAAATTAAGGGGGCGAAAGTTACGCTATTTAGGGATAAATTGGTGAACGACGATCTAAAGAAGAAACCTATGTACAGTAAAATGTTGAGGGAGTTGCCTTTTAAAATCGATGTTTCAGAACTTCACCTTATCGATGGCCATATCGAATATGAAGAATTAGTAAATACCAATGTCAAGGCTGGGAAACTCTTTTTTGATGCCGTAGATGCTACTATCAGTAATCTTTCGAACACTTATAAGCCTGGAGAGAAAACTACCATATCGGCCAAGGCTAATTTTATGGGCACTGCAAAGGTACATTTAGACTGGGATTTTGATGTGAATAATAAGAATGACGCTTTTATTGCTAGTGGATCTTTCCTAAATTTTGGCGTAGAAGGGATCAATAGCTTTTTAGAAAACAACCTAAGGGTACAAGCAAAAGGCATTGCCTCGGAAATCTATTTTACCATCAGTGGAAATAACTCCACGGCGAGTACGGATATGAAAATGAAGTACAAGAATTTTGAATTTGTTGTATTAAAAAAAGACCGAGAGGGTATCAATAAAATAATTACCGCCTTAGGAAATCTCCTCTTAAAAAAAGGATCAAAATCAAATAGTGACGGATACCGCTATGGCGCTGCACAAACAGAACGCGATGAAACAAAGTCTTTTTTCAATTATCTATGGATCAACCTGCGCGATGCCTTGGTAAATACCATCACGGGAAACGGGAAAAAGGATAGGAAATAACTTAGAATACAAGGTCATAAAGCTTCTGAAACATGCTGTTTTATGATCGCCCTAGGATAGATAAGGAGGTATTAGACCAATACATTTTCAAATTCGGAATCGGCACAAAAAATAGCCGATATACGGGACTGGTTTACGATTTTTACCATGGTTTCAATGGGCATTCCGGCTTCGATGCAAAAGACATTTATATCGGAATTTTTTTCCATGTTCACGTTCTCTAGTAGGTCGCCCTGTTTTATATCAATGGTGGTTTTTTTGGGAAATCGGACCATAGTACGTAAATCTTCAATATCATTTGGACTTAGGGTCAATGCTGGATTGTTGTTTAGGATATGGACTTCTATAAGCCCTTTCCAATTGCGACAGATCAGTAGGGAAATAAGGGTCGATAGGTTATTGTTGCCCACACTAAAGGTTTCCTTCCAGTCTACCGGGATATTGGTCATCCATAGATTAATGGTTTTCTCTATAGCTAAACTTGCTGAAGAAAAGGGGATATAAATGATAGCGCCAAAACTATTTTTTTTGGCATCTATCAAAAGTCGGTCATAATAGCTGTAATCGTTACTCAGGGAGTCGACACTTACAAAAACGATATTGGGTTTAAAAAAGGCCGCGTTTAAAGATTGCATGCTTACATTGATGGTGGTATTAAAATCGGTATTGTCAATAACCGTATAGGAAGCCGATAACTCATTTTCCTTAAATTTTTTAATGGCATTGTAAAGGAAGCTTTCTATGTTTTTTTGTTCTCCCTCATTTTCATTTCTAAGAGCCAATATTTTTATGGACCCTTTGGGGTAAATAATAGATTGGATGAGTTTATAAGAGCTTCTTAATTCCCTTGGTGCTGTCACCGGAATCAGTAAATCGGGGCGCCAAGACCTTACTTCTCGCTGTGGCCTTAGGGCATTTGTTTTTTTGGTGGCCCATTCTGCCAAAGCAGTAAACAAACCACTCCTAGAGTCGCCCGCGGCCGATTTAATATTCATTTTTACCAGGTATAGATAAAAAAGCAGGATAAAAATCAAAGAAAACAGGGCTACAATAACACTTAGAATAAACATGATGGCAATAGAACCAAAGGCTCCGATTGCAGGGACAATAAGGGGGATTTTTAGCGTAGGTCTATAACTGGGAAGTCCCAAGGTCTGTTCTACCAGGGCCACTACATTTACCATGGCGTAGGTGATCATAAAAAACATGGTGAGTAAGGGGGCTATGGTGTTCAAATTCCTCAATGAGATGCCAAACAGTACTATAACGGCCGTTACTAACATGGCATTTACGGGCTCTCCCTTTTTTGAAAGTTTGGCTAGTTTTTGACTCTTGGGGAGAATGTTTTTTTCTCCCAAGGCCAATAGAATCCTAGGGGCACCAACAAAAGACCCCAATGCCGAAGATAGGGTAGCTCCCAATAGCCCTGCCAACACAATGGGACCAAATAAGGCTTTGTCTATAAAAACATTGTAATTTTTAGCTAGTTCATCGGGACTGGCAATAACGGCCGCAACAAAAATAAGGCTGATGTAAATAATAGTGGTCAGAAGCACCGAGCTTAAGGTGCCTAATGGGATGCTTTTTCTAGGGTTCGTCAGGTCGCCAGACATATTGGCCCCGGCCATGACCCCGGTAACTGCCGGAAAAAAAACGGCAAATACAATCCAAAACGAGGAGCCTCCAAAATCGTTCTCGATAGATCCGGGATATTTTCCGGTCCATTCAAAATTAAAATCGAGCTCATTGACAAAAAGAGAACCGTATATGGAGACAAGGGACAAGACGATGATCCCCAAGATCACATATTGAATTTTAAAGGCAAAACTAGTACTGATAAAGGCAATAGCCATGACCAATCCAAAAATACAAATATCCAAAAGGACAGGGTTTACATTGGGGACTAGAATTTGCAAGCCCTCCCGAAAACCAAAAATATACATGGCGACAGCTATAGCCTGGGCAAAATAAAAGGGTATCCCAATGGCGCCCCCAATTTCCAAGCCCAAAGACTGGGAGATGAGACTAAAGGCTCCTCCGCTACCAATTCGCACATTGGTAGTAATAGAGGATAAGCTTAAGGCAGTGGTCAAGGTAATGGCAACGGCCAGCAGCACTATTCCTATAGCCCCTAAAACACCGGCATTGCCCACGACCCAAGGTTGCCGTATATACATGATTACCCCTAAGATGGTCAAGGTGGTAGGGGTAAAAACGCCCGCAAAAGTGCCAAATGTTTTTTTGATCATTTTCCGCTGAGTTAAAAATATAGATGCATCAATAAGCGATGCCAAGTAGACATGACTAGGTCGGTGTAGGCAAATTGGGGGGAGCGGTAAAATTTAAGGTAAGGGACCACCATAATTAGAAAAATGTCCTTGCCCACTTCATACATGAGAAATGACAGAACAACCATCTAAATCAAGGCTTTCTCCCTACAATACTAAAGTTAAGGAAATTTTCACGGTATCACAGAAAAAGACAGGGTTTTTAATCTAGGGAATGACCGGTATACTCCTTGTATGCAGGGTGTTCTAATGGAAACTACTGGTGGGATTGGCAAGGAAATCGGGTGTTAATTAGCCTTTTCATACGCTTCTTTTAACCATTGCAAAAGTTCCTTGTCTACTTCTTCTTGTTGAGATATTTTAACCCTGTGGGTGCACATGGCTCCAAAGGGGCCAGAGTCCTCGAGACGGGGCGAAACAGCTTTTCCGATTAATTTAAGCCCTAGGTCTATCCTATTTTTTGTGGCTGGTTTTATCAGGGCAAATTGCTTTTTTCTAATAAGGCTAACACTGCTCTTTTTTGGGGTTACCGAAACATCATCGCCAAAGGATTTAACGGCCGCCAAAATTTTTTTATAGATAGGAATCAGAGACTCCTTACCTTGGTATTGCTTGGTCACCAAATCTTGCGGGCTATGGTTGTTATCGTTGGAAAGTAACACAATGGTATTGGCAAAACCATGGGTGACCCCATATTCTGATTTTAAGAATTCGAGGGCTTCCGTATGCTTGGAAAATGATTTTTGGCTCAATAGTTCTTTCCATTCAGGCAAGGATTTGCCTGTTTTTGCCAACATATTTTCAATCATGGTAAATAGGGCCTTGTCCATAATACAATAGTTTAAAATTATTGGTACTACATAGGTATCGTTAGCGGACAGCAACGTTTTTCCTGCCGAGATACCTAGAATTGGGTCTTTTAAAGTTACATATTTTTTTAAAATTCCATCTGTTAATCCCTATATTTTTGATAGATATAGATTACAGTAAATTTAGATTCGATAAAAAAGAACAGGAATGTAGTGCTTAAGAGGAGTTGCCTTTAAATGCGTATACATTAAGGAGATATTATTTTGGGCGTTCCCTCCTTCGTCGGTCGGGCCCTTCGCTATATCCCTTGCTACGCGGCGGGGATGCCGCCGCGGTCCCTAACGCATCATAGTGCTAATCGGGAACCATATAGGGTGGGATTGATAATGTCAGCACATATGTATGCAAAAATTTACCAAAAGACTACCCTTAAGGGGCCATCTTAAGAGAACGGAAATTGATGAACGATCTAAACATGATTGCTTTATATCGATTATAGGTAGCATTTAAACCCACTAATAAGTGCTGAAAAGTTGTTTTATTGCGTCTTTCTTTTAAAACTACAGAATAAAAAGTCTTGTTTGGTATTAAAGGGAGTAGTGTGCTCTTCCGTAAGACACCTTTGTTTTTCAAAACTGTTTTTAAATATTTCGGTTAAACTGTCCGCACTGTATTGGGAAATTTCCAGACCACTGCATTTTGTAGGTCCGTTTAAGGAGAAGGTCCCAATGGTCAGATATCCGCTCACCGATTTTTCTGCAATGTTTTTATAGGCCAAAACCTGCTCTGGAGTCGTTAAAAAGTGGAAAGCGGCCCTGTCATGCCAAAGATCAAAAGTGGTATCGGGTTGGTATTCGGTAATATCGCTTACCACCCAATGGATTTTTTTGGATTTCTCTCCTAGGCGGATTTGAGCTTTTTCAAGGGCCTTGGCAGAAATGTCCAAAACCGTAATATTCTCATATCCCTCATCCAGTAAAAAATCGACCAATTTACTGTCACCACCGCCCACATCTATAATTTTAGCCGTTTTGGGCAAGTCAAAAGAATTGATGAAGTGAAGGGAGGTTTCTGGAACCTCTTGAGTCCAACTCACCTGTTCGGGATTTTTGGTTTCATATACGGTTTCCCAATGTTTTTTCCTTGTTGTTGTCATAACCAAGTCTTTAATTAAGCGGTTCTATATTCTTCTTTTAGATTAGTACCTTAATTTTATAAAGGTAATAGGTCGGCTTATAATATGTTTCCATAAATTTTTGTCTTTATAAAACTTTAACTTTTTACCAGTTCGTGGTTTTTGCTATAAGGACAGTAGGGAACTTACCTAGGTAGCTGTAAATGTTGCGCTATGCGAACCATTTTAAAAGAAGATCCGAGTTAAAAAATCATTCTTAAATACATATAAAGAAGATGATAATTTCTATCTGAATAGAAAAGTAAGAAAAACCGGAAAAAAGTTGAAGATTACGAAAACGTTGTAGTATGGTTTATTTTCTATAAGATTTAGTTTTAACATTTTTTTTGCATAGATTTAAACAATAAATATAATTAACTAACTACAACTGAATTTTTTATGAAAAACACACTTTTAAAAGGGTGTTTGCTTTTTGGGGCATTTTTATGCCTCTCGCTAGCAAATGCCCAGACGGTAACCGGAACAATTTCCGATGAAGCGGGACCATTGCCAGGGGCCAATATTTTGGTAAAAGGGACTCAAAATGGTACCCAAACAGATTTTGATGGCAATTATTCCATTGAGGCCAGTAGCGACGACATTTTGGTCATTAGCTATATTGGCTATAAAACTGTAGAAACGGCAATAGCCGGACGTTCTATTGTTAACCTTGTCCTTACCGAAGATTCCAGTCAATTGGAAGAGGTTATTGTAGTGGGGTATGGTACCCAAACCAGAGGGGACATTACAGGTTCTGTTGCCTCCGTTGATATGGGGGAGGCTTTGAAAGCGCCTACATCCAATGCTGCTGAAGCTTTACAAGGTAGAGCTTCTGGTGTAACAGTAGTAAAGAACAGCAGTCCTGGTGCCGCTCCAAAAATCAATATTCGTGGCTTTGGAAC
Source organism: Arenibacter sp. 6A1 (assembly GCF_012272855.1). GTDB lineage: Bacteria > Bacteroidota > Bacteroidia > Flavobacteriales > Flavobacteriaceae > Arenibacter. Next base: position 77,016 of record NZ_JAAXCQ010000004.1, on the reverse strand, counting down.
TACAAACAATACTGACCCATTGTATATTATTGATGGAGTTCAGACCGACGATGCGAATGTTTTGAATAACATTAACCCATCCGATATTGATCAGATGAACGTACTTAAAGATGGTGCCGCAGCTATTTATGGGGCAAGGGCTTCTAATGGAGTTGTTATTATTACTACCAAAAGTGGGGGGTACAATATGGAATCTGCTGAGGTTTCTGTGGATATGTACACTGGTTTTTCGCAAATCTCCAATAAGCCAGAAATGTTGAACGTTCATCAACATGCCGATATGATATGGCAAAGTCAAATCAATGATGGTGCAACGCCTTCCCATGGACAATACGGTAGTGGGGCATCTCCTGTGATTCCCACATCTATCGTTGGATACACTAGGGTAGAATCTTATAATCCTATTGTGTTTGCTGCACCAGGGGTCTATAACGCTACAGTAAAGCAACCTAATGGGACTGATTGGATAGATGAACTAACACGTACGGCGCCTATTTCAAATATGTCGGTATCTTTATCAAATGGTACTGATTCTGGAAAATATTTTATGTCTGTTGGCTATCTTGAAAGCGAGGGTATCTTAAATGATACCGGTTTTAGTCGTATTAGTACTCGATTGAATTCTGAATTTAAAATTGGAGATAAAGTAAGAATAGGGGAGCACCTCAATGTTTCTTATTCAAATACTAGGAATGGCAACAATGAAGCTATGCAAATGGCTTTGAGAATTACGCCTTTATTACCTGTTAAAGATGATCATGGTGAATTTGCTGGTGTAGCAGGTCCAAGTCTAAGTAACTCAAGAAACCCTGTAGCTCTTAATTATAGAACAAGAAATGACTACAATAAAAGGTACTCTGTTTTTGGGGATGTCTATTTGACCTATGATATTCTAGACGAGTTAAAATTTAAAACAACGCTGGCAGGAGGATTTAACACCTTTGACAGTAGATCGTTTACTTCTTTGGACCCTGAGTTTGGCGAGCCAATCTCTGAAAGATCGTTAAGAGAACAAGATCAAACCAACTACAATTGGATCTGGACAAATACCTTGAACTATAACAAATCCTTTGGGAGCCATTCTGTGAATGCCTTAGTAGGTATAGAAGCGCTTAAAGGATCTGGCAAGGGAAAACAAATAAGTCGTTCTGGATACCTTTTTGACGACCCTAATTTTTACCTGCTAAGCAATGGAACTGGATCAGCAAATGTGGATTTTGCATATGACGGATTCAATTCCTTGTTTTCAGTATTTGGAACGGCAAATTACTCATATGAAAGGAGATACTTCTTCTCTGCCACCATACGTCGTGACGAATCTTCTCGTTTTATTGGGGATAATAAAAGTGATATTTTTCCTTCTTTCAGTGCAGGTTGGTTAATTAGTGATGAAAATTTCTATCCAGGGGATGCTTTTGTGGAAAGATTAAAACTAAAAGGATCTTGGGGTAATTTAGGAAATCAATCCTTACCGGTCGATAACCCAACTTCCAACATTTCTATCTTAAGTGATCAATATGCAAACTATGCCTTAAGTGGCAGTACCATTGCAACCGGAGCTATTTTAAGTCAAGTGGGTAATACCGATTTAAAATGGGAGACCAGTGAAACCACCAACGTAGGGGTTGAATTGGCCATGCTTAGAAATAAGCTTACTTTTGAGGCTGAGTATTTCAACATTAGCACTAAAGATCTTATAACACAGGATTTTGGCGCTATTAGTTCTACTGCAATTGATGCCAGTGCCCCTTATGTGAACCTGGGGGATATTAAAAATACCGGTTTTGATATTGGCATTGGATATAAGGATGCAACCGATGCCGGTTGGTCTTATGGCGTAACTGCAAACATATCTCATTACAAAAATGAGGTAACAAGCCTGATCGATGGCGCTCCTGTAACAGGAACGGGTACAGATTTAAGAGGGCAAACTCCCACCAGAACTGAAGTAGGCGAGCCCATTTCTTTTTTCTATGGTCGTAATGTTATTGGGTTTACCGATACCGGAAGATTTAAATATGAAGATGCAAATGGCGATGGGGTTATTAACGATGATGACCGTGTAAAGCTTGGTACTCCACATCCGGATTTTACCTATGGGATAAACTTGACTTCGGCATATAAAAATTTTGATATTTCTTTGTTCCTGAATGGCTCACAAGGAAACGAAATTTATAACTTTAATAAGTACTATACCGATTTCCCATCTTTTGTGGGCGGTAATAGAAGTACAAGAGTACTGGACTCATGGACTCCATCGAATACAAATGCTACTTTACCGGCACTATCAACTTCAATAACCAATAATGAAGGTGACCCAAATTCATACTATGTTGAAGATGGCTCTTATTTAAGATTGCAAAACACGCAAATCGGATACAGCCTTCCAAAGGACGTTTCAGGTAAAATAGGCATGAAATCCTTGCGTATTTATCTGCAAGCAACAAATTTATTCACCATCACGGGATATGAAGGTGCTAATCCTGAGGTTGTAACCCGCTTAGGTAGTAACGAAAGTGCTAACTTAAGCTTAGGTGTTGATGGTATGGTTTACCCAGCATCAAAGATGTTTACTTTGGGCGCAAATATTAAATTCTAAAAAAAAGACATGAAAAGAACAATAGCGTATTTAATTGTGCTAGTAGGAATAGTAGCATGTAGTAGCGATTTTACACAGTCCCCAGCTGTTGGAGCTTTAAGTGATGAATCGCTTAAGAACGAAACCGGTGTAAACTTATTACTTACCGGGGCATATTCTACCTTGGACGGGGTTAGAAACAATGGTTTTGGTGAAGGATGGGCAACATCCGGAGACAATTGGGTCATGGATGTATTGTCTGATGATGCTCATAAAGGAAGTACAGATGGTGACCAGCCGGAATTATATAACATAGAAACCATGACCTGGTCTACAGGAAGCTCTTATTTCCTAGGAAAATGGGGTGCTGTTTTTGCCGGGGTCAATAGGGCCAATGCGGTCATTGCCTTGATTTCCACTATTGAAGAAGGTGATTTTTCCTCTCAATTGGCCGAGGCTCGCTTCTTAAGAGGTCACTTTAATTTTGAACTTCAGAGAATGTATGGGAATATCCCTTATATATCCGAGGAAAATTATGCGGCAACAGAATTCAACCAACCGAATCCAGGACCAATCTGGGAACAGATAGAAGCCGATTTTCAATATGCCATCGATAATTTACCTGCTACCCAAGAAGATTTGGGGAGACCAACATCGTGGACTGCCAAAGCATTTTTAGGAAAGGTACATTTACAGCAATCAGAATGGGATGCCGCCTTCACCTTATTAAATGAAGTGGTAGTATCAGGACCTTATGATTTGCTTCCGGATTTCGTGGATAACTTTAGATTGGCGGGCGACAACAGTGTTGAGTCCATTTTTTCTATTCAGTTTACAACGGATGATGGACAATCTTACAATGGTAACGTTCAGGGAGCCTTAAATTTCCCTAACCCAGGGCCTTTTGGTTCTTGTTGTGGTTTTTATCAGCCCACCCAAGATTTATTGAACGCATTTCAGACCGACAACACAGGATTGCCTTTATTGGATACCTATAATCAAACAGATGTAAATAGTGATTTTGGTATTGATTCAGATAAGGCATTTACTCCTTTTGCAGGACCATTAGATCCAAGAGCCGATTATACAGTAGGGAGAAGAGGCATAGATTACAATGGGTACGGCGAACATGTTGGGAACGATTGGATCCGTGCAGAGTATACCGATATCTCAGGGCCCTACTTGCCCAAGAAGAATGTATATTGGTCAGGAGAAACAGACAACCAAGCTACCGGCTCATGGGGGCAACAACTTTCTGGCGTTAATTACCATATTATGCGTTTTGCCGATGTATTGCTAATGGCTGCAGAAGCTGCCGTTGAAAAAAGCAGCCCAGATATAGCCCTGGCATTAGATTATGTAAATAGAGTGCGAAATAGAGCTAAAAACTCCAACTATATGCAAGCCGTTGATGGTAGTGGCGATGCAGCAAACTATGTCATAGAACCTTATGCTGCTTTTCCTGATATTGATTTCGCAAGAAAAGCGGTTCGTTTTGAACGCAGGCTGGAATTAGGTATGGAAGGACACCGTTTATTCGACCTTAGAAGATGGGGGAACTATGTGTCTGTAATGACCGAGTATAAGGAAAATGAAGCACGTACAATCCCTCCTTTTGGACAGGAAGTAGGTACATATCAAGAAAAACATAACGTATTCCCAATTCCTATTACTGCTATCGATTTAAGCGGGGGAATACTAACACAAAACCCTAATTACTAATATATCTTATTTTAAAGAGTTAATGAACATGGTGCTTAACGGCACCATGTTTATTGCTTTTAGATAACACCCTATTTTATGATTTTGAATTTTTACTTTTTTTAAATTACGCTTATTCTTCCCAATACTAATTTACCAGTCGTAAATTGTTTATTATTTTACAACCTGGATAGCCAAGAATTACTTTCAATAGCAAAATGAAAAAATACTTCCCCCTTTTAGTACTACTTATATGTATCTTTCTTTCATGCGGTGAAAAGAATGACACCCTATTTAAAAAAGTCGCTTCCCAACACTCCGGTATAACATTCAATAATAGAATAGTTGAAACCGACAGTTTTAACATTCTTACGAGTGAATATATATTTAATGGTGGAGGAGTTGCAGTTGGTGACTTTAATAACGATGGCAAACCAGACCTTTTCTTCACAGGAAATCAGGTTCCCAACAAGATATATCTCAATCAGGGCAATCTTAAATTTAAAGATGTTTCGGAGATAAGTGGTATTGAAGCAAGCAATAAGTGGAAAACAGGGGTTACCGTAATTGATATTAACAACGATGGCCTATTGGATATTTATATTTGTACTGCCATGCTCGCTAGCCCATCAGAAAAGGCCAATATCCTATTTGTTAACCAAGGCTTAAACGATGAGGGCGTTCCTGTATTTAAGGATTTGGCAGAGGAATATGGCATTGCGGACACAGGAAATAGCATGAATGCTAGCTTTTTTGATTATGACGGCGATGGATATTTAGATCTATACGTACTCAATAATGTTGATATTCATGAACTACCCTCCAACTATCGTGCTAAGATTACTGACGGCTCGGCATTGAGCAATGACAGATTATATCGCAATAATGGTGACAATACATTTACGGATGTAACTATCGAAGCGGGAATTACCCTAGAAGGCTATGGACTAGGTATCGCTATTTCAGACTTGAACTATGATGGATGGCCAGACATTTATATAAGTAATGATTATCTCTCCAATGATATTCTATACTTCAACAATGGCGATGGTACGTTTAGCAACAAAATAAATGAAGTTATAAAACATCAAAGTAAATTTTCCATGGGGAATGACATTTCAGATTATAACAATGATGGTTTTCTCGACATCATCACTTTGGATATGTTGGGCGAGAATAATTATAGAATGAAAACTACTATCCGGAACTCTAAATACAACGACTATATATTTAACGAAAAGTTTGGTTACGAATACCAATACCCTAGAAACATGCTGCAGACAGGAAGAGGTTTAGGCATCCCCTATGTGGAAACAGGGCTTATGGCAGGAGTGGCGAAAACAGATTGGAGTTGGTCTCCATTATTTGTAGACGTAGATAATGATGGATACAGGGATTTATTGATCACTAACGGATTTCCCCGTGACATTACCGATTTGGACTTCGGGGAATTTAGTTTTAATGTCCGTCGCTATTTAAGTCCAATTGAAATTTTAGATTCTATTCCAGTTGTCAAGATTCCCAACTATGCCTATAAAAATGAGCGCAACGGCCTCTTTAGTGATGCTGGTCAGGAATGGGGCCTTAACATTCCCTCCTTTTCCAATGGAGCTGTTTTTGCCGATTTGGACGGTGATGGGGATATGGATTATGTCGTGAATAATATTAATGATGAGGCTTTTCTATTTGAGAATGCCCTAGATAGTAAAAAAGATCAACGGAATAATTTTTTGTTGGTTGATTTAAAGGGACCAAAAACCAACCAGTCAGGGATCGGATCAAAAATTACTATCAGATTCAAAGATGATAGCTTTCAATATTATGAACATTACCTAAGCCGCGGATATATGTCTTCTGTTCAGGATATTGCGCACTTTGGATTAGGAGAATCAGCTGATATAAAATCCTTGGAAATAATTTGGCCAGATGGTAAATTCCAAAAAATAGAGGATGTTAAAGCCAACCAGGCTATTACACTCAACTATAACAACTCCAAGGCCGTAGCATCCAATAAAATAACTTTTCCGTTTATTCCAAAACAGAATACTCCAATTTATGTAGAGGTTTCCGATAAATTGGGAATTGACTATACGCATCAAGAATTTGATATAGTAGATTATAATGTACAACGTACACTGCCCCATAAACTGTCCCAAAATGGACCAAGTTTAGTTGCTGGAGATCTTAATGGGGACGGTTTAGAGGATTTCATCGTTGGTAGCTCAGCCAAATACTCCCCAAAAGTTTATATGCAGCAAAAGGACGGGACGTTTATAGGCACACCATTATTCACTAATGAAAAAGACAAAGAATATGAAGAACAGAGCCTAGCACTTTTCGATTTGGATAATGACGGTGACCTGGACCTATATCTTGTTTCCGGCAGCAATGAATTTGCCAAGGGAAGTGAATTTTATGAAGATCGATTAATGGTCAATGATGGGAAAGGTACATTTTCATTTGCCCCTAACAAAATGCCGAAAATTAATGCGAGCGGATCTGTTGTAAGAGCTCATGACTTTGACGGGGACGGATACACTGACCTGTTTATAGGTGGTAGAACACCATTTGCAGAGTATCCCCTTCCAGAAAGGAGCTACCTGCTTCAAAACATTGAAGGTACGCTTAAAGACGTTACGGAAACAATGTGTCCCGATTTAATTGATATTGGTATGATCACCGATGCTAGCTGGGCAGACGTAGACCAAGACGGACTTAGCGATCTTGTCCTAGTGGGTGAATTTATGCCTATCACTATTTTTAAGAACAAAAAAACTTCCTTTCATAAAATGCAAGAAACCGGTTTGGAGAACCATTACGGCTGGTGGGGAAGTCTCTTGGCTCATGATATTGATGGGGATGGTGATATTGATTTGGTAGCGGGGAATACTGGGGCAAATAATTTATATCAGCCTTCAAAAGATAGGCCCATAAGCTTGTACGCCAAGGATTTTGATAATAATGGCACCGTAGACCCCGTAATGTTCGCTTATTTTAAAACAGATATTGATAACGCGACCTATAATTCCTTCCCAGTTCATTTTTGGGGCGATTTATATGGGCAAAGTCCCTTATTCAGGTCTAAGTACAACTCCTATAAAGAATACGCCAGAACAACACAAGACAATATGTTTAGTCCGGAAGAAATGCAAGGGGTGCTACAACTGAATATGAATCATGATAAAACCAGTTATTACGAAAATATTGGCAATGGGAAGTTTATGTATCATGCACTGCCTCAGGAAATGCAAGTAGCGCCTATCAATAGAATGGTTGCTACCGATTTCAATGCCGATAACAAGGTCGATCTTTTACTGATTGGCAATAATTATGGCAATGAGGTTTTTATTGGCCGTCAAGATGCCTTTAACGGTGGTTTGCTAAAAGGTAACGGACAAGGAGGATTTGAGACTATAGGAGAATTAGAAAGCGGATTCTTAGTAAAGGGTGATGCCAAGGACATGATAAGCGTGAAAAATTCCCAAGGAGATCCATATATCGTGGTGTCGCAAAATGGAGGTAAAATCCAAGTTTTCCAAAAGAACGAAGTCGAATCAAATTCAAGCAAAAAATAAAAATAGAGGGTAGAAGGTGATAAATATTCAATTTATATTTATCACCAATCCAATAGTGGCATTGACACAATAGCACTAACTATTCCTTACCGAAGGAAATAAACCATGAGTTGTTCGTAAAAACAACTAAGTAAAAACAGGAAAATAGCCTCTGAGTACGGCACAAAATACCAGAAAGAGTTTATAGGTAATTGTACTGCTATTCAGAGGGTATTCCTTTCCCTAGACAATACCAAGATGCAAAAAGAAGAGGTTTAAGGGCTTAATTATTTTATGAACCCTATGGTCACTAGCATGTTCCTCTTCTGATAAAAAAAGAATAGGTAACGAGTATTTGCATTTTAAGGAATGATTATAACTGAATTTTGCGATGCATATTTAGGAATTTGTACGGGCTAATAATAGGATGTTTTTAAGATTGTGGTCAATGTTTTATCGGAAAAGGAAAAATGAAAACCTTGTTTTTATTCCCCCAATGAAGACCTTACTTTTGAGTTTTAATAGAAAGGAATTCAGTATCCGTTTGTTTTAAAACAATGATTAAAGCCATAAATGTTTTGGCAGGGCGAGCAGATTTCCTTTCAAATTAGAAATGAATAGACAGCTAACAATTGGTAAAAGAAAAAATTAAAAGAGGGGTTAGGGTATCTAGATATGTAATATATAAGGAAACCCTAGTAGATTTTAAAGAACATTTTTGGTCGTTCATAGGGACTTTTGTTGGGATGGGAATGTTGGCTTTTGTACAAAGTTATTTCCTTGATAAAACAGAAAATGTATTGCTCATCGGTTCTTTTGGTGCTTCGAGTGTGTTGGTTTACGGGGCCATACAAAGTCCCTTGGCCCAACCCAGAAATTTAATAGGTGGACATGTGATTTCGGCCATCATAGGGGTAACAGTCTTCAAATGCCTTCCCGATATTATTTGGCTTACGGCTCCTTTAGCGGTAGCCCTGTCTATTGTTCTGATGCAAATAACCAAAACCTTGCATCCCCCTGGAGGTGCTACGGCCTTGATAGCGGTAATGGGGGCTCCTAAAATAGAAGCCTTAGGGTATTATTATGTACTGTCGCCGGTACTGAGCGGAACCCTTATATTAGTCTTAGTAGCCTTGGTATTTAATAATATGACGAGCCATAGGCAATACCCTACCAATAAAAAATTCACTTACTTCAAAAAGAAGAAACTAAAATTATTTTTAAAAAAGGATCGCTGATAAAACGCTAATCACCTTTCTAGAATTATGGTACCCCATCTTGGGCTACCTTATTCCTATGTCATACTAATGGACATTCAATTATTTTGACAAAAGCCCCTACTTACTTGTCTATGTTTTCTACTTTTATACTAACAATTCTGGGGTAGGTCCCTTGGTTCTTTAAAAAAGAAATGGGATATCCAAAACCGATATTATTTTTTAGGATTGTTTAACGTAATAAGGGCCTGAAAAACCCCAATAAAAGATGATTTTTGTAGTAAAATTGTATGAGCGTAAAGAAGTGGTATCATAACAGAGGTTTTAGAGTTCTTTCCAGGCTGGTAGGGATTATCTTGTTATTGTTTGCAGCAACACTTCTTTTTGTGCGTAGCTCCTGGGGACAGGATATTATAATCGACAAAGTGGTGGGTTACTTGGCTAACAAAACCAAAACAAGAGTCGAGGTAGAAAAGCTGTATATCACTTTTAACGGAAATATTCTTCTGAAGGGACTTTATCTGGAAGATCAACAAGGAGATACTTTAATATATTCCAAACAATTAGAAGCTTCTCTGGCGTTGGTGCCCTTGATACAAGGAGATAAAATTCACCTAAAAAAATTAGCGTGGTCCGGGCTAAAAACAAGGATAGCTAAAGAACAGGAGGCCTTAGCCTATAACTACGAGTTTTTAGTGGACGCTTTTTCATCACCTTCAGATACTACGGAGACAACAACCCAGCCCCCAACGGAGCCAATGGCGATGGAGGTGGGGAACTTAGAGTTTAGTGATTTTGATATTTCCATAAAAGATGAGGTGTCGGGATTGCAAGCTAGCCTTCATTTAGGTGATTTGATGTTAGAAATGAGGGAGATAGATCTAGCAGCTATGAAATTCCATCTGGGAGAAACTTCCATATCCAATACTTCCATTTTCTATGAACAGTCAAAACGAATCGCAACGGTAAAAGATACCACTAGTAGTTCCTTGCCCTATATTGCCATAGATGCGCTGAGGTTAAACAATGTAAAGGCTACTTATAAAGATCAACCACAAGAATTGGGCGCCAAGATAGAAATAGGCGATTTTCTTTTAAAATTGCCCAAAGCAGATCTTAACCAAAAAAAGATAGTACTTAGCAGCTTGGCAATAAATAAGTCTTATTTTAATCTAGAAACTGCGACAAAAGTCAATCCTACACCAATGGTTTCCGAAGAAAAGGATACTTTACCAAGTTTTATATGGCCAGATTGGGATATTAGTGTAGCTAAAATTAGTCTTAATGACAACCAATTCTCTTATCAAGATGGAAATGTTTCCCCCACTAAAGGACATTTTAATGCCAAGGACTTGGATTTTTCAGAGGTGTCGCTTCAACTCTCGGAAATATCTTTACGAGATAAAAAGGCCCAACTTGCCTTGGATGGTTTTTCCTTTAGGGAGAAGAGCGGTTTTGCCATAAATGAGCTTGCCTTTAAATTTATAGCAGGCCAAAGGGATCTATCCTTGACGAATCTTGTCCTGGGGACAAGCAATAGTGGACTTCAAGGCAAGGTATTACTGCAATACGAATCTATAGACCAGCTTATACGAACTCCAGAAAAAACAAGGGTTAACGTAGATTTTCCGTTAATCCAGCTGGGTGTTTCAGATGCTTATGTGTTTCAGCCTGCCTTGGAAAAGAACCCTTATTTTAAAAGTTTAGGAGTACACCCATTAAAAGCGAAATTTACGGCCGACGGTACTTTGGAAAATTTACAAATAGACAATACCGCTATTGCTTGGGGCAAGGCTACTACCGTCGAAATTAAAGGGAGTGTGCGTAACCCTATGGATTCTAAATCCTTGGACTTCGATATGTCCAAACTGAATTTTAGGACCGATAAAAAGGCCATTTCAAGCTTTGTTTCTGAATCCCAATTGGGGATCGATATTCCCGAAAGCTTAATAATAAAGGCACAAGCCAAGGGGAGTCTAGAAGATGTTGTCGCAAAACTGTCCATAAATATACCAGAAGGAGATCTTTTATTTGATGGACAACTTACGTCCAAAAACACATTGGCCTTTAAAGGGCTACTTCAGGTAAAAGAATTGGAACTAGACAAGTTGTTGCAAAACGATGCCTTGGGGAAAATTGGCTTTACCGCCAATATATGGGGTAAGGGAAAGGATATAAATAGTTTGGATGCCGGAATTCAGGTAGATTTTTCCGATTTGCAATTATTAAATTATGATTATTCTAATCTTAGCTTAAATGGGGAGCTGAAGAAGGGCAAGGGAGCGGTTCTTTTAAATTTCAAGGATAACAACCTAGACCTTTCCGCGAATACAATAGTTGCCTTGGATAGTATATCCCCAGAATTTAATGTCTTTATGGACCTAAAAGGAGCCGACTTTTCAGCCTTGGGCATAACCAAGGACGATATTCGGGCAACTTTAAAGTTAAATGCCAATTTTAAGGGCAACGGCGAGCAGTTTGAATTCTTGGGGACTATTACTGATGGGGCGACCGTTTACAAAAAAAACTCCTATCCTATAGATGATGTTGTCATCAATACAAAGGTTGATGACAATGGAACCCATGTAAATATGAGGAGTAAAATGCTAATGGTGGCCATGGAATCCAATAAAAATCCGGAACATCTTTTGGCAGCCCTCCGGCAGCAGTTTAGTAGTTACCTGGAGGATAGTATTAGAAGAGAGGAGGGGATAGTTCCTACGACTATGAAAATGGATCTAAGTGTGCACAAAACTCCCATGTTGGAAAAAGTGTTATTACCGGGCTTGGAAAGGATGGAAGATATTAAGCTGCACTTCGATTATAAGGAGGCCCATAATACTATAACTGCTAATTTTCAGGCTCCTTTTATACAATATAAGGACAGTAAAGTAGACAGCCTGCATTTAAACCTAGAAGGGGTAGGTGCTGCCCTAAAGTTTACTTTCGGGATCGGGGGGCTAGAGTCAGGTCCATTGATGATCAAAAAAACTTATTTTGATGGAGCGGTAAAAGACAAGACCTTGTACTTGGATTTTAATGCCATGGACCACAGTGAAAAATTGCTATATATAGCGACCCAAATAGAGAAACAAGGCGACACCATAGCGCTTCATATTAACCCTACATCTTTAATTTTTAATAAAAAACAATGGCAAATACCCGCCGATAACCAGCTGTTGTATGCTCCAAATTATATAAAGGCTAAAGATTTTATACTGAGTAGAAACCAACAAGAATTGGCTGTCAGTTCAGCCTTTTCCGACCAGCAAAAAGAACACATAGGGGTTCAATTTTCAAATTTTAGATTATCGACCTTTAGCAGTTTGTTAAATCCCGATGAGTCCCTGGCAAAAGGAACCCTAAAAGGAAACTTTATCCTAGAGGATCCATTTGGGAGTACTGGATTGGTAACGGATTTGGCTATTGACCAACTAGAGGTTACCGGGATTCCGTTGGGCCATTTGGCTACTAGGGCCACTTCTAAAAATGGAAATAATTATGATTTTGACCTTAAAGTAAACGGAGGGGATTTGGACCTATCCGTAAACGGCGATTTCATAGCGGCGGAAAGTGGGGCACAATTGAATTTAGACCTCCTACTAAACGAGTTAAAAATAAAAGCCCTGGAGCAGTTTGCCCCAGGGGCAATCACTGAAACTAGCGGGAGTGTCAACGGAAAGTTTAAAGTTTCTGGGACCCTTGCAGAACCCTTGTACCAAGGCAGCTTTAATTTTGACAAGGCCGGGCTGCTATTGAAAAGTTTAAATACTAGGTTTACCATGGCCGATGAAACGGTAAGTCTGGATAACAAAGGAATATACCTCCGTAATTTTACCATTACCGATGCCAATAACAATCGCTTTGCCTTAGATGGGGAAGTAGGTACAAAAAACTTGCTAAACCCCACCTTTGCCCTAAAGGTGAAGGCTAAAGATTTTCAGGTCATCAACGCTACCTCCGAAGATAACGAACAGTATTACGGGAAAGTGAAAATGGATGCGGATATGACCCTTTCGGGAAATTTGAAAACGCCAAAAATAACCGGTACCCTTAGGGTTAACGAGGGATCCGATTTTACTTTTGTAGTTCCAGAGTCCCAGTTAGATATCACCGAGCGCGAAGGGGTGGTCATTTTTGTAAATAAAGAAAACCCTAATGATATTTTAACCAGGAATAAAGACGATGGGGCTTCTTCTGCCATACTCACCGGATATTCCATAGATACTCAGTTGTCCGTAGAAAACAATGCTACTTTTACCATAGTCATCGATGAACGCAGCGGCGACAATTTTCAGATTTCTGGGAAAGGCGATTTTATAGTAGGGGTAGAACCTAGTGGAAGAACAACCCTTTCGGGGAGGTATGAAGTTAAAAAAGGGCATTATGAAGCCAGTCTTTACAATTTGGTAAAAAGAAGGTTCGAAATATCACCGGGAAGCAGTATTATTTGGAACGGGGATCCTTTGGATGCGACCTTGGATATTAAGGCCATTTATAAGGTTGAGACCTCGGCCGCCCCCTTGATGGCCACAAAAATATCGACCCAAAATGCCGCTGAAAGTAGTAAATACAAGCAAAAAGTACCTTTTTTGGTTTATTTAAATGTCGACGGCTCCCTATTGTTACCGGAATTATCTTTTAATTTAGATATTCCAGAAGCAGAACAAGGGGCATTCGGAGGAGCGGTTTACGGGCAAGTACAACAGCTGAACAAACAAGAGGAAGAACTTAACAAACAGGTGTTTTCCCTATTGGTGCTCAATAGGTTCTTTCCAGGGGCTACAAGTGATGGGAGCTCGGGAGGGGCAGCATCTATAGCCCGCGATAATGTAAACAAAGTGCTGTCTGGCCAACTGAACAATTTTTCAGAAAAATTAATAGGGAAAACCGGAGTGGATCTCGATTTTGGATTGGACAGTTTTACCGATTATCAAGGAGATGCTCCCCAAGATAGAACGCAGTTGGATATAAGTGCCAGTAAACGTTTATTTAATAATAGATTAATAGTTCAGGTCGGCAGTGAAGTAGATTTGGAAGGGAGTAGTCAGGTTTCTGGTGAAGGTACCCCCGTCATTGGAAATGTAAATTTGGAGTACTTGTTGACAGAGAACGGACGTTTTAGAATAAAAGGGTTTCGTAAGAACGAATTCGAAAGTGTCATCGACGGACAGCTGATCGTTACCGGAGTAGCGCTTATTTTTAATAGGGAGTTTAATAAGTTCAAGGAGCTTTGGGTAGGGCAACTGAAAGATGATGAAAGCAAAAAAGAAGCACAAAAGCAAGAAAAAGGTGGACAAAAGGAATAAAATAATTGGGGTAGGCATACTCTTTTTAGGGCTTGTACTGCATTCTTGCAGTGTAAAAAAGTACATTCCGGAAGGAGCACAATTATATGCAGGCGGGACATTGGAATTGACTTCGGAAGCGCCCGTAAAAGATCTAAAAGTGGTGGCTGGCGAATTGGATGCCCTATTGCGTCCTGTGCCCAATTCCAAAATTTTGGGAATCTATGCAGGGCTTTATGCCCATTTTAAAGCACAACAAGAAAAACCGGGTTTTATCAATAAGTTCCTAAATAAAAAAATAGGGGAAAAGCCCGTGTATGTATCAGATGTTAATGTTGAAAAGACCAAAGCGCTGATTCAAAATAGGTTGGAAAATCGCGGTTTTTTTTACAATGATATTTCTTCAAAGGAAATCAGTAATAAAAACAGCGCCTCCATAGTATATCAGGTAGCGGTGAGTCAACCCTATACCATGGAAACCTATCAATTAGATACGGATTCCCTACCTATTTATAAGGCCATCCAAAAGAGTTTAGGTGCCAGTGTCCTTAAAAAAGGAAATCGATATGATTTGGCTTCTTTTAAACAGGAACGCGAACGTATAGATACCGATTTAAAATCTCAGGGGTATTATAATTTTAATGGCGATTTTTTAATTTTTGAAGCAGACACCAATCGTTACAAGGATAGGCGTTTCGATCTTTTCTTAAGACTAAAGAAAGAGGTACCCCAAAAATCCCAGATCCCCTATGTTATAGAGGACATTACCGTATACCCCAATTACGGGATTGATGAAAAGGGGCAAGCCTTGGATTCCGTGCGATTAAATGGTATCGATTTTCTTCAGCAACCCTTGTTTTTTAAACCAAAACGGTTGTCGCCCTATATTTTATTAGAAAAGGGAGCGCGCTATACTCCAATTGCATCTAAACTGAGCAGCAATCGACTTTCTTCTATTGGGACTTATAAGTTTGTGAATATCAGATATAATGAGCTGGTTGCCGATAGTCTTATTAGCGCGGACAGTATTGGGGCCTTGGATGCCCGGATATATCTATCGCCTTTGAACAAAAGGTCTATTCGTACAGAATTACAAGCAGTTTCAAAATCCAATAATTTTGCCGGTCCTTCACTAGCGGTCACCTATAGCAATAGAAATTTATTTCAGGGTGGGGAAACCTTAAATCTAAGTGCCGATGGAGGATACGAAACCCAGGTAGGCGGCAAGGCAAATGCGGGGCTAAGCAGTACAAAAATTGGTTTAAAAAGCAGTATCGTCTTTCCGCGTTTGTTAGCGCCAATAAGAACGGAAGGACGTTTTAAATACGGCGTGCCCAAGACAAAAATAGAGGTGGGGGCCGAATTTTTTAAACGGAGCCAATTATATAATGTACACTCCTATAATACCTCTTTTGGATATTTATATAATGCCAATAAATATGTTTTTCACGAACTGGTGCCATTGGGTTTCAATTATGTAAAGCTTTCTAAAAGCAGCGCGGAATTTGATGCTATTTTAAATGAAAATCCGTATTTGAAAAGTAGCTTCAGGCAACAATTTATCGCTGGTCTCAGCTATTCTTTTACGTATAATGAGCTCCTTAGTCAAAAGCGGAAACACCCTGTTTTCTTCAATTTTAATCTTGATATCGCCGGAAATACCTTGAGTTTGCTCAGCAAGAAAAAAAGCGACACTGGAAAAAACACCTTTTTAGGATTGGAATACGCCCAATATGCCAAGGTTGATGTAGATTTTAGACATTACTGGAAGTTGGGAAATTCCCAAACTTTAGTCTCTAGGGTTTTTGGCGGTATAGGGCTGCCTTACGGAAATTCTACGGCCCTCCCTTTTTCAAAACAATATTATTCCGGAGGCCCTTATAGTGTCCGTGCCTTTAGAATACGGTCTTTGGGGCCGGGGAGCTACCTGCCTAGCACCGATAACCAAACCAATTACTTCGATCAGGCCGGGGATATTAGGCTAGAGGCCAATATCGAATACCGCTTTCCCATTTATTCGTTTTTTAAAGGAGCCTTGTTTGCCGATGCTGGTAATGTTTGGTTGATCAAAG
Organism: Arenibacter sp. 6A1; assembly: GCF_012272855.1. Classification (GTDB taxonomy): domain Bacteria; phylum Bacteroidota; class Bacteroidia; order Flavobacteriales; family Flavobacteriaceae; genus Arenibacter. The sequence continues at coordinate 60,606 of NZ_JAAXCQ010000004.1, read as the reverse complement.
AAAATGAATCTTTGCCGGGAGGAAAGTTTACTTCCGATTTTATAAACGAGCTAGGGGTTGGGCTAGGGGCCGGATTGCGGGTAGATATTCAGAGTTTTGTCATTCGATTAGATTTGGCCGCTCCTTTAAACAAACCGTATTTGCCCAAGAAAGAGCGATGGGAAATAGGGATTAAAGAACCCATCTTAAATTTTGCTATCGGATATCCATTTTAGGAAACGCTATGCCTATGGGTTTGTTTTTTTTGATGTTCAGTAGCTGTTTTCATCTTTCTATTTAACGAAAAACACCATGATACGGTATGATGTAGGTCATATGTATCTCTACCTGACTAGGTTATATTTGAGTGTAATAACTCTAATACGGCAGATGGTGTATGGTTATGGGGTCTCACATAGTGGTAGGGATACGGCAATTCTTTGAACAAATAGGGGAGTTGTCCTTTTTCTTTGGCCGCTTTTTAAGAGAAGCCGTAAAGCCCCCATTCGAATTTTCGGAGCTTTTGCACCAGTGTTATAACGTCGGAAACCGTTCCCTGCCATTGGTAGGGATTACAGGCTTTATTATAGGTTTAGTTTTAACCTTACAGACCAGGCCCACTCTGGAAGAATTTGGAGCAGTGTCTTGGATGCCCAATATGGTGGGGATATCTATAATAAGAGAAATAGGTCCCGTTATCGTTGCGTTGATTTGTGCCGGGCGTATTGCCTCTGGAATGGGAGCAGAATTGGGCTCTATGCGCGTTACCGAACAAATTGATGCCATGGAAGTCTCTGGTACCAATCCTTTTAAATATCTGGTGGTTACCAGAATCATCGCTACGACCATGATGATTCCGATTTTGACCATTTTTGGCGATGTACTGGCTTTGTACGGTTCTTTTTTGGTCGAAAATTTTAAAGGGAACGTTTCTTTTCAACTCTATTTTAACCAAGTATTCGATGCCTTGAGTTTTGGCGATCTTGTTCCCGCAATAATTAAGTCATTTTTCTTTGGAATGGCTATTGGTCTGGTCGGTTGTTTTAAAGGGTATAATTGTAAGAAAGGTACGGTAGGCGTAGGGGTAGCGGCCAATACAGCCGTTGTTATGGCTTCTATGTTCATTTTTATACTGGATTTTATTGCCGTTTTTATTTCCGATATTTTTTATGACCTATGAAAGCTACGCAAAACATAACCTCCGTACACCAATCCACGGCGATGCCCGAGGCCGTCATTGCGATACAGGATTTACGAAAAAGTTTTGGAGATAATCATGTCCTGAACGGATTTAATATGAAACTCTACAAAGGAGAAAACCTGGTCATTATGGGCAAGTCCGGCTCCGGGAAATCTGTAATGATCAAGTGTTTGGTAGGCCTTATGCAAGCCGATAGTGGCAGTATCATGGTAATGGGGAAGGAAGTGGCCAAACTGAACCGAAAGGTGCTTGATGAATTACGGGCCGAAATAGGGTTTCTTTTTCAGGGGAGTGCCCTGTACGATTCAATGACCGTTCGCGAAAATTTAGAATTCCCCCTACGACGGCATCAAAAAAAAATGGGGAATAACCTAGATACCAATTCCTTGGTAATGGAAGCCTTGGAAAACGTTGGTTTGGCCCATACGGTCGATATTATGCCCGAAGAATTATCGGGCGGGATGAAACGAAGGGTGGCCTTGGCAAGAACCCTGATCATACAACCTAAAATAATATTATACGATGAGCCTACTAGTGGGTTAGACCCTATTACCTCTAAAGAAATTATAGAATTGATGTTGCGGATTCAAAAGAAATACGAGACCTCCTCCTTAATTATTACCCACGATGTGGATTGTGCCCGGGTGATTGCAGATCGTATGATATTGTTAATTGACGGAGTAAATTATATAGAAGGAACATTTGATGAGTTAATACAGATAAACGACCCAAAGGTGAAAGCCTTTTTTAAATAAACAGTCATGGGAAAGACAGCATCTGAAAAATTAAAACTAGGGGTTTTTGTGATCATAGGAACTATTTTAATAGTAGTGGCCGCTTACTTAATAGGGAATAATCAGAGTCTTTTTAATAAAACATTCGCCATCAATACGGTCGTAAATAATGTAAACGGACTTCAATTAGGGAACAACGTTCGTTTTTCCGGAATCAATGTAGGTACTGTAAAGAGCATTGAAATGGAAAATGATACCAGTATCAGGATTCGTATGGTCATTGATGAAAAAATGCTTCAATATATCAGGAAAGATGCCGTGGTAACGATAGGATCTGATGGTTTTGTAGGGAGTATGATAGTCAATATCATCCCTGGAGAAGGCACTGCTCCTTTAATAGCGCCAAATGATGAACTTAGGTCTTATAGTAGAATAGCTACCCAAGATATGCTCCGTACCTTAAATGTCACCACAGAAAATGCCGCCATGCTCACCTCCAATTTATTAAAGGTGTCAGAGTCCATGGTAAAGGGAAATGGCACCTTGGGGAGACTTCTGAACGATACCCTTATGGCCAAGGATCTTCAGCAAACCATTACCAATCTTAAACATAGCAGCAATACGGCAATTACTGCTATTGCAGGCTTAAACAATATCATAGGGAGTATGAATTTTGAAGAAAGTACCGCTGGACTTTTCTTAAGCGATACCCTATCGGCCCAAAAAATACGTAGTATTATAGATCATTTGGAAACCTCGGGTGCAGAAGTAGAAGAAATGCTGAAGGAGCTGAATGTGGTTATAAGTGATGTAAAAGAGGGGAGAGGGGCCATTCATTATTTGTCCCAGGATACCACTTTGGTACATCATCTAGAAAACACCATGAAGAATGTCGATGAGGGCAGCCGGCGTTTTAATGAAAATATGGAAGCTCTAAAACACAGTTTCCTTACCCGTAGGTATTTTAGGAAATTAGCAAGAAAGCAAAAAAAAGAAGCGGAACAAGCGCAGGAAGGGCAATAGTATTTTTAAATAAAGAATGATTGCCTGTATTCACCCCAGGTATAATTTCAGGGCTTATTTTTCGAGTTCAATCAACGTAATTTCCGGGCGCATTCCCAGCCTACCAGGAAACCCCAACCATCCTAACCCTCTATTTACATGCAGGTATTGATGGTTTTGCCTATACAAACCGGCCCAGTGTTCATATTTATATTTAATAGGGCTCCATTTTTTGTTTTTTAGCCGTATTCCGGCTTGCATACCATGGGTGTGGCCAGATAGGGTAAGGGCAATATCCGTAGCTTTCACCACCTCTTCCGTCCAATGAGAGGGATCGTGGGATAGTAATATCTTAAAAGGAACCTCTTGCACGTTCTTTAGAGATTTTTCAAGGTCTCCGTATTGTTTAAAGGGTGGATTGCCCCAATTTTCCACACCGATAACGGCTATCTGTTCTCCGTTTTTATCGATAAGGACTGCTTGATTGAGCAGTAAATGGAAATCTATGGTAGTAAAGAAATTTTTAATAGCCTCAAAATTTTCCTTTTTAGCGGTTTTAGACTCCCATGTACTGTAATCGCCATAGTCGTGGTTACCCAACACAGCGTATTTTCCAATTTTGGCCGATAGTTTTTTTAAGACTTGGTCCCACCCCCGTAACTCCCATGAATAGTTATTGACCAAGTCACCCGTAAAAAAAATAATATCGGGGTTTAAATGGTTGATGGTGGCAATGGCCCTTTTTAAAATATGGTATCTATAATTAAAACTACCCAAATGCAGGTCTGATATTTGAACGATCTGCAAGCCTACAAAACTTTTGGGGAGTTTTTCGCTTTTTATCGTAATACGGTGGACTTTAAAGCGGTACACTGCTTTAAAAACGGCATATAGAATGACGAAAAACGGTAAAAAGCCCGAAAAAACACCTATAAGTGGAATGATAATAAGCGAGTCTGTTTCGGAGAACATATAATTGGTAAAGTAAAGTACCGAAATAACGATTACAAAAATCAGTTTAGGGATAAAGGACGATACCGTCAATCCGTAAAGGGAAGAAATTAATAGTTGCTTGCGCTGCGGGGCAATGCTGTCTATCCGTATTTTTAACACCAGTATGGCGGTGACCAGGCCAAGGGTGAAAAACCAAAAGCTGCTATAAATAAAAGTTTTAAAGCTGGTAGAGGAAATCGGCTGGGAGATAGCCTGAAGCCAATAAAATGCCAGGGAATCGACCAGTAGCAACACCAAACACAAAAGAAAAATGGCAAATAGGGAATACGAACGCATAAGGCAGTATTATGGTTTAATAGCGTTCGTATTGTTAAACCTTCTTTTGTCCTTTATGGCCCAAAAGATACCTTTGACGTCTTTTACCCAGTTTTTGTACATATAAATAAGGGTTATTTCTTCAATGGTTTCTAAAACCCCCAATACGATCATTAGGTAAAACAACCAATAAAGGGGACCAAAAAACAAGAGCCACAAGATAAAAACCCCTTGGGCTACTGCCGATAATTTGGCCAAATAGGTGTGAAAAGCAGTAGCCTTTCCATATTTTTTAAATGCAATAGCCATTTGTATAAGGTAAGGAACAAAGGCTATAAGTATAAGTAGGTAGTTTTCTTTTATAAATGGAAATTCAAAAACCAAAAGGCCTATGAGTCCAACCGCTAGAGTAATTTGGTCCCCCATAGAGTCTAATTGAGAACCTCTTGCACTAGATATTTTAAATTTTCTGGCCAAGTAACCATCAATGGCATCGGTGCTATAACTAATAAGCAAAAACCAAGAAAATAACTCTCGTTGTTTAAAGGCAATGAGACTTAAAAGTAATGGCACGGCCAGAATACGGTAAAAAGAAAACCAATCGGCAATATTATATTTTTTAAAATTAAACATAGGCGTTACAAAGAGTCACTGATTTATACGAGTCCCCTTAATTTACAAAATTCCCGCCAAGTAAGGAGTCTAGTTTTTTGGTAATAGTACTTACATAGTGGGGAATGTCTTCTATTCTAGATTCTCCGGTAAAGGCATCGACCCCTTTCATTTTGGAGGTTCCATTGCCAGAGGTGGTTAAAATCACCATTCTATCTAGGTGTTCCCGGTGTCTTTCTATATATAATTTAACATTTGTAGGAGGCTTCCAGTACGCCCAGGTATGGACCAATAGTATAGCATCGTAATTGATAGGATTTATACGTTCTAAGGAAGATATATCGATGACCTTTATATATACTTCCTTCATTTTGTAATAGGCCACCACTTCTTGGGTAAGCCGATTTTTAAATTTGCTTCCTTGTGTGGCAATCAAGAGTTTGGAGTCTAAGGAAATGGAGTTTTTATCAAATTCACTGGCCTCGCTCATTGCGTATGTGTTATGGTACCACATTAAAAAAATAAGGAAAAGGAGTAGCAAAGAAAAGAGCACCGGCCATATTTTATTAAATGCTTTCATAAACTTTTGGGCTATTTTTTAGTGGAATCCAAACTGTGTTTTAGTATTTGTTTTAGACTGTCTAAATAATCTTTCATAACCTTTAAAGTAATATCTGGATGGTCCTTCGTCGGAATGGTGACAGGGTCTTCGTCCAAGAATTTATATAGCTGAGGGTGATCTGCCTTTATGGTATTGGTCAACTGGGTGATTTCCGTAAGTATCCGTTGTAATTTGTCCATGATAGTGAATGATTTAGAATGCTAATATCCGATCGGTTTATTGGGTTGTTTATAAAGAGGTGTCCTGTAATCTTATGGTCTTCAGTGTGTTTGGGTGAATGTTTTTTAATCTGTTTTAGCGTATTAAAGTAAATCTATGACTTTCCTATCCGAAAAAGAATGACACAAATCATATAGGGGGCAAATTTTAAGCTACTGATGAATATCATTTTATGTCTTGGCTCTAATGGGTAGTTTCATAAAGGTGTTGGCCATCGCCAATGAAAAAGGCTAGAAACATAAGTATTAACATGACCGAAACCTGGTTGCAAAGACAAATTCAACTATATGAATTACAGATGACCGCTAAAAAACAATAAATATCCGCATATGAAAACCATATTGTACGCTACGGATTATTCCCAAAATTCAGTTACTGCCCTGCACTTTGCCGAAGCATTGGCAAAAAAAAGCAATGCCCAAATGGTCATGTTACATGTTTTTGATATGCCATTATCCTTGGCCAGTACGGTATCTATTTCCTATATCAAAAAAGAACAACGCTTGTATACGGAACATAAAAATAAATTAATGGACTTTTGTTTGGCACAGATGAAGAGTGAAACAAATAGGGAACAATTACAATGGGAAGTACATGAAGAAAGTTCTGTAGTAGACGGGATTCGGGAAAAGGCAGTTGAACTTGGGGCCGATTTGATAGTAGTGGGAACCAAAGGGGAACGGATATTAAAGGAAATGTTATTCGGTACCACTGCGGAAGGCCTTATAAAAAAAACTCCTTGTCCGGTCTTGGCCGTGCCAGAGAATAGTACCTTAGAAAGCCTGAAAACCATGGTGTATGCGACGGATTTTGAAGAGGCCGATATTTATGCGATTCGAAAATTTGTCCAAATTGCTGGTTTATTCGACGCCCAGCTAAATGTTGTTCATATTACTTCCCAGAAAGAAAAGAATGGTCAGGACCAAATGGATTGGTTTAAAGAAATCCTACAACAGAAAGTAGTCTATTCTAAATTGGAGTTTCATTTATTATATTCAGAAAATATATTGGAGGCCTTGATACGGTATCTGATTGATGCGGATGCGGGGTTATTGGCAATGTTAGAAAGAAAGGACAGTGGATTTTTTCAAACGTACTTTCAATCCGATCTGGTGAAAAAAATGGAAAGAAATACCCCTGTGCCCCTCTTGAGCTATAACGTTTCTGGACTTTAGGCAGGTAGAGAAATGAATTTTGAAATTGTTCTATTATGGAAACTTTTTCTGATGTAAAATGGACTTTCCGATAGCAGTAGATTTAAATTTCTCTTTTTTTGTTTCTCAGGACCTAGTGGTTAAAAGTATGCACAAACCGAATAGTGAATTTAGCAATATAGATAAAACCAAAGCAATAAAACTCCCGATGACCGACTTGTTTTAATACTGTTATAATAAATAATGGCTACATTTTTAGATTAATACGCGTTAGGGACCGCGGCGGCATCCCCGCAGCGGAGCAAGGGATATAGCCAAGTGCCCGCCCGACGCAGGAGGGAACGCCCAAATAATGAATAAATGAGCTGTGCTGTTTGTCATAAAAGCGGCGATTACAAAAATAAAAGAGGGTGCCTTATAAAGATTATCAATGGATTTGGTATATTTATGAAGGTTCAAATCCGGTTAATTGGGAGAGAACTGATAACGATCATGAATTAAATGTGGTGGATAATTTAAATTTCATAAATATTTTAAATCATTGAGAATGTTACACCAGGGAAATACATCGGAAGAAATCCTCAAAGACTTTCATAGTGATACGATGCTGTGGAAATCATTGGTAGGGTATATGGAAAAAGAAGCCGTTTTCCTAGGTAGCTTATTGAATACGGGAATATACCAGGATGTCATGACCGATCATGACCAACGGTTCAAAAATTACAAGACCGCCTTGGAAACCAAGACGAAAGAAATACATCTTCTAAAAAATGAGGTGTTGGAATATGAAGACGAATTAAGGGGGATTTTAGAATGCGAGGATATTTACTGTGATACCTTTTATATGGAAAATCACACTACCTTTAAACAGCGATTCGAGCAGTTGTTTATCGCCTTTAATGACTATAAAGTAAGTGTGTTTCAGTATGTTGGAAATATATTGTAATACTCCTAAGGACTCAAAAAAAATAATACATCTCATAAAAAACCAGAACGTATTCTCTAAGGATTTAAAAGGGGGTTTGTCCTTTTTAAGTAATGATTCTTTAAATTAGAGCTAGCCTTGGCCATTATTTTAGAATGCTTATAGCCTGTGATCGGCGGCTCGTATATTGAAAGGGTTTGGTTGTTGCCTACACCTGTTTTTGGGTTTGTTTTAGATACTTTGAACTTTTTTATAGCGTCAATGATGAAAAATTTTCCTTTCCATCTTTCTCTTCCTAGTAAGGATTTACAGAAGACTAAAAAATTTTATTTGGAAATTTTAGGAGCTTCTTTGGGAAGGAGTACGGATCAATGGATAGATATTGATCTGTACCAAAATCAAATAACATTTACCAAGGCCGGCGATTTTAATTTCGAATATAAAAGTTATCGCTTGGGGACCGAAATACTGCCTTCCTTTCATTTTGGCATCATAGTCGATACGGATTTATGGTGTAAATTATATGCCCGATTATCGCCATTGGACTTGGATATTACTACCGAAGTTACATTTTTGGAAGATAAGGTAGGCGAGCACCTTTCTTTTTTTATCCAGGATCCCAATGGGTATATGGTAGAGTTTAAAAGTTTTAAAAATAATAATGAAATCTTTAGCACGGCATAAGGTGTCAGGGAAGATTGTTTTTGAAGTTTCGTCTAACCGTTCGTTGAGGGGATTATTTGGCCGTCTTCCATTTCTATGATCCTATCGGTTCGTTTGGCAAAATCCAAGTCGTGGGTAACGACTAATAAAGACAGTCCTTGTTTTTCCTTTAATTGCTTAAAAATCTGGAATACATTTTCGGAGTTATAGCTGTCCAAATTCCCAGTAGGCTCATCGCCCATTAGAATAGAGGGGTTGTTAATCAGTGCCCTAGCGATGGCTACCCGTTGTTTTTCTCCTCCCGATATCCTAGATGCCCTTTGTTTGGCCAAATGCCCTATATGGAGCATTTTTAGTTTTTCCATGGCATCGTGTTCTATTTCGGCGGTGGATTTCTCCGCTAATTTTTTTGCAGGCAACATTACATTTTCCAATACACTAAATTCGGATAATAGATAGTGAAACTGAAAGACAAAACCTATGTTTTTATTCCGAATTCTGGATAGTGCGCTCGCTCGTTTTCCGGTAACCAGCTCATTGTTAAGGAACAGTTCACCCGTATAATCGGTATCCATGGTAGACAGAATGTATAGCAAGGTCGATTTTCCCGAACCCGATTTCCCCATAATGGAGGCAAATTCTCCCTTCTTTATTTGAAAGGAAATATCCTTAAGTACATGGAAAAGCACCGGTTTTTTAAAATATTTGTCAATGTTTTTTGTGGCTAAGACTAGGCTCATAGGTTGGTTTTAGGTTCCTCGGATAATACGTACTGGGTCTATTCGTTTTGCTTTGGCTGAGGGCAGATAGCCCGCGATAAAGGTAGCGATCAGGGCAAAGGCTATTCCGATAAGGTAATACCATGGATTGTAATTTATGGGATAGGTAGTAATGGTAGGCAAGGCCTCGGTCTTAAAAGGAACCGTATCGATAAGGCGCGAAAGGATAAACCCGAGTAAGAGCCCCAAACCACCGCCGAGGACACCTATGATCATGGCCTGACTCATAAAAATGAGCTGTACATCCAGTCCGGAAAAGCCGGTGGCTTTTAAGATGGCAATATCCTTCATTTTTTCATAGATAAGCATGTTCAGAATATTGTAGATTCCAAAACCAGCTACTATTAACAGGGTAATGGATACAGCATAGGTGATAAGGTTCCTGATATTGGATCCGGTCTCGAACTGTGCATTGGCCTCATTGATATCTACCGCTTGTATTTGAAATTGTTTTTCCAACCTATGGGCTATTTCAGGAGCCATTTCTATATGATGGAGTTTAATGTTTATATCGGTAATATAATTTTCGGCTTCCCCGGTAATGCGCTGCACGGTAGACAGATTGGCATAGCTTTGAATATTGTCTATATCGGCAATACCGCTTTGATAAATCCCCACTATTTTTAAGGGAAAGACATCGCCTCTTATGGTGCTGATCTGTACCCTATCTCCGGTAGTCAGGGACATTTTTTTTGCCAGGCCTGCACCTAACAAAATGCCATTCTCGTTGTTTTTTAGGGCCTCGGGGCTTCCATCGACAATATAGTCCCTAAAATTGGAGAGGCGTACCTCTTCCATGATATCTACCCCCACCAAATTCCCTCCCAATTCTATAGAACCAGAAAGATAAAATAGCTGTTCCCGGAGTTGGGGAGTAGCGCCTTTTACATTTTTATCGGCCTTTAAATAATTTAAAATGGGCAGGGCATTATGAATTTTCTTTTGACTTTTTTTAGGTTTTATGTGGTGAACCATATGAACGGCATTCCTGTATTCTGCGTACAACGATACTGGCTGCTGTTTAGAGGGCGCTATTTCATTGTACATATGTATATGGGGGGTCTGGTTAAGGATCAAACTGTCGAGCATCTGGTTCAGTCCGGTCATAAAACTCACCAAGGTAATATAGGCCCCTATACCAAAAGTGACCCCCAAGGCTGCGGTTACGGTAGATTTCATCTTGGTGATAAGATGGGTCTTAGCTATATTTAATATGACCTTCCAGTTAATCATTCCTTTGGTTTTATCAGGCTAGTATGTTCGTTTATGCCCTTTAAAATTTCGACCCTTTCCAAGTTTTGAAGTCCTACCGCCACGTCTAGAATGCCATCATCGGTTTGCACCTTGTTTCCCGGCAACAGGTATTCTTTGGGGATGGTAAGAGCGTTATCTTTTTGGGCAATAATGATATTCCCTTCCCCGGCCAAACCAGGGTATAGAATGTTGGGCATCTGGTTAAAAATGGCTTCGACCTTAAAGGTTTGCGACCTTTCGTCTTTTCTAGGGTATATTTTGCTGACTTTTGCGGTAAAAACTTGGTTTGCATAGGCATCCAAGCTTATAAATGCTTTTTGTCCCAATGCCAGTTTTACGATATCGACCTCGTCTACCAGCATATCTATGATAAAAACAGAATCACTGCCTATGGCCGCCAAGGGCTCCATCGTATTTACAATCTCGCCCTGATTTTTGTATAATGCGTAGATCTTGCCATTTATTTTGCTTCTTATTGTAAAATCCTGGGAGCTTATTTGGGCACTTTTATAGGTGTTGTTAGCTTGTAAAACCTTGTTTTCCAATTCTTTTTTGGTACGACCATAATTGCTTTTTAATAGGTTTAATTTGTTTTGTGACAGTTCATAGGCAAGTTTTCTGCTATCGAATTCTATTTTAGATCCTATTCTTTGATTCCAGAGTTTTTTTTGTCGCTCATAGTTGATGGAGTCATTTTTTAAGGTCGATGCCGCCGCCGCCATCTCTTCCTCCAGGTCTTTTAAAATAGGGGAAGGGCCTTTATAATTCTCCCTACTTAATTCAAGTGCCAGCCGTGCATTTTCAGTACTTAAAAGCAGGGCCGAATTGGTTATTTGAAGAATAGGGTCGCCTTTTGCTACCTTATGGCCCTCTTCAACCAGGTTGCGCTCTACAATTCCCACCACAGAAGCATAGGCTTGGTATAGGCTGTCGGGTTGTATGGTGACCGAGGCGTAAACGGATTCCGTAAGCATCCCCTTTGTGGGGTGAATCCGCTCTTGTTGGTCGCCACATGATAGCAAGTTGAAAATTAAAAGAACACTGAATAGACGGCTCATAATCAATAGTTTGGCAATAGGTAAAAATAAAGAGAAAAAGTAGCTCAGAAACATGAGATAAGTCATCCTTAGGGCCGATTGTTAAAAAAAGATGGCCGTTATGATGAAAATCATAGTATAAGTACTAGGTTCTGGATTACTTTATGGGCGAATAAAAAATACTAGTATGCCTAGTTCCCAAGCCGCCATATCCATTAAAATGCAAGACCTTAGTCTACTTGGGAATTTAACGATTCCGGAGGGGGCCGTTGGTATCGTTATATTTTCTCATGGCAGTGGTAGTAGTAGGCTAAGTCCGCGCAACAATTATGTTGCGAAGGTTTTACAGGACCACGGCTTGGCCACACTTTTACTGGACCTGCTTACGGCAGAAGAGGATCTGGTCTATGAAAATAGGTTCAATATAAATTTATTGGCCAAAAGATTGATAGCGGCTACGCATTGGGTTAAAAACCAAGAGCATACCAAAACCATGGCAATGGGGTATTTTGGTGCGAGTACTGGTGCAGCATCGGCATTAAGGGCCAGTGCTTTTTTAGGGAGCGACATCCAAGCGGTGGTATCCAGGGGCGGGCGGCCAGATTTGGCCATGGCAGTATTATCGCGCGTAGAGTCACCTACGCTTTTTATTGTAGGGGGCTGGGACCGTGAGGTCATAACCCTTAATCAACAGGCATTCTCGGAACTAAGAGGAGATCATCAATTGGTAATAGTTCCCGAAGCCTCCCATCTTTTCGAGGAGCCAGGAAAATTAGAAGAAGTAGCAACCCTTTCAACGGCTTGGTTTAAAGAGTATCTCACCTAAAAAATAGACCTTATGTTTAAGGACAGAATAGATGCAGGAATTCAGTTGGCAGAAAAACTACTACCGCTGAAAAATGAAGATGTCTTGGTTTTGGCAGTGCCTAGAGGCGGACTTCCTCTGGGGGCCATTATCGCAAAATCCTTGGACGCCCCACTGAACATTGTCTTCTCCAAGAAAATAGGACATCCTAGCAATAGGGAATATGCCATAGGAGCCGTGAGCATGGATTATAGTGTTCTTGGCGATGTTGGAGGAGTATCCGAAGAATACATAAAAGAGGAAACGGCCCGATTACGGCAAAAAATGAAGGCGCGATATCTTCAATATTATAAAAATATAAGGCCACAATCATTGGCAGGTAAAACGGTGGTGATCGTAGATGACGGTATTGCTACAGGAAATACCATGTTGGTTACCGTAGCCTTGGTAAGTCATCAAAAGCCAAAAAAGATTATAGTAGCCATTCCCGTTGCACCTTCCTCGGCAATTCGAAAATTAAAAGGGCTGCCAGAATTGGAGGAAGTGATTTGCTTGGAAACACCGGTCATCTTTAAGGCTGTGGGGCAGTTTTATGAAAATTTCCATCAGCTAAGCGATGCCGAGGCCATCCGTATTTTAGAAGAAAGCAATTAGGCTCCTTGTTTTAATTGGGACATAATTGGTATTAATAGAAGCAGCTAATTATTTTAAGAGGAACCTTATCCGATTTAAAAACAAATCCAATATGGTTTTTGATGGTACCAAAGAGATGCAAAAAATAATAACACTGACGGTAAACCCTTTGGTAGATAAAAACACTACTGTTGTCGGTCTAAGACCCGATACGAACTTAGCAGCCACACAAGCTTTTTATCATGCAGGAGGAGGTGGAATTAATGTATCCAGGGCCATTCACAATTTAGGGGGTAGTTCGGTGGCCTTATTTTTAGAAGGCGGCAGAACAGGGGCCCATTTAGCAAACTTATTGGGTAGCGCTGGCATTCCAATAAAAACGGTACACATTGCAAGTCATACCCGTGAAAATTTTGCCGTAAAAGATACCGTGACCCAATTGGACTACAGATTTAGTATGCCCGGACCTTTTGTGAAGGAAGCCGAATGGAAGGCGTGTTTAACAGCGGTGGAGGGTATTTTAAACCCGGGCGATTACTTAGTAGCTAGTGGAAAATTAACCACAGGGATTCCCGACGATTTTTATCTACAACTAGCCAATATTGCCGAAGCAAAAGGAGCTAAACTGGTCCTAGATACCAAAGGAAAGGCCTTGTTGGAAGCCATTAAAGGGAGAATATACCTGTTGAAACCCAATCTGGCCGAACTCAGTGAGCTCTGCGGGGTATCTTATATTTCCTATTCTGAACTTGAACCTTTGGCCAAGAACTTTATAAACCGACATTCCTGTGAGTTTATGGTGGTTTCCCTGGGGGCCAAAGGAGCCCTTTTGGTGAGTGCCCAAAACACAGCGTACATTCCGGGGGTAGTGGTTTCCCAGCAAAGTATTATTGGGGCCGGGGATAGTATGGTTGCCGGGATGGTATGTAGTTCACTTCAGGGGGCTACCCCTTTGGAAATGGCGCAATATGGCGTGGCCTGTGGAACAGCCACCACCATGCGGCCGGGGACAAAACTGTGTAAAAAAGAAGATGTTGAAGGTATTTATGAGTGGATACAGCTCCGAGAAAAAGAAACGAATAAAAACTTCTAAAAAAGTCAAACCTGACTTTTGTCATTTTATACCCTCTATGCCCCCTCTACCTTCGCAGCATTATTAAAAACATAATAGTGGATTAAAAAACAGCAAGGATAAAAAAGGAATCGATGTTGTTTTTAAAAGGTAGCCAATCGGGGGAATTATAACTGTTTATACAAATCTATTTGGGGGTACTCCTACTGTGGTAAAAATATATTGCCGCGACCACCCTTAGTGAAATTTTTTGCCAGGCACTTTTGATTTTTGGAATTCTGCTATTAAACGAATTAAAAATTTATGAGTAAAGCGATTTATATTGCCACAACCGGACCTAATACGGGTAAATCTATTGTTTCATTGGGCCTTATGCATATGTTGCTAGGCAAGACAGCAAAGGTTGGTTATTTTAGGCCCATTATAGACGATTTCAGTCCAGGTGGTATGGACAACCATATCAATACCATGCTACATCATTTTGATCTGGATTTGAAGTTTAAAGAAGCCTACGCCTATACCAGATCCGAGATCATCGCTATGAAAAACAAAAATAGGGATGAGGAAATTATAAGTACCATCATAGCAAAATACAAAGCGGTAGAAGACCGCTATGATTTTGTGTTGGTAGAGGGAACCAGTTTTTCTGGGGAAGGATCTATTATAGAATGGGATATCAATGTGCTTATTGCCAAGAATTTGGGTGTTCCGGCCATTATTATCAGTAGTGGGGTAGGGAAGACCATGGATGATTTTGTGGGTACCATGCATATGGCCTATGATTCTTTTAAGGAAAAAGGCGTTGAGGTACTATCGGTTATTGCCAATAAGGTGCAACCAGAAAACCTTTCATGGGTTATCCGAGAGCTACAGGGACATTTACCTAACCAGGTATTGATCAATGCTATTCCTATGAATCCTGCTTTGGCAAATCCTTCTATCAAGGAAATTGTCAGGGAATTAAATGGGAAGGTTTTGTTTGGAAAATCTTTTGTCAATAACCAGGCGGGTGCTTTTAGTGTAGGAGCCATGCAATTGCGAAATTATATTATTCACCTAAAAGAAAATAGCTTGGTGATAACACCGGGAGATAGGGCCGATATAATATTAGGAGCCTTACAGGCAAACATATCTGCCAATTACCCCAACATTTCCGGGATTGTCCTCACTGGTGGCTTAATGCCCGAGGAGCCCATTATAAAATTGATAGAAGGCCTGTCTGAGGTAGTTCCTGTTATTTCGGTTCCGGGAGGGACTTTTGCGGTCACCAATAGCATAGGCAATATAAAGCCGATGATCTATGCAGAAAATACCCATAAGATTACGGCCTCTATCCATGACTTTGAAAAATATGTGCCGGTAGAGGTATTGGCAGAGCGGCTCGTTACTTTCCAGGCGAACGGTATTACCCCAAGAATGTTTCAGTACAACCTTTTGAGAAGGGCACAGGCCAACAAAAAACACATTGTGCTCCCCGAAGGATCGGACGATCGAATTTTAAAGGCCGCCTATAAGTTGGTAGAATCCAATGCGGTAAGGTTAAGCTTGTTAGGAGATAAAAAACAAATAGAGGAATCCTTATCTCGATTGGAATTTTCCTTGGATCTGTCGGGCATAACGATCATAGACCCTAAAAAGTCGCCTGATTTTGAGGACTATGTGCAGACGTTGTACAGCTTGCGGAAACATAAAAATGTCAACTTGGCCATGGCCCGCGATTTAATGGAGGACGTTTCTTATTTCGGGACCATGATGGTTTATAAGGGACACGCGGACGGGATGGTCTCTGGGGCAGTAAATACCACCCAGCACACCATCAGACCAGCCTTACAGTTTGTAAAAACCAAACCAGGGGTATCGGTAGTATCCTCTATATTTTTTATGTGTTTAGACGACCGTGTCACCATTTTTGGCGACTGTGCCATTAACCCAAATCCGACCGCCGAACAATTGGCGGAAATTGCCATTTCTTCGGCGGAGAGCAGTCTCGCTTTTGGGATAGAACCCAGAATAGCCATGCTATCGTATTCTTCCGGGGCCTCTGGACAAGGGGCAGATGTCGATAAAGTACGTACGGCAACGGAAATCGTGAAAAAACTACGCCCCGATTTAAAAGTAGAAGGTCCTATTCAATACGATGCGGCGGTAGACGAAAAAATAGGCCAGAGTAAAATGCCGAATTCCGAAGTGGCGGGAAAAGCCAGTGTATTTATTTTTCCCGACTTGAACACCGGCAACAATACCTATAAGGCCGTACAACGAGAGACAGGAGCCATGGCTATTGGGCCTATGTTACAAGGTCTCAATAAACCGGTCAACGACTTAAGCCGAGGCTGTACCGTAAACGATGTGATCAATACGGTCATTATAACAGCCATCCAAGCACAGGGCATTTAAAAAAAATAATTAAGAGGCTGTAGATAGGCTCTTTACATTAAAAAATAAGCATGAAAATATTAATCCTCAATTCTGGTAGTTCGTCCATTAAATATCAACTGATCCAAATGCCGGCAAAAAAAGTTCTTTGTAAGGGAATGATCGATGCGATAGGCAAAAAAAATGGGATCACAAGTTATAAATCCGATGCCGTAGAAATTAAAGAAAAGCAGGAAATTCCCGATCATAAATTAGGTTTGCTAAAAATAGCGGATCTGTTATTGGACAAAGATAAAGGCGTGATAAAAAATAGCGATGAAATCGCTATTGTTGGGCATAGGGTGGTTCACGGCGGAAATTCTTTCTCTGAAACGACCCTCATAGATAAAGCGGTTAAAGATAAGATCAAACAACTCTGCTCCTTGGCACCATTGCACAATCCGCACAATTTGGAAGGCATTATCCTGGCAGAAACTATATTTACTGCTGCCAAACAGGTCGCAGTTTTTGACACCGCCTTTCACCAGACCATTCCGGTCAAGGCAAAAAAATACGCCATTCCCAATGAATTCTATACCGAGCACGGAATACAAGTGTATGGTTTTCACGGAACCAGCCATAAATATGTTTCAGAAGTGGCCTCCGAGTATTTGGAAAACAAAAAAGCCAAGCTTATAACGGTGCATTTAGGCAATGGCTGTAGTATGACTGCGGTATCCGAGGGAAAAAGCATAGATCACAGTTTGGGATTTACCCCTTCGAACGGACTTATTATGGGGACCAGGTGTGGGGACATCGATCAGACCATAATTTTTCATTTGGTCAATACATTGGGCTACAGCCTAGAAGAAGTAAACGCTCTTTTGGTCAAAAAAAGCGGTATGTACGGGCTCACTGGATATTCCGATTTAAGGGAGATAGAAGCTGAAGCCGAAAAAGGAAATAAGGCCTGTATCCTGGCCCTGGAAATGAATGCATATCGCATAAAAAAATATATAGGGGCCTATACGGCTGCTATGAACGGATTGGATGCCCTGGTTTTTACGGCCGGAATAGGAGAAAATTCCGCTACCCTTAGGGCCATGGTATGTCGTGATATGGATTATATGGGACTTCATTTAGATGCCGCCAGAAATACCGCTAAAAAAGCAAGTATAAGGGAAATAAACACCCCTGCAGCGAAGGTGAAAATTTTGGTGGTCCCGACCGATGAGGAATTGGAAATAGCGAAGCAGGCCCATGAATTACTAGGCCAGTTGGTGTAGTGTTTTAAAAGTAAATCGGCCTTGCCGAAAACGGGTCCCAAACACCCATTCAGCTATGCTTATTACCTGTGAAACAACGTACAGAAATTTTTTAGTAGGATACTGCTAGAGATTATGAAATGACTTTAATCATATCATATAAAAATTAAAACGAATAGTTTTGAGATAAATTTTGAGTTAATAACAGCGGGTATATTTAAGGAAATATGGATAGTGAGGAAATTACTGGGGCAGTATTGCATTTAGAATACCTACAATGGAAAAAGGAATTAGACCATTGGGAAGAAGAGCTATATTCTTTAGAGCACCGTTTGGAAGAATTGAGAAAACGCTGGAAAAATCAAAATTTATTGGCCCAATTAGAGCATTATCAAGGGGAGTTTATTTTACAAAAGGAAAATTTAAACGGCCTACGGCAAGATATAGGAAAACACAAAGCTAATGTTAGCGAAGAACAGGTTATAGACGATAAGCCAATCCAGATGCATCTGTACCAAAGTCACCTCCAAATAAAGAGTGTTATCGCTTTAAAAATACCAGAATACATGAAACTCAAAAAGGATTTTTTCTACTTTTTGAGCAAGCATATGTAAGGTGGGGAATTAGGCCGATTTATCAAGGTCCTGTAGGGAGTTTTCTATATATTTCAATTCTTCATCAAAGGCCCTCACTACTATTAAGTAGCCTCCTTTGTGCAAGGTTCTCAGGAGTTTTAGGGCTTCCTCTTCCTTAAAGTCAAGGCCACGTAAAATACCGTAGGGACCACTGGACATGGCGCCTAGTTTTTTGCCATCTACCTCGTGTAAAAAAATAGGAGCCAATGGTCCGGCTATATAGATGGTTCCTATTTCTGGATTGTAGAAAAAACCGAAATGCTTCGTGGTTCTTAAGGTTTTTTTCCAATGGGTCTCCAAGGATTTTTTTTCATTTAAAAGCGTAGTTTCATCACTAAAGGCCTCGGTGTCCAATTTCCCCAGAACAGACAGCTTTGAGTCCATAGCGCTATTTTCACTTATGATCATAATAGCTTGTTCTATTTGCCATAAATGGTGAAACGCTTTTATTAGAAAGTGTTTTTTTTTCCTTTTTTTGATGCTTGGTTTCATAATTTTTGTGGTATAAAAAACCAATTGGGGCAGTATTTCATTGTTAAGATAAGAAAAAAGTTCGATTTTTTGAATGATTTTGAGGATTTACATTCCTTATAGTACCTGATAAAAATCATTCCAAGTTGTTCTTTTCGCATGTAGTTTTGTGATAACAGAGAAAGTAATATCTCCATTTTAAAATCAAACAATCATGCAAAACGATAGCGGTAATATTTTATTGGCTTTATTGACAGGAGCTGCCATTGGAGCTGGAATAGGCATTTTATACGCCCCGGATAAAGGGTTGGAAACAAGAGGAAAAATAAAAAGAAAGGTTTCCAGTGCTACACACGATATCCAAGAACGTATCCATCACGCCAAGGATGAGTTGACAAAATCTGCTCATGAAAAGAAAGTAGCCTTTGAACAAAAACTAGAAGAAAGTATGTCCAATATGAGCTATAAGGCAGACGATATGATAGCCACTTTGGAACGTAAACTAGAAGAGCTTAGAAAGAAAAATGCCCAGTTCCAAAAATAATACCATTTGGCTAGGCTAGCCTTGTGGTACATCTTTTTTAAGGAAAAGGTGTTTTACGGTCATCCCTAAATTCCCCTTAGCTACTAAGGGTAAAAGTGTTATTGGCCGTTTGGATATATTAAAACAACGGTTTCCTTCCCCTAAGGAGTACTCCTAGAAATAGTTTTTTTAAATTTAAGAAGCTGCAAATCAGGTAGTAAGCCTGTTCAAGAACCTTATTTTTTTAGGAATGAACATTCATAAAATTTTCTATTGGTCCCTTATTCCTCTTTTTTTACTAATAAATATAGGTCTTGGATCTTGGGGGCTTACAGAAAGTAGCGAGGCCAGATATGCGGAAATTAGCCGTGAAATGGTATTGAACCATGAGTACCTGCATCCTACACTTTTAGGGATAAAACACTACCATAAACCACCCATCACCTATTATATTACGGTAATGGGGTATCAGATTTTTGGGATCAACGAATATGGAGCCCGATTTTTTCTGAGTGTGGCCTTGGTGTTTCAGCTGTTATTGGTCTTCAAAATTTCAAAACTTTTATTTAATGATCTCAAGGTAGCCCTCGCTGCTGCCATCATATATTTTTCTTTTCCCATAGTGCTGATTGCCGCTAGGGTATTGACAACAGATGCTTATATGGCAACCTTTGTTATATGGAGTGTTTATTGGATATTGTGTTATAAAAGAAACCGAGCTCCCCGCTATTTATATGGGTTTTTTATAGTATTGGCACTGGCCTTTTTAACAAAGGGACCCGTGGCAGTGCTACCGGTGGCAATATTCCTGGTGGTGTGGAAAGTGCTATACAAGGAGACTATTTCTTTAACGATTCATCATTATCTCGGATTTGTTTTGTGCTTGTTGCTGTCTAGTTCTTGGTTCCTTGCAGTTATGACCAATACCCCTCATTTTTTAGACTATTTGATCAATGACCAAATCATAGCACGGTCCTTATCTGCCGAGAAATTTCATAGAAACAAGCCTTTTTGGTATTACCTGATCTTGGCGCCATTGGTGGGGTTTCCATGGTTGCCCATTATGGTTGTTTGTACTGCCCGGGCGTATAAAAAATATTTAAAGAATAAAACCCTTCCATTAGTGTTGCTTTGGACCATTGGAAGCTTGTTTATACTATTTTCGGCCTTTTCATCGAAGCTAGTACTTTATATATTACCGCTGTTTTCGTTTATGGCCATACTGTCGGGATACCTTTTCTTTTTAATCCCCTTCGATAAAATTAAGAATTACAGCCTGTTTTTCGGGCTGCTAATAGTGGTGTTGTCGCTCTTTTTGATCTTGGGGAATTTTATAATGGAAATTCATATAGATGTTAGGTACTCCCTTATGCTGGCAGTGTTTTTAATCTTGGGGCTTGGGATACTCTATTATAATACGCGCTTGCAAAGACATTATAAGTTGATGGCCTTTAGCCTGCTTTTTACCATTGGTCTTATCCTAAGTTATCCGTTATTTGGGTCAAAAAATCCGAATACTATTAATACAATCAAGAATATAGTAGCCTTGGCCAAGGAAAAAAAGGGCGATTCTATTGGGCACCTCATAGCCTTTGACGTTTTTATACCCTCGGCATCCTTTTACCTAAACCAAGATATCATCACTGTCAAGGGCAATACTACGAGGGTAAGGAGGGATATACAATTTGAGGAGGATACCTTGTATCGGGAAAATTTATTGGATATTTCCCATGAGAAAGAACTGCGAAGATTACAGCTATTGCTGCAAGCGAAAAATACGGTGTTATTAGTTCGAAAAAAAGATACGGTTTCCGATTTGCTGTGTGATCAGATAGCGAACTTTAAACATCAAATCGAAATTGATCAATGGCGTCTGTATTATTGATCCCTTGTTAAAAAAATAAAACCCTTATAGTACTTTTGTTTCCATTTCAGAAACGGGAATACCGTAAGGGCCGTATTCAAAGTTTGGAAATACTATGAAATTTCTATTTTTTTAGGTTTATTGCTTTTATTTCCTTCTTTTTTAGAGAGAATACATGTAAGAATTCCGTCCTTATAAGTAGCTTTAATTTCTTCATCAAGGACATTCTCGGGTAATTGAAGCGATTTTTTAAAGGAGGTATAGCTAAATTCCCTTCGACTGTAATTGTCCTCTTCCCGCTCCTTGGAACTCGAATTTTGAGCCGAGATATTGAGACAACCGTTGTCTATCTCAATTTCAAAATCCTTTTTGGAATAGCCCGGTGCCGCCAGCTCTATTTCAAAACCATCCTTTAGTTCTTTAATGTTCATGGCCGGTTCCTCCATGATATTCCACCACCTTCTGTCGGCAAAGAACTCATTTGTATTAAAAAACTCCTGGGGCAAAAGATTGGCCCATGGTCTTCTGTTGAACTTTATGAGTGACATAATATACTATTTAGGTTAAACAACTTTTCATTTAGGAATTGAAAATTACAAACAACTAGGGAGTTATAATATGATGTGGGTCAGTTGATAGGGGTGTTTTTACCGTTATTTTTGAGTTATCTTCAGCGGTAGCGGCCATTAGTTTCATTTTATAAACTTAAAGAGGGCCTGTATTTGCTGCTACAAACTTTATAGCGGTCGTATGTCTATAGACAATTTTGAAATTAACGGACTTACCGATGACGAGGTACGCCTTTCTAGGGCTACTCATGGCCAAAACCGATTAGATTACAAGAGGGAGAATCGATTTTTAAGTATCCTAAAAAGTTTGGCCAAAGAGCCCATGGTCATATTATTGTTGGTGGCCTCCTTTATTTATTTTATCAGTGGCAACCTCGGTGATGCTATCTTTCTTGCCATGGCCATTGTATTGGTTGCATCTATCTCTTTGTACCAAGATACCAGAAGCCGCAATGCTTTGGAGAAGTTAAAACAGTATACCCAGCCTCATTGCAAAGTCATCCGAAATGGGAAGGTCATTGAGATAAGGAGCGAGGAATTGGTTATCGACGATTGTCTTATGGTAGCGGAAGGCAGTATTATCACTGCCGATGGGCGCATTCTACATTCCAATGATTTTTCGGTGAACGAAGCTACCCTTACGGGGGAATCTCTTTCGGTATACAAGGATGCCGATAAGGAAGACAATATAGTGTATTGTGGTACCACGGTAGCCAGCGGTTTGGCCATTGCCAGGGTAACCGCCATAGGAAACAATACCCGATGGGCTGCCATAGGCCAAGGCTTACAAGACATACAAGAAGAAAAAACACCCTTGGAATTACAGATTCAAAATTTTGTAACAAAGATGGCGGGGGCGGGAACGGTAGTTTTTCTAATTGTGTGGGGACTTAATTTTTTTTATTCCCAAAACCTATTGGACAGTTTATTAAAGGCACTGACCTTGGCAATGAGTATTTTACCAGAAGAAATTCCCGTTGCCTTTACCACTTTTATGGCTTTAGGAGCTTGGCGATTAATGAAAATGGGGATCGTAGTAAAGCAGATGAAAACCGTTGAAACCTTGGGGAGTGCTACCATTATCTGTACCGATAAAACGGGGACCATTACAGAAAACAAAATGGATTTGGCCAGAACTTATGATATGTCCACTCAAAAGGTGCGGAGCTTGGAGGGGCCGTTGGATGCTGCCGCCGAACACTTGATAGCGACGGCTATGTGGGCCAGTGAACCCATACCCTTTGACCCTATGGAAAAGGCGCTTCACAACTGCTATTCGCAGCGGATACCGGTAGACGAACGCGTACATTATAAAATGGTTCACGAATACCCTTTAGGGGGTAAGCCGCCGATGATGACCCATATCTTTGAAAATGCTGTCGGCAATCGCATCATTGCCGCAAAAGGGGCTCCCGAGGCTTTTTTAGAGATTTCCCAGCTAACAAAAGAACAGCAACAACAGATTATAGAAACAATTCGGCAATTGGGCCAAGATGGGTATCGGATATTGGGGGTGGGGGAGGCGCAGTGTAAAGAGCATCATTATCCCAAAAACCAACAAGACTTTTCATTTCATTTTATAGGGCTCGTCGCCTTTTACGATCCGCCCAAAAAAAACATCCCATCGGTATTGGAAGATTTCCATAAGGCCGGAATTGTGGTAAAAATAGTGACCGGGGATAATGCGGTAACCACCACAGCCATCGCTAAACAAGTGGGGTTTAGAGGGTACGAAAAAAGTATGACAGGAGACCAGCTCATGCAGCTCAACGATGCCGAATTACAGGAGAAAGTTACAGGAATACAGGTGTTTACCAGAATGTTTCCCGAAGCTAAACTACGCATCATAAATGCCTTAAAGGCCAAAAATGGCGTGGTGGCCATGATAGGGGATGGCGTAAACGATGCTCCGGCACTCAAGGCATCTCATATTGGCATTGCGATGGGCAAAAAAGGAACGGAAATAGCCAAAGAGGCTGCATCCTTGATTTTGGTGAATGACGATTTGGCGAAAATGATCGATGCCATTGCCATGGGAAGAAAAATATATACCAACCTAAAAAAAGCCATACAATACGTTATTTCTATTCATATCCCCATTATTCTGGTGGTGTTCGTGCCCTTGGCACTGGGGTGGACCTATCCCAATATTTTTACCCCTGCACATGTCATCCTTTTAGAGCTGATCATGGGGCCTACCTGTTCTATTATTTATGAAAACGAACCCATGGAAAAAAATACCATGGTTCAAAAACCTAGGTTATTTACCACCACTTTCTTTAAATGGAAAGAGTTGATAACGAGTATTGTTCAGGGGCTTGTAATAGCGCTTGGTGCTTTGTGGGTCTATCAACTTGCCATAAAGTACCAATATAGCGAAGAGAGTACCCGTACCATGGTATTTGTGGTATTAATTACGGCCAATATATTCCTAACCCTGGTGAACCGTTCCTTTTATTTTTCTATTTGGGATTCCTTGAAAAATAAAAATAAGCTGCTGCCTATTATGATCGGAATAACCATCCTTATTACGGGGCTATTGCTCTTTGTAAAGCCTTTTACCCAGTTCTTTAAATTTGAAACCTTGACTACTTTTCAATTTGTCTGTAGCAGTATGGTTGGTTTTATGACCACCATTTGGTATGAATTAGTAAAATGGAGGACGCGTATAACAACAGCAGCTGTCTCCTAAGGGCCATTGTTATACGAATCGTTTTTTACAGTTTTATCCCGTAGGCCAAATCACCTGCATCGCCAAGGCCTGGGTCAATATAACCCCTGTTGGTCAATTTTTCATCGATGGCGGCAATCCATAAATGGGTGTCCTTTGGGAAGACTTTTTTGATGTGTTCGATACCTTGTTCCGAGCCAATTATGGCAAGAATATGGATTTGTTTCGGTCTTCCGTATGCTTCAAGACCCTTTAGGACATTTTCCAAAGACCTACCAGTGGCCACCATAGGATCGGCCAAGATCAGGGTTTTATTTTCTAGAGATGGCGTAGCGAAATACTTGACAATGACTTCAAAATCATCTTCATCGCCTTCGTGATGTCTATAGGCAGAAATAAAGCCATTTTCGGCCCCGTCAAAATAATTAAGAAGCCCTTGGTGCAGGGGAAGTCCGGCTCGCAGTATAGAACAAAGCACCAAATCGTCCGTAGGCAAGGACATTTCCTTGGTCCCTAGGGGAGTCTGCACCGTTTTCTTGCTATAACGAAGTTCCTTACTTAACTCATAGCTTAGAATTTCACCAATACGCTCAATATTACGCCTAAACCGCATAGAGTCTTTTTGGATGTTTACATCTCTGAGTTCGGCTACGAATTGATTAAGAAGGGAGTTTCCCTCGCCAAAATAATGGACAGTCATAAGAAAATGAATTTTGGCTAAAATACAATTTTTTAAAAGGGCCAAAAATTGTTTAACCTCCTTTTATATTATAAAAAACCAGGGTGCCATAAAACCTGATAGACTCCCAATTCCATCATCAATTTTACTGTTTTTGTTTTGGGCGTTCCCCTAACGGGTCGCTCTTTCCGCTATATCTTTTTTAGCCGGCAGGGCCGCCCAAAAAAGGATGCCGCTGCAATAGCTAACGCTTTTTCAATAAGCAATAAACAAAGAAAAGAGAACCAAGAAAACAGAAACAAGAGAAGAGAGTAAAGAGAATCGCACTGCGAATGCAACGACTTGCATTTACCTCGAGGAGCCAGCTGGCGCGTTGGCGTTGGTTACAGTCATTTTCAATTAACATTTCTTTCCAATGGCCAGAAATCGGTAACCAGTTGCCGAGTTATCTTGTTAACGTAACACTGCATTCCCGAGCTACCGATTTATCGAATTTCCGAATGAACGAGTTATCTCAAACAGCGTATAAAGTGGAAAATTCCGTCTTATCAAATCTTCAAATTAAGCAATTGTTCCATTTCCCCATGGCTTCATTAAATCATGAACCCCGCGTTAGGGACCGCGGCGGCATCCCCGCAGCGGAGCAAGGGATATAGCCAAGAGCCCGCCCGACGAAGGAGGGAACGCCCAAATTAAAAAGCAAATGGGCACCTAAAACATAAAGGGCCCAGCTTTAGGAACCATGGGTCCGTAGCAATATAAATTCGCTGATATTGGTAAGGTCGATAGCACCGCTGAATTTATTCTTATCGGTGACCGGAAAAAAGTTCCTTTTCTCGCTAGCGATCATCTCCATAACCTGTACCAAATCTGTGGAGGCTTCAAGGGTCTTAAAGGAAGCCTGCATAATTTCTTTGACCTTTATAGAGGGGGTGTGGGCATGTTTAATAATGTCTTTGTGATATACGACGCCAACGATTTGCTCATGGGCCATGACGACAAAATCCTTTTCGGTTCCGGCCAAGACAACATCGATGACTTCCTGTAAGGTGTTGTCGGGGTGTAGAAGGGTTATTTTGGTCAGCATGGCCTCTTTTATAGTATGCCCCTGAAGGAGCGATGTTTGTTTCACCATTTTGTTCTCCCCATAGGCGCTGATAAAAATAAAAAAGGCAATCAATATTAAAAAGGGATTGATGAGCAACCCTAGCATAAAAAAGAAAACTGCCAGTAATTGCCCCAAACTGCTGGCTATGGCGGTAGCTTTTACCCGCCCCATTTTATAAGCTAATAGGGCCCTAAGCACCCTACCGCCATCCATAGGGAAGGCCGGGATGAGGTTAAAGACTACCAACATGGCATTGGCCAAAAACAGGTAGAAAATAAACCCTTGAAAATTGGGTGTTTTTAATAGGAGTTCTATTCCGGCCTGATCCATGGTTAAATATTTTGTGATGGGAAACAACAAGATCAACAACAGGGCTATGACCACATTAACTGCCGGTCCGGCCAGGGCTACCAACAATTCCTGACCCGGTTTTTCGGGCATTTTTTCGAGAGAGGCGACACCTCCTATGGGTAAAAGGGTAATTTGATGGGTCTTTATCTGAAATTTTCTGGCAGTTAGGGCATGGCCCAATTCGTGGAGTACCACACAGAAAAAAAGTACCAGCACAAAACCTATATTGAATAAAGCAGTGAACAGGTTTCCGCCTCTTTGGGCATCGAGAAAAACGACCCAGAGCAACAATAAACTAAAGGTCCAGTGTACCTCAATTTTTATGCCTGCCATCCTACCCAATTTTAAAGTGCCTTTCATAGTATGTTGATTATGCCGGTTTTACAAACGGTTTCCATGGCATCACAGGAAAATAGCGCCCCAACCAATATGGTAAGGGAGGCTAAAATACTAGGGTACCTTTTAAAACGTCGCTTGATTTTTGCCAATGATATTTTGTCAAATAGCTTATAATCAAAAGTTAAATTATAGAAGATACGCCCTTAGTACAATGACTTTAATCATATGCAACTTAAGCGGATAGGTTTAAATTTGAGAAATACGAATTTAAAATGAAAAATATTATCACTCTTACCGTAAATCCGGCGATCGATAAGAGTACTACGGTTGCTGGTTTAAAACCTAACAGCAAATTGCGCTGTACTAGCCCGGTGTTTGAAGCTGGGGGAGGTGGAATTAATGTGTCCCATGTGCTGAAAGAGCTGGGAGGATCGTCCTTATGTATGTATATGGCCGGAGGGGCGACCGGCAATCACCTCAAGGATATTTTAATAGAGCTGGACATTTCCCAAAAGGTGATCCCTATAAAGGGGTGGACAAGAGAGAACCTTGCCGTTACCGATACCGTTCAGAACCATCAATACCGTTTTGGAATGCCAGGGCCCGAACTGTCTGAAGCGGAATGCCAGGAGGTGTTACAGGAATTGGAGTTGTTATTGGAGGAAGGCGATTTTTTAGTGGCCAGCGGTAGTCTTTCACCAGGTATGCCCATTGATTTTTACGCCAAAGTTGGACTAATTGCCCAAAAGAAAGGGGCTAAGTATGTCTTGGATACTTCTGGCGAAGCATTGGTTAAAGGTGCCATGGCGGGGGTATATATGTTAAAACCGAATTTAGGGGAACTCAGCACCCTTTGCGGGGTACAGACCATGTCTTTTAGGGATCTGGAGGCCTCGGCAAAAGTGTTTATGGACCATACTCCCTGCGAGATACTGGTTGTTTCTTTAGGGGCACAAGGTGCGCTGATGGTTACCAAAGATGAGGTGGCCTATATTACCGCTCCTATTGTATATCAGCAAAGTACCATTGGGGCCGGGGACAGCATGGTTGCCGGCATGATTTTTCGGTTGGCCATGGGCGGTAGCCATATGGAAATGGCCCAATTTGGTGTCGCCTGTGGTACGGCAGCGACCATGAGTGCGGGAACACAGCTCTGTAAAATGGATGATATAGAACCCCTATACCAATGGATTCAGAAAAATACCGATAAATCTTCGAGAATAAGATTTTAAAGTTGAGGTGTTTTGTGGTGGCTCGTATTGCCAAACTGACCGTTTTCTTAACCAATTTAATAAACCTAAAAAAAGAAAGCAATGGAGTATTATTATCATACTACACTTAAGAATACCAACTTTGAAGAGGCTATCGCCACCACCAAAAAGGCTTTACAAAAAGAAGGCTTTGGGGTGTTGACCGAAATAGATATGAAGGAAACGCTAAAGAAAAAACTGGATGTTGACTTTCATAATTATATGATATTAGGCGCCTGTAACCCTCCCTTTGCCTACCAGGCCCTACAAGCCGAGGATAAGATAGGTACCATGTTGCCTTGTAACCTGATCGTACAGGAAAAAGAAAAAGGCCGCATAGAGATCGCTGCTGTAAATCCGGCTGTATCCATGATGGCAATAGAAAATGACAGTTTGAATAAAGTAGCCCAAGAAGTAGGGGAGAAACTGCAAAAGGTTATTGGGAGCTTAGGACAGTTAAAAATGAACAATTAGCAGTAAATAATTAGAAAAAAGATAAAAGAGAAGAGAAAAAAGAGGACCGCACTGAAAATTCAACGATTTGTATTTGGAGTAAGGGGGCAGGTGGCGCGGTGGCCTTGGCTGCAGTCATTTTCAATTAGCAATAATCAAAGGAAAAAAGATAAAAGAGAAGAGAAAAAAGAGGACCGCACTGAAAATGCAACGATTTGCATTTGGAGTAAGGGAGGCAGGTGGCGCGTAGGCCTTGGTGGCGTTATTTTTGAATTAACAATTCCTTTCAATGGCCAGTAATCGGTGACCCGTAAAAAGTTATCGTGTTATCAAGTTATGGAGTTAACGAAATACCGATTTACTAAAATACCGAGATTTCTAGCTCCCGATTTAACGAATTAACAATTAGAAAAAAGAGGACCGCACTGAAAATGCAACGATTTGCATATAGAGTAAGGGGGGCAGGTGGCGCGTAGGCCTTGGCGGCGTTATTTTTGAATTAACAATTCTTTCCAATGGCCAGTAATCGGTTATGGAGTTATCGGTCTAGTATAAGAGCAGTAGCGGATTTTTTCGCACTAACTTTCAGATTGCAATATTCTTAATTAAACACAAAAACGGTTCGAGATAAAACCCAAACCGCTATTGCTTTTAAACCTTGTGTGCCCAGCATGGGCATCTTTTATTTACTGCAAAGTAGATAGTTAATAAGTTGCTAATAATGGCATATTATATTTTAAGCTTGTTTTGCAAATTGTACGTCAATTACTAATTTTACTTTGTCAGAAACTACAATGCTTCCCGCTTCTGTAACTGCAC
This sequence comes from Arenibacter sp. 6A1, assembly GCF_012272855.1. Taxonomy (GTDB): domain Bacteria; phylum Bacteroidota; class Bacteroidia; order Flavobacteriales; family Flavobacteriaceae; genus Arenibacter. The sequence goes on along the minus strand of NZ_JAAXCQ010000004.1, from coordinate 31,294 downwards.
TCCAAGTTAAATTGAAGTCTTTTCTATTAAGTTGCCCTGTAATTTCAAAACCTGCTTTTGTTTGCCCATAAGGGTCCACTGCTACACCATTAAAATCAGCATTTAAAGTTATTTCTTTGGTTACATCTCTAATTGTTAAATCTCCAGTTAAGTGTTCTCCATCAAATGATTTTGATACAAATTTCATTTCAGGAAATTTTTCTGAATTGAAGAAATCATCTGATTTCAAATGTGCGTCTCTATCTTTATTTTTGGTATTTATTGATGCTGTTTTTGCACTAAAATCAATTACAGCATTGTTGAAATTGTCGCCATTTGTTTTTGCAGTAGCTTCAAAATCCTCAAAATAACCTGTTACGGTTGAAATCATCATATGCTTTACTTTAAAAGAAATTTCGGAATGTGCGTTGTCTATTGACCAATTTGTGTTGTTTTCCATTTCTATTAATTTTTAGTGTATTATAATTATTTCTGTTTATTTGAGATTAAGTAATCTAATGAGTATTTGCCTGCTCCAATTAGAGCAATGGTTAGGTAGATCACACCATAAAGCAATGCAAATTCTTGTTTGCCAAATCCATCATTTGCGTGTACAATAAATCCTGCAACAAGCATAGTTATTAGTAAAGGAAGGGCAGCAAAACGAGTACCCAAGCCAAGAATAATTAAGATAGAACAAAATACCTCTGCAAATACCGCAAGTGCTAAAGAAGCTGTTGCACCAACGCCCATTGGGTCTGGAAACTGAATTGGTTCTCCGCTAAATAAATTTTCCATTTTTCCCCAACCATGAGTTAGCATAAAAAATCCGATAACTACTCGTAATACTAAAAGTGCTGCGCTTACATTATTAGGGTAATCTCCAGAATTGAAAATGTTTTTTGTTATTCTTTTCATTTAAATTGATATAATTATCTTAATACGTCTTGAATGTCTTCTAATTTCTTAAACATTGCATTGGCAAATGGACACAATGGCGTAATTTTTATATTTTTTTCTCTAGCCATACCTACAATTCTATACAACAATTGTTTTCCAATGTTTTTGCCTTTAAATTTAGGATCAACTTCGGTATGATCAATTATAATATGATCTTCTGCTGCTATAGAATAAGTCATCATACCTGCTCTTTGGTCGTCTTCCCTCGCCATTGCAAAACCTTTATTGTCTCTTTCTTTTAATGTGATTTCCATTTTTGACTATTTAAATTTGTTAGATTATGATTTATTACAATGCCATTGGTACTTCCATTAAAAGTACGCGCGCATCTTCTGAAGCTTTTACGTTAATGCTGTCGGTATCCCAAACACCAATACCATCTCTTTTAGATAGTTTTTCATTATTAATTTCAACTTCACCATCAAGAATAAAAGCATAAACACCATTTCCTTCTTTTTTGATTTTATATTCGTCGGAGTTTCCTTTGGTAAAATTTCCTAAATGAAACCAAGCATCTTGATTTAACCAAACGCCTTGGTCGTCTTTGTTTGGAGAAACTACTTGATAAAATTCGTTTTGCTTTTCAATATCTTTGATAGATATTTGGTCGTATCTAGGCTCTGTATTTTTACTTTTAGGAAACACCCAAATTTGAAGAAATTTCACTTCTTTGTCTTTGTTTTTATTTTTTTCTGAATGTGTAACGCCAGTTCCAGCACTCAAGACTTGTACATCACCTTCTTTGATAACGGCAACATTCCCCATACTGTCTTTATGTTCCAAATCACCTTCCAAAGGAATGGATATTATTTCCATGTTTTGATGCGGATGTGTTCCAAACCCCATTTCTGCTTGCACAGTATCGTCATTTAAGACACGTAGTACTCCATAGTTCATTCTTTCTGGGTTGTGATAGTTTGCAAAACTAAAGGTGTGGTGAGAGTTTAACCAACCGTGATTTGCTTTTCCTCTTGTTTCTGCTTTGTGAATTACTGTATTCATGGTTTTCAAGTTTTTATTTGGCAAATGATTAAATCCTACTTGTTCCATTAATGTATCGTAAGTAGATTTTGTAGAATCGCTATTTGATGCTTTTAAAATTTGGGGTGTAACTCTTCCAGCGACATCTCCTATTAATGCGTTTTTTAAAAATTTTTACGATTCATTTTCTTTACCTTTTAATTACAATGCAAAGATGAAATGAATTAGAAGTTTGTGGAATATGAAAAAAAGGTTTAAACTTATAAAAATCCGATATTTAGAAAATTATATCGATTTTCCTTTAGTTTTAAGAGGTTTATTGGTGGTTTTTTGAAGAATAAACGAAGTGAAACGCTGTTATTTTCGCTTTAAAGTTGGATATGGTACAAACTCATCAGAATCGCCTTCAATTTTTGGAAACTCTTGTGCTTTCCATTTTTGTTTAGCTTCCTCTATGCGTTCCTTACTAGAGGATACAAAGTTCCAATCAATGAATCTTTCTTCTGGAAAAGGCTCGCCTCCAAAAATATAAATGGTCGTATTTTTATTCATTGTAAAAGTACAAAGTGTACTATCATTCGCAATTAATAATTGCTTATTTTCAAAAGTATTGCCTTCACTTTCTATAGAACCATCAAGAATATACAAACCAGCTTCACCATAAAGGTGTTCGCCAATATTTACCTCTTGTTTGGCTGTACTTTTTATTTCTATCATAAACAATTTACTAAAAACAGGTACTGGCGATGTTTTGCCCAAAGCATCACCTGCTATTAATTTATATTGTAGATTACCTTCAGTCCAAGTAGGTATATCTTCTTTTTCAATATGAGAAAATTGAGGTTCTATAAGCTCTTTTTCTTTTGGTAAGGCTACCCAAATTTGCAAACCATGCATTTTTATTTTTGATTCTCGTAAATATTCGGGTGTTCTTTCAGAATGTACCACGCCTTTTCCTGCTGTCATCCAATTAACAGCACCTGGTTTAATTTCTAATTTTGTACCTATAGAATCTTGGTGCATGATGCTACCTTCAAATAAAAATGTTAAGGTAGAGAGTCCGATATGAGGATGTGGTAGCACATCAAAATTTTCACGTTCACTCATAGTTACAGGTCCCATATGATCTATGAAAATAAAAGGACCAACCATTCTTTTTTGACGAAATGGAAGCAACCTACCTACTAAAAAGTTTCCAATGTTTGAGGCTCTTTCTTCTACTATTAATTTTATGTTTGACATTTTGAAAGTGTTTTTAAATTCGATTGAATTACAGATTTATTTCGGTTTTCTTAAAGTTTGAAAGCGAAATTTGTGTATGGTTCTTGAAAAATGCATTAAAATTGGCTAGTTTCTTAAAACCTAGTTCGTATCCAATTTCTTTGTTGGATAAATCGGTGAAATAGAGTAATCTTTTTAATATTGAGATATCGAGTTACTAATTTAACGAATTGAAAATTAGAAAAAAGAGGACCGAGCGAAAAATGCAAGGATTTGCATTTGGAGTAAGGGGCCAGGTGGCGCGTAGGCCTTGGCGGTAGTCATTTTCAATTAGCAATAATCATTGGAAAAAAGAGAAGAGATAAAAGAGGATAGAGAAGTAAATGCAGTGACTTGTATTTACCTGGAGGAGCCAGGTGGCGCTTAGGCCTTGGCGGCATTATTTTTAAATTAACAAATCCTTCCAATGGCCAGTAATCGGTGAGCAGTAAAAAGTTATCGTGTTATTAAGTTATGGAGTTAACGAAATACCGATTTACCAAAATACCGAGATATCGAGTTCCCGATTTAACGAATTAACAATTAGAAAAAAGAGGACAGAGAAGTAAATGCAACGACCTGAGCCAGAAACTGCACACGGAAAGGAGTGTAAAATGATGGTTATGTGATACTTGTGGAGGCGCAGCGTTTCCAGTTCTCCCTACTCTGCCTTAAATCTTCTTATCTCCCATCCCTTGTTTTCTACCCATACTGCAATAAGGTCTTTGGAGATGATTTTAGCGCCAATAAAGGGTGTTTTATACCTTTTTTTGGTCATTTGTATGTTGTCTCTTTTGGAGTAGAATTCCAAGATTTCCCCAGAGGAATCTAACAAAACATCATGAAATTTAAACTCATAAATTTTAAGCTTAAACTCGTTTTCTCCTTTTAAAGTTTTGTCAAAAAGCACTCCGGTTGTTTTGCCGTTTTCGAAAGGATATATATTTAAATATTCCGCTGCTACCACTATATTTCCTTTGGTATCGATAAATCCAAATAAGGGAATGCCATCTTCCATTTTTTTAATCATACATCGTCCGTCCCTAAACATGGGGTATCGTACCCCGAGCACATTTAATTTGTCGTCTTTGGCATCCTTTGTCCAGTGTAAATCGTCTCTAAAATCAATGACCAAGGCACCTTTTTTGTCAATAAACCCCCATTGGTTTCCTTTTCTTACGGCCGAAAGACCCTCGCTAAACGGGGCAATCTCATCTATTTCGGTAACCGTCTGGCCCAACATAAAGAAAGGCACTGTCAGTAGCATTGCTAAAAAGAAGTGTAAACGTTTCATAATATCCGATTTTTTAAGTTAAACTAAAATTATGGGGAAGCGATAGCCAAGACGCCGTCAGTAAAGCGGGAAAGTCTTGTCTTAACAAGGCCTAGAGCGTTCATGCCGTTTGTCTGGTTGTATGGTCTATGGTTGGTTTTAGGAAGGTAGGTAGGCTGTCATCTGATCAGTAAATAATATTGGAAAAAATCATATTTTTTAACCCTTTGGGCAGTCCATCACGGATATCCTCCAATTCTCCTATGGAGACGTGTTTCCTTAGGAATAGAAATGTATTTCGTACATATTTTTCTGCCACTTCATCGCTAAATTCAAAATCGTTTACCGCAGATGGACCGTCATATGCCCTCACCAAATCTAAAAAAGAGGCCATATGTTTAATTTTAGGTTTCTTATTTTGTATATGCGTCCATCCATTAGCGTAAATGGCTTTTAAAAACATGGGCAATTGCGCCATTAATTGCAGGGACTCCTCCATAGGGATAATGTCTCTTAAGGCATGTAAGATAGACGACAAAATTCTACCCGCCTTGTCACGATCTTCGCCAAGATTCATTTCTTGGGCATACGATTTTAGGAACGTATTTCCTTCCGCAGCATATTGATTGAAATTTAGTGACATGAGATGTAATTTTGTTCAATACTAAAGGTGGAGAAACTCGAGGAAGGATGAAATGATATTGGTCATTTTCAATGTTAATTCTTCCTGCTATTTTTAACGAACGAAGCATTTATTTTTCAATTTCCCCGAAAATGCACCCTGAATAACAAGGATGTAAGGCTCTTATCAACTAGATTCTTGGAAAGAAAGCTAAAAACTGACGTTATGAAGAAAATAATGGTACCCGTAGATTTTTCCGAACATTCCGAATACGCCTTGGAAGTAGCCTGTACAATGGCCAAACAAAATGCGGCAGAGATCGTTGTGCTGCATATGCTGGGCATTACTACAGTAGTCTATAATATTGGGGAAGCACAAGAAATAGCAGAAGCTAATTACTATATGAAATTGGCAAAACAGCGGTTTAAAAAATTCTTGGACAAGGAGTATCTAAAGGGGATTAAGCTTACCGAAATTATTCAAAATTACAAGATATTTAGCGAAATAAACCAAGTGGCCCAAGAGCAGCAAATAGACCTTATTGTAATGGGGTCTCATGGCAGCAGCGGCTTAAGCGCTCTTTTTGTGGGCTCTAATACCGAAAAGGTAGTACGTACTTCCCAGGTGCCTGTTTTGGTGATTAAAAAGCATTTGCCCGATTTTAAACTGGAAAAAGTGGTCTTTGCCTCCGATTTTGAAATGGAAAGCATTCCGGCCTACCGAAAGGCCGTGAGTTTGCTTCAAGGCTTGGGGGCCAAGCTACACCTGCTATATGTGAATCTTCCCAACGGAAAATTTAAAAGCAGCAAAGAAATGGAACGGCTGACAGCGGAATTTCTACAGGAAGCGAATAAGGGCGATTTTAAAGAAAATCCGCCTGTGGTATATGAATGTGCCTTTAGTATAGAAAGGGGTATTTACCACTATAGCCATAAAATTAAAGCCGATCTAATTGCGCTGACCACCCATGGTCACAGGGGGATGACCCATTTTTTTAAAGGAAGTATAGGGGAAGATATAGCTAATAGGGCCGATGTGCCCGTGATGACTTTTCTAATCTATTAGCACCGGTAGCAGGGATAATCATGTTTTATGGTTTAGGAAATATTCAAGGCCATTTGAATCATTTCTGTAAAGGAGCTTTCCCGTTCATCGGCCGTCGTTCGTTGGCCAGTGACCAGAGAATCGGAGATGGTTAATATAGCGAGCGCTTGAACCCGGTGTTTTGCCGCTATGGTATAGAGGCCGGCCGCCTCCATTTCTACACAAAGCACACCATAGGAGGCCCATAGTTTATAGGATTCGGGGTCGTCTTCATAGAATTCGTCAGAAGTAAGGACATTGCCCGCTTTTACATTTATATTATTTTTGTTGGCATAGTTGGCCGCTTTCAGCAACAACCCAAAATCTGCTGTCGGTGAAAAATCGGCATTGATAAAACGTGAATTGTTGATGCCCGAAGTAGACGAGGCCGACATGGCCAATACGATATCCCTGATATGCACATCTTCCTGATATGACCCGGCAGACCCTACCCGGATAAGATGTTTTACATCATAGTCCGTTATGAGTTCATGACAGTAAATTAAGGCCGATGGGATTCCCATGCCACTGCCCTGTACCGATATTTTCTTTCCTTTAAAACTGCCGGTAAATCCCAACATTCCCCTGACATCATTGTAGCAAAAGACATTTTCCAAAAATGTCTCGGCAATCCATTTTGCCCGCATAGGGTCACCGGGCAATAATACTGTCGAGGCAATGTCTCCCTTTTTGGCTTCAATATGAATACTCATACCCTTATCTTTTTTGGAGGGAACACCTTGGTAGCAACACATGGGACTTCTAAAAATGAAGCTGTTTCCTCCAATTAAATTTAATTTTTCTTCCTTTTTTATTTCTTTTTTTCTTTCAAAGTTAAATGATCGGTATTACTGCCTAATGTACCGTGGATTCTTTGTATATATCTAGTAATGAACACTATAAGAATGCCCTAAAATGCATAAACTGGCATGTACAGTCATTGTTTGAGGCATATAAATGGGGTTTTAAAAAGCAATCACCCTCTTACAAAAATACTATGATAGTAGTTTTATAAAATAAAGAAGGCCTAATTTTGTATATTGATTATTTTTTTGCCGGATTTATTAGAAAACTGCCCATATTGTATAAAAATAGGACGTTCCTATGGGGTAATTCATGATTGTAATCAGTAAAAAAAATTAACTTTGAATTATGAAAAGTTTTCTAAAAAACAGTAATATTTTTAATTTACTTTCCGAAGGGATTTCTGAGGGTATCATTGTGGTCAACCAATCTCAGGTCATTGTGGCCACGAATTCTTCGGCCGAAGAGATGTTTGGATATGAAAAGGATAGTTTACTTGGCCAACCCTTGAACCTTTTAATACCCATGAAATATCGCCACGCCCATGGGGGGCATTTTAACCATTTTATGGATAAAAGTGCCAAAAGGCAAATGGGGCACGGTCGCGACCTGTATGGGATCCGTAAAAACGGGGAGGAATTTCCGGTAGAAGCTGGACTAAATCCTTTTGAGATCTATGGGGAAACCTATGTGATGGCGTTGGTGATTGATATTACGGAACGAAAACGAAAGGAGACAGAATTAAGCCATTGGGCAAAAATCTTTGAAGACTCCCTAAGTGAGATCTATATTTTTGATGTGGAATCCTATAAGTTTATCAATGTCAACAAAGGGGCACAGAAAAACATGGGCTACACCTTGGAGGAATTTAAAGCCTTGACGCCTTTAGATATAAAACCAGAGCTCAATGAAGAAGAATTCGGAAAACTTTTAAATCCCCTATTAAAACGGGAAGAATTAAAAATTAAGTTCGAGACTTCCCACCTGCGAAAAGATGGCAGTTTGTACCCTGTTGAGGTACACTTACAATTGTCCAATATGGGCGATAGGGAGGCTTTTGTGGCCATGGTTCTAGATGTTACCGAAAGTAAAAATTATACCGAACGATTAGAAAAAACAGTAGAGAAGAGAACAGAACAGCTCACCATTGCCTTGGCCAAGGAAAAGGAACTCAATGAGTTAAAAACAAGGTTCTTGTCCTTGGTTTCCCATGAGTTTAAAACACCATTGAGCAGTATTCTTACCTCTGTTACCCTATTGTCTAAATATACCCAAACCGAACAGCAACAGAAGCGAGATAAGCACGTAAATACTATAAAAAACAAGGTAAGGCAGTTAGATACTATTCTTAGTGATTTCTTGTCGGTAGAACGCCTAGAATCCGGGAAAGTAAACTATAAAATAGAAATGTTCCCCCTGAGCAAATTGGTCAATGAAGTAGTCTACGATGCCAATATGCTGCTAAAACCAGGGCAGAAAATAGTATATCCGGAGAATATAGATAATATCATCCTTAATTTTGATGAGAAAACCTTGGAATTGGTATTGTCCAATCTGGTACATAACGCCATTAAATATTCCCCCGAAAATTCTATCATTACCATGGAAGTTACCCAGGAAAAAGAGGGAATAGTGCTTCAGATCATCGATGCCGGTATTGGGATTCCGGCCAAGGAGCAGAAATATATTTTTAATCGTTATTTTAGGGCCGAAAATGCCTTGGTCAACCAAGGTACTGGGATTGGACTCAATATAGCAAAGCAGCATCTAGAGAATTTAGGGGCTTCTTTATATTTTTTTAGTGAGGAAAATAAAGGATCTACTTTTACGGTTCGTATCCCCGTAAATGTTGAAGAAAAAATTAGCAAATGAAGAAAATACTTTTAATAGAAGATGATCTCGCTTTAAGAGAAAATACCGCCGAGCTATTAGAGCTCTCCGGATATGAGGTAACCACGGCTTCCAATGGAAAAATAGGTATAGAAACTGCCATGGAACTACTGCCCGATCTTATTGTATGCGATATTATGATGCCCGAAGTAAATGGATACGGTGTTTTACAAGCTATTTCGGAAAAGGAGGCCACCAAAAATATTCCCTTTATTTTTTTATCGGCAAAAACCGAACACAAGGAAATTAGAAAGGGAATGGATATGGGCGCCGACGACTATCTGACAAAACCTTTTGAGGAAGAAGACCTTATCAGTGCGGTAGAGAGCCGTTTGGCAAAATCGATTCTTTTATCAAGATTGGGGAACCAAGGTGCCTCGGAAACATCCCATACCGGGGATAGGCTGAACAACCTTGCCCAATTAAAGCTTTTTTTTAGCGAAAAGGGGCAAACGACAAGCTACAAGAAAGGTGAAATGATTTTTAATGAGGGCGAACCTTCCAATAGAATTTATTTGATTCTAAATGGTCTTGTGAAATGCCATAAAATGGATGAAGATGGGAAGGAATTGATCACTTCTCTGTATAAAAAGGAAGATTTTTTAGGGTTTACCTCATTTTTGGACAATATTCCTTATCAAGAATCGGCCACGGTCATAGAAGCGGTACAGTTGGCATGGACCACCAAGGACACCCTAAAATCCATTCTAGAAGAAAACCATACGCTTTCTATGGAATTGATGGAGTTGTTTTCGGATAACCTTACGGAAATTAAGGGACAGTTACTACATATGGCCTATAGTTCGGTGCGTAAAAAAACGGCACAGACGCTGCTGCAGTTTGCAGAAATATTAGGCAAGGATACCGAAGAACCCATAAAGATCTCTAGGACAGATTTGGCCAGTGTAGCCGGGATTGCTACCGAAAGCCTTATCAGAACCCTTTCAGGATTTAAAAAAGAAGGGTTGATTGCCATAGAAGGTAGAAATATTAGAATTGTAGAATTAAAAGCCCTTCAATACGTAAATTAAGGAGCTACTTATATCAATGCCCTCTTCTTCTAAGCCTTAAGATGAGGGTATTGATCCTTGACCGAAAACAAGAAAAGCTGTCTTTTTTCCGCTTATAACAAATTTAACACCCATGGCTGTCGGAGTACTCTAAAAGGGTAGCTTATTTTTTATAAATTCTCCACGGATAAAATATTTATAATTAAGTATATAGATATCAGAATTGGCCTATAAATAGATTTTTCTACTGCTCGTCTTTTCTAAGGGAAGAGAAACTTTTTTGAAAAGTGATTTTTATCATGTTTTTGAAATACCCATAGTTCTACATTTGACCGTGAAGCAGTTTTTAATGAAGAACATATTAATACCAACAGACTTTTCGGAAAATTCTTGGAATGCCATCCAGTATATAGTGGTATTGTATACCCATACGCCTTGTAATTTTTTCTTATTGCATGTAGAGGATGAGCAGTCCCCTTTATCGGCAGAATTTTCTTTGGATACTTATAGGCAAGGACAAGGAGTAGCTTTAAAGGACTTTTCTTGTTCCACGGTAAAAATGGGGCTATTGTTAAAGCAATTACGGCAGAACCAATTACACACAGAGCACCACTTCCGGAGCATTCAGGATCATGGCAACCTGGTAGATGCGATAAGGGGCAGGATAGACAATTTAAAAATAGACCTTATTGTCATGGGGGCTAAGGGGATTAATGTAAAGCAATCCCCAGAGACCATTATCGGAAGCAATACCAGGGATGTGTTGACCAAGGTACGCTGCAATACCATGGTAATTCCAGAAAAAGTGACTTTTAAGATCCCTCAGGAAATTGTTTTTCCAACAGATTTTACCACCTTTTATTCCTTTGAGTTCCTAAAGACCATGGCCGAAATATTGACCATTAGCCAATCTACCCTGCGCATAATGAATGCGTCTAAACTCAACGGTAATTTTACGGAATACCAATCTAGCAACAAAATCTATTTGCGCGATTATTTGGAAGAATCTTTTACCGAGGCCCATAGTTTTCACGATTTCACCCATAAAAAAATTACCACGGCCATTCAAGATTTTGTCGATTCCCAAAGGGCAGAAATGATTTTGTTAGTCGGAAAAAACGTAAATTTTCTCCAACAACTATTCTTTAAAGCAAAGACCGAAAACAATAGTTATTACGCTAACATACCTCTATTAGTAATTCATGGCTAAGGGCTTACCCTAGCTTGTTGGCCTGATAAAAATCATTGTTTCCACTTTTTTTAAAAAGTAATTTTAAGTCGAGTTTTAGGTGGTTTTCCGATCAAGAAGGCATGCCAGACAAGGATTGTAGCATCCTATTAACAGCAATTGTGAACTTAAAAAATGATATAAAAATGAATAACCCGGTACAATGGTTTGAGATCGCCACAATCGATCTAGAGAGAGCTAAGGATTTTTATGCCAAGGTTTTTGATTTAGAATTTCAATTTATTGAAATGCCCGATAGTAAAATGTATATGTTCGGGGAACCCAATAAAATAGGCTCAGCAGGCTCATTGGTGCAATCAAAGGAAAACAAACCTAGCGCTAATGGTACCCTTATTTATTTTTCTTGTGAAGATGTGGCTATTGAAGCAGGACGTATCGAAGAAGCAGGAGGGAAGCTGCTCCTTCCTAAAACAGCGATCGGGGAATTTGGATTTTTTACTCATTTTATAGATACAGAAGGGAATAAAATCGGTCTGCACTCGAATAAGTAGCGGTAGGTGAAATACAACAATAATCATTTATAATAAACTGTATAGCTCCGGGAAACGAACCATGTACGGGTCCATTATTTTGATTTTATACTTTGTGTAGAGTAGGGCCGTAGGCGCTACAATCTATCCAAGGTGTTTTTGTGTGATTTGGAAGTCCTGAGCTTAGGAGGGCTTTACCTTTAGGGTTGATACAGGGAGAAGCAACCTTCTTATTGGGATGTAGCTTGTAAATAACATGACCAAGAATTGGACGTACATACGAATTCAGTTATTTGAATTACTTACGGTCGTTAAAAAACAATATAGCTACCTATGAAAAAAATAGTCTTGCCCACCGACTTTTCAGAAAATGCATGGAATGCCATTTCCTATGCCTTGCAGTTTTTTAAAAATGAAAAGTGCACCTTGTATATTTTACATGTTTATACACCTGCTTTTTATAGAATCGATTATCTCATAGGAGGGCCAGATTTTACCGCTATCCCCGATTCGGGAGTAGATGATTCCGTGGCCAGATTGGAGAAAATCCTGAAGGACATTAAAAGACATCACCCCAATCCCAATCATCGGTTTAAAACGGTCTCGGCCTTTAACACCTTGACCGATGAAATTATGGAGCTGTGCCAGAGCGAAGGAGTCGACCTTATTGTTATGGGGACCCAAGGTGCTTCGGGGGTCAAAGAAATATTTCTAGGCACCAATAGTGTACAGGTCATTCGCAAGGCCAAGATACCGGTATTGTTGGTGCCCGCTTACTATGATTTTGAAAAAATCGGCTCTATCTTATTTCCCTCAGATTATTTAACCCATTACAAGAAAGACGAATTACAATTCATCATAGACCTAAGCCTTATGCATAAAGCAACCCTTATTGTCATGCATGTCTTGGAAGCTAAAAGCTTAACCCCTGTTCAACAAAAAAACAAAGAGTATCTGCAAGCAGATTTGGCAGCAGTAAAGCCACAGTTTAAAGAAATGGAAGGCCATAACATGCCCAATGCCGTTCAAGAATATATAGACCTGTATCAGTTAGACCTTTTGGTGATGATGAATCGGTCGCATACGTTTTTAGAAAAATTGCTGGTAAAACAAAATGTAGATGCCATCGGACTCTATACCAAAGTGCCCTTTTTGGTCCTGAGAGATACCGCTAAGATGGGGTAAAGGGCAAGGCGCCAAACTGGTCATTGAAAAGATACAAAAGGTAATGCACCAAAGTAAAGGCGCTACTTTATTAGGTCCAATAAGATTGGTCTGTAGATTCGTTCGGTTCCCCCGAACGTGTGTAAGTAACCATAGGATATCCTATTCTATATAGTTCTAGTTTGGCCTGTTCAAAAGCAAAGCTGTTCTTATAACGGAAAAATAATTTCCCTCCCAACACATCAACATCAACAACTCTTATGTCGAGTATTCTATTGAGGTTTCGGATAATCTTAAGTCTATCCGCATCGGTTTTAAGATGCTGTATTTTGGCAACAGCCCACATGTCGTTTTTTTTAGGTATATGGTAAAATTATCACCTTAAAAAGAAAGTTGAAATGACCACAATCATTTAAGGGAGTCAGTATCTAGAGTATCTTTATGGGTATAAAATTTTTAAGAACAACATTGCCTACTTTTTGGTGTCATACAGTGGCATTGAGTAAAACAGCCTATAAAAAAAGACAACCAAACACAGTGATGGGGCGTACATGTAAATTGGCCCTATCACCTACTAAGATAGTGTAGTTTTATAAGAAGGAGGGGGATAGAAAAGTAAAATGGATTTGGCATTTTCTCGGTTTCCAGAAGCATACTCCTCGTACTATAAACAACAAATAATCCGTAAAATATACTGATGTGAAACAGCTATTGATACCTACAGATTTTTCTGAGAATGCATGGCAGGCCATGGAATATGGAATGGAATTGTTTAAAAATACCAAATGTGTATTTCATATCCTTCATATCGATTCTGTCATGGAAATTATGGAAGATGATGAAGAGGTATTTACGACAGCCGGACTCATGGAAGATATCGCTATCAAAGAAAGTATGTCGCAAATGCAGCTGGTACTACAACGTATCAAGAGACTCCCTCCCAACGCTAACCACAGTTTTGTAACCAACGTGGTATATGCTTTTTTAGTAGAATCTATTAGGAAGGAAATTGTGGACAAAAAAATAGACCTAATCATTATGGGCACCAAGGGCGGGAGCGGCTTAAGGAAGTTCACCCTGGGGAGTAATACCGGAGATGTCATGACAAAGGTAAAATGCCCCTTGTTGATAGTGCCAAAGAATGCACGCTATATAAAGCCCATAGAAATCGCCTTCGCTACGGATTTCCGTGTCAACTACAGTATAAACGTCCTAGATGCCTTAACGAAAATGGTTCATATGAATAAGGCCACACTCAGAATTGTCTATGTTTTTGGGAAGCAAGAAGCCCTGTCCGATCAACAGAATGAAAATAAGGAGATTTTACACGATTATTTAAAAGAAATACCCCATAGTTTTCAGGCAATTCAAGGAAAGAATATAGAAACCAGCCTGCAGGAGTATGTAAAAAGCCATGGAATAAATATGATCGCTATGGTGGCTAAAAATCTTAATTTTTTACAACGAATCCTCTTTAGGCCAACGGTAAAAGAAATCAGTTACCATACCCATATTCCCTTTCTGGTCCTACACGAATAAATGATCCTTTTGTTTTGGGCGTTCCCCTACGGGTCGCTCTTTCCGCTGTATCTTTTTTTGCCGGCCCGGCCGCCCAAAAAAGGATGCCGCTGCAATCCCTAACGCGGGATTCAATTAACAGTAAACAATTAGAGAAAAGAAAAGAGAGAAGAGAAAAGAGAGTAATCAGTAAACAGAAAAAAGAACTACGGATTCGTTTTATGGAATTCTATAGTATTTCATGAAACTGATTGCTAGTTACATCATCCCCACATCCCCCTTACTCCCCCTTCTAAAGGGGGAATCCATATGATTTAACTTTAGGGACTAGTTTTTAAGCCATCGCAGCTAAAAAGAGTAATCAGTACCTCCCCATCTAAACCGAGGGACTAACGGCCAGTATGACTTTTTGCTACAATAAAAGATACTATTTCTCTCAATTGGTTAAAATCAAAAGCCCCCGGCCTATTTTAATTTTCGTTTAGGACCGAACGAAAAATGCAACGACTTGCATTTACTGCGAGGAGCCAGCCGGCGCGTTGGCCTTGGATGCATATGTACTACGGCTAAATCATGTACATTTTGTCATTATTATTATTAATAAAACCTATGACAGGATTGATGGGAGAAATGCCAAAAGATCCGACAGATTTCCACGGTAGAGACGCCCAAATTGGGCGTCTCTACGAACGAATCCGTTGATAAGGTCAACTCCGATAATTCCCCTATTCATCCCGATCCCATTAATAGGTTGACAGGCTAATGATATATCGCCCCGATAGGGGGCAGATTATGTGTAATTGTTACGCTTTCTATTAATATTCCGCCCCGCTGGGGCTAGGATTGTTCTGAAATGAACCCCTATTAATATGTCGCTCTTTCGGAGCTTGTGCCATCCATTTTTAATTTGACGTCCCTACGCGGTTTAATTTATCGTTACAGGGCAACATTGACTCATTAAAAGACCATCAGCTCCTCAGTTACCTCAATCCCAATTAGTACATTGTTACATTACCTCATTGTTACATTGATTTAATTTTCAAATTCCCTAATTTCAAATTATTTCAATTCTACATTAAATGGCCATAAGCCTCTCAGTTACCTCAATCCCAATTAACCAATTGTTACATTTTCACATTGACTAATTGTTACATTAATTCCATTTTCAAATTTCCACCTTGCTGCACTGATAATTGTCATGGTATTTTATTGCAATAGTTGTTAGTTTTAGTTCTATAAAAAAAACTAATCATGGACAAGAGAATTTTAATACCCACAGATTTTTCTAAAAATGCCTTGAATGCCATTCGGTATGCCTTGGATCTGTATAAAAATAAAAATTGTGAGTTTTATTTTCTGAACACTTTCCATTCCGATGTTTTTTCTTTGGACAATAAGATGATGGTGCCCGAACCTGGGGAGCCCTCCTATGAGGCCGCCAAGAAAAAATCTGCCGATGGTTTAAAAAAACTATTGACTATAGTGGGACTACATGTCGTAAACCCAAAGCATCAATTTCATACCATATCGACCTTTAATTCCCTTATAGAAGCGATCAGGGAGGTCATAGGTAAGAAAGATATCGAATTAGTGATCATGGGGACCAAGGGGGCTACAGCCTCTAGGTCGGTTGTTTTTGGGACCAATACCGTCCAAGTGATGGAGAAAATATCCGAATGCCCCGTCTTGGCCGTTCCAGACGACTTTTTATTTGGACCCCCTAGAGAAATAGTATTTCCTACAGATTATAAAACTGTTTACAAACGCCGCGAAATGGTACATCTACTAGAACTGGCGCAAATGTATAAAACCCCTATTCGGGTGCTCCATATAGAGGAAGAAGAGCATCTGACCTTTGCGCAAGAAAATAATAAGGAGTTGTTGGAGGCAATCTTAGCGGGTACGGAATACAGTGAACACGTTTTAACAGGGACCAAGGTAAAAGAAGGGATTTATTCCTTTATTGAAAGTAGGGGGTCCGATATGATAGCCTTTATCAATAAAAGACACCGGTTTTTTGGGATGTTATTTTCCCACCCCTTGGTAAAGGAAATTGGAAACGACTCCCAAATCCCTGTCCTGGTCCTAAATGATAAATCTTAATATATAAAGTATGAAATGAGCAGCACCGAAAGCTAGTCGCAAATAGGAATATAGATATGCGAATTACATATGACCATTAATAAAAACAATAAATAAAACACTTATGAAAAATGTAGGAGTCTGGATCGATAAACAAAAAGCACATATTGTAACCCTCTCCCAAGATGGGGAAACCTTTACTACCCTGTTCTCGGAGGTAGAGGACTTTCACCCCTCGGGCGGATCACGGTCCAAAACCAGATGGGGGCCACAAGATGTGGTGCAGGACAGTAAGTACCTGGAACGCGAAAAACACCAATTAAAAAACTACTTCGGCAACTTGGCCAAGGCCATAGAAGATGCCGATGCCGTAGCTATTTTTGGACCCGCAGATACCAATGAAAAATTTAATGCGGAGGTGTTAGAAAACCATAAGGCACTGGGAAAAAAAATAAAAACCGTGGCCAAGGCAGATAGTATGACAGAAAACCAAGTAAAAGCATGGGTAAAAGATTTTTTTAAAAAATAGTAGTACATGCAGGACCTCCTAACTATGTACACCACTATTATGGAAAAGGGGGTGTGGGCCGGCTGTGATAATGATTCGGGGCGCATCGTGAAAATCAGAAATGCCTTTGTTTTTAAGGGAGCTATAAAAATCACTCAATGGATTTTCCTTTATCTGGGACAAGCTCAATATTCTTTTTGCCTATGGCTCCGACCTGCTCGTGGCCAATACAATTGGCATGGAAAGACCTAAGAAAGTTTTGGCCGACTATAGGAAAGGCATAAAATTGAAACAGGAAGAAATGGTAATGAGTTACTATATCGAAAAGGCGACCTTAGATAGATTCTACTATTGCAGTGCGACTCACAGCTAATTGGATTTCTCTGAACCTAGGGTATATAAACGATTATAAGCTCAGCTGAAAGTCCAGGATCAATTGTTCGTGACCATAGAAAGGGCCATCATCCAAATAAAGGGTAAAGTACACTTGGCTTCGGCAACCCTTCAATTATTGAAAATCCAGGAAATGGATATAAAAATAAATTCAAAAAGATGCTGAAAGAAACGAATATAAAAGTGATTACTGCTTCCGGGGAAAAAGCTAGTTTTTCATTGGAGAACTTACATAATTCTTTAAAAAACAGTGGTGCCGATGAAGCCTTGATCAACCAGATAGTAGACCGCGTTTTTGATGAGTTGTACGAGGGCATTACCACGGCCGAAATTTACAATAGGGCATTCGCCATTTTAAAGAGCAAAGAATCGGTCTTCGCTTCCCGTTATAAACTAAAAAAAGCAATATACGAATTGGGGCCTACCGGTTTTCCTTTCGAACGATTCGTGGGCGATATCTTAAAATATTCGGGCTATACGGTGACCATAGGGTCTATCATGCAAGGGGTTTGTGTAACCCATGAAATAGATGTGCTTGCCGAAAAAAACGGGGAACTCAACCTAATCGAATGCAAGTTTCACGGACAAGAAGGGCGGAATTGCAATGTGAAGATTCCACTTTATATCCAGTCGCGCTTCCTAGATGTCAAAGGACATTGGAAAACTAAAAAAGAATCCCATAAGCCTTTAAAAATGGGCTGGGTGGTGACCAATACCCGATTTACGGAAGATGCTATCAGCTACGGGAAATGTGTCGGACTCTATTTATTGAGTTGGGATTATCCCAAGGGCGATGGTTTAAAAGATAGGATAGACCGTCTTGGACTGTACCCCATCACCGTATCGACCCTGCTCTCGAATAGGGAAAAGCAATTTTTGCTCAGTCGCGATTTGGTGCTATGCCGACAACTGATGGAGGATAAGTTTCTGTTAGACCATCTTGGGGTTTCCGTTGCAAGGAAGAAAAAAATCCTAAAAGAAGTACAGCTGCTCTGTGGAAAATGCTAAAAGGCAGTTTTTTGAAAAGAATAAACAATAAAAAATGGAAAAAAGAGAGGACCGAGCGAAAAATGCAACGACTTGCATTTGCAGCGAGGGGCCATTTCAATGAACAATAAGCAGTAAACAATTATCAATGAGAAAATAGAGAATAGAAAAAAAAGAGGGCCGAAATGGAAATGCAACGACTTGCATTTGCAGCGAGGGGCCATTTCAATGAACAATAAGCAGTTAGTAATTATCAAAGAGAAAATAGAGAATAGAAAAAAGAGAGGGCCGAAATAGAAATGCAACGATTTGCATTTATAACGAGGAGCCATTTCAATTTACAATAAGCAGTTAACAATTATCAATTAAAAAATTGAGGAGTTGTCTTGTCATGAGGCTATACGTCCCTGATTAGCGCTGACTCATTCTATGTCTTAAAAGGGACTAATTCAATTAGCAATAGGACCGAATCCGTTGGATAGGTCAATTCCGATAATTCCACCATTAATTAATCAAAAAAAGGAATTAACCGCTAGTGCGAGGGTCACGCTCGTACCGGCAAGAGTAAGAAAATCGTCCTTAAAAAAGACGAAAGAACCATCTTGATGAGACTCCTTCGTCGTCCTGAAAGCGGACCCCTCGGAGAGACGACTTTGGAAGGGATGTCGCTGAAGTGAGCGGAGAAAATAAATCGTAAAACAACTTGTATACAGTTAGTTATGATGTTGTGAGGCCGTATTGTATAATAGAATCATCATAAGAAAATATTACGTCAGTTCGAGTGATTTTCCGTAGCATAGCAAGGAAAATAGTATCGAGAACCGGAATCTTGCAACACTAAGTTCATTTCTCCTTTAACCAATTTTCAAATTATTTCATTAAACAGTTATCGGCCTCTCAGTTACCTCAATCCCCATTAATACATTGTTACATTAACAAATTGCTACATTAAGAACCCTAAGCTACACAGTTAAGATCCAATCCAATTTTCAAATTCCCTAATTTTCAAATTCCCCAACCTAATTGTTACATTAAAAAGCTATCAGCCCCTCAGTTACCACAATCTCAATTGTTACATTAATCAATTGGTACATTTTCACATTGCTACATTAAATGGCTATCAGCCCCTCAGTTACCACAATCCCAATTGTTACATTGTTACATTGTTACATTGTTACATTGATTCATTGTTACATTGATTTAATTTCAAATTCCCCTAGCCTAATTGTTACATTAAAAGGCAATAAGCTCCTCAGTTACCACAATCCCCATTGGTACATGGCTACATTAACCAATTGCTACATTAATATCCGCTTCAAAACCAAAATATAAAGGTGTTTTTATAAATCAAATCGGATACTATAAATAAAATAGGTTGTTGAAAATCAATATTTTAAGATAAAGTTATGACTCTTTTCATTGGAAATAATGATTCAAGGCCTTAATTTTATAGGTATAACCTTAAGCACAGCTCGTCATGGAAAACGGTCCAACTACTTCCGACTACAACGAAATACTAGAGGCTTGGCACTGGGATTTACAACAATGGAAATCCAAGCTTCAGGCTATGGAAGAAGAGGTTGTTTTTTTGGACAGATTACTGCATTCCAACGTATTTGTGCGCAATACACCTACACACTACGAAAAAATTTACGGCTTTCTAAAACAATTAAAAAAGGTAAGTTCTTATAAAACAAGGGTTAGAAGCGGAATTTCGCGATACGAAAATAAAATAGGCAATATCATATCAACCTCCTGCGATAAGATAGGCTTGCGGTATTATCAAAAACACGATCGCTTAAAAGCCGAAATTACCATGTGTTTAGAAGACTTTCGACTCTTAAAATACGAGGTGCTGCTCTATACCGGAAAGGTGTTTAAAAACCCCTAGGCAACTGCTGCCCCGTACTAAATAATTCCATACCTGATATATATCATTTTTTTCCCCCTAGGGCTATCTTAAATTGTATGGCATTAATAAGTAACACTTATATCCTAAGGGACCATGAAATGAGCATAACCTAAAACGGGTCCCAAATATTAAAGGAGAAATACGTATTACCTATGACCGGTAAAAATCAATAAAAATATTCAGATGAAAAAAAAGTATACATATCTGGAATGGTTAAGTCCAGAAGAAATGCACGAGGCCTCTTTGCTATGGTTTTCTGAATTGAATTTCGCCAGGGACGAACAGTTGTTTCTAAACAATTTGGTCAACTCTTATACTGTACAACTTACCGAGAAAGATGTTTTTGCAGAAAGCAAAGAGATCGTGACGGCGCTTTTACATAAAGAAAAGGAGATTGTAGGGCTTATGAAAAGGGTACAGGCCCATGAAAACCAGTTAGAAATAATGGTAGACGATGTCGATCAGTTTAAAATGGAAAAAGCCTATATAGAAACCCATAGGGAACTCATTCATGCCATAGACGAGTATATGTGCCAGTACAGGCCCGTGAAGGAACGGTTGTTTAAACTAGTCTCCAAAATATTAAAAAAAGGAAAACAAAAACGGCTGTTAAATTAACTCCCCCTTTATACGCATGCTATAGTAATCTTCATTGACCTCTTGTGCCTAAAATGAACGCATGAAAAGAGCATGACCGAAAACTGCTGCCATATATGAACGAGGATATGCGAAGTACCTATGACCGTTAACAACAATAAATATCTGCCTATGAGAAAGATATTGCTGCTATGCTTATTATCCCTTATGGGCTGTGCCAATATTCAATTAGAGAGTAATTGGAAAAACCCCGATCACGTCATATTTACCGCCTATAAGGTGCTTATTGTTGGAATGACCAACGATGAAGAAGCAAGGATAGCCTATGAAACAAAGATGCAGCGCGAATTTACCAAAAGGGATATTGAAGCCATGCGGAGTATAGATTTGTTCGATGTAGATTTTACCTCCGGCCAACGAAATGAAGATGAGCTCTCCCAAGTAGAACAACAGTTATTGGACAAGGATTTTGATGCTATTTTATTTACCAAGGTCGTCAGTGCTGAAGACAAGAAGCGGTTTGGCGAGAAGCTGGCCGAATTGGACGATTTTTATGGAACCTTTCGAGACGACTATATGCAACACCAAGATATTTTTTATAAGGGCAAAAGGGGGGAGGAGCTTACCCTATACCATACGGAAACCTCCCTCTACTGTATTTGTGTAGATAAGGAACGCGAATTGATTTGGCGGGGCGTCATTGAAATTACGGAGCCTTTAGATTTAAAAAAAACAATAGACAGTTACGTCAAACTGGTGGTGCAAACCATGGAAGAACAGGATTTAATTTTTAGAAAAAAACAAAAGGAATGAAAGTACTGGTCTATAGCTCAAAGAAGTTTGAATTGCCCTATTTAGAAAAAGCAAATAAAGGAGGGCATACCGTCACCTATACCCAAGAAGCTTTAGATAGCAATACCGCAATCAAAGCAGTGGGCCATGAGGCTATCGCTATCTTTTCTGGGGACGATGCTTCTTTATTGGTATTGGAAAAGCTGAGGGATTTAGGGGTGAAATACATCGCTACCAGGTCTACCGGGCACAACAATATTCATGTAAAGTCGGCCAAGCGCTTAGGCTTAAAGGTTGCCAATGCCCCCGGTTATGCCCCACATGCCATTGCCGAACACGCGGTAGGGCTGCTTTTGGCGCTCAATAGAAAAATAATCTTGGCCAATACCCAGGTACAGCAGTATAATTTCCTTCAGGACAATCTGATGGGATTTAACCTTCATCAGAAAAAGGTGGGGATTGTAGGTACCGGAAATATAGGCGCGGTAATGGCAAAAATTATGCATGGTTTTGGGTGCTCTATCCTGGCCCATGATCCTATCCACAATCCCTATTTGGCAAACCAATATGATTTACATTATGTGTCCATGGAAGAACTCTGCTCCCAATCGGACATCATCAGCTTGCATGTACCCTTGGTATACGAAACCCATTATTTAATAAACGCCCGCTTGTTGGCGATGATGAAAAAAAAGGTGGTATTGATCAATACGGCTAGGGGAGCAGTAGTAGATACCAAAGCTCTGATCGATGCCTTGGAAAATGGACAAATTGGCGGCTATGCAACAGATGTTTATGAAAAGGAAAAAGGAGTGTTCTTTAAAGATCATTCCAAGGGGGGCATTAAAGATGAGCAATTGAAAAAACTACTCTCTTTTCCCAATGTGCTGCTGACGCCACACCAGGCCTTTATTACTAGCGAAGCCCTGGAAAACATAGCCAAAACTACTTTTTACAATATTGATTGTTGGGAACTGGGAGTTAAAAGTGATAACGAATTAGGCTATGAAAGTAGTATGTAATGCTGGTTTCAGTAGACAATTATCAATTGGGAAAAAAGAGCAGAGAGAAGAGAGACAAGAGAGGGCCGAGGTGGAAATGCAACGATTTGCATTTGTAGTGAGGAGCCAATTCAATTTACAATAAACAGTTAAAATAGGAGAAAAGAAAAGAGAGACAAGAAAAAAAGAGAGGACCGAGCGAAAAATGCAACGATTTGCATTTGGAGAGAAGGGGCCATTTCAATTTACAATAAACAATTAAAAAATTGAGAAGTTTTCTTGTCATGAGGCCATACGTCCCTGATTAGCGCTGACTCATTCTATGTCTTAAAAGGGACTAATTCAATTAGCAATAGGATCGAACCCGTTGGTTAGGTCAATCCCGAGAATTCCACCATTAATTAACCAAAAAAGGAATTGACCGCTAGTGCGAGCGTCACGCTCGTACCGGCAAGAGTAAGAAAACCGTCCTTAAAAAACAAAAGAACCATAATCATGAGACTCCTTCGTCGTCCTGAAAAAGGACTCCTTCGTCGTCCTGAAAAAGGACTCCTAGGAGAGACGACTTTGGAAGGGATGCCGTCGAAGTGAGTGGAAAAACAAATCTAAAAACAACTTGTATACAGTTAGTTATGATGTTGTGAGGCCGTGTTGTATATTATCATCATCATAAGAAAAAACTACGTCAGTTCGAGTGATTTTCCGTAGTATAGCAAGGAAAATAGTATCGAGAACCGGATTCTTGCAACACTAAGTTCATTTCTCCTATAATCAATTTTCAAATTCCCTAATTTTCAAATTATTTCATTGCTACATTAACCCATTGCTACATTAATTAATTAATTAACTAATTAACTAATTAACTAATTGTTACATTAAAAAACTAAACCGGATCTAAAAACAGCTCAATAGCATTCACCACAACACTGAAAGATTCCATTTCTACCGGTTTGGTAAGATAGCAGTCGGCCTGATGGTAGTAAGACAAATCAATATCGCTCTGGGAAGAGGAGGTGGTTAGAATAATAACAGGGATATGCATTGTTTTCTCATCCGATTTAATCGCCTGGAGTACCTCATACCCATTTTTTATAGGCAGGTTAATATCCAGTAAAATCAGATCGGGTAGGGGGGTGCTGCGGTATTTTCCCCTTTGAAAAACGAAATCCAGGGCCTCCAAACCATTTTTAACAACACTTAATTTTTTAATTGGTTTCACCTCCTCCAACGCTTCTTTCGTCAATAGGATGTCTCCTTCATTGTCTTCGACCAGTAAAATATGTCCGTTATTCATCATGTATATAAGAGGTGATTTTCGAAATTAATTTAAGTTATTTTTTAATACCAACTTATATTATTGGTGCTTTTTTATGGTAAAATAAAAAGTAGTCCCCTTTCCTCTTTCGGAATGCAACCATATTTTTCCCCCAAGGTTTTCTACAATTTTCTTTACGATCGCTAGTCCCATCCCAGTTCCAGAATATTCTTCTTCGTGGTGTAGTCTTTGAAAGATCACAAAAATTTTCTCAAAAAACTTACCCTCTATACCTATACCATTGTCCTGAACAGAAAATTGCCAATGCGTATCCTGGTCCTCCACGCCAATATGAATCCTTGGCGCTTGTTGCACATCCGTATATTTTAAGGCGTTGTCCAATAAATTATGAAATGCCTGTATCAAGGGCGCCTTAAAATTTGTCACTATAGGCAAAGGGTCATAGGTGATTTGGGCCGATTTTTCTACGATTAATTTTCGCCTTAAGACCTTAAAATCTTCTATAAGCACGTTCAGGTCAATAGCCTCCTTTTCATCCTCATGCCTGCCAACCCTGGAAAAATCTAACAGGTCCAAAATAATTTGGCGCATGCGCTTGGCCCCGTCTACGGCAAAGTAAATATACTGATGGGCCTTGGCATCTAATTGATCCTTATATTTTTTTTCCAATTGCGACAAAAAGCTGGTCACCATCCGCAGGGGTTCCTGTAGGTCATGGGAAGCGATATAGGCAAACTGCTCTAATTCGGCATTGGACACTTCTAGATCCTTGGCGTGTTTCTCCAAGCTTTCATTTAAGCTTTTAAGCGATTTTTCATAGGTTTTACGATAGCTAATGTCGGCCATGGCACCTACCACTCGGGTGGGCTGACCGTTTTTATCACGGATAATCATGCCCATGTCTAGGACCTCTGCATAACTTTGGTCGGCTTTTAGAAAGCGGTATTCTGCCTGCCAATATTGTTTGCTATGGTCTTCTATACAGCGGGACAGCCCTGCCATTACCCGTGCTACATCCTCGGGATGTACCATCGACTTCCAAAATTCTAAGGTTCCCTGCTTTGCTGGCGGGGTGTGACCAAAGAGCCGTTTAAAACCAAACCCACGGTAGGTACGGTCCTTTACAATATCCCAGTCCCAGATGGCATCTTGGGTGGCTTGGGTAACTTTTTCAAATCGTTCCTTACTCTGCCTTAATTCTGCTTCAATTTTCTTGCGACGGCTAACGTCCTTTATAAAAAGAGATAAACCTTGTTCGGAGGGGTACACACTTACATCGAACCATTTGTCCAAGGTGGGAAAATGTTCCTGGAAGCTGAGCGATTGCCCTGTTTCCATCGCTTGTTGGTATTTCGGGAAAATTTCGGCTTCGGTAATGTTTCGGTATAAGGTCCATAAATCCTTGCCTATGGTCTGGCTCCGATCCATTTCTAGTAGTTCTTCGGCTTTTTTGTTCCAATAGGTAACGGTCCATTGCCTATCTACAGAAATAAAAGCATCCCCAATACTCTTTAATATTTCATCCTTTTCTTTAAAGGCAGTATTCAGGGCTACTAAGGCAGTTTTAAGTTTGTGAATATGCTGAATGCTACCACTGATTCTGATGCACTTTTCTCCTTCAAATTCCGCTTTTCCCATCAGGCGTACCCACTGCTCCTTGCCATTTGCCGTGAGCATTAGGATCTCCTCATCAAAGGCTTTTCTTCTGTGAATGGCATTCCAAATTAATGACAATAGCTGTCGCTTAGCGGAATTGCTTTTTAAAAATAGTAGGCTGGCAGCGGGAGAAGGGGGATAGTCTATCCCTACTTCAGAAATCTCCTTGGTAATATTGGACCAATACATTTTTTGATGTACTAGGTCCCATTCCCAACTACCTATTCCGGCCAAGGTATTGGCTTTGTCCAAGCGTTGTTGCAGTTCCTTGTTTTCGGTCACATCCTTGCCAATACAATAAAAAAGGCCTTCTTCTGGCGCTTGGGTGGCTGTCCAGCTAATCCATTTAACGCTTCCATTTTTGGTGATATATCGATTCTCTGAATTCGATAGCAGTCGTCCTTGTTGTAGGCTTTCCATTTGCCTCTTTGCAAGGGAATGATCGTCGGGGTGTATAAACTCCCAAAAAGGCCTGTTAAGAAGCTCAACTTCCGAATACCCGAGCAGGCGTACCGCAGCCGGATTCACTTTCTTAAAATAGCCGTCCTCACCCACCACGGCAATTATATCTGGGGCAAAATTAAAGATCTGGTCAAGTTCTATTTCCAGTCGTTTTCGCTGTATTTCGGCCCCTAAATGGGATTCCAATGCTTTAAAAAGCTGCCCGTAAAACCTTTGGTTGTAGGCAACCTTAACCGATCCCAATACCAAAACCCCAATACATTGGTTGTTCTGTAGCAACGGAAGGCCCATGACCGTATCGATACCCGATTTTTCAGCGGCCGTTCTTCTTATAAACGCCACTTTGGTATCTATTTTGTCCCATACCTCCAGGGCGCTATTTTTCCATACCGTTCCCGGCAGTCCTATTCCATATTCAAAACTATTGATACTGCTGCTATTTTCATAAAAACGAGCTCCGGCTTCCTTATCGGCAAATTTTGCCGCCATGGATAATTGGGAATTGGCCGAATTGGGCAGCCATATTTCACCAAGGTTAAAATTTGTAATGTCAACCAAATGCTTTAGGACCTCTTCCAAACAATACTTTAAGGAGTCTTTTTTTTGAAAAAACATGCTGATGCTGGCCAATAGTTTTTTCTGGAATTCCAGATTTTTCTGGTCACTCATATCGCGTAAGATGGTAATCCAGTGGGTATAGCGGCCGTTTTCATTGGCAACCGGACTCAAGGATATATTGCCCCAAAATTCTTCCCCGTTTTTTTTATAGTTAAGGAGGGTAGTTTCATAGGCATCCCATTGCTGTATGGCATTGCTTAGGTTTTTTAAGGCTGTAGAGGCTGTTTTAGGGCCATATAAAAAGTGAGGCGATTTGCCTAGAATCTCCTTGGCGGTATAGCCGGTCAGTTCGGTAAATGCCCTGTTCACGTAGGTGATGCAAGGGGCAGTATCCTTTGAAGAAGACGCTTCGGTAATGATTACGGCATCTTTGGTATTGGTTACGATGGACTCTAACAACCGCAATGGCTGTTCCTCCTTTTTGTCAAGCTGCAAATGCCTTGTAGTCTGATTCGCAAGCGCGTGTAGCGCTGCTAGCTGACTATCATCTAATACTTTAGCATGGTAATCGCGAATGCACAATACCCCTAATAATTGGTTTTGTGGACTCTCCAAGGGTAGTAGTGTGTAAAATTTATAGTCTAATAGTTGGGGCTCCGTGGTCTTGGAGGCATATCGATAGTCCGTGCTAAGGTCTTCTATGAACAGTGGTGCGGCCGGATTTTCGAGGAGATGGGCGCATAGTAATTTTTCTAAAGAGTGAAGGGGGGTGGGCGTCCATTGGGGGGCGCTAAATTGTTGCAGGTGAATATCGACCACGGTAATTAAGTCCGGCGGGGTATTGCAGATAAAGGATGCCAAGCGTTGTACATCTTCAAAAGCCCGATGGGAAAGGAGATCTACAATAGAGGAGGTGGAGTTGTTTTTTGCCTGGGGGGTATGCATTGATTAGTTTGGTTTTTTGGGGTAGCAGAGCGAACAGTAGGTTGGTTTAAAAGTATAAAGTTAAGATTAAGGCCCGTTAAATCATAGTAATCTTTGTTTTTTTCAGATTTAAGGGGCCAATTGTAAAAGCTGTTACAAGAAGATGCTAGGAAAGAAGAAATTGGAGAGAAAAGGAGCCATTAGGAAGGCAAGGGCACAAAATATACAAAAGGATTTGGAAGGTTTTCTATGGGTAAAAAGACAAAAGACTTAAGGTCAATAATTTAAGGAAAATAGCATAAGGAACGATCATTAAAAGCCACTGCATTATATCGATTAAATTAGTTAATTACCTAAACTAATTGTTAATTCGTTATTAAATAATGCTTAGATGGCCAATGGTAGTAGCATAGTATACATGCCAAAGTCCAGTTGTAAACAATTATTAAATATTCCCCCAATGAACCACAAAAATGTTTTAGTTGTAGAGAACAGTATTTTAGATGCTATTCTGATCAAAGAAGCCTTTAATCACAAGGGCATTCCGTGTAATGTACATTTAGCACAAAGCGGAAAGGAGGCCATGGAATTTTTTAAGGAGCAGGGCCTAACCCTTTTTTCCAATTCACTGGACTTGGTCCTTATCAATGAAGAATTAATACAGCTGGGCGAAGTAGATTTAATAGCGTCAATTAAGGAGAAAGCCGCTACAATGGTCCCTATTATAGTATTGACGGATACTAAAGACCAATCACAGCAGTCCCAAGTGCCAGGGGCCAATAGCTACTTGGCAAAACCCTTAGAGGTCACAGACTTTGTCAATATGATCAATAAGGTCAAGAATTATTGGCTAGAGGTAGCGTGTTAAAAAGCCGTGGCTGGTAGGAACCCTATTCAAAAGAACATCCCTTAAAAGAATATTTGTCAGGAGGGCGTTCCCCTATCGGGTCGCTCTTTCCGCTGTATCTTTTTTTGCCGGTCGATGCCGCCCAAAAAAGGATGCCGCTGCAATAGCTAACGCGGAATTCAGTGAATAATTAACAATTGGAAACAAGAAAAGAGAAATAAGAGAAGAGAAAAAAGAGGGGCCAGCCGGCGCGGTGGCCTCAGCTGCAGTCATTTTCAATTAACAGTTGGCAGTTAAAATAGGATAACAGAAAAAAGAGAAAAGAAAAGAGAGGGCCGAGATGGAAATGCAACGACTTCAATTTGAAGAAAAAATCCGATTCCCCCTTATTTCAATCAATTTTTAGCAATGCCATAAGCTCGCTTAGTTGCCAAGGACTATCATTGAAAGGTCTTTGCGAGCGAAACCCAGTGTAGCGCGGTAATCTGTTGAATTGGAACACGCAAGAAGCAGATTGCCACGTCGTTCCTCCTCGCAATGACCAAAAAAAAGTAACCAGTAAACAGAAAAAACTAAAGATTCAGGTTATATGGAATTCTATAGTATTTCATGAAACAGATTGCTAGTTGCATCATCCCTACATCCCCCTTACTCCCCCTTCAAAAGGGGGAATTACCTGATTGAAATTTAAGGATAGATTAATTATTAAATAAACCATTATTCCTGACGAAAGAAGTTTTAAGCATCAATACCTAGCAGACTTCATCTCAATTGGTTAAAATCATAAGATTCCGGCCTATTTTAATTTTCGTTAAAAATCAAGTGCTTTTCACAGCGGGTGGAGAAAGCCGTCCGGCAGCCCATCTTCACCTTAGTGAAAGCGGCCTGGGCGGTGCGGCGATCTGTATTCATATAAAGTGGCTAATTAGCAACCTGGCCATCGCTACACCTGGCTCCTCCAAACAAAGGTACACAGTACCTTCGTTTATCGGCCCTAGTTCGTTTTTTCATCAATGGAAAAAATGAACAGAAAGCGGAATCTTTATGTTATCAAGAACTGTCCTTTAAAAGAAAAAAAAGAACTATGTGTCAACAATCCATTTGAAAAGAGATAACTGAAGCTCTATAATTTCCAAGGAAACAAATACCTAATTGAATAATTCCAACATTCCCCTTACTCCCCCTTGAAAGGGGGAATTAATTGGTTACAAAAAGAGACTTTACCGATCCTAAATTAAGAAAAATAACATAGCTAAAGAATCCCTCCAAAATCATAAAAATCCTATGGATCATAATCTTTAAGAGAAGCGTTAATTGAAGCTCTATAGTTATCAAGGAACCGACAACCTCATTGTATAATTCCAACATCCCCCTTACTCCCCCTTCAAAAGGGGGAATCCGCACGATATAACTTTAGGGACTAGTTTTGAAGCCAGCGCAGTAAAAGAAGTAGCCAGTAATCGGTAACCAGTGGTCCCTAAAAATTATAGTGATGATATTTACCTTCGTCTTGAAAGAGGTGTTCTGGGAAATGATTAAAAAAGTAATGGGGTAGCGGTAAACCATGACCATCACCTAATGACAAGCCACTTACCAATAAACGAGCTATGACAAATTTTCCGGATTTAATTAATATCATGAGTGCTCTAAAAACAAAGCAAGCGCAGCTAATTAACCTGATTCGCAACATAGTGTTTCAAAAGCTCCGAGAGCAGGAGCTGAGGAACGAGGCGACGCGGAGTTTTGAAACCGGTTTTTCGACCTCGGTGTCGAAAAAATGTATCGAATAAGGCGTCTTTTCTTTTGTTTCGTTTTCTTTGGACGAGCAAAGAAAATGAAAAGAAAACGTGAAGTTTGAGGCTTGAAGAACCGTCCTTAAAAAAGATAAAAGCCCCATGTACCTCCAATCCCTACCAGACCATAAAAACCTAGTAAATCATAATCCTTTAGAGAAGAGATAATTGAAATTCTATAATTTTCAAGGAACCGACAACCTAATTGAATAATTCCAACATCCCCCTTACTCCCCCTTGAAAGGGGGAATTAATTGGTTACAAAAAGAGACTTTACCGATCCTAAATTAAGAAAAATAACATAGCTAAACAATCCCTCCAAAATCATAAAAATCCTATGGATCATAATCTTTAAGAGAAGCGTTAATTGAAGCTCTATAGTTATCAAGGAACCGACAACCTAAAAGAATAATTCCAACATCCCCCTTACTTCCGAAACCCTCCTTTTAAGAATAGACCGGATTAGAAAATGCTTTTATCGTTAGTTACCTTAAGAGACATATAGCCAGAAGGCTCTCGATACAATTTTCCTCGTTGCACTCCAGAAAATCACTCGAGGTGACGTAGTATTGCTAGTTGTTACTATGATTCTATTTCCACATCTTACAAACACTTCAACATGCTATTACTTTTTTCATTGTATTAAAGGGGGAATCCGCACAGTTAAATTTTAAAACTCAAACAAAAGATCAAGATTTACTCGAAGAAGGTAGATTCGTTTGTCGTTTTAGAGGTTTTCTACTTTCATTAAAAGGTAGCTAACATCCAGAATGGTTAAAATCAAAAGAACCCGGCCTATTTTAATTTTCGTAAAAAATCAAGTGCTTTTCACAGCGGGTGGAGGAAGCCGTCCGGCAGCCCATCTTCACCTTAGTGAAAGCGGCCTGGGCGGTGCGGCGTGGAAAGTGCGTAGATTTTTAGAACATTAAAATCAGCCTAGCGTTTTTGGGTTCTTTTTTGGGCGATGCAAAAAAGAACAGAAAGCGGAATGTTTAGGCTATCAAGAACCGTCCTTAAAAAAGGAAAGCAACATTTTAAAAAGCTCAATCTATCCTAATGACTTTAATCAATTGTTTCATTAAAAGACTATCAGCCCCTCGGTTAAGATCCATCCCAATTTTCAAATTTTCAAAATTCCTAATTTTCAAATTCCTCCAACCCCATTGTTACATTAAATGACTAAGAGCCCCTCATTTACCACAATCCCAATTGATACATTAATCAATAGTTACATTAAAAACCT
>NZ_JAAXCQ010000051.1 GCF_012272855.1 Arenibacter sp. 6A1 | reverse complement strand
TTGGCCCCAGTATCACCTTTATCTCCTTGTATACCTTGTTCCCCTGTTGCACCAGTAGCCCCGGTTTCTCCTTGAACGCCTCGTTCACCTGTTGCCCCCGTGGCTCCTGTTTCTCCTTGTTCACCAGTAGCCCCAGTTGCTCCGGTCTCTCCTTGGATTCCTTGTTCACCTGTTGCACCCGTGGCTCCGGTCTCACCTTGAACACCTTGTTCTCCAGTGGCTCCAGTAGCTCCGGTTCCTCCTTGGATACCTTGTTCTCCTGTGGCACCAGTTGGACCAGTTACCCCGGTTTCACCTTGGATACCTTGTTCGCCAGTTGTTCCGGTTTCTCCTTGTGGTCCAACTGCCCCAGTATCTCCTTTTACACCTTGTTCTCCAGTCGCACCGGTAGCACCCGTGGCTCCAGTAGCACCGTCAATTCCATCTTTTCCATCGGCACCTGTTGCGCCGGTAGCTCCGGTTTCGCCTTTATCTCCTTGTTCTCCAGTCGCCCCGGTAGCTCCAGTTTCTCCTTGAATTCCTTGATCCCCTTTGGCCCCAGTATCACCTTTATCTCCTTGTATACCTTGTTCCCCTGTTGCACCAGTAGCCCCGGTTTCTCCTTGAACGCCTCGTTCACCTGTTGCCCCCGTGGCTCCGGTTTCTCCTTGGATACCTTGTTCTCCTTTGGCACCAGTAGCTCCAGTCTCACCTTGCATACCTTGATCACCTGTGGCGCCAGTTGCTCCGGTTTCTCCTTGGATTCCTTGTTCACCTGTTGCACCCGTGGCTCCTGTTTCTCCTTGAATACCTTGATCACCTTTAGCCCCCGTAGCTCCGGTCTCACCTTGGATTCCTTGTTCCCCTGTGGCTCCAGTTGCTCCGGTCTCACCTTTGATACCTTGTTCTCCTGTTGCCCCGGTAGCTCCTGTTTCTCCTTGAATACCTTGTTCGCCAGTCGCCCCAGTAGCTCCAGTCTCACCTTGGATTCCTTGTTCCCCTGTGGCTCCAGTTGCTCCGGTCTCGCCTTGAATACCTTGTTCTCCTGTGGCACCAGTTGGACCAGTTGCCCCGGTTTCACCTTGGATACCTTGTTCGCCAGTTGCTCCGGTTTC
>NZ_JAAXCQ010000050.1 GCF_012272855.1 Arenibacter sp. 6A1 | reverse complement strand
ACTACAAACGTTAAGTTTCATTATCGAACCGCCGTATACGAGACCCGTACGTACGGTGGTGTGAGGGGTGCACTCCGTCATTAGATGGCGGAGCCACCCACTCGATTCTAGGCAGTTTTTTTCATTAGTTTATCGAATAATTCAGTTTGAATAATTGTTATAAAATATTCTGAATAAGTTTTCGCAACTTCAATTCCGTTTTTTATGTATTCTAATTTTTCTTTTCTGTATTCTTTGATTTGATAATCTACAATAAATTTAGGTCTCATTTTTCTATTTTCCTTTCCAACTTCAACTCCGTATTTTTTGAATCCGTTATAAATGAATAAGTCAGATTTTAAATCGTCTTTTTTCGAGTCTTTAAAAAAAGCTCTGTGAGTATTTAAATGCCTGAATTCTATTATATGTTTAAACGACTCATAATAAGAATCAATTATTGTTTTTGCTGGTGAATTTTGAATTTTATTATAGGTTTTTAAGTTATTCCAATTACAATCTTTTTCTTTTAGTCCAATTTCATAAAAGTCGTTTAACCATAGTTTTTTGACTTCAAGTAATGTGTGTACTTTATGAATAAATACCTCATAATGATACTTTATAAAATCGAGTTGGTCAATATCATTTTCCTCGTAATAATCTTTTATAGGAAATCGTCTTATAAAAGTATGAGTTCTTTCTAAATCAGTAATAAGTCCATAAATTTTTGTCATAAAGTTAAATACTCGACTTGCTTCTTTTCCATTTTTTGATAGTAGCCGATAATTATTTTGACCTAATTTAAATTCAGGATGTTCAGTCGCAGTCTTTCTCGTTTTTTCATAAAATTCGAGAAAAGATTTTCGTAATTCTAACTTTGAAATATTCTCTTCAGCCATAGTTTTGGTCAAATTGCGTAGAACGTGCCGGCTATGAGTAGTGCGGAGGTAAACTTGCGCTTACCATTCCAGTTTGCCCACAGCAAAAGCTTTGCGTTTTGATTTATTTTATATTCTCAGAGCAAAATCGGAAAGATTTTGCGCCTTCATAAATATAGACAAAACTTTAGATTGAAGACCAGAGCCCGCATTACTTCATAGGTTTTGTGTGTGCCCAGCATGGGCATCTTTTATCTACTGCAAAGTAGATAATTAATCTAGAGGGTGCAAGTCCCTTATGGGCAGGGGTAACGCCTTGAACCATTAGTAAG
>NZ_JAAXCQ010000049.1 GCF_012272855.1 Arenibacter sp. 6A1 | reverse complement strand
AGCCATTCTTCCAGCTTTTTGAGCTTGGCCTGAATAGATGCCGGCTTAAAGTAATTAATCCACCCTCGTACCAGCAGATTGATGCGTGAAATACGTTCTTCAAAACTGGCGGGTATCGTCTTTTTGGTCAGGTATTTAAGTTTTGTTTTAAATTCCTTCCACTTCGACGGTTCGGCCACCAGCTGATATTTGCCTTTTTCCCCTTTCTTATAGGTTGGTACAAAACCGAACCCTAATACTTGAAAATCCAAAGGTTTGCGTATGCCACTTTTCTTTCTGTTTATTGGCAATCGGAGCTTGTCGCGCAGAAACTTGTAGATGCTGTTACCTACCCTTTTCGCTGACTTTTTACTTCTGACATAGATACTGAAATCATCAGCATATCTAACATAACGATGTCCGCGCTTTTCCAGTTCCTTATCCAGCTCATTAAGCAGGATATTGGAAAGCAACGGACTTAGAGGCGAACCTTGTGGGACACCCTTTTTGCGCTTGTGTAGTTTGCCGTTGATTAGTATCGGTGCCCTAAGAAATGAGCGTAACAGCTTCATCGTGGGTCTACATTTCACCTTTTTATATATCAGTTCCAAGAGGACATAGTGTTCCACCTCGTCAAAGAAGCTCTTTAAATCGATGTCTACTATGCACTGGTACCCTGAATTAATATTCTTTAGGCTTTGTGCGACCGCTTGATGGGCGTTACGTTGTGGTCTGAACCCGTAACTGTGCTTTTGAAAGTCCGTCTCAAATATGGGTTGCAGTACTTGGTGTAGTGCTTGTTGAAACACCCTGTCGACAACGGTGGGAATGCCAAGCATCCGTTTCTTGCCGTTGCTCTTGGGTATTTCAATTCCTAATATTGGAGACACCTGATAAGACCCCCGTTCTATCTGTTGGATATATCGCTTGGCATGGGTTCGGAGCAAGGATTTAAGTTCCATTACGGAAACTCCGTCCACTCCTGCACCACCCTTGTTGCGGTATACCTGTAAATAGGCGTCGTTAAGGTTCTTTTTACTTGTTAAACGTTTAATCATTAACACTAAAATTGTTTCGCTGTCCCGCTTAATCCATGGCTACTGTTTTACTGGAAAACTATCCGTAACACAAAACTGCTCCGTGGTTTATTAAGGACCATTATCGTTTAGTCCTTCACCAACCTATCAGGTGGTTGGCTACTACGACGTCAGCTGACTTCTCCATTTAGCTACACGTAACTTTGGAGACCTCCCCAGGTAATGACATCTTCTTTC
>NZ_JAAXCQ010000048.1 GCF_012272855.1 Arenibacter sp. 6A1 | reverse complement strand
GTTTAAAATAACAGGGGTTGGACTTTTATCTAAAGTCTGACCCTTTTTTCATAGATCGTCAGGAACTGATTTAGGATGATTCCCCAGTTCCTTACTGGCATGGACCACTTTTTGGTCGCTTCCCTCACAGCCAAATATACGGATTTCATCACCGCATCATCCGTAGGGAAGGAAAGTTTGTTCTTGGTATACTTTCTAATTTTCCCGTTCAGGTTCTCGATAAGGTTCGTAGTATAGATTATTTTCCTGATCTCTATCGGGAACTCAAAGAATACCGTGAGCTCTTCCCAGTTGTCCCTCCAGCTCTTTATGGCATAGGAGTATTTGTCGTCCCATTTCTGGGCAAAATCCTCCAGGGCCATCTTGGCGGCCTCTTGGTTGGGGGCGTTGTATATATGCTTCATATCCGCGGTGAAGGCCTTCTTATCCTTCCATACGACGTACCTGCACGCATTTCGGATCTGGTGGACCACACAGATCTGGGTCTTGGATTCCGGGAACACGTTTTTGATGGTATCCGTAAACCCGTTAAGGTTATCGGTCGCGGTAATCAGGATGTCCTCGGTTCCACGGGCCCTGATGTCGGTCAGTACGCTCATCCAGAAAGCAGCCGACTCGTTCTTGCCCAACCATAGGCCCAGCACTTCCTTTTTTCCGTCACGGCGCAGACCGACGGCTATGTATACCGTTTTATTGATGACCTTGGAGTTTTCGCGTACCTTGAAGACGATACCGTCCATCCAGACAATGAGATAGACAGGCTCCAAAGGGCGATTTTGCCATGCGACTATATCACCCGATATGCTTTCCGTGATCCTAGATATGGTGGAAGTGGATACCTCAAAATTATAGACCTCACGGATCTGCTCTTCAATATCGCTATTGCTCATTCCTTTAGCATAGAGCGATACGATAACGTTCTCGATCCCATCAACAATACTGCCCCGCTTGGGAACTATCATCGGATTAAAGGAAGCCTGCCTGTCCCTGGGAACCGAGATCTCGGATTCCCCAAAAGAGGTCCTTATCTTCTTCTTGGAATGTCCGTTGCGAACATTGCTTCCATTGGACTTCTGGTGTTTTTCATAATCAAGGTGGCCGTCCAGTTCACCTTCGAGCATTTTCTCAATGCCCCGCTTTTGGATCTCCTTCAGAAAACTAGTAAGCTCATCACCGGTCTTGAACTGTTTTAGGAAATCATCGTCAAATAAATCTTCTTTTTTCATAAAGTGCTAAATTAAAATTAAACAAAAAATAACGGGGGCCGGCCCCCGTTATTTTTCTATTTACACACTTTATAAGATAGTCCC
>NZ_JAAXCQ010000047.1 GCF_012272855.1 Arenibacter sp. 6A1 | reverse complement strand
TTAGCCATCCCCTGAAAAAAGAGTTGAATAACTGTTGAAGTATTGATTTTGCTAGTGTTTTGAGGTGATTTAAAATAGGAAAACTGTTTAAAAAGCTGTAATTTATTGTTGCAAAAAAACAAATATTCACTTTAAAAACAGTTTGATGGACAAGATACTGACAAAACAGATACAAACCCAATTGAGCAGCTATTTTTTATCGGCAAGGGTATTTACCAAACCAGAGTTGCGCTGTTTAAAAGATATGGTCATAGGCATATTAAAATCAAGATCAGTATTTGTGAACCAAATAGCGGCATCGCTTAGGGAGCCTTTAAAACTTAAAGATGTTTGCAAACGATTATCTTCCCAATATCTAAAGGAGGATTATGCGGAGAAAGTATTAAACTCCCATTTAAACTGTACCTCTTCCGGGATATCGGAAGATGATTTTATCCTTATGGATGGTACCGATATCAGCAAAAAACACGCCAAGTATATGGAAGGGCTGGAGTATGTAAAAAATGGGGATACGGGAGCAATTGGTCTAGGATACAATGTATTGAACATAAATTCAATAGGCCCCGATAAGACAATGAGCCCTCTTTATAGTAAGGCATATAGTTATGAAATGGGAGCATTGAGCAGTAATAACGAGATAAAGAAAGCGGTAGAACATGTTACACGGCATATAGGGGATAAAGGGTGCTGGGTTTTTGACCGTGGGGCGGACAATGCTATTTTGAAGGATTTTTTTATTGCCGAGTGCTCACAAGCTGTCATTCGTTTAAAAAGGAACACCAAACTTTGCTATAAACAACAGGAATATCAAGTAAATGCCCTGGTAAATAAAATTGACTTTTCAATTACACAAAGCGTGACCAAGATCAAGAAAGACAGGCCCGTTTTGGAGCGCTACCAAATAGGGGCCATACCTATAAGCTATACCATCAAAGGCAGGACACATGCGTTGTGGTTGGTAGTCTCAAGGAACGAAAGACATGGAGGGCTCGGTTATTTGCTTGTCAAGAGTAGGCTCTCCACGGCAATAGAAGTGGCAAAATGGGCTTTTAAGGGGTATGGCCTACGATGGAAAATAGAAGAATACCACAGGCATGTAAAGCAACAGTACAGATTAGAAGCTATTCAAATGAGAACTTTTGAAGGCTTACAGTCAATGCTGGCAGTACTTACTGTGGCCATGTTCATGATCTATAGGAAAATCAGGTCGATCCATTTTAGTTTACTACTGGATACGGGGTATAATTACCTGAACAAGCATACCGTTAGAGAGCTTACCAATTTCATCTACTATAAAATATCAAAGGTGGTAGCCATTTTACTCATGCCGGTAAAAAGTAGATGGAAAATTCAAAATACCGAACCTGAAAAAAATATAGGGCAACTCAATTTAATGCTCAATTAAAAAAACGGGGGATGGCTAA
>NZ_JAAXCQ010000046.1 GCF_012272855.1 Arenibacter sp. 6A1 | reverse complement strand
CATTAAGTCAGGGGTGAAAGTTTGCGGCTCAACCGTAAAATTGCCCTTGATACTGGTGGTCTTGAGTTATAGTGAAGTGGCTAGAATATGTAGTGTAGCGGTGAAATGCATAGATATTACATAGAATACCGATTGCGAAGGCAGGTCACTAACTATACACTGACGCTGATGGACGAAAGCGTGGGGAGCGAACAGGATTAGATACCCTGGTAGTCCACGCCGTAAACGATGGATACTAGCTGTTCGGGCGCAAGCCTGAGCGGCCAAGCGAAAGTGATAAGTATCCCACCTGGGGAGTACGTTCGCAAGAATGAAACTCAAAGGAATTGACGGGGGCCCGCACAAGCGGTGGAGCATGTGGTTTAATTCGATGATACGCGAGGAACCTTACCAGGGCTTAAATGTAGTCTGACAGCTTTAGAGATAGAGTTTTCTTCGGACAGATTACAAGGTGCTGCATGGTTGTCGTCAGCTCGTGCCGTGAGGTGTCAGGTTAAGTCCTATAACGAGCGCAACCCCTGCCGTTAGTTGCCAGCATGTTATGATGGGGACTCTAACGGGACTGCCGGTGCAAACCGCGAGGAAGGTGGGGATGACGTCAAATCATCACGGCCCTTACGTCCTGGGCCACACACGTGCTACAATGGCCGGTACAGAGAGCAGCCACGTCGCAAGGCGGAGCGAATCTATAAAACCGGTCACAGTTCGGATCGGGGTCTGCAACTCGACCCCGTGAAGCTGGAATCGCTAGTAATCGGATATCAGCCATGATCCGGTGAATACGTTCCCGGGCCTTGTACACACCGCCCGTCAAGCCATGGAAGCTGGGAGTGCCTGAAGTCCGTCACCGTAAGGAGCGGCCTAGGGCAAGATCGGTAACTAGGGCTAAGTCGTAACAAGGTAGCCGTACCGGAAGGTGCGGCTGGAACACCTCCTTTCTAGAGAATTTGCCATTGAGGGCAATTGATCTGGGCCCGTTTTTTCGATTTCTGTTTTTACTATTACACTAAAACTATAGTGAGTCTCATAGCTCAGCTGGTTAGAGCGCTACACTGATAATGTAGAGGTCGGCAGTTCGAGTCTGCCTGAGACTACTTTTATAAAGAACACACGTTCATTGATTGACAAATTGAAGGAAATTTTAGAGGTTGGGTAGCCGTTATAAGTACTGTTAACGAATTACGGTTAATCAGTCTAAAATAGACGGGGGATTAGCTCAGCTGGCTAGAGCGCCTGCCTTGCACGCAGGAGGTCATCGGTTCGACTCCGATATTCTCCACCACGAATGCTTTTTTGAAGGCATTTTCTAAATTGAAGTTCGAGGAGCAGCTCAGCTACTCCGAGAATATTCAGTTTTGACAACGTTCATTGACATATTGGGACAGAGTGCGTACGGATTTATCCGTATGTACACTGAAGAAACACGAAAATAAAGTAAAGAAAGTACAAGCGAGGGTCCG
>NZ_JAAXCQ010000045.1 GCF_012272855.1 Arenibacter sp. 6A1 | reverse complement strand
GGGGTGACGGCGTGCCTTTTGCATAATGAGCCTACGAGTTACTTTTACTAGCAAGGTTAAGCACTTCAGGTGCGGATCCGTAGCGAAAGCGAGTCTGAACAGGGCGCCATAGTTAGTAGTAGTAGACGCGAAACCGTGTGATCTACCCATGGGCAGGTTGAAGCTGTGGTAACACACAGTGGAGGACCGAACCCGTTGACGTTGAAAAGTCTTGGGATGACCTGTGGGTAGGGGTGAAAGGCCAATCAAACTCGGAAATAGCTCGTACTCCCCGAAATGCATTTAGGTGCAGCGTATACATAGTTTTATAGAGGTAGAGCTACTGATTGGATGCGGGGGCTTCACCGCCTACCAATTCCTGACAAACTCCGAATGCTATAAAATGTTTGTGTGCAGTGAGGGCATGGGTGCTAAGGTCCATGTCCGAGAGGGAAAGAACCCGGACCATCAGCTAAGGTCCCCAAGTGTGTGCTAAGTTGACAAAACGCGGTGGAACTGCATAGACAGCCAGGATGTTGGCTTGGAAGCAGCCATTCATTTAAAGAGTGCGTAACAGCTCACTGGTCGAGCGGTTCCGCATGGATAATAATCGGGCATAAGCACAGCACCGAAGCTATGGCTTCTATCTTATGATAGAGGGGTAGGGGAGCATTCCAGATGTGTCGAAGGTGGCCTGCGAGGTCTGCTGGAACGTCTGGAAACGAAAATGTAGGCATAAGTAACGATAATGCGGGCGAGAAACCCGCACGCCGAAAGACCAAGGTTTCCCCAGCTATGCTAATCAGCTGGGGGTCAGTCGGGACCTAACGCGAACCCGAAGGGGGTAGTGGATGGACAACAGATTAATATTTCTGTACCTGCTCACATTAAAAGTGACGGGGATGTGGCGTTGGTGCGTACTGACGGAATAGTACGTTGAAGGGAGCAGTGATGCCCCGATAGTACAGCGAGGCTTCGGCCAAGTTGATAATCCAGCTTAACATCCTCCGAGAAAACCAAGTGAAGCAGCCCGTACCGTAAACCGACACAGGTGGTTGGGATGAGTATTCTAAGGCGCTCGAGAGATTCATGGCTAAGGAACTAGGCAAAATAGACGCGTAACTTCGGGAGAAGCGTCGCCCCCCTCCGGGGGGGCCGCAGTGAAAGAGTCCAGGCGACTGTTTATCAAAAACACAGGGCTCTGCAAAATCGAAAGATGACGTATAGGGCCTGACACCTGCCCGGTGCTGGAAGGTTAAGAGGAGATGTCATCCGCCTCGGCGGAGAAGCATTGAATTGAAGCCCCAGTAAACGGCGGCCGTAACTATAACGGTCCTAAGGTAGCGAAATTCCTTGTCGGGTAAGTTCCGACCTGCACGAATGGTGCAACGATCTGGACACTGTCTCGGCCATGAGCTCGGTGAAATTGTAGTATCGGTGAAGATGCCGGTTACCCGCAGTGGGACGAAAAGACCCCGTGCACCTTTACTATAGCTTCGTATTGACCTTGGGCAACCAATGTGTAGGATAGCTGGGAGACTTTGAAGCTGCATCGCCAGGTGTGGTGGAGTCATTGTTGAAATACCAGCCTTTGTTTGTCCGGGGCCTAACTCTCTTTAGAGAGGACAGTGCGTGGTGGGTAGTTTGACTGGGGTGGTCGCCTCCAAAAGAGTAACGGAGGCTTCTAAAGGTACCCTCAATACGGTTGGCAATCGTGTGTAGAGTGCAATGGCACAAGGGTGCTTGACTGTGAGACATACAGGTCGAACAGGTTGGAAACAAGAGCATAGTGATCCGGTGGTTCCGCATGGAAGGGCCATCGCTCAAAGGATAAAAGGTACGCCGGGGATAACAGGCTGATCTCCCCCAAGAGCTCATATCGACGGGGGGGTTTGGCACCTCGATGTCGGCTCGTCACATCCTGGGGCTGGAGAAGGTCCCAAGGGTTGGGCTGTTCGCCCATTAAAGTGGCACGCGAGCTGGGTTCAGAACGTCGTGAGACAGTTCGGTCTCTATCTACTGCGGGCGTTAGAAATTTGAGTGGATCTGACTCTAGTACGAGAGGACCGAGTTGGACCGACCGCTGGTGCACCAGTTGTTCCGCCAGGAGCATCGCTGGGTAGCTATGTCGGGATGGGATAAGCGCTGAAAGCATATAAGCGCGAAACCCGCCACAAGATGAGATTTCTTTAAAGGGCCGTGGGAGATGACCACGTCGATAGGCCATAGGTAGAAGTGCAGTAATGTACGTAGCCGAGTGGTACTAATAGCCCGTTGGCTTGCGCTAACACTGTCCCGCAGCACCGAAAGGACTGCGGGATAGGACAACCTTTTTATTTT
>NZ_JAAXCQ010000044.1 GCF_012272855.1 Arenibacter sp. 6A1 | reverse complement strand
GGACTGCGGGATGGGACAACCTTTTTATTTTAACAGTACTTCTTTATCATATTCTAGTGTGCCACGTGGCATTCTGTCCCTTTATTATGTCAACAATATTGCGCCAAACGGCGCGGTGAGCACGGTCCATCCGGACAGCGCACCAAAGATTTTAGGTGGCCATGGCGACGGGGCCCACCCCTTACCATTCCGAACAGGGAAGTTAAGCCCGTCTGCGCCGATGGTACTGC
>NZ_JAAXCQ010000043.1 GCF_012272855.1 Arenibacter sp. 6A1 | reverse complement strand
TGTAGTCGGTAAGTAACAATACACAATGATTGGTAACTTGGAGTACAGAGTTTTTGGCAACAAGAGTACACAATTATTTAAAAGTACATTGATTAATTTTCATTATCAAAAAAAGTTTTTCTATTCTTTAACCGGTAACTTTTTCCACTGAGATTTATCACTTCACAACGGAATAATAATCGGTCCAAAAGTGCGGTTGCCAGCACTTCATCATCCAACATTTTAGCCCAGTCCGTGGCCATCTTATTGGTTGTTATAATAAAACAGGTATTTTCATAAACCTGGTTGATAAAGTTGAACAAGGCCAGTGCCATGTTTTTTTCC
The DNA here is from genome assembly GCF_012272855.1 of Arenibacter sp. 6A1. Classification (GTDB taxonomy): domain Bacteria; phylum Bacteroidota; class Bacteroidia; order Flavobacteriales; family Flavobacteriaceae; genus Arenibacter. The sequence goes on along the minus strand of NZ_JAAXCQ010000043.1, from coordinate 2,277 downwards.
ATTGGGAACAGCATAATATCATCAATAATGATGAGATCTGCCTTTATAAGGCGCTTGTAATCTGCCAGGGCGGACCGGGTAACCTCTTTTAGTTTCAGAACGTTCACCAGTTCTTCCATAGTTCTGAAGTAAGCCTTATAGCCTTTTTCAATGGCATCTGCACAAAGGCCACCGGCCAACATAGTTTTTCCGACCCCGGAAGGCCCCATCAACATCAGATTATATCCCTGGTCCAACCAGTTAAGTTCCCGGAGTTGGTTGATCCTGGTCTTGGACATTCCGTTTTCAAAGCTATGGTCATAGCCATCCAGGTCACTCTTTCTGGGCAATCCTGCCAGCTTTCTTCTTCTTTTTACATCGTTATGTTGGCGATGTGCTGCTTCCGCCCTCAAAAGTTCCAGAGTGAATTCTAGGTATCCTATGCTATTGCTTTCGGATTTTTCCACGATTTCATTGAACCGGTCTGCTATCCCCCCAATTCTTAATTGACGGCAATAGTTTAAAATTTCTTCAGTGTGCTCCATAAATATTAATATTTAAGCCACCGGCCTTAAAACGGACCGATGGCAGTTAGTACTATTTTTTTGTTTTTTTATTTGACAGCAGTCTTTGGTAATCCTGGATATCGCTTTTATTGGGGATGATCCTGGCATTGTCGGGAGCCTTTCCACTGAGCGGGTTTAAGCGTACCACTTTCTCCTGCGGTGTTTCCTGCTGTGATGGCAGATCCAGGATGCTTCTGAAGTCCGTAGCCCGGGAGATGCTATGCTCCATGCAATAGTCCAGTGCCCTTTCTACTTGTTGGGGCTCCTTTTCCTTAATAGCATTTCTAATGATAAGCAATTGGTCCCGGATGTACCGGGGCTTATCCAACCGGATCATTTGAAGCCACTGTAAAGCTTTTTCCTGATCATGGAAGAGCGCTGCCACCTGCTCCAGCATTTGCTTTATAGCCTCCGATTTATCTCGCTTATGATTGTTATTAAGGACTTTATTTCCTTTGCCTGCCGGAATCTGGTGACGGCATATCTCCTTATCATCTTTCGAATCGGCAATGATCAAAAGAGTATCTTTAATGTGCACGCCCACTTGTGTAGATTTACCTTTAAAGGTGCCCAAGGGAAGGGAATAAAAATTTCCTTTATATGAGATGGTATTATCCTTTCTCACTGCATAGGTCACTGGTGTGGGCTTTATCGTTTGGGGAACATAAGGTTTTAGAAAAGCTTGTTCTATGGTCTTTTCCCGAAAGGGTTCTTTTTTTGTGATTCCGTGGGGCATGATATTGGCCGTTCTGCCCATCCATCCCAACACTTCATCGTTCAGGGTCTCTATGTTATGATAGGTTCTATTGTAAAGAAAATTTTGCTTTACATACTTTACTACATTTTCGACCTTGCCCTTGCTCTGGGGATCTGCTTTACGACAAAAGTGAAGTGTAAAGGACTGCCCCCTGGTGTAGCTACGGAAACCATCGGTGAGTATAATATCCCCACCGTTCTCACTTACTATGAATACTTTATCCTGATCATAAACAATTTCATCGGGAACTCCCCCTATATATTCAAAAGCCTTCTCATGAGCTATGATGGCCAGTTCCGAGGTGAAATACCTGTCGGTAAACCACACGTATTTAAACCGGGAACGTGAAAGGATCATGGTGAAAAAAAATACCTTCACCCGATAACCGGTACTACTGCGCATATTATATTCCCCAAAATCTACCTGTGCCTGTTTCCCGTAAGGCAGCTCTTCGATCATCCCGTACTGCCGGTATAGCTCAATGTGGGGCAGGTTATGTTTGGTCCTGACCCATTGCATAAAGTTGAATACCGTCTTTGGTGATACCTTGGGAAAGTCTGCATCATATTCTTTTAGCCAATCATGCATCTGCGCTGCAGGGGTATCCTGGTAAACCTCTAATTTAGATCTGACAAAATCTTCATAAGGAGAAAGAAGTTTCTTTTTCTGGGAGCCTTTAATGAGGAATTCCTCATACTCCTTCTCGTCCATGGAAAGATACTTCTTCACCGTCCTCCAATTAAGGCCTAAATGATTGCTAATCTGGGTGACCGAATGTCCCTCGAGTGACATTCGGTGAATCTCGTAATAAGTCATAAATTTGTTTAAGTAATAGTTCATATTTTACTGGTTGTGATTAGCCAGTAATTTAGCTCATTGGGGCATGCCCCAATGAGCTTTAACTATGTACTATTGTTGCCAAATTCTATGTATTCTTATTTACCAAATTCTATGTATTTGTAATTACCGTTTACA
>NZ_JAAXCQ010000042.1 GCF_012272855.1 Arenibacter sp. 6A1 | reverse complement strand
GTGGTATAGTCCACGCTAACATTTTCTGCAATATCTCCGGTCAAGGTCACCTCGAATATAGCAAAGGCATCTGTTCCCTCTGTCACCGTCACATTGGTATTGGTGAAGGCAATTCCGGTTCCCCCTACGGCATCATCATCCAGAATATTCCCAGTAGCGGTGTTGGTGGAATTTCCATCAACAAACCCAATTCCCAGATTCGATTGTATGTTGGACAATTCTACGGTAAAGGCCTCGCTAGGCTCAATGATAGCATCGTCAATAATCGGCACCTGAATTTCGTAGGATTTGATCGTCGGGGTAAAGGTGATGGTGCTGGTAGTCGTCAAGTAATCACTTGGATCTACAGCGGTACCATCGATCGTGGTATAGTCCACGCTAACATCTTCTGAAATATCCCCGGTCAGGGTCACTTCGAATATAGCAAAGGCATCGGTTCCCTCTGTCACCGTTACATTGGTATTGGTGAAGGCAATTCCGGTTCCCCCTACAGCGTCATCATCCAGAATGTTCCCAGTAGCGGTGTTGGTGGAATTTCCATCAACAAACCCTATTCCCAGATTCGATTGAATGTTCGATAGCTCTACGGTAAAGGCCTCGTTAGGCTCAATGATAGCATCGTCAATTATCGGCACCTGAATTTCATATGACTTGATCGTCGGGGTAAAGGTGATGGTGCTGGCAGTCGTCAAGTAATCACTAGGATCTACAGCGGTACCATCGATCGTGGTATAGTCCACGCTAACATTTTCTGCAATATCTCCGGTTAAGGTCACCTCGAATATAGCAAAGGCATCTGTTCCCTCTGTCACCGTTACATTGGTATTGGTGAAGGCAATTCCGGTTCCCCCTACAGCGTCATCATCCAGGATATTCCCTGTAGCGGTGTTGGTGGAATTTCCATCAACAAACCCAATTCCCAGATTCGATTGAATGTTCGATAGCTCTACGGTAAAGGCCTCGCTAGGCTCAATGATAGCATCGTCAATTATCGGCACCTGAATTTCATAGGATTTGATCGTCGGGGTAAAGGTGATGGTGTTGGCAGTAGTCAAGTAATCACTAGGATCTACAGCGGTCCCATCGATCGTGGTATAGTCCACGCTAACATTTTCCGAAATATCTCCAGTTAAAGTCACCTCGAATATAGCAAAGGCATCGGTACCTTCTGTTACCGTCACATTGGTATTGGTGAAGGCAATTCCGGTTCCGGCCATGGCATCATCATCCAGAATATTCCCAGTAGCGGTGTTGGTAGTGTTTCCATCAACAAATCCAATTCCCAGGTTCGATTGTATGTTGGACAGTTCAACGGTAAAGGCCTCGCTAGGTTCTATAATGGCATCGTCAACAATCGGCACCTGAATTTCATAGGACTTGATCGTCGGGGTAAAGGTAATGGTGCTGGCAGTCGTCAAGTAATCACTTGGATCTACGGCAGTACCATCGATCGTGGTATAGTCCACGCTAACATTTTCTGATATATCCCCGGTCAAGGTCACTTCGAATATAGCGAAGGCATCTGTTCCCTCTGTCACCGTTACATTGGTATTGGTGAAGGCAATTCCGGTTCCCCCTACAGCATCATCATCCAGAATGTTCCCAGTAGCGGTGTTGGTGGTGTTTCCATCAACAAACCCAATTCCCAGGTTCGATTGTATGTTGGACAATTCTACGGTAAAGGCCTCGCTAGGCTCAATGATAGCATCGTCAATAATCGGCACCTGAATTTCGTAGGATTTGATCGTCGGGGTAAAGGTGATGGTGCTGGTAGTCGTCAAGTAATCACTAGGATCCACGGCAGTACCATCGATCGTGGTATAGTCCACGGTAACATCTTCTGAAATATCCCCGGTTAAGGTCACCTCGAATATAGCAAAGGCATCGGTACCTTCTGTTACCGTCACATTGGTATTGGTAAATGCAATTCCGGTTCCGGCCATGGCATCATCATCCAGAATATTCCCAGTAGCGGTGTTGGTGGTGTTTCCATCAACAAACCCTATTCCCAGATTCGATTGAATGTTGGACAATTCTACGGTAAAGGCCTCGCTAGGCTCAATGATAGCATCGTCAATAATCGGCACCTGAATTTCGTAGGATTTGATCGTCGGGGTAAAGGTGATGGTGCTGGCAGTAGTCAAGTAATCACTAGGATCTACAGCGGTCCCATCGATCGTGGTATAGTCCACGCTAACATTTTCTGATATATCCCCAGTCAAGGTCACCTCGAATATAGCAAAGGCATCGGTACCTTCTGTTACCGTCACATTGGTATTGGTAAATGCAATTCCGGTTCCGGCCATGGCATCATCATCCAGAATATTCCCAGTAGCGGTGTTGGTGGTGTTTCCATCAACAAACCCTATTCCCAGATTCGATTGTATGTTGGACAATTCTACGGTAAAGGCCTCGCTAGGCTCTATGATAGCATCGTCAATAATCGGCACCTGAATTTCGTAGGATTTGATCGTCGGGGTAAAGGTGATGGTGCTAGTAGTCGTCAAGTAATCACTAGGATTCAAGGCGGTCCCATCGATCGTGGTATAGTCCACGGAAACATTTTCTGATATATCTCCAGTCAAGGTCACCTCGAATATAGCGAAGGCATCGGTTCCCTCTGTTACCGTCACATTGGTATTGGTGAATGCAATTCCGGTTCCCCCTACAGCATCATCATCCAGAATGTTCCCGGTAGCGGTGTTGGTAGTGTTTCCATCAACAAACCCTATTCCCAAGTTCGATTGAATGTTCGATAGCTCTACGGTAAAGGCCTCGCTAGGCTCTATGATAGCATCGTCAATAATCGGCACCTGAATTTCGTAGGACTTGATCGTCGGAGTGAAGGTGATGGTGCTAGTAGTAGTCAAGTAATCACTAGGATCCACGGCAGTACCATCGATCGTGGTATAGTCCACGCTAACATTTTCCGAAATATCTCCAGTTAAAGTCACCTCGAATATGGCAAAGGCATCAGTTCCCTCTGTCACCGTTACATTGGTATTGGTGAAGGCAATTCCGGTTCCTCCTACAGCATCATCATCCAGAATATTCCC
>NZ_JAAXCQ010000041.1 GCF_012272855.1 Arenibacter sp. 6A1 | reverse complement strand
CTTACTAATGGTTCAAGGCGTTACCCCTGCCCATAAGGGACTTGCACCCTCTAGATTAATTATCTACTTTGCAGTAGATAAAAGATGCCCATGCTGGGCACACACAATGTATAAGGCCAATAAGTTTATAAACCCTTAAGGGGCATTCCAGGAAATAGAGGGCTCAGCTAGTTTGCGGCTCGGTTCGCCCACTATTTCTTAGCTTGAAGCCACAAGCAGTTTGAAAAAACAGCTTGTTTTATTACCAGTAAATAATATTACAGTAACCGGAAAGAAACTTACTGGCCTTATACGAGAACGTTGGCAAACATAAGCAGGAGTCACTCTTAACAAACTTTCTCTCCAGAGGAAAGTAAATGCCTTTTTTAGGCTTTTTATGAATTAAAGAAAGGATAATTGCACCCGTGTAGATGCCTTTTTCAGTAGAATGTCACCTTACGTCTTGAAAGTAACCTGGCAAATCAAAGGGTTGAGCAATTCTGACCCTTGACATAGATTCTCTACTAATGAAAATGAGTTCCATTTTTGGAAGTTTTATGGATTAAAACAAGGATAATTGATCCTGTGTAGATGCCTTCATCACAACAATGTAACTTTTCGAATTGAACAATTGTGACCCGTCAAGCGATATGTACGGCCGGATCATGTCGATTACCCTCAATAGAATTTTTTGTACACTTACGATTTGCCAACAATGCATATGGTTCATTTTGCCGTATAGCGTGTTGAAAAATTTTCTTACAAACAATATATTTCCTAAATTGAGACATTGTTTCGGCGCCCTCCGCTATTTTGCTATCGAGATTTTGCTAAAATGTAGGGGATAAGTGGGCAAAACTGCTTCGCTGCGGCCGCCTTACTTAAAACAAAACGAAACCATATACGAGAACGTTGGCAAACATAAGCGGGAGTCACCCTTAACAAACTTTCTCTCCAGAGGAAAGTAAATGCCTTTTTTTAGGCTTTTTATGGATTAAAGAAAGGATAATTGCTCCCGTGTAGATGCCTTTTTCAGTAGAATGTCACCTTACGTCTTGAAAGTAACCTGGCAAATCAATGGGTTGAGCAATTCTGACCCTTGACATAGATTCTCTACTAATGAAAATGAGTTCCAATTTTGGAGTTTTTATGGATTAAAACAAGGATAATAGCTCCTGTGTAGATGCCTTCATCAGAACAATGTAACCTTTCGAATTGAACAATTGTAACCCTTCAAGCGATATGTACGGCCGGATCATGTCGATTACCCTCAATAGAATTTTTTATACACTTACGATTTGCCAACAATGCATATGGTTCATTTTGCCGTATAGCGTGTTGAAAAATTTTCTTACAAACAATATATTTCCTAAATTGAGACATTGTTTCGGCGCCCTCCGCTATTTTGCTATCGAGATAGTGCTAAAATGTAGGGGATAAGTGGGCAAAACTGCTTCGCTGCGGTCGCCTTACTTAAAACAAAACGAAACCATATACGAGAACGTTACCCACAATATAAAATCACTACCAATTCCAAAAAAATCATTAATATTTGGAATAATTATTCCAATTGTTATATATTTGCAAAGTGAATAAGAAACAAATCATATTAACTTCTGCACTTGAGCTACTTGTAGAAAAAGGAGTTCATAATACTCCGATGTCTGCTATTGGAAAAGCAGCAAAAACTGGAATGGGAACTATTTATAACTATTTCCCAAACAAAGAAGCCTTAATTAATGAAATTTACACTGATATAAAAAAGCAGGAAAAATTACTCTTTGAGAATTTTGAATCGGATAAGCCAATCAAAACTCAATTTGAAAACTATTTTACTATTGCTGTTACTTTCTTTATTAACAATCCTAACTATTTCCGATTTATGGAGCAACTACAAGCATCTCCTATTATAACGGAAAAGAGCAAAGAAGAAGGTCGAAAATCTATTACTCCTGTTTTTGAACTTTTAATGTTGGGAAAACAACAACGCATTATTAAAAACATCAACATTGAAGAAATTTTAATGTTTATAGGTGGAGCTATTTTATCATATTTAAAATGGTATTTTAATCAAACACAAACAGAGAAAAAACAAGCCTCCCTTAAAAATCAAGTAACTATGGTTTGGGACGCCATCAAAGAATAAAAAAATTTATCAACAAATTGGAATGAACGTTCGTTCCGCAAAATAACAATTATGACTAAAAATGTATTAATCACAGGAACATCAACAGGCGTAGGATTTGAAAGTGCTATTCTATTTGCTAAAAACAACTACAAAGTTTACGCTACAATGCGAAATCTTGAAAAATCGGAAAAGCTTAAACAGAAAATTCAGGAAGAAAATCTCAATATAGAAATACTTCCTTTAGATGTAACAAAAATAGATTCAATAGCATCAGCCGTAAAAACTATTATAGAAAAAGATGGAAAAATAGATGTATTAGTGAATAACGCAGGTGCTGGTTTTGCGAAAACAACTGAGCAGGCTTCTGAGGAAGAAATCAGATGGGTTACTGACGTAAATTATCACGGAGTTGTATTTTGCACACAAGCCGTACTGCCTTATATGAGAAAACAAAAATCTGGTCAAATAATTAGCATCACTTCTGTTGGTGGTTTAGTTGGACAACCTTTTAATGAATTATATTGCGGTGCAAAATTTGCCGTTGAAGGTTTTATGGAAGGACTTACAGCCTATGTTAGTGATGCCTTTAATATTAAGATTACTTGTGTTGAACCTGGTGGAATAGCCACCGAATTTATGACCTCTGCTATTGAAAAAACAGCTGTCGAAGGACAATTTGTAACTGGTGAATACTTACCAATATTCGAAAGATATATGGCTGGAAATCAAAAAAGAGCTACAGAAAGTAAAGAACAAGTTTACCAAACAGGTCTAGAAGTAGCAGAAGTAATTTTAGATATTACTGAAAATGAAAATCCTCCTTTAAGAATCCGAACTTCAAAATGGGCAGAAGATTTTTGTGAGCTAAAAACAAAAGCAGACCCAGATGGTACTAAATTGGTGAAACAAATTACTGATAGTTTTTTATAGTATGAAAGCAATTTATTGGTCTTCAACAGTAATTATATCAGCTTTCCTCTTCTTAAGTTCTTATAGTTATATATTCAGTAAAAGTACAATTCAAGGGATTAAAGCCTTAGGGTTTCCTGATTTTTTCAGGCTAGAATTAGCAATTTTAAAATTGTTAGCTGCAATAATATTACTAATACCATTTGCTTCTTTGCAACTAAAAGAATGGACATATACAGGTGTAGGATTATTTTTAATAACGGCTTTAATCGCACATATCAAACATAAGGATTCTATCTTTATTATGCTTTTACTTGTAATCCTTATGGGAGTTCTAATTATATCCAACATATATATGAACAAGATTTTAAAATAAATACTGTGGGTAATCGAGTGGATGGCTCCGCCATCTAATGACGGAGTGCACCCCTCACACCACCGTACGTACGGGTCTCGTATACGGCGGTTCGATAATGAAACTTAACGTTTGTAGT
>NZ_JAAXCQ010000003.1 GCF_012272855.1 Arenibacter sp. 6A1 | reverse complement strand
CACCTGCCTTCTAAGCAGGCGGTCGAAGGTTCGAATCCTTCTGCCATCACGACACTCTCAAAACCACGCCATTTGGCGTGGTTTTTTGTTTTATGAAAAAGCCAAACGTGTTTGAGCTATGGAATAAAACAAAAAACCGGCAGCGATAGCTGGTGGGTTTTGAATTTGCAACATTGATAATGAAGGATCACCGAAGGTAATCCTGATACCTTATAGAAAGTCCAAACCTGTTTGAGCTTTGGAATAAAACAAAAAACCGGCAGCGAGAGCTGGTGGGTTTTGAATTTGCAACATTGATAAAGAAGGATCACCGAAGGTAATCCTATTACGTTGAGAAAAGCCAAACTTGTTTGAGCTTTGGAATAAAACAAAAAACCGGCAGCGGTAGCTTTCCGCCAACACTCCTTCTTGCACCACTAAAAAATGATAAATTGTTATCACTTTCTAGGCGGTACTGAATTTGCAACATTGATAAAATAGGATCACCGAAGGTAAACCTGACGTACGGAGAAAATCCAAACGATACTTGTTTGAGCTTTGAAATAAAACAAAAACCGGCAGCGATAGCTTTCCGCCAGCGCTCCTTCCGGCACCACTAAAAAATGATAAATCGTTATCTTTTTCTAGGCGGTACTGAATTTGCAACATTGATAAAAAAGGACCACCGAAGGTAATCCTATTACGTTCAGAAAAGCCAAACGATACTTGTTTGAGCTTTGGATAAAAAAAAAAAAAAAAAAAAAAACGGCAGCGGTAGCTTTCCCCAACGCCCCTTCTGGCACCACTAAAAAAAGATAAATCGTTATCTTTTTCAATATTAACAAACATCAGGACTCTAGGATTTATAAATCGCTATTTTTTTTATTTGCACTCAATTTGCACTCAAATTTTGGGTTCTAGTAGCATTATTAGACAGCACCGAGAGCTAGAAATAAATTTTAGAAGTTCTGAATAGAAAAATCGGAGCATCCATTAATAATGGTAGACCAATTTTAGATAGTGGCCTGATTGTTTTTTTTAATATCACTGAACATAGGATTGACGGTAGAAAATAACGTTCGTACAGGCCGTAGAATTACTTTAAAATCGATCTAAAGAACCTTATCTGCATCTACTTATTCCCTAACCTTCAAATTAACCGCTTGCCACATGAAACAAGTCCGCGTTAGGGATCGCAGCGGCATCCCCGCAGCGGAGCAAGGGATACAGCGTAGCGCCCGACCGACGAAGGAGGGAACGCCCAAATTAAGAGTCCAATAAAAACCTTAATGGTTAGGCATAAAAAAGGAAAAGGATGCAGATTACGCACTAATTAAAGAATTTTACATCGTAGCCCTAGACCTTAAAATCCATAAAACAAAAAAGGTTGACTCTTTCGAGCCAACCTTTTTATATAATGAAAAGGAAATTCTTTTCTTAGTTCTTAGGACCTTCCCCATATTGTGGGTTTTGAAGATCGAACCAAATTCTTTCTGTATTTAAAACAGAAGGAGTATTATCACCTGTAGTAAATCCTTGTGCTTCCAAGGCCTTCACATAGTTCTCGTAATTTTTATTATCCTTAGAAGGAGCATTGATTAACAACCTACGTGGGATTGTCAATTCTGTACCAGAAGCTAACATAGCCTCTCTTGGCAATACATCGCTATTTACCGCTGGAACACCTGAACGACGCGTAGTAGTCCAAAGATCTCCTGGAGTAGCGGCAAAGTTAATCACTTGCTGAATGTACACTTTTTCCAAACCATCGACACTTAAATCATAAGCAGGTTGCGTTAAAAGCGCAGCCAATTCTCCGGCCTGTAATTTTGTTGCACCAGCAGCTGCTTCACCCTCTTCTATATACACAGGATCTTTATCGTAATAAGGGAATCTATGGTTTTGAGCCATTTTATCCATTCTCAAAACAGAAAGCTCTACTCCTTTATTAAAGTAATCCTGGGCCGAACCTGAAATATTAGCGCCCAACAATTTGAACTCAGCTAAGTATAAGTTTGTCTCTGCAGAAGAACCTAAAATTACATCTACTGGAGGGTAGTTATCTTTAAGCTCTATCAATCTTCCACCTGGTTTAGTAGGATAGGTATGATTGTATCCGGTACGCACAACACGCTCGGCAAAATTAGAAGTTGAGCTATACGTTTTCTCAACACCATCGATAGTGATTTTGTTGCGTATATCTTGCTTAAAGTAAATATCATTACTAGCTTCGAAAGTAGCATCCGGTGATAAAGGAACCCCGTGGTATCTTACCCATGGCTCTCCTGGTCCAGACCAGCCTGCGAAATTCCCTAAAAGGTCTTTTTCTACATACTGCTCAACATATGGAGGCAACTCCTTACCAGCATCGATAAAGGCTTGTACTACTTCGCCATTAAACTCGTTTTTATTGAATAAAACCTTTACCCTTGGATCTTTATTAGCAACCATAAAATCGATCAGGTTTTTTGACCCAATACCTGGCTGTGTTCCGTTTCCAGTTCCATAGTACTTAATACCTCTGTGGTAAATGAAATCATCGGACAAGTCGTTCATATAACCGGCTGGCGAATTCACGACTTCTTCAACAATTTTAAAGGCTTTAGCTTGATTTTGGTTTACTAATCTAGCTGCAATCTTTAATTTTAACAAGTTACAGAATTTGGCCCATTTTCCATAATCACCATTATAAATGATGTCTTGCCCACCAATTTTAAATTGGTTAGCAGCAGATAAATCTTCAATAGCCCCGTCCAATTCTTCTAACCAAGTATCGAACAACTGCTCTTGTAGGTCATATTCTGGCGTAATTAACGGAGGAGAAGTATAAGCCCCCATTGCACCTTGGGTATACACCATGGCACCGTAATTATCGGTAATGGTCAACGCTGGTTGAATTTGGATCGCAAAGGTCATGGCACTGATTGCCTTTCTCGCTTGCTTTTCATCCTCTTCCATAGCCTCTATCCTAGCACGAACATCTCTAGTGTTCGCATATAATCTTGGATAAAGAGATTGTCCACCTGCATTTTCCATCTCTACCATGGTCTCACTGTTTCCACCAGCGCTACTAGCAGTAGTAAGCTGACTCCAAGGGTAAGCATACTTAAAGTTATTGTAAAACCAGATAGTATAATCGTCCCTATACATTTCGTGGATAGCTTCGGCAACAGAAAAACGAATGTCTGGTTGCGCCACCTCAGATGGGTTGGTGTTTAATTCTGCAAACTCATCTTTGCTGCAGGAAACAACAAGAACAGCCATCAGAATCAATGGTAATTTATATATATATTTCATGTTATAATTCTTGTTTTTTATCATTAAAAGTCAATTGCAATAGTCATAGTATAACTTGCCATATACGGTGCAAAAGCACGCTCTGCATAAGAGTCAGAACTACTAGTTCCTCTAAAGCTTTCTGGGTTAATATTGTTAGGCATAGAGTTGTACAAGTACCCTAAGTTCCTAGCATTTAAACCTACATACAAGCTTTTTGCTCCTACTTTATCACTAACTCCTTTAGGCAGACTATATCCTAGAGATACATTTCTCAAGGCTATATATTTAACTTCAGAAAACCAGTTGTCATTAACAACCCCTTGTCCCCAAGAGTTTGAAAAATAGTGGTGGTAACTAGCATGTGTTGGCTCTACCAATCCTTGGTCATACGCTTCTTGATAGGTCATTCCACCTACATCTGCAGAAGATCCGTTAGGAGCTGTAACTATTTGTCCGTCTTGAAAAACACCATCAGGAATAATACCGTCTTGGAACGTAGCCCCTTTAGTATCTCCGTACTGAGATTCCCAAGTAACTCCTCCATGTTCTGGACTTCTACCTGCTAAAGATCTCTCTAAAAACCCATATGCTGTACCGTAACGGCTAGAATAAGAAGCCATATGACCACCAAAACGAGCATCTAACAAAACGGATAAAGAAACTCCCTTATAAGTAAAATCGTTGTTTAACGACCCTTCGAAATCTGGTTGAATTTTACCGATTTTCTCAACAACTCCGCTTCTTTGGTAAAAAGCTCCTCTTCTAGAATCTACATAGTTAAGAACATTCATTCCGTTTCTAGGATCATCTACAGGTTCACCCTGAGCATTTGTTGCTTGATATTTCTTAGGAGCACTATCAGACATCAACACACCATATTCACCCCCTTCGAAGGCTACAGACCCAACACGGAAGTTTCCGTAGGTCATAGATCCACCCAACAATTTATAATCGCCAAAATCGTCATGTAGTTCCTTAACTTTTGTTCTATTTCTCCAGTAGTTAAAAGTAGTATTCCACTCAAAATCTTTGGTAGCAACAGGTGTTCCTGTTAAGCTTAATTCTATACCAGCATTAGACAAAGTTCCGATATTCGTGAACAATGCTTGGTACCCAGATTCTTGTGGCAATGGAATAGAACCAATTTGCTCGGTAATAGTCTCGTTATAATAAGCTAAATCTACTCCTAAACGGTTTCCGAAGAATCTAAAATCGGCTCCTACTTCAAAAGAGTTCTTTCGCTCTGGTTTAATAGACTTATCTACCAAAGTGGTATTAACACCATTTCTATAGGCAAACCCGCTTTCTAATTCGTAAGTACTTAAACCATAGCCTTTATTAATGGTATAAGGATCTGTATCACTACCTACCTGTGCCCAAGAAGCTCTTAATTTTCCAAAGGTCAATACATCTGAAGTACCAAAGGTTTCGCTTAAAATCCAAGAAGTAGATACTGAAGGATAAAAGTAAGAGAAGTTTCCGGTTCCATCTGTGTATACCAAAGCAGAAGACCAGTCATTTCTACCAGTAACATCTAGATACAATTGGCCTTTATATCCGAAACTAGACATAAAATACAAAGAGTTAATTTGTTTGGTATCGTATACGCCTCCCTCGGATAAAAGAGTCTTTTTAGAATTCCCCAAGAAGAATTTTCCTGGCACTACCAATCCGCCATCAGTTCTAACTCTTGTATTGGATTTTTCTTGATTCCATAGTTCACCTCCAACAAGCAACTGAGCAGAAAGATCTTCGTTTATTTGTCTGTTGAAATTAACAGAAAGTTTTCCTGTTTTACTTATGTCTTCAAAATGTTGCAATTCATAATAACCACCATCATTGGCAAAACCTGTACCCAAATCTTTTTGTTCGTACTTGGACGTGTACTGGTTCATGTTTCCTTCAGCGGTAATAGTCATCCAATCGGTAACTTCTGCAGTAAGACGTACAATAGGTCTAACTACTTGTTCCTTTCTTACTCTATCATTTTTTTCATATACAAACCATAGAGAACGATTTGGAGCATAGGCATATTCATCACCATAATCAGCATTAGGAACACCCCCATGCGGCGCTAACCAATACTGTTCTTGTCTGTATTTTCTTGAATCATACGTTCTTGCAAATACCCCTTCGAAGAAGTTCTGAGAAATATCATTTCTAGGGTTTCTAGAAGTAGAGGTGGTATAAGAAACAGAAGCATTCGCTTTTAACCAATCGGCCAAATCATAAGAACCAGACAATTGCATCGCATTTCTATCGAAAGTATTGTTTGGCAAAATTCCACTTCTCTTGCTGTATGAATCAGACAAGTAAAAGCTTCCTTTTTCATTTCCACCGCTAAGTGCTACCGAAGTATTGGTATTAATTCCGGTATCGTAAGCATCTTTCATGTTGTTTTTAACGGCACTATAAGGAACCATAGTTCCGTCGTAGTCCATAATTGGCTCTCCGTCAAATTTAGGTCCGTAACTTGCCCAGCCCCATGGATGGTTGATAAGAGTTCTTTGCCCCTGATCGTTAGTGTAGAACTGGTTTGTATCAAATCTATAATACTGTCCATTACCGTCCTTTTCACCGTAATTTACATAACCGGCTAAAGCTCCTGGTCCGTATTCGTTTTGCAAACCTGGTTGAGCATATACATGGTCTACCCCTACAGTTTGCTTAATAGAAACCCCTAAACCTTTGGCTCCTTCACCATTTTTGGTTTCGATTAAAACTACACCGTTAATACCTCTAGATCCATAAAGAGCTGTTGCTGCTGCTCCTTTAAGAACAGAAACACTTTTGTAATCGTCCGGGTTCAAGTTTTTAAGAATGTTTCCGTAATCGTTAGAATCTGAATTCCAATCCGCACTTTGGTTAGAGATACTGTTTTCTAAAATAACCCCGTCAATTACGAATATCGGTTGGTTATTCCCAGAATTTAAGGTTGACACCCCACGGATTTGAATTTTAGAGTTTCCGAAAAGTCCCCCATCAGAAGAACCAATACTTACCCCAGAAGATTTACCTTGTAGCCCCAATACAGGGTTTACGGTATTGGTTTTTGCCAACTCTTCCCCTTTCAATTCGGTCATAGAGTATCCAAGAGCTTTTGTTTCTCTTTTGATTCCCAAGGCTGTCACTACCACTTCTCCAAGTTGCTCTGCATCTTCGGCCATAGCCAAATTAATAGTTGTTTTCCCTGCTACCGGAACTTCCTGAGAGGAAAATCCGATATAGGTAAAAACTAAAGTTGCATTGCTACTAGAAACCGTAATAGCGTAATTTCCATCAAAATCGGTTGATGTTCCGTTGGTGGTTCCCTTTTCTACCACGTTTACCCCTGGCAAAAGGGAGCCCAAATCATCAGTCACTGTACCAGAAACTGTTATGCTTTGTGCCATCATCCCCTGAACACAGAGAAAAGCCGTCAGCAGTAAATAGTAATGAAATTTTTTAATCATACTAGTAAATTGAAGTTAGTTAATTGATTTATTAATTAGGCGTTAACCTAATGTTAGTTTGGCACTAAGTTTTCCTATTCCTAAATCAGAAATGAAATTAATTCGACTAACAACAATGCAGCAAAGACTAAGAGCCTTATAATACAATATAAACCCACAATAGTCGTATCAGTTAAGCAGTTGTATATTTTGTTGAAATAACAACCCTTTTAACGAAAAAATAAGCCCGATGCAATGCATCGGGCTTATTTACAATCATTTAAATATTTAAACAACTTTTATTCATTAACATCCCAAAAAATCTTGTTGGTCAATTTATCATCTGCACTAACCGTATTATAATTTTCAGTATTGTGAACGCGCTCACTATTGGGGTAAATCCATCTATTTGGAGGCAAGGATTGCGCATTGGCATTGTCTAGTAAATAAGAAAACAGCGATAAATTCAACAATTTTATTGATGCTCAAATATTTATACAATATAATTGCCAGGAGTGCCGATGTTATGGTGAGATTATAAGGCTAGTTTATACTGAGTTAATTTTACAATACGAGAATTAACAACTTGGCCAATCAAGAATCTACAGAAGACAGCAGTTTTTGTGAGTTTTTCTGAAAAGGATAAGACAAAAAAAAGGCCGCCCTTTCGGACGGCCTTTTAACATTTACGTTAAAATTCTAGTTCTGTTTTGCCCACCACAGCGGTGTTAAAACTTCATCAGGACCCCCTAGCTGACTTACTGCCTGCTGATAACCATCTGGTACATTATTGGAAAAGTTTGAAGGGAATTTCAATCTTTGACCATAAAACTTCACACTATTTGTCATGAAATTACTAGCATTCAAAGCTGGTAAATCTGGTAATGGGTTTTCAACAGCTGGATTTTCAAAGAAAGGCAACCCTAATCTCCTGTGATCACTCCAAGTTTCCAAAGGCAACCAAGGTGTTTGAGCTATAAATTTTTGAGTAATAATCTTAGTTAAAAGATCATTCTTTACAGCTCCTCCTTTATAAATAGTATTATCTGGATATTTGAATTCAACAGTACCAGGAAGACCTGTATATCCATTTATATAATTCATGGTTACAGTGGCTGGTGGTTCTGCTGTATGCGTCCAGCTAACAGAAGTACCCGCTCTATTATAATCTTGGGAGCTTAAATAAGCACTTAAATGCTGTGACACTCCAGAATACTCAAAACTTTCCGTTATCCCCATCTCATAAGCTTCTTTACCCCCCATTGGCACATCCCATCCTCTAACAGATGCTTCTGCCAATAAGAAATAAGACTCCCATGACCCAAAGAATATACGTTGCGCCTCACTATTTCTATATTTATGAGATAATCGAGGTAAAGTTCCTGGATAAGCAAGTCGATTATTACTTCCTTTTGCACCCCAATCGCCACCTACCATAGCGTTCCAACTATTCGTTGCTTCTACTTGAATATCATTGGTCTCTCCATTTTCTTCATTGTCCTGCTCCCCGATAATCAAAGGACGCTGGGTAGTAGTTGCCGCCGAGGACCAAGATGGATATTTATTAAAATTAGGATCGTTAAAATCACCTGGAATTTTATAAAGATCGTACGCCCTTGGATCCATAGTATTATGTAATCCATCAAACCAATATCCGGCTGAAGGATCATTTGTCTTAGAAGTAAAATGATCCTCATACTTAAGCCCTATATAGTTTGCAGGCTTAATTGAAGAGTGTTTATCTGCCGCCAACTGATCATGAGATGGCACTCCACCCAAACCGATCATGAGATTATTAAGAGCAGTAGAAAGGTATTGATTATTCCATTGTCTAGTCATCACCCCTGTA
This sequence comes from Arenibacter sp. 6A1, assembly GCF_012272855.1. GTDB lineage: Bacteria > Bacteroidota > Bacteroidia > Flavobacteriales > Flavobacteriaceae > Arenibacter. Next base: position 297,914 of record NZ_JAAXCQ010000003.1, on the reverse strand, counting down.
TACGAATTCCACCCTGGAACTTCTTGAACTTTAAAATTATCAGCTAATGAGGAAATATACTCTCCCTTCGCTGCATCTTCAAATTCTTCCTGAGCCTTAGATGCATCTACTTCTGACAAACGCATTGCCAATCTCATTCTTAAAGAGTTACCATACTTTTTCCATTTTCCGTAGTCATAGCCATAAGCCGGATCAAGATCACTCAACCCTCCAGGATTCACAATAGTCAAATCGAGTTCAGCTGTGGCCTCCTTCAGTTCGGACAACATATAATAATAAACATCTTTCACATTGTTATATTCCGGATTTTCTCCTTGAAATCCATTAATTGGAATAGGACCAAAATTATCCGTCATTTCACTCATTATGTAAACCCTCCAAATTCTAGCAACCTGTTTTAGATTATTAGTATACTCCTTTACGTTACCAGCGGCAATTTGGTCATCAGCAATCTTTATCCCAGTGGTAATATTTCGTAACCAAGCAGACACATACCCATTATAATAGTCGCTAGTCCAACTATCACTTTGAAAACCTTCGGACAATGTTCCAATTCGATCCATTCTCCCTGCATCTTTCCAATACAATACAAATACCCTCTCTGCAATATGCGGGTCTTGCTGCGCACCACCTATAGAATTATTTATAAAATATTCTACCTGCACTTGTTCTGCTGTTGCTGCCGTGGGATCTACATTGATCTCCTCAAAATCTGAACAAGAAAAAGCCAACATAGAAGCCCCTACGAGCAATCCAGATTTTTTAAATATGTTTTTCATAATAAATTTTTTATTGTTAAAAGTTTAACGCTACATTAAAAAATACACTTCTCGAAGTAGGAGATGAAAGATATTCAAATCCAGTAGCATTGGTTGATGTTGCAAATACCGATTCTGGATCTACACCGTTAAGATTACTATCAATCATCCAAACATTATTGGCCGAAATTCCAATCTTAGCTTTTTGAAGCGGGGAATTTTTCAACCAATTAGTCGGTAAGGCATAGTTAATACTTACATTTCTTAATCGTATATTTGTAGCATCGTATATATTTTCTTCGTTAATCCCCAGATTCCCAGATGTAACAGACAAATTAGTCCAGTAGTTCTCTGGAGTTACGGCGACTGTATTTTGGGTATAAACTCCATTTCCATCATCCACCACACCATCTACAACAATATCATTCCTTTCACCGTTCACAACCGTAGCTGCAGCACTTCCTGAACGCTGCAAAGCAAGATTTGTTCCGGAGTAAATTTCACCACCTAAACGCGCATCGATTAAAAAGCTCAAAGAAATCCCTTTATAGCTTAATGTATTTGAAAAACCGATCATAGCATCTGGTTGCTGATCTCCTAATTTAAACTTATCGCTACTTGCTAAAGGGAAACCATTTCCATCGACAATTATCTTACCGAAGTTAGGATCTGCTTCGTCTTCAACTCTGTTATACTTGGTACCCCAAATTTCTCCATAGCTACCTCCTTCAACAGCTAAAACAGCTAAGTTATCGAAACCACCCAATCTGAATTGAGAAACATCGTCGGTAAGCTTAACGATAGTATTATCATTGGTAGAAAAATTAACATTTGTATCCCATGAAAAACCTTCAGGATTATCAAATATTCTAGCGTTAAGCGCTATTTCAAATCCTTCATTCTGTATATCACCAGCATTCACGATTTTACTATTAAATCCACTTAAAGGATCCAATGGAATAGCTAACAACTGGTTTGTTGCGTTGGTTTTATACCAAGCAAAGTCAAATCCAAGACGATTATTAAAGAAGCGGCCTTCAAAACCTAATTCAAGGGATTTTATCAACTCGCTCTTCACATCTGGATTAAACAAGGTGTTCCCGCTTCCAGCAGTTGTATTTCCATTAGGATCATTACCTATAGAATAAAAATTATTTAATTTAAAAGGATCCAAATCATTTCCTACGGTTGCATATGAAGCTCTAATTTTACCGAAATCTAACCAATTTGGCAATTCATTGTCATCACCTGCCAATAATTCGGTAAAGACAAAAGAAGTACTCACAGACGGATAGAAAAATGAACGATTTTCTTCACTAAGCGTAGAAGACCAATCATTACGACCTGTAAAATCTACAAACAAAAATCCGTCATAATTTACTTGTAATGTACCGTATAAGGAATTAATCTTTTTATTGCTGAAGCTTTGACCAACATTTGGGTTATTAATCCCATTGTTTAGGGAAAATAAATTAGGAACCACAAAATCCCCAGAGTTAGCACTTATTCCGCTTGCACCTCTTGACATTAAGTTTCCTCCAAGAGTTAAAGCTCCACCAAATTTTCCAAAAATATCATCTTTAGAAGCAACGATCAACATATTATAGTTTTTCTCTAGAAATGTATTTTTCCCTAAACTATATCTACCAGTGTTAGACAATGGACTTCCTGCATACAATTTAGATTCGGTATTTGTAGTATACAAATCAGCCCCAGCGTTAATCTCTGCACTCAACCAATTTGTAATCTCGTGTTTTAAGGAACCATTCAACAAAAACCGGTCTCTTGAATCCTCACTTAAATTATTGTTCGCAGCCCAATAAGGGTTAACAGAATTACTAGGAACATACCACACCATGTTACCGAATTCATCTGTATCGTTCGAAAACTCCGTAATATCCAATGATCTAGGCAACCCAGCAACTGTTCCAAAGGCATTACTTATATTCGATCCATTGATAGGACGGTTATTTGCCTTCGAATTTATATACTGAACCTTCACATCCGTTGTCCACTTATTGTCGTTACCAAATTTAGAGACCGCTCTGGTCGTTAAATTTAGCCTCTCCAATGTTGCTCCTTTGATATTACTATCATCGTTCAAGTAGTTCGCAGAAGTATACAAAGAAGTTCCATCACTAACTTGTTGCTGAAAAGATAAGCTATAGTTTTGGCTAAAGCCAGAATTAAAGAAGTTACCTAAATTATCATAAGCTCGCATAGGTACTTGGCCCCCTTTCCAATCTTCAACAGATTGCCCAACAATTTTCGGACCCCAACTATCGCCTGCAAGATTATCATAAATACCATTGTTTCCTTGACCAAAAGAACTTTGTAATTCTGGATCCATAAAAATATTTTGAAACCCTGTAGTTGTAGAAAATGTAATTCCCAACCCTTTTCTGGCTTTACCAGTTTTAGTGGTAATCAAAATAACACCATTTCCTGCACGAGAACCGTATAAGGCCGCTGCAGAAGCTCCTTTTAGCACAGACATACTTTCAATGTCTTCCGGATTAAGATCCCCTAGACCATTCCCTAAATCCTGAGAAGGGTTGAAGAAGTCATTATTACCAGCCCCGGTAAAGTTATCCATAGGGATTCCATCTACGACAATTAAAGGCTGGTTATCTCCTGTTAATGAATTGTTACCCCTTAATACTATCTTAGAAGAACTTGCAGGACCATTACTTCCTTTTATAACTTGGACACCTGAAACTTTTCCAGAAAGTGCATTAACAACGTTATTCTCTCTTGCCTCTGTTAGGGTAGCTCCTTTAACTTCTTGTACGGCATAGCCTAATGACTTCCGTTCCCTTTTAATACCCAAAGCGGTTACGACAACCTCCCCAAGCATTTCCGCATCTTCCGACAAGGAAACATTGATGACCGATTGTCCGGAAACTAAGACCTCCTTTGTTGAAAAACCTAGAGAAGAGAAAACTAAAGTTGCCGAATTAGGAACATTTAAGGAAAAGTTACCATCAAAATCTGTGGAAACACCATTGGCAGTACCTTTTTCCACCACATTAACTCCTGGCAAGGGAGCACCTAAATCATCGGTTACCGTACCAGTAACCGTTTTGCTTTGTGCCACCATTCCCTGTATACAGAGAAGAGCCGTAAGCAATAAATAGTAATGAATCTTTTTAGTCATACTAATAATTTTTAGTTAGTTATTTAATTGTAATTCGAGGATTACCTCGCGGTTAATTTATCAATAAATTTTTGATTTTATTAACACTTAACAAAACTATTTCGACCAACAACCATCCTAGGAGTCTTAACAACTAATCACATAAGTAGTGTTACCTCATAAAACTCATACTTATGCACCAAAAAAGAGACACTACTGTTTATAAGAGTCAATTTAATATCTAAATGGGTTAAAAATAGATACCAAAACACCAATTTCAGCCCTCTCATAAGCCTTTTTAGTTTACAAACAAAATATTTTAGTTTAAATACATGTTAATTTAGACGAACGATTTTATCACAACAAATATTTTTTTTTATAATTATCCCATAAATTCACTGATTAATAAAAAAATAAACTGTTAATATTCAACATTTTCTTAATTATAATATTTCACAAATTCTTCCAAAGAAACGGAACTCACAAAAACAAAAAAACCTGATGAACATTTAGTCCATCAGGTTTTTTGTTAAAAATAGTAGGTTTTAAAAAAGGCTACTTTTCCATTAAAAACTCCAAGCTTTTTGCTTTAACCAATTCTTGGTGGTCTATAAAATATCCTTTATGTGTATTTCCTTGAACCTTTATCTCTTTAATAAATTGATTCTCATCAGAAACATTGGAGGTGATCACCAATTTCTCTTGACCATAATATTCTGGGTCTAGATGAATCGTTATTTTATTAAATTTTGGCGATGTAATGGTATAGGTAGTATTAGCCGGATTTACAGGATAAATTCCCATCATAGAGAACACCGCCCATGCAGACATCGTTCCCGTATCGTCATTTCCTGGTAATCCGTCCGGACTGTTTTTAAAATATGTCTTTAACAATTCAGAAACCATTTTCTGGGTACGCTTCTCTTCTCCTTTTACGTAATTAAACAAGAATGGATACGCTATATCCGGCTCATTGGCCATATCGTACTGTCCTTTATCAAAAACATCCTGTAATCTATTCACAAAAGGTTTTGGGCCTCCCATGAGCTTCATAAGCCCTTTGGTGTCATGAGTCACCATAAAAGTATATTGCCATGCGTTCCCTTCGATAAAGCCCAAGTTCTTTTCAAAATTAGCCCCCGATTCTGGATTATAGGGAGTCAACCAACTACCATCATCATTTTTAGGCCTAAGCAGATTAAATTCCTTATCAAAAAGTTTTCTGTAGGATAATGAACGTTTTGAGAAACGCTTATAATCTGATTTTTTACCCAAAGCCTTGGCCAATTGCGCAATCGCATAATCCGATATATTATATTCCTGGGTGGTAGAAACCGATCCGCTATTAGTGGTTTTCGTAGTTAGGTAGCCCTTTTCTATATAATCCTTTAAGCCAGGGCGAAGCGGATTTCCCTCTAATTGATCGGCACTTTTAACCATGGCCGCATAGGCCTTTTCTACATCAAAATCGGTAATTCCCTTTAAGTAAGTATCTGCAATGATAATTCCTGCTGGATCGCCTACCATAGTCGTTGTTTCCGTTGCATTTAATTCCCATTTTGGCAACCACCCACTTTCGTCATAGATCTGCAACATGCTTTTTACCATGTCCGATTGCTGGGCCGGATATACCAAACTCATCAATTGATGTAGGTTTCTATAAGTGTCCCATAACGAAAATACCGTATAACGGGTATCATCGGTCCTTAAGGTTTCCCGTGTTTTCATTTTTGGATACTCCCCATTAAAATCATTGAGTGTATTAGGGTGTATTAAAGTATGGTATAGTGCCGTATAAAACTTCATCTTATCCTCTTCCAATCCACCTTCCACTTCTATTTTAGATAGGTAGCTGTTCCAGTTAGCCTTGGCTTCGACCAAAATTTGATCAAAAGTACGGGTAGCAGTTTCTTTTTCTAGGTTTTCACGCGCATTTTCGATACTCACGTATGACACACCAATTTTCATCTCTACCACGGTAGGTTTGCTAAAATTATAACGCATATAGGTTCCTATACTATCCCCCACGACTTCTTTGGTAAAGCCTTTCATAATTCTTTCCTTGCCATTATACCCCATCCATTCAGCTTCTGCTCCTTTGTAAGTAGTTGGTTTCTTCCACACACCAAATTCGTCGGCAGGTTTTGAAAATCGCGCTACAAAATATACTGGATAAGCTTCTTCTGGCTTGTAATAACAAAAAGAGCCAACACTACGAACACCTTCGATTTCGGTCGGCGAAACAACCTTTACAGAAGCCCCTTGTTCGTTGGTAAGCCCTAAACCAAGATTAATAAGAATGTTAGCATCTCCCTTAGGAAAGAAATACTTGCTTACTCCTACTCTTGTTGTTGCCGTTGCTTCTACTTTTATGTCATAATTATCCAGGGTATTGGAATAATACCCCACTTCAGAAACCTCGTTAGAATAAGACGACCCGTATTTTAGGTGATCTACCTCCAATGCTCCAGTAGTGGGCATTGCCAATATTACACCCAAATCAGGACAACCTACACCACTAAGATTCACATGGCTAAAACCAGTTAAAAATGTATTTTCATGAACGTAGGGAGTAGACAGCCAACGGCTGTCCTTTTCTAAAGGCATATTTTTAGGTCCAGCCACATTAAAGGGCGAAACACTTACCATTCCCCTTACGGCAATTGGCCCAGGATTGGTAGTACCATAATTAGACGTTCCTATAAATGGGTTTACGTAATCTACCGGTTTTTTCTGGGCAAAAAGCCCAGATGAAAAAACCGCTATTATTAAAATAATTTTATACTGCATTGCAAAATGTTATTGTACGCTTTAAATGTTACTGTAGCTCAGGTTTTTATTCTACTATCACCTCATCTATAAACATCCAAGCCTTACCACCCGTTGGAGGTGTACTTAGGTTAGTGCTTATAACTTTAATGTATCTAGCAGATTGTTTCTCAAAATCGATCACAAAATCTTTTAATTCCGACTTGATATTGGCCGCGAATCCACGCTCTACAGTTCCGGCACTTTTAAATGTTTTCCCGTCTGCAGATAATAAAACCTCTACCCGAATAGGAAAATAGATTCCTGAACCTTGATTTTCGAGGGTACCTACGGTAATTTTCTCCATCTCGGTAGGTGTTTCCATATCAATCACCAATTCCATGTGATCTCCTAACCAACCCTGCCATTGTCCGTCGTGGAAATTCATAGATCCTCTTAACACATTTACCATTCCAATTTCTTTACCTCCTTGGTAACTGTCATGGTATTTGTTTAAATAGGTTACTGGCTTCCCAACTGCCTTGTGATAATTAATTGTTTTTTGAAATAGCGCACCTACTGGCTTACCGTCCTTGAACACTTGTGCTTTTATTTCCGTGGTCTTATTGACAACAATCGGCGAGGTATATTTTTCAGAGGCTTCAGTTATATCGCTACCACCAAGGGAATAACGGATATCTGCCTGCGGAAATTCGTTCTTTAAGGCTATAGACAGCGTACCGTTCTCCTTATCTACACTTACATCCGTAGTTACCTGATATGAACTTTTAGCATAGTTAATCCCCATTAAATCATATCGATCAAATAAAGAATCCACACGCTGAGAGAAATCGGCCCAGTTTTTATTCTCCTTGGTTGTCCAAACCGCTTCGGCCATGGCCGCCAAACGCGGATAGGTCATATATTGGGCTTGGGCATTATCAGGTATAAATTCTGTCCACATATTCGCCTGACCTCCCAATACATGCTTAGCCTGTTCAGGGGTCATCCCTTCTACTACCGGATCAAACGCATACACTTTACTCAAAGGTAAATAACCGCCCCAAGCCATAGGCTCACTCTCTCGGCTTCCTTGGTAATAATCAAAATAACTATGATCGGTTGGGGTCATTACCACATCGTGTCCGGCTTCGGAAGCTTCGATACCTCCTTTAAACCCACGCCAGCTCATCACAGCTGCACCTGGAGCCAATCCGCCTTCCAAAATTTCATCCCAACCTATTAAAGTCCTTCCATTAGAACTTATAAATCGTTCCATTCTTCGGATAAAGTAGCTCTGTAATTCTTCAACATTGGCAAGACCTTCTTCTTTTACCCTTCTTTTACAATCTGGACATATTTTCCAATTGGTTTTAGTGGCCTCATCGCCCCCAACATGGATGTATTGTGAGGGAAACAATTCCATTACTTCTGTCAACACATTTTCTAAAAACTCAAAAGTCGATTCTTTTCCTGGACAGTAAATTTCAGTAATTGGCCAAACCCCTCCAGAGGGAACCATGATAGGTTTTTGAAAACAAGACAATTCTGGGTAGGACGCAATAGCACTCATCACATGGGCAGGCAATTCTATTTCTGGCACCACATTAATTCCCTTACTCGTAGCATAGGCTACTATTTCCTTGATATCTTCTTGGGTATAGAACCCGCCATAGGTCGCTTCTTCTCCCAATTCCGGTGTAAACCTAGCATCCCAATGTTTATCTTCCTGATCTACCCTAAAAGCACCAACTTCGGTTAGTTTCGGATATTTTTTAATTTCTATTCTCCACCCCTGGTCATCTACCAAATGAAGGTGAAGCGTATTCATTTTTAAGAATGCCAATTGATCTATAGTAGCTAGTATATACTCCTTATCAAAAAAGTGCCTAGAAACATCCATCATAAACCCACGCCATTTAAATCGGGGACTATCGGTAATCTCAACGGTAGGAATATCCCAATTTACATTGGCCACGAGCTGGTTGCTTTCTATACTTACTGGCAATAGCTGCCTTACGGTTTCAAGGCCATATAAAAACCCAACATACCCTTTAGCAGTTATAACCACCTTATCTTCTGAGACTTTTAATGTATAGGATTCATCTTCCATAGCCGGATCCAAGGATAACTGCACAAAATTATTCTTTGGCGCTGTAGTTACCACTTCTAAATCCCATGCTGCTGCCTTAGAAAACCTATCAAGTAAGACAGATGTAACAGCTGTCTGGTCATTGGCCACTACAATTTTGGTGTCCTTGGTAAACCTAAAGGCTCCTTTCTTAAACTGCACTTCCGATGGCCTCGGAATAATCTTAACATCACTTTCTGTAAATATAGTTTTAGCTTCTTCCCCGCAACCTACTAGGATTAAAAGGAAAAACAACCATGAAAACTGTACTATTCTACTACTCATCATTCTCTTATTTATTTTAACTATCTGATCAAAACTACAATGCCATTTCTTTGGACAAGGAATAAGGCGCTGCCTCTTCTCCTATTGCCCATTCTTTATTTGGAGTATCCCCCATATTAAAATTAAGCGAGCCTCCCTTTTGAACAGTTTCTGTAGTAATCCATGTATTGTTTAATGCCTCGCCGTTTAAACTGGCATTTTGGATATACATATTACTTTGAGAATTACCATTTGCCGAAACCGTAAACTTCTTTCCGTTTTGCAAATGCAAAGTTACCTCGTCAAACAAGGGGCTACCGATGACGTATTGATTGGTGGCCGGTGCTACTGGGTAAAAGCCAAGGGCGCTAAACACATACCATGCCGAGGTTTGCCCGTTATCCTCATCACCGCAATACCCATCTGGGTTAGGGGTATACAGTTTTGTCAGTACTTCTCTTATTCTCTCCTGCGTTTTCCATGGTTTCTTAGCATAGTTATATAGATATATCATATGCTGGATGGGCTGATTTCCATGCGCATAGTTCCCCATATTCATAATTTGCATTTCACGTATTTCATGAATGGTAAATCCGTAATAAGAAGCATCGAATTCTGGAGGCATACTAAATACCCCATCTAGCATCCCAACAAAGGCATCGTCTCCCCCCATAAGATCTATTAGTCCGTTTACATCATGAAATACAGACCAAGTATAATGAAGGCTGTTTCCTTCTGTAAAGGCATCTCCCCATTTTACGGGATTAAAAGGCGATTGAAAACTTCCATCCTTATTTTTTCCTCGCATTAATTTAGTGCTAGGATCAAATAGGTTTTTATAATTCATGGATTTCTTGTAATAGGTATCGGCAATATCGTTTTTACCCAAGGATTTTGCCATTTGAGCAATCGTAAAATCAGCATAGGCATATTCCAAGGTACGAGCGGCATTTTCGTGAATCCCTACATCATAAGGTACATACCCCAATTCGTTATAGTAATCCAATCCTGCACGCCCTACGCTATTTACCGGTCTTCCATCAGCCACGGTAGCATTTTTTAGTACCGCATTCAATAACAGTTCTGCATCTGGACCATCAACACCGTTCAAATGTGCATCTGCAATAATAGGAGCAGAATTAGAACCTATCATACAATCTCTATGACCAGGACTGGCCCACTCTGGCAACCATCCAGATTCTTTGTAAGTATTGGCAAGGCCTTCCATAATCTGTGTATTCAACTCGGGATACATCATATTAAAAAATGGAAATACCGCTCTAAAAGTATCCCAAAAACCATTATCGGTAAACATATAGCCTTTTTCGACCTTCCCGTTGTAGGGGCTATAGTGTACTATTTCATTATCCGCATTATACTCATAGAATTTCCTTGGAAACAACAACACTCTGTATAAACAAGAATAAAAAGTCTTTAACTGGTCGGTATTATCACTACTTACCTGAATACGCTGTAATTCTTTCTCCCAAGCTACTGTTGCAGCATTTTTGGTTTCTTCAAATGTTTTATCCCCTATTTCCCTATCTAAGTTTAATTGAGCCTGGGCAGGACTAATAAAAGAAGAAGCTACTTTAACATGTACCGCTTTTCCTTTGGAAGTCTTAAAACCAACAATAGCCCCAACATGCTCGCCTTCGTTTTCTTTGGTGTTTTCCAATAAGGTCCAATTATCGCCCCAAGTATGGGTCAACTCAAAATCGGTATCGAACTCGGCTACAAAATAGTTATGGAAATTATCGGGAACCCCGCCACTATTATTTCGGCAATACCCAATAATTTTCCGTTCTTCCGGAATAATTTTTACCATAGATCCTTGAAAAAAGGCATCTAATAAAATATAGGCCTGGTCTGTCTCCGGAAAGGTAAATTTAAAATGAGCTGCTCTTTCCGTTGGTGTTACCTCGGCAACCACATCATAATCGGCTAAATATACACTATAGTGATCGGGTCTAACAGTTTCGGCCTTGTGTGAAAACCAAGAGCCCCGTTCTTCTTCCTTATATTTTAATTCACCTGTTACCGGCATTAAGGAAAAAGCTGCATAATCGTTAATCCATGGACTAGGTTGATGGGTTTGCTTGATACCCCTTATTTTGGTGTCCCTGTATTTATAGGTCCAACCATCGCCCATTTTAGAGGTCATAGGTGTCCAAAAATTCATCCCCCAGGGGGTAGCAATGGCCGGATAGGTATTTCCGTTAGAAAGACTGAAATCTGAATCCGATCCCATCAAAGGGTTTACGTATTGTATAAGACTCCTTTCTGACGGTTTGATGTCGGCAGACGCTTCTTTTCCATTCTCACAAGAGATACCTATAATTGCTCCGAATGCGATGAGCATTCCTATTACCTTATTTTTTCTCAATACTTTCAAATTTACCATCCTCCTTAATAACTAATACATTTTCTGTAAAAGGGCTTTTAACCCATATATTCCACCCAAAACTGTGTTTTTCCAATGTTGGTTTTATAGTACTTCCTAAAATTTGTTTTGGTTTTGACACAGATTTCTCTGCCCCTTTCTTTCCGTGTAAAAGCCCTCGGTACAGTTCGTACATATACCATTTGATATGATCGTCTTTTGGAATTGTAAAATCGGCCTTACCTCCTGGGTTTTCGGAAGAAAAATACACATATCCCCAATGTTCTGGTTCGTGCATATTAATAACCCCTTGTGGAGACCATACCCAGTTGTACTCTGGCAAAAATTTGCCACTCTCATCTTTCTTTCTAGAATACCTTCCATCGGTAAGATCAAAATCCCAGTTTACCCGTGAAAAATTAAGGCGCCAAAAATCATTTTCTGGTACTTTGCTACTATTACTTGCTTCGGTAATCACGGCCCATGGTATGGCTATTTCTACCACCCATTCCTCGTCCAAATCTGACGAATCGTTTAAGGTTCCTTGAATACTTACAGCAGATTTCACCCCTTGAATATCCCAACTATCTATAACCTTGCCGTTGTTGCGGTATGGCTTGGTCAAAAACAAATCCCACAACGTATTATGGGCGTTCATTTCGTACTCGTAGTAATTATGGGTATCCCCGTCCGGATCTATAAAAATCTCAAAATCATTGTTATAAAAGATAACCGTATCGCGCTGTTTTAGCGTTGCCCAAACGTGTGGCTCTTCCATTTTGGCCATAAAATACAAGTACTCGTTATCCCACAACATTTTCATTCGTGTTTTATAGGTAGGCTCCTTTTTCCCTTCTATATCAATATAATCTTGTGACCATTCCGAATTTTTCCATGCTGCTTCGTCGGCCTTACCGTCTATAACCAATGGCTCAGTTGCTTTAAAGGCAACATAGCTTCTAGGTACTACTTGTGAGGTAGCTACGACGCAGCCAACATACATTAAAAGAACAATTAGAAGTGATAACTTCTTGTATTTCAAAGGGGGTAATTTCATGAGATTATATTTTTACTACTTAAATGATGAGTTATTTAAGGGGTGAAACAATACTTTTTATAAACTATTTTCCTTAATGAATTTTAATATTTCCGAGATACGACCAAATGCTACGCCAGTAACCGTATCTGCTGCGCCGTAATAAATGGCTACTTTATCTTCTTCTATAGAATGTAAGGCTGCACACGGGAAAACAACATTAGGAACGTCGCCCATACACTCGTAAGGCGTTTGAGGTGATAATAAATAAGGTTTACTTCTGTACAATACCTTGTCTGGACGGTCTTTATCTAAGATGGCCGCTCCCATAGAATATCTAAACCCGTTACAGGTATTGATAACACCATGATAGAATGTCAACCAACCTTCCTCGGTAAGAATTGGTATTGGTCCAGCCCCGATTTTTGTACATTGCCATGCACTTTCAGTAAACGGAGTCACTTTCATTACGCAACGGTGCTCTCCCCAATATTTCATATCTGGGCTATAGCTAATATAGATATCGCCAAAAGGAGTATGTCCGTTATCACTAGGGCGACTTAACATGGCGTATTTGCCATCAATCTTTTCCGGAAACAATACACCGTTCCTATTAAAAGGCAAGAAGGCGTTTTCACATTGAAAAAATTCTTTGAAATCAAAGGTATACCCTATTCCAATAGTAGGACCATTATACCCATTACACCAAGTTATCCAGTACCTATCTTCTATAAAGACAACCCTAGGGTCGTACTTATAATCAGATTCGATCATATCTGTATTACCTGCCTGAAAAGAAATAGGATCATGGTTGATTTCCCAATTGATTCCATCCTTACTAAAACCAGCAAATATATTCATCTGCACGGCCTTGTTGTCACATCTAAAAACACCGGCATACCCACCGTCAAATTCAACAACAGCACTATTAAAAATACTATTGGAAGATGGTATCGCATCTCTCTTTACTACCGGATTTGCATCATATCGCCAAATAACATCTGTGCTATCTGCCGGTCTCTCTTGCCATGGAATATTGCTCACTTTATACGATTTATTTAATTATTAACTATTTTAAAATATTTATATCAATCTAATTTGGAATTTTCCTCACCCTATCCAACCATGTAAATTTAAGGATGGCACATGTTACCAAAAAGACTACTAAACTAACGATAGCCTTTGGATAATCCCTTACCATGAAATATATAGGCATCACAATCATACTAGACTGCCAAATAATGCCCACCGCACAATTCATCATATCTAACCAAAACTCCTTGTTTTTTTCAAAGGTAGGATCTTCTTTCTTTATATCAAGGTATATTGGTTGCCACCAACCCCAAGGCTTCACATTTTTATAAAAGGAAACCAAAACCTCCCTGTCTGTTGGCGCACTTAAATAGGTACCCAAAATAGATCCTAAAAAGGATACCCCGAAAATTATAGGAAACAAATAAATGGCATGCATATGTGACAATTCATACAGAATACTCCCCTCGGAAAAATTACCTTTATTCTGATCCAAAATAAATTGCAAGGAAGCTATCACCAATCCCGCCAACATACCCCAAAAATATCCCCAACCATTAAAACGCCACCAGATCCACTTCAAAAAGTTAGCAGCCACGTATCCACCAAAAAGGGCACTGGTAATCCATAGTGTCAGGGAATTGATAGAATCGGCAAAGAATCCCATAAACACCCCTAGGGCCACGACCAAAAACGAGGCTATATGGCTCACTTTTATATAGTGTGTATCGGAGGCCGTTGGTTTATAATACTTCTTATAAATATCATTGACCAAATAAGCTGGACCTGCATTTACAAAAGCCGAGAAAGTAGACATAAAAGCCGCCAATAGCCCTGCCAATAACAATCCTTTTATCCCTACTGGAACATGAAAATTAATCACTTTAGGCAATAACACCTCCAATTCCGCACCCGAAAGTGATGGATTGGCAAGCATTTCCGGGGTTAGTACAACCAATGCGATCACCACGATCCCAGAAATAAGCAAGTACCTTGGAATAAATAACACCAAGTTTGTAAATCCGCTCATATAAGCGGCATCCTTAACAGATTTGGTAGACAAGATACGTTGTAAATCATAGCTAGGCGTAGGACCGGCTATACTGGCGAAAAAACCTTTAAAAAGCGTCATCCCAATAAGGGCCCCGAACATTTTATACCCCTCCGAATCGATTAAATTGTTAAAAGCCTGATATTCTTCATCCCAATGAGTTCCTAATTCCCAACCAAAAAATACATTACGCCACTCTTGGCCGATCACGGCATTTATTTCAACATCGGTAAATGCAAAAAAGGCATATCCCGCAACAAGTACCCCTGCAATTACCATTATAAGATACTGTAAAACTTCGGTTGCCACTACAGAGAACATCCCCCCTTTAATAGTATATATAGTGGTTAGGAAAATGATGATCATCGCATATGATTGTTCGGAAGTAAGCAATACCGTTTGTCCCATATGCAATGCCACGTCCCATGGTAAAATAATGGTCATAAATTTACCAACTCCCTCAAAAAAATAGGCTATAAACCCAACAGCGGCAACAATTGCAAAGACTGCCACAATACTATGTGATGCCCTACCGGCCCTATCATCACCAAAACGTGTCAATATCCATTCGGAACCAGTCATTATGTTAGACCTCCTGATCCAAACAGCCAAAAACATCATCACAAAAATCTGGTTCCATATGGGCCACAGCCACATGAACATAAAACTTTTTACACCGTATAAAAATAGTATCCCGACCATCCATGCCGTACCAGAGACATCGAACATTCCGGAACCGTTACTTAATCCTAAGTAATACCATTTAATATCATTTCCACCTAAAAAATAAGACTTCAATCCCTTAGAGGCCTTTTTCGAAACCCAAATCCCGACAAAAAGGGTCAATACCACATAGATTACAATTATGGCCAAATCAATTACATCCATTTCTTCTTCTTCTTTTTTAAATCAAACAACATTGTATTAATACACCTACAAGACACTAGTGTTAATTGTGTCAAAAACAACATTTAACAGCTTAATTTTTATAATTATCTCCTGCAGTCCTATTATTTTTTATAATTTCCCCGATTATTTGGCGGTTCATCGCCTTAAAACCTATTTAGATTTTCATAAAATGGGGCAACCCAATCTAAATATTTGGTATTTTTTTTTAAATCGCATAATTAAATTAGACCAACAACCATACAGTAAAGCTAAACGCCAACATTATAGACAATAGACTTCCCTAGCCCCCGATGCAAATGCCCGATCAGATAAATAATGTTTTCTCCCATCGTAAACTCGGAGACTATAATATTAACTATAAGCACCATATTGTTTTTTGGCTAGCTTATATGTCCTTCAATATTCTTCGTTGGGGAAGCCTGCATCATGATTTTCTATACTCTCTAAAAACAAATTTATTAGGGTTTCCCATCCATATGGCATTGGCCTATTTCAACATCTATTTTTTGATGCCTAAATTTGTGTATAAGCGAAAATATTTCACTTATACTATTTTAATATTGTCTTCCCTATTCATAATGCTTTTGGTTAAATTTAACCTCACCTATTATTTTATAGACACCAATGTAATGCCCGAAGCGGGCGAGGTACAAAACCTAACCCTAGATTATGCCATAGCCACCATGCTTGGAGAACTTTATGTGGTTTCCTTTGTTACCGCTATCAAAATCACCATTGATTGGCTTCAGGAAAAAAGTAAACTGCACGAATTGGAAAAAAGGCAGTTAACCACCGAACTAAAATTCCTTCGATCACAGGTGTCTCCCCATTTTTTCTTTAACACCTTAAACAATATATATTCCTTAACTTTAGAAAAATCGGATAAGGCTCCTCAAATTGTTCTTAAATTATCGGAATTAATGCGTTATTTAATTTACAATTCTGATGCACCACATCAGGATTTGACAAAGGAAATTGAATTTATAAGGAGCTATATAGAATTGGAACGGATCAGGTTTGATGAATCACTAAAAATTGATCTCCAATTTTCAGGAGATATGAAGGGCAAGACCATCCCTCCCATGTTACTTATACCGCTCGTTGAGAATTGCTTTAAACATGGAGCCAATAAAACTATAGGTCCTAAGGAAATAATTATCAAGATCAATGTAATTGACGATAACCTAAACGTTCAGGTTGTCAATAATATTCCCAAACAAACAGCACAATCTGCTTCTATGGAAACCCAAGGCGGGATTGGACTACTAAACGTAAAAAAACGCTTAGAATTGGGATACAAGAAGAATGATTACAATTTGTCTATCTATAAAAAAGAAAACATGTTCAATGTAAACCTTAAATTAAAAGTGTAATGAAGTTAAAGGTCATAATTGTAGATGATGAACCACTTGCTATCAATGTATTAAAAAATTATGTTGAACAAATTAAGGAATTAGAATTAGTCCAGACATTTTCGAACGCAATTGAAGCGTCTTCCTTTCTTAAAGAAAACGAAATAGACATCATCTTTTTGGACATTAATATGCCTATGTTCAACGGTTTAGATTTCTTAAGCGAACTCAGTGGAAACTCCATGGTTGTAATGACTACTGCCCATGAAGAATACGCCCTTAAAAGTTTTGAGTTGGAAGCCATTGATTACCTGGTGAAACCTATAGGTTTCCCTAGATTCTTAAAGGCAGTGAATCGTATTTCCAAACTTCGAAAAACATCTTTCTCTACGGAACCCGTTGAAAAAAATGACCCTCAAAGCATATTCGTAAAAGTAGATAAGAAAAAATTACAAAAGATTTTTTTAGACGACATTATCGTGGTTGAAAGTCTCAAAGATTACATAAGGATCAAAACAACCGCTAATAAATTTATCATTCATAAAACCCTAAGCAGTTTTACCGAAGAACTTCCCGCAGATAAATTTATACGCATTCATAGATCTTTTACCATTGCCATTGATAAAATTGACGCCATAGAAGGTAATAGTATTGAAGTTAAAGGCACGAGATATACCATAGGACGCAGTTACTTAAATGAAGTGAAAAGTAAAATTTTAAACGACAACAGCATATAACAACCCCCTGTCCCAATATCTATTTAATGGATCGGCCATAGAATTTTATCATAGAGCCAAAGAACAATCACTCATTGTAGGGCTAAATTTATATTGAGTTAATTTAGCGACCTATTTAAAAGCGAAAGCTATGAAACGCAGAAATTTTATTCAAAATACAAGTATAGCCACCATGGGCCTTATTACTGGGACTCCCGTTTTAAATGCCATGACTTCTTACAAGGATGCTATTATAGGCCATGGCACCCATAAGTATAAAATAGATCTCAACTGGGGCGCTTTAAATGCTAATTATTACCCGGTCAATGATTGCCATGAGATGGTACAGGACTCCAAGGGTAGAATACTCTTACTTACTAATAACACCAAGAATAATGTTATCATTTACGATAAGAAAGGAAACTTGATAGAAACCTGGGGAACCGATTACCCCGGTGCTCATGGCCTTACCCTGAAAAACGAAAATGGTACAGACATGCTATATATTGCCGACAATGTCAGGAACGAAGTCATTAAAACGACGATTGACGGCAAGGTCGCACAGATATTCTCCTATCCAAAGGAATCGGGAAAATACCCTTCCAAAAACCAATATATCCCCACAGAAACCGCCGTTGCCGACAATGGCGATGTCTATATAGCCGATGGCTACGGAGAACAATATATCATGCACTACAATGCCCAAGGAAAGCTACTTAACACCTTCGGAGGCAAGGGAGATGCAGACCACCAATTTTATAATGCCCATGGTATTTGTATTGACAACCGAGATGCGGCCAACCCCACCCTTTTAATAACCGCACGCCAACAAAATAAGCTAAAACGCTTTACTATGGATGGAAAATACATCAATAGTATAGACCTTCCTGGAGCCTTTATATGCAGACCCGTTATCGCAGGCAACCATATTTACTTAGCTACTATTTGGTCTGGAGATGGGGATGAAGGATCTGGGTTTGTTTCTATACTGGACGAAAACAACACCTTAATTTCCGCCCCTGGTGGATCGGCACCTAGTTATGAAAATGGAAAACTAAATAAAATGCATCAGGCCATAAAAATTTTTCACCATCCACATGATGTCTGTGTAGATGATGATGAAAACTTATATGTAGCCCAATGGAATTCGGGTAAAACCTACCCCATAAAACTCTCTCGTGTTTAAAATATGAAATTAATAGTTGCTTATTTATTCGTTTGTTTGCTCTTCGCCTGCCAAGATTCTCCAAAGACAAATAATTTTGCGAGTACCGAAACCTTTCAATTAGCCTCGCCCATTCTTGAAGTGGACTCTGCATTGTTTAAAAATTCTGCCACCGTAGCACTTCTTTTTAACGTTCCTAATACTGTCTTGCGCTATACCACAGATGGAAAGGAGGTATCCATGGATTCCGAAGTTTATAAAAAGCCAATAACCGTGAAAAAGTCCGCCCTCATAAAAGCAAAGGCCTTTCATATAGATTATTGGCCTAGTGATGAATCGGTTATCCAAATAGCCAAAATAAAAAACAATATTTCCCATGCCGCCATTAAGGTATCACCCTCACCTCATCCCAATTATAGCGGCATGGGACCCGAAAGCTTAATAGACATGCAAAAAGGAAGCATACAGTTTAGGAAAGGCGATAAATGGCTGGGGTTTCAATCCGATATCATTACCATCGACTTAAAATTGGACAAGGAAATACCTGCTTCCAAAGTATACATAAGCACACTGATAGATCAGATGTCATGGATATTTTCTCCTGATTACATCAGCATTTATGCCAACAATAAACAGATAGGAAGTAAATATCTGAAAGATTCAGAAACTCAAATAGGGCAAAAACTTCAATATATAGAGGTTCCCGTAACGGAAAGCAACTATAACCAGCTTAGGATATTAGTGCATAGCTTGGAAAAAATCCCTTCTTGGCATCAAGCCACCGGTATGCAGCCATGGATATTTATAGATGAAATTTTAATAGAATAAAATATTTTGCCCTTATTGTCATTGGTTAGCATTTGTACCCCAAAACCTTTCCGTACCCAACAATTTAAGTAAGCAAGCACCATATTCTCCGTATCGGCAAAAGTATATCATCCCCAGAGATTTAGACCCTT
This sequence comes from Arenibacter sp. 6A1, assembly GCF_012272855.1. Lineage (GTDB taxonomy): Bacteria > Bacteroidota > Bacteroidia > Flavobacteriales > Flavobacteriaceae > Arenibacter. The sequence continues at coordinate 278,274 of NZ_JAAXCQ010000003.1, read as the reverse complement.
AACCTTAGTGCTTTAAAGTTTGGGTATCCGAGAATGAACGGCATTTTAAACGGCTACACACCACTAAACTCAACCCAAAAAACCACGTTGTGATACCAAGATTAAGTGTTTAGACCTAAGCATCCCCACTACCATAGCCAATTACGGCAAGGTAAATACCATAAACCAACGAAAGACCCCATCTTGGCATCTGAATCCTAGAGGGGCATGCCGTCTGTTTCTCGATGATATAGTTCTTAAACAAAGGTCTTTTTAATTTACTGCCACCCCCACCCCCTATTGGTAGTTTGTAACAATTATTACACACCACCTACAAGGAACCCCCTATATTTGCCTAAAAATATTTTATATGGAATCGATTTTGCAACCTTGGCCTTGGTATGTAGCTGGCCCCCTAATTGCAACGGTAATGTTGTTACTGATGTATTTTGGCAAGACCTTTGGAATGTCTTCGAACTTACGAACCCTTTGTACTATCGGTGGTGCCGGTAAATTTTCTGATTTTTTCAATTTCGATTGGAAAGCACAACGGTGGAATCTTGTAGTAGTATTAGGAGCCGTCATTGGTGGATTTATAGCCACCCAGTTTCTTTCGGACGGTTCTACAATGGCTTTGAGTACCGATACCATTGCAGATTTAAGCGCCTTAGGCTTTAACGATGCGGGCGAAACCCTATTGCCACCAGAGATTTATAGTTGGGAGAATGTCCTAACCCTTAAAGGAATGTCCATATTAATTATTGGTGGGTTCCTTGTAGGTTTTGGTACCCGTTACGCAGGCGGTTGTTCTTCTGGTCATGCCATTACAGGCCTAAGCAACCTTCAATTACCTTCCTTAATCGCCGTTATCGGATTTTTTATTGGAGGTCTTATCATGACACATTTTATTTTACCCTTAATATTCTAAAAATGAAATTTTTAAAATTCTTATTCGTCGGTATATTCTTCGGAATTATTTTAGTAAAATCTGAAGCCGTTTCTTGGTACCGTATTTTCGAAATGTTCAAGTTTCAGTCTTTCCATATGTATGGCATTATAGGTACAGCCGTTTTTCTTGGGGTCCTTTTTGTAGCTGCCCTTAAGCGCTTTAAAGTAAAAAGCATAGAAGGCGAAGAACTTAAATTTATACCCAAAGATAAAAGCGTTAGCAGATATATTTTGGGAGGTACCATCTTTGGATTAGGATGGGCTTTGGCCGGTGCTTGTCCTGGCCCCATGTATGTTTTAGTGGGAACGGGGGTATTCTCCATGTTCATTGTGATCGCCGCTGCACTTTTAGGAACTTTTGTCTATGGCCTTTTACGGAGTAAACTACCACATTAAGCCATGCCAATCACTATTAACCCTTTAGTTGTTTTAGGAAAAAAAGTTCAGGAAACAGCCTCGAAGTAGCTTATAGTCCTGTCAAAAATAACAGGGCGGCTTAAAAAGTGGCCGATTTTAATAAATACACCCAAACAGTCCTTCATTTTTATAGATAGAAGCATATTATTTTGGGCGTTCCCTCCTGCGTCGGGCGGGCACTTGGCTATATCCCTTGCTACGCTGCGGGGATGCCGCCGCGGTCCCTAACGCATAAAAGACTCGCCATGATGTGCTTTTCCGGATTGGAGAGAAATGAAATCCCTGTTGTAAACAACAATAAAAAAGGCGGCAACATTCTTGTTACCGCCTTTTTTACTTTAAACATCTGACCCTTCATCGAATAACGGTCAAACACCATCTAAACGATAGCGCCCTGCTATTGATTAAATTATCTCTGCGCTTAATCCCGCTTGTAAAAGCATACTACAACGCGATTTTAGGTCATTGTACTCACCAGTTTTAACGGTACACTTTCCATTGTAATGTACAATTAAAGAACACTGTTCTGCCTGTTCCGGAGTATGGTCACAGGCCATGATCAAAGTTTCAATAACAAAATCAAAGGTATTGACTTCATCATTAAACAATACAAGTTCGTTTTGTGCTGTAATCTTCTCCTCTAAAAGAATTTCTTCGAGGATTTTTTCCTTAGTACTCATGAATGTTATTTTATTCCTCTCTAAAATACGTATTTTACTGCAACCCAGTTGTTTTTTTCAAAATTATTTTCGAATCTCAACCCTACCGATTCACATTTTTCGCTAATCATAGCAATATCTTCCTTATAAAAACCGCTCAACAATAATACTCCATTAGGCGCAAGACATTTTACATAGGTTGGGATATCTTCCAAAAGAATATTTCTATTAATATTAGCAATGATGACATCGTATTTTTGATCGACCAGTAAACTGGCATCGCCTTCATAGACTTTAATATGTTCGCAGTTATTGCGCTCAATATTTTCCATAGCATTCAGATAACACCAGTTGTCAATGTCAATGGCATCTATTTCCGAAGCACCTTTCATAGCGGCTAGAATAGCCAACACCCCAGTACCACTTCCCATATCTAAAACGGATTTCCCTTTAAAATCGAGCTCTAGAATATGTTGCATCATCATATGGGTAGTTTCATGATGTCCGGTACCAAAACTCATTTTTGGTTCTATAACGATATCAAATTCTACCACTGGCTTATCGTGAAAAGGGGCACGCACCACACATTTATCACCTACCTGAATAGCATTAAAGTTTTTTTCCCAGGTAGCATTCCAGTTTTCTTGTTCAATTTCTACGAACTCATATTCAATTGCAAACAAAGAGTTCTCTAAAATTGGTAATCCTTCCAAAATATTCGGATTCCAATCTTCTTTTTTAATATAGGCCTGTACCCCATCCTCGGTTTCTACAAAACTTTCGAATTGAACTTCTCCTAATTCAGCGATCAATATATCTGATGCAGGTTGAACAGGACTAACCTTAAAATTATATTCTATGTAAATGCTATTTGCCATCTTCTGTCTTTATTGAACATCTAAGGGGCATTAAAAAAATGCCCCTTAGAATTCCCCTTGGGGATATTATTTTTCCGGATATAGATTAAATTGCTTTCACAATAGCCAAAAAGTCTTCGGCTACTAAAGAAGCACCTCCAATTAGTCCACCGTCAACATCTGGTTTAGAGAATATCTCCACTGCATTAGATGGTTTTACACTCCCTCCGTACAGTATAGAAACATTATCTGCTATGGTAGCGTCATATGCTTCAGTGATTGTTTTACGAATAAAAGCGTGCATTTCCTGAGCTTGTTCTGGAGAAGCAGTTTCTCCGGTCCCTATGGCCCATACAGGCTCATAAGCCAATACAATATTGCTCCAGTCTGCTGCTTTAAGAGTAAATAAGGCATTCTTTAATTGTGCTGCAACTACCGCAAAATGATTTCCAGATTTACGATCTTCCAATTCCTCGCCAAAACAAAACATAACTCTTAAATTCTTTGCCAAGGCCGCGCTTACCTTTTTAGCCAAGATTTCATCCGTTTCACCAAAATAGGCTCTTCTTTCAGAATGACCAATGATCACCGTTTTAATACCAACTCCTATTAACATATCGGCAGAAACCTCACCGGTAAAAGCACCATTTTCAGCAAAATGCATGTTCTGTGCAATTACTTCTATGGAAGAGGACTCTAAAGTACGAACCGCTCCAGCTAAATTTACGAAGGAAGGGGCTACCATAACCTCGGCCGAAGTATTTGGCAATTTCGAGGAAAGCTCAGTTACCAAGGCTTCTGTTTCAGCCAAATTTTTATTCAGTTTCCAATTCCCTGCAACTATTTTACTTCTCATTCCTTATCTTTTTTTGTTCTATTTATTAAATTCTATCTATTGTAATATCTTGTCTGCAAACCTTTTTCTATTCCTTTATCCGTAAATCCATAGCAATAATGGAAAGAAACAAGAATTCGTTTGCAAAGTTCTTAAAATTTTATATCTCCTAGGTCATTATAATGTACTTTTTGCACTATAGTACCTTTCTCTAACATTAATACCCCTGGATTTGATCGTACAATGGTTTTTAAAGTAGTTTCGTCGGTAAAATAAAAGTCGAATCCAAAACGAAATTCCTTCTTTTTTCTGGCGGTATATTCCGAATCTGAGGCCGACATTCCTATTACCTTATAACCATTCTTCATGGCCTTATCTGTTATTTCCTTGATCTCTTTAAAAGCCCCATAATTACTTTTTCTTAAATCATAGGCAATCACCATCATCAATTTAGGCTCTTCCAATAAAACACTGGCAAAATCTTCCCCATCCTGTTCTATAGTAAAATCGTGAATAGGAGGCTCATACCCTTTCACTACTTCCGTAGTTTCTACCCCTAACAATTCACCATCCACAGTTGGATAGTCTCCTTGGGTAACGATTACCTTCTCCTCCCCGTTAACCTCAAAGGTCCACGCATAGTCAAAAACGGCTTTCGGAGCATCTTCAGGAACACTCATTCCTTCGGTGATATTAGCCCCTACTTTATAAGGTCTAAAATCTATGGCTGGCAAATGGTGAAGCACGTAATAGGCAAAAATAACAGAGACCATTAAACTTATTCCAACCACTAACCTTTTGGCCCTATCCCCAAAAAGCGGATTTAGGTGCTTCATCCCTACAAACAAAACAATTATTAGCGCTAATAAAATTATATCCTTCGTAAAGGATTCCCAAGGGGTAAGTTTTATAGCGTCACCAAAACAACCACAATCCGTCACTTTATTAAAGTAAGCCGAATAAAAGGTTAGAAAGGTAAAAAACACAATCATCACAAGTAAACTCCATACCGTTAGTTTCACTTTAAACCCTAACAATAGCATAATCCCCAATAAGACCTCAAAAACAACCAAAATTAAGGCCAGTTCTAAGGCATAGGGTTCTAAAAAAGCGATATCCAATACCCCTGGACTAAAATATTCCTCTAATTTAAAGGAAAAACCCACCGGGTCATTCAGTTTTATAAATCCGCTAATAATAAATAATACCCCAACAATGAGTCTGCTAAACCCTACTAAGTATTTCATTAAAACTATTTTATTTTATGGTTAGTTACTATATTTCGAAAGTCAAGCCCCCCTTGGAGCTTGCATAATTTTTTAAACCTTTTCTAATCTGGCTACTTACTCACCGGCATTCAGATGAATCATGGCAAAAACAGCATAATTGATCATATCCTGATAATTGGCATCTATTCCTTCGCTGACCAAGGTTTTCCCTTTATTATCTTCTATTTGTTTTACCCTCAATAATTTCTGCAAAATCAGATCTGTCAAAGAACTCACGCGCATATCTCGCCATGCTTCGCCGTAATCGTGATTTTTATTTTCCATTAGGTTTTTTGTGATCCCTATATGCTTGTCGAATAAGCTTACTGCCTCTGCAGCCGAAAGATCGGGTTGGGTAACGACACCTTTTTCCAATTGTACCAATGCCATTACGGAATAATTTATAATTCCAATAAATTCGGATTCGGCATCTTCAGCTACTTTTTGCGCTACATTTTCTTGTAAACTTCTAATTCGCTGAGCCTTGATATAAATTTGATCGGTAAGTGAGGGAAGTCTTAAAATTCGCCATGCACTCCCATAATCTTGCATTTTTTTAAGGAATAAATCCCGACAAATTTTAATGATAGCATCGTACTGCTCGGATGTATTGTGCATGTAATCTTTCTATATTTGTGTAATTTTCAATTAAAATCTAAAACTAATCAAAATTCGAGGTTTAAACTTAATTTAGCAAAGTTTTATACCCATTTATCTTCTAAAATTAACATGACCATAAATTGCAAAGGAAATTTAATCGATTTAAGTACTCCCAAAGTCATGGGGATCTTAAATGTCACCCCCGATTCATTTTTTGATGGAGGAAAATACAAGGATGAATCGGCCATTTTAGAACAGGTTTCAACCATGCTACAAGAAGGCGCTACCTTTATAGATGTAGGCGCCTACAGTACCAGGCCCGGTGCCGAATATGTCAGTGAAGAAGAAGAATTGACCCGTATCGTTCCCATTGTTCAGCTATTGGTGAAAAATTTCCCCGACATTTTAATTTCTATAGATACCTTTAGGAGTAAGGTCGCTAATAGTTGCTTGTTTCACGGTGCGGCAATGATCAATGATATAGCGGCAGGGAATTTAGATGCCAGAATGTTCACTACCGTAGCAAAATACCGCGCTCCTTACATTATGATGCATATGAAAGGAACTCCCCAGACCATGCAAAAACTCACCGATTATGAGCACCTACTTAAGGACATCCTTTATTATTTTTCAGAAAAAGTAAGCCTTGCCAGAGCTGCTGGTGTACACGACATTATTATAGATCCAGGATTCGGGTTTTCAAAATCCCTGGAACAGAACTATGAGATTTTTAAAAAGTTTCAACTTTTGCACCATTTAAAGCTGCCTATATTGACCGGGGTAAGCAGAAAATCCATGATATATAAATTACTCAACACCCAGCCTTCAGAAGCATTAAACGGCACTACCGCCTTAAATATGATTGCCCTACAACAAGGAACACATATTTTAAGGGTACATGATGTAAAACAAGCCATGGAATGCGTTAAGATTTTTGAAGCCATAGGGAAAGGGACCGATTAAATTTAAGTTTTTCGTATGCCGATACCATAAACTTCCCGTCTGAACTTTTTGTTTGAATTTAAATTGTAGTGTGAGCCTTTTTTATATTTTTACACAAACACCCGAGCTTGGATTTTTTAAATTTTCTTGATTTTAGTATTACCGACATTATAGACATCATATTGGTGGCCATATTGCTGTATTATGTATATAAATTAGTACGTGGAACGGTCGCCATTAATATTTTTATAGGGATCGTAATCGTTTGGGCCATTTGGAAACTCACCGCCTTGCTCCAAATGCAGATGATCAGTGGTATTGTCGGTGGTTTTATGAACATAGGGCTAATTGCCCTGATCATTGTTTTTCAACAAGAAATACGGAAGTTCTTATTACTGATCGGTTCTACCAATTTCGCTTCCAAACGCAACTTCCTAAAACATTTTAAATTTCTTAAACAAGAAGGACTATCTATTGGCACCAATGTCGATGCCATAGTAACGGCATGCGAGCGAATGAGCAATACCAAAACCGGTGCACTTTTGGTGATTGAAAGAAGTAATTCCCTAGATTTTATAAAGTCTACCGGTGATAAGATGAATATTGAGATTTCCTCGCCCATCATTGAAAGTATCTTTTATAAAAACAGTCCTTTACATGACGGTGCAGCCATTATTCAAGATAACTATATTGTTGCTACCAGAACCATTCTTCCGGTTTCCAATGAACGCAGCATACCCTTGCGTTTTGGTCTAAGACATAGGGCTGCGGTTGGGATCACCGAAAAAACAGATGCCCTGGCGATTATTGTAAGTGAAGAAACAGGTCTTATTTCCTATATTAAAAATGGTGAGTTTGTATTATTCAACGATTTGACAGAATTGACCAGCCTTATTACGGAAGACCTTCTTTAAACAAACATCTATTAGAACAACGACACCAAGATCTTTGTAATCTACAGGCTACTCCGGCCAAATTCCTTTATAGCCGCCAACGTTCTATACCACTTCCTCGGACAAGAACTGTGCTTCGTACAATTTCTTGTAATACCCGTCCTTTTGTAGTAATTCCGAATGGCTACCCGACTCTACGATCTTACCGGCATCCATCACCAAAATTCTATCCGCTTTTTTTATGGTTGCCAATCTATGGGCTATGATAATGGAAGTTCTACCCTCGGTAATTTTTTCCGTGGCACGCTGAATCAATTGTTCCGAATAGGTATCTACAGAAGACGTCGCTTCGTCTAACACCAAGATACTAGGATTGCTTACATAAGCCCTTAAAAAAGCAATAAGCTGGCGCTGACCGCTAGAAAGCATACTTCCCCTTTCCTTAATATTATACTCATAACCACCGGGAAGACTTGCAATAAATTCGTGAACCCCTATTTGTTTGGCCGCCTGCTCCATGTGCTCTATGGTTATCTCTTGGTCTTTTAAGGAAATGTTGTTGGCTATCGTGTCCGCGAACAAGAAAACATCCTGTAATACCACCGCAATTTTAGATCTTAGGGAACTTAGTTTATAATCCTTAATATCTACCTGATCGACCTTAATGGAACCAGAGTTTATTTCGTAAAACCTGTTCAACAAATTTACAATGGTCGATTTTCCTGCCCCTGTGGCTCCAACAATAGCAATCGTGTCTCCGGCTTTTACCTTAAAGGATATTCCGTGAAGCACCTCCTCATTTTCTAGGTAACCAAATCGAACCTCTGAAAATTCGATATCCCCCCTGATACTTTCCTTTTCTACATTGCCCAAATCTTCAATATTGCTATTGGTATCTAAAATCTTGAACACCCTGTTGGCAGCGACCATTCCCATTTGCAAAGTGTTAAATTTATCTGCGATCTGACGTAAAGGCCTAAACAGCATACTAGACAACAATATGAACATAAAAATAGTTCCGTATTCTTCCTTGTTAATATCGGCTACATTTTGAAGCCCGCCATACCATACAATTAAACCAACGGTTATAGAAGATACTATCTCTGCAACAGGAAAAAAGATAGAGTTGTACCAGACAGTTTTTAGCCATGCATTTTGATGCTTTTCATTTATTTCCCTAAACTTTTCCTTTTCTATTTCTTCTCTGGTAAAGAGCTGTACTATCTTCATACCGGTAAGACGTTCTTGTACAAAAGAATTAAGATTGGACACCTGGGACCTAACTTCTATAAAAGCCACTTTCATGGCTTTTTGAAACAGCCTGGTAGCATATAAAATAATAGGCAACAAGGCAAATACGATCAGTGATAATTTCCAGTTAACAAAAATCATAACAGAGGCCACGACCAGCATTTTTAGCAAATCGGCCACAATAACAAAAAAACCTTCACTAAAAATCTCCCCGATCCTTTGCATATCGGTTACGGCACGGGTCACCAACAGCCCTATGGAAGAGTTATCGTAATATTTCATTTTAAACCCCATTAGGTGGTTAAAAAGTTTTATACGGATATCTTTGATCACGGATTCCCCCAACAGATTGGCGTAATAATTAAAAGAAAGCTGACTTAAGACTTCACCGATCAGCACCCCTAGCATGGCTAGGATAAGTACCAATAATTTATCGGCATCTTTATTGGTAATGGCATTATCTACAATTTCGCCCACCAAAACAGGGGTCAATACGGCAAATAATGATAATAACACCGCCACAAGGGCTACCCCATAAAAAGTAACCTTATAAGGCCTTACATGCCTTAACAAGCGTTTAAACAATCTAAAATCAAAAGCTTTTCCTGTCTCCTTATCCATTTTATCTTATGATATGATTGGGGTATTTTACTTCCGTTAAATATAATCCTTTCGCAGGTACCGATACCCCTGCCCTGCTTCGATCTTTACTCTCTAAAACCAACTTCACCTCGTCTAGGGACCATTTTCCCAAACCGACTTCCAACAAGGTTCCTACCACGGCCCTGACCATATTACGCAAAAAACGATCTGCCGTAATGGTGAAGACCAATAGCCCTTCTTTTTGTTGCCACGATGCCTTTTTAACATCGCATAAATAAGTTTTGACGTCCGTATTCGATTTTGAAAAACATTCAAAATCCGTATGCTCCAATAAAATTGTACCAGCTTCGTTCATAGCCTCCACATTTAAGGGATACTTTACGTAATGGGCAGCATCGGTCAAAAAAGGGTCTTTATTCTGTACGATCCAATATTCATAGGTACGCTCTATAGCATCGAACCTGGCATGAGCATCCTCAGGAACCTCGATAATATCTTTTACCGCTATATCTTTTGGCAAAAAAGCATTTAAGCGGTACCGCATTTCTTCCCTATTAAAAACCACCTCGGTATTAAAATGGGCGTACATTTCCCTGGCATGCACCCCGGCATCTGTTCTCCCGGCCGCAGTTAATTGCACCGTTTCCCTAAAAAGCAAGGACATAGCCTGTTCTAAAACCTCTTGTACTGTAATGGCATTAGGTTGAATCTGCCAACCGTGATATGCCTTCCCATAATATGAAAAAACTAAAAAATATCTCAAATGAATCCGCTCTTGTTGAAGTTTACAAAGATAAACCTATTCTTTTGGATATAAATATTTTGGATCTAAAATTGAAATCTCGGCCATAATTAATGCTAGCTTTCCTCACTAGCTATCTTTTAAACCAACACTCCCAACATCCTCTCCAACAATAAACTTCTCCTCCTACGACCTACTTTCTTATCACTGATTCTCCTAATTTAATACAAGCTTCCCTAAATTACATTAGTACCTTTGCCTTCTTACTTTTTAATTTATAAAAAATGACCCGAATATTACTGCTCTCCGATACTCACAGCCATATTGATGCCAAAATCTTAAAATACGTAAAAGATGCGGATGAAGTTTGGCATGCTGGAGATATTGGCAGTTTGACTGTTACGGATGAAATACAAAAATTTAAACCTTTGCGCGCCGTTCACGGTAATATCGACGACTACAAATGTCAATTAGAATTTCCGCTGGACCTTAAATTTACCTGTGAAGGGGTCGATGTTTGGATCACCCATATAGGAGGGTATCCTAATAAATACAATGTGCGTATCCGCGAAGAAATTAAAAAGAACCCTCCCAAGTTATTTATATCGGGACATTCGCATATTTTAAAGGTTATGTGGGACAAGAAACTAAACTTATTACATATGAACCCAGGAGCTTGCGGCACCCATGGCTTCCATCAAATTAGAACTATGCTCAGATTTGTGATCGATGGCGAAAACATTAAAGACCTAGAAATCATAGAACTCGGAAAAAGAGGGGGATAAACTCCATGTAACGCAAGTGGCAGTTTGGATCCTTTCAATAAACACTTCCATTAACACCAAACCCACATTACTCCATTACTCATGGAACCATAATGTCAATTGCACCTTTATTTGCGTTAGGGATCGCAGCGGCATCCCCGCAGCATAGCAAGGGATATAGCGGAGCGCCCGACCGACGAAGGAGGGAACGCCCAAAGCACTATCCTACAATATACCAGAAATTTAAACAGAGAGGATTTACCACGCAAATCGCACAACATTATCCTGCCTTCTGATAAATTCCTAGCGATAAACCCTTGACGTATGACCATAAAAAAACCCGGAAACAACCCCGGGTTTTAACGCACTAATACTACTAAGATGTTAGGCTTAACGCAAGCGATCAACAGATTTTACAAGATCTTCATCCTTTTTTATTGCCCTGTTGGCCAGGACTAAAAAAACGATAGAAAATACAGGAATCAGCATCCCAATACCCTTCTCAGAAATATTCATTTCTCCGGATAAGTTTAGTGATCGGTACACGAAAAATCCTAGTAAAAAAAGATTTAATATCATATTCAACCTGTTTAGCACAAATTGATTTTTTCTGTTTTTGTACCTCGTTATTGCTAAAAGGGCCAAAACGGCCGTCGCATAAAAAGAGATAGAAAATAGCACTTCGCTTTCCGCATATATCTCATTACCAGCAGCATCTGACCATAGATTCACAAAAAAAGGAACGACCGCCCCCATTAATATCACTACGAATAAATAAACTGTCTGTATTCTTTGGATCATACTTTTTTGAACTATTTATAAAGCAAAAATAAGCGCATTTTTAAAATTTATCGACTAAATATTGAAAATTATTTGTAATATTGCTTTGTTAATAAGTCAAATCACTTACCAACAGGGGATTTCGTTCCCAAATTATTACCCAATAATAATAGAATACACTTCATGTTTTCGAAATAAGTATAATTTATTCAAGACTTAATGTTTGAGATTTCAGAATTAAAATTAAAAAAGCTTCCTGAGCTTCAGGAAATAGCCAAGGAACTAAATGTAGCTAAGTTTAAAACTTTAAAAAAGCTCGATTTGGTCTACCAAATACTTGATGTACAGGCGTCAAACCCTAAGATCGTTCAAGAAAGCGTAGCTGCAGCCCCTTCAGAAGACTCCGCTCCGAAACTTAGGCGCTCTAGAATACAAAAAGAGACCTCCAATGAGGTAAGACCAAAAACGCCAGTTCACCAGAAAAGGGAAGAAAACATCGACAAACCAGATACTACGGTTGAAAAAACAGCTCCGGCAGCGACTCCTAAGACGACTGCCGAAATAAAAAAAGGATTAAATAAACCCGAAAGGAAATCTAGTCCAACTCCAAAACCTGTACAGGGAAGAAAGGAGCATCAAAAAAATACTCCGCCCCAGAACAGCCCTCAGCAAAACAAACCGCAACACAAGAAAACGCCCAACCATCCAAAAACTACCGTTGACAAAAACAACAGTAATTTTGATAAGGATTTGAAAAATAAATACAAAGAACCAGAATTTGAGTTCGACAGTATTATTGAGAGCGAAGGTGTTTTGGATATCATGCAAGACGGCTATGGTTTTTTAAGGTCCTCGGATTACAATTACCTTTCATCTCCCGATGATATTTACGTTTCTCAGTCACAAATTCGTTTGTTCGGATTAAAGACAGGAGATACGGTCCTAGGAAATGTTCGTCCACCAAAAGAAGGCGAAAAATATTTTCCACTTATCAAGGTAAACAAGATTAATGGTATCGATCCTCAGATCGTAAGAGACAGAGTTTCTTTTGAGCATTTAACACCATTATTCCCTCAAGAAAAATTTAATTTGGCCGAACGCCAAAGCCAAAGCACCATTTCTACCCGTATCATTGATTTGTTCTCTCCTATCGGAAAGGGACAAAGAGGGATGATCGTTGCCCAGCCAAAAACGGGTAAGACCATGCTTTTAAAGGATATTGCCAACGGAATAGCGGCCAACCATCCAGAAGTATACCAGATTATCTTGCTTATCGATGAACGTCCAGAGGAAGTTACCGATATGCAACGTAACGTACGAGGAGAAGTAGTTGCCTCTACCTTTGACAAAGAGGCCACCGAGCACGTAAGAGTAGCCAATATTGTTTTGGAAAAAGCAAAACGTTTGGTAGAATGCGGACACGATGTTGTTATTCTTTTAGATTCTATCACTAGACTTGCCCGTGCCTATAACACGGTTCAACCAGCTTCCGGTAAAGTATTGAGTGGTGGTGTAGATGCCAATGCCCTTCACAAACCTAAGCGTTTCTTTGGTGCTGCCCGTAACATTGAAAACGGAGGTTCGTTAACCATTATTGCTACGGCATTAACGGAAACCGGTTCTAAAATGGACGAGGTGATCTTTGAGGAATTCAAAGGTACAGGAAACATGGAATTGCAATTGGATCGAAAAATATCGAACCGAAGAATTTTCCCTGCCATCGACCTTACTTCGTCAAGCACAAGAAGAGACGACCTTTTATTGGACGAGAATACCATTCAACGTATGTGGATCATGCGAAAGTATTTGGCCGATATGAACCCGGTAGAAGCTATGGAATTCATAGAACAACGCTTTAAGCAAACAAAGAACAACGAAGAGTTTTTAATGACTATGAACCAATAAGTAGTTCAGATATATTCCCCTAAAGTTTAGGGAACACCTTTTTAATCCCATTTGATCTTAGATTGAATGGGATTCTTTTTTAGAGATCACATTACAATGCATATCATTTATGGGTCGAGTGTATTTTATATCCATGTAGATTTTCCCGGAATAATTTGGGCGTTCCCTCCTGCGTCGGTCGGGCGCTCCGCTATATCCCTTGCTATGCTGCGGGGATGCCGCTGCGATCCCTAACGCAAGTGTCGACACCTGAAATACGGTGATCACTTCAAGTTGGAATTATAAGCACGATAGTTATCCATCTCGGGTATACCCCTCAATTAAACCTATGGCCCAAGCGCCGTACCTACAATATTGTTTTTGGGCTTCCCTGATTAGTATTGACAACATACTGCACACTGAAACTTAATTACCGATCATTTCTTAACTACCAAAAACAAGACCTAAATACCATCTTTATTTACGGTTTCTTTATTTACGGAAAGGCCGTACATGAAATTTGACCCATTAAAATTCCCTGCTTGCATTTTTCATAGGCCTATTGTGGACAAGAACCAACCTAGAGCCATTAACCCCTAGTTACTAAACTATTTGCCGTCACAGAAGAAAACACCCCTAATATCCACTCAAAAACACCACTGCAGCGTATTGCAGATCCTTACCTTTAAATTTATAAACAGTAGCACAGCGACTAAAAGGAATCATTACTGCAATAAGTAAGTAATGGAATGAAACTAAAGAACAAGATTCCCTTGCGCCTTTCCCTGAGCGATCCCCTATGAATATACAAAGCCAGTATTGCAAGGGAATTTTGATAAAGTCATGACGCAGGGATTGGCAGCGCCTTTCCCTGAGCAATCCCCTTTGCAAATACAAAGCCAGTATTGCCAGGCAATTTTGATAAAATCATGACGCAGGGATTGGCTCCGCCTTTCCCTGAACGGCCCCCTTTGCAAATACAAGCCTGCATTGCAAGGCAATTTTAGTAAAATCATGAAGCGGGATTGGCTGCGCCTTTCCCTGAGCGATCCCCTTTGCAAATACAAAGCCGGTATTGCAAGGGAATTTTGATAAAATCATGATAAAGGGATTGGCTGCGCCTTTCCCTGAACGGCCCCCTTTGCAAATACAAAGCCGGTATTGCCAGGCAATATGCTTTGTTGTTTTTAAAAAATGCTGAAGCAGGGCTTCGTATTTTTTATAAAACAACAAAGCCTGCAACTTTCGTTGCAGGCTTTGTGCTTGTAGTGACCGCGAAGGGATTCAAACCCCCAACCCTCAGAGCCGAAATCTGATGCGCTATTCAGTTGCGCCACGCGGCCAATAATAAGTGGTGATCAGTCCGTAAGGACCGATCTATTTTTTGCTAAGATAATTTATTTTTAACAATATTAGAAATGGTTTTCCCGTCGGCTTTTCCTGCCAATTCCTTTGATACCAATCCCATTACTTTTCCCATATCCTTCATTCCAGAAGCCCCGGTACTTTCTATAGTTTGCAGAACTACTTTTTCTACCTCTTCCTCGCTCAATTGTTCTGGTAAAAACTTCTCAATAACTGCGGCCTGCGCAATTTCTGGTGCTGCCAAGTCCTCACGTCCTTGCTCTATATAAATAGCGGCACTGTCTTTTCTTTGCTTCACCAATTTTTGAACCAGTTTTACTTCCTCTTCTTCAGAAAGTTCTTCGCCAGATCCAGTTTCTGTTTTTGCCAATAATAAAGCTGATTTTATCGCTCGTAAAGATTCCAAGGCTACTGTATCCTTGGCCCTCATCGCAGCCTTCATATCTTCCATTATCCTTTGCTGTAAACTCATCTCTTTATATTTTTAGCGCTGCGAAGATAAAAAATAAACCCGAAAATAAACGTAATTTTCGGGTTTAAACTTTATAAAAAAGACAGCTATTTATTTCCTAGTCCACATTGTCGTGTAAAAATGAATTGTTAGACCTTAATCTAATCTCATCATTCCCATCTTCACCCAAAGTTGTTCTAGAAATCTTGTTCTCTCTTGGCGTTTCATTTAAATCTATTCCCTGCCTTTTATACGCAGGTTGCTTAGAGATCTCTTCCAAGTTATTAAGACTGTTCTGAAACTTATAATTGTAGTCTTTTAGTTTTCTTCTTCGTTCGTCTGCCCTTTCTTTTAGCAATAAATGAATTGGAGTATTCATTGGATCTTCCACCTCCTCGACAATTTCGGTAGGTTTTGTTTCCTGCTTTACCACGGTACGCTTTTCTATTCTAAGCTCCTCCTCTACAATGGTTGGCTTGGTCGTCTCTTTGGACTTAGATTGAGCACCATTTAGTTTGCTCTCCAAATCCATATAATCGTCCAGACTATATCGCTTTTCTCCTCCTTTATTATAATCTACCGATGGGGTTACCTCAATAGGATCTTTTACGTCCATATCCTTAACATCATCATCAAAATCCAAGGTGACAATTTGCTCCTCTTCCACCTCATCAGCTTCCGATTTTTTAGTTAAAGGCATATCGAAACTAATTTCGAATTGGTCTTCACCTGGCACCTCGTTCGTTATTTCCTGGGCATCTACGACTTCCATCTCTTTTACTTTGTTGGAAGTGTCAATAATAATGAAATCGTCTTGCGCACTTTTTGACGCTACTTCCTCATGAAAAACGGTAAGGTTTTTTATATATTCACTTGTAGGCACTAAATCTCCTTCCGAAGCCCTATCGTCTAATGTATGTTTAATAGGCGCCGTTTTAACTTCCTTTTTTTCCTCGACCAACTGATGAACCACATTTTTCGAAACCAATACTTGTTCCGCTTTTTGTTCATCTTCTAACGTATGAATGATTTTTTTTGTTTCGGTATTTACAATATCATCCTGTTGGTCTATATTAAAACCCGTGGCAATAACCGTAACTGCGATTGCTTCGCCCAGTCCCTCATCTTCTCCAACACCCATAATGATGTTTGCTCCAAATCCGGCCTCATTCTGGATATGGTCGTTAATCTCTCCTATTTCATCAATGGTAATCTCCTGAGATCCCGAAACAATAAGCAATAGTACATTCTTAGCACCCGTAATTTTATTATCGTTCAACAAGGGCGAGTCCAAAGCCTTCATAATAGCCTCATGGGCCCTGGCCGAACCTGAAGAAATAGAAGACCCCATAATGGCAGTACCACTATTGGAAAGCACCGTTTTGGCATCACGTAAATCTATGTTTTGTGTATAGTGATGCGTAATTACTTCTGCGATACCACGAGCAGCAGTAGCCAAGACTTCATCTGCTTTAGAGAATCCGGCTTTAAACCCAAGGTTGCCATACACTTCTCTTAGTTTATTATTGTTGATGACAATTAAAGAATCTACATTGGCACGAAGTTTTTCGATTCCCAACTGAGCTTGTTGGCAACGCATTTTACCTTCAAAAAGAAAAGGCATAGTAACGATCCCAACCGTAAGCACATCCATTTCCTTAGCCATCTTGGCAATAACAGGCGCAGCACCAGTTCCTGTTCCACCGCCCATTCCAGCCGTAATGAAGATCATTTTCGTAGTGGTATCCAACATGTTCTTAATTTCTTCCATGCTTTCAATCGCAGCTTGTTCCCCAACCTCTGGGTTGGCACCAGCCCCCAATCCTTCGGTCAATGAAACCCCTAACTGTATTTTATGGGGCACAGGGCTATTTTCTAAGGCCTGTGAATCGGTGTTGCAAATAATAAAATCTACCCCATTGATTCCGGCCTGGAACATGTGATTGATCGCGTTGCTACCTCCTCCACCGACACCGATGACTTTGATTACGTTACTTTGATTCTTGGGTAAATCAAAAGATATATTTTCGAATTCTGTGCTTTTGCTCATCTTTTCTTGTTTACTGGTTGCTTTCCTACGTTCTTTCTTAATTGTCTTACTCTGCGCTATCTAAAAAATTCTTAAATCTTTCAGTAAATCTTTCAAAAATAGATTTTTCAGCTTTTACTTTTTCTTTTTTAGCCTCTATTTTTGAATCTTCCGCCACGATTTCTTTTTCCGTGGTCTCCTCTAGAGGAATTTCCTCTTCTTCGGAAACACCTTTTGGCTTATTTTGAACGGCATTCATTAATAAACCAACCGCTGTAGCATACAAGGGGCTTGCTATTTCCTCATCGGAATCCCCGGCCAAATGCTCGTTAGGATACCCTATTCTCGTATCCATTCCCGTGATATATTCTACTAATTGCTTTAAATGCTTTAACTGGCTTCCGCCACCAGTTAGCACTATACCGGCAATCAATTTTTTCTTTTGCTCTTCATGCCCGTAGTTCTTTATCTCTACATATACCTGCTCTACAATTTCCACCACTCTGGCATGAATAATTTTGGAGAGATTCTTTAAGGTAATTTCCTTGGGCTCCCTTCCTCTTAATCCGGGGATGGAAACAATTTCATTATCCTTATTTTCTCCGGGCCAAGCCGACCCAAATTTTATTTTTAATAGCTCTGCCTGTTTTTCTATAATAGAACATCCCTCTTTGATATCTTCTGTAATTACATTTCCACCAAAAGGAATTACGGCCGTATGGCGAATTATCCCATCTTTAAATATGGCTAAGTCGGTAGTACCGCCACCGATATCTACCAAAGCCACACCAGCTTCTTTTTCTTCTTGACTAAGTACTGCATTTGCCGAAGCCAAAGGCTCCAAAGTAATATTTCCCAAGCCCAAGCCTGCACTTTTTATACAACGACCAACATTACGGATAGACGATACCTGCCCTACTACCACATGAAAATTGGCTTCGAGTCTACCTCCGTACATCCCCATAGGCTGCTTGATCTCTCCTTGCCCATCTATTTTAAATTCTTGAGGCAATACATGGATAATTTCTTCGCCAGGAAGCATAACCAATTTATAGACTTGATTACATAACTTTTCTACATCTTCCTCATTGATGACATCCTCAGAATTAGTCCTCGTTATATAATCACTATGCTGCAAACTTCTTATATGCTGCCCAGCAATACCAACCACCACATTTTCAATTTTCAAACCAGAATTTGCTTCTGCTTCCGCTACGGCTGTTTGTATAGATTTAATGGTCTGGGTAATGTTGTTGACCACGCCTCGGTGCACCCCAAGACTTTTAGACCTCCCAATACCCAAAACTTCAATTTTTCCGTACTCATTTTCCTTGCCAACAATAGCTACAATCTTGGTGGTACCAATGTCTAAACCAACTGAATATTTACCTTGTTCCATAACTTATATTTTGGTGCAAACTACCTGGTTATTAAATTCTAAACTAACTCTACTATATTGACTCAATGTTTTGTCTTTATGTGCCTTTAAATAAAAGGCCTTAAAATTGTTAAATTTCCTGGGCATCTCTTCTGTTCTCCCCAAATCGACCACAAAATTATCCATTCTAAACTTTAAAAGATAATTTAGATGTTCCGTTACGTGTATTCCTATCACGTTTTTCCTTAAAAAATCATCCTGGTTTACAAATGTTATAATATCATGTACATCACCAAGGCTTTGCTCTGTGACTTTTCCCGTAACCAAAGGAACTCGCGCCGAATGGTTATTAGATAAAGGCATGCGTTTTCCGTCTTCATCCACATAATATTTCGCAACCCCCTCTACTCGCCCAATAGGCTTGCGCTGTTCTATTTTAGCCCTTAACTCACCCTTTATCGTCAAATAAACATGAGCTTTTTTCACCATCTCATTAGATTCTATTAGTTTTTCTACAGCATTCAAAACTAATTTTTCTTTCGGCAAATTTTCTAGATTCCCTAATTTTTGCATCAATAATTTATGAACGGCCTCATGGCTAAGATAAAAATTTTGATCACCTGTAAAAGAAATGTTCACCTTTTCTATATGTCGTCGATTATTGCGATGGTTGGCAAATATATAAAGACCTATTACAGCAAATAACAGGACTCCCATCGCAAAGAAATTCCAATTTATTTTCATAATAATTCTTTTTTAATATTAGCTACCTCTAAACCTATATCGCCAGCCCCCATCATCACTAAAACTTCGGGCTTCTGTGTCTTTATTTCTGCTAAAAGCGTAGACTTTTCTACTAATTTTTTATTAGGATTACTAATTTTTTCCAATAACCATTGTGAACTTACCCCTTCAATAGGCATCTCCCTTGCCGGATATATATCTAACAATACTACACTGGTAAACTTAGCCAAACTTTCCGCAAAGTCATCTACAAAGTCCTTTGTTCTGGAGAATAAATGTGGCTGAAATACGGCCAACACTTTTTTTCCCGGATGCATTTGAGAAACCGCTTGGTACACCGCGTTAATTTCTGTTGGGTGATGCGCATAATCATCTATAAAAACAAATTCGTCCGTATTTATCTGATACGAGAATCTTCTTTGAACTCCCTTAAAAGTCGCCAATGCTTTTGCAAGGCGATGTGGCGGGGCACCAGCTTGTATCGCCATTGCAAAGGCAACTAAGCCATTAAGCAAATTATGCTCCCCAGGCTTATGGAACTTTACTCCGTTGAGGGTAGTCTCCGGAGTTACCAAATCAAATATGTAGGCTCCATTTTCTATTTTTATATTTCGGATACAAAAATCCGAGTCGTCTTCTATCCCGTAAGTTATCCCTTCTAATGGCAAGCCATTGCGTACAAAAAGTTTCCCGTTGGGCTTCAACCTTTTTGTAAACTCAACAAAGGAATCTT
Source organism: Arenibacter sp. 6A1 (assembly GCF_012272855.1). Taxonomy (GTDB): domain Bacteria; phylum Bacteroidota; class Bacteroidia; order Flavobacteriales; family Flavobacteriaceae; genus Arenibacter. The sequence goes on along the minus strand of NZ_JAAXCQ010000003.1, from coordinate 258,152 downwards.
TTAGTCCCTCACTATTGCCATAAATATCCAAATGATCGGCATCCATGGAAGTTACACAAGCAATATCTGGAGAAAGCTGTAAAAATGAGCGGTCGAACTCATCTGCCTCCACCACTGAATATTTTGTGCCTTCCAATAAAAAGTTACTATTAAAATCTTCCGATATACCTCCTAAAAAGGCGGTCATAGCAACACCTGACTCTTTTAACAAATGAGCCAAAATACAAGTAGTGGTCGTTTTACCATGAGTACCAGCCACTGCCAGACAGTACGTATCCCTGGTGATCAGTCCCAATACTTCGGAACGTTTTTTTACCGCAAATCCTCGATCGATAAAATAACGGTATTCCGAATGGTCCTTAGGTACAGCCGGAGTGTACACAATCAATGTGTTTTCTCTATTTAAACATCCTTGCGGTACTAATGCTAAATTATCCTCGTAATGAATATCAATCCCCATACTTTCCAAATCCTTGGTCAGTGGAGATGCCGTCTTATCATAACCGGCTACCGTCTTTTTTATAAACTTAAAGTATCTGGCAAGAGCAGACATACCAATGCCTCCTATACCGATAAAGTAGACGTTATGTATATCTTTTATATTCATTTCTATGCTTTAATTCTTAAGGCTGTTATGCCGTACATTTAATTTTATTCTTTTTAGGGTCTACTATACCAAAATATCCCCTAATCTTTTCACTCCCATCAACAGGATCTCTGTTTCCTGCTTATATAACATGTAAACTACCCTTTGTTCAACATTTTTTCGATCTCATCTACAATCTTCTTAGTGGCATCGGGCAAGGCCATTTTTTTTATATTGATACTCAATTCTTGTTGTCTATTTTTTGTCAGCATTAAATCCATAAAGTCCTCTTCAAACTGAGTATCCAAATCCCTTTCAGTGATCATAACGGCAGCATTCTTTGCCACCAAAGCCTTTGCATTTTTGGTTTGGTGATCTTCCGCCACATTAGGCGAGGGTATAAAAATCACCGGCTTCCCCACAATACTCAATTCCGAAACCGCCCCTGCCCCAGCACGCGAAATAATCATATCTGCGGCCGTATAGGCAAAATCCATTCTGTTTACAAATGGGAAGACCTTTACCTCTTCGCTATCGTACTTTTTGTATTCTTCATAATACAGCTTACCACATTGCCAAATCAGTTGCAACCCAAATGTTTTAAAAAAAGATAGTTTATCCTCTATCAATTCATTGATGCGCCTAGCTCCTAAACTCCCTCCCAACACCAATAATGTTGGTTTATTCTTATCCAGGTTAAAGAACTGCATTGCCTGCTCCCTGTTTTCTGATAGGGAAATCAGATCTGACCGAACAGGATTTCCGGTCTTCACTATCTTTTCTTTCGGAAAAAACGTATCCATCCCTTCATAAGCCACACAAATCTTTTTAACCTTATCGGCTAATAACTTATTAGTAATTCCTGCATAAGAATTTTGTTCTTGGATCAGACATGGAATACCCTTTACCGAGGCTACCTTTAAAAGGGGGCCGCTAGCAAACCCTCCTGTACCAATTACGGCATGGGGTTTAAACTTTTTAAGGATGTTCGCCGATCTCACCAAACTACTTATTACTTTAAAGGGAAACATTAAATTTTTAGGGGTCAGTTTCCGTTGAACCCCACTTATCCACAAGCCCTCTATTTTGTAACCTGCCTGTGGTACTTTTTCCATTTCCATTCTGTCTTTTGCCCCTACGAACAAAATTTCAGCATCGGGAAACCTTTCCTTTAACTCATTTGCGATCGCAATGGCCGGATAAATATGTCCGCCTGTACCACCTCCCGAAAGTATAAACCTATAATTGTCCACTTAATACTTCTAAAGGGTTATTCTCATCTATTTCTTCCGATTCGGTCTGACTTTTTTTGTTACTGGCACTAAGAATAATCCCTATTGCCAAACAAGTCATCCAACTCGATGTTCCACCACTACTAATCAGAGGCAATGTTTGTCCGGTAACGGGAAACAACTCTACCGCCACGGCCATATTTATCAATGCCTGAAAGACTATCGGGAGTCCGACCCCCAATACCAATAACTTTCCAAATATTGTGGGATGGCTATTAGCAACCACCACAATTCTAAAAAGCAACAACAAATAAAAGAACATGAGTGTAAATCCACCGATCAAACCATATTCTTCCACAATGATGGCATATATAAAATCTGAAGAACTCTGTGGTAAAAAATTCTTCATAACACTTTTCCCTGCACCATTACCCATAATACCTCCTGTAGCAATAGCAATTTTAGCTTTTTCTATTTGGTAATTGCCTTCAGTATCTTCCGGATTAGAATAACTTTCTATTCTATTCATCCAGGTATCTACTCGGTTCGGAAATAAATCTGGAACCGCCTTGGCGGTAAGAATGAACATGGTAAGCGATAACACTCCAGCCCCTATAATCCCCAGTAAATAACGTATAGGGTAACCTCCTAAAAAACACAAAAGCAGCACCATGCTAAACATAATCCCGGCAGTAGAAAAATTTGCTGGCAATATGAGCATGATTACCAAAAATACCGGCGTCCATAAAGGCAAAATACTTTCTTTAAAAGTAACGGTGTTATCCTTTATTTTAGTCAAGTATCTGGCCACATATATCATGAGCACAACCGAGGCTAAACTAGACGTCTGAAAGGTAATTCCAACCACTGGTATCCGTATCCAACGGCTAGCATTTGCACCGTCAATTACGTCTCCTTGTGCCAAGGTATACGCCAACAATAGCAATACTACCGGCATAGCAATTAAAGATAAGCCCTTAAAGAAATGGGTCGGTATACGGTGAACCCCATAAATAATCCCAAAGCCTAGAAGTAAAAGGAAGGCATGCTTTACCAAGTAGCCGATAGAGGTTCCGCTACCGACCACATACACCAAGTTACTACTGGCACTGTACACTGGTAAAAATGAAAATAACGCCAAAAGGGCTACTACTGCCCAAATCGCCTTATCACCACTAATATTTTTAAATATCCCAGCCACCTATTATAATTTATGTATTGCTCTTTTAAACTGATTCCCTCTATCCTCATAGTTATCGAAAAGGTCAAAACTAGCACAAGCAGGAGACAATAAAACCGTATCGCCACGTTCGGCCAGTTTATAGGCCATTGCCACAGCTTCTTTCATAGTTGTCGTTTCCTGTATACTATCTATCACGTTTCCAAAGGCATCCTTAATTTTAGAATTATCAACTCCCAAACAAATAATCGCCTTTACCTTTTCCCTTACCAAGGGCATTAATTCTTTATACTCATTCCCCTTATCTACTCCACCAACAATCCAAATCGTTGGCGTTTTCATACTTTCCAATGCGTAATACGTTGCATTGACATTGGTAGCTTTGGAATCATTAATATATTGTACGTGATGAATCTTCAACACTTTCTCTAACCTGTGCTCTACCCCCTGAAAACTCTCCACACTACGACGGATGGAATCCTTTCCTATACTTACTAGCTTGGCCGCAGTTGTTGCTGCCATAGTATTCTTAAGGTTGTGTTTCCCTTCCAAGGCCAAATTATCAGTATTCATCTCCATGATATTATTTTTTATAATCAAAATAATTTTATCACCTTCTAAATACGCCCCTTCATTTAATTTTTTCTCTAATGAAAAAGGCAATAACTTCGATTTTACCGGGTTTTTTGATAACCACTCTACAATTACTTCATCGTCGGCATCGTAAATTAAATAGTCCTCATTGGTCTGATTTTTTGCAATCCTGAATTTTGAGGCTATATAATTCTCAAAATTATAGTTGTACCGATCCAGATGATCTGGTGTAATATTCGTTAAGATGGCAATATTTGGCCTAAAATCGACCACCCCGTCTAACTGAAAACTACTGATTTCCAAAACATAGTAATCTACATCGGTATTAGCCACCATTTTCGCGAAACTATCGCCAATATTCCCAGCCATTCCCACTTTTAAACCGCCTTCTTTTAAGAGATGGTTTACTAGGGCCGTAGTGGTTGTTTTCCCATTGCTCCCCGTAATCCCAATAATTGTTGCTTTGGTATAGTTAAAAGCAAATTCTATTTCGGAAACCACAGGAATATCCTTTTCCTTTAATAATTTAATTAACGGCACATTGTCTGGTATGCCAGGACTTTTCATCACCAAATCGGCATTTAGGATCTTAGCCTCTGTATGCTGATTTTCTTCCCATACAATTTTATGGTCCTTAAGAACCTTTTTATACGCTTCCTTTATAGCGCCTTTATCCGACACAAAAACATCGTAGCCTTTTTGCAATCCCAATATAGCGGTACCAACCCCACTTTCTCCTCCTCCTAAAACCACTAATCTTTTCATACTAACGAACCTTTAATGTAACAATGGTTATAACTGCCAAAAGAATCCCTACTACCCAAAATCGGGTAACAATCTTGCTCTCATGATACCCTTTTTTCTGATAATGATGATGTAAGGGTGCCATTAAAAAAATCCGTTTCCCCTCACCAAATTTCTTCTTCGTATATTTAAAATACCCCACTTGCAGCATTACAGAAATAGATTCCGCAAAGAATATTCCACATAAAATTGGGATCAACAATTCTTTTCTAATGATGATAGCGATCACCGCAATAATACCTCCGATGGTCAAACTTCCTGTATCTCCCATAAAAACTGTAGCAGGATAGGCATTGTACCATAAAAATCCTACCAAAGCCCCCACAAAGGCAGCTAAAAAGACAACTAATTCTCCAACCCTAGGTATGAACATTATATCTAAATAGTTAGAAAATATATAGTTCCCCGATATCCAGGTAAAGATCATCAAGGTCAATACTATAATGGCCGAGGTACCCGCGGCAAGCCCGTCAATTCCATCGGTGAGGTTCGCACCATTAGATACCGCCGTTACTATAATGATAATGATAGGGATAAAAATCAACCAAGCGTAGTCTGCTGCTCCTTCTCCCATCCAAGAAATAAAACTCGTATAATCCAACTCATTATTCTTAAAAAAAGGAACGGTCGTTTTGATCGATTTTATTTCTACACTGGCCTGTTGCGCTATTTCAGTACCTTGGGTCATTCCTTTATGGGTACTTTCCTTCATGGTAACCCCTGGATGAAAGTATAGCGTAGTTCCAACGATAAGTCCCAAAACAACTTGACCCAAAATTTTGAATCTTCCTTTTAATCCTTCTTTATCCTTTTTAAATATTTTAATATAATCGTCCAAAAACCCAATAGCCCCCATCCATAAAGTGGTAATAATCAAAAGAATCACATAAATATTGCTCAGTTTAGCAAACAATAGCACTGGAATAAGGGTTGCCATTATTATGATAAGTCCACCCATGGTAGGAGTACCAGCTTTTTGGCTTTGTCCTTGAAGACCAAGATCTCTTACTGTTTCTCCTATTTGTTTTTTCTGAAGGAATACTATAACCTTCTTACCGTAAACGGTAGCGATAAATAAGGACAACAACACCGCCAAAGAAGCACGAAATGTTAAGAACTCAAACAGTCCTGCGCCTGGCAATTGGTATTCTTTTTCCAAATATTCGAACAAATAGTATAGCATAAATTAATTTTCCTTGGCTTTTGTTAATTATATCTTATTTATTTAGACCGTTCAGCAGGTCTTTCACTATTTTAAAATCATCAAAATCTATCCTTGTCCCCATAGTCTCCTGATAGGTTTCGTGTCCTTTTCCGGCGATTAAAATAATATCATTGGGTGCCGCCATCATACAGGCCGTTTTAATTGCCTGTCCCCGATTCTCTATCGACACTATTTTTTGTACATTTTGAGGCTCCACACCTGCTTCCATTTCTGCCATGATAGCTGTTGGCGACTCCGATCTTGGATTATCGGATGTCAAAACCACCTTATTACTTAAGGACGATGCTATATGCCCCATTAAAGGACGTTTGCTTTTATCTCTATCGCCACCACAGCCTACCACTGTGATAACATTTTCATTTCCTGTCCTTAATGAGTTGATGGTCTCCAATACATTTTTCAAGGCATCGGGAGTATGCGCATAATCTACTATTGCCGTAACTTTTTGTTTGGAGATATAATACTGAAACCGTCCATCTACATTCTCCAACTCACTCAGAAGCCGTAAAATCTCTAATTTCTCGAGACCCAAAATATCTGCTGTAGCATAAATAGCCAGCATATTATAGGCATTAAAATCTCCAATCAGCCTAGACCAAACTTCGTTTTCTTCAATTTTAAGCAACTGCCCATGAAATTGATTTTCCAAAATTTGAGCCCTGTAATTGGCGTATGATTTTAAGGCGTAGGTATGTTTTTTAGCCTTGGTATTTTGCAACATGAACAGACCGTTCTTGTCGTCTATATTAGTAAGGGCAAAGGCCTTTTTTGGTAAATTATCGAACAGTTCTTTTTTAATATTTCTATACTCTGCAAAACTATGATGATAATCTAAATGATCATGTGATAAATTGGTAAAAATAGCCCCTTCAAAAACCAAACCATCGGTTCTTCTTTGATGAATACCGTGAGAACTTACCTCCATAAAACAATATTCTACCCCGGCATCGTTCATCAACTTTAAATAACTATTAATCGTCAAAGCATCTGGCGTAGTATGACTCGTAGGGTATACTTTATCATCTACCAATATTTTTATAGTAGACAACAGCCCTACCTTAAAGCCTGCTTTCTTAAACAACTGGTACAACAGACTACTTACAGTCGTTTTTCCGTTAGTACCGGTAACTCCGACCAGTTTTAAATTTTTTGATGGGTTGCCATAAAAGTTTGAAGCCATTATAGCCATGGCTTTATTTCCGCTATCTACTTGAACATAGGTAATTTCATTGATCATTTTTTCAGGCAGCTCTTCACACACAATAGCTTTTGCTCCAGCTGCTATAGCGATATCTATAAACTGATGTCCATCTGTCAGTGTTCCCTTAATGGCTACAAAAATATCGTCCATACCTATTTTACGCGAATCGAAACAAATATTGTTCACCATCACGGCAGTACTACCGCTTACCGCAGAAATACCAACCCCATACAATATATCTTTCAATGTCCTCATAATAACTCCAAAACAATTTTTGCATCCTTTCCTAAATCTGTCCCTTGGGAAATAGACTGCCTTTTAACCTTTCCATTTCCTTTAACCTCTACCTGCACCCCTAAGTTCTCCAAAATAGAAACAGCGTCCATTCCGCTCATTCCTTCTACATTTGGCATCTGATGATACTTCTTATTAGCGGTGTCATAATATTTTTGATAAGCTGCATCTAACTTAGCATCTGCCAACAGAGTTACGTCTACCTCATCTACCAAGGGAGAAGTAGCATATATTTTTTGCGCCACAGACTTAAAAACCGGACCCGATACATCGGCACCATAATACCCAACACTCTTGTCTGGCTCATGAATAACTACGATACAAGAATATTCCGGATCATCGGCTGGAAAATAACCTGCAAAAGTCGAAATATATTTTAACTTATCAGGGTCTTTAGACTCATAATGTTTCTGAGCAGTCCCAGTTTTTCCGGCCATGGAAAAATTCGGGGAATACAATTTATGTCCTGTCCCGTGTTTTTTCTCTACGGCATTTTTCAATAACTGCCTAACCTTTAGCACGGTCTCCATAGAACAAATAGAAGGGTTAATGACTTCCTTCTCAAATTTAAGAATCGTCTTATCCCATTCCTTTACTTCCTTAATAAGTCTAGGCTTTACCATTTCCCCATTATTGGCAATGGCATTATAAAAGGTAAGCGTCTGCAAAGGGGTCAATGACACTTCATAACCGTAAGACATCCAAGCCAACGAAATACCGGACCACCCTTTATCGCCAGGGTATCTAATGACAGGTTTCCCCTCTCCTTTTACCGGCAGACCCAATTCTTGATGAAGATTCATATTCATAAGACGGTTCACAAATTTCTCGGGCTTATCCTTATAATTATTGTGAATAATTTTGGCCATTGCGGTATTCGAGGAAACTTCAAAAGCACGTCCTGCGGAGATCTTTCCATACCCCCCATACTTAGAATCCCTAACCGTACGATCGTACACCTTAAACCGTCCGTTCTCTGTATCTATAACAGTACTGGTATCAATCACCTTATCTTCCAAGGCCACCACCATGGATACCAACTTAAAGGTAGAACCAGGCTCGTGAGATTCTCCTATCGCATAATTTAATCTTTCATAATAATGACCATCATTGGTACGCCCCAGGTTAGAAATAGCTTTAACCTCTCCTGTTTTTGTCTCCATCACTATTACTGTACCGTGATCTGCCTTATACTTTTCTAATTGACCTAATAAAGCATGATGCGCAATATCCTGTATATTGATATCAATAGTAGAAATTACATCATACCCGTCTTTTGGCTCTACCTCATTATCCCATCCTATAGGTTTCCACTGCCCCTTGGCTATTTTTTGCTTCAATCGCTTACCTTCCTGCCCTCTTAGGTAATCCCCAAAGGCGCCTTCTAACCCCACACGCGTATAGTACCCGTTCTCATCTACTCTTTCATAACCTACACTGCGTTCTGCAATTTTCCCCAAAGGATGCTCTCGAACCGTTTTTTGCTCAATAATCAGTCCGCCTTTATAGGGCCCTTTTTTAAACAAAGGCATTTTCTTTACCGCCATATACTCCGAATAGTCCAAATTCCTAGCGACTAAAGCATATCGGTTTTTATTGGCCCTTGCCTTTCTCAACAATTGTTGATAGTAAGAAGATGTTCTTCCAAACAATTTCCCCAAGGCGTCGGATAACGGTTTTATATTTTCTTCAAAATCTTTACTACTAACGGTTTCGGCATCGAATCTAATAGTGTACCTAGACACAGAGGTTGCCAACAAACTACCATCGTCCGAATATAGATTTCCCCTGTTGGGAGCTATAGTAAACAATTTGGAAGTGCTCTCCATGGCCAACTTCCTATATTTGTCCCCGTCTACCATCTGAATACTGACCAATTTGACCAAAACAGCAATTGCGAACAAGAATAGACATCCTGCCACAATATATAACCTAGTCAATATGCTCTTTTCTGTTATCGGCACTATTCTTTTGTTAGTCTTTTTACTTTTATTTTTTTAGGGGGAGTTTCGGAAGGAAACAAGCCTCGATTTTCTACCTTTTGCAATATGGACGACTCTAGTTTTAATTCCTGCACATCGGATCGCACATCTACAAATTCACTTCTAAGCTCTTTCACCTCCTCGTTCAAGGCTGCTATTTTATGAACCAATCCATCGGCCTTATGCGAACTCGCTATCATTATAGTTGCTAAAAACGAAACAAAAACAATAAACATCCAGTTTTTAGGAGCACCTCCGTCTACCAGAAACTTTCCTTTTAATATGCCTATGATTCCATCCTTCATATTCGACATGCAGCATAAGGTTTTAACTATTCCAAAAACACCATCAAGAATCTAAAGAAAAGTTATAGTTTTTCGGCTATTCTTAATTTTGCACTTCTGGCTCTATTATTTATTTTTATCTCTTCTCTAGTCGGCACAATTAACCCACCTACTTTCTTAAAAGGCACATTGATATTTCCGTAAAAATCTTTCTCTGGCTCTCCTTCAAACTGACCAGATCTTATATACCGTTTCACCAAACGATCTTCTAAAGAATGATAACTAATCATACTTAACCTTCCTCCCTTTTCCATTAACTCTGAAGACTGCTCCAAGAATTCTTTGATCACTTGAATCTCTTGATTCACTTCAATACGTATCGCCTGATAAATTTGAGCCAATATTTTATGCTCCCTAAACTTTGGCAAGTATTGCTGCAAGACTTCTTTTAATTGCTCGGTAGTTTTTATAGGTGTTGTTTCCCTGTAAGCTATAATTGTTTTAGCCATGGCATTGGCATTTCGCAAATCGCCATATTGAAACAAAACTCTTCTAAGCTCATCGTAATCGTACACATTTACCACCTCAAAGGCCGACACCGTATTTTTTTTGCTCATCCTCATGTCCAGGTCTGCATCAAAGCGAGTCGAAAACCCTCTTTCTGCCTTATCGAACTGATGGGAAGAAACCCCAAAATCGGCCAAGATACCATCTACCTTCCGCACCCCATAGAACTTCAAAAACTGCTTTATATATCTAAAATTTTCATTTATCAATTGAAAACGACTATCATCAATAGCATTTTCCAAAGCATCTTCATCCTGATCAAAGGCCAACAGCCTTCCATTTTCTCCCAATCGTTTTAATATTTCCCTAGAATGCCCACCTCCACCGAAGGTAACATCAACGTAAATACCGTCAGGCTTAATATTTAGTCCATCTACGGACTCCTTTAACAATACCGGATTATGATAATTCATCTGTGTCATCTCCCATTATTTCTTCTGCCTGACCTGCAAAGTCGTCAGTTGTTTCTTCCAATACCTTCTCATAACTATCCTTGTCCCAAATTTCTAATATTTTAATCGAAGAACTCAAAACTACCTCCTTCGTTATCCCAGCCACTTCGACTAAATTTTTAGGAATTAACAATCTCCCAGTAGCATCTATCTCGACAATTTTCACTCCTGCCGAAAACCTTCTTATAAAATCGTTATTCTTTTTTATAAATCTATTTTTCTTACTCAACTTCTGCATCAACAAATTCCATTCTGCCATCGGATACAACTCTAAACAAGGCGAAAAAACAGAGCGCTTTATCACAAAGCCCTCATTTAGAACAGGTGCCAATTGACTCTTCAAGGCCATAGGTAGCATCACCCTTCCTTTGGAGTCTGCTTTACAATCATATGTCCCTATGAAATTTATCACTTAAAATGGCTGGTTTTTAATTGATAACTCAAATATATAGAAATTATTACCACTATTTACCACTTAATACCACATTGTTGATAAATAATGTTTATTTTCGACAAATAGACAGATTTTTACGGCTTAAAAACAGATCAAAAAAGCTGGCAAAAATCTCGATTTTTACAAAAAAATATTCGAAAGTTACGGTTCACAAAAGTTAGCTGTGCTTGCATAATTAGGAAATGCCTATATTTGCGCATCAAGATTAGAAGCTGTCCTTAATGGAAGAAAAAATAATTAGCGAAGGAAAATACCGATACATAGAAATAGGAGATGGTACCCCCATTATAATTCTACACGGGCTTATGGGAGGACTAAGTAACTTCCATGGGGTCATGAGTCATTTCCCCGCCAAGGGATATAAGGTTTTAGTACCAGAACTACCAATATACAACATGCCTTTATTAAAAACCAATGTAAAAAGCTTTGCTAAGTTTTTAGATGGTTTTATAAAGCACAAAGGCCTTAAAGACGTCATATTGCTGGGAAATTCCTTAGGGGGACATATAGGATTATTATACACCAAATTGTACCCCGACACCACAAAAGCCCTTATCATTACCGGAAGCTCGGGACTTTATGAAAGTGCCATGGGCGACGGTTACCCAAAAAGAGGGGATTACGAATTTATTAAAAAGAAGGCTCAGGATGTTTTTTACGATCCTGCAGTTGCTACCAAGGAGATCGTAGATGAAGTTTTTGCTACGGTGAATGACCGGATTAAACTGGTAAAAACTTTAGCTATTGCCAAAAGCGCCATTCGCCACAACATGTCTAAAGACTTACCACACATGCACACTCCTACCTGCATTATTTGGGGCAAGAACGACGCGGTTACCCCTCCTAATGTAGCAGAAGAATTTCAATTATTACTACCGGATTCTGAATTATTTTGGATAGACAAATGTGGTCATGCCCCCATGATGGAGCACCCGTTAGAATTCAACTCAATTTTGGACCAGTGGTTAACCAAACGTAATTTTTAAGTAAATTACACACAAGGAGCCAATCCTTATAATATCATAATTAAAAAAAACAGATGAAAATAAAGTCGGCTGACTTTGTCATGAGCAACTCCAAGGTTGCCCATTGCCCAAAGGACCCTATACCCGAATATGCATTTATTGGTCGCTCTAACGTAGGTAAATCGTCCCTGATTAACATGCTAACGCAGCGAAAAAATCTAGCAAAAACTTCGGGAAGGCCTGGTAAGACCCAATTGATAAATCACTTTAAAATTAATGAAAATTGGTTTTTAGTAGATTTACCAGGGTACGGTTATGCCCGCGTTTCTAAGAAAGACAAGAAAACATTCCAAAAATACATTACCGATTATTTTCTAGAGCGCGAACAGTTAGTATGCGCCTTTGTACTGATCGATATTAGACACGAGCCCCAAAAGGTTGACATGGATTTTTTGGAATGGATGGGAGAAAACCAGATTCCGTTTTGCATCATATTTACCAAAGCCGATAAGTTAAAACCTAAAGCCATTGAGAACCATGTAAATTCTTATATCGAAAAATTACTGGAAGGTGTTTGGGAAGAGGCCCCTCAATATTTTATAACCTCCTCCTCTTCCGGTATAGGACAAGAAGAGGTTCTTAATTTTATTGAACCTATCAATGAACAATATTACAAAAAAGGCCTCTAGGCCTTTTTTTGTGCTTCAAGCCTAACAAAGAAGCTAATACCCCCGTCCAGGAAAGCTAAAATGCTTATCGCTTTTCTTCTTTTCCCAAAATCAACCTTATTAAATCCTCTGGACTTTCCAACGCATTGATTTCTATACTACTAAGATAAACGCGGAGATTATTCATAGGACCACATAAAATAACAGGAAAAGAAAAGTTATATCCGTATTTTTCTCCATAGTGTTCTTGGAATTCATCTCTATGAAGCACATTTAATTGAACAGCCGTTTTTTTCCTGAATTCTTTCCAAACTTTCCGCTCCACAAATACCCCATGTGTCAATTCACATAATTTACATTGATACGTATTTGGACTCCAAATTTTATGTACACTATCTAGGATGGCATTTCCAATACCAGAATCTGCCTTGTACACCAGCATAAGGGTTTTTACCGTCTGCAGTTCTTTGTCTTCCATAACTATCTATCCTTAACTTTACCGCAAAAAGCACCTGGTCATTAATAGAGCAACCAAAAAAAAGGGCGTTTTGACCGCCCTTTTAAACTCTTATTTCTTCAATTCAAGTTTTTCTGCAAAATAGTCGCAAAAATCCTTCATTGTTGCCGTCATTTTTTCGTCTTGGGTAGCCTTAAAAAAGGTATCGGACAAAGACACTAAAGTCTGATGAAAGAACACCTTCATCTCATCGACAGGCATATCTTTCGTCCATAAATCTATTTTCAATGATTCCTGGTTTTGACTATCCCAAACAGACAATAGCATTGCCTTTGCTTTTTCATTTTTTATACCGCCGTCTTCAGCAGACCAACTCAGCTCTTCCGGTACCCTATTTTCGTCCAATTCAACTTTTAAAGTAATTTCGGATGTATGCGTTTTTGCCATGTATTTTTATTTTATTAAAATTATAACCTCTTTTATTTTTTTGGTTTATAGCCCGATTTCTTGAACAACTCTTCTTCTGGCAGGGACAACATTTCATCCAATCCCACCTTGTTATTTTCCATAAAGGCTCTAACGATCTGCCAACCTACAAACCGACCAATTCTTCCTGGCGTTTCATTATCTAAGGTCAAACGGAATTTAGAAAACGGTGCTGGGTCTAAAAAACGTGCCCTTAAACCATAGTCTGTACTGTACAACAATTCTCGTTCTATAAAATATCGCCAAATATAATCTTCATTTTCTACCGCCCAATCTAATTGTTGCGGGGCATATCCTATTTTATTAAAATCGCTTTTAAACGGCATTATTTTATCCTTGAGATATAATTCCTTGCCGTAATAAATAAGCTGCGACAAAAAACTACGGTCTTTAGGAGCCGGAATCACTGTTTTTGCCCAAGCACTACAGACATCACTAACCAATAAACCCTTATCTAAACCAGCTGCGATATAGCTAGATATTCCTTGATAAAATTTATGGGAAGGCCCTAGGTAATTATCCAAGCCTAACAACAATAAGCTATCTGCAAAAATAACACGATTATGATAATCGACATCAGAAATTAAAGTGATTACTTTAGGAGCCTTTGCCTTAGGAAAATAATACTTTATATGTTTAAACAGCCTCTCCAGCTCCTCCTGTTCGGTATTAAAATCGGGAAAAACCTGCCCCACTTGTTCTAAAATCTCTACTTGTAGGCTATCATTCAATTTTTGGACCCAAACACTATCTGGGTATTGTTCAGGAAATAGATATGGATATTTTTGTTTTAGTACAGGAATGTCCTTGGCCTCGGCCTGAGCAAATTCCCGTTCGAACCTAGAAATATCAATTTCTACCTTAACCCTCGAAATTTCCTCGGCAATTTTATCGTCTTTCTTACAACCGACAAACATTAAAACTAAAATCCCAAAAAACAGTGTGAAGTAATTCATTATAAAGTAATTCTCTTTTAGTTTCATTAATTAAACCAGAGGTTTTATTTTTACCGACAAAGTTAAGTTTTTAAACCTAATTAAATGTTCTAATGCAAACTGAAAAAGTTATAGACCACATAGTAACCTGGCTACAAGAGTATGCCAACAAGGCCAATATGAAAGGTTTTGTCATTGGTATTTCCGGGGGAATAGACTCCGCCGTAACTTCTGCCTTATGTGCCAAAACCGGACTAAGCCTTCTATGTATAGAGATGCCTATACACCAGGCCAAAAACCAAGTAACCCGAGCCTCAAACCATATCGATTGGCTACAGGACAACTTTCCCAATGTAGACAGAAAACAAATAAACTTAACTCCAGTTTTCGACAGTTTAATAGCAGCGCTTCCCACCGTTGAAAATGAAGAAGAGCGATTTATGTCCCTTGCAAATACCAGGGCTCGACTACGAATGACTACCTTGTATTACTTTGCTGCCTTAGACAGGTTACTAGTTGCAGGAACAGGGAACAAGGTAGAGGATTTTGGGATCGGATTTTACACAAAATACGGAGATGGCGGAGTAGATTTAAGTCCGATTGCCGATTTATTAAAAAGCGAAGTCTACGAAATTGCCAAAGTATTGGGAATCCAAAACGACATTATCCAAGCTGCTCCTACAGATGGACTTTGGGGAGATGATAGAACGGACGAAGATCAGATCGGAGCTTCCTATCCAGAATTGGAATGGGCGATGGAAATGGTGGAAGACGGAAAAACCGAGGATGATTTTAAAGACAGGAAAAAGGAAGTTTTTAAAATCTATAAACGCCTTAACACTATTAACTTACACAAAATGAATCCAATTCCAATTTGTGAGATCCCTAGTACGTTAAAACTTACTCTTTAGCAGTAATTATACCACTTAAGTCGAAAAAAAGGCCAAATATTTCTTAATGTAAATAAAAAAAAGGAATTTTACCCTGAAATTAAGCCAAATTAACCTTACATTGCATATCATATTTTGAACGTTTTTATTGTTGCGGAATATTGATGGTGAAATAAAGAAAAATAATTCAAGATGATCAAAATTTTAGTTGCAGACAATCACCCTATCATTCGGATGGGTGTAAGACAAGTTTTAGAACCAGTTTCCGATATTGAAGTCATTGCTGATGCCTCAACAACAACAGAATTATTTCAACAACTTGAAACTTTAACTCCAGACATTGTTCTTTTGGAGATGGATATTCCTGAAATTAACGGAATTGCTACCCTTAGAAAACTAAAAAAAGAACACCCTTCTATTAAGGTTATTATATACAGCGGTCAATCGGAAGATGTATATGCTCTTAGTACTATTCGCGCAGGAGCTTTCGGATATCTTTCCAAAGCATCGGATGTAGATTATATCCTAAGCGCTATCAGAAAAGTAAGCGCAGGTAGTATGTTTATTACCAATGAATTGGCACAACGTTTAGCCTTTGATGAAAGCACCCAAAAACCTAGAAGATTTTTCAGAAAACTTTCTACTAGGGAAGTCGAGGTACTTAAGCTATTGGCCAGCGGAAAACGAAACAAGGAAGTAGCTTTAGGCCTAGATTTAAACGAAAAAACAGTCAGTACCTACAAGGCACGATTGATGCGTAAATTAAATGTAGACAATATCGTAGATTTACTACAACAAGCTAAAGCGCTGGAATTGTATTAAAAACACAAGAAACTCCTTAACAGCAACAAAGCTCCTTATTTTAAAAATAGGGAGCTTTTTTTATTGACAACCTTATTTCTTCTTTAGGAAATCACTCTATTTAATTTTTTGTTCAACAACATGTTGAGCTGAATATAGTTCATGATCTCTTCCAAAACCTCATTATGACTATCAAAGCTGTCTTGGGTATTCGTTTGCAGGCTACTAATCCGTTTTTTAATAAGGAAGCACCTCAGGGTTAAAATAGTCTCACTGACCAATTGGGCAATACCTTTCTCTTTTTCCTTTGGAAAAATATCTTTTCGCTCCCAATCGTGCAGTACATATTTCTCTTCTTCCATTAAAATGGAGGAGATTTCAGAAACCAATTGTTGGTCCAAATCTGCCAAGAATTTATTGACAGAGAAATTCTCGTCCTTATTTAATTCTTCGATCAGCTTATAATAGATATTTCTAAACTGCTCATTGGCCAGTTCAATTTCGTCATCCTGAAGATCTAAGAATATTTTTTCGTACACACGCGCATCCAATGACTCTGGCTCTAGCACAAGATCGCCGCTTTCATTTTCCTTTAACACCAAATCCTCGAACTCCTGACGCATCCCTCCGTATAACAACAGTACTTCTATAATTTTCCTTTCTAACTCGTACTGCACATCTACTTTTTGTTGGGCAGGTTCATTTTTAACAACCTGAAAAGCCTCCTGTTGCGCTTGGACATTTTTAGCACTTTCAGAAGTTTCCTTTTTCCCCAATTGAGCCAAGGTATTAAACAATACTGCCTCGGAAATATTCATTATTTTGGCACACTCCTGAATATATACTTCCTTTTGGATCTTATCGGGAATTTTAGAAATACTGTTCATAATATCCCTGACAGTATCGGCTCTTTTAATAGGGTCATTGGCAGCTTCCTTTACCAACAAAGAAGCTTTAAACTGTATAAAGTCCTTGGAGTTTTCTGCCAGATATTCCTTTACCGCTTCCAAGCTGTTGTTTTTAGCGAAACTATCTGGATCTTCTCCTTGTGGAAAAGTGCAAATCTTTACATTCATTCCTTGTTCTAGGATCAGATCTATCCCTCTTAAGGATGCCCTTAACCCCGCTGCATCCCCATCAAACAGAACAGTTATGTTTTTTGTCAGCCTATTGATCAATCTAATTTGATCTGGAGTCAATGCAGTTCCACTTGAGGCTACCACATTATGGATACCTCTTTGATACAATTGAATTACATCGGTATATCCTTCCACCAAATAACAATTGTCTTCCTTGGCTATAGCTTGTTTGGCATAATATATTCCGTATAAAACCTTGCTTTTATGATAGATATCGCTCTCGGGAGAATTTAAATATTTTGCCGCTTTTTTATCATTGGACAAAATACGTCCACCAAAACCTAACACCCTACCGCTCATACTATGAATAGGAAACATCACCCTACCCTTAAACCTATCAAAAGTCCGGCTATTAGTGGGATCTTTAGCATCTGACTTCACTATAGAAAGTCCGGTTTTCTCCAAATACTCTAACTGATAGCCTTTATTCAAGGCTGTTTTACTAAAGCTATCCCATTGATCTAAACAATACCCTAGTTCGAATTTTTTAATAGTATCATCGGTAAATCCTCGTTCTTTAAAATAACTCAACCCAATAGCCTTTCCCAGTTCTCGTTCCCACAGTACCTCCGAAAAATATTTTTGGGCATATCCAGACACCAGGTACATGCTTTCCCTTTCATCGGCCTGTTCTTTTTGCTCATTGCTCTGTTCTGTTTCCTCTACTTCAATATTGTATTTTTTAGCGAGGTATTTTATAGCTTCGGGATAGGTAAAATGCTCGTGTTCCATTAAGAAGGCAACCACGTTACCCCCTTTTCCACTACTAAAGTCTTTCCAAATCTGTTTTACCGGTGAGACCATAAAACTAGGGGAACGCTCGTCACTAAATGGACTAAGGCCTTTGAAATTGGAACCCGATTTTTTCAATTGTACAAAATCTCCGATCACCTCTTCTAAACGAGCGGTTTCGTATACTTTGTCGATAGTAGTTTTTGAAATCAAAATATTTGTTTTTACAACTTCAAAGGTACTATTTTTGTAAGCGTCAGAAAACCTAAGACTGCAGCATTTTTTAAAGGATTTAAGCTCCTAAATAAGTTTTAAAAGCACCCTACAACTATGATATTATTCCTTGGCACCAAACCCGGCAAAACATCGTCCCAAGTCCTAAGCGGAATACCTTGCCCCTACTGCCAAATAAACAATACCCTGACAGCTACTTCTCATTCCTCCTATTTTCATATATTTTGGATCTCCCTTTTTAAAATCAGCACCTCTACAGAAATACAGTGCTCTCACTGCAAGAAAGTATATTTCGAAAAAGAATTCACCCCAGCGATGCAGCAACATCTCGAGGACCAAAAAAAGCTTCCTAAATAGGCTTTACACTCAAACCACCCAGACACCTCGCAATTCTACCAACACTGCTTAAACAATCGCAAACCTGCTTTAGACCCTACCTCTTGTTTGCCTGCAATAACACCTTGCCCCGATTAGCACATAAATTTTAGTAAAGCGATGCTATTTTATCTGAAAAAGGAACCTATCTTAAACTATTGTAGCTTTCCCAAATTCCTTCCTTTGTGTCTTGTAACGGTGTTATATTTAAAATTCTTGCTCTATAGACTTCTTAAAAGGCACACCGCATACCGTATGGTCTCCCCTATTTATTCCTTACTCATTTTTTGCGTTAGGGATCGCAGCGGCATCCCCGCAGCAAAGCAAGGGATATAGCGTAGCGCCCGACCGACGAAGGAGGGAACGCCCAAATTATTTTAATAAAGATGAATGAATTTAGATATTGATTAGGCTTCTACACGCTTTTATCTGGAGCCTTTTACTTTCATCTTAAGCCGTGAAATTCTGAAAGACAAACAGAGCTTTAGCAAAATGAAGAAAAATTAAATTCTAGCCGTTAAGCTGCCCTACTTACCCCCTTTGGCATTCCCTAATAAAGTGCCAAGTAGTAAAACAGAGGTGATTAAATTGTCGTTCGTATAGATTTTTAAATGTAAAGGATTCTATTTTTTCCTATCTACAACATAATTCACCATAAGCTCTAGTGAATTTTTATAATCGGAATCAGGGTAGGCCGCCAATAAGTTTAAAGCCTCTTGCTTATACGCAAGCATCTTTTTTACCGCATACTCCAAACCGCCATTTTCTTTTACAAAACCGATGACTTCCTTCACCCGTTTTTTATCCTTGTTGTGGTTTTTAATAGAATTAATCAACCATTTTTTCTCACTTTTAGTACAATTGTTCAGAACATGTATTAAAGGCAAGGTCATTTTCTGTTCCTTGATATCTATCCCGGTCGGTTTTCCTATTTGCTCTTCCCCATAGTCGAACAAATCGTCTTTTATCTGAAAAGCCATTCCTATGAGCTCGCCAAATTTCCGAAAGGTCTCTACGTCTGTAGATCCCGGTTTTACCGAGCAAGCCCCCAAACTACAACAGGCCGCGATAAGGGTAGCAGTTTTTTGACGGATGATATCGTAATACACATCCTCGGTGATATCTAATCGTCTTGCTTTTTCAATTTGCAACAATTCTCCCTCACTCATTTCGCGAACGGCGACAGAAATTATTTTCAACAAATCAAAATCCTCATTATCTATGGACAACAACAGCCCTTTAGACAATAAGTAATCGCCTACCAGAACAGCGATCTTATTTTTCCACAGCGCATTTACCGAGAAAAACCCGCGACGTTTATTGCTATCGTCTACCACATCATCATGGACCAATGTAGCGGTATGGATTAACTCTATCACGGAAGCCCCCCTATAAGTTCTTTCGTTGACCTCGCCGTTATTTAGAAGTTTGGCGGCCAAAAAAACGAACATAGGACGCATTTGCTTCCCTTTTCTATTGACAATATAATAGGTGATTCTATTGAGCAAGGCCACCTTTGAAGACATGGATTCATAGAACTTTTTTTCAAATAGTTCCATTTCATGATTTACCGGTTCCTTTATTTGTGATACTATTTTCAAGCTAATAATACAGGTATTAGAGGTTGCCTTTTCGGAAGTTCAAAATTAGGAAAAATAAAATACTAATATCAGCCATAAGATCATTAAAATCCCTCTATTAAGACTTATTAGCCAATTGACCACAAGCGGCATCAATATCCTTACCCCTAGAACGCCTTACGGTAACCGTTATGCCGTTTCTTTCCAATGTAGCCACATATCTTTCTATAGCCTTATTGCTGGCTTGTTGAAATTCGCCATCGTCAATAGGGTTGTATTCGATCAAATTTACTTTGGAAGGTGCAAAGCGACAAAACTCTACCAAGGCATCCACATCTTTTTGAGAATCGTTGATACCATCCCAAACCACATATTCGTAAGTAATCCTACTTTTTGTTTTTTGATACCAATACTCTAGTGCCTCCCTTAAATCTTTTAATGTAAAAGTGGCATTAAAAGGCATTATGGAAGTCCTTATTTCATCGATAGCCGAATGTAGGGATACTGCGAGCTTAAATTTAACTTCTTCATCGGCCATTTTACGAATCATCTTAGGCACCCCCGAGGTAGAAACGGTAATTCGTTTTGGAGACATGCCCAAGCCCTCTGGAGAGGTAATCTTATCAATAGCTTTTAAGACATTGTTATAATTCATCAGAGGCTCTCCCATCCCCATAAAAACGATATTGCTCAACGGCCTATCAAAATACAACCTACTTTCGTTGTCTATAGCAACTACTTGGTCATAAATTTCATCTGGATTTAAATTCCGCATTCGTTTAAGCCGTGATGTTGCACAAAACTTACAATCCAAACTACAACCAACCTGACTAGAGACACAAGCAGTAGTTCTGGTTTTAGTAGGAATTAAAACAGACTCTACGATAAGATCATCGTGCAAGCGGACCGCATTTTTGATGGTACCGTCCGAACTGCGCTGCATTTGATCGACTTTAATGTGGTTGATCACAAAGTTATCATGGAGCATTTCCCTGGTTTTTTTAGAAAGATTGGTCATGTCTTCAAAGGTATGGGCAGACTTTTGCCACAACCATTCATAGACTTGATTCCCTCTAAAAGGTTGATCCCCGTTGGTCTCAAAGAACGTCCTAAGTTGTTCTTTGGTAAATGCCCTAATATCTCTTTTCTTTTTTGCGATTTCCACTTTATAAAGATAATTGTTTCTATAAAAAAATCCCGTCAATCCTGATTTAACTTATAGACTGACGGGATTTGATCTGAAATTTATAAGCTTATATGATTAACATAGCATCTCCGTAAGAATAAAACTTATATTCTTCCAAGATTGCTTCTTTGTACGCCTTCTTCATTAAATCGTGTCCCATAAAGGCCGAAACCATCATTAAAAGGGTCGATTTTGGTAAATGAAAGTTGGTTATCATCGCATTGGCGATGCTAAAATCGTACGGAGGGAACACAAATTTATTGGTCCATCCTTCGAAAGTATTTAATGTTTGTTTCGATGAAACAGCACTTTCCAAAGCTCGCATAGCGGTAGTACCTACAGCACAAACCCTACGTTTCTTAAGTTTTGCGTTGTTTACGATTTCCGTAGCCTTTTCCTCTATGATCAGTTCTTCACTGTCCATCTTATGCTTGGATAGATCCTCTACCTCTACCGGATTAAAAGTTCCCAATCCTACGTGTAGGGTTACCTCTGCGAAATCTACACCTTTAATTTCTAGCCTTTTTAATAAATGTTTAGAAAAATGCAAACCGGCCGTTGGTGCTGCTACCGCTCCTTCATGCTTGGCATAAATAGTCTGATAACGTTTTTCATCTTCTGGCTCAACATCTCTTTTAATATATTTCGGCAAAGGAGTTTCTCCTAACTCTTTCAATTTCCTTCTAAAATCGGTATAAGACCCATCGTATAAGAAACGTAAAGTTCTACCCCTAGAGGTGGTATTGTCTATTACCTCGGCAACCAAGGTATCATCATCTCCAAAATACAATTTGTTTCCTATTCGAATCTTACGTGCCGGATCTACCAATACATCCCAAAGACGTTGTTCTTCATTTAATTCTCTCAATAAAAAAACCTCGATTCTAGCGCCGGTCTTTTCCTTGTTTCCATATAATCTGGCAGGAAAAACTTTGGTATTATTAAGTACCATCACATCTCCCTCATCAAAATAGTTAATAAGATCTTTAAACATCTTATGTTCTATTTTCCCTGTTTCCCTATGAACGACCATTAATTTGGATTCGTCCCTGTTTTCTGAAGGGTATTCTGCTAATAAGCCGTCTGGAAGTTCAAAATTGAAGTGTGATAATTTCATTTATTAAATACCTTATTTTTAATTAATGTTTTTAGAGAATGCAAATATACGATGCTAATGGTAGCGTTGTCAAGTAAATACCGATTTAAATAAAATTGGCCTACTTTCCTACTTTAATTTTTAGCGCTTCCATATCATTCCAAAAGTCGGGATAGGACTTGGATACCACTTCCGCATCGTTGACAAACAAGCTTGTTTTTAATGCAAGGGGAGCAAAAGCCATGGCCATTCTATGGTCGTTATAGGTATCTATAGCAATTTCGCTGTTGATAGTTTCCGAAGCCGACAAGCTTAGGCATTTATCTGTAACGCTTATCGTTGCCCCAAGTTTTGTCAGTTCTGTTTTTAAGGCTTCTAGCCTATCTGTTTCCTTAATTTTAAGGGTATGCAATCCTGTAAGATGGCAACCAACGCCCAAACCAAAACAAGTAACTGCTATAGTCTGCGCTATATCCGGAGCATTGCTTAAATCGATCTCTATAGGTTCTGAAATTTCACTACGGACCTTTTTTAAAACAACTTGGTTCTCCTTAAATTCGCTTTCTACTCCAAAAGATTTATAAATTTCTGATAAAACACTATCTCCTTGCAAACTATCCTTTTTGTAAGCCGATAGTTCTATTTCACTACCTACCTCTGACAGTGCAGCGATACTATAAAAGTATGAAGCCGAACTCCAGTCCGATTCTACTACCAAAGTTTTAGGAGTTATGGCATCTTTTGGAAATACCCTAATAGTGTTCCCTTCAAAGGAGCTTTCTACTCCTATCTGAGACAATAATCCTAGGGTCATTTTTATATAGGGCACTGAAGTAATCTTACCTACCAACTCCAATTCCAATCCGTTTTCTAATCCAGGCGCTATCAATAACAAGGCAGAAATATATTGGCTACTGATATCAGCAGGCAAACTCACCTTGTGTTCCACTAATTTTTGACCTTTTATTTTAATAGGCGGATATCCATCATTTTTAACATAAGTAATATCGGCGCCCAATGCCTTTAAGGCCTCTACCAAAACTTTAATAGGCCTTTCTGTCATTCGTTGCGATCCTGTAAGGGTCACTTCCTTCCCTGGTTGGGAAGCGAAATAGGCCGTTAAAAAGCGCATGGCAGTACCTGCATGGTGAATATCGACAACACCGTTGCTTATTTGCAAGCCTTTTTGCATTACCTCGGCATCGTCGGAATTAGAAAGGTTTTTTATGGTTATACTTGGGAACAATGCCTGTAAAAGCAATAATCTATTAGATTCACTTTTAGAACCTGTTATTTTTATGTTCGATGTAAAAAGAGTGTTCGAAGGGGCAGATAAATGTAGTTTCAATGTATTTATGTATTTTAAAACTTTAGTATTGGCAATTTATATTTAGGTCTTGTGCTCAAAGAGCATAACAACAAATATACTACTATTTCAGCTTTTTATTGTTGTGATGCCTATCATGATCGCGACGTGTCTTTAGATCCAACTTTTTATCAAAGGCTCGCTGCAAGTCAACTCCTGTTTGATTGGCCAAACACAATACTACAAACACCACATCGGCAAGTTCTTCACCTAGGTCCTTATTTTTATCAGATTCTTTTTCACTTTGCTCACCATAACGTCTGGCAATAATACGGGCTACTTCCCCCACTTCTTCGGTGAGCTGTGCCATATTGGTTAGTTCATTAAAATAGCGAACCCCATGTTCTTTTATCCATTCATCTACAGCGAGCTGTGCATTTTCTATATTCATTATTCCTTATTTTTAGTATCTATCTGTATGGTTACCGGTCCGTCGTTTAGGAGGGCTACCTTCATATCGGCCCCAAAAACGCCTGTACCCACTTTTTTGTCTAGATCTAACTCCAATCGTTCTACAAATTTCTCATATACCGGAATAGCTATATCTGGCCTTGCTGCCTTGATATAACTAGGCCTATTGCCTTTTTTGGTTGCAGCATGAAGGGTAAACTGACTTACGACAATAGCATCGCCATTGACCTGTAATAGGGATTGGTTCATAACCCCTTCCTCATCATTAAAAACTCTTAGATTGGCAACTTTTTTAGACAACCAAATAATATCTTCTTCTGTGTCTTCACTTTCTATTCCTAAAAGCACCAAAAGACCGGAGCCGATTTCAGAAATAATTTCTTCATTAACGGTAACACTAGCTTGGGTTACCCTTTGAATAACTGCCCTCATTACTTTTCTCCGTAAATATCTACTCTATAATTTTCTTGCTCCCCATTAACCATCTGTACATAGCTTCTATACCTACTCCAAGCTATCTCATTCTCGTCTAAAGCTTTTTTTACTGCACAATGTGGCTCATCGATATGCAAGCAGTTGTTAAACTTACATTCGTTTTTTAATTTAAAGAATTCCGGAAAATACCCACCAATCTCTTCCTTTTCCATATCTACAATCCCGAACCCTTTAATCCCTGGCGTATCAATAATTTGCGCCCCAAACTCTAAGTCGAACATTTCTGCAAAGGTGGTAGTGTGCTTTCCTTGTAAATGTTGCTCAGAAATTTGCTTGGTTTTAAGATCTAAATTAGGTTCTATAGCGTTTACCAACGTAGATTTCCCAACACCAGAATGCCCCGAAAACATACTTGTTTTCCCCTTCATCAATTCCTTCACCTTATCGACATTCTTTCCACTTACCGCTGATATACCTAGGCATTTATACCCAATTTCTCGATACATCGCTGCCAAATACTTTACTTCGTCCAATTCTTCGTCCTTATAGCTATCTATTTTATTGAACAACAGAATAGCTGGAATCCCATAGGCTTCAGAAGTCACCAAAAACCGGTCTATAAAGCTAGTAGAGGTAGGCGGATTATTAAGTGTCACCAGCAAAAACACCTCATCTAAATTAGCTGCTATTATATGGGTCTGTTTAGAAAGGTTTACGGATTTCCTAATGATATAGTTTTTCCGTTCCTCTATATCCGTGATAACACCCCTTACCTCATCGCCCTGATCTTCTATATCAAAGGTTACCAGGTCTCCTACGGAAACTGGATTTGTACTTTTAATACCTTTAAGACGGAATTTACCCTTTATTCGGCATTCGTAAAATGTTCCGTCTTCGGCTTTTACGCTATACCAACTCCCGGTAGATTTATATACGGTTCCTTTCATTAAAAATTACTAACAGATTTTATACAAAGAAACAACTTTAGTTTTATACTACCTTTTAAAAAGGCAGCTTCCTAAAGCTATTTAAGGTAATCACTCTTATAAAACACTTAAAAACACACCGGCATTTTTAGGCAAAATCCCCGTCCCAATGCCTCTAATAATATTTTCTTCAAGAGCGGACTATTAACAGAAGGCGAATTCAAAGTAGTAAGGTATTGTACATACTTTGTAAATTGTAGTCGAAACGAAATTACGATGAGGCCTAAAAAACCAAAAGCCCAATGGAATCCATTGGGCTTTTAACATTGCAACAACAGGGCTTACTTGATAATTTTCACCCTACCTCCTGCAAAGGTATTTTGATTAATTTCTTTAGGATTCCCATAAACTTTTACATCTCCACCGATTCTAATATTAATATCTACTTTTTCAGAAGTATTGATATTGGCCTCCCCGGCTGCGGTAATTTTTATGTTCGCCATTTCACTTTTTAAATCCTTCCCTAAGAAAACACCTCCGGTATTGAGTACTACCTCCTCAAATTTGGTTTTTCCCGTCACTTCCACGATTCCACCCGTAACTGCACGTACCACAACATTTTCGACATCTAATTTTGCCGTAATCTTGGCGCCTTCCTGAGTTTTTAATTCTATTTTAGATTGTTCCAGGGTTTCTGCAAGGTTAATTTTTGCACCTTCATTCCCATCAATCAAATCGAGATCGGTAAAGTGTACTTCTACAAAAGTGTCTTCTCCACTAAATTTCTTATCTAACTGCATCCTTATTTTAAGCACGCCATTTTTATTGATAACCTGTAAATCATCGGCCTTATTACCTTTGACCACCACCCTGTTTTCATCAGATTTAATCAGCTTTACTTCGATTAGATCATAGACTTTTATTTCATTAAAATCACCTACTGCCTTATCTACAACACGTTGAGAAAAAGCATTAAAAGTCAAGAACAGTATCCCGATTGCTACAATATTTTTCATATAGTTTTTGTTTAATATACACTCTACATCGACATGCCCTTAATGACGCATGGCAGTGCGGAGCTTAGTGTTTTTCATTATTTAAGGTAAAGATGAAAAAAAAGTTAATTCGCTACATCTAATTAAGGAAACAATTAACTTTTTGCAACGCTCTAACACTAAAAAACCCGCTCTAAAAGCGGGTTTTTATATTTAAGAATCAAGAGAAACTTTGGTCAACTACTTAAGAGTTGATAATTTTCTCTTGGTGGTTGATCGATTCTTGGTGAATTGCTTTGAACATTTTAAGAATGAATTCTTCGCTCAATCCTTTAGATTCTCCTTCCAAGATCATATTGCCTAAAATAGCGTTCCATCTATTGCTTTGTAATACGGCAACGTTCTTTTGTTTTTTAAGAGCTCCAATACCATCAGCTATCTTCATTCTTTTCCCAAGAGTATCGATTAATTGATTGTCAATAACATCAATCTGTGCTCTTAGATTTGTTAGCTTGCTATTGTATTCCATTTCTTCGTTGGTCTCTTTTCTGATTTTCAAATCTTTCATGATTTGCACCAATTTCGCTGGAGTTACTTGTTGTGCAGCATCACTCCATGCATTATCAGGATCGAAATGCGTTTCGATCATTAATCCGTCGAAATTTAGATCCAATGCTGTTTGCGATACATCAAAGATCATATCTCTGTTACCAGTAATATGTGATGGGTCGTTAATGATTGGCAAATCAGGGAATTTTGTCTGTAACTCAATAGCCATTTGCCACTCTGGAATATTTCTGTATTTTGTTTTCTCATAAGTAGAGAATCCTCTATGAATAACCCCTAGGTTTTTGATATCGGCCGTATGCAAACGCTCCACAGCTCCTAACCACAAGGCTAAATCCGGGTTTACCGGGTTTTTCACCAAAACTATTTTATCGGTCCCTTTTAAGGCATCGGCAATTTCTTGAATTATAAACGGACTAACCGTAGAACGTGCACCAATCCAAAGCAGATCTACATCGTGCTCCAAAGCCAATTCTACATGGGCTTTGTTAGCAACTTCCGTAGCCGTTTTCATACCCGTTTCTTCCTTTACTTTTTGTAACCACTTTAAACCTAAAGATCCTACTCCTTCAAACATTCCTGGACGCGTTCTTGGTTTCCAAATACCAGCACGGAAATAATTGACGTCTGTATCTTTTAACTCGTGGGCAATCCTTAGTACTTGCTCCTCTGTTTCCGCACTACATGGTCCGGCAATTACTAATGGATGGTCCAATTTCATATCGTCCAACCATGTTCTCATTTGTTTTGAATTTTCCATTTCTATACTCTTTTTTTGTTAAGTGGTATTCCGTTTAATATTTCTTTAATCTTATTGGTACTGGTCATTTCTTTATAAATGCCTTCGTAATCATCTGCGATCAGCATTTTTTCGAAAGCTTGGAGGTTTTGGATATACTCCCCTAAGGTTTCTACCACGTTCTCCTTATTTTGTCGAAAAATAGGCGTCCACATGGCAGGGGAACTTTTTGCCAAGCGCACCGTGCTTTCAAATCCACTTCCCGCCATGTCAAAAATATCACGTTCATTCTTCTCTTTTTCAATAACCGTCTTTCCTAACATAAATGAACTAATGTGTGATAAATGAGAAACATAAGCAATATGCTTGTCATGTGCCTTAGGATTCATATAACGGATGCGCATTCCTAATTCCTGAAAGAGCTCCAATGCTCTTTCCTGTAGTTTAAAGGCCGTTTTTTCTACCTCACAAATAATATTTGTTTTTCCATAATACAAACCTTCAATCGCTGCCGAAGGACCAGAAAATTCTGTTCCCGAGATCGGGTGGCAGGCCAAAAAGTTTCTTCTTTTAGGATGATCTTCCAAAACACTGCAAATTAAGGCTTTGGTAGACCCCGCATCGATGACCACGGCATCGTCGTTTACCGCATCCAATATTTTGGGCAATTCCTGTACCATTACGTCTACAGGAATACTGACCATTACCATATCGGCCTTATGAAGCTCGCTATAATCCGACTTCTCATCGATCAGGGACAAAGACAAGGCCTCTTCCAGATGCGCTTCAATGGCATCTATTCCAAAAATTTTGGTATTGGGACGCAGACGTTTTACGTCTTTTGCCATAGACCCCCCAATGAGCCCAATTCCGATTACAAATAAATTCATATTTCTTTTAGCTTTTAGGGTAAAGACTGACCGACTCTGTTGGCCACTTTACTTTGCCTCTATATTCTATATTTCAGTTTTACAAAACAGCTATCTTATGTTGTCCTTATTATGGACACTAAGGCCGTTTAAAATCTACTTATCGCCTCTTTAATTTTCTCGGCTGTCACACACAGGGAGAACCTGATATATCCTTCTCCATTAGATCCAAAAATGGTCCCAGGAGTAATAAAGATATTTTTATCGTACAAGACCTCATCGATAAACTTCTCTGCCGATTGGATTCCTTCGGGCAATTTAGCCCAAACAAACATCCCTACCGAATTTTTATCGTACACACAGTTTAGCTTATCGGCCAGCAAATAGATTAAATCCCTTCTTTGGCCATAAATTTTATTTAATTCCTTAAACCAAGAATCGTCACTATTTAATGCTGCTATGGCGCCTTTTTGAATGCCGTAAAACATTCCCGAATCCATATTGCTCTTTACCTTTAAAACGGCATTAATATGGTCTGCATTCCCTAATATCATTCCAACACGCCATCCGGCCATATTGAAGGTCTTGCTTAGTGAGTTTAGCTCTATGGCTACCTCCTTGGCACCCTCTATATTTAATATACTTATAGGGTTGTCATTTAACACAAAACTATAAGGGTTGTCGTTCACTAATAAAATATCGTTCTTTTTAGCAAAAGCAACCAGCTTTTGTAATTGCTCCAAGCTAGCGGTGGCACCCGTTGGCATATGAGGGTAACAGGTCCACATAATTTTTACCTTAGAAAGATCTTGCTGCTGCAATTTTTCTAAATCCGGAAACCATTGCTGTTCACCTACCAAGTCATAATATTTCCCTACTGCCCCTACTAAATTGGTCACCGAAGTATAAGTTGGGTATCCAGGGTTCGGAATCAATACCTCATCGCCCGGATTTAGAAATGCCAAGCTTATATGCATAATACCTTCCTTAGATCCCATTAACGGCAAAACTTCGGTTGCAGGATCAATCACCACGTCAAATTTATTCTTATAAAAACTGGCAAAAGAGGCCCTTAATTCTGGCAAGCCCTGATAACTTTGATATTGGTGGGCCCCGTCATGGTTAAGGGCTTCCTTTACAACATTAAGCACTTCTATGGACGGATCCAGATCTGGACTTCCGATACCCATATTAATTATTGGCCTTCCTTCTGCCATTAATCCTCTTACCTCTCTAAGTTTTTTCGAGAAATAGTACTCTTCAACGGTATTTAGTCTGTCTGCGGCAATCATATTATTCTTGCATTTTTATATTCTCCTAAAACTTTAAATTCTTCTGACATAATCTGTAAAAGGGCTTTTGCCTTTTCAAAATTTTTGTACTTCTCAAAGGTAACATCCACAAAAAAGGAATATTTCCACGGCATTTCTATCACTGGTAGGGATTGTATTTTTGTTAGGTTTAAATTACAATCGCTCATCACATTTAATATAGCTGCCAAACTCCCTCGTTTATGATCTGTAATAAATCGTACAGATGCCTTATTGATGGCAGATTCGGGCAAAACTTTATTTTGAGTCTTTACCACAATAAATCTGGTAGAGTTGTCCTTTATGGTCTGAATGTTGGCCTCGATGATCTCTAAATCGTACAATTCTGCCGCAACCTTAGGCGCTAT
Source organism: Arenibacter sp. 6A1 (assembly GCF_012272855.1). Classification (GTDB taxonomy): domain Bacteria; phylum Bacteroidota; class Bacteroidia; order Flavobacteriales; family Flavobacteriaceae; genus Arenibacter. The sequence continues at coordinate 227,767 of NZ_JAAXCQ010000003.1, read as the reverse complement.
GGCCGCTATTCCCCTTAATTGCCCCTCTTGAATTCTCTTGGCGGTCTCTGCAGTATCTACATCCTCTACCAATTTAATATGTTTATAATTCCTAAAAAAGTCCTTGCATTGCAACAGTGCCATAGGATGCGAATGCACTTCTTTAATATCCTCTAAGGTCTGCCCCTTCAATACCATCAAATTATGATGGATATTTAAATAGTGTTCCCCTATAATATGAAGGTTTTTACTAAACACTAAGGCGTAATTAGGAATAATAGATCCGGCAATAGAATTTTCTATGGCCATAATTCCCTTATCTGCTGTTTTATTCAATAAATGTTCTACCAAAAGGTCAAATGACGAACATTCTACCAAATCTACTTCATCCCCAAAATAGTCCCTTGCAACCTGATGGTGATTTGAACCTTTTATTCCTTGTATCGCTATTTTCAATGCCATTTCTTTTTTTCCTAAAGGGAAACTTCAATCAATTTATTCCAAAAAAAAAGTCCCAGTTTTCACGGGACTTTTATCTATATATATACTTTAAAATATGCTAGAACAGTCCCATGCCTCTTTGAAAAAAGAAGTTAAAATAAAAACCGATCCAGAAATATTGTTTTGTCATTATTCGTAAATGTTCAGCTAAAGTAATCATTAAATTTAAAAAACTGCTTCGCTAAACATCTTTTTTTTACAATATTTATTTTCAGTGGAACATTTTTATGAATTCTTCCTATAAGTACCGCCTAAATTTACGAATATTGAACCCCTACATTTCCAAAATGGTCTTTTTGAAGGCTACAATGACTCCAGAAGAACTGTAAATCAGCTATTTTAAGAATAACTATCTTTCAAATCTCCCTTTCATTATTTTGCTTTATTTTTGATCAAAACACACGCTATGTCGATTACCGTAAAAAACATCAGTAAATCCTTTGGCAACACAAAAGCCCTGAATAACGTTAGCTTTACCATTAACAAAGGTGAGATTGTAGGCTTCTTAGGTCCTAATGGGGCAGGAAAATCTACCATGATGAAGGTATTAACGACCTATCACCAGGCCGATAGCGGTGAGGCCTATGTAAATTCATTCGATGTAGCCAAGGATAAAAAGAATGTCCAAAAGAGTATTGGTTACCTCGCGGAACACAACCCATTATACCTAGATATGTATGTAAAGGAATACTTAAATTTCAATGCCGAGGTATATAAGGTTAGTAAGGAGAATATTTCTACAGTAATTGAACAAACGGGGCTAGGACCGGAAGCCCATAAAAAAATAGGACAACTTTCTAAGGGGTATCGCCAAAGAGTAGGCCTGGCCGCTGCCCTTTTACACGATCCGAAAGTCTTAATCTTAGACGAACCCACTACAGGTCTGGATCCTAACCAGTTGCTTGAAATCAGAAAATTAATTCTGGAAATCGGGAAAGAAAAAACCATTCTACTATCGACACATATTATGAAAGAGGTAGAAGCTGTTTGCGATCGGGTGCTCATTATTGACAAAGGATGCCTAGTCGCCGATAAAAGGCTATCGGATCTTAGAAAGGACGAAGAACAAGTATTACTGGTTGAATTTGATTTTAGGGTTGAAGAAGCATTTCTTAAGAAACTACCCTACGCTACCAATGTTATCAATACCGGTGGGTTTATCTATGAGATAACTTTTGACACCACTAAGGATATGCGAGCCGTGGTTTTCGACTTTGCCCATGACAACGAATTAAAAACGCTACAATTGAGCAGAAAAAATAAAAACCTAGAAAGTTTGTTTACCGAACTCACCCAAGCTTCGCAATCATAAAGATCACAAAAGGCACTCCCTTATAGCCCGCCTATATTTTTTGGATTATAGGGTTAAATGCCTTGGATGCCACATAAACCTTATCCCCTATTGCCAATTGCCTTACCTCGGCCAGGTCGGCTATCACCTTAACGACCTCATTGCCGATCAAGACCCCTACCACATAAATAACATCTTCCTTTTGGATACTGATGATTTCTCCGGTAAACCTAAACTTGGCGCTAGCTTTGTTTAATCCAAAAAAGTCTGCCGTCGTAGCCGTTTTTATGACTTTCCCTTGTTTCAGTTCTATAACCCGATCGGACATTCTAACAATCTCGCCAATATCGTGACTCACCAAAATAGTGGTAAGCTTAAACTTTTTATGGATCCTTAAAATATAGGTCTGCAATTTTACCCTCATTGCATAATCTAAGGCCGATAATGGTTCGTCCAAAATTAAAATCTCGGGTTGTTGAACTAAGGCTCTCGCCAAGGCTACCCGTTGTTTTTGTCCACCCGACAAGGTCATGGGTTTACGGTCTTGCAGATCTGACAGCTCCATAAACTCCAACAATTCAACAACTATGGCCCCATCTTGCGCCTTAGTCAGGGCAAATTCTAAATTTTGACGAACCGTCATATGTGGAAAAAGAGCGTAATCCTGAAATACATACCCCAATTTCCTAGTTTGTGAGGGAAGGTTGATGTGTTTTTCCGCATCGAACCACACTCTTCCGTCAACGGTTATAGTGCCAACATCGGGAGTAAGCAATCCACTGAGCAACCTTAAGGCCGACGTTTTTCCCGCTCCAGACTCTCCGTAAAGCGTCACAAATTCTCCCTTTTTAATATCCAAGGAAAGTTGCAATTCTATGTTTTTTCCGCTCCCTTTTAGGGTTTTCCGTACATGGAGGCCTATCATTTTAAAAATCGTTTTAAATACCCGCCATTGGTGAGGTAAACTAATAAAAGTATACTAAAGGTGACAGCAAACAAAATAAGAGAATAGCTGTTTGCCGCAGCATAATTCAGCGCTTCCACCTCATCATATATGGCTATGGAGGCTACCTTTGTTTTTCCCGGCATATTCCCACCGATCATTAAGACTACCCCAAACTCTCCTACGGTATGGGCAAAAGTCAATACTATTCCCGTTAAAAGAGCGGGTTTTATATTGGGCAACAACACCTTAAACAAAGTGGTAAATTTAGATTTCCCCATCATATAAGCGGCCTCTTTTAAACTTGGGGACAAGGAAGCCAAACCAGCTTGTACCGGATGCACCATAAAGGGTAAGCTATATACAACGGACCCGACCACCAAACCACTAAAGGAAAAAAGTAACTTTATTCCCAACCATTCTAATAACCAACTGCCTATAACACTGGTTGGACTAAAGGCTACCAGCATATAAAACCCAATTACGGTTGGCGGTAAAACCAAAGGCATACTTACCAAGGTTTCAATAACCGGTTTTATCCTGGCTTTAGAGTAAGATAACCAATAGGCCAATGGAATTGCCAATAACAATAATATGACAGTCGTAACTAATGCCAATTTAAAAGTGAGTAGTAGTGGATTCCAATCCATTATGGCGCCAGTATTACTTCGTTTAACTTAATCATTGCAGTAGCTTCTTTCCCTACGGTTAGCGCCAACTTTCTTGCCGCATCGGTACTGATCACAGCTACAACTTCACCTGCCGAGGTAGACAAGCAAATACGGCTTAATAGCGCTCCATTTTCCATAGCCGTAATACGGCCATTAAGTTCGTTATCTATACTCAACGCCCCTACTTTTGTGGCTAAAACCACCTCCGTTTCTTTAAACATAAGGGTTACTTCCCGCCCTAAAACCAGATAAGCTGCCGTTTTAGGCGTGTCTATCAATACTGCCTTTATAGACACATTGCCTTTTATGGTTACGATAACCATAGTGAGGTTTCCGCTTGTTTGGATGTGGGTAATAGCCCCCTGAAAACTATTCATATAACAAATATCCAAATTCTTTTAAGATTTCTTTGGCCTCGGAAGAAAATAGATAGTTGTAAAATTCTTGTGCCTTTTTGGGATCCTTAGCCTGTTTGACCAACACAACTCCCTGATGAATTGGGGTGTATAATTCAGGAGCTATGGCTATCCAGGTCCCTTTGTTTCTTATGGTTGGGGACAATACGGCAGACAAGGATGTAAAGCCTATTTGTACCGCTTTTGAGGAAATAAATTGATTTGTTTGGGCAATACTTTCACCATAAACTAACTTGTCACTTAAGGCTTCTAAAAGCCCATAGTTTTGTAATACTTCGGCTGCAGCCACCCCATAAGGTGCTGTTTTAGGATTGGCCAAAGCAATATTGGTTATTTCCGGACTACTTAAGCTCGTTATATTCACCGCTATATTTGGCTCCATAGACCACAACACCAGTTTTCCACTAGCATAAACTTTTGGGGCATTTAAAGCCAGTCCACTATTATAAACGGCTTCTGGATATTTCATATTGGCCGCTAAAAAAATGTCATATGGGGCACCTCCAACAATTTGTGAAGTTAGTTTGCCCGATGAGCCGATAATAAGCTCGCAATCTATTCCGGTCTTTTGCGTATATTTTTCCGTAATAGCCTCCATAGCAAATTGCATATTGGCAGCCGTAGCTATTCTAAGCTTGTCGGATTCCTTTTGGGAACAGCCTAGAAAAAGAATCCAACAAAAGAGTATCCCACATACCCGTATCCCTAATCTCATATCGTATTGTTATATTCTAAGGTCTTATCAATGTTTATCCCAACCAGAATATGTGAATGTATTTAAAATTATTGAGTATTACAGTCCTGCCAGGCCTAATTTAGTCGAACGGGGAAACCACTTCATTCTATTCCATTTACCGTTCTTCCAAAATTCTTCACAACAGTTTAACTCATTTCCTTACCCTTGCTAATGCCCTTTTCTTTTTCCCTCTTATATTCTTTAAAAAAACCAACTGGAATACCAACTATGGAAACCACCAAGTTATTTTATAAAAATAGGGCAATAAATTTCAATAGAAATTCATTGCCCTATGGTATGTTGTTTCAGAACAGGAATGCTTTTCCGTTGTTTTATTTATGGTTGTACCATCGCCTTTTCAAAGCTTGCAGTACCTCCTACAATCGGCAGAGTAATACTAGTCCCGTCCAAATCGACCGTTAATTCTGTTCCCGGTTTTGGCAAAAGGGTAAATTCCCTATCACTAGAAAAAATCAGCAACCCTATTTGCTGTCCCTTGGGGATAATTTGATCGTCGGGCATCAAATCAAAATTCACTTCATAAAATTGTCCAGGGACTAAAGGCTCTCCTTTGGTGAGCGAACTATGGTTCTGGGGATCTGCCCATCCACGGGTGATGATGTTATCGGTGATTTTGGTATTTCTACCCTCGTTCCAAGGTAAGGACACCAACCAAACCGAAAGGTTTGCCGCTGGTTTGTTACTGGCCAGTTTAATAGTTACCCTAGGTACACCAGAAATATGCACATCTTCTGATAAGCTTGGAGTAACGTATAATAGCCTATGATCGGTATTTTCTGCCTGTGCCAGCACGGCACCAGAAAACGAATAATTATCGACCAAGGTTTCTTGTCCCTGAGCACCTTTCTTTTGTAAACTCAACCCTCCTTTTTCGGGTGCACCGGCACCAAGGTATAAGGATACAGGCAATGCTTCCGGATGAGGATAATCCTCATAAGCGGTAGGCTTGTCTTGTGGATCGTTCTCACGAACAATCCATGCTTTGGCATCCTTCTCAACCCCATTTTCTACACCGTGCAAATAACGGGTAAACCATCTGTTCATCATTTTCATCGGTGGCGGACCACCATGGCCATTTTGATGGTAATATATTTGTGAAGGAATACCCTTTTCTTTAGCGGCCTTATAAATTCTATAACTATGCTCTGGCATCACATTCCAATCGTTAAAACCATGAGACATTAATAAAGCAGCCTTCATAGGTTCCATATCATTTAAATAATCCCTTCCAGCCCAAAAATCATTGTAATCGCCACTTATCCTATCCATACCGTTCTTCAGTTCAGTATCTCTTACGGTAGCATTGTTATGAGCGCGTTTAGACTCGTCTCCACTATGGATAAAATCGTATAACACATCAATATCTTCTCCTAAATAACCCCCTGGAGAACGCACTAAGCCATTAGATCTATAGTAGTGGTAGTAGGAAGTATTAGGCGCAATTGGAATAATAGCTTCAAGTCCCTTAACACCAGTAGTAGCTGCCGCCAATGGCAGGGTTCCGTTAAACGAAGTCCCCGTCATTCCCACCTTTCCGGTAGACCAATATGCTTTTACCCTTTCCTTTCCATAAGGGGTCGTAAACCCTTTACCACGACCACACAACCAGTCTATGACAGCCTTTGGGGCCAAAGACTCGTTATCCCCACCAACGGTTGGCGATCCTTGCGACAATCCTGTCCCCGGAGAAGAAGAATGTACTACAATATACCCTCTTGGCACCCATTCCTTAATATGTGAATTAGAAATTATAGGTCTTTCCCCTGTTCGTACTACCTCTACATGGCTTCGAGGCTTTGGTGTTTCTCCCAATTCGTGTTTTACATCCCAAAATAACCCCTCGATATTTGATGCAACCCCTGCAAAATAAGGACTGGTAATATAGACTACTGGCAACTTTAATTTTTCGGTATCCGTTTGATAAGGCCTAGTAACCGCCACATGCATCCTATCTCGTTTCCCATCACCATCGGTATCAAATTCCGTTTCTACCCATAGGTCATGTCTAATCCATTTTTCTTCGTCCGTAAATCCCGGAACGACCTGTGCTTCCCCTTGTTCAAAAATCGGCCCTGTTAATTCGGCTTTTTGTGAGGTATACTGCTGAGCCGTGGCAGAGAATATAACCGCCAATAGCATGGCAGAGAAACATTGTAATCTAAAGTATTTGTTCATAAGTAGTAATAATGTGAATGATATTTTTTATTTCATCAGGAAGATCCTCTAAATAGTTTCTATAGCATTCAGCGTATAGCTTCTTTTTTTTGATAGTCGACTAAATTACATAAATTTTATGCTCGACCATACAACAAAGAGCATCTTATGGAGTATTACAAAAAATACCCTTCAGGAAAGTATCCTATATAAAAGAATTTTTGGTAAGGAAAAATGAATGTAGATATTGTCCTTAACGGTGGGCGTTAAGTCATATTTTTAGAACAATATCTTAAGAAAAGGAGATGCCCTTTGACAAACCTTACATCCGTAGGGCATCTTATAGATTTCAGTAAAAAAAATAATTTAGAATGACTTTTTTATCGTTGCCATTCCTTAGGATACTAGGGTAGCCGTTAAAGTAATACTAGCCTTCATAAGTTTGGAAATAGGACATACTTCCTTAGCCTTTTGGGCAACTTCCTTAAACTTTTTGTCGTCTATTCCCGGCACCTTGCCTTTTAGTTCCAAGTGGATGGTGGTTACACTACCATCTTCGAAGGTCACTTTGGCCTCGGTATCTAGGTTCGTGGGCGTAAATCCAGCTTCGCCCAATAAAAAGCTCAACTGCATTGTATAACAACCCGAAAGTGCTGCCCCTACCAGCTCCTCAGGATTGGTACCTACCCCGTCCTCAAATCGTGTATTGAAAGAATATTGAGTCTTGTTTAATACGGAACTTTCAGTACTTAGGGTTCCTTTTCCATCTTTTCCGCCACCTTTCCAATTGGCATTTGCATTTCTTGTAAATTTCATCTTGCTTAAATTTTAGTGATTCCTAATTAAACTTTGTTTGCCGAAGGCACCACCATAAACATGGGCTGCCCTTAAAATAAAATTCCAATGGACGCTCCATTTGGATCATTCCTTAAATTTAAAGAAAATTACGCTTATATTTTAATAAAGGCTACTGTATCCAATGCAATTCCTATTATAATGTGTCCTTTCCCAAACGTTTCCTAATGATTCTACAAAACGATGGAACAATTTTTTAGAAATGCGCCAATCAGGAGGTTTTATTTCGCCCATGACTTTGGGTAAATAATCTTACTCCTTACTTGCCCTTCATATTCATATTAATATTGCCGTCTTTGCTTTTTTCACCATAGAAGACTGGCCAGTACTACTCTAAGAATACATCTATAACAGCGTTCAATTCTTCTAAGATGCCTGGGTTTGTGCAGTTGGTCATGATAGAAAACACCATTTCCTGGGCTGGAAACACATAAAAAACGGCATAACCACCGATCCCATTCCCAATATGACCAAAGTACGGCCTACCTTTTTTATCGGTACTCACCTCCCAGCCTAGGCCGTAATAGGTAGGAATGCCTTCTATTAATTGCGACCTTAAAAACTGAGGCACTACAGCATTATTGGCCATTTCCCCATTTAAATAAGAATCTCCCAATAGGGCTATATCCGCAGTGGTAGACAAATATCCTCCACCTGCCAGTTTATAAAAATTATTTACAGGGATGGCTTTTCTAAAACCCGACTTCCTTTTAGAATAAAAAGTAGCGGCAAAAGGCATTACTTCCCCATGAATCTCGGCATAAGTATTTTTTAATCCCAAGGGATCCAACACTTTTTCCCTTACATAGTCCTTAAATTGCAAACCGCTAATCTCTTCCATGGCCAAGGATATCAGTACCCAGTCATAACTGCTGTAGTGGTAGTTGCTCCCAGGCCTAAACAATAAAGGATCGTCCTTAAAAACAGAAATCCCATCTTTTATAGAAAAAGGCTTGTCCAAGCCGTATTCCGTACCTCTATAACTACGAATGCCAGCGGTGTGGCTCGCCAATTGTCCAATTGTAAAATCATATTCTTTCCGTGGAAAATAAGGAACGTAATGGTAAAATGAAGTATCCAGCCTTATTTTCCCTTCGTTCACCATCACCGCCAAGGCACTAGCTGCAATAGGCTTGGAAACACTTGCGATCCTAAATATGGTTTTTTGGGGATCTATTGGTATTCCGGCTTCCAAGTTGGCGCAACCAAAGCCTTTCTCAAAGAAAACTGCATTCTTTTTACGGACGGTAATGGCCAGTCCGGGAATCCTATGCTCCTCAACCAACTGTTGCAGCATTCCTTCGGCAAGTTGTATTTCCTTAGACGTCATAAGTCAGCGTAATTTTAAATAGTCCTACAAAATAAGTGCCCCAAAAATTTTCAACGATTGTCATGACTTTTGTATTTATGCCCGATAACCTTTAGTACCCTAGGGCTTAAAAATCAAGGCTCCTTTATACAATTGTTCTACTTCTACTATGGGCGGAGCAGTAAAACAAACCAAATCGCCCGTTCCTCTTAGTATTCCTTTAAGGGATAGTTGCGGGCTTACTCGTATATCGTTAGAACCACGATGATTAAAGGTGATGTTATCGGCCAGTAAGGCTTCAGCTTCTAGACGAGAATCTCCAGCAGAAAATAAAATATTAAAATCTACGGTTTTTCCTTTGAGGTTAAAGTACGATATGCCATTTGAAATGATAGAAACCTCCTGAGCATCGATCTCCATTGTAAATTCTCCACTCGTATGCCCAGCCTCCGGCTCTACATAACTTTCAGAAATCAATTTTAGCTTAGGAAAAGCCAACACGCCATCACTCTTAACTGCTAGCCCCGTACCACTCCTTATTTCCGTGATATTGGGCGCTGTAACATATACCCGAGTGACCCCATACTTTCTAGTGAAATTGCAGGAATTGGAGTCCCGCAACAACAAACGCCCTTCTTTTACGGTTACACTGACCTCATCACGCAAATATCTCCCTGTTTCTACGGCTACTTTTAAGGTATCGCCCTGTTTCACTATCAATTGGACATTTTCATAGACCGTAATTTTTGTAAAATCGGCTACAGATACCACTTCCATTTCTATAGGTCCCGAATTTTGAAAACAATCAAAGGCATTTTCGCTATTGCAATTAAGCATTAGGACCCCTAACAAGAGTACCCCTACAGGGTTTAATCCCCTCCAAATTATCTTCCTTCCCAGGTTATTTACAATGCCCATGATATGTATGTTGTAATTTTACAGTATGGGATTCCCATAAAGTGTTTTTCTTATTAAAAAGAGAACAGTTCTCCTTGTTTGCTGCTGTGTTGAGCTTCTTTTAATACTGCCCTTTTTTGAGGCCTTACAATCGTATCCCCACACCAAATTCTACCGCCTCGGCCTTTGCACCGTGCGATTTAAGGCTAACCGCCCCATAAATCTTATCGTTAAAATAACGCTTTATCCCCATTCTATTGTACACCCTTCCTTCAAAGTCAAAGGGATAATACACATAATACCCCAATTGGGAAATTACCGACATTTTATTAATGAACAACTCATGGCCAACGAATACGCCCACCCGTCTATAATCGGTATCGGCCTTCACCCCGTAATCGGGAAAAGAAACCGCCTGGTAGCGTATAAGTTCCTTTAAAAAATTAGAAAAAAACAAATCCGTCCCCAATTGCAGCGCACTTATACGTCCCACCTGTTTATCGGCATAGGCCGAAAAAATATAAAAGGCATATTGCCCAGAGTCTACTACATCGCTCTCGTTAATGCCACTTCTAAAAGCCAAATTATAACGTATAGCTCCCTTGGTTTTTAGAGTATCCGCATGTCTTTTATACCCCATTGTATTTCCCCCGTCCAAATCATAGGTAAGCCCTATGTTCGCCGCCAAGGTATTGGTAGAAGTATTGGGTGCCTTTACGTTTGCATTAGAGTAGTGTATGACCGATAATCCGGCCTTAAAGCCCAGTCCTTCAAAAATATTTTCTCGCTGATAATTCAACATTAAGTAGGTAGAACTCAACAAATGGGAGCCATAGGCATTGTTTCTGAAATTTTCATTCTTATCAAAGGGATTGGTATTATACGCTAGGCCCTGCCCTAGCCTAAACTGAAGGTTCCGTCTTAGAAAATAAAAATTGTAATGTGCATACAGCCCAATATTTTTCCCCAAGGAATTGTTGTTCATATTTTGGTATACCAAGGAATAACCGGTATCGGGGTAATTAAATCGCTGCTGCCATACCTTATCCCCGTATGTTTTTTTATTATAACTTAATATCACTCCTCCTGGATGGTCGGTGATCAGATGCGAAATATCAGGATTGTGCAATAAAATGGAGCCGTAGAAATGGCTCATATCCAACACCTGCTTTTGGGATTCTTCCTGATCCTGGGAAAAACAACACCCCGCCCAGAAGCAGCAAACGAATAGTAACCTTAAGTTCATAGAAAACAAATGTAGGAAAAATTAAAAAGGGAACAGTAGCCTTTCAAACGGCCTTAGCTGCTAAATTACAGGAAACCAAATCACTTTTTTTTTATTGGCCATGGCTTTAGTGTAAGCCCTTTGTACCATAAAGCAATCGCAGCCCTAAAAGAAAAAAGCGCATAAAAAAACCCCAACACCAAAGGTGCCGGGGCAATTCTTCTACTATTGGGCCTTAAAAAAGCGCTTTGGCAATGGCGTGTATATTATCAGATTTCCCCATGGAATAGTAATGCAAAACAGGGACTCCGGCTGCCTTTAATTCTTTAGACTGCTGAATGGCCCATTCTATACCTACCTGTCTTACCGCGGCATTATTCTTACAAGCATCGACCGCTTGAATCAAATCTTCAGGTAAATCTATCCTAAAAACCTGAGGCAATAATTGCATATGCCTTTGCACGGCAATAGGTTTTATCCCTGGAATAATAGGAATGTCAATCCCCATATCCCTAGCTGCTGCAACAAATTCAAAAAAACGTTGGTTGTCAAAAAACATTTGTGTCACCACATAATCGGCTCCGGCATCAACCTTTTCCTTCAACCTTTTAAGATCGGTTTGCAAAGATGGTGCCTCTAAGTGCTTCTCTGGGTATCCAGCCACACCTATACAAAAATCAGCGCTATTCGCAGCGTCTATCGTATCGTGCAAATAATTCCCGCAGTTCAAATCTTTAATCTGTTTCACCAAATCCTTGGCATAAGAATGCCCGCCTTGGGTAGGATTAAAATATTTCTCTTCCTTTCTGGCATCGCCCCTCAAAGCCATAATATTGTCAATGCCCAAGTAATGGCAGTCTACCAGCACATACTCGGTTTCCTCCTTTGTAAAACCGCCGCATAATAAATGAGGCACCGTATCTACCTTGTATTTATGCTGAATAGAAGCACATATTCCCACGGTTCCCGGACGCATACGGGTCAGTTTTTTATCCAACAACCCATCCCTTTCAATGTAAACATACTCTTCCCTAGAAGTAGTAACATCGATAAAAGGCGGCTTAAACTCCATCAAAGGATCTATATTATTATAAAGTTCCTGAATCCCCTTTCCCTTTACCGGGGGTACAATTTCAAACGAAAACAAGGTCTTCCCCTGTGCATTCTTAATGTGATCCGTAATTTTCATTTCTACTAAACTAACCCGAAACCGCTGGGGTTTCTATTTAATAATTTCTTTTAAACTCTATTTTTTAGGGCGTTCGGGCGGGCGTTCGGTAGTCGCTTTTACATTTTATCCTTGCTGTTTTCGCAAGGATAAAATGTAAATAGCTTCAACAAAACCTCAATCCCTAACGCGGGCCTCCATCACCATCAACACCCCTTTAGTCATCCGCTATATTCGGAGCCAACCATCTTGTAGCGTCCTCCAACGGCATGTTCTTACGTTTGGCAAAATCTTCGACTTGGTCTTCTTTAATTTTCCCAACGCCAAAATACCTAGCCTCCGTACTACCAAAATAATAACCGCTGACACTAGCAGCAGGCCACATGGCCAAACTATCGGTCAGAGACACCCCTATTTTTTCTTTTACTTGCAACACTTCCCAAATGGTCAACTTTTCCAAATGGTCGGGACATGCCGGGTACCCTGGCGCAGGCCGTATACCGATATAGGATTCTTTGATCAATTCTTCGTTGCTCAATCCCTCCTCCGGAACATAGCCCCAATGTTCCTTTCGGACTTCCCTGTGTAGGTATTCGGCAAAAGCCTCGGCAAACCTATCGGCCAAAGCCTTAACCATAATGCTGTTATAGTCGTCCAAATTCTTTTGGTAGGTATCGGCAAGTTCGTCGGTACCAAATCCAGTAGAAACACAAAAACAACCTATATAATCCTGAAGACCACTATCCTTAGGCGCTATAAAATCGGAAAGGGCAAAATTAGGCTTACCCGCATACTTCTTGGTTTGCTGGCGTAGTGTTCTAAATATATACGGTTTCCCTTCATGCAACAGCTCAATATCGTCATCATTCACTGTATTGGCCGGAAACAGTCCAAAAATAGCCTTGGCCTTAAACAAATTTTTATCCAATATCATTTTCAACATCTGCTGGGCATCGGCAAAAAGCTCGGTCGCTTGGGTACCTACCACCTCATCTTCTAAGATAGCCGGGTATTTACCGTGCAATTCCCAACTTCTAAAAAATGGTGACCAATCAATGAATGGCAATAATTTATTAAAATCAAATTCTTCAATAATCTGAATCCCCAATTCTTTAGGCTTTATTATTTCGGCCTTGCTCCAATCTACCTGATATTTATTTTCCCTCGCCTGGGCGATATCCAAATACTCTTTATGCTTGCCCCTATTTAAGAATTTATTCCTAAAGTCTTCATAGTCTAACTTAATGCTTTCCTTATATTTTAGAGAAGTTTCTTTCTGCAACAAATCGCCCACTACGGTAACGGCGCGCGAGGCATCGTTTACGTGTACCACGGCACTTTGGTATTGAGGGTCTATTTTTACGGCCGTATGGGCCTTACTGGTGGTTGCCCCACCAATAAGTAGGGGTACCTTAAAGTTTTGGCGTTCCATTTCCTTGGCCAAAAAGACCATTTCATCTAAAGATGGGGTAATAAGACCACTTAGACCAATAACATCGACATTTTCGTCCTTGGCAGCTTGAATTATTTTTTCTGGGGGTACCATGACCCCTAAATCTACTATTTCGTAATTGTTACAGGCTAGGACCACACTCACAATATTTTTTCCGATATCGTGTACATCGCCTTTTACCGTGGCCATTAAAATTTTACCATTATGAGAATTCCCTGCCTGATGATCAGGGTTTAACAACTTCTCTTCTTCTATAAAAGGAAGCAAATACGCCACGGCCCTTTTCATTACCCTGGCCGATTTTACCACTTGGGGCAAGAACATCTTACCACTTTGGAACAAATCGCCAACCACGTTCATCCCTATCATCAAATGCCCCTCAATAACCTCTATGGTTTTAGAAGCACTCTGCCTTGCTTCCTCAACATCTTCTGTTATGTATTGGTCTATACCTTTTACCAATGCTCTTGTAATCCTATTTTGCAAAGGTTCTTCTCGCCAAGAAAGGTCAACTTTGTTCTCTTTGGCTTTTCCAACAACATTCTCGGCAAAATCTAACAAGCGTTCTGTAGCATCATCCCTACGGTTAAGGATAACGTCTTCTACATGTTCTAAGAGATCTTTGGGTATATCGTCATAAATCTCCAACATATTGGGGTTCACAATCCCCATATTCATTCCAGCCTTAATAGCATGATAAAGGAAAACAGAATGCATGGCTTCCCTTACCGGGTTGTTCCCCCTAAAACTAAAAGACACATTACTAACCCCACCACTAACGCTACAATAGGGCAAGTTTTCCTTTACCCATGCCGTAGCCTTAATAAAATCGATGGCATTTAATTTGTGTTCGTCCATTCCTGTTGCCACAGGAAATATATTTAAATCAAAAATGATGTCTTCAGCAGGAAACCCCACTTCATTCACCAAAATATCATAGGAACGTTTCGAAATCTCACAACGTCTTTCAAAATTATCGGCTTGTCCTACCTCATCAAAAGCCATCACGATCACGGCAGCACCATAGCGCCTGATCATTTTGGCATGCTGCACAAATTGCTCCTTGCCCTCTTTAAGGCTAATAGAGTTCACCACACATTTCCCCTGTACTACTTGGAGTCCTGCCTCAATAATTTCCCACTTAGAACTATCGATCATAATGGGTACCCTGGCTATATCCGGTTCGGCTACAATCAGATTTAAGAACTTTACCATGGCTTCAACCCCATCTAAAAGCCCATCATCCATATTCACGTCAAGTACCTGCGCACCACCTTCTACCTGGTCTCTGGCAATGTCCAAGGCCTCCTCATACTTCTCTTCCTTAATCAGCCTCAGGAATTTTTTGGAACCTGCCACATTAGTCCTTTCTCCTACATTTACAAAATTACTCTCTGGGGTAACCACTAAAGGCTCCAATCCTGAAAGCTTTAAATATCTATTTGTATCCGCTTGCCGGCTATTGTTTTCTGTACTCATTTTTTATGCTGTAAAGATTTTGGTAATACTTCCTTTAAAAAGGCAAATTAGGTAGGTCTACGTTACCTCCAGAGAGTATTATGCCTACTTTTTTATTTTTAAACCGTTCTTTTTCCTTTAATAGGGCGGCAAATGCCACTGCACTAGAAGGTTCTATAATTATTTTCATTCTTTCCCATATCAATCTCATCGCGGCTATAATTTCATCTTCTTCTACTCGTATGATATCGGCCACCAATGTTTTAATAATCGGGAAATTAATATCTCCTAAATTCGTTTTAAGTCCGTCTGCTATGGTATCTCCAGATTCATTGGTTTCTATTTTTCCACTTTTCAAAGACCTATAGGCATCGTCCATGGCCATAGGTTCCCCACCGACTACCCTGCTATTTTTTCCAAAATAATGAGCGGCAAGAGCTGTCCCTGCAAGGAGACCACCACCGCCGACAGGGGTTAGGATATAGTCTAAATCATCCATTTCTACAAGCAGTTCCATTGCGGCCGTGCCTTGCCCTAAAATCACTTCCAAATCATTGGAAGGGTGTAATAAGACAGCGCCCTTTTCCTGAACAATTTTATCGGCAGCTTTTTCCCTTCCTTCCATGCTCGATTCTGAAATCGTGACAAATCCACCATACCCACGTACCGCTTCCACTTTCACGGAAGGAGCACTTTGCGGCATTACAATATAGGCCGGTACTGCTAAACTTTTAGCGGCCAAGGCTAAAGCCTGACCAAAATTGCCCGAAGAATGCGTTACAACGCCTGCCTTTTTTTGTGTTTCACTTAATTGTTGAATGGCATTAATGGCACCGCGCATTTTAAAAGCGCCCATTTTTTGAAAATTCTCGCATTTAAAAAATAATTGGGCCCCAGATTTCTCATTTAAAATACGGGAGGTTAAAACTGGGGTTTTATGAACAAATGGAGCTACCCTTTTGCCCGCTTCCTCCAAGGATATTCTGGATGGTATCATACAATAGCTTTTTCTAAAATATTAACACCTCTAGGCTTATGATCCTTTACGATGGCCAACATAGCAGCGATATGCTCGGGAGTAGTCCCACAGCAACCTCCTACGATATTAACCAGTTGTTTTTCGGCATATTCCTTAATTTGCTCCGCCATTTGTTCCGGCGTCTCATCGTACTCTCCAAAAGCGTTGGGCAACCCTGCGTTGGGATGGGCAGAAATCGCATAATCGGATTTGGCAGACAACACCTCTAAATGTGGCACTAACTGACTCGCGCCCAAAGCACAATTCAAACCGACAGATAAAATAGGAATATGACTAATAGATATTAAAAATGCTTCGGCCGTCTGTCCAGACAGCGTTCTTCCCGAGGCATCGGTAATCGTTCCGCTTACCATGATGGGAACCTCTATTTTTCTTTCTTCCTTTACTTCTTCGATGGCGAATAAGGCAGCCTTGGCGTTAAGGGTATCAAAAACCGTCTCCACCAATAAAATGTCAGATCCTCCATCTAATAAAGCTTCTATTTGTTGCTTGTAGGCCTCGCGCAACTGATCGAAAGAAATAGCGCGGTATCCCGGATCGTTCACGTCGGGAGACATACTGGCAGTTTTGTTCGTAGGTCCTATACTCCCTGCTACAAAACGAGGCTTATGAGGCTCCTTGGCCGTAAATTCGTCGGCGACCTTCTTCGCGATACGCGCCGATTCATAATTTAACTCATAAACCAATTCCTCCATATGGTAATCGGCCATAGCAATAGTGGTCGACGAAAAGGTATTGGTTTCCACAATATCGGCTCCCGCTTCAAAATATTGTCGGTGAATATCGGCAATGGCTTCGGGTTGGGTTAGGGACAACAAATCGTTATTCCCCTGTAAAGGGTGAGCCCAATCTTTAAACCTTTCGCCCCGAAAATCTTCTTCGGTAAATTTATAGCGCTGTAACATGGTTCCCATGGCACCATCCAAGATTAAAATTCTCTCCTTTAAGATCTCCTGTATATTTTTCATTTTCCTTTTCTTATAAGTTTGGAACATTTCTCCCTAAAAACTTGTGGACGCTAGTAATTACTAGGTCCAAAACTGGTAACCGAATACTAAAGGGCACGCCAAGAGAAACGGTAGTTTAAAAATTAATAAATATCAAGTAAAGGAAAAGTGGTTGACCCTGGTTTCTTTTGTTATCTATTCCTGTGCCACGAAGACCCCTTATGGGCAACTTGACAGGATTAGAAAGTAGCACCTTCTTTATTCCTTCCGAGAGTTATTGGCTTGGAAAAAAGGGTTGCTAAGGCTTCATTGGGTCTAATCCCTCCGCCTTTCTTGATAACGTTTTACAATTTGGTAATGAACAAGCTACAAAGTAACGTAACAACAACGGCAAAAGCAAGCAAATTGAAGGGTTTTTAATGCTTTGAAGGGTGCATTGTAGCATCTTAGCTACTTTTAAAATTAAGGAAAGTAATATTAAAGAGAATACCTAAGGAGGACTTCCCCCTTAGGTATTTCTCATTTAGGCCAAAATACTTTGTACTACTTCTTTTTTAGCTTCTTTTTTTGTTCCATCAAAGCCTTCTACACCTCCTACGGTGGTATATTTCATCACATAACGCTTTCCTGGATTAATCTTTTGGTAGGCACTCTGACACATAACTGCCGCTTCGTGAAAACCAGAAAGTATTAATTTAAGTTTCCCTGGATAGGTATTTACATCGCCGATGGCATACACCCCTGGAATATTGGTCTGGTAATCATAGGAATTATCTACTTTGATAGCATTTTTTTCTATTTCCAATCCCCAATCGCCAATAGGCCCTAATTTAGGAGAAAGTCCAAACAAAGGAATAAAATTATCGGCGTCTACATAGGTTTCTCCCTTGGCAGCATCGTTGTGTTTTACAACCACAGCTTCTAATTGTTCGTCCCCAAAAATCTTTACTACTTCGGCTTCGGTAAACAATTTTATTTTCCCTTCCTTGGCCAATGCGGCAGCCTTTTCAACAGAATCCAAAGCGCCTCTAAATTCGTTTCTTCTATGTACCAAAGAAACTTCGGCAGCTACATCGGAAAGGAAAATCGCCCAGTCCAAAGCGGAGTCGCCTCCTCCAGAAATTACGACTTTCTTGTCGCGATATACTTCCGGATCTTTTATGATATATGCCACTCCCTTATCCTCAAAATTCTGAATGTTCGGAATCAAAGGTTTCCTAGGCTCAAAAGACCCCAATCCGCCAGCAATTACCACTACTGGGGCGTGGTGTTTTGTACCTTTGTTGGTGGTGACTATAAAAGAACCATCTTCTAAGGTATCTAAGGTTTCTGCTCTTTCTCCCAAGGTAAAACCAGGTTCGAAAGGCTGAATTTGTTGCATTAAATTTTTAACCAAATCCCCGGCGAGAATTTCTGGAAAGGCCGGAATATCATATATAGGTTTTTTTGGATAGATTTCAGAACATTGACCACCTGGTTGTGGCAAAGCATCGATTAAATGCGTTTTCAATTTTAATAAACCCGCTTCAAAAACGGTAAACAATCCGGTTGGCCCCGCGCCAATAATTAGTATATCTGTCTTTATCATGCTACTTTATTTTATTCTTTATGAATATTTAAAACCCCATTTAGACCAAGGATTCTTTGTTTAAGTTATGTTGTTGAATCGTGTTTGTATAATTCAATACGGTTTCGCGGTGTTTTACCACTTCCCCGATAATAATGATCGCTGGATTGCTCAATTGCTGTTGAGCAACTATTTCCGTGATATTGGCAATAGTCCCTATCCCTAATTTTTCGTCTTCACGTGTTCCATTTTGAATAATGGCTATAGGGGTATTGGCTTTTCCTTCCTTATTAAACAAGGCTACTATTTCCGAAAGCTTGCTCATCCCCATTAAAATCACTACTGTGGCATTAGACTTCGCTGCCAAGGCAACATCGGAAGAAAGTTGATGATCCTTTGTAGTACCGGTAATCACCCAAAAACTCTCTGCTGCTCCTCTTTTTGTTACCGGAATATTCTGTGATGCAGGTACCGCAACCGATGAAGATATTCCAGGAACTAAGGCCACTTCTAAACCATGGCTCGCCGCATATTCCATTTCTTCGGCTCCACGGCCAAAAACAAAGGGATCGCCCCCTTTTAACCGAACCACATGTCCGTGCGATTTCCCTCTACTGACAATCAGCTCGTTAATTTGTGTTTGTTGATAGGCATAACACCCCTTTCTTTTACCAACAAATATCTTTTCGGCCTGAGGTGCGTAGTTCAACAAGGCAACATCAACCAAAGCATCGTACAAGACAACATCTGCCGCCTCCAAAGCCTTAACAGCCTTTATCGTTATCAGTTCCACATCCCCAGGTCCGGCTCCTACTACAGTAAGCCGCGCCTTTGGCGATATAGGATTGTTTTGGGTATTGATACTGCTCTTCTTCATCTTTCTAAATTTCTGAAAGTTCTAATTTTCTATAGGTATGTGCTTTCGCTAAAAATGCTTCTGCCGTTTCCAAATACCCTTTCGCAAATTCTTCCGATGGTTTGTTCTTGTTTATTTGAAGTACTAATTCTTCAAAACTCGCTTCTAAGGCTATCTTTCCGGAAGCCACAAAAATGGTATCAAAATCCTTGATGATACTCGCATGGGTATTCACTTTTGTCTTTTCGGAGGTCAATAAGGCTTTTGCCGTATTAACCATAGAGGAATAGGCGTGATAGATACTGGCAGTCCACTTCTCCTCTTCTAGGTTTAATTTGGCTGTCTCTATTTTTTCCTCACTGTCAAACAAAAGGGTCGCTATCAAATCAATCACTACCCCGGCACATTCGCCCACTCCAATAGCTTGCTCATATTTCTCCGTGTTCCCCCAGTCGATGAAATCATCGGCCGTTAAATTATCTATTTCCGATAAAGGCTTTAGGAAATCATAAAAATATAACTGCCCCTTTTCTTCGTAATAAGCCTCAAAAGAAAGATTCTTCCCATGAGCCTCAAAATCATCAAGTATTAATCGCAATGCTTCTGGTCCTCTTTTGCTCGGTATTTTAATCACCTTATCGGCAAAACGAGCTTCTCCATTTCCAAAATTACCACCACCCAACAATACTTGTAAGGCAGGGGCCACTAATTTATCCTTGGTTCTTATAGACATCCCTTGGAAACCAATATGGGCCATATTGTGCTGCCCACAAGCATTCATACAGCCACTGATTTTAATAACCACATCTGGATTATTGATATAGTCAGGGTATTCTGCTTTAATAACCCGTTCTAGTTCTTCAGCTATTCCCGTACTACTGGCAATCCCTAAATTACAAGTATCCGTACCAGGACAAGCGGTAATATCCAAAGCCTTGTTGTATCCGGCTTCTGCAAATCCTAACTTTTCCAATTCTTGGTAAAAGAAAGGTACTAATTCTTCCTTAACATAAGGAATCAATATATTCTGACGAAGAGATAATCTAAACTCTCCCGCAGCATACGCTTCTACTAAATCTGCTAAGGCTCGCGCTTTTTCTATATAAAAATCGCCCAACAATACTTTAATCCCAATAGCGACATAGCCTTTTTGTTTTTGAGCTATCAAGTTAGTCGATTTCCACTGTTCAAAAGCTTTCTCGTCCTTGATCACAACAGAAGGGATCTCACTAGGCTCGGCAATCTTTACTTTTGGATACGCATCTACATCAATCGCATAGGTGGCAAAAGGTATGGCTAGTTGCTCTTCTTCCAATAATTCCTTAAATCCGTCTAAACCTATATCCTTCAACAAGAACTTCAACCTAGCTTTTGCTCTACTCTTACGTTCCCCATAGCGATCAAAAACCCGAACAACACCTTCCATTAAAGGAATTATTTTTTCGGCTTCTAAAAATGAATATAACACATCGGCATGTCTGGGCTGAGAACCTAATCCACCTCCCAATAATACTTTAAATCCGTGAACACCATTTTCTATCTTCGCTATAAAGCCTAAATCGTGCATATAGGAAAGTCCCGTATCTTTATCACTGGCAGAGAAAGAAACTTTAAATTTTCTTCCCATTTCCTGACTTACCGGATTTCTTAAAAAGTATTGAAACAAGGCATGGGCATATGGAGAAACATCAAAAGGTTCATCAACATCTATACCAGCCGTTTCACTTGCGGTTACATTTCGGACCGTATTACCACAAGCTTCACGAATGGTAATATCATCTTTATCAAGTTGTGCCCACAATTCCGGAGTACGGTCAATATCCACATAATGAATCTGAATATCTTGTCTAGTGGTAATATGCAGACGCCCAGTAGAATACTCCTCGGAGACATCAGTAATTCTTCTCAACTGATTGGAAGAAACCTTCCCATATGGTAATTTAATCCGAATCATTTGAACCCCTGGCTGTCTTTGGCCATAAATACCACGGGCCAATCGAAGACTACGGAATTTTTCCTCATCGAGTTTTCCCTCTTTAAACTCCCGGATTTTGGCTTCCAATGCAATGATGTCCTTTTCTACTATCGGGTTTTCTATTTCTGTTCTGAAACTCTGCATTTTACTTTATTTTAATTCTGTACGAGACTATTTTTAATATGCTTATCCTATAGACTTTATAGATTATCAATTCAAACGGATTCTGTTCCCCTATGGAAACAGCTCCGTTGTTAATCAATAAAACCTACTCCGGCCGTAGCATTTGTTTGGGGGTCGATCAGTATAAAGGAACCGTTTGCCTTATTGTCCTGATAGGAATCATAAAAAATAGGCTTACTAAGTTTTATACTAACGGATCCAATTTCATTCAAGGCTAATTTATTATTAGCATCCTGATGACTACCATATTGCGTAGAGATGACATGTTTTACACCATCTATTTTAGACAACACCTTATTCGTATTGTGCTGAATCAAATATTTTGCACCTGGTTGCAATTGTTTGTTGTCCATCCAACAAACTGTAGCCTCTATTTGTTTTTCTATTTTAGGAAGCTCATCCGATTTCACCAACATATCACCTCTGGTAATATTGATTTCATCTTCTAAGGTAATCACCACCGAACTACCTGCCGCGGCCTCCTGATACGTTTTGTCAAAGAAGTATATTTCCTTCACTTTAGATTGTGTCAGGGAAGGCAATACAGTAATTTTGTCACCGACCTTTAATTTTCCGCCTTTAATTTTTCCGGCAAATCCTCTAAAGTCGTGGTATTCTTCTGTTTTAGGACGAATAACGTTCTGAACGGCAAAACGAGTTTGCCCACCATCCTGTACATCGGATACTTCTAGTTGCTCTAAATGTCCTAAAATAGTATCGCCATCGTACCAAGGCATGGCATCTGTTTTTTCTACAATATTATCTCCTTTTAGAGCACTTACGGGAATATAGGTAAGCTGTTGCTCCGCATAGGTACTCACCGCATTCAAGGCTTCAAAATCGCTTTTGATATCGTTAAAGACCTCCTCGGAGTAATCTACTAAATCCATTTTGTTCACCGCCACAATGATATCTTTAACCCTTAGTAAGTTATTGATAAAAAAGTGACGGTAGGTTTGCTCTATCACACCCTTCCTTGCATCGATAAGGATAATAGCTACTTGTGAAGTCGAAGCCCCAGTAACCATGTTACGAGTATACTCTACATGCCCAGGAGTATCGGCTATGATATAACTTTTTTTAAGGGTAGAGAAATAAATGTGGGCTACATCAATAGTAATACCTTGTTCTCTTTCTGCTACCAATCCGTCCGTAGCAAAGGAGAAATCAAGATAATCATATCCTCTTTGTTCACTACTTTTTCGAATCGCTTCTACCTTATCGTCTGTCAAAGATTTTGTATCGTAAAGCAACCGCCCTATCAAGGTACTTTTACCATCGTCTACACTACCTGCTGTTGCTATTTTAAGTACTTCCATGTTTTTTTGTATTCTGTAATTTGTATTCCGTTTTTCGCTACCATTTTAATCCTAGGACCAAGGGTAACTGCAGCTTTTAAAAGTAACCTTGTTGTTTTCTTTTTTCCATTGCCGCTTCGGAACGTTTATCATCGATACGGGCTCCTCTTTCCGAAATTTTGGAATCCCTAATTTCACTAACAACTTTTTCTATGGTGTCTGCAGTAGACAATACCGCTGCTGTACAGCTCATATCACCTACGGTTCTAAATCGAACTGTTTTTTCTTCTACCAACTCGTCTTCTGCTCTAAATACCACCTCATCGTCGGCAGACCAAATAAGACCATCCCTAACAAATATGTTTCTCTGATGTGCAAAATAAATAGACGGAATTTCGATGCGTTCCTTTTCTATATAGCTCCATACATCCAACTCTGTCCAGTTACTTATAGGAAAGACCCTAACATTTTGTCCCAATTCTATTTCCCCATTCAGCAAATCGAATAATTCTGGGCGTTGATTTTTTTCGTCCCACTGACCAAAGTCGTCCCTTACCGAAAAGATTCGTTCCTTAGCCCTGGCCTTCTCTTCATCCCTACGGGCTCCACCGATACAAGCATCGAACTTAAATTCTTCAATAGCATCTAAGAGGGTAGTCGTTTGCAACATATTTCTACTGGCATATTTACCAGTCTCTTCTACAACCTTGCCTTCATTGATTGAATCCTGAACGTTTCGAACAATTAACTCTACTCCCAACTCTTTTACCAATTTATCCCTAAAAGCAATCGTTTCCGGGAAATTATGTCCGGTATCGATATGCATTAAAGGAAAAGGAATCTTAGCAGGGAAAAATGCCTTTTGGGCCAAACGAACCAAAGTGATGGAATCTTTACCACCTGAAAATAAAAGAACGGGATTTTCAAACTGTGCCACTACTTCTCTAAAGATATAAATGGCTTCGCTTTCTAGAGCATTAATTTCCAAAACCGATGTGTTGGATATTGTTGCTTTTGTCTGTGTTTCTTCTGTTACTGTTTCCAATATATTGTCTTTTTATGATACGATTTCCGAACCGGAAATGATTAGTTAATATTAGGTATGCAAGCCACATTCCCTATTTTCCAAAACTTTGGTAGGATCAAAATACTTATGCTCATTAGGTAAATTTCGATCCTTTAAATAGGCATCCAATTGGGTATCGCTATAATGATAAAACGGGCTTACTTTTAACACTCCGTCCTTGCTGAGGCTTAAAATATCCAAGGAATCCCTTAAAGCTGTCTGCCCCTGGCGAAGATTGGTAAACCAAACATCTGGTTTATGCTCTTCCATTGCCCTTTTAAAAGGCTCTAACTTCACCTGTTCCGTAAACACTTTATGACGTGGATCATCAATAGTAGGGATCCCCATAACAGCATCTCTATGAGCCGTAGTTTGCTTTGGAACGTATAATTTTATATTTAACTGCAAGCTCGAGATTAATTCCTCGGCATGTTTATAAGTATTTGGGGTATTGTAACCTGTATCGCACCACACCACCGGCACACTTACATCTACATGGGTAACAGCATATAAAATGGCTACCTCATACGGTCTAAAATTTGTCGTAACCACAGGTCTTTTGGCATTTTGAATCGCCCAAGAAATAATTTCCTCTGGCGGAATACCCTTAAAATGTATGTTTAATTTCTTAATTTGATCTTCTGTAAATCCCATTTGTTCCGATGCTTTAATGTTTTTAATTAATCCCTTCTACTTTCCCCAACTAATTCTGTCCCATATTCTTTCATGGAAAAAATAAAGAATCATTTTTGTAAACAACTCTACTGCCCCAATGGAAAATGCAACACTTAAGGTACCTGTTACGACCCAAGAGATAACAATGGTATCCAAAGTACCAATGAACCTCCAACTTATGGATTTTACAATACTCCTTTTTGGGTTTTCAGAATGCCTGTCAGCTTTATAGCTTTTTGTGGCAGTATTATTTTTGGTGATGAATTGTTCAGCAATCATTTAAAAAACGTTTTACTTATTACCCTATCGGTTTAATAGAGTAAGCAAAAGTAAATGTTTTTTTCAATCGACCACACTAAAAGCCAATTAATTTCCCGATTACCCTATAGTTTTAGTAGATTAATAAAAATTGACGCAAATATTTAATAAATCCTAAACAAGTTTTTAAGACTTTTATAAAGTTTCGGAAGCTAATTAGATGATATTATGAAGGATATAAACGGATTACGGCACTAAGTCGGCCAAGGTTGTATTCCTAAAAACCTCCAAAGTACTATCGCGTACCTGTAGCATCAATTTATGTACAGAACAACTTTCTTCACTAGGGCAATCGCTACATTTTTCATAAAAATTGAGACTGACACAGGGTACCATAGCGATGGGACCTTCCAAAACACGCATTACCGTAGTCATAGAAATATCGGCAGGGTCCTTTATAAGGTAGTAACCTCCTCCTTTTCCTTTCTTGGAACCCAAAACGCCCGATTTACGTAATGTTAATAGGATACTTTCCAAAAACTTTTGAGAAATATTCTCCTGTTTGGCAATTTCAGAAATCTGCACAGGCTGTTGATCCTTTTGTGTTGCCAAAAAGGTCAGTGCTTTTAATCCGTATTTAGTCTTTTTTGAAAGCATGGCACGAAGATAAGGAAATTCGGAAATTATCGCCATTTTAATTCGAATACCAAATTTACTGCGATAATTTCCGCTTCCTATTAGGCCTAAGCCTATACCTACTTTAAAATAAACAGGTCATTAACACTGTATCGGACTAGAACTAATGGGCCAACGCCTGTTCTACATCCTGTATAATGTCATTTATATGTTCCAAGCCTACAGAAACACGTACGGTACCGCCAGTAATACCAACGGCTAGCCTGTCTTCTTGAGACAGCTTGCTATGCGTGGTAGAGGCCGGATGCGTAACGATACTTCTAGAATCGCCTAAATTGGCCGACAATGAAAGTAGTTTTATAGCATTAAAGAATTTTTCTCCAGCTTCTATCCCTCCCTTAACTTCAAAAGCTAAGACACATCCACCTGCTTTCATTTGTTTTTTAGCCACCTCATATTGAGGGTGTGATTTTAAGAATGGGTATTTCACCCAATTTACCTTTGGATGAGATTCTAAGAATTCGGCTAATTTCAATGCATTAGCGCAATGTTTGTCAACACGAAGGGCAAGGGTCTCCAAACTTTTAGAGAGTATCCAAGCATTAAAAGGCGACAATGCCGGACCCGTAATTCTAGAAAACCGGTACACTTTATCGATCAATTCGGCACTCCCCACGGTAATTCCTGCCAAGACCCTGCCCTGACCATCCATAAGTTTGGTACCAGAATGGATGACCAAATCGGCGCCAAATTTTATAGGCTGTTGCAAGTAAGGTGAAGCAAAACAATTATCAATGATCAATAATAGGTTGTGCTTTTTGGCTATGGCTCCCAAGACTTCTAGATCTAGCACATCGACTCCAGGATTGGTAGGGGTTTCTGCATAAAGAACTTTAGTGTTCGGGCCAACCATGGCATCAATTTCGTCCAAGGCATCGATCTCAAAATAAGAGGTCGAAATATTCCATTTGGGCAAAAATTGAGTCAGTAACGTATGGGTAGATCCAAAAATACTACGCGCAGAAATTACATGATCCCCGCTATTCAATAATGCGGCAAAGGTCGAAAACACCGCCGCCATTCCCGAGGAAAATGCAAAACCTGCCTCGGCTCCTTCCATTTTACAGACCTTGTCTATAAATTCCGAAGAATTAGGGTTACTATATCTAGAGTATACATTACGATCTTTCTCTTCTGCAAATGAAGCGCGCATATCTTCCGCATCTTCAAACACAAAACTAGAAGTCATATATATTGGAGCCGAATGTTCTAAGAATTTGGTACGCTCTATTTGAGTACGTATTGCTTCTGTTTCGAACTCATATCTTTTTTTCATTTCACTCATTTTTGTCTATTTCTACTTATTAAAAATCCATGGTGCCCCAAGGAGCACCACTTCAATTAATTTAGCAGGTAATTAACCTTTCTCTGCGATCCTTAGAATATCTCCAAAAACACCTCTTGCCGTTACGGCAGCCCCGGCACCTGCCCCTTGTATTACCAAAGGATGCTCTCCGTATGACTCCGTATAAATTTCAATAATAGAATCGGATCCTTTTATTTGTCCTAGCGCACTCTCTTTTGGCACCGACACCAATTGTACGTCTAGGTTTCCTTTTTCCCTTTGTAGGTCCCCAGACAGGTCCCCTATATACCTAAGAACATGATCTGGTTTTTGCGCCTTCTTTATCGCACTGAACTTTTCGTCCAAGACATTCAAATGAGCTAAAAACTCTTTTACATCACCTCCCTGTAAAGCCTCGGGAATAAGGTTCTCAATATTGATATCGGAAAATTCATTTCGCAAATCGAGTTCCCTGGCTAAAATCAATAATTTTCTGCCCACATCATTCCCAGAAAGGTCCTCTCGAGGGTCTGGTTCTGTAAATCCTTTTTCCATCGCCTCCTTTAAGATTTCGGAAAACTGGGCTTCTTTTTCCGAAAAGGTATTAAATATATAGCTCAAAGATCCAGAGAACACTCCTTTTATCCTTGTAATATTCTCGCCAGATAAATGCAACAACTTAATAGTATCTATCAATGGTAGCCCTGCTCCCACATTGGTTTCGTACAAGTATTGTTTCTGGTTTTTAGCCAATACCTCTCTTAGGTCTTGGTAATAATCAAAGTCGAGTGTATTGGCAATTTTATTGGATGACACCAAGTCGAAACCGTTTTCTACAAATTCGATATAATGTGCTACAAAATCCTTATTGGCCGTATTATCAACAGCGATAAGGTTCTCTAAATGATTGGCTTTTGCATAGGCAAAAACATCCTTTAAAGTATAAGGAACAGCCTTTGTCTCTAAACCAGCCTTCCAATTTTCAGAAATACCATTCTTTTCCAACAACACCTTTTTAGAATTGGCAACGGCAAATACATTTAAATGAACTCCCTTGCGTTTTTCTATGGTTGCATTCGATTTCAAGATTTGGTCAATTAAGGTCCCCCCTACGGTCCCATGTCCAAATATGGCAATATTCACCTTTTTGCTGAAGCCAAAGATCTGCCCGTGCATTACGTTAAGGGCCTTGGTTAAATCCGTTTTCTTAAGTACCAAACTCACGTTCTTCCCCGAAATGGTATTATTGAACAAAAGAGGCACTATCTGGTTTTTTATCAAAGCATTATACGGCTTGTGAAAAGTACTCAGATCCTGTCCTACAATAGAAACCACGGATACCTGATCTACCACGGTGATATTATTGATATCCTGAAGTTGAAAATCGGTTTGGAATTCTTCTTCCAAGCACGATTTTGCCAAGGCCGCATTTTTGGCATCTACCACCAAACCGATTCCTCTCTCCGAAGATCCCTGTGAGATAATACTAACACTAATATTATTATTCCCCAAGGCTCTAAAAATACGGGCATCGACCCCTACTTTCCCCAATAAACCACGACCTTCCAAATTAATCAAGGCCATATTTTCAATCACAGAGAGCGATTTTATACCCTCCTTACTCGTTTTGGCACTGATTAATGTACCTTCATTGTCCCCGTTAAAAGTATTTAGGATCCTAAGTGGAATATTCTTTTCTATCAAAGGAATAATCGTTTTGGCATGTAAAATATTGGCGCCAAAATTGGCCAATTCATTGGCTTCGCTATAGGATAGTTCCGAAATTCTTTTTGCATCGGATACCAAATCAGGATTCGCCGTAAAAATACCGTCTACATGCGTATAGTTCTGCAACTCTTCGGCATTTAAGTAATTGGCTAACAAGGCGGCAGAATAATTACTACCGTTTCTACCCAAGGTAGTGGTTTCATTCGCTAGTGTAGATGAAATAAAACCGGTAGTCACTACCACATCATATGCTCCCAAGCTTGCAAATTCCCGAGTAACATTCTCTTTGGAAATAGCTTCCAACACCTTGGCATCTCCAAAATTGGCATCTGTTTTTATAAGCTCCCTAGAGTCTATAAACTTTGCCTTCACCCCTTTCGATACTAATAGAGCTGTTACTGTTTTTGCAGAAAGAAGCTCGCCATAGGCCAACACCTGATCTTTAATTTTTAAGCTGTAATCTCCTAGAAGGGCAACCCCTTCAAACAATCTTAACAAAGCATTAAATTCTTGCGAAAGATCTACGTTTTCAATATTGTATTGTTGATATTTTTTAAAATCCTCAAAGCCTTTGTGATAATCTTTTCCTTTAGCTGCTTTTTCTAATAGGGATTCCAATTCATCGGTAGCCTTGTTCCTTGCCGAAAGCACCATCGCCAAATGTCCTCCTTCGCTAATCTTATCACCAACAATTTGTAGCACAGTGTCCAATCCTTCGCCATTTGCCAAAGATTTTCCTCCAAATTTTAAAACTTTGATCTTTTTAGCTTTGCCATTGCGTTCAAATACCCCTTTAAGCAGCTCTTCCATTTGGTTAAACTCTAATAAAAAGGCATCGTGACCATGTAGAGAATTTATTTCCCCATAGGTAACATTGCTATTGGCTTGGGCTAATTTTTTAAAAGTATCCTTATTTTCTTGGGCTGTAAAGAACAAATCAGAATCTACCCCAATAATATGTATATTGGTTTTACTATTTTGAAGATTGATAAAAGCCTCTTCTCCATCCCGAGTAATGTCGATGGTTTTTAACAATTGATTCATTAATTTATAAGCCGATAACTGAAAACGTTGCTGAAGTTTTTCACCATGATGGGTAAGCCAGCTTTCTACGTTAAAAACCTTTAGCTCCTCATTGGTGCTTCTTTTAAAACGCTCCTTAAAAGATTCGGGCGTCCTGTAACACAACATAGCGTGCATACGGGCGTCGTGAACGGGCTTTTTAGAATTGACCAAAAACTGCTCTTGTATTTGACAATTCGCTATCAGCCAATCAGTAGACTTCCAATCGGAAGCCACAGGAATAAGATGTTGGGTAAGGGTTGGATCTATGGCGGCCATTTCCCAAGCTATTCCTCCTCCCAAAGAACCTCCAATAAGGCAGTATAGTTTGGTTACTTTTAAGGTCTCTAGCCCTAAAAGAAATATTTTCGCAATATCCTTAGCTACAAATTCCTTATATTCTTCTATAACAAATCCGTCATAACCGTTTCCGGGTATATTAAAACAAAGAATAGTATATTTATTGGTATCTATACATTTGCCTTCCCCTATTAAGGTAGTCCACCACCCCTTGTCTCCGGCAACGGTCGAATTCCCGGTCAGGGCATGATTAACCATTATAATTGGCGCCGAATGTAAGGGACGTCCGAAGACCTCATAAGACAAAGTAATATCTAACGAAAAGCCGCTAATAGTAACGTAATTGCTAAGGGTAAGTTGTTGTAGCATGGATTGTGTGTGCGTATAAATATTTGTAATTCTAAATATGGGTGTTTTGGTAAAAACAGGGAGTACCTTTTACAAGAACTGCTTCCAAAGGCACTCCCAAGTATTATTCACATTAGCCGGGTTGATTCCCAACCACGGGCCGAGTGATTATTTTGTTAAAACCGATTTGTCTATAGCTGTAAACGCCTGCTCTAAATCAGCTTTAATATCCTCTATATCCTCCAAACCAACACATAAACGAATTAAATCTGGACTCACACCAGTAGTTTTCTGTGCATTTTCATCCAATTGTTGGTGCGTAGTACTAGCTGGGTGAATTATTAATGACTTAGAATCCCCAATATTGGCCAATAAAGAGAATAGTTTAGTTTGATCTACAACTTTCTTTGCAGATTCAAATCCTCCTTTTACACCAAAAGTAACGATACCACTTTGCCCTTTTGGCAAATATTTTTTCGCCAACTCATTATATGGGCTCGAAGCTAGTCCGGGGTAATTAACCCATTCAACCTCTTCTCTGCTTTCTAACCATTGGGCAAGTGTCAAGGCGTTCTCACTGTGTTTTTTAATACGAAGCTCCAAAGTCTCTAAACCTTGTATGATCTGAAATGCATTAAAAGGGCTCAATGCCGCCCCAAGATCTCTAAGACCTTCTATTCTTACCTTAGCAATAAAGGCTGCTGCCCCCAAGGCATCGTGGTAAACTAAACCGTGGTATCCTGGTGAAGGTTCCGTAAATTCCGGGAATTTACCACTGCTCCAATCAAAAGTACCGGCATCGATAATAACGCCGCCCATAGCCGTTCCGTTACCATTTACATATTTTGTCAAGGAGTGTATTACAATGTTTGCTCCGTGCTCTATAGGCTTTACTAAAGCTGTAGTAGCTACAGTATTATCTACAATAAACGGCAATTTAGCTTTTTTAGCCTCCTCAGAAATAGCCTTAAGATCTAATACGTCCAATTTTGGATTCCCAAGAGATTCTACAAAAATAGCCCTAGTGTTTTCTTGGATAGCATCGGTAAAGTTAGCGGCATCTGACGGATCTACAAAAGTGGTCGTAATTCCAACTCTAGGTAGGGTAACCGCCAATAAATTATAGGTTCCTCCATACAAACTGCTAGAAGCTACAATATGATCACCTGCCTTTAACAATACCAATAAAGCGGTAGATATGGCCGCAGTACCAGAAGCAGTTACGACACTACCAATTCCACCTTCTAAAGCGGCTAAACGCTGTTCTAAAACATCGTTGGTAGGGTTGTTCAATCTAGTATAGATATAACCAGGTTGCGATAAATTGAAAAGCCCGGCAGCATGGTCGGTATCATTAAAAACATAAGCCGTATTTTGATAAATAGGCACTGCTCTTGTACCTCCGGTTAAATTAGTGTCGTGACCGGCATGTAAAGCGTTGGTTGCAAATTTTTGAGTACTCATGATTTTATTGTTTTTTTTAAATTATTAAAATATATAAGTTAAAAATTCAAAACAGACAATTGCGCACTGCGCACTATCATAAAATCAAAAAGCTAAAAAGAAAGTGAAAATTACGGAAAGTAATTTGATCGTTATCTATTCCGAAAAACATTTAGAGTTCACCAATGATGATCTCCTTTTCGAATAGAATTTAGCACCTTCATTGCATATTGTGGCAAAGGGTTGCTAAGGTTTCAAAGGGTCTATTCCCTCCACCTTTCTTGATAACAATTCAATAAGTGTTTGAACTTTGTGATTACAAATATAGGCACGGAAAATTTTAATCTCCTAACTTTTGCCTATAATTTATAAATTAAATGCTTTTTTCACCAAATCCAGGGCATCTAGTTTTTCCCAGGTAAACAATTCCACTTCCTTTTCTATTCTACCGTTATAGGGCGATTCAAAAACCTTAGTAACTGTTTTAGGCTCTTTCCCCATATGACCGTAAGCGGCAGATTCCAAATATATTGGATTTCTTAATTTTAAACGTTCTTCGATGGCAAAAGGACGCATATCGAACAATTGCGCGACTTTTTCCGCAATGGCACCATCGCTAAGAGCAACCTTAGAAGTACCATAAGTATCTACAAATATCGAAGTTGGCTCTACCACTCCAATAGCATAACTTACCTGCACCAATATTTCGTCGGCTACCCCTGCGGCTACCAAATTCTTGGCGGCATGTCTTGCAGCATAGGCCGCACTACGATCTACCTTGCTCGGATCCTTTCCACTGAAAGCACCACCACCATGGGCACCTTTACCCCCGTAGGTATCTACGATGATCTTTCTTCCGGTTAAACCGGTATCCCCATGAGGACCACCAATTACAAACTTCCCGGTAGGGTTGATATGATAGGTAATAGTATCGTTAAACAACAACTGAATGTTCGCTGGTAATTGTTCCTTTACCCTTGGTATAAGAATGGATAAAATATCCTCCTTAATTTTCGCCAACATCTCCTCATCTTCTCCAAACTCATCGTGTTGGGTAGACACTACAATAGTATCTATACGCTGTGGTATATTGTCGTCAGAATACTCTATGGTTACCTGGGCCTTGGCATCTGGTCGTAAATAGGATATTGCTTTCCCTTCACGTCTCAAATCTGCCAATACCTGTAATATTTTATGGGAAATATCCAATGCCAAGGGCATGTAGTTTTCGGTTTCCTTGGTAGCATAACCAAACATCATCCCCTGATCACCTGCGCCTTGCTCTTCCTTAGTACCACGATCTACACCTTGGTTGATTTCTTGTGATTGCTCGTGTATTAAAGAAATAACACCACAAGAGTCGCCACTAAATTTATAATCGCCATTGGTATATCCAATTCTGTTAATTACGTCTCTAGCTATTTGCTGCACATCTAAGTAGGTGTGACTTTTTACTTCCCCGGCCAAGACTACTTGTCCTGTGGTTACTAATGTTTCACAAGCTACTTTGCTATCAGGATCAAATGCCAAAAAGTTATCTAATAAGGCATCGCTAATTTGATCTGCTATTTTATCTGGGTGTCCCTCACTAACCGATTCTGAGGTAAATAAATATGCCATAATCTCTTTCTTACTTACTTTAGTTTTACGAATAAGAATTTGACCTGTACACTAAAGAAGAGTGGATGCTGAGATTCCGATGTAGAGACAACATAAACTGCTTTAGCATTTTTAGAATGCCGAACCTATTTCCGTTCCTATAATAGTCCCAAAAACAAATTCAGTATTTGAGGTTGCAATCAGTCAAATCCTTCCTCTTTAAATTCGCAGACAAAAGTACAAGAAATCTTGAGCTTTCAAAAAAGGTTTAACAACTATTTTTATTCCCCTAAAAAATACCCACAGCTATTAGATCAATCCTTTACAACCACGGCCTTCCTAATCACACACTGCTCGTTATTTCCAAACGATATGTTTTCACCATTTACTTTCTCCATTAATCCATCCTAAAAACCTTTGATGCTCGTCATTTAACAAACCTCACAAATCCTAAAGTCTTACACTAAAAACTTTAATCAGTACTTAATACAAGGTGTACTCCTCATATTTAAAAGGCAAATTAATCCTCAAGATTTTATATTAAGGCCTTCTCCCACCACCATTACCATTACGGCCACGAAAGTTTTGTCTCATTTCCTCCATTTTCTTTTGATAGATCTCCTCGTATTTATCCTTGCTCATTTTTTTTCCTTTGTGAGGCGCTACGATATCCTTTTTTTCACTCGGATTTAGGACAATTTTAATGCATTGCAGATTTGTAGTATCATCATTAATTTCCAAAATAAGTCCTGGAAGCCCCCAATACTCACCCGGTCCTTGGTTTATAGGAATTTCCAACGTATACCAGGCCTCTACCTCTATTTCTTTTTCTGTAAATAGCGGCTGTTCCGTTTCGGCATCTTTTTCACTATTCCGCCTAAATGCATTTCTATTAGGACGCTTCACGATTTTTTTTGCGGTTGCTTTGGAAACGGTATAATTGCCTATTTTTTTTGTTTCGTTGACAAGATTCCAATCCAATTTCTCTAAAGTATCTTCAACAATAAAAGCCTTCCCCATAAGATCTTGTTGCTGCAAATAGTTTTCAGTGACAAGATTTTTATAAAAATCCCCTCCAGAATTGCCTCGCATACCAACCCTCATTCTACCCCGTGTGTTTGCAGGCCTATTTGTAACTTCTTCTTTATAAATGGAAGCATTCCTATCGAAGGTCAACACATAGGAGCGCTCATTGGCTTCTTTGATACGTTGCATGATTTGCTTTTTGCGTTCTTCTGGCATCTCACGATCACTTAGATCCAAATCGACTGCAGTTCTACTAAAATAAGTCACTTCTCCCTGAAAATCTTGAGAATAACTCCTTATGGAACTTATCATTAAGGCTACTACTAAAAAAAGAAACCGAATCATATTTTTACATTTTATATTAATACTATGACTGTCATACGAACATATGGTTTAAACCTACAGCCTAAAAAAACTGGTTTTCTATTTGCTCGCTATTTTTTGTCCGATAAAGCGATAAAGATTTTAACTTAATCAATGATATCTTGTATATTGTACCACCCTATCAGTAGGGTATGGACATTAATTATAATTATATTATCTATGCATATTGCAGTAGCTGGAAATATCGGGGCCGGAAAAACAACACTAACCGCATTACTGGCCAAGCACTACCAATGGGAGGCTCATTTCGAAGATGTTGTAGACAACCCATATTTGGATGATTTTTACAATCAGATGGAAAGATGGAGTTTTAACCTTCAGATTTATTTTTTAAACAGTCGGTACAAGCAAATATTACAGATAAGGAAAAGCGGTAAAAACGTCATCCAGGATAGGACCATTTATGAGGATGCTCATATTTTTGCCCCCAATTTACACGCCATGGGATTAATGACCAATAGAGATTTTGAAAATTATTCGGGTCTTTTTGAACTGATGGAATCACTGGTACAGCCTCCCGATTTGTTGATTTACCTAAGAAGCTCCATCCCTAATCTTGTAGACCAAATACATAAGAGAGGCCGAGATTACGAGAATTCTATTTCTATAGACTACTTAAGTAGGCTAAATGAGCGGTATGAGGCCTGGATACAGAGCTATAACAAAGGGAACCTATTGGTGATTGATGTCGACAAACTTAATTTCGTTGATTCCCCGGAAGACCTGGGATTGGTGATCAATAAAATTGATGCAGAAATAAACGGTTTATTTTAAATTTTATCATTTTATAAAGCCATTTTTTCTGGCATGTTCAATGGCCTGATCGCTGTTCTCTACAAGTAAGACAGGGCAGGCCTTAAAGTCTTTGTACAGATTTCTTATACGATCCATTTTTTTCCTATGCTTTACACTATGCAGGTAAATCGCCAATATTCTCTTGGGGTATTTACGGGCTATTTCCCGGTAAATATCAGCATCGCTCTCCCCTGCATCCCCTATCAGTATAATAGATAGCTGAGGGAATGTTTTTAATATATTTTGAATTTCATGATATTTATGGGAAAGCTCCCAGGAGGCAGCTTTTTTAAACAAGGCCCTAAAACTTCGCAGCAATATAGGCCCCCGTGGAAAATTATTGTTCTTTAAAAAAAACTCCAAATAACGATATAAGTTCCAAGGACTGTTACTGACATAAAAAATAGGATTTGCATTATTGCCTCCACCTCCCCTATGCAACAAATGGTAAAAATCCGAAGCCCCTTTAAGAGGTATCCTATTTTCTGGAGTTTTTAAAAAGGTATTATAAATTACCCGCCATTTTAATAGAGAAACCACTCCGGTATGCAAGATAGTATCGTCAATATCACTGATAATCCCAAAATCGGCCTCGACCGCAGGTATCAACATTTCTCCAGGAAAACGATTTTCCTGAATTATTTTTCTTTTTACTGTGGTATCGGCAAAGGAGAGCTCATAAGGAAGCCACCCTTCTTTATTACACATCGCCCGCAAATTAGAACCGGTGAGATATAAATAAAAATACCCTTCTCGATTCGTTTTAAAGCTGTATTCCTTCCCGTCAGGAAGCTTAAGAATTAATTTACTATTCCCAATTACATCGGTCTCAAAACGTTTCCATGTATTCACCAATAATCCCAAAACACTTTTTTCCGACAGGTCTATATTTTCATCCTCCAAGGCCCTCCCTTTAATGTAGAGATGAGTATCCGTTCCGTAGGTTTGAAAACCGATTAGCTGTAAAGGATCTGCTTTTTTTAAAAACCACATCTAATTAAAATTCCAGGATTCTGGCCAAAAGCCAATTATACATAAACCTAATATTACAGCTATCCCAAAGGATAATGACACCCATTTTGTGAGCTCTTTAGGTCCTAAAACAGCCACTAAAACACCCTTAAAAACTAAATTAGACAAGGAAGCTAACAGTATCAACTTCCATCCAGTAGTCGGATCCAAGGTGTTGGTCTTTATAATTTGGGATAAAGAAAGGGTAATGGCATCTACATCTGTAAGGCCACTGATTATGGCTACCAAATACAGGGCTTCATTTCCAAATTCTTCTTTTGTAAATGCCACGGCCAATAAAATTACCCCGTAAAGCAAGCCAAAAATCAAGGCACTTTTCAATTGTGCAGGATTATCGGGCTCTGGCATTTCATCGTCCGATTCGTCCTTTTGAATCCTATAAAATAATCCAACACAAATAAAGGCCATTACAAAGAATTGGACCAATAACGGCAACAACACTTCTGATATCCTTTCGGGAATCACCACACCTACCTCAACCATCACTCTTGCCAAGGCTATGGTCGATGCCGTGGTGATTACAAAAGCCGACAGCTTACTTATAGAAACAGCATTGGACGTTCTTTGAGCATAACTGACCGTTGTCGCGGTACTACTTATCAATCCACCCAATATACCATTGGAAATGACCCCTAATTTTTTACCGACAATTTTGTAAATAAAATACCCCAATACACTTAACCCTACAATTAAGGTAACCATTAACCAAATATTCCTGGGGTTTAAAACTTCGTAGGGCCCAAAATTTCTATTGGGCAGTAACGGTAAAATGACCAAAGAAATCCCGGCAAAGGTCATTATAGCTTCTAGATCCTTTTCTTTCAAATTATCTATAAGGGCATGCAGGCGTTCTTTAACATATAAAAGCACTGCCATTGCACCGCCAATAATTATTCCCAATATCCTATCGCCCATTACCAAATAGGCCCCAATTGCAAACATCAATAAAGCAGCCACTTCTGTTGTCTGCCCCACGTCGGCCCGGGAAATTGCCTTTACCTTAATAATATTGGCAACCACCAAAAGAGCAGTAATGCCCAGTCCTAAAACTGGCAATATAAACGGATTATCGTAGTCCCGGGATAAGAAACCACCGAGCACCCCTAATATCGCTATCAAGGTAAAGGTACGTACCCCTGCCATTTCGCTATTAGATTTTTGTCGCTGCATTCCCACCAACAATCCAATACCGAAGGCTATACCCAATGTGGTTAAATCTTCATAATTCATCCTAAAAAACTAATCGATACAAAAATAAAACCCCGTTAAATTAAACGAGGTTTTTAAATATAATACCAAAAAACAGCAACTGCAACAATACCTGCTCAAACTGTTTAATTCCGGTTAAAAATAAATTTACTTGTTAATATCTATTTTTTCGATTACTATTTTTTGGTTTTTGTTCGCCGAATTCAAGGTGTTTTCCTCAAAGGCATCCAATTGCGCCTTTACTTCTGCCTTGGTGCCCTCAAAAACCTTTTCATGAGACTTTTTCACACCATCAACCACTATGGTATACGTAACTATTGCTTCGGCCTTTTCACTGTTCTGCACTTTCATTTCTACCTTAACCTCTTTTTTGTCCCCTTTCTGAGGAATGGCATGCCCACCTAAAATAGGCGCTATCACCAAGCCTATCAAACAAGTAAGTTTTATCAAAATATTCATCGAAGGTCCTGAGGTATCCTTAAAGGGGTCGCCCACAGTATCCCCAGTTATAGCAGCCTTATGCGCATCGGATCCTTTATAGGTCATTTCCCCATTAATTTCGACACCTGCCTCGAAAGATTTTTTAGCATTGTCCCAAGCTCCCCCGGCATTGTTTTGAAAAATTGCCCATAAGACCCCAGATACGGTCACTCCGGCCATATATCCGCCCAACATTTCGGCAATCAACTGATTGTCTTCATTGTATACCAATTTCCCTAACAAAACAATTGCAATAGGAAAACCAATGGTCAACACCCCAGGCAACATCATTTCGCGCAAGGCGGCTTTGGTAGAAATATCTACACATTTGGCGTAATCCGGTTTTGCAGTACCTTCCATAATGCCAGCAATTTCTTTAAACTGCCTACGTACTTCGTATACCATATCCATCGCAGCTTTCCCCACGGAATTCATAGCAAGGGCAGAGAACACCACTGGGACCATCCCTCCTACAAAAAGCATGGCCAATACAGGAGCTTTAAAGATGTTTATACCATCTATACCGGTAAAGGTTACATAGGCCGCAAACAAAGCCAAAGAGGTTAAGGCTGCCGAAGCAATTGCGAAGCCCTTGCCCGTAGCTGCAGTAGTATTCCCTACAGAGTCCAAAATATCGGTACGCTCTCGTACAATGGGATCTTGTTCACTCATTTCGGCAATCCCCCCGGCGTTATCAGCGATAGGACCAAAGGCGTCTATAGCGAGTTGCATGGCTGTAGTAGCCATCATTGCCGAGGCTGCTAAAGCCACACCATAAAAACCTGCCAAGGCATAAGAGGACCAAATAGCGGCAGCAAAAATTATAACTGTCGGAAAAGTAGAGATCATCCCTGTTGCCAAACCGGCAATCACATTAGTTCCTGCTCCGGTACTGGATTTTTGGACAATAGCCAATACAGGTTTAGTTCCCAAACCTGTATAATATTCCGTAACGGAAGAAATAACACCCCCCACTGTTAAGCCAATGACGGTGGCATAAAACACCCTCATCGAAGATATATCTTTTAATCCCTCCCCAAAAAATTCCATTTGCATGGTTTGTGGCAATAAATATTTTACCAGGACAAAGCAAGAAACCAGGGTAAGTCCAATAGACACCCAATTCCCAACGTTTAAAGCGGCTTGCACCTGCTTTTCTTTAGCATCATTACTTTTTATTTTCACCAACATGGTACCGATTATGGAAAATAAAATTCCAAAACCAGCAATAGCCATAGGCAATAAAATAGGACCTATCCCCCCAAAATTATCGTCAAGGGCACCCCCCATATCTTTAATCACATAATTCCCCAACACCATGGCGGCCAAAACAGTCGCCACATAAGACCCGAACAAATCGGCTCCCATTCCGGCTACATCCCCAACATTATCCCCAACATTATCGGCAATAGTAGCGGGGTTACGAGGATCGTCTTCCGGAATACCGGCCTCTACTTTCCCTACAAGGTCTGCTCCCACATCGGCAGCCTTCGTATAAATTCCGCCGCCTACCCTAGCAAAAAGCGCAATAGATTCTGCGCCTAGGGAAAAGCCGGCCAAGGTCTCTAAAACAATGGTCATGTCATCGGTAGAAGTCCATGTACCGTTCATAAAATACTGAAACAAGAGAATAAAAAAGGAAGTCAGACCCAAAACAGCCAAACCAGCTACGCCCAACCCCATTACAGTTCCTCCGCCGAAGGAAACTTTTAAGGCTTGAGGCAAGCTTGTACGTGCTGCCTGGGTAGTCCGTACATTGGTTTTAGTTGCAATTTTCATTCCCATATTTCCTGCAAGCGCAGAAAAAAACGCTCCAAAAATAAAGGCTACGACAATAAGGATATGCGTAGTAGGAACAATAAAAGACACTGCAGCCAAAGCTATGGAAGCAGCAATCACGAAGAAAGTCAATAATTTATATTCTGCTTTTAAGAAGGCCAAGGCACCTTCATAGATGTACTCCGAAATCTCTTTCATTTTTCCATCACCCGCATTTTGATTTAATACCCAAGACCGTTTTACGGCCATAAAAGCCAAGCCTATTAATGCCATAATAATAGGCACATACATAATTATTGAATCCATTGGTTTGATTATTTATTATTGGTTGTCCCTAAAAGTAAGAAAATATACGAGAATAAAAAAAGCAATACCATGGGGATGATATTGCTTTTTTTATATTGTATTTACGATGACTTATCTGATGGTAACGTCCTTTGTAGGCACATCGCTCTCTTCAAATCTCTGTATGCATTTTGCTACTATTTCCTTGGCTTCATCAATATTACCCCATCCACCAACATCAACTTTTTTCTTTTCCAAATCCTTATAAACTTTAAAGAAATGCTCGATTTCTTTGATTAAATGTGGATTTAACTCAGTTAGGTCATTGATCCTGTTCCAAACCGGATCGGAAACTGGCACACAGATTACTTTTTCATCTGGTCCTTTCTCATCGGTCATATGAAAAACACCGATAGGCTTCACTTCCATAACACATCCTGGGAATGTAGGCTCGGTAACCAATACCAAAACGTCTAATGGATCGCCGTCCAACGCTAAGGTTTCTGGTACAAACCCATAATCTGCAGGGTACATCATAGAGGAAAAAATCATCCTGTCGTAACGGATTCTTTTTAGCTCAAAATCATATTCATACTTGTTTCTGCTTCCTTTTGGAATTTCTATCAAAACGTCGAAAGACGTTATTTCTTGACTACTCATATTCTTATGTTTATTCTTTATATAATTCTTTACTCTACAAATATTGACTACACTATTCTTACACTTCTTAAAAATGAAATCCAAAGGATCCTGTCACCCCAAAAGGACGTGCATTTGGCAAATCCAGGTAATTCCCCCTAAAGTTAAAATCGATCCTTAGGAACTTAAATATATTGCCGACACCTACTGCATATTCCCAATAAACTTTATCCGTTGGCGCCAAAAGCGGCATACCGGCAGGCGCACTTAGTTGGATGTTTTCTTCAGATATATCGCCCCACACCCCTCTTAGGCCTATAATTTCCCTTAGGTTCCATTTACCGATAACCGGAATCCTAGAAAGGAGCCTTCCATTAAAATTGTGC
Organism: Arenibacter sp. 6A1; assembly: GCF_012272855.1. Taxonomy (GTDB): domain Bacteria; phylum Bacteroidota; class Bacteroidia; order Flavobacteriales; family Flavobacteriaceae; genus Arenibacter. The sequence continues at coordinate 186,350 of NZ_JAAXCQ010000003.1, read as the reverse complement.
TCCAAATGAACGGCGGCATAGGTATCTGTTACAAATTCATAAAAATCCAAATTCGAAAAGGTGTTATACATAGAGAACAAGGTTTGGTTGCCCGGTACCGGACTTAACAATGCCAAAGGAACCTCACCAAAAGTCTTTCCTGTTTCTACTGTACTTAACAACCTTCCATAACCACCAATTTGCCAAGGCTGCGTATAACTGAACTGAATTTTTTTGTAATCGAAATCACTGTTAAAAAATTGTTTCAACCCATTGGTATAAGATAACAATAAGGTACTATAATCTTCATTTATACTTCTCCGTTCCACCCCATTACCAATCGTTCTTTTTCCTGGCGTATATATTAAGGTAGTATTCAGATCAAATTGTGTGACTTCCGAAGAAACTCCTGTAGGGGAAGAAGCATCGATATAGTCTAAGCTAAAAGCATCTGGCAGCGCCGAACTAAGACTTCTTAAAGACCCTCCTATATTAATTCTTAAGTTCCTCCAAGGCTCCATCTCCAAATTAAAGGTACTTAAATTAATGTTGGTTAGCCTATCGTTGGCCCCTACGGTAAACACGGAAGATGAAGCAACGCTCCTCCCCAACACATCGTTGGTAGCCGTTAAGCTTATCCCTAGCTGTTCTATATCGCGCCTGCTACCTCCAGAAATAATAAATCTCGATTCTTTATCAATGAGCCATTTTCCAGAAATACCATATTTAAATTTATCATCTCCAAATCCATAGGCAACATATCCCTCTAGACGCCAAGGATCATTTTGGCCAAAAAAGGTTCTAGCCCCTAGCCTGGTCCGGATTCCTTCGGCCTCGTTATATCCAAACACACTATAAACGCTACCTACATCTATATTCCATTTGTCGATTTCTACATAACCTGATCCCAAAATACTAACAAAATTATAATAGGCCTTAAATTTTGGCACCGTCTTTAAGGTATCCAAAAGTTTGTAAATCCCCTTTTCATCGCTGTTTAACGACTCCAAACGATTCATCTCCCAAAACTCGTCTTCCCTATTTAAAACACTAGCATTAAAGGGGTCCGGTTTCGTTTTATAAAACGTTTTTGGTTTTACTTCGTTAAACTTATAGTCATTATATACGGTTGTTCTTTTACCATAGACGCCTCTAGAGTTCTCTTTTTTGTTAAAACTAAAGTCAGACAACATATAATCTCGGGTCAAAAGAAATACAGAATCGTTTACTACATCAAACTCTTGTTCTATATAGATTTCCTTTACCCAGTTGATATTAGCGCTTTTCGTTACCGCTAAATTTATATTCTTAACTGCATAGGTAGTGTCGTTTACCCAAAAATCGCCCTTAAAGGTCAATTCATTTTTTCTACGAGGGTAATACACAATGTTATAGCACCATTTATCACCAATAAAGGCGCTGTCTCGTAAGACATAATTGTAAGTATCTATACCTGTCTTGGATAAAGGACTGGTAAAACTTTTATCGAAAAATTTTAAGTAGTTATTATAAATGTCGTAGTCAGAATAAAGGTCTTCTATAAACGCTATTATAGCCTGGTTATTATTGAAGCCTGAATTTTTACTTCCTAGAACTTCTTCCTTTTCGGTCCCCAGTTCATTATCGCCATACACTTTGGAGAACGTTTCATTTAAAAATATTGGCAAATAGGTTTTTCCGGTAATCCTGGAAGTATCAAGGTCTTTAAATACAAATTCTAACCCCTTAAAGACCCTGCTTTTGATAAGTGCGCTATCTATGGTATTAAGGTCGAACTCTATTTTTTCGTATTTATCGTACCCGTATTGATTAAACATACGAGTACCATTACTACGTTTTTTGGCCCATATCTTTTTAAGGATATCAATGGCCGGATTATTTTTTTTGCTTGTTTTACCAAAGTAAAGTACCACCTCGTTTAATTGTTCACTAGCCTCGGGCAAGACAACTTTTAAATCATAGGTCACTTTGGAGACCAGGGTTATTTCTTGGGTTTCATAGCCAATAAAGGAAACTACAAGAGTGTTATAAGAATTATCAGATTCTATATAGAATCTTCCATTGTCGTTGGTAATGGTCCCTTGAGTAGAATTTTTAAATAAAATATTTGCAAAAGGCACAGGCTCGCCTTCTTCATCCAGAATAATACCCCCAACTTTGGTCTGCGACATCGCAAATTGGGCAATAACAAGAAATATGACGAATAATATTCTATTCATTTCGTGATCAAATAACGTTTCTGTGCTCTATAATCAATCGAAAACCAGTGAAATCAGGAGGCTTAATAAATTCTTTGAAACGCATTTTTACAACTACATATCAGGAACATAAAAGCTTCGCTAACCAAAGATTAACGAAGCTATTATAATGGCTTTAATAAAATAGCTATAATTTATACAATACTTTTTTAACAGCTTTAATTACATCTTCATGGTTTGGCAACCACTCTGCCAATAATACTGGAGAATAAGGAGCTGGTGTATCTGCAGTGTTTATTTTAACTATTGGTGCATCTAAAAAGTCGAAAGCATTTGCTTGAACATGATAGGTTAACTCAGTAGATACATTTCCAAAAGGCCATGCTTCTTCCAAAATCACCAATCTATTGGTTTTCTTAACAGATTTTAAGACCGCTTCATAATCTAAAGGTTTTACAGTACGCAAATCGATAATTTCAACACTGATATTTTCCTTGGCCAATTCTACTGCTGCCTTATCGGCTTCTTTTATAATCTTACCAAAAGAAACTATGGTTACATCTGAACCTTCTCTTCTGATATCTGCTACTCCTAATGGAATAGTATAATCTCCTTCTGGAACTTCACCTTTGTCACCATACATTTGTTCCGACTCCATAAAAATAACCGGATCGTTATCTCGGATAGCCGCTTTCAACAATCCTTTGGCATCTTTAGGGTTAGAAGGGACTACTACTTTAAGACCTGGACAGTTGGCATACCAACTTTCGAAAGCCTGTGAGTGAGTGGCTGCTAACTGACCGGCAGAACCTGTAGGGCCACGAAAAACAATTGGACAATTGAACTGACCACCAGACATTTGTCTGATCTTTGCAGCATTATTGATAATCTGATCTATCCCTACCAATGCAAAATTGAAGGTCATAAACTCTATAATAGGTCTGTTACCGGTCATTGCGGAACCAACACCTACCCCAGCAAAACCTAACTCGGATATAGGGGTATCAATAACTCTTTCAGGACCAAATTCGTCCAACATTCCCTTTGAAGCCTTATAAGCCCCATTATATTCGGCAACTTCCTCACCCATTAAATAAATGGACTCATCTCTGCGCATCTCCTCGGACATTGCCTCTTGTATAGCTTCCCTAAACTGTATTGTTTTCATTGTATATGGAATTCTTTTTATTAAAATTCTAAAAGCGAAGCAAAAATAGGAAATAATAAATCAAAACGAAGGAGGAAAGAATTAAAAAAAGAGCAAAAAAATACTATGCATGCATAATAAATTATAATTTTATTGATTATATTAGCGTCCTTTGTTTATAAATGGTATAAAAAAAATAATCATATGAAAATATTGGTGTGCATAAGTAATGTTCCAGATACTACTTCTAAAATTAATTTTACAGACGGTGACACTAGGTTTGATAACAATGGTGTCCAATATGTTATCAACCCAAATGACGAGTTTGGCCTTACTAGAGCCATGTGGTTTAAAGAAAAGCAAGGTGCCACTATTCACGTTATTACTGTCGGGGGAGCCACTACCGAACCAACGATCAGAAAGGCTCTGGCTATCGGTGCCGATGAAGCTATAAGAGTTAATGCCGAACCAACGGACGGATTTTTTGTTGCACAACAATTAGCGGCCGTGGTGAAAGCCGGTGATTACGATCTTATTATTGCCGGAAGGGAGTCTATAGACTACAACGGTGGGATGGTACCAGGAATATTGGCTACCTTATTAGATTTTAATTTTGTCAATAATTGTATCTCCTTAGAAGTTGATGGCAACACTGCTACCGCTATTAGGGAAATTGATGGTGGAAAGGAAAAATTAAATACGAGTTTACCTCTTGTTATCGGAAGTCAAAAAGGACTGGTTGCCGAAAGCGATTTAAAAATCCCTAATATGAGAGGTATTATGATGGCACGTCAGAAGAAATTGAATGTTGTTGAGCCTGTTTCAGCTACTGAAACCACTAAGGACGTTAAATTTGAAAAGCCAGCAGCCAAAGGTCAGGTAAAACTAATAGATGCGGACAATATTGACGAGCTAATAAATTTATTACACAACGAAGCAAAAGTTATATAAGCTGAACCCTAATTTTTATAATAGCGGCGGGTATAATTAGATATCCACCTCTTATTTCAGCAATTTCGCCAACCATTTTCCGAATGAAATTTCGGGAATAAAAAAAGAATATTAATATGTCAGTTTTAGTATATACAGAATCCGAAAACGGAAAGTTTAAAAAGAATGCACAAGAAGTAGCTTCTTACGCCTACGAAGTAGCCCAACAACTAGGTACTCATGCCACGGCAATTTCTATTAATGCCACCAACGCTGAAAGCCTAGGGAACAATGGTATTTCTAAGGTATTAAATATCACCGATGACAACTTAAAAACCTTTAACGCCAAGGCTTTTGCTATTGCTATTGCCCAAGCAGCAGAAAAGGAAGGTGCCAAAGTAATCATCCTTAGCTCTAGTGCGGACACTAAATTTTTAGCACCTATATTAACAGCCAAATTGCAAGCAGCCTATGTGCCCAATGTTGTTTCGGCACCAACAAGTACTGCTCCTTTTACCGTTAAAAGAACAGTATTTAGCAATAAAGGCTTTGCCGACACCCAATTAGTCTCTGACATAAAAATCATTGGTGTCTCCAACAATGCTTTCGGAAGTCACGAAAATAAAATCGAAAGCAGTGTAGAAAGCTTTGAACCCACTATTCCAGAGAATTCCTTTAGCACCAAATCTGCCGAAATAGACAAGGTTGTTGGAAAAGCTACCATAGCCGACGCAGACATAGTAGTTTCTGGAGGAAGAGGGCTTAAAGGTCCAGAGAACTGGGGACTGATAGAGGAATTAGCCGATGTTTTGGGAGCTGCCACTGCTTGTTCCAAACCTGTATCGGATTTGGGGTGGAGGCCACATGGAGAACATGTAGGACAAACCGGAAAACCCGTAGCCAGCAACCTTTATATAGCCATTGGGATCTCTGGTGCCATCCAACACTTAGCCGGGGTCAGTGCATCCAAGGTAAAAGTAGTCATCAATTCTGATCCTGAAGCCCCATTTTTTAAAGCGGCCGACTACGGTATTGTAGGGGATGCTTTTGAAGTGGTCCCCAAACTAATCGAAAAATTAAAGGAATTTAAGGCTCAAACCGCTTAATTTTTGTTAAATTGTGCCCCTAAGGGCTGTTCAAAACAACTTGGTCCTTCGAGTGCTTTGAACAGCCTTTTTTAGTTATTTACTATGAGTTTAGTTAGATTAAAAATAAAAGGGATATCCTATAGCCAAACGCAAAATGGCGCATATGCCCTTATATTGAATGAAGTTGATGGGGATCGTAAATTGCCTATCGTTATTGGTGCTTTCGAAGCACAATCGATTGCAATTGCCTTGGAAAAGGAAATCAAGCCCCCTCGACCCCTTACCCATGATCTTTTTAAAAATTTTGCCGAGCGATTCGACATTTCAGTCAAGCAGGTAATTATCCATAAATTAGTCGATGGTGTTTTTTACTCCAGTATTATTTGCGAACGGGATAAGATTGAGGAGATCATAGATGCCAGAACCAGCGATGCTATCGCTTTGGCCCTAAGATTTAATGCCCCTATATTTACGTATAGAACCATATTGGATAAAGCCGGAATATTTCTTAAATTCTCTTCAAAAGAAAAGGAAAAAGAAGATTCCGACGACAGTATTATGGTAAACGAAATATTGCAAGAAGGAGAAACTGTAGAAATTTCTTCTCAGAGCTCAGAAAGTTACCAAGAGCTGAGTTTAGATGAGCTTCATTCCGAATTGGATAAGGCTGTCGCTAGCGAAGACTACGAAAAAGCAGCTAAACTTAGAGACGAAATTTCTAAACGCAAATAACCCCTTCATTTTAAGATTTACTGGATGAGAAATAAGCTTTGGATCCTTTTAGTTTTATTTTTTATTGCATTCCCATCCGTAGCTCAAGACATTAGTGCTACCCCCCTCAGCGGTTCTTCCGAAATAATCCCCAATCAAGGGGTTTCTTTTTACAGTATTGGAAGAGGGATTCTAGGTATGGTAGCATTGTTATTTATCTCCTACCTCTTTAGTGCCAATAAAAAAGCAATTAATTGGAGAACTGTCGGTATTGGGGTTTTCATTCAGCTTCTCTTAGCCATATGCATATTAATTGGGAACCAAATTGGCTTTAACGCCTTTGGCTATCGGTTTGATTTGAGTTTTGTCTCTAAAATATTTGAATTTGGCGGCAAACTTTTTGTCAGCGTATTGGATTTCACCAGAGCAGGAAGTAAATTTTTATTCGAAGGATTGGTTGTTGACATGGATACTTTCGGTTTTATTTTTGCCTTTCAAGTTCTTCCTACCATCATATTCTTTTCGGCCTTAACCTCATTATTATTTTATCTGGGGATTATCCAAAAAGTAGTCAAAGCCCTAGCGTGGTTATTATCTAAATCGCTCGGTATTTCAGGGGCAGAAAGCTTAAGTGTTGCCGGGAATATTTTCTTAGGGCAAACAGAGGCTCCCCTGCTGATCAAAGCTTATTTAGAGAAAATGAGCAAATCAGAAATACTATTGGTCATGATCGGGGGAATGGCGACGGTTGCGGGTGCTGTTCTAGCGGCCTATATTGGATTCTTAGGTGGAGACGATGAAGTATTGCGCCTACAATTTGCCAAGCACCTTTTGGCTGCTTCGGTAATGGCGGCTCCTGGCGCTATTGTAATATCAAAAATCCTTTATCCCCAGACCGAAAAAATAAATACTGATGTCCAGGTTTCTACCGAGAAAATAGGAGCTAATATATTGGATGCGATTTCTAACGGAACTACTGAAGGATTAAAACTTGCCGTAAACGTGGGGGCCATGCTTTTGGTTTTCGTGGCTTTTATTGCCATGCTCAACGGCATATTGAATTGGACCGGCGATATTACCTCTTTAAATCCTTGGATCGCCACCAACACCCCTTATGACTCCTTTTCTTTAGAAGCCATCCTAGGCACTCTATTTGCTCCCTTAATGTGGCTTATTGGAGTCGATTCCGTTGACGTCATGCTGATGGGGCAACTTTTGGGAATTAAATTGGCCGCCAGTGAGTTTATAGGCTATATTCAATTAGCAGAATTAAAAAACATGGCCAGCGCCACCCATTTCACCTATAACAAATCGGTCATCATGGCCACTTATATGCTTTGCGGCTTTGCCAATTTTGCCTCTATTGGCATCCAAATTGGCGGAATAGGTTCTTTGGCCCCCGGACAACGCAAGACCTTGTCTGAATTTGGAATGAAGGCTGTTCTCGGCGGTACGATAGCCTCGCTTCTCTCGGCTGCCATAGCTGGAATGATCCTAGGATAAGCCCTTAGAGTCGCACAAGCTTTCCTTTTACACCTATCGTTAAATTTTATGGAATTTTAACCATAAACCCACCTTAAGTAAAAAGAGCTTTTTATCTTTGCCTTTATTTTGAGCCTCTAAATTGAAGCCGTATATTACCTTTATTTTGTAGCAATCCTTAGTAGTAGAAAACCATGAAGCAATACCACGATTTATTAAAGCACGTATTAGAAAACGGAGTTCAGAAGGGCGATAGAACTGGTACGGGTACCAAAAGTGTTTTTGGCTACCAAATGCGATTTAATCTAGCAGATGGGTTTCCCATGGTTACTACCAAAAAACTACATTTAAAATCTATTGTTCACGAATTGCTTTGGTTTTTAAAAGGAGACACCAATATTGGTTATCTACAAGAAAACGGCGTTCGTATTTGGAACGAATGGGCCGATGAACAAGGCGATTTAGGCCCGGTATATGGTCATCAATGGCGCAACTGGAACAATGATGAAGTAGACCAAATAAAAGAAGTGATAGAAACCCTTAAAACGAATCCTAACAGTAGACGGATGTTGGTTTCTGCATGGAATCCGAGCGTATTGCCCGATACCTCTCTTTCTTTTTCAGAAAATGTAGCCAACGGCAAGGCGGCCTTACCCCCATGCCATGCCTTTTTTCAGTTTTATGTAGCCGACGGCAAGTTGTCTTGTCAGCTATATCAGCGCAGTGCCGATATTTTCCTTGGAGTTCCTTTTAATATTGCCTCCTATGCCCTATTTACATTAATGATAGCACAGGTTTGCGGATACGAACCAGGAGAGTTTATTCATACCTTTGGTGATGCCCATATCTACAACAACCATTTTGACCAAGTAGCACTGCAACTGAGTAGAACTCCAAAAGCAATGCCTAAAATGATCCTAAACCCCGAGGTTAAAGATATATTCGACTTTAAGTTCGAAGATTTCACCCTGGAAGACTACGAACCATACCCACATATAAAAGCAGCAGTAGCTATATAATAGATCTTTGACCTATTTTATTGATAGTCATATACTTATTAAATTCCTTCAAGCACCCAATACTTGGCGTATGGGATTCTAAAAGTGTGCATTATATTTTTTATCTTGTATAGCATAAAGAATATAGTATGGTTGTTGTCGCTGAAATATTGGATTTCTTCCTGGATACCAGAAAACACACCGAAAACCTTTGCCTTCCTTTGGAGGCAGAGGATTATGTGGTACAACCAATTAGTGACGTTTCTCCGCCAAAATGGCATTTAGGCCATACTACATGGTTTTTTGAGGAGTTTATCCTCGCCAAATATTTACCCGATTATCAGGTTTTTGATCCTAATTTTTCATATGTTTTTAATAGTTATTACGAAACAGTAGGAAAAAGAGTGCTCCGAACAGATCGAGGAAACCTCTCTAGACCTACCGTAAAAAAAGTAATCGAATACAGGACTTACGTCACCGAGCAAATGACCTCTCTTTTAGAAAAATCTTCTTCAAAAGAATTATACGATTTGGTAGAAATAGGAATCCACCACGAAAAGCAGCATCAAGAATTATTGCTAACAGATATAAAGTTTATTCTAGGCAACAATCCGTTACTCCCGGTTTATTCGGAGACTCATTCCGAAAACAGCCCGTGCCAAATTAGCCATCAATGGCTTTCTGTATCAGAAGGTATTTATACTATTGGCCATCAATCGGACACCTTCTGTTATGATAACGAACTCGGAAAACACAAGGTATATCTCAACCCCTATCAAATATCCAATCTTTTAGTAACCAACGAAGACTATTTACAGTTTATGAATGCTGGCGGATACCAGGATTTTCAATTTTGGCATGCCGATGGGTGGGATTGGCTGACCCAAAACCAGTTACAAGCACCGCTTTACTGGCATTATATAGATCATAAATGGTATCAATACACTTTAAACGGCTTACAGCCATTAGCTTCTAAAGCCTACGTGACCCATATTTCCTATTATGAAGCCTACGCCTACGCCCAATGGAAAGGATGCCGTTTACCTACTGAATTTGAATGGGAAATTGCCGAAAAACAATTTGAATGGGGCCAGCGATGGGAATGGACCGAAAGTGCCTATTTACCGTACCCTCATTACAAAAAAGCCAGTGGTGCCCTAGGGGAATACAATGGTAAGTTTATGGTCAACCAAAAAGTTTTAAGAGGAAGCTCTATCGCAACTCCTCCAAAACATGCAAGAACCACTTACCGGAATTTTTTTGGCCCTACGGCGAGATGGCAATTCACCGGTATACGCTTGGCTAAATAAACCTTACTTTATTCTTATGGAAAACAGCATAAACCCTCCTTTGGACACTCCTTTTAAACAAGATGTTTATAATGGTCTTACCGCTTTTCCAAAACACCTCTCTTCCAAATACTTTTACGATGCCAATGGGGACAAGATTTTTCAGGCAATAATGAACCTTCCAGAATATTATTTAACCAATTCAGAATTCAGCATTGTACAGGAAAACAAGGAAAAAATCTGCGTTCTTTTTGCAGAGAACACCCCTTCTTTTAACCTAATAGAGCTTGGGGCGGGCGATGGCAAGAAAACCAAGATACTACTAGCCCATTTAAACAACATTAAAGCCAACTTTAATTACCTACCCATAGATCTGAGCGAAAATGCACTAAAACAACTAGAATCGTCCTTGGCCGAGGAATTTCCTAATATCCATGTTGCCCCAAAATGCGGAAGTTATATTGAAGCGCTTGAAACGGTAGCCTTCAACAAAAACAATAAAAATATCATTCTTTTTTTAGGATCAAATATCGGCAACATGTTGTTTCCCCAAGCCATTCGCTTTTTAAAAAGAATAAATAGTTTAATGCATAAAAACGATATTCTATTCCTTGGTTGCGATCTAAAAAAAAATCCACAACTTATTTTAGATGCGTATAATGACAAAAGCGGGATTACTGCGTCCTTTAATATGAATATCTTACAACGCATCAACACTGAATTACAAGGCAATTTTAATATAGAAAATTTTAAGCACTGGGAAGTATATGATCCCGAGACAGGAACCGCAAAGAGTTATTTGGTTTCCCTAAAGCCACAGCAAGTAACCATAGCAGCGATAAACTTACAGGTTCATTTTAAGGCATGGGAAACCATACATACAGAAATCTCCCAAAAATACGACCATGAGATGATCCAACGGCTTTTGGAAGAAGCCGGATTAAAAATAGTATCCAAATTTGGAGACAAGCAAGGTTACTTTGAAAATTATGTACTTATAAAAAAATAAGCCCACACCTTGCCCTCTTTTTTGCTTTAAGAAGCAAAAAAAAATATTTGCTGTTATTGTTTTTTTATTTCAATAACAGCAAATTAGGCTTCTTATAATTCCAACACGGAATTTTCCGTACCGGCATAATCGTTCCACTGTAAACGGTCGGCCTCTGTTTCATTGACAAAATCACCATCTACTAAATATTTAAATTCATATGTTTTTTCCTTTGGCAAATTAAAGGTGCCCTTAAAAGTTCCGTTTTTCAATTTTTTCAAGGCACTTCCTGTAGCACTCCAATTATTGAAATCACCAACTACAGCAACCTCTTTGACTCCCTCTCCCGGAACAGTAAAGGTTACCTTACAAATTGGTTTGCTCTTTAAATATTGTTTTGTAATCGCCATAATCCATAGTTTTTATAGACACTAAAAATACAAATTTAAACCCCTCATTGCCAATGAATCATATGACTTTTGTGAAAATCATAATAATTAACACATAATTAACTGATAATGTCATTTAAATACCTCTATATTTCGATGTAGGCAAAATTCTCTATTTAGATTTTATAATTCTTACAACCTTTTCGATCTCCTTTTCGGTGTTATAAAAATGAAAACTCAACCTAATCCCATCGCCGCGTTGCGAACAAACCACTTCATTATTATTCAATTTGTCCCATAATTTACCTGTATCCTTGATTTTAAAAATACTGCTATGCTCCTTTCTTTTTATAACCGCCTCCTCTAGCAAGCCTGCTTCGGCAAACTCTTCCTTTGCCTTTTGTGTAAGTTTTTCTATTTGCCCATACACCTTATCTAGCCCTATCTCAGTAAGAAACTTTAGGGAATAATTTAAACTTCCAAAATTAAAGGTATCCAAATGTCCCGGTTCAAATTGTTTGACAAAGCTAATTTGCTCCTTGCGCTCAAAGCCATGGTTTGCCGAATAAAACCCGGTAGATTTACATGAGAATTTAGCGCTAACCCCTTCTTTAAACATCATAAATCCATTGCCATAGCCTCCCAACAGCCATTTATAACCACTAGCTCCTAGGACATCGATCCCCGATGTATCGAAATTAAACTGTTGGGTACCACAGAACTGAGTCCCATCGGCGATAATCAACAGCTCAGGAAAATCATTTTTTAGAGATTTTAAAAAATCTAAATCAACCTTCACCCCGTTTAACCATTGTACTAAACTAAGGGCCAACACGTTAATATGATCGGATTTTATTTTTGCAAGAATCCGTTCTTCGAGGTCTTCATTAATTTTTACAAAAGAAACATTGTCCATTCTACTTTCAAATGGCCAATTAAGCGAAGGGTAATCATCTTCCAACAACAATACATTCACCGTTTTAGGCATGCCCTCTAACAGCAAATTTAGGCCCATAGAAAAATTGGGCACCAAGGCTACATTTTCCGCCTTACATCCAAAAAAGGTACCGAGGGTATCTTTGGTCTGGGAAAGCAACTCATAGGATGTCTTTCTCATTTTACTACCCCCGATTAAAAAATCGAAGTCGTGTTCTTGCCTCCAATCCAATAGTCCATCATAGAGCAATCCAGAAGCGGCGGTATCGGCATAAATATTTTGGCCTAAGACCGGAAATTGTTTTATAATCTTTTGCATATCCTTAGTGATAAGAATTTTGATTTTATGATATCTTTGCCATAAAGATACATATAAGGATGTTCCTCAAAAACAAAAAAAATTCGAAAATAGCTATTGAGCAGCATGAGCAATTGGAATATGCCCAAGCTAGGATGTTGCAGAAAAAACGCCTGTACAATCACTTTGTTATGTATTTGATCGGCAGCGTCTTTTTTGTCATAATCAACAAAATACTAAAGTACGGTATTCAGTACGATTGGTATATCTGGGCCATTACCTTATGGACTTTTATCATTGCCTTACATGTCTTTAATGTGTTTGTGACCCATAAATTTATGGACCAACACTGGGAACGTCGCCAACGCGAAAAATTAGTTTTAAAACAGCAACAACGAATTGCAGCAATGCAAAAGGAAATAGAAACCGAGTTTCCAGATTCCATGATCAATAAAAAAAAAGAATAGTGCAGACCTTAACCATGATTGCAGCAGCTGCTGAGAACAACGCTTTAGGATTAAACAATGATCTTCTTTGGCATCTACCGGACGATTTTAAACGCTTTAAAAAAATCACTTCAGGCCACAAGATCATTATGGGCCGAAAAACCTTTGAAAGCTTCCCTAGACCATTGCCCAATAGGCACCATATCATTATCACCAGGGATAAAAACTACCAGGTTCCTTACGACGATTGCACAGTAGTACATTCTTTGGAAGAAGGTTTGAAATTGGTAAAAGAAGAAGCTTTGGCGTTTATTATCGGTGGAGGCGAAATTTATAAACTAGCCTTAGAGCACGCTACAAAATTAGAACTTACTAGGGTACATGCATCCTTTGAAGCGGACGCCTATTTTCCTGAAATCAATACTTCTGAGTGGAAACTCCTAGCAGAGGAGTATCATCCAAAGGACGACCGACATCAATACGATTTTAGCTATTTAACCTACGAAAGAGCCTAAACTCCATTAATCATTTAGTTTTTAAGAGGTAAAGACAGTACTTTGACTTGTTAATATGACAGTTCTTACTGCCTCCTAATTCTTTATTTAGTAGTACTTGTAGCCATCCATAGCCTGATTTTTTTTTTGCGTTAGGGACCGCGGCGGCATCCCCGCAGCAACGCAAGGGATATAGCCAAGGGCCCGCCCGACGTAGGAGGGAACGCCCTAATTATAAGACCACTAACTATAAGAATTTGGACATAATACGAATTAAATAGGATGTCCGTAAACTTGTGAGACAGGGCCCATATAAGAATACATAAGCATACTTTGGTACAAAAGCACGTTGCAGTGCGCCGCTTATGGTACCCGTATTATTTTAAAAGTCTAAATAATCTACCCTATGACACACATTTACATCGCTTAGAAAGGCCTTGAGCACTTCTGGATTTATATTGGTATAGAATTGATGTTCTACCGTTGTTTTGGAAGCATCGACCTTTAGTTGATGTTGCTCTAGAACGGCCACGGTTCTACGCGCGACCCCATCTCCGGAATCGATAATTTCCACTTCATCCGGCAAGATATCCTTTAATAGGGGAATTAGATACGGGTAGTGTGTACAGCCCAGCACCAACTGATCTATACCTTCTTTAAGCATCGGTTGCAAATACCGTTGCAGCAATTCCCTGGTCTGCTCCGAATACAACTTTCCCTCCTCGATAAGGGCCACCAAGCCCGTACCTTCTTGCTCCAAGACTTTTATACCGTTGGCATGCAATTCTGAGGTGCTGTTAAACAAAGCGCTGGAAAGAGTCCCTTTGGTGGCCAAAACCCCTACCGTTTTGCTCTTAGTGTGCAATGCCGCTGGTTTAATGGCCGGCTCAATCCCAATAATGGGTATGCTATAGGTTGCCCTAATTTCTTTTATAGCGTTTGTCGTTGCCGTATTACAGGCCACCACAATAAGTTTACACCCCTTATTAATTAGGAACTCGACATTCTTAATACTCAGTTCCAATATTTGGGCCTGGGTCTTTTCGCCGTAAGGAGCATTCTTGCTATCGGCCAAATAAATGGTAGACTCCTTAGGCAAGAGCCTGTTAATTTCCCTCCAAATAGAAGTTCCTCCAATACCCGAATCAAAAATACCAATGGGACTATTACGCATGCTAAAATTATCTAAAGTAGGATTTAAAGTTAGCTAAAAAATAGTAGTTAACCCTAGTAAAAAAAAACACTTTTAAGCACGCCGATGTATCGGTTTTCCAAAATACAAGACATAAAAAAAGCCATACAAATGTATGGCTTTTCTTATTTTTTTTCGATTAGATTAGAAACCTAATTGTTTTTTTACAGCTGGTAAGATATCCTTACCCTTTGCTACGATAAGACCACTACCTTGAGTAGCATCCATTACGTAATCAATTCCTTGAGCAGCGGCAACATCCTCGATAGCTTTTTTAGCTTTCTCTGTGATAGGCCCCATTAATTCTGCTTGTTTTTGTTGCAGATCCATTTGAGCTTTTTGTTGTGCCTCACCAATGTTTTTTTCAAAGCCTTGTAATTCCAATGCTCTTTTTTCGTTTTCTTCCTTAGATTTTGCAGAAGACTCGTTAGAGTATTGTGTGTACTTATTTCTAAGCTCGGTCATAGACCCTTCGATGTCTGCTCTGTACGTTTCCTGCAATTTTTTCAATTCTGCTTCGGCAGCCTTCATCTCGGGCATTTCGGACAATAATTTTTGTACGTCTATGTGTGCTATTTTGGCTTGAGCATTTACAAAACTACTAGCTGCTACGAACAAAACTAGGGCTACTGCTATCTTCTTAATTTGTTTCATGATTTTAATAAATTAATTAATTTTTGCGTGTTGATTTTAATGATTTAGTTATTTGATTTGAAAAATGGTTATCCTTGTTCTATACTCTTATTATACTTTTTTAGTCTTCCTCTCCGTCTTTCTTGGTGCGTTTTTTTTCCGCTTCTTTTCTTTTAGCTTCCCGCTCTTCTAGCAACTTCTTTCTTCTTTCCTCGTAGGCCTTTTTACGGTCTTCTCGGAGTTTCAATTGTTCTTCGCGCCTCGCTTCTGCCGCTTTTGCTCTTGCGTCTTCTGCTTGTTGTGCCTTTTCTTGTCTTTCTTGAAGCGCCTCGTTAGCGTCTTCCTCCTCGAACCGATCTAGCCTACTTTTAGGAACCTCCTTTTTATTTGGGGCGCTAATTTTCCTTGTTCTAGCAATCCCTCTTAACACCAGATCGCTTAAATCGTGCCTTTGTTCGGAATACAACATTACAACATCTGCCGATTTATCAAAAATAAAATCATAATTTTTATTGGCACCTAACTGCTGTACTTCATTAAAGACCTGATCTTGAATTGGCTGTATCAACCTTCTTTTTTGCAATACCAAATCGCCTTCAGGCCCAAACCTAGCTTGTTGGTACTCCAACATTTCTCTTTCTAAGATCTGAATCTCTTCTTCCCTTTCGGTTATCAGCTCCTCAGTCAATAGCACTTTCTCTGCCACTAACTCTTTCTTCATCTGGTCTATGACCGCCTTTTCCTGCTCTATTTCGAGTTTCCATCTTTGCACTTTATTTGCCAATTGCACATTGGCCTCCCTGTATTCCTCTACATTCTCTAGTATGTATTCCATATCTACATAACCTATCCTTACCCCTCTCTGCGCGAAAGCGGAGGTTGCATACATAGTTACGACTAGGAGAACAAGTACTTGTGCTTTTATTTTCATTTTATTTTCTTTTTATACTATAGAAAATATCGTGCCAAAATAACCAATTATTATAGAATCAACAGTAAAAGCTTAATTTGCCTGGACATTAAGGCTTAAAACTGTTGCCCTATGATAAAATGCGTTTGCCAACCACTAGGTCCTGCAGAATTTGGATTGTAATCTTGATCGAATCCATATCCAAAATCAATTCCCAATAATCCAAATGCAGGCATAAATATACGCAGTCCAACTCCGGCCGATCTTTTTATCTCAAACGGATTAAAATCGTGAAAATTGTTAAAGGCATTACCACCCTCCAAGAACGCAAGTCCGTAAATAGAGGCAGAAGGCTTAAGGGTTAATGGATATCTTAATTCTAGCGAGAACTTATTGTACACTACACCACCGTCCTGCGACTGTCCGCCTGTCATTCGGTCTACACTATAAGGTGTCAATGACTGGTTCTCATATCCTCTCAACTGAACAACATCTCTACCGTCCATAGTATAGGTTCCTAAACCATCACCACCTACATAAAAACGCTCAAAAGGAACTTTCCCTACCTCTTGGTCATAGCTTCCCAAGAATCCAAATTCTGCATTGGTTCTCAACACTAACTTATCGATCAAGGTTGTATACCAATCTCCTTTGAAATTTACTTTATAGAATTCTAACCATTTAAAACGTTCTTGATCTATACGCTCTACTTCTTTAGCATCACGATCTTCAATTGCCTGATCAAATTCGGCATTTAATTTTTTATAATCCTTTCCGTTAAACAACGAATAAGGAGGAGTGAATTTTGCTGTCAGTTCAAAGTTAGACCCACTTCTTGGGAAGATACGTCCACCTCCTGTAGCATTTCTAGATAGTCCAAAGGTATAGGCAAGGGAATTGGATTTCCCGTTCCCAAAATTAAATAAGCCGATGTTATAATCTTGGAAATCGTACAACTGATACCCTAGCGAATGTGATACGGTAAAGAAATCATCGGGCCATTGAACTCTTTTTGCCAATCCTACCGAAAGACCAGTAATAGAAAACTGCTTGCTTTTGTCTGGCTTACGGCTTACATATGGGTTATAGTAAAACTGTTGGGTTCTAGACAATGACATATTAAACCTTACCGGTTTTTTACCGCCCAACCATGGTTCCGAAAAGTTAAGGCTATATACTCTATAAGTTCTACTAGCTTGTAAACGCAAGGCAAAAGTTTGCCCATCGCCCATAGGCACCGGTTTATAAGCCTCTCCATTGAACAAGTTTTTAATTGAGAAATTGCTAAATGAAAGTCCAAGCGTTCCTATGAAACCTCCTCCGCCATAACCTCCTTGAAGTTCTATTTGGCTAGAGCCAGATTCTACAAGGCTATACCCGATATCTACAGTACCTGCGTTGGCATCTGGATTTTCAATTTTAGGAACGATCTGTTCCGCATCAAAAAATCCTAACTGTCCCAATTCCCTTATACTTCTAATAATATCAGATTTATTATAACGCTGACCTGGTCTTGTTCTTAACTCTCTAAAAATTACGTGGTCGTTGGTTTTATCGTTCCCCGTTACCGTGATATGGTCTAAAAAGGTTTCCTTACCTTCTATGATCCTTACTTCAAAATTTATAGTATCGTTTTCTGCAGAAATTTCTACCGGATTGATACTAGAAAACATATACCCGTTGTTTTGGTATAGGTTGGTTAAATCTTCCCCATCGGGCTTGCTATCGTCTGCAATACGCTTACGCAATAGTACGCCATTATAGGTATCTCCTTTTTTAACACCTAAGACCTGCCCCAACTGACGATCTGTATATACAGTATTCCCAACAAAATCTATATCCCCGAAATAATATTTATTTCCTTCCTCGACCTTTATCTTCAAATCGATAAGATCGTCTCCTACCTTGACAAAGGTATCAGAAATAACACGGGCATCCCTAAATCCTTTTTCGGCATATCTATCGACCAAGGACACCAAATCTTCCTTATAGTCCTCTTCGATGTATTTAGATTTTTTCCAGAAACGGTAAAACTTCTTTTTCTTGGTCTTTTTCAGGGCTTTTGCCAAGGTCTTGTCCGACAACTTATCATTCCCTTCAAAAATAATATCGTTAATTTTTACCTTTTCCCCTTTTTTAATATTAACCACCATACTTTGGGTATTGTCTCCTACAGTATCTTTGGCGGTAGCAATATTAACCTTAACATTTAAGTACCCCTTCTTTTTGTATTTGTTTTGAAGGTAATTTTTAGAATTAGCGATTAAACTCTCGGTAATCTTCTTTCCTTTTTTAAGGTCGGTATCTTTAAGGATTTCATTGATTTTATTTTTCTTTTCCCCGTATACGGTTACGTTAGAAAGTGTAGGTCTTTCTATGATATTTAGTTCAAGAAAAATATTATCGCCTTCTATTTTGGTCACATAAAAGGTGATGTCTGTAAAAAGCTCTAGACCCCATAATTTATTAATTACGGCACTGATTTGATCGCTTGGAATCGTGATAGGTTGTCCTACTCGGAGTTCTGTATACGTTTTTACCGTTTGTTCGTTATAACTTTGTAGTCCGGTTACCTCCAGGCCTCCTAGGATATACTTTTTACCGTCCTCATACGAGGTTTCCTGTGCGGTGACACCGGCGGTAAATAAAAAGAATAAAAATGCTGTTAGAAGGTGAAGTGACATGAATCTTTTCATATCTCTAGGTGAGTTGTTCGCTTGTTTTTCCAAATCTTCGTTCTCTGTTCTGGTAGTTCTTAATGGCTAGTATTAAATGTTGCTCGGTAAAGTCGGGCCAAAATACATCAATAAAATATAATTCGGCATACGCAATCTGCCAAAGTAAAAAATTACTTATTCTGTGCTCCCCACTGGTACGAATAAGTAGGTCCACATCGGGCAAATCATGCGTGTAAAGATGGTTATTTATAATGGTTTCGTCAATATTCTCGGGAGAAATTATATTATTTTTAACTTTGAGACTGATCTGCTTCACAGCGTTTTTAAGCTCTTCCCTAGCGCCATAACTTAGTGCCAAAGTTAAAGTCATTCCCGTATTTTGGCTAGTTTTAGCCATGACATCCAACAATTCTTTATGGGCTCTTTTAGGTAAAGAGGCAATATCGCCAATGGTATTTAAACGAATATTGTTTTTGTTTAGGGTAATGAGTTCCTTTTTAAGGGAGGACACCAATATGCGCATTAAAGTTTCTACTTCAAGCTTGGGGCGGTTCCAATTTTCGGTAGAAAAGGTGTATAAAGTGAGGTACTTAATACCGATTTTCGCAGAACTTTCCACGGTGCTTCGCACTGTTTTTACGCCTTGTTCATGCCCAAAAACCCTTAGCTTTCCTTTTTGTTTAGCCCATCGTCCATTACCATCCATTATTATAGCAATGTGCTCTGGCAATTTTTCAATGTTAAGTTCTTCTATAGTATTCATATATGTATTACTGGAAGCAATCTTGACAAGGTTTTCTTCCGAAGGTATACGTTAAAGTAAGCCCCGAGAAAACATACCAATCATCACTAAAAATATTTCCAAATTTAAACTCTTCATAATTAGACCCTTCAGGGTTACTCCCGTCCAGGTTATCGGTAAAGGTATATCGGGCTCCAATTTCGGCTCCTAGGACCAAAAACTGGTTAAGACGCAACTTAGCCCCTAGGGTCATAGGAATCGCAAATGCCCCTTCTTTCTGCCCATCATCCTGCAATACATTATTGTTAAAACGCATGTATCCATACCTAAAATAAGTAACTCCCGTATAAAGATAAGGGGTAAATGCGGGTCCAAACTTATGCAGGTTATAGTCTACAAAATTAAATTCGAGTCCCGCCGATGCTTCTAGGATATCATTTTTTATCACAAAACCTCTTGATTGACGAGCCGTATTATTGGATTTGTTATCATCGGCGGTAAATTCACCGTAGATAACACTGGCCCGCCACGCATAGCGCTTACTTTTATTCCATTTAAAAAGTCCCCCGAAGGCAGGACCAGAAGGCATGATATAAGTAGACCTGCCCACATCGCCAATATTATTGGCGCCGCCGGCAAATATCCCCACCTCATATGTCTGCCCATTGACTTCCCCTAAAAAGAACACAAAAATGGCCGCAAAAAATAATCTCATTTGTTCCAAAAGTTTGCAAATATAAGAAATTCAGTACTTAGACTACTATTTAATTATATCCTTGTTATGAACAGATAACCCTATTTTCCCTTTTTTTATTGTTTGGCAGGAAAAATCAATTCCGCCTATCTTCTCCCCACAATAATTTATTCCGAAGGGTTTTCAGGAAACTCTCCGAAGTATACTCAATCAATTTAATGGTAAAAGGCGCCTTTCTAACAACAATCTCTTTTCCGTTTTTAACAGTTGCAATCCTAGAATCCAAGGATACTAAATGATACTCTTCCCTTCCGGATACCGTTAACCGTATGACGGTTTCGTCCGATATCACCAAGGGTCGGGCATTTAGATTGTGTGGCGCTATAGGTGTTAATATCAAGGATTTTGCCATGGGTGCAACTACGGGTCCCCCACAACTCAGGGAATAGCCTGTAGACCCCGTTGGAGTGGATACAATAAGACCGTCTGCCCAATAAGAAGTTAAGTACTCATTATTCAAATAGGTTTCTACGGTAATCATAGAGGTGGTATCCTTTCTGCTAACGGTAATTTCGTTCAGAGCAAAATTTAAGGTTTTAAATTCGGGAATATCAGATTCCTGACTCACCTCTACCAGACTTCTTTCTACAATGTGATAATCTCCAGAAACAAACTCCGTAACCACCTTACGAACATCTTCTTTCTTAAAGGTCGACAAAAAACCCAACCTTCCGGTATTTACCCCTACGATAGGAATCCCTAAATCCCGTACATAGGTAGTAGCCCTTAAAATTGTTCCATCGCCCCCAAAACTGACAAACATGTCAAAACTGGCATCCAAACCTTCTTTTTCAGTAAAGGTCTTAAAACCGTTTACTTTTCTTTTAGTACTTATAAGCTTATAAAAATCTTCTTCAAAATAGACTTCTGCATTTTCTTTGGACAGCTCTTCTAGGAGCTCTATTACATATTCCAATGCATTATCTTGGTAAGTTAGTCCAAAAATGGCAACTTTCATATAAATTAAACGTTTAGGTATTTATCCAAATAATCTGACCTTTGTTTTAATTCTTCCATAAACTGATCATCGTCATTTCCGAAAATAATGGTGTAATTATATCGTCTAAAAGACTGGATAATTTCATTAAGATTAGTAGTTCCTATTTTTATGGTTATCTCTATGACATCGTTGCGAATATCTGAGATAAACCCTCCTATAAGTTTGGCATTATTGCTTTCGGCAATCTGGGCAATTTCGCTAAATGAATAATCATGAACTCCTTTCGCCAAGACCAGTATACCACCGGGCTCGGTAAAGAAAGGGGTATCCATAAACCGATCAACAACATCTTTCAAATCATAATAACCGATGACCACACTTTTCTGATCTAAAATAGGCATTAGATTGGCATCATTTTTAGAAAATACCTCCAATACATCTAACCATGAGGAGTCCCTTAAGACAAAAAACTTTTCCAAATGATATCGGATATCCTCAATTTTTTTAGAAACATCAAAACTCTCCAAATCGTTTTCTGCCAAGACACCTAAAAACACCCCGTTTTCGACAACTGCAATATGGGAATAGTCGCCCTTCTTAAAGAAGTCGGCTACTTCCTTTAAAGCATCCCCTACTTTAAACACGGGTATAGTGGTTAATATGTTGTTTTGAATGTCCATCTCCTTATATATAACGCAAATTACTAATTAAAAATATCAAAAGGCATGCCTAATTCGTATTTTTGCTTTTTAAACATCCAATTAAAGCACCTATGACAAAGCTTAGCGTTAATGTAAATAAGATTGCAACATTAAGAAATTCCCGTGGAGGAAACGTTCCTAACCTTATAAATGTTGCCAAAGACATTGAAGAATTTGGCGCCGAAGGAATCACTATTCACCCTAGACCCGATGAGAGGCATATTACATATCAGGATACCAGGGACTTAAAAAACATAGTCACCACCGAATTCAATATTGAAGGGAACCCCATTCAGAAATTCATGGATTTGGTCCTTGAAGTGAAGCCTACCCAAGTAACCTTAGTCCCCGATGCCGTAGACGCCATTACTTCCAATGCCGGCTGGGACACCATTAAACACAGGGATTTTTTAAAAGAGGTCATCGCCACATTTAAAGACAACGGCATTAGAACCTCTATTTTTGTAGATGCCGATATTAAAATGGTTGAAGGGGCCGCCCTTACCGGAACCGACAGAATTGAACTTTACACAGAAAGTTTTGCCCTAGGATATTCTAAAGGAGACAAGAACAGCATCAACCCATTTATTGAGGCGGCAAAAATTGGCCATACCCTTGGATTAGGCATCAATGCCGGTCACGACCTTAGCTTGGACAATATTAAATATTTTAAAGAAAACATCCCTCATTTGTTAGAAGTATCTATAGGACACGCTCTAATTTGCGAATCGTTGTACCTAGGACTAGAAAACGTAGTAAACATGTATTTAAACCGATTAAAATAATGCCATTATTACATTCCAACATTTTAGGAGCGGGCGAACCCATCCTTGTTTTGCATGGTTTTTTAGGCATGTCGGACAATTGGAAGAGCATCGGAAGCAAGTATGCCGAGGAAGGCTTCGAAACCCATTTGATTGACCAACGGAACCATGGAAAAAGTTTTCATTCCCCAGATTTCAACTATGACATATTGGCCGATGACATTGCCAATTACATGGCTCACCACCAATTGTCCCAAGCCATTGTTCTTGGCCATTCTATGGGAGGAAAAACCGCTATGCAGTTAGCATGTAGCCAACCAACACTTGTTTCTAAACTGATCATTGCCGATATAGCCCCTAAGTTTTACCCTCCCCACCATCATCAAATTATCGATGGATTAAACGCTATTGACATAAAGAAGGTCAGCTCTAGAAGCGAGGCAGACAAGCAATTATCTCACTACATAAACAATATAGGGATCCGCCAATTCTTATTAAAAAACCTGTATTGGGAAGAAAAGGGCGTTTTAGGATTCCGATTCAATTTAGAGGTCCTGAGCGAGAAAATGGAAGAAATCGGGGAAAACATCAGCACTACCGCCATTTACCAAGGGCCCTCGCTGTTTTTAAGAGGTGAAAAATCCGAATATGTTTCCCCTACCGACCTTTCGGATATAAAAAGACATTTTCCTTTAGCTTCTATAGAAACAATTGAGAAGGCCGGACATTGGCTACATGCCGAAAATCCGATACAGTTTTTAGACAAATCATTACACTTTTTAAAATCGTCTTAAAAAAGAACTCCTAGTCCTAGCGCTAAAAAGCAGGTTACTAATCCTTATTGCTACGACCTTGGTCAAAACAATTTTATTTAAAATAGCGCCATTAGATTACAGTACAACTAAGGCCACTCAAAAATAAATGTTTACTTTTATAAAGTACCGGAATATTTTTCGGTACTTTTTTTGTTTAACCATAAAAAATACTAGCCATGAATTTAATTTTAAGAATACTACTGAGCGCATTAGCCGTTGTAATTTTATGCTATCTATTACCAGGGGCACATGTTGACACCTTTATGACCGCCATCATTGTAGCCATTGTATTAGGCCTTCTTAATTTTATAGTAAAGCCAATATTAGTTATCCTTACATTACCAGTGACCATTTTAACCCTGGGACTTTTTCTGCTGATTATTAACGCTATTATTATTTTATTAGCCGATAAACTTATTGACGGTTTTGGGGTAGATTCTATTTGGTGGGCGCTACTTTTCAGCCTTTTACTCTCTTTTCTTCAATCTATATTGTATTCTTTCCTTAATGGTGATAATAAAAATTAAGATACCTTTTTGACATTCAGTTATTTAAAAACTTGTAGTGCATTGGAAAATATAGTATTTTTGCATCCCATTTTATTTTAGCAAAATTAGATACACAAATGAATATCACGAAAGAGCAGATTGACGAATTAAATGCAGTAGTTAAAGTCGCGGTAACCAAAGAGGATTACCAAGACAAGGTAGAAACCATTTTAAAAGACTACAGAAAGCAAGCTAATATCCCTGGATTTAGAAAGGGACAAGTTCCTATGGGCTTAATTAAAAAGCAATACGGAAAAGCTGTTTTGGTTGATGAAGTAAATAAACTTTTACAAGATAACCTTAACAAATATCTAACGGAAGAAAAGTTGGATGTTTTAGGAAATCCATTACCAAAACAACAAGATAATTTTAACTGGGACGCCGAGGATTTTGCCTTTGAATTTGAATTGGGTCTTGCTCCTAGTTTCTCTATTGATCTAAAATCAAAGGACGCTATCACGCACTACAAAATTGTAGCTGATGCCAAAATGATTGACGAGCAAGTAGAACGTCTTCAAAAACAATACGGAAAACTAATCAGTAAGGAAGTAGTTAGCAAAACTGATGAAATC
Source organism: Arenibacter sp. 6A1 (assembly GCF_012272855.1). Classification (GTDB taxonomy): domain Bacteria; phylum Bacteroidota; class Bacteroidia; order Flavobacteriales; family Flavobacteriaceae; genus Arenibacter. Next base: position 161,728 of record NZ_JAAXCQ010000003.1, on the reverse strand, counting down.
ACCGGTACTTTTGTCAATGAAGGTGAGGAAATAGACCACAAAACGACTCTTGAGCTAGATAAAATAAAAGACGAGAACGCCTTAAACAGCCTTATCGGCAAAAAAGCTGGGGACGTTGTTACGTTGAATACCAAAGATCTTTTCACGGAAGATTATTTATTGGGAAGCTCTTTAGGAATTAGTGCTGCCAAAGCAGACAACTTAGAAATAGAGGTTACCTTCACTATCGAAGAAATTAACGAAAGAGAATTGGCTCCATTAGACCAAGAGTTTTTCGATAAATTGTTCGGAAAGGATGTTATTACTTCTGAAGAAGGGTTAAAAGAAAGAATTAAGACTGATTCTGAAAAGCAATTTGAACAACAGTCCGATCAGAAGCTTTTAAATGATGTTACAGAGCATTTTATCGATACTACTAAGTTTGACCTTCCAGAAGAATTTTTGACCAAATGGATCAAGACTACTGGCGAAAAGCAATTGACTGATGACGAGGCAAACGAAGAATTCAAAAAGTCCGAAAAAGGATTGCGTTACCAATTAATTGAAGGCAAAATAATTCAAGAAAACGGAATTCAAATCCAGTTCGAAGAATTGAAAGATTTCGCCAAAGGTTTCATCAAGGAACAAATGGCACAATTTGGCCAGTTAGATCCTAAGGATGAAGAATTGGACGGTATTGCTGCCAGAGTACTTTCTAACCAAGATGAGGTGAAGCGTTTATCGGAGCAATTAATGAGCCAAAAATTATTAAACCTTTATAAGGAAAAGGCAAATTTAACGCCAAAAGAAGTTACTTATGAAGATTTCGTAAAAGAAGTTTACGGGTAATTTACAAAATAAAATAAGTATATTTACAGTGTCGAAGAATTCATTTTCGGCACTTTTTTTTTATCTTATAAAATACCGAAAATAAATATGGATTACGGGAAAGAATTCAAGAATTACGCCACTAAACATCAAGGAATCAATAGCATGTACTATGATTCCATTGTTAGTAGTATGTATCCAACCAACCTTACACCCAACATTATTGAAGAAAGACAGTTAAATGCCGTAGCAATGGACGTTTTTTCGAGGTTGATGATGGATAGGATTATATTTTTAGGTACGGGAATCAACGACCAAGTAGCGAATATTGTTCAAGCTCAGTTACTTTTCTTAGAAAGTACAGATGCTTCTAAAGACATACAGATATATATCAATTCTCCAGGAGGTAGCGTGTACGCAGGTTTGGGTATTTACGATACCATGCAATTTATTAAGCCAGACGTAGCGACTATCTGTACAGGAATTGCCGCTTCTATGGGCGCAGTGCTATTGTGTGCTGGAGCCAAAGGAAAGCGATCTGGACTTACCCATTCTAGAGTGATGATTCATCAACCTCTGGGAGGCGCTCAAGGACAGGCCAGTGATATCGAAATTACGGCAAGGGAAATCCTTAAACTGAAGGATGAATTGTACCAAATAATCGCCAAACATTCTGAGCAAACTTTTGACAAAGTTAGTGATGACAGCGACAGGGATTATTGGATGAGAGCAGATGAGGCCAAGGCTTATGGCATGATTGATGAAATTTTGGTAAGGGATAGATCTTAATTTCGACTAAAGCACACGGAAAGCCCTTTTCCCTATTATGAATCTTGAAATTCAAGGGAGGTTTTCCGTTATTATTATTGAAAGTGATAAAATGATATGGCAAAAGAAAATTTAGAGTGCTCTTTTTGTGGCAGAAAAAAACCAGAGACTAATTTATTAATTGCTGGTTTAGATGCGCATATATGCGATCGATGTATAGAGCAAGCTCACGGAATTGTTACCGAAGAATCCAAACAATCTACTACTAACGATCTTTCTTCGGAATTGACGTTAAAAAAACCTTTGGAGATAAAGGAGTTCTTAGACACCTTTATCATTGGACAAGACCGCACCAAAAAAGTAATGTCTGTAGCAGTATACAACCACTACAAACGATTGCTTCAACCTAAGAGCAAGGAAGACGATATAGAAATACAGAAGAGTAATATTGTTATGGTGGGCCAAACCGGGACAGGAAAGACCCTTATGGCCAAAACCATTGCTAAGATGCTGAATGTACCTTTGGCGATTGTTGATGCTACTGTACTCACAGAAGCCGGTTATGTTGGGGAAGATGTAGAAAGCATCCTTACCCGATTACTACAAGCTGCCGATTACAATTTAGAAAAGGCCGAACGCGGCATCGTTTTTATTGACGAGATCGATAAAATTGCTCGAAAAAGCGACAATCCTTCCATAACCAGGGATGTATCTGGGGAAGGGGTACAACAAGGATTGCTTAAATTATTGGAAGGTACGGTTGTGAACGTTCCACCAAAAGGAGGCCGTAAACACCCAGATCAGAAATTTATAGAAGTAAATACCGAAAATATATTGTTTATTGCCGGTGGAGCTTTTGACGGAATTGAACGTATTATCACCAAAAGGCTTAATATGCAAGCGGTAGGATATAGCGCTTCTAAGGCAGAAGATAAGGTCGATGAAAGCAACATCCTTCAATATATCATCCCAAGGGATTTGAAAGATTTTGGTTTGATCCCGGAAATCATTGGTAGACTTCCCGTTTTAACTCATATGAACCCCTTAGACAAGGAGACTCTAAGAGCTATTTTAACGCAGCCTAAAAATGCTATTATTAAACAGTACGAGAAGTTGTTTAAAATGGACGATATAACCTTCTCTATAACTGATCAGGCCTTGGACTATATTGTTGACAAGGCTATAGAATACAAATTAGGTGCCAGAGGCCTTCGTTCCTTATGCGAGGCCATCTTTACCGATGCTATGTTTGAATTCCCTAGTTCTTCTGAAACAGAATTTAAGGTAACTCAGGAATACGCTGAAGAGAAATTATCCTTTGAAACTATTAAAAAATTAAAAGCAGTTTCTTAAGGAATGCTTTTATACACTTTTCCCCCTTCCTTTCAAGGGGTCCTTGTTATTTATAAAACAAGAGAATTAAGTAGTGTAGATCTTTAAAAAAACAGCCTCTTATACAAGGGGCTGTTTTACTACAAGTTGCGCCAATAAATCCTGGCATACTTTTCCTATTACTTTTTCATCAGAATAGAGTTCATGGCCAAAATTAGGCACCACTTCCAAATTCACCCCTAATTGTTTTGCCCATTCCTGAGAGGGTGTATATTGGTCTTTTTCACCATATACCAACTTTACAGTAGTTTTTGGCAGCGCTGTTTCCTGCCGCATTCTATTGGATGATATTATAAAAAGAGACTCCATGGGCAGGCCTTGTAATTGCGCTTTCCACGCTATGGTCCCACCTATTCCAAAAGCCAAAAAATGGCTCGGTTCATTTTCTTTTTTAAGCAAATGGGCCACCGCGGTATCAATACCGCCATTCTCAAATTCATTGCTTATATTTTCTGCAGTTTCAATGGTTAATTTAAGATTTGCCAACTGCTGGCTGTTATAATAGGTGATATTATAATATTGCTGTAAATAACCCAAGTAAGAAGTAATCCAAAGCCCTTTTTTAGCACCCCACATGTCCGATAATACTACTAGTTTGTTTCCCATAATGCTTTTGTTATTAATGGTTAGTAATAAAAGATAAGGGGCAACTTTTCTTACTCTAATTTGGCTTTTTTTAGAGAGAAACCAGCATTTATTTGTTCATCTGAAGTAATTCTTCGATATAGTCCCTTTTATTGGACAATCGTGGAATCTTATGCTGTCCACCAAGCTTTCCTTTAGACTTTAGCCAATCGTAAAACAGGTTTTCCCTAGCGATATGTACCTTCGGTAACTTCAGGGTCAGGTTATTGTAACGTTTTGCTTCGTAGTCAGAATTTAAGGTCTTTAAAGCACTGTCCAAGGACTCCGTAAAATAATCCATTTCTTCGGGCATCTTTCTAAATTCTATGATCCATTCGTGGGCACCCTTCTCCCTCCCGTTCATAAATACAGGAGCAACAGTATAGTCCTTTATTTCGGATCCTGTTTTTTCACAAATTCTTTTTAAAGCCTCCTCTGCATTTTCTATAATTAACTCTTCTCCAAAAACATTAATGTGATGTTTAGTTCTGCCCGTGACTTTTATTCTATAAGGATTAATAGATGTAAAGCGCACCGTATCACCTATCTTATAACGCCATAACCCGGCATTGGTAGTTATCACTACCGCGTAGTTCTTTCCTACCTCCACGTTCCAAAGAGGGACGGTTATTTGATCTTCGGAATCATAAGTATCCATCGGAATAAATTCGTAAAAAATCCCATAGTCCAACATCAACAACAAATCATCGGCATTGTTTCTATCCTGAATAGCAAAAAAACCTTCTGACGCGTTATATATTTCGTAATAGTTAAAACTTTTTTTCGGCAACAATTTTGAAAATTGTTCTTTATAAGGGTTAAAGCTTACCCCACCATGGAAATACACCTCCAAGTTTTCCCAAACCTGAAACAGATGTTCTTTTCCTGTTTCTTCCATCACATCGTTTAAAAGCACTAGCATCCACGAAGGAACTCCGGCCAAACTGGTCACATTTTCCTGAACACTTTCTTTTATAATAGCTTGCAGTTTAGACTCCCACTCCCCCATTAGGGACACCTTATTACTGGGGGTACTACTAAGTTCTGCCCAAAAGGGCATATTATCTATTAAAATAGCCGAAAGATCCCCAAAAACAGTCCCCTTATCCCTATACAATTCCTTACTTCCTCCTAGCCGTAGGCTCTTGCCTGTAAACAGTTGGGAGTTTTCATTATTGTTAAGATACAGGCATAGTAAATCCTTACTCGATTTATAGTGACAATCTTCCAAAGCCTCCGAACTTACCGGAATAAATTTACTTTTAGCATTGGTAGTACCACTACTCTTTGCAAACCACTTGATGGTCGTTGGCCAAAAGATATTTTGTTCCCCTAAACGGGAACGCTCTATCATGGGCTCTACCTCTTCATAAGAGACAATAGGCAGTCTTGAAACAAAAGTTTCGTAATTCGATATAGATTCAAAACCATATTTTTTACCTATTTCGGTATCGGCAGCAATAGACAACAGCTGTCTTAACACCTCTTCCTGAACTTCTTCCGGGTATTTTAAAAAAAGCTCAATTTGATGGTATCGCTTTTTCAACAACCAAGAGGCAATTGAATTAAATAATGGTATTGGCATTTTTAGGTATCTTTATCCCGTTTTTTAGCTCGGGCTTAGGTTTAGGGATTCTTGACAGGGCGTACTACTTATTATATATACCCCAACAATCACTTCTTTTAACAAGCTAAAAATAGCTTTAAAACTTTTCATATTCAAATAGAATTTAAGTAAACAAATAAATTTATGCAGTACCAAGGTGTCTTACGAAAAATGGAAACAGAAATAGGGGATCCAATTCAATATTATTTACTTTTTGAGGGGGATTTTTTAAATATGAATCAGGTACTGAATAAGGAGCTTACTATTAAGTTCGAAAAATACCAATGTTTAAATTGCAGCGAAGACCGCCCCATTTATCGACAGGGATTTTGCCGATCTTGTTTTTTTGAAGTCCCAACTGCTGGGGATTGGATTATGCGCCCAGAACTCAGCACCGCCCATTTAGATAAGGAAGACCGAGATTTGGAATACGAAAAAAAGGTTCAATTACAACCTCACATTGTGTATTTGGCAAATTCTAGCAATATTAAGGTTGGGGTAACCAGAAAAACCCAAGTACCTACCAGATGGATAGACCAAGGTGCACACGAAGCTATAGAAATCGTTGAAGTCCCCAACCGTTATTTGGCCGGTATTACCGAGGTGGCCCTAAAAGATCATATTGGCGATAAGACCAATTGGCGAAAAATGTTGACCAACAACACAGACGACGAAGATTTAGTTGCCTACAGAAACAAACTAAAGCAATACATCCCCGAGGAAGCTGTACCCTATTTCCTAGAAAACAAACAGGAAACCCATTTAGAGTTTCCTGTATTGCAGTATCCTACAAAAGTTAAGAGTCTAAACCTAGAAAAGACCCCCATTTTCCAAGGGGTGTTAAAAGGCATAAAAGGACAATACCTTATCTTCGAAGACAATACCGTATTTAATGTCCGGGGAAGCGAAGGTTATGTCATTTCCCTGACTGTTAATTAACAGAATCCTTCTCTGTCTTTGCCGGTGCTTCTTTCTTTTTACCAAAAATTCCGCCCAATATTTTTTTTGCGGCATCAACCTGTTGTTGTTTTTTGGCATTTTTAGTAGTATCGGAAGTCACCGAGTCCGTTTTTTGGGTCGGTTTACCCAGTAAACCGCCCAAAATTTCCTTTGTTTTATCCTGATTGTCCTTTTTAGTAGAATCTGTAGCCTTTTGATTTTTTGCTATGATATCTCCTATAATATCCTTGGCCTTATCTTTTCCTTTATTCACCAACTTTTGTTTTTCTATCTCTACCAGTTGGGCGGTCAAATTTTTAATCCCCGATGTGAGATCAGTGCTTACCATAGGGCTCGTATACTTCCCTGCAAAATTAGCGGTTACCGGAATGGTTAACCCCTCTAGGGAAGATTCGTTGATCTTGGCGATCATAGCATTGATATCCTTCCCTAAGTATTTTGCAGGAACTTCAATGGTTGCCGCATAGTTCAATTCTTGATCAAAGGTGTGACTACCCGATAAGTTGATCACAAAGTCCTTGTAATTAAGAGTAAAAGGTGTCACTTGCACCACTCCATCTTCAAAGGACAATGCTGTTTTTAAATCCTTAAAATTTAGCTTTTCTAGGTCTAGAAATTTCATTTTATCGTCCAAAGCGGTAAGCAAAGGGGCTTTTTTTGCATCGATTTCAGTGGTCAACAACTCTGCCAGAATATCACCGGAAATAGTAGACAGATTAGGCGTAAAATCATCCTTTAACTTCCCGGAAATTTGAATATCAGAATTTAGAGTTCCCTTTAAAATAGCTGCTATTGGCGCTAGTACCTTAAACATATCCAAGGCCTTGAATGTTTCTGCTATTTTAAAGCTGCCCATTCCCAATCTCATATCAAAATCGGGCACATCGCCCTTGGTAGAAACACTACCATTAAGGACCAAGTTTCCGTCAAATAAATTAGAAGACATATTAGAAAGTGTAGCCTTCTCGTCCTTTATTCGGAGATCTCCTTTCACATTTTTCAAAGTAAGATTGTCATAAATAACCGTATTGGCCGTAGCGCTAATAGAACAATCCAAAAAAGAAGGGATTTTTATTTTTGCGTCGGAAGTTTCCTTTGACGTTTTCGCCCCCCCTGTTGATACAGGCGATGAACTTTTAGCTTTCTCGCTCTTTGTTACAGGAGCATCTGCCACCATAAAATCGTCAATTGCAAAAACATTCGATTTTAGGTTAAAACGACCTTCTACCTTTTCGTCATTAAACATAAACCCCAAAAGGTTGTCTATTGTCCCAGTAGCATTAAAATCTGTTTTTCCCGTTACCCCATTCAATTCATTTAAGGTCACTGTTTTGGGATTAAAGGTTACAGCAGCCGTATTTATCTTTACCAGGTTTGGTATTTCATCAGTTTTATATTCAAATCCTTTTACACTCAGAGATCCTTTGGTGTTCGTATTTTCATACTGCTTTTTCTCTATAGAGGCCATATCGAAGGCCGTCACGATATCGGCATTCAGGATTCCTTTTAGATTTAAATCTGCAGGCACCGGATAGGCTTGAGACAGGTGTGCCAAATTCATCCTTCCATCAATTTGTGCACTCACCTTAGGATTGCCCATAAGATCAGAAATCTTAGCCACCATATTAAACTTGTCCTCATCAATCATAAAGGACAACTTTCGGATATCTACATAGGTATCCTCACTAATTCCACTGGAATTCGCAATTTCAGTATCGATGTGAACATTTCTAACAGCCTTTGGCAAATCGGGATACTTAAAAGAAGCATTGTCCGAATTGATATTTATAGCAAATTTTGGAATATGCACCTCATCGACCACGCCTTTAAAGTACCCGGATACCGTAAAATTACCTGTAGTTGCCACATTTTCTATATTCTTAGAATATGTTTCCGGAATCACCGCCAAGAAATTTTTAAAATCAGATGATGGCGTTTTAAAGCTGATGTCCACTTCCATATCAGCATCATTCAATTTCACAAAACCATCAAACACCAGAGGCAATTGATTTACCAAGGCTTCATTCTTAAGGAAGGAATACTTGTTCTCTTTTAAATCAATCCCGATCAAAGCACTTAACTTTACAGGGTTTCTATTTAAATATTGGGTACTATCCATCACAAAAGACACTAGGGCATTGGTCTGGGTATCCAATTCCGAAGCCTCCAAGGACAAGTCACCGGTGCCTTGGTGGTTCATTTTCTCTATAACCATCGACATACCACTACTAGCATCATCATAGGTGATTACCGAGTTTTTAATTTCATAGGATTGTAAGAATAGGCTAGAATTGCTCTTTTTTACCGAACTCGATGTTTGTGTTTTTACAGTGCCCTCTTGCTTTACGGTGATGTCGTAATTGGCATTTTCATCGGCATCTACCTTAATATGCACCTTACCTTCCTCCAGTATTAAATTAGTAATCCCAATTGGCTCGTTCGCCTCTTTGAACAATTCTTTTACAGACATTTTCAATGTTGCTTTTTTGGACGCAAAAAGAGTGTCTCCTTCAAAAGGAGCCTTATTGATTAAGCTAATATCCGTAAGCGTAACGGTAGCATTGGGAAAGCTTCGGAACAAGCTTAGATCGGCCTCGGCAAAATCGAAGGAAGCATTTATGCTGCTGTTCACCTTTTTCTTAATCAATTCGGTAATCTTGCCCTTAAGAAAAAATGGAGCAGCTGCCAACAACAATACTATGCACGCCACTAATACCCCGACAATCTTTAAAATTTTCTTCTTCATATTTTTATGTTTTACAACTAATACGTCACTGTTAAATACTTAATTTAATAAAAAGTGGTTCTAAACAAGAATCACTAAACGTCCAGATCAATTTCTTGATTCACTTCTAACTTAAAACGTTTTCTGAACATATGTACGAAAAAATAGAGAAAAGGAGTATCTATAAATGCTATAATTATCTTAAAAACAAAACCACTGACCACAAGGCCAAAGAACATATCCCAAGGCAATACCTTAAAGACACAGAGCAAGCCTACAACGGTAAAAGTATCTACAAATTGCGAAAGAAAAGTAGAGAAATTATTCCGCAGCCATAGGTGCTTTCCTTTGGTTAGTTTTTTCCAAAAATGATAAATGGCTATATCTATATATTGTGCAAACAAATAGGCCAACATAGAGGCAAAAACAGCTACTGGAGATAGCGCGAACACCTTGTTAAACAGTCCGTCATTTATTGGCGAAGCCTCTATGGCAGGGACATAATTGGCCAACAAAACGATCCCCATGGAAAAAAACGAAGCAAAAATACCTGCGGTCACTACCTGATTAGCTTTTTTTCTACCATAAATTTCAGAAATGAGATCGGTTATTAAAAAGGTAATCGGATATGGCAGTATCCCCACAGAAACTTCAAAGAGGGAGGCTCCAAAAACTGTCACATCACCAAAGGGTTTCCAATAAAAGAATTTTTGAAAAATTAAATTGGAAACCACTAGGGAAGTGATAAACATAGCCCCTATATAGAGGTAGATTTTAAAGGCAAGCTTTTTATCTTTAGCAGTCATAAATTACTTTATATCCAAAACAAAAGGCATTCTTGCCTGCACTCCTTTCTGTTCCGTGGCCATTTTTAATTGCTGCAATATGCTGTAGGCTTGCGGTCCTATTTCTTGCTGTATAATAGATTCCTTGCTCTTGGCACTGGCGCCAGAAAGGTCTTCCATTAACTTTTCGAAGCCCGACTTGTATATGGGGAACTTTTTTATGCCATAGGTCTCTATTCCGACCATTTTTGCAGCTTCGGAAATAGCATCGTTCAATCCGCCTAATTCATCTACAAGCCCCAAACGTTTCGCATCGGTACCACTCCAAACACGGCCTTGTGCCAAGCTGTCGGCCTGTACCTTGGTTATGCCTCTACCAGCGGCCACTCTATCTAAAAAAACACTGTAGGTTTCTTCTATCCCTTCCTGAACGGTCGTTCTAAAGGAATCCTTCATAGGTTCAAAAATAGAATAATCGACCGAATTACGGTTGGTTCCCACCTGCTCTGCATTAATCCCTATATCACTTGCCAATTGGCTCATATTTGGCACAGTTCCAAACACCCCTATAGAACCCGTAATAGTGGTAGGTTCTGCAAATATCTTATCTGCCCCGGCCGCAATATAATAGCCTCCCGAAGCGGCCACATCGCCCATAGAAACGACCACCGGCTTTATTTCCTTGGTAATCTCTATTTCACGCCAGATAATATCCGAGGTCAACGCACTACCACCAGGTGAATTTACCCGTAATACTATGGCTTTTACACTCTTGTCTTCCCTAGCCTTTTTTAGAGCCTCATTAATTATTCCTTGTCCCATAATATTGGGGCCTCCCTCGCCGTACATAATTTCTCCCTGGGCATAGACTACTGCAATTTTATCGCTCCCACTTTTAATTTTCTTTCTACCTGCTTCCTTAGCATAATCGGTGATGCTCACATAATTAATATCTTCATCGTCCTGTAAACCGATTTCGTTCTTAATAAAGGACTCATATTCATCAAGATAAGCCACTCCGTCTATCAATCCGGATAAGACAGCGTACTTCGATGTTCTTGTTCCCAAGGTATCGGCTATGACATTAAGATCTTCTAAGGATATATTTCTACTGTCCCCAATATCGGCAAGCATGGAAGTCCATAGGCCTTCTAATAGTTCCTTTAACTGGGTTCTATTGGCGTCGCTCATTTCGTTGGCCAAAAAAGGCTCTACCGCACTCTTGTATTTACCATGACGGATAACCTCTATTTTAACCCCCGACTTTTCCTGTAAATCCTTAAAAAACAAGACTTCTGTAGAAAGCCCCTTAAAATCCATCATCCCTACCGGATTAAGGTACACCTCTTGGGCAACACTGGCCAAATAATAATCTTTTTGGGTATAAAAATCGGCGTAGGCATACACAAACTTACCACTCTCGCGAAAGTCTTTTAAAGCCTTCCTTATCGCTTGGGTTTGAGAAAGTCCGGCCATCAAAATACTGCTTCGAATACTGATCCCCTTTATTTTATCGTCGTTCTTAGCGACCTCTAAGGCATGTAAAATATCATCTAAACCTTTGGTATCGTTAAACAAACCGGCAAAAGGATTAGAGTCGTCCTTCCCTACGAAATCCTTGATCGGACTTTGCAGTTGCACTTCCAATACCGAATTGTTCTTGATCAAAACCGAATCTTCGGAGTTCCCTATGAGGGCTGCAAAAACTAGGAACATTACAAACAAGATTCCAAAAGCGATAAGGCAGCCGATAATTGCTGCTAATAAATTTCTTAAAAATTTCATGTAGTTCTTAAATTACAAATACTGACCAAAGATAACCATTGTTATATTTAGGCCTTTATATTTATTCAGTTAAATCCCCCTTAATAATGATCAACGAAAACGCATTCTTTTAATATTATGGATGAAATACATCGCTCTTTTTATCGATTATTACAATGAAGTAGTTTTCTTTTTATTTACTTTGCCTCACTATTATGCAAAGCACAACTACAGCCCATCTATCTATAGGCAGCAATCTTGGCGACAAATTAAATCAGCTTCAAGATGCTGTATTTTTAATCCATTCCCGTATCGGTAGGGTTTCCAAGGTATCCCCTATTTACGAAACACCGGCCTGGGGTTTTGATGGAGATAATTTTTACAACGCCTGTTTAAGTGTAGAAACGTCACTTTCTCCAGAGCTATTATTAAAAAACTTACTGGATATTGAAGCCTTATTGGGCAGAAAACGTCATGACAGCACTGGTTATGCTTCTAGGACTATGGACCTAGATATATTATATTACGGTACTGAAATCCTCGCCGATGACTCGCTGACCATTCCTCATCCAAGTTTGCAGTTGAGACGATTTGTTTTAAGGCCTTTGGCCGATATAGCCCCGCAGTTTTATCATCCTATCTTAAAAAAGGACAGTAGGAACCTGCTACAGGAATGCCGTGACAAAAGTACCCTAGAACGAACCCCTCATAAACTATACACCACTAGGGAAGAACTTTTTTCCCAGTTTCATTTTATTGCCATAGAAGGAAATATTGGAGCAGGAAAAACCACTCTGGCCAATAAGATGGCTGCCGATTTCAATGCCAAATTAGTATTGGAGCGTTTTGCGGAAAACCCATTTTTGCCCAAGTTTTACGAAGACCAGAACAGGTTTGCTTTTCCATTGGAAATGTCATTTTTAGCAGATCGTTACCAGCAATTTTTGGAAGACACTTCTCAGCTCGATTTGTTTAAAAACTTTATGGTAAGCGATTACGACATCAACAAATCCCTGATTTTTGCCAAAATAACCCTGCAGGAAGAAGAATTTAGGTTGTACAGAAAACTCTTTAACCTAATGAACAAGGATGTGCAAAAACCTAAAATATATGTCTACCTACATCAAACCACCGAACGTTTGCTGCAAAATATAAAACGCAGAGGCCGTACTTATGAACAAACCATAGCCCCTGACTATTTAGAGAAAATAAACCGTGGCTACCTAGAATATATCAAGACCCACCCTGCCCAGAACAATCTTATAATCAATGTTAGCCAAATGGACTTTGTAGAGAACCCAAAAGACTATGCACGCATTATAGATCAAATTCAGAAGTTTGCCGTAAATCTTACACTTTAAGATAAATTTCACAAAATTCTTGCAAATAACAAATCAATTTGTTTACTTGCAAGGGCAATTAAGGGCCTTTTCGCAAAGCGACCATAAAGCGAAATAACCAACCAACACTTCGAGTTTTAAACTAACGAACTCAAACCAAAAAATTGAAACCCAACCTCGGTTGGGTTTTTTTTATACCTTCAATTTTGCCCACACGTCCCAAACGACAATCCCTACACTTACCGAAATATTTAAGGAATGCTTGGTTCCGTATTGCGGAATTTCGAGCACTCCATCGCTTTTAGAAACCACCTCTTGGGAAACGCCCTTCACCTCATTCCCAAAAACCAGGGCATATTTTTGATCCTTTGCTACCTTAAAATCATTTAACATCACCGCATTCTCCGCCTGCTCTACAGAATAGGTTGCATAACCGCTCTGTTGTAGTTCCTGCACAAGTGCCAAGGCAGATTCCCGGTATTCCCACGTAACGCTTTCTGTGGCCCCCAAAGCAGTCTTATGGATATCCTTATGGGGAGGAGTGGCCGTTATACCACATAAATATATCTTCTCTATTAAAAAGGCATCGGCTGTTCTAAAGACCGACCCTATATTATTTAGACTTCTCACGTTGTCTAAAATAATACATACAGGAGTCTTTTCTACCTGCTTAAACTCTTCAACATTCAATCGATCTAGCTCGCTATTTTCTAATTTTCGCATCTATGTTATTGTGACTTATTTAATTTCCTTAATATTTTTAACTCTTTATATCTTTCAGCAAAGCGATGTAAACGGAAAGTGAAAGCTCCCTTCAAATTCGTTTAGTACAAAAAAGGATACTATCTTTATAAGAGTCTCCCTTTAATAATACCGAACCGCTATTTTTCCAAAGAAAATTTTATTTAAAATATCAACAATAGTTTACATTCCATTGGATAAATATTACTTTCGTTCTTTTAGAAGGATACAAAAATAAGTTAATAAAATCGCTTTTGGCCGACACAGGAAAAACAAAAAAGGTAACACCGTTAATGAAGCAGTACAACGCCATCAAGATAAAATATCCTGATGCCTTGTTGCTTTTTAGAATTGGTGATTTTTACGAAACTTTTGGAGAAGATGCAGTTAAAGCCTCCAAAATACTAGGCATTATACTCACTCATAGGAACAATGGTGGCGACCGCACCGAACTGGCAGGTTTCCCCCATCATTCCCTAAACACCTATTTGCCAAAATTGGTCAAAGCAGGGCAACGCGTGGCCATCTGCGATCAGTTAGAAGACCCTAAACTCACCAAAACCATCGTAAAAAGAGGGGTTACGGAATTGGTTACCCCAGGGGTAGCCATGAACGATGACATCTTATCGGCAAAGACCAATAACTTTTTATGTGCGGTACATTTTGGTCGAAAACGCTTAGGAATTTCCTTTGTCGATATATCTACGGGCGAATTTCTTGTTTCGGAAGGCAATGAAGAGCAAATAGACAAACTCTTACAAAATTTTGCTCCCAACGAAGTACTGGTTTCTAAAGCCAATAAGAAGGAGTTCAAGGAAGTTTTCGGTACTCAGCTCCATACTTTTTTTACCGAAGATTGGGTTTTTCAGGAAGACTACGCCATGGAAACCCTTACCAATCATTTTAAAACAAAAACCCTAAAAGGTTTTGGAGTAGACCATTTAAACCACGGCATCGTCGCTGCCGGGGTGGTCATGCATTACCTCTCCGAAACTCAACATCGGAAATTGCATCACATCGCCAGCTTACAACGTATTGCAGAAGAAGAATACGTATGGATGGACCGATTTACCATTAAAAATTTAGAATTATACCATTCCTTTAACCAAAATGCGGTAACCCTTTTAGAGGTCATAGACAAGACCATCTCTCCTATGGGGGGCAGAATGCTTAAAAGATGGTTGGCCCTACCTTTAAAAAATATTGAGAAAATACGTAGAAGGCATCAAGTGGTTAGCTATTTGTCCGAAAACGAGCTTGTTTTTAGCAAACTTCAGAATGCCATAAAACTCATGGGCGATCTGGAACGGTTAATTTCCAAGGTAGCCACGGGCAAAATAAACCCGAAAGAGGTTATTCAGCTTAAAAACTCTTTGGAAGCTACGGTCCCTATCAAACAACTTACAACTAAGAGCAGCAATGAAGCGCTTAACCTTATTGGCGACCAATTGCATAACTGTGACATGCTTCGGAGCAAGATAAAAGAGATGATCAGTGAAGAGGCTCCGGTAAACATGTTAAAAGGAAGTACCATTGCCAAAGGATATTCGACAGAATTGGACGAACTGCGCGATCTGGCCTTTTCCGGAAAAGATTATCTGGACAAGATGCTCGAAAGAGAAACAGAACGTACCGGAATAACCTCTTTAAAAATTGCCTCTAACAATGTATTTGGCTATTATATAGAGGTTCGTAATGCCCACAAGGATAAAGTTCCCCAGGAATGGATCAGAAAACAGACCTTGGTAAATGCAGAACGCTACATTACCGAAGAGCTTAAAGAATACGAAGCTAAGATCCTAGGTGCCGAAGAACGCATTTTAAGCTTAGAGCAACAACTCTTCGCCCAACTGGTCACTTGGATGCAAGAATACATAGCCCCAGTACAGAACAATGCGCACCAAATAGCTCAATTGGACTGTCTTTGCGGCTTTACCCAATTAGCGAAGGAAAATAATTATACAAGTCCCGAAATGAACGATTCTACGGAATTATCGATCAGCAACGGGCGACACCCGGTAATTGAAAAGCAATTGCCTATAGGAGAAGAGTATATTGCCAATGATGTATTGTTGAATCGCGAAGACCAACAGATCATTATGATTACCGGACCCAACATGAGTGGTAAGTCGGCTATCCTTAGGCAAACGGCCCTTATTGTTCTCTTGGCACAAATGGGCAGTTTTGTTCCTGCTACCGCCGCAAAAATAGGTTGTGTCGATAAAATCTTTACCCGTGTAGGGGCTAGTGACAATATTTCTATGGGCGAATCTACCTTTATGGTAGAAATGAACGAAACCGCCTCTATCCTTAACAACCTTTCTGATCGCAGTTTAGTACTGTTAGATGAAATAGGAAGAGGAACCAGTACCTATGACGGAATCTCGATTGCCTGGGCAATTTCGGAATATCTCCATGAACATCCTGCTAAGGCCAAGACTTTATTTGCCACGCATTACCATGAGTTAAACGAAATGACCACAACCTTTGAACGGATCAAAAATTATAATGTATCGGTCAAAGAACTAAAAGACAATGTGCTCTTTTTACGAAAACTTACTCCTGGAGGAAGCGAGCATAGTTTTGGGATCCACGTGGCAAAAATGGCCGGAATGCCACAACAGGTCATCAGTAAAGCGAACAAAATCCTTAAAAAACTCGAAAAAACACACTCCAGTGAAGAATTGACCGATAAATTACAGTCGGCACAGAACGAAATGCAATTAAGCTTTTTTAACTTGGACGACCCCTTGTTACAACAGATTAAAGAAGAGATAACCCACCTAGATATCAATACCTTAACACCTGTAGAAGCATTAATGAAGCTCAATGAAATTAAACGTTTGCTAACCAAAACCAAAAATGCCTAAGTGGTGGTGATAAAATAACTTATTTTTTATCCTTCTATAACCCCCTCATTTTATGGGGGTTATTTTTTTTTGGTTTTTTTTCTGCAAAAGTGCTTTGGTATTTACATAATTGTCTTAAATTTGCTCCCGCATCCAAACAGGATGCCACGTTCATAAAATAGCACGCGAAAATAGCTCAGTTGGTAGAGCGCCACCTTGCCAAGGTGGAGGTCGCGGGTTCGAATCCCGTTTTTCGCTCCATCAAATAGATGTACTGCAACGCAGTTAGGCTCGAGTGGTGGAATTGGTAGACACGTTGGACTTAAAATCCAATGGACATTAGTCCGTGCGGGTTCAAGTCCCGCCTCGAGTACTCAAACCCTTGTTAATCGTAAGATTTTCAAGGGTTTTTTGTTTTTAGTCTTTTACCCAATAAGACACCCCCTATATGAAATTTAAAACGAAGCATAACACGCATTTAAATTTCTATGCATAAATTACTGGTTTACAACACCCCCAATCCTTTTTCCAATATTTTTTCGACCATAAGGTTTAAAAAACATAAAAAGTGCTTTGGTATTTACATAATTGTATTAAATTTGCGCCCTCATCCGAATAGGATGTCACGTTCATAAACAGCATGCGAAAATAGCTCAGTTGGTAGAGCGCCACCTTGCCAAGGTGGAGGTCGCGGGTTCGAATCCCGTTTTTCGCTCCATCAAATAGATTCACTGCAATGCAGTTAGGCTCGAGTGGTGGAATTGGTAGACACGTTGGACTTAAAATCCAATGGACATTAGTCCGTGCGGGTTCAAGTCCCGCCTCGAGTACTCAAACCCTTGTTGATCTATAGATTTTCAAGGGTTTTTTGTTTTATAAGCTTTTTGTATTGCCATACATATGCCCCTGGAGAACTAACACGGACCGATGGCTACTTTGGAATAATTAATTTCCCATGTACCATTTCCTTGTAGAATTCAGATGTAGTCTATGTAAAAAACAACTCGAAAATTCAGTATATTGTAAAAAACATCTGTTTAATCTATAAGCTAACAAAAGCGCTATCTATAACAAGTAAGACCCCATTTATAAATAGGATATTTCCTAACTTTGAACATTTTTATCCCTAAAATTGAATATAAACGTACAGCTTCAAATCAAGTTTTACCTATAAGTATAGTTCAATACTAGGCAGCCTTTAGCAATCAAGAAATGAATCTAGCCAAAACAATAAGGTCCCAGGACTATGTTTCTAAGGAAGAAAATAGGCTCACCAAAAAACTAGACGATTACAAATACGCCCTAGACGAATCTGCCGTTGTCGCCATCACCGATGCCAACGGCATTATTATTCATGCGAACGATAATTTTTGCAGAAACTCAAAGTACAACCGCGAAGAATTAATTGGGAATACCCACAATCTCATATGTTCTGGTTACCATAGTAAAGAGTTTTTCAAGGAATTATGGGCTACTATCTCCAAGGGAAAAATTTGGAAAGGAGAGATAAAAAACAAAGCCAAAGACGGAAGTTTTTATTGGACAGACACCACCATTGTTCCGTTCCTGAACGAGTCGGGCATACCGTATAAGTATGTTTCCATCCGTTCGGACATAACCGCAAGAAAACAACAGGAGGAAAAACTGCAACAATATTCCACGATCCTGGAATATCAAAATACCCAATTAACGGACTTCTGCAATATAGTGTCCCATAATTTAAGGGGACCTATGATCAATATCGCTATGTTGGTCGATTATATCGAAGAAAGCGAAGATATTGCAATACAGAAAGAAGCGCAGTCCAAAATAAAGCCGGTCGTAAACCATTTGTTAGAACTGATAGACGAATTAGTGACCTCGGTTCAAATAAAGCACGATACCAAAATAAAAGCGGCCCCCATAAAGCTAAGGGACTGTTTAAACGAAGTTCTATTAGAATACGAAACTCAGTTAACCACCTACAACATCGACCTTATCACAAATATAAAGGAAGACGATATTGTCATTTTCCCCCATAAATACATGATCAGCGTGCTTTGTAATTTACTCAGCAATGCTATTAAATACAGATCCAAGGAGCGCCAAGCAATCATCGAAATAAGCTTTACTAAAACAAAGGACAAATCCATAATCGCAGTAAGGGACAATGGTATGGGAATAGATCTGAACCGATATAACGACAAGATATTTAAAATAAGTAAAACTTTCCATAAAAATCCGGATGGCAAAGGATTTGGTCTTTATATGATAAAAAACCAAATAGAAGCTATGGAAGGAAAAATATGGGTAGAAAGCGAAGTAGATAAAGGATCTTCCTTCTTTGTAGAACTTTCTAACCAATAAAAATAATAGCAAATGAACTTTTCCATTATAGATGATGATGAGCTGTATATCTTCCTTATAAAAAAGACCCTTACGAAAGTAGCTCCTATCCAATTCACCAACGTTTTTGGAAACGGATTGGACGCTATTAACTTTATAAAGGAGAACAGGGAAAACCAAGATTTGTTGCCCGATGTATTATTGCTAGACCTTAATATGCCTATTATGGATGGTTGGGAATTTTTAGAGGCCTATACCAAACTTAAACCCACTATTTGCAAACCTATCGCCATTTATATTTGTTCTTCCTCCATTTCTCCAGACGATGTTATTGCCGCCGAGAACCATATAGAAGTAACCGATTATATTGTTAAACCACTGTCCAAAGAAAAAATAAACCAACTCTTAAAAGGTTTCAATCTCCCTGATCTTCTATAAAATAGGTGGCACTAAAAAGATATTGTTTCTCCAGCGCAATGCATGATAGGGCCTTTTCTATCGGTTAGGTGCCCATCAATCCATTCCAATCACTTTTTTAAATTCAAGCATATTCTTTTGGGCGTTCCCTCCTACGTCGGTCGGGGCCTTCGCTATATCCCTTGCTCCGCTACGGGGATGCCGCTGCGGTCCCTAACGCAAAATACCCCCATAATACCATGTGCCAACTCAAATAACCCTACAAACTCTGGCTGTCCCTACAAGAAAGAAAAAGATCATATTTTCTTACCGTAGCTAAAATGAACCAACAGTTCATCCTGCCTATAAGGACCCTGAACTTTTTCTTTCATTTATTTTTAGTTTTTGATGTTTCATTGGGAAAACAAGGTTTTTTGGATTTTCTTACACTATGTCGATTATATAAACAGATGGCAGTATTAGTATGTGGAGCCACAGATAATTACCGAAATTCATACTACTAAAACCATTAAATATGAAAAAATATACTTTATTATTTTTAGCATCCATGCTCGTATTTATTTCTGGTTGCAGCAAAGATGAGTTCCCACCCCTTGACCCTGCTAAATCTAGGGTATACACCTTAAGTCCGGTGGCTAATTCAAAAATTTCTGGAACTGTAACCTTGACCAAAAACGACGATGGATTTACGACGGTATTTATAGAATTAAGCGGTTCCTCAACAGACGTCCATCCAGTTATCATTCATATTGAAAAAACGGACACCAATGAAGCAATGACCATAACCCTTGAGCCTATAGATTGTGATTGTGAAAGCGGAACCTCCATAGTCGTAGCAACGGACGACGGTAAACCCATCACTTTTGATGAACTGGTAAAATTATATGGCTATATCACCATCCATCAAAACAAAGATCATATGGAAGTTATTATTTTACAAGGAAACATTGGAAAGAAGGCCAATTAAAACAAATTCAGTTCCAAAAAAACTACAAACCTCGACCCATAAAGTCGGGGTTTTTATATTTAGTACTAGACAGCTTTTCGATTGCCTGACTATTTCTATGAATCCCAACTTGTAAAACCGAATAGGTTTATCTACTCCTAAAATCTTACCCTCCTCTACCAAATATCATCATCTATTTTACTATCTTTCTGAGTTGATCTAAGGACTTATGAAAAAAAGTATTGCCTATACCGTTCTTATCTTGCTAACCGGAATCGGTTTGGTTTTAACTATTTGTCATTACCAGGTAGAAATTTCCACAGTAGACAAAACCTATTGGAACATTCACGAAATACCAAATAACAACGTGGGTTTAGTTTTGGGCACCTCCCACAAATTGATAGGCGGAAAATCTAATCCTTATTACACCAATAGAATTCAAGCTACCATAAATTTATTCAAAGCCGGAAAAATCGATTTTATATTGGTCAGCGGGGATAATAGTAGTCGCTATTACAACGAACCAATCATCTTTAAAAGAGACCTGATAAAGGGTGGTATTCCAGCAAATAAGATCTTTTTGGATTATGCCGGTTTTAGAACCTTAGATTCCATCGTTCGGGCCAAAGCTATTTTTGGATTAGACCAATTAACCGTAATATCACAAGAGTTCCATAACGAACGGGCCATTTACCTAGCCAAAAAGAAAGGGATCGATGTTATTGGATTCAATGCTAGGGATATTGCCGGAAAATCAGGTCAAAAAGTCCGTTTACGCGAGTATTTTGCCAGGGTCAAGCTGTTTGTAGACTTGGCCCTAAATACACAGCCTAAATTTTTTGGAGAAAAAATCGATATTAAATAACCTCTTCGGTTAAAATAATCCCAATAAATAGTATTTTAGATTTTCTAAACCTATCAAGCTGTCGACTCTTAGGAATCTAATTAAAAATTTGGGGCCAGGCCTTCTTTTTGCAAGCATGGCCATAGGAACATCTCATTTGGTATTGTCTACCAAAGCGGGCGCCCAATATGGGTGGGTCATGATTTTCCCTATTCTTTTGGCCAATATTTTTAAATATCCGTTTTTTGAATTCGGCATTCGGTATACCAATATTACCGATAAGACCCTAATAGAAGGCTACCTAAATCGCGGAAAGTCCTATTTAATATTTTATGCCCTTATCACCTTGGTAAATACTTTTACCATACTTGCAGCCCTATATGTTGTTACCGCCGGATTATTTATCAACCTTATACAACTACCAGAGCTATCCTTCGATATGGTAGCAATTGGACTCTTTGTTTTTATTAGTTTATTACTAATTGTAGGGCGTTATAGCTTTCTAGAAATTTCATTAAAATACGTTGTCAGTATATTGTTCGTAGCCTTATTGGTCACTACAGTTTTGGTTATAGCTAATGGGAAGGTTAGCGAGGTGCCCAATTTTAAGGCACCTAAGATTTTTGATGAAGTGGGGATCCTCTTTTTAATAGGATTAATGGGATGGATGCCCACCACGGTAGAGGCTTCGAGCTGGATAAGTCTATGGAGTGTAGAAAAGTTTAACAGTACAAAGACAAAACCCTCGTTTAAGGAGGCGCTCCATGAATTTAAATTCGGATATTATACAACAGCCCTACTTGCCGTATTCTTCTTAATTATTGGATGGCTTACCCTCTATGGTACCCAGACCGAATTAAGTGGAAATGCCGTGATTTTTGCAGACCAAATAGTACAGATATTTACAGCCAATATAGGTCTTTGGTCCTACTTCCTTATTGCCATCGCTGCCTTTGCTACCATGTTCAGTACCTGTATGACCGCCCATGATGCCATTGCTAGGGTCAGCATTGACACCCTTAAACTGTTGTTTCCTAAAAGTATTAAACCAACAAAAAACCTTTTTTCTTTTGCTATATTGCTATTAGCCATTATTAATTTCTCGGTCATCCACTATTTCGCGGCCAATATGGGACAACTGATTGCCTTAGCTACTTTTGTTTCCTTTGTTATGGCACCCATTATTGGATATATGAATCTTAAAAATGTTATGAGTGATGAAATACCAGAAATTTATCGCCCTAACAAAAGCCTACAAATATTAAGTTATTTAGGAATCATATTTCTAAGTATTTTTTCTGTTTACTATTGTTGGATGGTTCTATGGTAGTGCTGTCTGACATCCCATTCTTAGTGATACGACCAAAATATCCGATACATCAAATTTTAAACAAGATTCATGCAATTATTCCATTAAAACTGCGTTATTCTTTATGTATTAAATAGAAAACCACCTAACGGTTTAACTTTTTTTTAACGCTCCATATTTGCATTTGGCTCATATAACCACAACCTTTGTATTTATGGATGATAAAGGATTTAGAATGAAATTGATCAATATTAGTAGAAAAACGAGAAATGAGAAGCGATTTAACCCCAAAATGGGTATTTTAAATGCAAAAGTAACCTACATTAAAAAAGTCATTCTCGGTATCCCTATCAAAACCCTTCACCGTTATCGAGAAACATATTACGGAGAAATAAAAGATTGCAAAAATTGTGTTTTAAGCAGATAAGCAAAGACATTTCTTACATAAGACACCATTAACATAAAAAAAATCCCAGCTTTAACCAAGCTGGGATTTTTTGTTTCTTTTAGTTTTTTACTAGTTCTGATAATTAAGTACCACAATCAACGACCTTTCGTTTTTATTGTGTAGTATATCGAGACAGAAAACACCATTTTTACAATTATTGGTCAGCCTTTCCTCTCCATATCCTATAACCTCCATAATATTAGATTGAGAAACCCCATTTTGTATCAGGTATTTCTTAATGGCATTCGATCTTTTTTGAGAAAGTGTAAGGTTGGCACTGTCTCCCCCTCTACTATCTGTATGCGATTCTATTCTTAGTTGAAGATGTGGAAATCTGCTGATAGCATCGACAACCTTATCCAATTCTTGGGCTATCTCGGGGGTTACATAGCTGTCGCCTTTGGCAAAATAAAACTTGTTCAATTTTATCACCGGTTGTCCTTCTTTTTGTTCCACCAAATCGTCCAAAAACTTAATCCCCATATTCAAGGACTTCTTCTGGATTTCCTCTAATTCCGGAGCCTCGTAGGTAACCGAAAAAATAGAATGTCTGTCCTTTGTAGCCTCAATAGTGACAGTATCTTCAAAAGGCACTTCTACCCTATAACGACCTTCCGAATCTGTGGTCAACTCCTTAATAACATTTCCCTGTTTATTCAGTAACCGTAACTGCGCGTTTTCAATTCCTCTATTAGAGGCTAAATTGACTACCATTCCTCTGAGTGATAAAGTTTTTAACCCTAAGTTTTCTTGGACTTTAAACCCATAAATATCATCATTGCCCTTACCTCCTTCCCTATTAGAAGAAAAATACCCCATCAATCCATTATTGTCCGACCTTTTAATAATAAATCCAAAGTCGTCTTTTGGCGAATTTATTCCCTCTCCCAAATTTATGGGAAGACTAAAACTATTGTCTTCCTGTAGGTTGGATTTGTAAATATCCATTCCCCCTAACCCATAAAATATATCTGAAGAGAAGTATAACGTATTTTCAAAGATATAGGGCGCAATTTCATTCCCAGGGGTATTGATCCTTGGCCCTAAATTAATGGGACCCGACATTATTAGGCCGTCATTGGTATATACATAGTAAATATCGGTACCGCCTAAACTGTCCTCAAAATTCGCGGCAAAAAACAGTCTACCTGTTTTAGCCTCGAAATAAGGATAATAAAAAGATGTGTTTAAATCGCGAAGTACATATTTAAAAGATCCCCTTCCATTTCCCATGCCTATAGATAAGGCATTTTTACCATTCTCACTAAATTGTAAATAATCGTCCTCTGAATTAGACAAAATATAGAATATATAATCTAATTCTTTGGAGTAATAAGGGGTGGCCTGGTGAAATTTTGATTCAGCAATCCCTTTAAATGCCTCTGGGTTTACAATATCGCCTTGGCTGTTTAAAGCAGCTTCATAAATATCCAAATACGCTTCCCCCGAGGGTTCATAAATATTTTTTCCTTTTTGAGGTCTATCACTGGAAAACAATATTTTATCTTTATAAAAGGTCGGAGAAAAATCGGCCTGGGCACTATTGCTACTTACATTAAATATTTCATAATCCGATACGTCCTTTGTGTCGGATGTAATTAATGATTCATTAAAGCCAGTATTCTCCAACAATTCTCCAGATAGGGCTGGTTTTTTCGCTTCAAAATACTTTTTCACACCTTCCAAATCCGAAGTATAAGAAAGGGATTGTAACATTCTATTAAAGTGATACTTGGACATGCTCGTATCTTTTTGGAACATATTCACATAAATCTCGGCAGACTTTTTATAATCGGAAGTTTTAAAATAGGCGTCGGCCAGGTTTAAATATTGCTTATTGGAAAGCGCTCCTTCCCGTAATTCTTTCTGATATTCCTTTATGGCATCGTTATAGGAATACTCAAAGA
Source organism: Arenibacter sp. 6A1 (assembly GCF_012272855.1). GTDB lineage: Bacteria > Bacteroidota > Bacteroidia > Flavobacteriales > Flavobacteriaceae > Arenibacter. The sequence goes on along the minus strand of NZ_JAAXCQ010000003.1, from coordinate 137,171 downwards.
ACAATACGTCTCCTTTCGATTGTTTCACCTGGGCAATAGTGATCGAAGTAAGCATCGTAAAAATTAAGACTATGTATTGTATCCTCATGTCATATCTGTTTTAGAAAAATCTTGGACTATCGATCTGCTTTGGTTTCCCCTTCTGGTCTTGCCTTTTCTCTTTAGTTGCAGCATTTCCTCTTCCAAAATAAAATTTTAGTATTACTTCATGTGAACCTTGACTGTACTCTGCTAAACCATTCGTGTTATAATCATAGGAATACCCTAAAAATGTCCCCTTAGATATCTGTATCCCGGCCAGACCACTAACAGCGTTGTCCCATCTATACGAAGCCCCTAGAGTTAAGAGGTCACTAATTAAAAAATTAGCCGATAGATTCGTATTCAATGGCGAACCGTTTAAATAATTCAACAAAAAAGCCGGTTTAAACTTTAGATTCTCCGACAGTTCAAACACATAGCCTCCAATAAAATTAAATTGCATTTTGTCTTCTACTATGGTTGCTACCTCATCTGCATAAATGCCATTGGTTAAAAAATTAGGCACCGATAGACCCAAATACCAATCTTCCTCATAAAGGAAAACCCCGGCTCCCAAGGTGGGATAAAATTTATTGAACTTGTCTGAGGTCACCAAGGGTTCATTAGGGTTCTCAAAGTCCCCTTTGGTATAATCGACATTTAAGAGTGATCCCCCGGCATCGATTCCGAAGGACAACTTGGTTTCTTGGGACAACATCACTTGAAAAGAATAGGCGAAATCTACATATGTTTGGGAGGTGGGTCCCAATTCATCGCTAATGATATTAAATCCTAATCCGTGTTTTTCATTGGCCAAAGGAATGTTGAGGCCAAACCTCATTGTCCTTGGTGCCCCCGGAATTCCAGACCACTGCTCTCTGTACAATCCGCTGATATCTGTCGTTTCTACCGTCCCCACATATGCGGGATTAAAACTCCCAATATTGTACATATATTGGGTGTATTGAGGCTCTTTTTGCCCCATTACCGCCAATGTCGCACTACAAAATATAATGCAAAAAATGAAAAATCTTCTATACGGTATACCCTTTGTTCTATTCCCCATAGTTTATCTTATCTTATCTTATAATTTGGAGCCAACCTTTCTTTACCTGAGTTCCCTCGCCAAGGTGTAAAATGTAAAAATATGTTCCTTTGGGCAGGTCCCCGTTTTTACCGGTTCCAGACCAAGTATTATCATATTTTTTGGTGGCAAAAACCTGGTTGCCATACCTATCGTAAATTTCTAAAGATGTGTTAGGATACGCCTGTATATCGTTAATCTTTAACACATCGTTTATACCATCATTATTTGGAGATATCTGATTAAAAACAAATCCACTTTCGTCATTAGAACGTGCTCCAACGATTATATCAACAAAAGCAATATTATTATCCTCATTGTTGTCATTTGGAAAAGTATCTACAATCCTAACCGTATTTCTAAAGGATCCTTCAATGGGAACGCTCACCCTAATTTCCAAGGTATTCATCTCATTGCCCAAAATTTCCGGTAGTTCCCATACCCCAACTATTTCATCATAGGTCCCCTTGGTGGCGGTGTGGGATACATATTCAAATCCTAAAGAGGAATCTATTAATTCGTTAATCCTTACCGCTGAAACCCTCCCTGGACTATTGTTGGTCAGGAGTATCGTAAATACTATTTCATCGCCTACTAAAGGGTTTTCCTTATCAACACTTTTTACTAGCCCCAAGTCTATATCGTCTGGTGGATTAACCATTATATCTATCGAGGATGTATTGTTGGCCGCGTTGCTATCCGCTGGCTGAGATTGGCTTATACTAGCTGTATTGGTATAATTCCCTTCAGCGATCGTTAATAAGGTTATTTCTAAACGTACCGTTTCTCCCATCTCTATGCTATCAATTTCCCATAAGCCGCTAAGCTCATTAAAGCTGCCTATAGAAGTAGAATGCGAAATATATTCCAAGCCAGCGATATCACTAATGACATCATTGATTTCAATGGTATTGATAGCAGTTTGACTTAAATTGCTTACTGCAATGGTGTATACCACTTGGTCTCCTAACCTTGGAGATTGGTTGTTGACTGTTTTTACAATCCCTAAGTCTATTATACAAGCCGAAGATATATTTGGAATACAGGGATTATCATTGGCAGGATCTAATTGATCCACAATTCCGTCATTATCAGAATCCAAAATATTGGAGTCCAGGGCATCTATGATACCATCCCCGTCTGTATCTATTGGGTTATTTACATCATCCCCAACTTCCTGGCCATCATCGATACCGTCACCATCTGAATCTGGATTGTTAGGATCTGTTCCAAGTACTATCTCAACGTCATCTATAATACCATCATTGTCTGTATCGATGGTACAATCCGAAACACTTATCGTTATGGAAACCGAAGAATTGGTACAGGGTGCCTGAGCACCATTGGTGGTATATGTAAATACGTACTCGCCATTGGCCAAGCCTTCAAAATCGACTATATTACCGGTGCCTATTTCCACTGTCGTAACAGGCCCTGAGCTAAATACCCACTCCCCGCTATCGGCATCCGATAATTGGTTATCCAAAGCCACGGTTGTAGGGCCATCGTCACTAACAATACTACATGCCGTGGTGTTAGAAGGTACCCCTGGGGAAACCTCTGGAAAAACAGCTGCTACGACCGGTATACGGGTAGAATTACAACCATCTTCGGAAGAGGCCACATAATAGGTGGTAGTTGCCGTAAGAATAGGAGTTGTAAAACTGGTGCCTGTGCCTAAAATTGGACCTCCAATAGCTGCAGCATACCAATTTAAAACACCCTCATCTACTATTGCCTCTAAAACCACTGTCCCTTCTCCACAACGTTCAGCCCCGGTAGTACTGGTTATTATTGGAGAATTATTAAAATCGAGGGTTATTTCCAAAGCTGGACTAGCGCAGCCATTAACCGCGTCATAGAAAAAACCGTAATAGGTCCCAGGAAATTCCGAATCAACAATAGAAGATCCCAAATGATTGGCTTCTTCGGTCAGATCAATAATATCGGTACTCCATGTCAGTACCGTCCCGGCTGGAGGAACGCTATTGGTATAGGCATTTAGATCTTGATTAGGAACATCACAGAAAACAGTCGCTACCTCCGTATTTAATACTGGTGCTATTGGTCCGGCAGGGCACGTTTCATCGTCCAGGATAGTACCTAAGCCTTCTCCGTCTCCTATACTCACCAAAACATTTGTCGTACTCGATAAGTTTAAGGTAAAACTTTCATCCTCTAGTTCTACGATATTATCATTGATAATGGGCACCGAAACAGTTTGGGTTTCGCCATCGTTACCGCTAAAGGTAACAGCCCCTGTTACTGATGTATAATCTTCCCCCGCAATGGCCGTACCGTCTGCAGTGTTATAGTTGACATCAAAACTACCTATAGAAGACCCTGTGAGGGTAAGGGTAAAGACTGCCTCGCTCTGATTCTCTCCTACAATAACATCATCAATGGTTATGTTGGCCGAATCATTGTCCGTAATACTAACCGTCGCAGAAGCATTTCCTATAGTTATATTTCCAATTCCCTGTACATTACTAACATTGACAAAAAATGTCTCACTAGGCTCTACAAATAGGTCATCATTAATATCAACAACTATATTTTGGCTTTCCCCATTATTGCCAACAAAACTGAGCTCTCCATTAACAGCCATATAATCAAATAATGCACCAGCTGTGGCAGTATTGTTCTGAGTCGCATAATCGACCGTAAAGCTATTGGCCACATTCCCAAAAAGTGTCACCGTTAGCACAGCAGTACCTACCCCTTCGTTCACAGTTACGGTTGTGGTATTGATGGCTATAGTGGCCTGGTCTATATCGAGGTTTAATACATCAACATCGGCTACATCCGCCCCGGAGATAGTGTTATAGTTAGCATCTGCCGAAGTAACATTTCCCGTTATTATAGTATAATTTTGGTTGCCATCAACAGTATTATCAGCGACTCCTGTCACAGTCACCGGAACTCCCATTTGCCAATCTGCAATAGGAATAACTACATTGGCGGCTACTGCTCCTTCTGCCGTGTTACTGCTACTCAAGGCTATGGTCACCGGAGCTGTGGGCTCACTAGAAAGCGTCACTAAAAAATTGGCCGTGGTTCCTGCCTCCGAGGTATTACCACTTATTGGACCTATATTTATACCTACACTATCATTATCGGTATTGGTCACTACTACATTTTGATCTGCCAAACTATCAAAACTATCATCACTATTGTCATCGTCTATACGGAGCCTTACATTATAGGTTTGGTCTCCATCGACTATATCGTCGTTCACAGGGGTTACCGTAACCGTCCTAGGAACATTCCAATTGACAGGAGAAAAAGTCAGACTTGCCGGACTCACTACCCCTTCAGTAGTATCCAAAGAAGTTGCCAATACTACAACATTAGAAGTTGGAGCCGAATTAAGGACTAGACTAAAGGTTTGAGATGCGCCACCTTCTGTCGTAGTTAAAATTAATGGTGTAATATTGATTCCAACATTATCATCATCAGCATTGGTGACCGTGACCGTCTTATCGGCAAGGGCATCAAAACTATTGTCGCTATTGGCATCGTCGACACTAATAGTAATATCATAAACCTGAGAACCGTCCGCAACGGCATCGTCCACCGCAGTAACGTTGACTGTTTGGGCGGTATCCCAGTTAGCAGTGGTAAAAGTTAAACTAGATGGGCCTACTGTTCCTTCACTAGGATCGCCCGAAACAATATCGAAGACTACATTACTCGTCGGTTGGGACGTCAACACCACCGTAAAACTACCATCGGTGCCGGCCTCGCTAGTATTAAGCGTAGTAGGCGTTACCGTAAAATCGGCACTATCGTTATCAGCATTGGTGACCGTGACCGTCTTATCGGCCAGGGCATCAAAACTATTGTCGCTATTGGCATCGTCAACGCTAATAGTAATATCATAAACCTGAGAACCGTCCGCAACGGCATCGTCCACCGCAGTAACGTTGACTGTTTGGGCAGAATTCCAGTTAGCAGTGGTAAAAGTTAAACTAGATGGACCTACTGTTCCTTCACTAGGATCGCCCGAAACAATATCGAAGACTACATTACTGGTCGGCTGAGACGTCAACACCACCGTAAAACTACCATCGGTGCCGGCCTCGCTGGTATTGAGCGTCGTAGGCGTTACCGTAAAATCGGCACTATCGTTATCAGCATTGGTAACCGTGACCGTCTTATCGGCCAGGGCATCAAAACTATTGTCGCTATTGGCATCGTCAACGCTAATGGTAATATCGTAAACTTGAGAGCCATCGGCAACGGCATCGTCCACCGCAGTAACGTTGACTGTTTGGGCAGAATTCCAGTTAGCAGTTGTAAAAGTTAAACTAGATGGACCTACTGTTCCTTCACTAGGATCGCCCGAAACAATATCGAAGACTACATTACTAGTCGGCTGGGACGTCAACACCACCGTAAAACTACCATCGGTTCCGGCCTCGCTAGTATTGAGCGTAGTGGGTGTTACCGTAAAATCGGCACTATCGTTATCAGCATTGGTAACCGTGACCGTCTTATCGGCCAGGGCATCAAAACTATTGTCGCTATTGGCATCGTCAACGCTAATGGTAATATCGTAAACTTGAGAGCCATCGGCAACGGCATCGTCCACTGCGGTAACGGTGACCGTTTGGGCGGTATTCCAGTTAGCAGTTGTAAAAGTTAAACTAGATGGACCTACTGTTCCTTCACTAGGATCGCCCGAAACAATATCGAAGACTACATTACTAGTCGGCTGGGACGTCAACACCACCGTAAAACTACCATCGGTTCCGGCCTCGCTAGTATTGAGCGTAGTGGGTGTTACCGTAAAATCGGCACTATCGTTATCAGCATTGGTGACCGTCACCGTCTTATCGGCCAGGGCATCAAAGCTATTGTCGCTATTGGCATCGTCAACGCTAATGGTAATATCATAAACTTGAGAACCGTCCGCAACGGCATCGTCCACCGCAGTAACGTTCACTGTTTGGGCGGTATTCCAGTTATCCGGTGTAAAAGTTAAACTAGATGGACTTACTGTTCCTTCACTAGGATCGCCCGAAACAATATCGAAGACTACATTACTCGTCGGCTGGGACGTCAACACCACCGTAAAACTACCATCGGTTCCGGCCTCGCTAGTATTGAGCGTAGTAGGCGTTACCGTAAAATCGGCACTATCGTTATCAGCATTGGTGACCGTGACCGTCTTATCGGCAAGGGCATCAAAACTATTGTCGCTATTGGCATCGTCGACACTAATAGTAATATCATAAACTTGAGTGCCATCGGCTATCGCATCGTCCACTGCGGTAACGCTGACCGTTTGGGCGGTATCCCAGTTAGCAGTTGTAAAAGTTAAACTAGATGGGCCTACTGTTCCTTCACTAGGATCGCCCGAAACAATATCGAAGACTACATTACTAGTCGGCTGAGACGTCAACACTACTGTAAAACTACCATCGGTGCCGGCCTCGCTAGTATTGAGCGTAGTAGGCGTTACCGTAAAATCGGCACTATCGTTATCAGTATTGGTAACCGTGACCGTCTTATCGGCAAGGGCATCAAAGCTATTGTCGCTAAGGGCATCATCAACGCTGATAGTAATATCATAAACTTGAGAACCGTCCGCAACGGCATCGTCCACCGCAGTAACGTTCACTGTTTGAGCGGTATCCCAGTTAGCAGTTGTAAAAGTTAAATTAGATGGACCTACAGTTCCTTCACTAGGATCGCCCGAAACAATATCGAAGACTACATTACTGGTCGGCTGGGACGTCAACACCACCGAAAAACTACCATCGGTTCCGGCCTCGCTAGTATTGAGCGTAGTAGGCGTTACCGTAAAATCAGCACTATCGTTATCAGCATTGGTGACCGTGACCGTCTTATCGGCAAGGGCATCAAAACTATTGTCGCTATTGGCATCGTCGACACTAATAGTAATATCATAAACCTGAGAACCGTCCGCAACGGCATCGTCCACCGCAGTAACGTTCACTGTTTGGGCAGAATTCCAGTTAGCAGTTGTAAAAGTTAAACTAGATGGGCCTACTGTTCCTTCACTAGGATCGCCCGAAACAATATCGAAGACTACATTACTAGTCGGCTGGGACGTCAACACTACTGTAAAACTACCATCGGTGCCGGCCTCGCTAGTATTGAGCGTAGTAGGCGTTACCGTAAAATCGGCACTATCGTTATCAGCATTGGTGACCGTGACCGTCTTATCGGCAAGGGCATCAAAACTATTGTCGCTATTGGCATCGTCAACGCTAATAGTAATATCATAAACTTGAGAACCGTCCGCAACGGCATCGTCCACCGCAGTAACGTTCACTGTTTGGGCAGAATTCCAGTTAGCAGTTGTAAAAGTTAAATTAGACGGGCCTACTGTTCCTTCACTAAGATCGCCCGAAACAATATCGAAGACTACATTACTAGTCGGCTGGGACGTCAACACTACTGTAAAACTACCATCGGTTCCGGCCTCGCTAGTATTGAGCGCAGAAGGTGTTACCGTAAAATCGGCACTATCGTTATCAGTATTGGTAACCGTGACCGTCTTATCGGCTAGGGCATCAAAGCTATTGTCGCTATTGGCATCGTCAACGCTAATGGTAATATCATAAACTTGAGCGCCATCGGCTATCGCATCATCCACTGCGGTAACGTTCACTGTTTGGGCAGAATTCCAGTTAGCAGTTGTAAAAGTTAAACTAGATGGGCCTACTGTTCCTTCACTAGGATCGCCCGAAACAATATCGAAGACTACATTACTCGTCGGCTGAGACGTCAACACTACTGTAAAACTACCATCGGTGCCGGCCTCGCTAGTATTGAGCGTAGTAGGCGTTACCGTAAAATCGGCACTATCGTTATCAGCATTGGTGACCGTGACCGTCTTATCGGCAAGGGCATCAAAACTATTGTCGCTATTGGCATCGTCAACGCTAATAGTAATATCATAAACTTGAGAACCGTCCGCAACGGCATCTTCCACCGCAGTAACGTTCACTGTTTGGGCAGAATTCCAGTTAGCAGTTGTAAAAGTTAAACTAGATGGACCTACTGTTCCTTCACTAGGATCGCCCGAAACAATATCGAAGACTACATTACTCGTCGGCTGGGACGTCAACACCACCGTAAAACTACCATCGGTGCCGGCCTCGCTGGTATTAAGCGTAGTAGGCGTTACCGTAAAATCGGCACTATCGTTATCAGCATTGGTAACCGTGACCGTCTTATCGGCAAGGGCATCAAAGCTATCGTCGCTATTGGCATCGTCAACGCTAATGATAATATCGTACACTTGATCGCCATCGGCTATCGCATCATCCACTGCGGTAACGTTGACCGTTTGGGCGGTATCCCAGTCAGCAGTTGTAAAAGTAAGGCTTGTCTGGTCTACTGTTCCTTCCCCCGTGTTCCCCGAAGTAATATTAAATACCACATCGCTTGTTGGCTGAGACGTCAACACCACCGTAAAACTACCATCGGTTCCGGCCTCGCTGGTATTGAGCGTAGTAGGCGTTACCGTAAAATCGGCACTATCGTTATCAGTATTGGTAACCGTGACCGTCTTATCGGCCAGGGCATCAAAGCTATCGTCGCTAAGGGCATCATCAACGCTGACGGTAACATCGTAAACTTGATCGCCATCGGCTATCGCATCGTCCACTGCGGTAACGCTGACCGTTTGGGCGGTATCCCAGTTAGCAGTTGTAAAAGTTAAACTAGATGGACCTACTGTTCCTTCACCCGTATTCCCCGAAGTAATATTAAATACCACATCGCTTGTTGGCTGAGACGTCAACACCACCGTAAAACTACCATCGGTGCCCGCCTCGCTAGTATTGAGCGCAGTGGGTGTTACCGTAAAATCGGCACTATCGTTATCAGTATTGGTAACCGTAACGGTCTTATCGGCTAGGGCATCAAAGCTATCGTCGCTAAGGGCATCATCAACGCTGACGGTAATATCGTAAACTTGATCGCCATCGGCAACGGCATCGTCCACTGCGGTAACGTTGACCGTTTGGGCGGTATCCCAGTCAGCAATTGTAAAAGTAAGGCTTGCCTGGTCTACTGTTCCTTCCCCCGTGTTCCCCGAAGTAATATTAAAGACCACATTACTAGTGGGCTGAGACGTCAACACCACCGTAAAACTACCATCGGTTCCGGCTTCGCTAGTATTGAGCGCAGTAGGCGTTACCGTAAAATCGGCACTATCGTTATCAGCATTGGTGACCGTGACCGTCTTATCGGCAAGGGCATCAAAGCTATCGTCGCTATTGGCATCGTCAACGCTAATGGTAATATCGTACACTTGATCGCCATCGGCTACTGCATCGTCCACCGCGGTAACGGTGACTGTTTGGGCGATATCCCAGTCAGCAATTGTAAAAGTAAGGCTTGTCTGGTCTACTGTTCCTTCCCCCGTGTTCCCCGAAGTTATAGTAAAGACTACATCGCTTGTTGGCTGGGCCGTTAGGACTACCGTAAAACTACCATCGGTGCCAGCTTCGCTTGTATTGAGCGTAGTAGGTGTTACCGTAAAATCGGCACTATCGTTATCAGCATTGGTAACCGTGACCGTCTTATCGGCAAGGGCATCGAAGCTATCGTCGCTATTGGCATCGTCAACGCTAATGGTAATATCGTACACTTGATCGCCATCGGCTACTGCATCGTCCACCGCGGTAACGGTGACTGTTTGGGCGGTATCCCAGTCAGCAATTGTAAAAGTAAGGCTTGCCTGGTCTACTGTTCCTTCCCCCGTGTTCCCTGAAGTAATATTAAAGACCACATCGCTTGTTGGCTGGGCCGTCAACACCACCGTAAAACTACCATCGGTTCCGGCCTCGCTAGTATTGAGCGCAGTAGGCGTTACCGTAAATTCGGCCGTATCGTTATCAGTATTGGTGACCGTGACCGTCTTATCGGCAAGGGCATCAAAGCTATCGTCGCTATTGGCATCGTCAACGCTAATGGTAACATCGTAAACTTGATCACCATCGGCTATCGCATCGTCCACCGCAGTAATGTTGACCGTTTGGGCGGTATCCCAATCCAATGTTGTAAAAGTAAGGCTTGCCTGGTCTACAGTTCCTTCACTAGGATCGCCCGAAACAATATCGAAGACTACATTACTAGTAGGCTGGGCCGTCAACACCACCGTAAAACTACCATCGGTGCCAGCTTCGCTAGTATTGAGCGCAGTAGGCGTTACCGTAAATTCGGCCGTATCGTTATCAGTATTGGTGACCGTGACCGTCTTATCGGCAAGGGCATCAAAGCTATCGTCGCTATTGGCATCGTCAACGCTAATGGTAATATCGTACACTTGATCGCCATCGGCTATCGCATCGTCCACCGCAGTAACGTTTACCGTTTGGGCGGTATCCCAGTCAGCAGTTGTAAAAGTAAGGTTTGCCTGGTCTACTGTTCCTTCACCCGTATTCCCCGAAGTAATATTAAAGACTACATCGCTTGTTGGTTGGGCCGTCAACACTACCGTAAAACTATTATTGGTGCCTGCTTCACTAGTAGCAAGCGAGGTGGGCGTTACCGTAAAATCGGCCGTATCATCATTGGTAATTGTCCCTATTCCCTGCCCATCAGTGATGGTAGCATTGACAGGTAGAGAAAGATTAACGAAAAAATCTTCGTTTGGTTCAACAGAAAAATCACCATTCACTTGGACAGTAACCGTAGTATTAGGACTACCCAATGGAATAGTACCAATGCCCATGGATGATTGATAGTCTCCGTTAGCTAGAGTAGCCGTATTGTCGGCGGTAGCATAGTTGAAGGTAATTTCATTGGTAGCATTCCCGCCACCATCGACGCTTACGGTAAACATAAAGGCAGTAGTACCAGAATTACCTTCTGCGAGAGTTAGGTCGTTAATACTAATTTGATCTTGTCCATATCCAGAAATAGTAATGAGCATTAGCACAAATAGGAATGCCAATCTTTTTAAGACAATGGGTATCGTTAGGTTGGTGAAAATAATATTGGGGGATCTTAATTTCATATCTAGTCGTTTCAAGCTAATAAAATTCAAACCACGGCAAGGCCATAATAATCAAGGAAGTAGGGAACATCAATAATAGCAAAAAAACAAGGATTCCTCTAAAAAATCGGGTTAACAAGGGGTTTTAACGCTAAACTGCATAGTTGTATATAAAGCTTCATATACCTCATCTATATTGCAGTAATTTCTTGAATATTCCTTTTCTAGGCTTTAGCCAATAACCCCTTACCAAGGTTTAATTTTGGAAGTAGAAGCGCTTTATCTGATGAGTTGAATCCAACCTTTTTGCGGCTGGGAACCGTCTCCAAGATTTAAGACATAGAAATAAGTCCCTTTAGGTAAGTTGCCATTAGGGCCTTTGCCATCCCAGTTATTGGTATAATTCTTTGCTAGAAAAACACTATAGCCATATCTATTAAAAATCTCCAAGGTATTGTTTGGAAAGTCTTCTATACAATTTATGCTCAGCACATCGTTAATTCCATCACTGTTTGGTGATATCTGGTTATATATAAATCCACATTCACCAATGGACCGTCTTTGCACATCGACAACGACCGAGGCCCGGTTATTATCGTCATTACTATCGGAAGGAAAAGAATCCATAATGGCAGCAATATTTTCAAAAGTCCCCACTTCTGGCACTCTCGCGGTAATCATCAATACAACCACCTCAGCCCCTATAATTTCGGGAATATTCCATACCCCTCTTCCTACATCATAAATTCCTTTAGTGGCGGTATGGGATAGGTATTGAAATCCGATCGATGGTCCGATAAATTCATTTACTATCACATTGGCAAGTGCCCCCTGCCCTAGGTTGCTTAGGGTAATAGTAAAAACAATCTCGCTTCCCACGATAGGTTTCTCAATATCGACCTGTTTCTCAATAGCAAGATCATATTGGTTTGCCAACGAACAATCCACGACGGTAATCGTTAAACTTGTCGACTCTTCCGTACAGGGATCCTCTGCCGAACTGGTCGTATAGGTAAATATAAAGTCCCCTTCTGGCATCCCTTCAAAATCTACTATATTCCCTTCGCCTATAATTAACCTTCCTGCAGACGGGTCCGACGTTATGGTCCAGTTTCCGGGGTCTGCCCCTGTAAGTTGCTCATTTAGGGCAACCATGGTAGTCCCTGAACTACCTAAAAGATTACAAACTTCTAAATTGCTGGCCGTTCCTGCTGATGGCGGTACTACTATATAAGCTAGTACTGGGGATCTTTCCGAACTACAATCATCGTCGGTAACCTCAACATAAAATGTGGTTGTAGCATTTATTGAAGGTGTCGTAAAATTGTTTCCCATGCCTATGACTACTCCCCCAACAGCCTGTGAATACCAGCGAAGGGTACCTTCGTTAGCGGTAGCTCCTAAAACAAGGCTCCCCTCGCCACATCTTTGGGCCGAACTCGTACTATTTATTATCGGGGAAGTAAGAAAATCTAAAGTAACCACGAGAGCCGGACTGGCACAATTGGCTTCGGCATCATAGAAAAAACCGTAATAGGAACCCGGAAAATCGGAACTCACCGTGGAATTTGCCAAATGCGAATTGGTATCGGTAAGATCTAGATCATCGGTGCTCCAGGTTAACACTGTCCCTGAGGGGGGAATACTATTGGTAAATTCATTTAGGTTTACAGAAGTAATATTGCAAAGTGACGGCAGCGTCGAATTCTGGAGTGGCGCACTTTCCCCTGCCCTACAAGGAACGGCACAATCCGAAACAGTGATTGTTACCAATGAGGTTTCATTGGTACAAGGAGCCAATGCCCCAGTAGTGGTAAAGCTAAACCTATAGTTTCCCATAGGTTGCCCCGAAAAATCAACATTATTCCCATTGCCAATAGTCACATTGCCACCATTGGGCATAGCACTGATGGACCACTCACCCTGATCGGCATCTACCAATTGATTATCTAAATCTATTACAGAAACTCCATTAGCAGGGATATTACAGGCCAAGGTATTCCTAGGCGTTCCTGCCGAGGGCGGGCTATTGACCGTAGCGGTTACTGCAACCCGATTGGAGGAAGGACAGTCGTTTTCGGCCGCTTCCACATAATAGGTGGTCGTTGTAGTTATCGCAGGGGTTACAAAGCTGCTTCCATTTCCAATACTATTAGCTGCTGTTGGTGTATCAAACCATGATATAGTAGCCGTTGCCGAGTTGGCAGTCGCGCCTAGTGTTACTGATCCGGGGCCACAGCTTTGGCCCGACACGGTTTCGATGATCACCGGAGTATTATTTATAGTTGCTTCAACGGCTATTCTCGTTGGGGAGCTACAGTTATTTTCGGTCGCATCTACGTAATAAGTCGTGCTATTTGTTAAGGTAGGGGTAATAAAATTAATGCCAGTTCCAAGGCTAGGTCCGCCATTAGGGTTGGCATACCAATTTATGGTTGCCGAGGGGGAGTTTGATCTTGCCCCAAGGGTAAGACTTCCCGTATCGCATCGAAAGGCGGGCGCCGTTTCACTGATCGATGGTACTGGAGTTATAATAGCCTCTACCGAGGTTCGAATAGAAGAAGTACAAACATTCTCTGTAGCCTCTACGTAATAGGTAGTGGTCACATTAATTATGGGCGTTACAAAACTGTTTCCAGACCCCAACATATTACCACCACTGCTAGCGTCGTACCATATTAGGGTTGCAGTATCCGAATCGGCAGTTGCTCCCAGGGTAAGTTCTCCTGAACCACACCGCTCGTTGGGGCTGGTAGCGATAATGGTTGGGGGTGTATTTATGGACGCTGTTACGGGAATGCGGTCGGAAGCACATCCATTTTGTACGGCCGCCACATAATACGTAGTCGTCATTGTTAAAATAGGGGTATCAAAAGTTGTTCCTGTAGCCAAACTACTTCCTCCTATTTCCATATCGAACCATTGCAGCTCGGCTGTTTCGCTACTCGCCGAGGTCTGTATGCGCACCGACCCTGGGTCACAGCGTCCTCCCGGTGTGGTCGTACTGACCGTGGGCACTTCCAATATCTGGGCCACCACTGCGGTCCTGTTCTCGGAAATACAATTGTTTTCTATAGCTTCGACATAAAAGGTAGTAGTAGCGTTTAATTCTGATGTCACAAAGTTGTCTCCGGTTCCCATAAGCGTACCTCCGATATCTGAGTTGTACCAATTAAGTGTCGCTGTTGCCGAACTAGCGGTAGCCTGGAGACTAAGACTTCCTGGACCACATCGGCTATCATCGGTAAAACTGCTAATAGATGGGATATTGTTTATGGTTGCTACGACTGCCTCTCTTTCCGAGGTACAACCATTTTGGGAGGCTTCTACATAATAAACCGTAGTGTTGGTTATTTCTGGAGTTTCAAAGCTTGTACCTGTACCCAAGAGAGTACCTCCAACACTGAGGTCATACCAATTCAAAGTAGCTACCCCTGGATTGCTCGTTGCCGACAAGTTAACAGTACCTGGACCACATCTTTCACCAGAGCTTGTCGATACGACAGAAGGTGTATTGGCAAAACTCACTCTAATGGTAGTTCCTGCCGTAGCGGCTATGGGATTATAACAATCCAAGCCCGCTGACGACCCATAATAATAGGCATAATAGGTACCACCAGGACTAGTTACTACAGAACTTGAGAGCACATTCACGCCTGCTATCGGACTTGTACTCCATATTAAAGTTTCGTTATTAGGGGGGGAGTTGGTAACGTAGGTATCTAGATCTACACTAGGGTTATCGCAGACCACAGCATCGTTGGTACTAAGACTGGGCGGCACCAAGCAATCAATTTGGGCATACATCTTTAGGCTTGCTAAAAAATATATCACCAAAGTAATTAAAACCTTTACTAAAATCCCCTTTAATGGAAAGAAAGCAATATTATGGTCTTTAGAGTTCATAGCTTGAATTTTGAATTTATTGAAATCCAATACCAATTATTGCAAGCAGAAATGAAAAAAGAACTAAATAATATTACTAAAAAAATGTCATTCGCACTAATAAAAAAGGCTAAACCTTTATTTATCAGACGAATGACACAGTAAGTTGTCTTCTAATTAAGAAAGATCTGCAGACATGGTCTCTGCTGAAGAATGAATTTTTTTAACTAAGCCTTGTAACACCTTCCCTGGTCCTACTTCGGTAAATAGCGTTGCGCCATCCTTTACCATATTTTGAACACTTTGTGTCCATTTTACCGGGGCAGTCAACTGAGCTATTAAGTTTGCTTTAATAGCTTCGGCATCTTTTACCCCTATGGTAGGTACATTTTGATAAATCAGACAGCTTGGCGTTTTAAAAGTTGTATTTTCTATGGCTGCTGCCAATTCTTCTCTTGCCGGCTCCATCAATGGAGAGTGAAAAGCCCCTCCTACTGGTAACACCAATGCTCTACGTGCTCCGGCTTCTTTTAATTTTTCACAGGCAAGGTTAATAGCCTCTATTTCTCCTGAAATCACCAACTGGCCAGGGCAATTATAATTAGCAGGAACAACAACTCCTGGAATTTCACTACAAATTTGTTCTACCAGGTCGTCCTCTAGCCCTAAAACAGCGGCCATAGTACTTGGTTGCAACTCGCAAGCCTTCTGCATGGCCAAGGCTCTTTTAGAAACCAATTTTAATCCATCCTCAAAATTTAGGGCATTACTAGCTACCAAAGCTGAAAATTCTCCTAAGGAATGTCCCGCTACCATATCTGGTTTAAAGCGATCTCCCAATACCTTACTCATAATTACTGAATGCAAAAATATGGCTGGCTGGGTAACTTTTGTCTGTTTTAAATCTTCTACAGTCCCTTCGAACATCAAGTCCGTTATATGAAACCCTAAAATATCATTTGCCCTTTCGAACAATTGTTGGGCCAAAGGATACTTTTCATAAAGGTCTAACCCCATTCCTACAAACTGAGCTCCTTGACCTGGAAATATATATGCGTTCATTTTTTATATTTTTTGATGCGACAAACTTAATAAATAATACGATAAATTAGATAGCCCATTGTAAAAGCCTTCAAATACTGTGGTGATTTTCAGCATTTATACGTTTAAAAAAAATTAATTACTCTTTAAACCAGCTAGAATATTTAACATAGTTATCTGCGATTCTATCGACCTCCCCTGCGCTTAAATCGGTACTGATATCCTTTATTTTTTTTGCTGGCATACCTGCAAAAACAGTACCCGAGGGCACTCTTGTTCCTTTGGTAACCACCGCTCCTGCCGCGATAATACTATTGCTTTCGATAATACAATCGTCCATCACAATACTCCCCATCCCTATAAGTACGTTATCGTGAATGGTACATCCATGAACTATGGCATTATGGCCTATAGAAACATTGTTTCCGATGGTAGTGGGCGACTTTAAATAGGTACAATGAATAACCGCTCCATCCTGAACGTTCACTTTATTCCCCATTTTTATAAAATGTACATCGCCGCGCAACACTGCATTAAACCATATACTGCATTGGCTTCCCATACTTACCTCGCCTACAATAGTGGCATTTTCGGCGATATAACAATCCTCTCCTATTTGAGGTGTTTTTCCATTAATAGTCTTAATCATTTTTGAAATTTTTATCGTTTAGGCCAGCTTATATTTCCTTGTCGTTCCTATTAAAATATTACCAACCCTAACATTACAAAAATACGACAAGAAATACTTCCTATTTAAAAGCCAGCAATCAAAAATACCCTATGCATTTACGCCAACTTTAAAGTGTTGGATTTATTTCTTCGGTTTTAGCTGTAGGGCTTTTTATGTTCTAAATATAAAAATAAGAAGGGGAGTTCTAATGGGCACTGTTGATTAGTAATTGACTGCAGGACAATTACAATCGTATCTTTTTTTCTCCTGTCCAAAATTATAACCTAGGGTCAATTGATGGAATCCCCCGTCATCGATCCTCATATCTCCCATTTGGTAGGAATAGTTATAGGACACCATAATTTTTTTATAATTGGCCCCAATTAAAGGAGTAATTAATTGTAGCCGCTGTTCTCCCATTGTATCGGCGGTTTGGATTTCGGTACCTTCAAAGCTTCTTCTATAAGAAATTCCGCCCCACAGGGTTCCAAAATTCATTTCTTTATAGATTTTTGTATTAATATCGATGGTTTTTTCTTGATTAAATTCGGTCAATTGAAACAAGATAGAGGGTTCTATTTGCCATTCACTTTTACCAAAAACATAGCCTACAGACCCCACATACCGCCTTAGGTCGTTAGACTCGGTGGCAGCATAAAGGTCCCTACCCCTCCCTAAAACATTAAGAACGGTGGCATGCGCATAAAGTTCTAAGTAATTATAGGAAATACCAATATCTGTATTAAAATAGCTTTTGCTATTTTTTGTGCCGCTAATTGTCGGATCGGGTTCTACGGAAACAAATTCGGATTCATCCAATGAGCTTTGTTGCCCCCCCACTCCTATTCCGAACGACAATTGGTGTAAGACCCTAAAATCTGACCCAAATCGCAAATGGTGGGCATAACCAAGTTTTAATCCTGTTTGAGAATGGTACCCATTGGCATCATTGAAAACAATAACCCCAAAACCAGTGTTTTTCCCCAATCTGGAATGAGCATTTAGTGTTTGTAAATTTGGAGCTTCGTTTACATTAAACCATTGTTGTCTTACGGTTGCCCTAATTTTGGTCCCTTCCCCTATTCCGGCCATGGAAGGATGTAACAGGAAATAGTTATCCGATTGATAATCGAAATAAACAGGCACACCTTCTTGGGCAAAAGACATAAAGCCTATAGTAAAGGTGAAAAAAAACATGAAAGTACAGTGTTTCATTTAAAGATTGGGGAAATTTATGACTACTATCATATATAACTAATAACGAAGGAACAACTACATTATTATATGCGGGTTTAGTTAGAAATCCTTCGTACTTTTGTGAAAAATTATCATATGAAGGAGTTTATAATTTCTGTTGTTCCTACAAACAACCCGGCGATACTAAAATTTGAAACTAACCATTTCATCACAAAGAATAACAATTACGAATTTAAAAATATAGACGATGCCAAAAACTCACCTTTGGCACAACAATTATTTTACCTGCCTTTTATCAAGACCGTTTATATCTCTGGTAATTTTATAGGGCTAGAGCGTTATAATATTGTGGAATGGGATGATGTTAAGGATAGTGTAGCCCAGCAATTGGTAGATTATCTCAATGCTGGGGAACCAGTGGTTATTGAGGAGGAAAGCACCAAAAAAGTTGCAGTTACCGTATATGCTGAAGTAACCCCTAACCCTTCGGTGATGAAGTTTGTAGCGAACAAAAAAATTGTCCCTACCACCTTCGAATTTAAAAACATCGATGATGCCAAAGATTCGGAATTGGCAAAACAACTGTTTATGCTACCCTTTGTAAAGGAAGTGTTTTTTGATGAAAACTACGTTTCTATCAATAAATATGACGTCGCGGAATGGGAAGAAATCACTTTTGAATTACGGGAAAAAATAAGGGATTTCTTGGCTGACGGGAAGGAAGTTGTTTCTGCTGGCAGTATTCAAAAACAAAATACCGAAGCACCAAAAGCAAAATTACAGGATGAGAATTTGGACGATACCTCCAAGCAAATCATAGATATTTTGGAAGAATATGTGAAACCGGCCGTAGCAAGTGACGGAGGAAACATTCTTTTTAAATCTTATGAGGAAGACACTAAAACCGTAAACGTTATTTTACAAGGTGCTTGTAGTGGTTGTCCTTCATCGACCTTTACCCTAAAAAACGGTATTGAAACGATGCTAAAAAATATGATGGGAGATAAGGTAAACGAGGTCGTTGCTATAAATGGCTGATTTTCAACAATTATTATAGTAATTTTCTTTTTTATTTGCTAACTTTAAGAAAATCTAAAACACTACGTTATGGCAGTTCTAAAGGTTATTGAAATATTAGCGAATTCTGATAAAAGTTGGGAGGACGCCGCAGCGAAAGCTGTTGCGCACGCCTCTAAATCCGTCAAAAACATTAAATCCGTTTATATGCACGAACAAAGTGCTACCGTTAAAGATGGAAAATTAGACCAATATAGAGTGAATGTAAAAATCACTTTCGAAGTAAATTAACGGTCCATAACCGTACTCAAAAAAACGCCTTGAAAGGCGTTTTTTTTTGCTTTTTTCTAAAGTGACATTTTCTAAATACTATTAACATTTGTTTAATAATTTATATTTGTCATAAAATCATTAATTATTATATTATTGACCGTTAACAAAATAAAACATATATGAGTTTAATTTCAGATTACGAAGAAAACATTAAGCAATTAGAAACTTGGTTATGGGAAAACCTCCCAGGAGCGGTGACCACCTTAGTAACCGCCATCATAATATTTGTATTAGGGTTATGGGTCATTAAATTTATTAACCGAATGGTTAAAAAGTTCTTCCAAAAGACCGATTACGACCCTTCTTTGGAGTCCTTTTTGCAAAGCTTTATCAATATTGGTTTAAAGCTAATGTTATTTGTAGTTGTCATTCAACAACTCGGTGTCCAATCTACCTCTCTTGTTGCGGTTATAGGTGCTGCGGGTCTGGCCGTTGGTTTGGCCTTACAGGGATCCTTGGCCAATTTTGCAGGAGGAGTATTGATTTTAGTTTTTAAGCCTTTTAAGGTAGGTGATTGGATATCTGCACAAGGTGTGGACGGAACTGTGAAGGAAATCACCATATTCACTACCAAACTGACTACTGCTGGTAATCAAATTGCCACTGTCCCCAACGGGCAATTATCTAACAACAATATTATCAACTTCAGTGCACAAAGCACAAGAAGGGATAATATTACTGTTGGTATCGGGTACAACTCTAACATTAAACAAGCTAGAGAAATCCTCTTGCAAATATGTGCCGAGAACGAGGACATCCTAAAAGATCCTGCTCCACAAGTATTTGTCGCAGAACTAGGGGATAGTTCTGTTAACCTATCGTTGCGATTTTGGGCAGAAACGCCAGTTTTTTGGGCTGCACATTTCCATGTAATGGAAGAATTAAAACTTAGATTTGACGAGGCCGGTATAGATATCCCATTCCCACAACGTGTTATTCACCAAGGGTCTTAGGACTTTTTGGTCTGCAAAATAAAATCTTTTAAATAGTAAGGTTCAAAGTAGGCGACATCTTCAAAGTCGTTTGCTTTGAACTTTTTATTTGATAACCTACTCATTTCCGAAGCCGATGGAGAAGCGGAAAGAAACGAAAAATTGGAATGCTTCAATATTTCCCTGCACTTTTCTGCGCCATCTCCGATAAGTAATACCTTTCCTTTGGCACTATATTCCGAGAAGGATTCTTCACCGATAATTTCGGCTTTTGTAGCTCTAATTTCAGTTCCTTTATTATCGAATACAGCCGAATATACTTCCATTCGCCTAGCATCTAAAAGCGGAATGATATACTCATTTTCGGTACTATCTGCTTGGCAAGCCAAACTTTCTAAGGTAGGCACCGATATTAAAGGCAGCTCCAGGGCATAACAAAGTCCCTTTGCTGCGGACACTCCTATACGCAAACCGGTATAAGAACCAGGGCCTTTACTAACCGCAATGGCATTGATATCCTTAAAAGTTAAGGAAGCCTCTTCCAAGGCTTCCTCTATAAAAATGTGCAATTGTTCTGCATGCGAATACCCAGGAGTATTATCTTCCTTTAACACTATTAGTTCGCCATCTTTGGCGATACTTACCGAACAATTGGTCGTTGCTGTTTCTAAATTTAAAATGATAGCCATAATTGGCTACAAATATAAGTTAGTTTATTGAAATTGGCAGACCAAAATAGAACTCCAATACTTTTAGCCTAAAAATATAATCATATTTTGTACGGATCAATTCTGCGGCGGCATTGTCTACTCTAGATTGTGCCTGGCTAAAATTAAAGGAATTCATTAGGCCGACATTAAAGCGTTCCTTAGCATACTTTAAAGCCTCGCTACGGGCCTCTAGGGTCTTCTCGGAAGCCTCATAAGCCTTATAAGTAGCTATGGCATCGTTCCAGGCCTGATTAATGGTATTTTCCAAATTTAGTTTATCCTGCTGTAATTGAAGCTTCGATCGCTCTAAATTTACCTTGCTTCGCAGGACGTTATTTCTAGTGGCAAAGCCGTTAAAAACAGGGATTGCGAGTTGCACCCCAAACCCATGTCCGCCATTGTCTCCAAACTGCTCGAAGATATTATTGGGGCCAGAAATAATGGATCTAAAATTGGGCGTTACGACCGACTGCCCTGTTTCTTGGACCACACCTATTTGCCTGTTGGGATTGTCGGGGTCTTGTTCTGCTCCGGAAACGACATCTTGGTATGAGGCTCGGGTATTATAACCATAAAAAGCAGATAGTCTAGGATACAGGCTTCCCTTGCTTATTTTTATATCTGTTTCTGCCAGGGCCACATTGGCTTCAGAAAGTTTAATATCATTTCTAACCGTCAAGGCCTTCTCATAAATTGTTTTAGGAGTATAGTCCAAAATCACGGTAGAGGGAATCATAAAGTCTTCATCGACCACATCGAAGCTTTCATAATCTTGGATCAATAATAATTGGGCCAATGATATTTTAGCCAATCGAAGGGCATTTTCTGCATTTACCTTTTGTTGTTCTTGGGTGGCTGCCGTGGCTTCAATTTCCAACAAATCGCCTTTAGGCACGACACCAGAACTCACCAATTCTTTGGTTCTTTTTAGGTCCTGTTCGGTAACCGATAATTGTGCTTTGGAAATGTTCAGGAATTCCCTATTGAACAAAATCTGCAAATAGGCATTGGCTACGGCCAGGGAAATATCGTCCTTCATATTATCTAATCGGTACTGATTTGCCAGAATAGACAGGTTAGCTCTTCGCAATCGGTTTACATTTTGCAAGCCGTTATAAATATCGACCCCTACATTAACTCCTGCCGAGGTATATTGGGTCGTTATATTTTCGAATAGCCCTGTAGTGATATTTTGGTTCAATCCAATATTCCACGAATGGGAAGCATTGGCGTTTACGGTCGGTAAAAAGTTTCCTTTGGCATCGGCCTTGGCCAAATCGGCATTTTGCAGATCCAACTCCGATTGCTTTATGGAAATATTATGTTCCAAGGCGTACTCTACACAGTCGCGCAAGGTCCATTTTTTTTCTTGAGCCATCATTATTCCAACACAGAATATGGATAATGTTGCTGTTAATTTTAGCTTCATTTATCTAGGTATTAGTTATCTCTAAGATTAATGTTTTGTTTCTACTTATTTACTTTCTTCCTCCTTATCGTCTCCAATTTTAATCGGTTCTGTCTTGTTCCATACTTTCACCTTATCACTTTTTGTCAGTCCCGAAACAATTTCGACATTCACCCCATCGGAAATACCTATTTCAATATCCTTGCGTTCAAATTTCTGATCTCCTATTTCTATTTCAACATAGGGGTCGTCGGTCTTTTTATCGAATTGCAGAAGGGCTTCGGGGATCACTAATACATCGTCTTTCTTTTCTAGTACCAAGGAGGCGTTAGCACTATACCCGGCACGAATCAAAAAATCGTCTTCTACGGTCACATCCCCTTCGATTTTAAATTGTACCGCACCGGCTTCTTCTATACCTTTTGGGGCAATAAAGCGCAAGTTTGCATCAAAGGACTTGTCCTGAATGGCTCCTAGACTTATTTTCAGAGGCATCCCTATCGCCAATTTCCCTACTTCCCCTTCATCGACCTTTCCTTCAAAAATCATTTTACTCAAATCGGCGATGGTAGCAATGGTAGTACCATCGTTAAAATTATTACTTTGAATAACCTGATCTCCTTCTTTCACGGGAATTTCCAATACTGTCCCTGCCACGGTAGCCCTAATATTGGTATTTGCCGTTGAGGAGCCATCTGCCGATCCCAAGCGAATAATCTGATAATCGGACTGGGCATTTTGGAGTTCTAGTTTGGCCTGATCATATCTTAAGTTCTGGGTATTAAAATCTTGGCTCGAGATTACCCCTTTATCGAAAAGCTGTTTGTTTCTATCGAATTCAACCTTAGTATTATTCAAGGTAATCTCGGCATTTTTCACCCTTCCCCTGGCCTGATTCAAGGATTGCTCGTTGGGCACCACCTTAATTTTAGCGATCAGGTCACCGGCATTTACCACGGCGCCTTCTTTCAGGTATATTTTTTCAATAATCCCGGAAATCTGAGGTTTAATTTCTACCTCGTCTTCTGGAATTACTTTACCTGTAGCGACGGTTTTCTTTTCTATACTTGCGGTAAAGGGATTTGTAGTGTCATAGGTAATAGCCGACTTACTATTTGATTTCACAAAAAAGGCCGCGGCCCATAATGCTCCCAGCACCAAGATAGCGATCCCTACATATTTTAAGATTTTGTTCATTTTAGATTGAATTAGTATTTATAATGGTTTAGTTTATTCTTCTCGCAATGCGTCTATTGGTTTTATGCTTACCGCACGTTGTGCGGGTATTAATCCTATCAGGGTGCCCAGCACTACCATAATTACCAGAGCCCCCAAGACATACGGTATGGGCACTGTGGGGTTGGTATATGGGAAGTCCAGGTCCTCTGTACCCATATTGATACCGTATAAGGTTATCGCTCCTAAAATAATCCCCATAATTCCGGCGATCATGGTTAAAAAGACCGATTCTAGAATAATCTGAGCTTTCACCTCTCTTGGGGTTGCTCCCAAGGCCCTACGGACGCCCAATTCTTTGGTTCGTTCCTTTACCGAGATGAGCAGAATATTCCCTATGCCAATAACTCCGGCCAAGATGGTTGCTATCCCCACCACCAGGGACATAAAGGTAAGTCCATTCGCAAAGCCACTTATCCGGGTAAACACCTCTCCTAAATTAAAGGATCCAAAGGCACGTTCGTCCCTAGGGTCTACCCTATGGATGCTTTTCAGAATTGCTTTTACATCTTTTTCTACCTGTACCACATCGGCATCATCATAGGCGGCTATTGTAAGCCATCCGACATCGTCTCCGGTATTGTAGAGTTTTCTATAGGTTGTAAAGGGAATATAGATATCGCTATCGCTTTCGAAACCTCCTCCTGGGGTAAATTTATGTACCCCTACCACTTGGAAATAAATATTATCTATCCGAAGAAATGTTCCTATAGGATTTTCTTCTTTCTCATACAGTTCTTTTTGTGTTCGCTCACCAATGACACAGACTTTTCTAGTAAGTTCGATATCTTTATCATTGATAAACCTACCGCCATCGTATATTTTTTTGGTTGCAATTTTGGTATACACCGGATAATCGCCATATACATTATAACTCCCCGATTTGGTCCCTTTTACAATGAGTCCAGGCGATCCTCCAAAGACACCTTTTACGTTTCTGGGAGCGATGTATTGGATTTCGGGGATTCTATTTTCCAAGACGGTAACATCGCTGAGTTTTAATTGCAGCGGCCTACCGGTTTTAAACCCTTCATAGGGCATACTTGTGGTTTGTGCCCAAGTAAACAAACTGTTCATGGCAACATTTTCGAACTGTTCTTCAAAGCCGTTGTCCAGTCCTTTTGCCGCACCCGAGAGGGCTATGTAGATAAATATCCCCCATAAAACACCAATAATGGTAATGATGGTTCGGGTTCTATTTTTTCCAATAGAACCAAAAATCTCTTGCCAGGTATTACTATCAAATATAAATCGCATATTATTCGTCCCTTAGTGCTACTATTGGTTTAATATTTGCTGCTCTTTTTGCTGGGATATAACCGGCAATTGCCCCAAAAAGTATTAAAATGAAGGTGGCAAAGATGGCTGTACCCAGATCGATAAAAGGATTGGTGATAAAGAAATCCTCTAATTTTTCACCCATGGAGCTCAGGAGTCCGATTCCGGCCAGCATCCCCGTAAAGCCCGAAAAAGTGGTAATAAAAACAGATTCTAACAAAATGGTACTGATGACGGACCTTGGCGTTGCTCCCAAAGCTTTCCGTATTCCCAATTCCTTGGTTCGCTCCTTCACCACAAAAACCATGATATTACTAATCCCTATTATTCCAGCTATAATAGTTCCAAAGGCGACAAAGGCTACAATAATCTGGAGCACTCTAGCAAATTGTTGATTTTGCTTTAATTGGTCTGCCACATTTCTAATAAAAATACCACTTTGGTCTTCTGGACTTATATTTTTCTTGTCCCTAATAAACCTATCGAGGCTTTTATCGAATGCCATGGCCCCTACATACCCTATTTCTGGTCTAAAGCCCACTATGATCTGATCTATTTTATCGGTGTTTTTTTCTATCAACTGTCTGGTAGTATATGGGATATAGATATACCGCTCTTCATTATCACCACCCTCATCTTGAAAAACCCCAATAACCATATATGCGCTACCTCCGATGTCTATATATTCTCCAATAGGATTCTTGTTTCCAAAAAGGTCTTTTTCTACTAGCCTGCCAATGACGGCATATTTGGTCTTGTTCTTAATATCTTCTTGGTTTAAGAAACGACCTTTCATAACGATGGTCTTTTCGGCAAACTGATGGGCAGGCGCAACGGCCCTTGTGGTATAGTTGTTAGATTCATTGTTGTATTTCACCAATGCCCCCCTAGTGATCCTAGGTGTTGTATACTCTAAGAACATGGTAAAATTCTTTTCTATATCGGCCAGGTCACTGTTATCAAATTCTATTTGCCGGTTAGATTTATATCCTTTATAGGGTTTGGTGGTTTTTCCCGGGAAGACAAAAAACACATTGGTAGCATCGTCCCCAAAAAAATCGTCGAAGGTATTGATTAGGCCATTTCCAAAACCGAAAAGCACCACGAAAATAAAGATACCCAAGGCTACGGTAAACCCGGAGAGAAAGGTCCTTAGTTTATTCTTTTTTATGGTATCAAAAATTTCTTTCCAATTATCTCTACTTAACATATTGTGACGCTCTTACTTGGGTTATTTTTTTATCTTCAACGATGACCCCATCTTTTAAATGCACCACGCGTTTACACATATTGGCAATATCTGGTTCGTGCGTTACTATTAGAATAGTATTCCCCGAATCGTTTATTTTCTGGATTAGATCCATTACCTCATAAGAGGTCTTACTATCTAGGGCTCCTGTGGGCTCATCGGCCAATAATACTTTTGGTTCGGCCGCCATTGCCCTCGCTATTGCCACTCTTTGTTTTTGTCCTCCCGACAGTTCGCTGGGAAGGTGGCTTGCCCACTCCTTGAGCCCAACTTGTTCTAAATACCGCAAAGCCTTTACATTACGCTCCTTTCTTCCTACTCTTTGATAATAAAGTGGTAAGGCTACATTTTCTAGGGCAGTTTTATAATTGATTAGATTAAAGGACTGAAATACAAATCCCAAAAATTTATTTCGATATTGAGCAGCCTTGGTTTCATTTAAATTCTTAATGGGCACGTTATCCAAGGAATAAGAACCTTCATCCAATACGTCGAGCATTCCTAAAATATTCAACAGGGTAGATTTCCCTGAACCCGAGGATCCCATAATGGCTACCAGCTCTCCTTCTTGGACCGAAAAATTGATGCCTTTGAGTACGTGTAAGGAATTTTTCCCCATTATATAGGACTTATGGAGATCTTTTATTTCAATCATATTATAAGGATTAGCCGTTGAAGATTACAAATAGTTGGTAATAAGACTAATTTACGAAAATGTTGTTACACTTATAACTCTAAAAATTATGTTAAAGTAAAAATAATCATAATCCTTCACCCAGCTTTTAGGCAAGAAAACGCTTCACTATCGGTTCTCTTAGGGACGAAACCACTTAAAGGCCCTTTTTATAGGATTGCTGTAGGGGTCTAGTTTTTCGACATATAACCCGAATCTTGGATGTAGAGGAATAGGAAGGAAATTTTATTTGATGGCGGCCAGGGCAGAGTCGTTTTTAAGGAAGACGGGGCATTTATACACTACGGTTTTATGCTAATTTTTAGGCAAACCCATAATCCTTGGCTCTACCCAAATTTGTAAACCCCTCTGAGGAGTCGACCAAAGTTAAGGCCTTAGTACCCGCTTTACCTATGTATATGGTACTATTTCCTTCTTGGGCTATGATGTTGGAAAGCCCATTTATAGATTTTCCAGACAGTGTTCGTTTTCAGCTACACTTGGGATTGAAAACCAAGTTTGGACATTACATAGTTAAAGATTTAGTTTCCTTTCTATGGCAGATAGTTTTGACCGAGGTTATTTTTGCGTTAGGGATGGCGGCGGCATCCCCGTAGCGGAGCGAGGGATATAGCCAAGAGCCCGACCGACGAAGGAGGGAACGCCCAAAGCATTATGAGGCAAGCTGTAAAATTATTTATTAACTAGCAACAGCTGCTGTTTCCCCTAAATAAAGCGATTAGGTCCTCATTTTTCGATAGATGAAGAAAAACAGGCCACCTACCAATAAGTATGGAATTGCCATTAAATACACAATTCCATTGTTTATTCCCTTAGCGGCATCACCAGCCTCTTCGGTTTCTAGTACGGCCCTACACATGGCGCATTGGGCTTCGGAGAACTGAGGCACCAAAAGAAATAAAACCACTAAGACCACTACAACTTTTCTCATAATAGGATACAAATGCTCTTTGGCAGAGACAAATTAATAATTATAATACGGGGCTATCATTATATAGACCACTACCCCAGTAACTGCTACATATAACCAGATTGGGAAGGTAATTTTAGCCAATTTTCGGTGTGCTTCAAATTGTTTTAAATACCCTTTGGCAAAGGTACGCAGCACCAAAGGAATTATGACAATAGATAAAATAATATGGCTTATTAATATAACATAGTACACGTATTTTATCCATCCTTCACCGCCGAAAGTGGTAGAATCGGATGTCATATGGTAGGCCACATACATCAGCAAAAATAATAGGGACAGTCCTATACAGGCAGTCATTAATTTTTGATGCAGTACCAATTTTCCGTTCTTAACGGCTACCACGGCCACCACCAATAGTACAGCCGTAAGCCCGTTAACCGAGGCATAAATGGGCGGTAAAAAGCTCAAGGGCTCTACATTTGGCAATTTTACCCCAAACAATATCGCTACCACCAGTGGTATCACCACAGAAACAATATTAATCCAAATATTGAATTTCTTTTCTTTTAAGGCGATTGTATCCATATTACTCTTCCAATAGTTTTTTAATATCTTCTTTTAGGATAGATATCTGTTCTGTTTCCCCATGATCGTTTTTACCTTCTTCTTGTGTTATAGCTCCTCTATAGTACACAATTGGATTTCCAAACTGATCTTTCCGGGAGCGAATATATCCATTTTTATCGACCAAAGCGAATAAACCGGAATGTTCGAAGCCACCGGCCGCTTCTGGTACCTGTGCGGCAAAAATACTAAAGCCGGTATTGGCCAACTCATAAATTTCGGTAAGGTCGCCAGTCATTAAATGCCAGTCCATATGGGTGATTCCGTAATCCTCGGCATAGGCTTTTAACACCCCTGGGGTATCGTGCTCGGGATTAATGGTAAAAGAGGCCACTCCAAAATCTTCAAAATCTTTAAATTGATCTTGTAGTTGCACTAAGTTTTTACTCATGATAGGGCATATGGTCGGACAGGTGGTAAAAAAGAAATCGACCACGTACACCTTTCCTGCATAATCCTGATTGGTAATCATTATGCTATCTTGATTTATAAAGGCAAAGGGCGGCACTTTACGTTTTTCCCCGTTGATTTCTATAAAGGCCAATTTTTCATTGGGCTCTTCGACGTTTAAGCGTCCCGTTTGCACTACTTTTCCACTTTTGACCCTTTCGATTATTCTAGGAACAAAGATGATTCCAAAAACCAACAAGATAAAGGATACCCATACGTAGGTATAATTGTTCTTCTTCATTATTTAATACGTTCTGCGTTATTACTTTTTAGAGCCATTCGATATTCGGCCAGAAGGATCTTGACATCATCGACCATCTTATTGTTCAATTCTGCCACTGAGGTACAATCGTATCCATATTTTAGCCCCTCATCTTCGTCTTCATCCCTTCCTCTAAGGTTTTTATTCTTATCTATGATAAATACATTTGAGGATCCAAGATCATCTCCTAGGGCAAGATTGGATTGAAGGCCGTTGAACAAGGTCTGGATCTCATTTTCATTGGCAAAAACAAAGTGCCATTTACTGATATCCTCCAATTGGGCCAAATCTTTCTTCAGTTCCTCTACTTTGTCTTCGAAACCATATGGCACCATCATGACAAATTGAAAGTCGTTAAACTTATAAAAACGTTTGTAAATTTTTTGATTTAAGTTAAAGGCAACAACCTGTCTTTCGTTGTTGACAGCGCCTAAAAACCCTAGAATGGTTATTTTATCTTTTAGGAAGACGTCACTAGAAGGGGTAGATATTTCTGGTACGTTTTCTGTCATAAGGGACAGTTTTCCGAACTTGGTTACTCCTGAAGCAAAAAACAAGTAAATTAAGACCGGTAATACAAACAAGGTTATTAATACCAGGGGTTTCTTTATCTGTGCCATATGCATGCTATTACCAATTTAGAAACTATTGAAAAGACTATAAAAACACGCTTCAATAGCAGTTGTACAAAAATAAAAAAGACGGTAGTGATACCGTCTTTTTAAGTTGTTAATTATTCGTTAGAAATTCCATTTTATGAAACCTTCATGGTACACATTATAGATATAATCTGCTTCGAATAACATTATAAATATTAAGTAAGAAACCAAGAAAACAGGCGTCCAAACTATTGTTCTACGCAGAGAGCTTTTTTCGTCTCTTAAGTGCATAAAATCCCATGCAATATAATAAGCTTTTACAATGGTCAGAATAATAAATATCCAGTTTAACAATTTCATTCCTAAGAAATAGTTATGGGTAAATATTACTGGTTTAGCAATCCCCAATCCTACTTCAACTGCAGTGATAAAAGTTAGGAATGCCAATACACCCCAAATCTTTTGGGTATTGGATTTAAATTTCCAAAGACCTCTAAATATTTCTAGTTTATGTCCGTGTGCCATTTTAGTTATTTTTTAATGTCCGATTAGCGGATAAATATTACGTTAATTTTATTATACCAAGTAGAAGAAAGTAAATACAAATACCCAAACTAAATCTACAAAGTGCCAGTATAACCCAACTTTTTCTACCATTTCGTAATGTCCTCTTTTCTCGTAGGTACCTAATAGCACGTTAAAGAAAATAATAAGGTTTATCAGTACTCCGGTAACAACGTGGAATCCGTGAAATCCTGTAATAAAGAAAAAGAAATCACCAAACAACCTACTACCGTATTCATTGCGTATCAGGTTGGCTCCTTCTACCACTAATTTGGCATCGTTTAATTTTTCTATAGTTTCTTCTCTTGTCAACAAGGTTTTGTGACCTTCTTCGTTAATCACCTCTGTACGGATCAAAACATTAGAATTTGCTTTTACACCTTCCACAACCTCATTTAGGGAATAGCTTGGCAATGCTGTTTCTCCATAATACCATACTCCTTTATTTCTTTCGTGGTTTACCCTTTCAGAAGGAATTGTTTTAGAGAAATCTCTTAATGCCAAACGTTCTCCGGAATTAGCATCTACAAACTGAAGTATTCTACCACCTTTTGTTTCCAGGGCACCAAAATCTCCTTTTATAAAAGTTTTCCATTCCCAGGCTTGTGAGCCAACGAATATAATACCTCCAATAACTGTAAAGAACATGTACCAAGTTACCTTGTTCCTTTGCATTTTATGTCCGGCATCCACGGCCAAAACCATTGTCACCGAAGACATAATTAAGATAAATGTCATAAAAGCCACATAATACATAGGATAATTCCCATGAAAGAATGGCACGTGTGTAAATACTTCATCGGCTATTGGCCAAGTATCTGCAAACTTAAATCTTGAAAAACCATACGCAGCAAGAAAGCCCGAAAATGTTAAAGCATCCGAAACAATAAAAAACCACATCATTAATTTTCCATAACTAACACCTAGTGGTTGGTTTCCCCCTCCCCAAACGTTTTCCTCTGTACCCGTAGTAACCGTAGAATCCATATTAAAATAATCGCGTTAATAAAATTTTCACAAATTTACATTTTTTTCGGCTATAGAAAATTTTTGCCTTTTAAAAATGGCAAAAAAAATACATTCTAAATAAGCCTTCACTAAAAAGGAATCAAAGATTCGTTTTTTTCCGTTAATTAGTTAACGAAATACATAAAAAGAATTAAATATACCCAAAGTATATCTAAAAAATGCCAAAAAGTAGCCCCCATTTCTACACCGAGGGTTTCTTCTGCGGAATATTTATTTTTATAAGTATTCCACAGTACCACCAATAAACTGATCATACCGGCTACCACATGCACAATATGCACGGCTGCAATAAGGAATACATAGGACATTTTTATGCTACTAGTAGGCCCCGTAAAATAATACCCCTCACTTATCAACTGAGAAAAGCCGTTAAACTGCAACGCTATAAAGGCTATTCCCAAGCCTAAAGTAACCAATAGCCAAGTCGTTGTTTTTTTAACATCGCCTTGTTTTATGGTTTTTTTAGCAAGGATATAAGTAATACTACTTATAATAATAACTATAGTACTGGCAAAAAATGAAGCAGGAAGTGCCACATCACTAGCCCAATCTTCTCTGGCGCTACTTACAATATAAGCACTGGTCCAACCAGCGAAGCCCATCAGCAAGCTTACGATCCCGAACCAAAGCATCATTTTCTGTGCTCTATCTCTTTTTTCTTTGGAGGTTCCTTGAGTTAAGTCCATTGTATTTAAATAAATTTATCGATTACAAAAACCACCTGCATTAAGGTGATATAGCTGACACTTGCCAACATTAATTTTTTAGCTGAGACATTATCTCTCTTTTCGTACAGACGGAACGCAAAGAACAACATAAACAATCCCATTATAAATATCACCACTGCGGCAACTACTGACAGCTCCAATCTCCCTGTAAAGCCAAAGGCCGGAACAATAGAGATGATAATCATCCAAACGGTATACATTATTATTTGCAGGGCAGTACCTTTATCTTTTTTTCCAGTCGGCAACATCTTAAAGCCTCCTTTTTTATAATCGTCATCCAACATCCAGGCCAAGGCCCAAAAGTGTGGAAACTGCCAAAAGAACTGAATCATAAACAGGGCGCCTGGCTCTACCCCGAATTCATTTGTTGCAGCCACCCATCCCAACATAAAAGGAATGGCTCCTGGAAAAGCCCCTACGAATACGGCCAAAGGCGTCTTTGTTTTTAAGGGCGTATACACGCTAGTATATAGGAAAATTGAAATAGCCCCAAACATAGCAGTTTTGGGATTTAAAAAATATAAGGAAACCAATCCAAGTACGGTTAACAAAACAGCTATGAACATAGCGGTATTTACCGACATTCTTCCGGAGGGGATAGGTCTATTTTTAGTACGGTCCATTAGAACATCGAGATCTTTCTCGATGATTTGGTTATAGGCATTAGAAGCCCCAACCATACAATATCCTCCAAAAGCCAATAACAAAAGGGAGAAATAATTGATTTCAACGGCTCCAAGTAAGTAGCCTGCTATAGACGAAAAAACTACACTAACCGCCAGTCTCGCCTTCGTAATCTCCTTAAAATCAGCAAATACAAGTGCCAATCTGGAACTATTCGCTGAACTAACCGCCGTTTTCATGCACATTTTTTAATAAGACCGCAAAGATACATCGGATTCGAATTTTTTGCAACCAAATACCGATCTTTATTAAACTCCTATAAATTGGGCAAAAAACATCTTTGACACCCTATAAAATATAAGCACTTGGGTAAAACAAAAAATCCCGAGCGAAAGCTCGGGATTTTTTGTTTTATAATTAGGAGTACTTATTGCAACTTAAAAGTAATTGGAATACTGAATGGAACTCGTACCGCTCTTCCTCTTTGCTTTCCTGGAGTCATTTTAGGCAATTTACCGATAATCCTCGCTGCTTCTGCTTCCAAGTTTTTATCTGGTCCACGCATTCTAATATTTCCGATACTACCGTCTTTCTGAATAACGAACATAACGCTCACCCTACCTTGAACTCCCATTTCCTGAGCAATTTCTGGGTAACGGAAGTTTTTAGCAATATGTTTTTGTATCATACTGTTAAAACATGCTCTTTTATCCTTTTCGTTTTCACATCCTGGAAAAACAGGTACATCTTCAATAACAGCAAAAGGGATATCTAGATCTTCCTCTACCTCTTCTACTACCACATCTGCAACCTCAATAACTTTTTCTTCACTAGATTCTGTAGATTCTATCACAGTTTCCTCTACCTCTACCTCATCTTCAACTACCTCGATAATCTCAGGTGCTGCTGGTGGCGGTGGTGGCGGTGGTGTTTTTATTTGCTCCGTCATGGGCACTTCTTCATCCAAAACGTCTTCTACATTCATGGTATAGTTAAAATCATTCTGCTCATCATAGGTCTTCCATTCAAAGGCTACGTACGTCAATAACATCACCAAGAATAGACCGATAACAAAATATAGTCCACTATTTCTGGTCAAGTCTGCTTTTGGATTCTTTTTAAGTTCCATAATTATTAATTTAAAGGTTCGCTAATTTATATATTTATTTTATGTGTTTAAAATTTTTCAGAAAAAATGATGTAAAAATTTTACATTCTACTGTATTGTTCTATCAATTACACCCTTTTCACCCCTCCTTAATTTTCCTTATTCAAGGTCAAAGTACGCTTATAATCAACTCAATACTGCCTACAACTACCGTATACAGCATTTCTCTCACAGTTCAAATTTATCTTAAATAAATCTTAATTGGGGTCTAAAGTACCTAAAAAAAGTACTAATCATTCCACTTAAAAGCGGTTTTTCCCGAAAAAATTACATTTATCAAAAACAGCCCTAACAATACGCCCACACTATTGGCCAACGCATCTAAAAAATCGGCCTCTCTAGTTTGGGTGAGCGCTCCTTGCAATACCTCAATAACTATACCATAAATAACTGCAAACAAGCCCATTATCGTCATCCCCTTTTTTTTAGAGATTTTTCCCTGAGAAATTTCTCTAATAAAAAGGCATCCCAGAACAACCACTCCGAAATAAAAAGCAGCGTGCACTAATTTATCAACATTAGGAATACTCACCCTTGGCAAGCTCGCTTCACTAAACGAAAATAAGCTGAGCAGTGTAATAAACACCGTCCAGCTTATAAACGTTAACGTAAAAAAGTATTTCTTAAGCACCAACCAATTCTTTGTAGTCTGCATCGCTAAGCAACCCATCTACCTCTGAGGTATCGCTGATCTTTATTTTTATAATCCAACCATCCCCATAAGGATCTGTATTGACTTTTTCTGGCTCATCCTCTAAGGCTTCGTTAAAGGCTACAATTTCTCCACTCAACGGAAGAAAAAGATCCGAAACAGTTTTTACCGCTTCTACAGTCCCAAAAACCTCATCCTTATCTAAGGTTTCATCCAAGGTCTCTACCTCTACATAAACGATATCGCCAAGTTCGCCCTGTGCGAAATCTGTAATCCCAATGGTTGCGGTATCACCGTCAATCTTAACCCATTCGTGGTCTTTGGTGTATTTTAAATCAGAAGGTATATTCATTATATCTATTTATTAAAAGAAACAAATGTATAAGATTATCACTAGCTAATCAAAAAAAAACGAGAGCAATTCCCGCAATCTTATTATTTAATATTAAAAGAAGACTATCAAGGACTTCCTTTCCTATACTGGCGAAGCCATCGATATAGGTTCCTAGCACCTTAAAAAAATAGTTTATTGGGGTTTTGCTTAAAAAGCCCCCAGGAATCTACTGCTGCCCTGTCTATTAATTCCCAAAATTATATCTCAAGGTAAACCCAGTATTGACAGAAGTTTGAGGAAAGGCCGTGGAAACGGCAAACTTAGAAAAGGAATGATCGTAAAAGAAAAGGGCATTTAGATTCTTTGTCAAGGCATAATCTGCTACAAATTTCATCGATAACAGGTTTTGACCAGAAGTAATCTGATTGTTATCGATATCTAAATTTCTTATAATCGTAATATTATCTCTTAGGGTCACATCGGTTTTTAGATTTAAATCGCCCTTTAACCGCTGTTGATCGCCTCCAAAGTTGGTAACCAGTTTTACATCCTTAAATCGATACCCCAAACCAACGGTATATTCTTTTCCGTTCATTTCTGTCATTAAATTATTATCAAAACTCAATGACAAGGTCCTATCCGTTCTTATTTCGGCCATGACACTTAGGGAATTTCTCATTTCAAAATCTACTTTCACCAGAGGATTGAACTGATCTGTAAGGACCAAGTTATTGATAATGTTTTCTGGCAAAAAGTCTTTAGTTTCCGGATCTATTGGCTGTAAACCTTCGTTGATGAGCTGAGTGCGCGCCAAATTGGTTTGAAAGGAATTCATACTATAGGCCGCCCTATAGCCATGACTAAGCGAGAACCGTTTAAATTTCTTCTTAAACCATGGATTCCGCATCAATCCGGTATACTTTATATTCCAGTTGGGAATGGGTATATTTCTAAAGGCACCTAAGCTAACCTTTTCGGCCTCCTGACCAGTATAGGCGGCAAAAAATGCAGGCAACAAAACGTCTTGACTTGTTTTGCCATACCGTTCTGGGAAGCCATCTTCATCGACGACCCCGGTATCATGATTTCTTTCCGAAACTATTCTGTTGGCCACGGTAATCCGATTTTCTTTAAAGGTTTCAAAGTTTTCCGAATTAAACTCGTCACTCTTTTTAAAGGCGGTCCCTATCATTAGGGTAGAAATACTGAAACGCCCGTAAGTATTACCTAAAAGATTTACATAGTCGAACACCCCATTACCACTATCGGCAACATTAAAACTCTCCTGATAACTTTGAGAGAATTCCCTATCGGCGACCAAATCAATGGTCACATCGGGCATAGGTTGTGCCGTTGCGGTAATATTAAGGCGCTTATTAGTATTCTCCATAAATTGCTGGTTAAACTCTGGAAAACTAGTCAACCATCCATTTTTTGCCGCTTCATAGCGCACATCTGCCTGGCTACCAAAAACGAAACCTATGGTAGGCTTGGCGGTACCGATAAAACCAACCGACCTTGTATAGCCCGGCAATACTTTTCCGCTATTTTCGGTATAAGAAACATTGACTCTTCTTACCATGGTCAGGACATCTACCAAGGCACTCCATCCGTTCTCACTTTTATCCTTCCCTGCAGCAGCATCTGCATTCGCAGGATTACCGGCCTTATCTAATTTGGCACTCCTTATCTGCCCCCTATTTCTGCTTCTCTTAGAAACCCCAAGGAGCTCATAGAACTTTTGCATGTTAAAAGCACCAGTTAAATTATGGGTATTGGCATTTTGTACGGTATTGATATCTTCCCCTGCAACTTCTCTTATTGCGTCGCCACCCCGTTGCCAATCAAAATTACTGGTATAACTATATTGTGCAGTAATAAAGTTAAGCCCAGGAATTTTATCCAATGGCAGTTCATAATTCAACTGCATT
Source organism: Arenibacter sp. 6A1 (assembly GCF_012272855.1). Lineage (GTDB taxonomy): Bacteria > Bacteroidota > Bacteroidia > Flavobacteriales > Flavobacteriaceae > Arenibacter. The sequence goes on along the minus strand of NZ_JAAXCQ010000003.1, from coordinate 100,556 downwards.
TCTTGGGAATGCCTATTGGGTTCCCCCAGATCGAAAAACCCATCCCAAAGACCTAGGTCCTGATTGATGGCCGACTCCGGGTTGCCTTCGTCCGAAAAATAGTTTCGTACAATATTATTGTTCGATGCCGTTAAGTTTAACCTCAGCGATTTTGTTAGACTATACACAAAATTATACTGCCAATTAAAGAGGTAGTTCCGCTGTTGTAAAAAAGGCAAGGACAATTTCTCTACTCCGGGTTCAAAAACATCCCTAAACTGTTGCTGATTAAAAGAGCGGTTGATATTGGATTGCACAGCCATACTAGTTGGCAACAGGTTAAAATTCAAATCTTTTAGCCATTTTAAATAACTAGCCGTAAAGAGGGAATCTTTTTTTACAAAAGGCGCCACCGGCACAGGCTTAAAATTATGATTGTACACAAAGCCAGTCACCACATTTTGATCCTTTAAATTGGCTATTTCAAAATCTCTGTGGTTTAATTCGTTGTACGAATAATTAAAGGTAAAATTTTCTATATCGTAAAAATTAGCATCCCCTTCTTCGCTTCTATTTTTACGTACCCCTATTAGGTTTACACTGGTTCTTTTGGTATAATCTTCTCCTTGTTGTGCCACTGTTTTGGCATCTTCTGGTGTTTCTGCGGCATCAATACGGGCCTTTAGCTTAAGATCGTCATAAACCGGATCAAATTCGGGAGTTATCAATTGCTCAGAAACCCCATAATTAACGGGTAATTGCAAGCCCCAATTTTTAGGAAACAACTGCCCCATATTTAAGTTGGTCACCACATCATAGGATAAAGCATCTTCTCTTGCCCGCTCATTGGGCATTTGATCTATAGCCCCAAAACCGGAGGTGCTTTTACTCCCTGTTGCCGAAAGACTGGCAAAATCGGCCATATTCATATCTATGGCAGCTACCGCGGCCCAGCCTCCATTGTTATCCAATCCGGAGAGGCGCAGCTCATTAAACCACACTTCTCCCCTAGCTGGCAGGTTATCGTTGTTTTTTATCCCAACCATCATACTTCGAATGCTTCCCAAAGAAGGGTTACCACGAATACCGATCCTTATCTTCCCGAGGGTTCTTGGATCTGACTCGTTTACCTGAACCACTTCGCCATTATTAAGTTCGTAGTAATTTATAGTATTCAGAGTTTGGGAGGCGATCCCCGAGGATTTCACCTTTGATAAGTCTTCTAGGGAAATGTCCAATTCGTTTACTTCTGGCCATATTTCAGAAGCCGAAGTTGCCCCAAAGGGAGTGAATTGCAAAGGCAGCTCTATCTGATAGAAATTTTGAGAAAAATCTGCCCCTATTCGGATAAACCCAACCAAAGGCGTATCGTCATCGGTATAGTCAGCATTGATTAACTTTTCGGCATGCATAAACATTTTTAACCGCTTGTACTGCCGTATATCAATATTGAGGTTTTTAAAAACACCCCTAGCGTCTTGCGGCTCTAAATTTTCGACAACAAATGACAATGACTGTTCATTTTGCCTGATAATAGTGTTATTGTTATTTAACCGTTCCCTAGCTACACCCGGTGGCAATACATAAGGAATAGGGCTACGATTTGAATTCTCTTCTATGTTTACGGCATTGACATCGACCAAGGTACCATCATCGGCCGGATTGGGGTCTACCTCTGGCTGCAAGGATTTATTATAGGAACGCCAATCGCCACGCACCAGGTCCAAGGTAGAGAATCGCATTACCACATTGCTGCTAAACCCTGTGAGGTACATTCTCATAAAACTAATAGACCTAAAATCGTTGATACCACCAATAGCATTGCTAAAATCGCTCAATGGAATTTTATATTGGATCCATCGCTCATTTAATGTTTTTCCATTAGGCAAGGATCTGGTTACCCCTTCTTTAATATCGGTAACATATTTATCGTTTATATTGGTATTGGGTTTTATCCTGATACGGTATTCATAATAACTATTTACCGTATTCATTGTCCCGTCCCTATCAATATCTTCTACATCTGGCAAGGTAGTAGACCCTCTATTGGTATTGCTTAATTGTACAGGGGAGTTGCCTTGAGGGTTGTTGAAATTTAAATATCGCTCTAGGATACTACCTTCCCTATTTAGGAAATACTCGTAATTATCCAGGGCAGGATCTTCTGCCGGGCCGTTATAACTAATTCCGCCTTCAAAGGTATAGGTAGCCTCTTCCTCATCGCTTAAGCCATCGAAACCTAGATCTAGTTTTTCCCTGTTCTTTGGGTCGGCATCGAAAGCATATACAAGCGATTGTGTAGCGGGTACTTTTCCCCAGGCTGTTTTATAAGTAAGATCATTTGAATCTGCATTCAAGGGCAGTCCGTTTTCATATTGCTTCCGACCATCGGGCAAAATATCTTCTGATATATTCCCAAGGTTCAACACCAAGTCCCCAGGGCTGGTAGCAATACCATCTACATAAGGATCCATTACCCAAAACTGTACGTATTCTACGTTAGATTGTTCAAAGTCCGTACTACTAAGAGACCTCATTATCCCGGCCCATTTGTCTTGGGGCTGTTCTGAGGTAAAATTTGGATTGGCATTATAAGGCCCTTTTAAATTGGGGTAATAGGCTAAATCCAAGGTATTTTGTGCCAAGGTTTGTCCTTGTGCCACATCTTGGTCGAAAACGTCCTGAATATAGATTCGTCTTGTGGCATTGGTAGAGATATCATCATCGTTCAGAGCCGAAGGACGCTGATTAGAATAAAACACCGGATCTATGGTATACCAAGCTATTTTTGCTCTTCCAAATCCTGATTTCAGGCTATTATCAGGATTTAGGAATTCTACCGGCGGACTCGCCATGGTCCACCCCATAAAAGAACGAATATCGATGAGTGATTGCGCCCCTTCAAAATCGTCCAAATAGGTAGTGGTCTCCCCTTCAAAACTAGCATGCTTGGGAGCACTAGGTTTTAAAAAGGCTACCTCTCCCCTTACCGATAAGTTAGAAGGGACATCGGTATCTATATTGGGTAATTTATTGGCCAACCTAGTTAAAAAAGGAATTTCCGTAGAAAAATTACTGTTCAGGCCAAAAACGGTATTGTTTACCGGTTCAATACCATAGTTTGATTTTTGGGTCAATGGTCGTTCGTTTAAATTTAATAAGGTAGCCCCAAGCACAAAGTTCTTATTAAATTGATGTTCTACATTGACACCTGTAAAACGCCTTGTTTGCTGTCCAAAAACGGCATTGTTTTCTACTGAAATATTGATAGGGGTATTGGAAGCCTCTAAGCTAGGATCTAATATCTGCACCGTTCCGGCCTGATAATTTACGGTATAATCTATGCCTTCGCGCAGTTGCCTTCCTCCGGCGGTCACCCTTACCGAGCCTCTAGGAACATTAAAAGCTCCGATTGGAATACCGTTCATCCCTTGGGATTTGTAGGATCCTTTTAAAATAAATTTATTTTTCTCCGCATCTTGTTGTGCCGCTGCCGTAGGTAGGGCATACATATTTCTAAATACGTACTTCTTTTGGTTTTCATTATACCCCTGATCATTGGCAACATCATAGGTACCGCCGCCCAAAAGATTAAATAGGTATTCGCCGAAAGGCTCAACCTTGGTAAAGATAATGCTTCCCGATTTTGGATCTATCGTAATCCCGGGCACATAATCGAAAAAACCATCGCCCCCAGACTGAATGTCGTTATAGGAATTTAGGCGGTCTAGATTAAAAACATCTAACAAAATCCGTTCTTCCAAAGGTTTCGGTGAGGTTGGCCACCCAGAGCCAATACCGGAAGCCACGGGAGTTATATAATTCCTAGGAGTCGTTTCTGCGTATAATATATTGAGCTTAAAATCTTCGGGACTCAGCTGGTAGGCTCCAGTCGCATAAATATTTTTCATCATTAAATCCCAAATAGGATCGACAACATTGGTAATATTACTCTTTAAAAGTTTTAATATTAAGGTATTGTTGTTCACCGGAATTTCGGTTCCTGGAGAAACGGTAGTAGCATCTAAACCACCATTGGCAAATTCTCCCACCTGATACACTTCGCCGTTATAGGTATATTCAAAAGCGACCCCTAACACCTCATCATTACTAAGACGTTGATTTAAAGAAATATACCCTAACTGAGAATTGAAGGTAAAATCTCGGCCTTGTTCCAGTTTTCTGGCATTTTCCAAGATGGCATAATCAAACCCTTGGTTTACGGTATACCCCGGAATATTAAATCCGCTTTGTACGGTAGCTATATCGCGAATGTTTTTGTTCAGCGCTCCTCCCGAGCCTATTTGCAATGGGTTATAATCGTTGGCACTGTTTCTAGGCAAGTTCCCTGCGGAAGAGGAATTGAAAAAACCTGCCGGATCTCCGTTATTTCTACCTATCCTTGTTTTTTCTGCCTCTGCCTCGCCTAAATCTTGCAAAGCCACTATATTTCGTACATTTAAGGTTTGCTGACTTCTATTGGTAATCCAAACCTCCAATCTGGTTATTTGTACCTGACTTCTTATAAAGGGATAATTCTCTAAGGCCTTGTCATAGGAATCCCTAAAGTAATGGGCCAAAAAGTAGTGCTTATCTTGGTCGTAATCCTGAGCTCTTAACTCAAATTTATTAAGTGTCCCTCCTCCTTGGGCCACTACCGTATTGCTTTGCGACCGTTGTTCTGAAAATACGGCGGTAACCTTTGTTTTTCCAAATTGCAATTGCGTCTTGACCCCAAATAAACTTTGAGCCCCCGTTATCAGGGAACTGTTAAGTGGCATGCTCACATTACCCACTTCAATTTTCTGAAGAATATCATCCTCCGTAGGGGTATAGTCTAACTTCACTAAATTCTGGAAATCGAAGGTTGCTTCGGTATCGTAATTAGCATTCACCTTTAGCCGTTCCCCAATTTTCCCCAACATACTAAGGCTTATTCGCTGATCGAAATCGAAAGAAAGATTGGTCCTATTTCGGGGAGAAAGAGATGGGTTGTCATTTTTTTGCCATATCACCCCTAGGTCCATGGCTACGGAACCTTGTGGAATAACTTCTATAGAATTCCCTCCAAAAATAGTTTCAAAAAAGTCATTGTTGAGATAAAAATTGGGCAACAAGTTTTTTCGGGCGGCTTCACTGCCTTCCTTTTTTCCTGTTACGGCATCGGCCTTGTCTTTAAAATAGTTTTTAATACCTTCTTTCTGAACAAGGTCTAAGTATTGTGCGGGAGTAAGAATAATGGGATAATTGATATCGTAATCGCCCAGGCTAACCGTATAAATATACCGGTCCATATTAGGATCATAGGTGTATTTGGAGACGATACTCTCTGGATTTTCCATGACCAATTTCCCTAAAGCCACACCCGTTTTTACGGTATCTACTTCCTGCTCCTTTCCAGTTTCTTGGGCCATCGACAGCTGCGATGCGCCAAAGAAAATAAAGAGTAGTACAAAAAACCTAGCTACCGTTATATGATAATACTTATCTGCCTTTCTCAAATTCACTATAAATTTTTAAGCGCAATTTTTATAATATCTTCTACGCTTAGTGCAGGGTCTTGGCTTACTACCTTTTCCACAACTTTTTCCGCCTGCTTTCTAACAAATCCAAGGACCTCTAATGCTGATAACGCTTCTTCTTTATTTGTATTGTTCGTCGGCACAGAAAGTTCATCAATACCATAAATTTTCAATACCTTGTCTTTTAAATCCAAGATAACCCTTTGGGCTGTTTTAGCGCCAATCCCCTTTATACTTTGAATAGTAGGCACATCTCCAGCGGCTATAGCATCTCTTATCTGACTTGGTGTTAAGGAAGACAACATGGTTCTTGCCGTACTAGAACCTATCCCAGAAACGGACAATAAGAGTCTAAATATTTCGCGTTCCGATTTTTCCATAAACCCGTATAAGGTATGGGAATCTTCTTTTACCTGAAGATGGGTATACACCTGGACATTTTCGGAATCTCCGATTTTAGAAAAAGTATGCAAAGAAATATTTACAAAATACCCTATCCCAGCACATTCGACCACAAGATAGGTGGGGTTCTTTTCGACAAGTTTTCCTTTTAAATGCGTAATCATATTATTTACTAAAAAAAATAGGGTTATAAAAGTAAGGTTTCTACTATTAAACACACAAGTTTATTTAACAGTAGAAACCATCTAATTTTAAAAAATCAGTTCTTATTTTTCGCTTGCCTTGGCCTCTTTTCTTTTTTCTCTTTCTTGGGCATCACAAACTACTACGGCGGTCATATTGACCATTTCGGCCACACTTGCCCCCAATTGAAGGATGTGTACTGGCCTTCTTAAGCCTACCATAATTGGTCCGATAGAATCGGACTTATTCAATTCTTTTAGAAGTTTATAGGTAATGTTGGCCGATTCCAAGTTTGGAAAAATAAGGGTATTCACATTTTTTCCTGCTATTTTAGAGAAAGGGAATTTACTCTGATGCAGTTCCTTATTCAAGGCAAAATCTATCTGGATTTCTCCATCGACCACCAATTCTGGATTCTCATGGTGCAACATTTTCACCGCGTCCTTAACTTTGGTCGCATCGGCATGTGAAGAAGACCCAAAATTAGCATAGGACAACATTGCCATTACCGGATTAAAGCCAAAAGTAGCGACCACTCTAGAGGTCATTTTTGCAATTTCGGCAAGTTCCTCGGCATTTGGATCTATATTGATAGAGGTATCGGCAAGGAACAAAGGTCCTCTTTCGGTAATCATAATATTTACCGTAGACACCTTTTTAACTTTGGAAGACCTCCCTATAACTTCGAACACTGGTTTTACTACCGTAGGATAGGCTCTAGAGTAACCAGAAATCATCCCGTCGGCATCGCCTTCCAACACCATCATGGAACCAAAATAATTGCGTTCCCTCATTTTTATTTTTGCCCCGTATAAACTAACCCCTTTACGCTGTCTGTTTTGGAAAAACTTTTCGGCATAGTGGTTTCGTTTCGCTAGCGTTTCTTCGCCATGTGGATCTATGATTTGAATATCGGCATCAAATTCCAGTTCATTTTTCAATTCGGTAATAATTTCCTTATTACCCAATAAAATTGGCTCTGCAATACCTTCTTCGTATACTATTTGCGCTGCTTTAAGAACATCCAATTGATCGGCTTCTGCAAAAACTACTCTCTTAGGATTTGTTTTAGCCCTATCGTGTAGCAATCGCACCACTTTATTATCGTTTCCTGAACGCTGTAAAAGTTCTTCCCTATATTTTTCCCAATCGGTTATGGGCATTTTAGCCACGCCACTTTCTATAGCGGCCTTTGCTACTGCTGGGGGGACTTCGGTAATAAGTCTAGGGTCAAAAGGCTTGGGGATTATATAATCCTTACCAAAAGCCAGTCTTGTTTGCCCGTAGGCGATATTCACTTGTTCGGGCACCAATTCTTTTGCTAAGTCCGCCAAAGCTGTTACCGCCGCCATTTTCATGGCTTCGTTTATTTTTGTTGCCCTAACATCCAAAGCTCCTCTAAAAATAAAAGGAAAACCTAAAACATTATTTACTTGGTTAGGATGGTCCGATCTTCCGGTAGCCATAATAATATCCTTCCTGGTTTGAATGGCCAAATTATAGTCGATTTCCGGGTTTGGATTGGCCATCGCAAACACAATAGGGTTATCGGCCATGGACAATAACATTTCTGGCGTAACAATATCTTGAACAGAAAGCCCAATAAACACATCGGCATCGACCATAGCTTCCTCCAAAGTGTCTATTTTCCTATCCGAGGCAAATTCTTGTTTTTCCACAGATAAGGACTCTCTATCAGAACGGATAACGCCCTTACTGTCGAGCATGACAATATTTTTACCCAAGGCACCAAAGGCCTTGTACAATCTGGTACAGGAAACGGCTGCCGCCCCAGCGCCACTGATCACAATGCGGACCTCTTCGATCTTTTTCTCGGAAAGTTCCAAGGCATTTAAAAGTGCCGCGGCAGAAATAATGGCAGTTCCGTGCTGGTCATCGTGCATCACAGGAATATCCAATTCTTCTTTTAAACGTCTTTCGATCTCAAAGGCTTCGGGCGCCTTAATATCTTCTAGGTTAATACCACCAAAAGTAGGTGCTATTGCTTTTACGGTTTCTACAAATTTATCAACATCTGTAGTGTCCAATTCTATATCTATACCATCTATATCGGCAAAAATCTTGAACAAAAGACATTTCCCTTCCATGACCGGCTTGGATGCTTCGGGGCCAATATTTCCAAGTCCCAATACGGCAGTACCATTAGAAATAACGGCAACAATATTTCCTTTGGCCGTATATTTATATACATTATCCTTGTCCTTGGCTATTTCTAAGCAAGGCTCAGCTACCCCAGGGGAATAAGCAAGCCCTAAATCTCTTTGAGTAGCGTATGGTTTTGTCGGAACAATTTTAATTTTACCCGGTTGAGGCTTGGCATGATATACCAATGCTTCCCGTCTGGTCTTTTCCTTACTCATATAGTTGTGGTTTTGTATAGCAAATTTAAACGTATTCTTCGCATTTCATAAGAATATCGAAGTTAATGCAAATTGGGTCCAAAAAGAAGCCCTATAAATTAATTATTCCTAAAATAGAACCATAGTATCCCTATGGCTATAGTAGGACCATGAAATATAAAAAATTTTATTTCAGGAATTTAATATTTCGCTCTAGGCCAGAAAACTTAGTTCTTTTTACGGGAGATTTTTGAAAAACCTTTCTAAAAACGTCCTCGGTAATTTCTTCCCAGTCTTTTTTTGTCATGGACAGCAGTTCGGGATTTGGTTGAAATAGGGGCTCGCTGTGGGGCTTGGAAAAACGGTTCCATGGGCACACATCTTGGCACACATCACAGCCAAACATCCAATCGTCAAATTTTCCTTGAAAACCAGATGGGATCTCATTTTTTAATTCGATGGTAAAATAGGAAATACATTTACTGCCGTCTACCACATAGGGCGCTACAATGGCTTGGGTAGGACAGGCATCCAAACATGCGGTACAAGAACCACAATGATCGGTTACCGGAGCATCGTATTCCAATTCTAAATCCAGGATCAGCTCTGCAATAAAATAGAAAGAACCTACCTTTTGGGTGAGCAGGTTACTGTGTTTTCCTATCCACCCCAGGCCACTTTTGGCTGCCCATGCCTTATCCAATACCGGGGCAGAGTCTACAAAAGCCCTACCTTCTACCGCACCTATTTCCTCGGAAATAAATTCTTGCAACTGTCGCAATTTCGTTTTTATGACATGATGGTAATCTTGGCCATAAGCATATTTGGAAATTTTATAAGTGCCATCGACCTGTTTTTCCTCAGGATAATAATTGAGCAACAACGAGATGACGGATTTTGATCCCTCTACCAATTTAGTAGGATCTAATCGCTTGTCAAAATGGTTCTCCATATACTGCATTTCGCCGTTCATGTTATTGTTGAGCCATTTTTCTAAACGCGGGGCCTCTTCTTCCAAAAATTCGGCTTTCGAAATACCGCAAGACAAAAAACCGAGGCGTTTAGCTTCGGTTTTTATAAGTTCTGTATTCTTTTGATGGGCTGTCATGAGTCCTATCGCTTTAACTTCTTTACATCCTTTCTGCACTATGGCGTATAAGGGAGGCAATCTATTTCATGGCTAAGGTACAAATCTCTTTTGGTAATTTAGAACTGCCACCCCTGATCTCTCCATCCGGTAAATATTTCCGTTTGTGAATCTGGCTACTAATCGTTGCCGCAATAACCACTTCTTGGTCCGCACCGGTCTTTATGGGAATAATTTCAACCTCTTACGGGTATCGTTTTTGGCCAACACAAGTTTGTAAACCTTTTTTACGTCCTTATTATTTCCGTAGCTCACTAGATATTTAGATTTTTCGGCAGTCCAACCGGGATATTGTTTATAAACACCATCTATTAAATTTCTAGGAACCCTAACATCTAAATGATATTCAAAGGCGTTTACAATATTTCCGTCGTCATCGAAGGTAGCCACAATTTTACCGTTGTCTTGGACAAATATTATGACAAATTGATCATAATCCCTATCGTATAAATAAGAATCCTTAATATCGTATTTAGCAACCTCATTTTCAAACATTTTTACTCGTAAGGGAGTATAATCGTCCTGAACCTTATCGATGTATTCGCTATTTATAATAGGAGATACGGTAACCTCTGACAGAGCCACTTCTTCAATCCCATTTTTAATTTCTTGGGAGAACCCTAGGCTGGCAAGACCTAATAACAACATGCCAACAACTAACTTTTTCATGATGATATAATTTTGTGGGTTAATAATACCAAAGGTGGTTGAAAATAGCGGGCAGTACATAGCAGCTATGTTGTAAAAACTTCCGAAGGTGTTTTAAAGCCTTTAAAACATAATCTAAAGCCATAAAAACGATTATAGCCACCAAGAAAGCAATGATATTGGGAGGTGGGTAAAAAATAGGGTAAGTCTAAAATTTAGGAATAATATTCTTTAGAGGGTCTTATGCTCTATTATAAGATCCTAAATTCATTTTTTTAAGAAGCGCTAAAAACCTTGGTTCGGCATGGAGGTTTTTAAAATATATATTGTGTTTTATTCGCACCATAGCTGGAGTTTTCATCTCCAGACATTTTTCTAACAAATCGAGCGCTTTTTCCCTTTCCCCTATAAAGGCATGTTTTTGGGCCATATAAAATAATATATGTAAATCATTTCGGCTTAAATCATAGGCAATAAGCCATTCAAAAACGGCTTTAATTCCGTTATCCTTGTATAAAGCTTCAATCTCTGGCACATATTTCTTAGTACTGGGATCCATACCCATAATAAAAAGTAGTTCTTTAACTGCCATCTCGTAATACCCTTGCCCTATATACAAATCAAAATTTATCCAATAGGTAGTTATGTGGTCTTTGTTAATTTCCAAGGCTTTTTTATTGTCTACCGCTGCCTTGCCAAAATTACCGCCCTGTATATTATAAATAGCACTTTTGGTATAAACAAAATAAGACAATGGATCAAGTAGTTGCGCCTGATGAATTTGTTCCCAAGCTTCTTCAAAACGTTCGGCAACAAATAAAATCCGTGCATATTCCATACGCGCCATGGAGTTTTTAGGGTCCAGGGAAATAGCGAGCAAAAATTTTTCTTCCGCTGCCTCCCAATTCCACTCAAAAACCCCTTCTATGGTTCCAAGAATACTATGGGGCTCTGCCAATGTATCGTCCAAGGCGATAGCCATCATTGCCAGTTCTTTGATCTTTACAATTTCTTCTTCAATAGATATATCAGGATTTCCTTCATCCAATCTAGCTAAGAAAATTCCGGCCAATCCAGCGTATGCCAAGGCATATTCTGGATCTGCCTCAATCACCTGCTCAAAAGATTTGATACTCTTATTTAAATTTTCCGATCCACCATGATTTTTAAAATACATCCCTTTTAGGTACAGGCTATAAATTTCTAATTCTTCGGAAGACACAATTTCTTTATATTCCGTAGTTTTTAAAGAAAGGTTGGCATTCAATGCTGTCGCTATATTGTTTGCAATTTCCGTTTGCATGTCAAAAATTTCTTTTAAATCCCTATCATAGGTCGCCGACCATAATTGGTGATCCTTTTTAGCCTCTATAAGTTTCGCTATTATCCGTATTTTATTTTCATTTTGCTGAATACTTGCTTCCACTAAATACGACACCTCAAGTTCTTTGGCAATTTCCGGCGCCGTTTTTAGGCTTCCACGATATTGCTCCATACTGGTACTCGATATTACTTTTACTCCAGATAGTTTATTAAGGCTACCTTGGATAGAAGCCATAATTCCATCGGCCAAATACTGGTTCCCTACATCTTCACTTAGGTTTTTAAAGGGAAGAATAGCTAAAGACATTTCTTGATTTTTCGGGGTACTCCCCCATATGTTTTCACCCATTAAATTTTGGCTATAGAATAAGAACATCACAATCATTAGCGCCAACCCGATAAAGGTGATCACTGCAACTTTAATAGGGGTCAAATATTTCCGTGTACTTCTTTCTGGCCAATGGGTAAAACCAAACTGAAAATCATTTAAGCCCTCTTCGTTCTCTCTTTCGTCTAGTATAGCGTTCCTAATTTTGGCTTCTCCTGGCGGATAGCCATAATAGTCATGAAAACATGTATTAAAGTAGGTAGGACTTCCAAAACCTACCATATACCCTATCTCGGCAACGGTTGCCACATTGTGCTGCAAAAGCTCCAAGGCCTTTTGTAGCCTATACTCACGAATAAACTGACTGCTCGACTTCCCCAGCAGTACATTAAGTTTCCGATGTAATTGTGAACGACTCAATCCGGCCAATTCGGCAAATTCCTGTACCCCAAACCGTTCATTTTCCAAATTAACCGAAAGAATGTCGTTTAAATTTTTAATGAATTTATCATTCATGGTATGTAATACAGCAGTCATTTCCTGAAATTTACGGCAGCTATAACGGGCGGTACACTTGCCTTGCTTGCCTTTTAGAAGATCTGCAATACAGAGAAAGTCCTATGTAGGTTAGTTTTAAGACCAGGATTCTGTGCCCTTTCTTCATGCAAGCAGCCTTAGACAAACTCCACACCGTTTACAACTAATCAACTGAAATATACAAAGATACCAGCAAGACCCTAGTCATAAATCGTTCAAAAACTGGTAAAAAGAGATCCCTTTAAATATTGGGTTTAAGATATGAAGTAGGCTGTAGACCGAACCGTTTATGGAAGCATTTAGAAAAATAAGAGGGACTATTAAACCCAGAATCGTAGGCGATCTGAGAGATATTTTTAACGGGAGAAAAGAGCATTTGTCTAGCTTTTTTTAATCGAAATTCCAATAATAGGGCTTTGGCAGAACTACCGGTAGCTTCTACCGATTTTCTATACAATTGCGATGTACTAACCCCCATAAACTTGCAACATTCCAGAATTTTAAAATCTGAATTTTGCCAATGTTCGCTGAACACCGCCCCCAAATTGGTCAAAAATTCCTCGTTGGCAGCCGATAGGCAATGTACCTCCGCGAAATTGATCCCAGCATTCCTATCAGCCTTGTCTAATAACTGTTTTACTGTCGCAGAGATTACAATAGAACCGTTTTTAGAAGTCCCATTTAAAATCCCTGCAAGCCTTAAGGTGTTCCCAAAAAGTTCCTGATTATTATCTACCGGAATACCGCCATGGATACTAATACGTAGTTTTATCCTATCGGATTGGTCCTTTAAAACATTCTTAATTTCCGAGGCGCACAAGACCGCCTGCATGGCCGTTTGAAAAGAGGCTATCAATGCTTCGCCCTTGTGATCGGCTACCACTCCCTGATATTTTGCAATACAACCATGCATAATTTCATTACAATTATGAAGACAGGACCCACTAAAAGCACCTCCTTCCTGATGGGAAAGCTGAATGACATCATTGGTTTCAAGGTGTAGGATTACGCGAAAAGCCGGCCCTGTAAATACCTTTATTTTTTGGTCTATTACATAATCAATAATTTCTGGGTCTTGTAAACGCCCCAAAAATGCCTTAACCACCCTTGTATCAACCTCGATAATTTCCGCAGGCAGTTGTTTATGGGCATTGTAATGTAGTTTAGCAACAGCCTCCTTATTTGGCGCCTCTATTAGGCAATAAGCATTTCCCCGCTCTTCGTCTACCCAGTAAGTGAGACATTTGCAGTTATATTTTTCTTGTGCGGCCAAATCTTTCTGATGAGCGATAGCCACTTGTTCGGCCGTAACCCCTTGTCCAACATGAAGATCCATAAAAACAGGCATAGTATAGGCTTAAATTAATGCGTTTTAAAAATCTTATTTTGATGTAGAGGGAATATCAAAATTTCAATATCACCGGCTAAATGGATGGAAAGTAGTACTTACATTATATCTAAAGATACAAAAATATTACGAAGACAAGGATGCATAGCCCATCGTTATTCCTTAAGCTACCTAATACTCCTTAAGCCTAAAAAGCACTACTGGGAATATAGTCTGCCCATAAATAGGCCAAACCTGTTTAAAACATCGCTAACCACGGATTTAGCCAGGAAGCTTTGGCAGCTTTTTAGTAGGAAGAAGTTGCTATTCCTGAATTTTATAATTTTGAGCAAAATAATTTGGGCGTTCCCTCCTGCGTCGGTCGGGCACTTGGCTATATCCCTTGCCCTGCTGCGGGGATGCCGCCGCGGTCCCTAACGCGAAAATCAAGTAACAATAGTCAATAAGCCATATAAAATTTGGCATTGTGCTATTGTGAAAAATTAGAAATGGGGCAATAGATGGATTTTCAAATTGCTCGGCAGCACCACAGTTTTCGGGGGTATACTATTCCTTAATGACATCTAAAAGGGGGCTGCATATCCAGAATTTTATAAGACCATATAGCCATTCTTTTGTTTAAAAACATTGCCTGACTTTTAATAGGAAACCACTATCACTTAGTACTATTAGAACAATCCAGCTTGAGTGCCCCCTTTAATTCTTCCCAAATGTTTGTATGCCAAATCAGTGACCTCCCTACCTCTTGGGGTACGCATAATAAAACCCTCTTGGATTAAAAAAGGTTCGTACACCTCTTCCAGAGTTTCGGCACTTTCGGAGACTGCTGTTGCCAAAGTAGTAATCCCGACAGGACCTCCTTTAAACTTATCGATAATAGTACTTAAAATCTTATTATCCATTTCATCAAGGCCATGGGCATCAACATTTAATGCCTTCAAACTATATTTGGCCATTTCAATATCGATCTTTCCATTGCCCTTTATCTGGGCAAAATCTCGTACCCTTCTCAATAGGGCGTTACAAATCCTTGGTGTTCCCCGGCTCCTACCAGCAATTTCTATAGCTGCGTCTATGGTAATAGGTACTTTTAATATCTCTGCACTACGTTCAACGATAGTCGCCAATAGTTCTGTAGAGTAATATTGTAACCTACTTTGAATTCCAAAACGGGCCCGCATCGGAGAGGTCAACAAGCCAGAACGGGTGGTTGCCCCTATTAGCGTAAAGGGGTTCAGGTTTATCTGTACCGACCGAGCATTGGGTCCAGACTCGATCATAATATCAATCTTATAGTCTTCCATTGCCGAATACAAGTATTCTTCGACAATAGGGCTCAAGCGATGAATCTCATCTATGAACAATACGTCCCTCTCCTGCAAGTTAGTCAAGAGTCCGGCTAAATCCCCTGGTTTATCCAATACAGGTCCAGAAGTAATTTTAATACCTACCCCCAACTCATTGGCCAATATATTCGCCAAGGTGGTTTTTCCGAGCCCTGGAGGCCCATGAAACAAGGTGTGGTCCAAGGCTTCGTTCCTTAAGTTCGCCGCTTCTACAAATACCTTTAAATTTTCCAATACCTGTTCCTGACCTGTAAAGTCATCAAAGGATACAGGTCTCAAAGCTCTATCTATGTCCAGCTCTTCCGCTGAATAATTTCCCGTAGTAGGATCTAGGTTCTCGTTCATACAAAAACAAAGATAATTTAATTTAAGGATAATTTTAAGCCGAATCTTGGAATGCAAGCCATATGGAATGTAGAAGCGGCATAAAAAAGCTAAGAAGGCTCTTAATACGCCTTAATTGTTACGTTTGTAGAGTTCTGAAGTGCCTAAAAAATCTTTGAGGGTAATAGTAGCATCCCCGTATATATAGGTTTTTGCATCATCCCTGGAAGAAAGGTGTATGGTCGTAGATACATTTATCTTCGCTGTAGTAGTTCCCGATACATTTGCTACTACGGTAGTAGCCTGTGATTCCGATGCTTTTAAACTAGCGCTTTCAGTTAACTGAAGATGACAACTGTCTACCGTCCCACCTATATCCGCCTTGGAATTATTTTTTAACGTAAGAAACTGGCTCTTGTTGGAAGTGTATAACTTTAGTTCACTTTTATCATCCATAAAGAGATATAAGGAATCGCTAACAATATTATAATTGCCCCAACTGCGATCCTTCATGTTGATATCTACTTGCTGCGTACTAGCATTGAATTCCAATTTAGAATTCCCATAGGTATTCACCATTAATTGATCTGTAGTAAAGTGATCCTTTATTTCTAGTTTTCCATCGTAAAGGGTTATAGCGTTTAAGTCCATAAAATCGATTACAATATTCAGTTTTTTACTAGATGTAATCTTATAAAAAGAACTAATGGCCAAGGTATCCTCGATAACTTCTAGCTTTAGAACACCAATTAAATTCTCATCGGCAGTAATATTATAGCCTGTACTGGATCCTTTTTGAAGAACAATATCCAAATCGTCTTCTAACCGTACTGCAGAGAAGGATGGCAAGGATTCCACGACTTCTGTAACCGCTCTGTTCCCTTTTATTTTAGGTTTTCTTTGGGCATAGGACACACAGTAAAAGAAAAGAAGGCAAAGTAGCGCGAAGTTTTTCATAATAGTATGATTTTAATGAGCATTAGAACCTTAGTAGTGCCTAAAGCACAAAAAGCTTTGGCCATTGTTAAAGGAGCAATAGCCCTTTAACGTTCACACTATCCTATTTAATCACTTGCTTTTTTCTCACTCCTATAGCAGAATAGCTACTTTGAAGATACAAAAAAAGTCCATCTTTTGGATGGACTTTTTTTTCTATATAGTATAAGGTTGCTTAATGTTGCAATTCCTCTTCATCTTTTTGTAAAGGTACCGTTTGCGGAACATAATCTTGTCCTGGTATTATATACTCCCCATTTTCATGAGTTTTACTGTAATCATACGCCCAACGGTGAACTTCAGGAATAGCACCAGGCCAGTTTCCGTGAAGGTGTTCTACTGGTGTAGTCCACTCCAAGCTAGTTGCTTGCCATGGGTTTTGCTCTGCTTTCTTACCAAAGAAGATACTCTTTATAAAGTTGTAACAGAAAACCAATTGTACCAAGGCTGCAATGATAGCAAATACAGTCATTAATATTTGAACATCGGCTAAATCGTCGAACATTGGGAATGCTGTGTTTTCGTAGTATCTACGTGGCACACCGGCCATTCCAACAAAGTGCATCGGGAAAAATACCCCGTAAGAACAAATAGCAGTGATCCAGAAATGAACATACCCTAAATTCTTATTCATCATTTTACCATACATCTTAGGGAACCAGTGATACACACCAGCAAAGAATCCGTAGATAGCAGATATACCCATTACCAAGTGGAAGTGAGCTACAACAAAATAGGTATCGTGAACATTAATATCCAATGTACTATCTCCTAAAATAATCCCTGTTAAACCACCAGAAATAAAGGTAGAAACCATTCCGATAGAGAATAACATTGCAGGGTTCAACTGAAGGTTACCTTTCCATAAGGTAGTAATCCAGTTAAAGGCTTTTACTGCCGATGGAATAGCAATCAACAAAGTAGTAAAGGTAAATACCGATCCTAGGAATGGGTTCATTCCAGAGATAAACATATGGTGTCCCCAAACGATTGTAGATAAGAATGCGATAGCCAATATAGAAGCGATCATCGCTCTATAACCAAAGATTGGTTTACGCGCGTTTACTGCCATAATTTCAGATACGATACCCATCGCTGGTAAAATAACGATATATACTTCTGGGTGTCCAAGGAACCAGAAAAGGTGTTCGTACAATACAGGCGATCCTCCTTGATAATGCAATACTTCACCTTGGATAAAGATATCCGATAAGAAGAACGAAGTACCGAAACTTCTATCCATGATCAGCAATAAGGCTGCAGCGAACAATACTGGGAAAGAAATAACTCCAATAATAGCAGTAACAAACAATGCCCATATTGTCAAAGGTAATCTAGTCATAGACATCCCTTTGGTTCTTAAATTGATAACAGTTACGATATAGTTTAGAGATCCCAACAAAGAGGATGCAATAAAAATCGCCATCGCCACCAACCATAAAGTCATACCCAATCCAGATCCTGGCTGTGCCTGTGGTAAGGCACTTAACGGAGGATACACTGTCCATCCTGCTGCGGCAGGCCCTGATTCAACGAAAAGGGAAATTACAATGATCACACTAGCTAAAAAGAATAACCAGTAAGACACCATGTTCATAAACCCGGAGGCCATATCCCTAGCGCCAATTTGCAATGGAATTAATAGGTTACTAAAGGTACCACTTAATCCGGCTGTCAGTACAAAGAATACCATTATGGTACCGTGAATCGTTACCAAAGCAAGATAAACATCGGCGTCCATTACTCCACCTGGAGCCCATTTACCCATTACTGCCTCGAACAAAGGAAACGCTTCCCCTGGCCAAGCCAATTGCATTCTAAATAATATAGACATCGCAATCCCTATGAAGCCCATGATCAATCCAGTAACTAAATACTGCTTAGAAATCATTTTGTGATCTTCACTAAAAATATACTTGGTCACAAAGGTTTCTTTGTGATGATGTCCGTGATCATCAGAATGGTCCTCTACGTGTGCGTGTGCTGTTACAGACATAGTTGTATTTTTATTGTTTTAAATTATTGTTCTTAGTTAAAGCGTAATTTATTGTACAGAAGCCATGCTTTCTCCAAAGCTTTTCTGCTCAGCCATCCATTTATTGTACTCCTCTTCGGTTTCTACAATAATTTTCATCTGCATGTTATAGTGCGATTTTCCACAGATCTTGTTACATAACAATACATAGTCAAATTCCCATGGATCTGTGTTCTCTTCACCCTTCGCTGCTCTTTCAGCTCTTTGTTTATTGATCCCTTTTACCTTTTCAACAACATCCGGCTTTTGTCTCATCTCGGCAGTTGTAATGGTTGGGGTAAAGGAGAACTGGGTTATCATCCCAGGAACACAGTTCATCTGTGCTCTAAAGTGAGGCATATACGCAGAGTGCAGCACATCTTGAGATCGCATTTTAAAATTCACTTTACGCCCTACTGGTAAATGTATCTCTCTAACGATAACATCATCGGCAGCATTAGGATCGGCCATGTCTATTCCTAGAATATTGGCATTATCTATATCGATCATCCTTACGTTGGCATCTCCTAAAACGTTATCATCTCCTGCATACCTTGCTGTCCAGCTAAATTGCTGTGCATACAATTCAATAGTAATAGGATCGTCCTCATCATTAATGTCCATTATGTTAGTCCATGCATACAATCCCCAAAGAATCAAACCAGACAATACAATTACAGGAATAATAGTCCAGATAAACTCTAAACGATCATTATCTGCAAAGAACAAGGCTTTTTTACCTTTTTCTCCTCGGTATTTAAATGCGAAGTAGTGCAACAATCCCTGTGTTAAGGTCTGCACCAAGAAAATAATAATAAAAGAAACCAACATTAATGAATCGTACTCCTCTCCGTGCTCTGAAGCGGCCTCAGGCAAAAGTACCTTTGTATATTTCCAGAAGCTGAAAATAGTCAAAGCATAAATGAAGATTAAGAAAGCGAACATTAAATACCCATTGTATTTATTATCCGTATCGTTTGCTATTTGCGAATTGTCGGTTTTAATCTGTGACAATTCGAATATCTTGGTCATCTGCCAGATAGCGATTGCTACTAAAATTAAAACAATTATGGTCAATAATGGAGTCATCGTATGATATGAAATTATACTTTAATATTTACTAATAGTGAAAATGCTTACTCTCTTCTATAAACGGATTACGTTTTGGTTGTAATGGCGCTTTAGACAAGGCTCTGAAGACGAAAAATATAAACATCCCCAAAAAGAACAATACAGAACTAATTTCTGGTATCCCGATAGACCATTGGTCTCCAACGGTTCCAGGCATAATAGCGGTATAAATATCCAAGTAATGGCCAAATAAAATAACCACACCCGTCATAACTACAAACCAGTTTACCCTTTTAAACTCACTGTTCATTAACAGCAACAATGGGAACAAAAAGTTTAAGGCTACCATACCAAAGAACGGTAATTTATAATCGGCAATTCTCGATACAAAATACGTTACCTCTTCAGGAATATTAGAATACCAAATCAACATAAATTGTGAGAACCATAAATAGGTCCAGAAAATACTTATCCCGAACATAAATTTAGCCAAATCGTGAATGTGACTATCATTTACATCTGGTAAATACCCTTTAGATTTTAGGTAAATGGTTACCAAGGCTATCACTGTAATACCTGATACGAACATTGAAGCAAAGATATACCATCCAAACAACGTACTAAACCAGTGCGGGTCTACACTCATGATCCAGTCCCATGACATGATCGATTCTGTGATCAAATAAAATACTAAAAATGCCGCTGATATTCTAAAGTTCAATTTAAAATTAGAATCGTCATTGGATTCATCCTGTGCCAATGATAACTTTCTAGAATACTCTCTATACAATATCCATCCTCCTAAGAAAATAGCTGCTCTTATTAAGAAGAAGGGACCGTTTAGGTAACCTGCTTTTCCTAATAACAACTTATCGTTCGCTACTACATCGGCATCCATCCATACGAACAAGTGGTTCATATGAGCTACCGATAAGGCCAATATTATAAATACAGCTATACCACCAGGAACCAAATAGGCCGTGATTCCTTCCATAACCCTAAACAATAAGGGCGACCAACCTGCTTGTGCAGCGCGTTGGATGGCATAAAAGGCCAGCACTCCCAATGATATCATCATAAAAAAGAAGGCTGCTACATACAGGGCCGACCATGGTTTATTTTGCAATTGATGCAATAAATGTTGGTCGTGAGATGCATCATGCGCTTCGCCATGTTGAGCATCGGCACCATGAGCTTCCGCTTCCACAGCGTGGGCATCACCATGACCACCACCCTGAGCGGCTACTATTGCCTTTGCCTCTTCTACAGTACTTGGCGCAGCCATAAAACCGATACCCATTCCTAAAACGCCAACAGCCATTAGAATGAAGGAGGCAATTTTTAATCTATTTGAAAAAGTATACATATTGCTAATATCTAGGTCTTATTTTGTTAAATCTTGTTTCAATTTCATCACGTATTCAGCAACCTGCCAACGTTCTTCGATATCCAATTGACCGGCATAAGAACCCATTGAGTTCAATCCGTAGTAAATGGCGTGATAGGTAGATCCTACAGTGATATTTCTAGCAGGATCTGCATAGGAAGGAATCCCTAAAATCTTCTCTCTTTTTACCAAGTCTCCTTGTCCATCTCCTTTATCTCCGTGGCAAATACCACAGTAGATATCGTACATTTCCTTACCCACTTTTAAATTCTCTTCTTGTTTTGAAGCATCTAATGGACTTGGGTTTTCCCTTGCTATTTCCTTACCTTCAATCGTATTCTCTATCCCATAAGGCATCCACCCTCTCGCGATGGTGTGTTCTGCAGGAAGCCCTGCTTCCATCCCATTAGGTAAAAAGTCTACTTTCTGATAGGCTTCGTAACCTACAGATTCGTACATGTCTGGCATGAATTGGTAGTTTCTGTTATTTTTATCGGAACAAGAAACAACGAATAATACCGAACATAAAACGATTCCTATTTTGCTTAAACTGCTCATAATATCTTTGACTACTTTTCTGTAATATTAATTTCTACCGCTCCAGTATCCATCAACAAGTCTTTTAATTCTTGTTCGTTATTATGGATTTCTATTTCCATTAGGAAATGGTCATCGGTTGTACGTACGTCTGGGTTCTCAGCGTCTTTAAAAGGCCATAACCTACTTCTTAAAAAGAAGGTAATTACCATTAAGTGAGCTGCAAAGAAAACCGTCAACTCAAACATAATAGGCACAAAAGACGGCATATTCTCCAAGTAGCTAAAACTTGGCTTTCCACCAATATCCTGTGGCCAGTCCTCGATCATTATATAATTCATCATGACTACCGCTACCGTAAGTCCAACACATCCGTATAAAAATGATGTAATTGCCAATCTTGTCGGAGCCAATCCCATTGCCTTGTCTAAACCATGAACTGGAAAAGGACAATAAACTTCCTCTATATGATGTTTAGCTGCTTTTACTTTTTTAACCGCAAGCATTAACACATCGTCATCATCGTAAAATGCATGTATAACTTTAGACGCCATAATTATTTCTTATTGTTTAAAATCGTTGCTTGACCTGCCCAATCATCTCTTAGTGCCCTTCCAGGGAAAGACTCTGTAATAGAATCCAATAAATCATATTCCTTTTGGGTCATTTTACTTAGCTGAGCAAAAGTAAACACTCCCATCTGATTTAAAGCTTTCTCCATTAATGGACCAATACCTTTCACCTCTTGTAAATTGTCCGGTGCTCCTGTTGACGGGTCGTATTTTCCAATCGCCTCTAAAAGTACCGCTAATTTCTCCTGATTTTTCTCGGTAGACAAAGCAGTTTCGCTAACGATTCCTTCCTTTACCACAGTTGTTTTAGTGATCGTATAAGTAGGCTTCCCAGCATCTCTTAACTTTTTATACTTCTCTCCTGAAGATTTCAAGATAGATTTTACCTCGGCCTGTGCAATCACAGGGAAGGTTCTAGCATATAATAAGAACAGTACAAAGAAGAATCCAATGGTTCCGATAAATATTCCGATATCTACAAAGGTCGGAGAGAACATTGTCCATGAAGATGGCAAGTAATCTCTGTGCAAAGAAGTTACGATAATAACGAAACGTTCAAACCACATTCCAATGTTTACCACAATAGAGATAAAGAAAGAGAACATGATACTTGTTCTAAGTCTTTTAAACCACATAAACTGTGGAGAGAACACGTTACAGGTCATCATGGCCCAATAAGCCCACCAGTAAGGTCCGGTTGCTCTGTTTAAGAAAGCATACTGTTCGTATTCAACACCAGAATACCATGCCACGAACAATTCCGTAATGTAGGCACAACCTACAATAGAACCTGTTAACATGATTACGATATTCATCAATTCAATATGCTGAACAGTAATATAAGACTCTAGGTGACATACCTTTCTCATGATGATCAACAAGGTGTTCACCATTGCAAATCCAGAGAAAATAGCTCCAGCAACGAAGTATGGAGGGAAAATAGTGGTGTGCCATCCTGGGATTACCGAAGTAGCAAAGTCAAAAGATACAATGGTATGTACCGAAAGTACCAATGGTGTTGCCAATCCTGCCAGTACCAAGGAAACTTCCTCAAAACGTTGCCAATCCTTAGCACGTCCTGTCCAACCAAAACTAATTAAACTATATATTTTCTTTTGGAACGGCTTTACTGCCCTATCACGGATCATTGCGAAATCTGGTAACAAACCAGTCCACCAGAACACTAAGGATACTGAAAGGTAGGTCGAGATCGCAAATACATCCCAAAGCAAGGGAGAGTTAAAGTTTACCCATAGGGAACCAAATTGGTTCGGTATAGGCAATACCCAATATGCCAACCATGGACGACCCATGTGCACAATCGGGAACAATCCTGCCTGCACCACCGAGAAGATGGTCATTGCTTCGGCAGAACGGTTAATAGCCATTCTCCATTTTTGTCTAAATAACAATAGTACGGCAGAAATCAAGGTTCCTGCGTGGCCGATACCTACCCACCAAACGAAGTTGGTAATATCCCAGGCCCAGCCTACTGTTTTATTTAATCCCCATGTACCGATACCCGTAGATACCGTATAGATTATACAACCAACACCCCAAAGGAATGCCGCTAATGCGATGGAAAATACAATCCACCAATGCTTATTGGCTTTCCCTTCTACTGGAGCTGCGATATCCACAGTTACATCGTGGTATCCTTTGTCTCCAAGAACTAGGGGTTTTCGTATAGGTGCTTCGTAATGCGACGCCATAATTTAATTAATAGTTACGTTCCTGTATAAATTGATTAAGCTTCGTTTGTATTTCTCACTTTTACGTGATAGAAAACATTTGGTTTAGTTCCTACATGCTCCAATAAGTGGTACATACGGTCACTTTCCTTTAATTCTGCTATTTTACTTTCCTTGTCGTTAATATCCCCAAACGTCATTGCGCCGTTGCTACATGCTGCGGAACATGCTGTTTGGAACTCACCATCCTCGACCAAACGACCATCGCGCTTAGCATCTAAAATAGTTTTCTGAGTTTTCTGGATACACATAGAACATTTTTCCATTACCCCTCTAGAACGAACAGTAACATCTGGGTTGATAACCATCTTCCCTAGGTCATTGTTCATATGGTAATCGAACTCGTCATTGTTGCTGTACAAGAACCAGTTAAAACGTCTTACTTTATAAGGACAGTTGTTTGCACAGTATCTTGTACCCACACATCTGTTGTAAGCCATGTGGTTTTGTCCTTGACGTCCGTGTGATGTAGCAGCAACAGGACAAACAGTCTCACAAGGAGCATGGTTACAGTGCTGACACATTACTGGCTGGAAAGCTACCTGAGGATTGGCAGAAGGATCTTCCATATGACCAAATCCGCCCAAGGAACCTTTATCCCCGAACAAGCCATCGAATTCTTCTTTCTTAGTGTTATCCCCTTCGAAAGTTTCTTCAGAAGAGTAGTATCTGTCAATACGCAACCAGTGCATATCCCTAGACTTTCTAACCTCTTCCTTACCAACTACCGGTACATTGTTTTCTGCGTGACATGCTATAACACATGCCCCACAACCTGTACATGCATTTAGATCTATAGACAGGTTAAAATGATGCCCTATAGAGCGATCAAAACTACCCCATAAATCAACAGAACTAGCATCTACCGTTTGGTGATCTAAAGAAACCACAGGAATAACATTCCATTCGCGCGAATCCTTAGTATTAAATATCTCTAGAGTAGTTTCTTTTATAATATCTCCCCTACCCATTAAAGTCTTATGCAACTGCACACAGGCAAACTCATGCATTCCTTGAGTTTTCTCGATACTTACAGATTGTACGTTAGAGAAATCTTTGTACAAAGTATAAGCATTCACCCCTGTTTGCATTTCTGCCTGCATTCCTGCTTTCTTACCATATCCAAATGATAAACCAACAGAACCGTTAGCCTGACCTGGCTGAATGATAACAGGAACATTATTTAAGGCAACACCGTCTACCGCAAGGTTTACATAGCTACCGTTTAAACCGCCATCAGCTACATTCTCATTAACCAAACCTAAACGCTCGGCATCGGCTTTAGAAACAGTAAGGTAGTTATCCCAAGACACTCTTGTAATAGGATCTGGGAATTCTTGCAACCATGGGTTATTGGCTTGTTGTCCATCACCCATACCAACTTTAGAATAAAGAATCAATTCCATTCCTTCATTAGCTGATGCAGACAGACTCTTTAAAGCAGCGGATAAATTAACCGGAGCTTCACCTTCTTCACTTGCTACTACAGCAGCTGCAGCAGTTGTAGTGAATACACCATCGTGCAAAGCTTGGTTCCAGTCACTTTCTCCAAGTATTCCTGTAGACCAAGTCTCTTTAATATAACTGTAATACGTTTTATCACTTCCTAACCAGTTCAACAGAGATGTTTGAAACTGCCTAGAATCGAACAATTCTTTAATAGTAGGCTGTGCCAAACTATAGAATCCTTTTTTCAACTGAGCATCACCCCAAGATTCAAGGTAATGATTCGCAGCACCTACATACTGAACCGCTTCTGTTGTCTCTGTACGGGTTGTAGAAAAAGCTACCGAAAGAGCTACTTTTTCCAATCCTGCTACAAAATCCCCAGCGTTTGCCAAAGAGTACACCGGATTCACACCATCTATCAACAAGGCTCCAACTTTACCAGCTTTCATATCAGCTATTAAAGCATTAACAGCCTTAACACTTCCTTGTCTTACATACTTAGGAGCAGCAGCATCAAAAGCCTTACTACCTAAATATTCATTTATCGCCAAGACTATTGTCTGAGCGTTTATATCGTCAATACCAGTAACAACTACCGTATTCGATTTATTTTTCAATACCTGAGCAACCACAGCATCGATAGCAGCTTTCACATTATCGGAAAGACTAACAGAAACTGAAGTTCCACTTAACTTACCATAGAAATAAGCCAAAGCAAGCTTCTGCTCAGAAGGTTTCAAAGGCACACGCTTATCAGCGTTCGCGCCAGTCAAAGACATATTTGCCTCGAACTGTACGTGTCTCGACATTTTACCGTTCTTTGGAACACGTCCTCTTGAATAACCACTATCATATCCTCCACCTTGCCAATCTCCCAAGAAATCAGCACCGAAAGAAACAATCAATTCTGCTTTTTCGAAATCATAATCAGCCAAAGCTCTTTCGCCGTACTTTGCTTCAAAAGCAGAAAGCGCAGCATCTTCAGAAATAGCATCATATGTTACATGATCCACATTTCCGTAAGCTTCTTTAAACTCAGCAATCAACCTAGAAGTAGAAGGACTCGCATAAGTCTGCGTTAAAACAGCAATCTTCTGAGACCCTCCTTTAAGAGACCCTAATTTTGCTTTTACAGCCGAATCCATTTCTTCCCAAGAAACTGCCTCTCCATTAAACAAAGGCCCTTGCAAGCGATTGCTATCATACAATGACAATACCGAAGCCTGAACACGTGCATTAGCACCGCCAGCAACCTTGGCATCTGTATTGTTTTCTATTTTAATCGGTCTTCCTTCTCTAGTCTTTACCAAAATACTAGCAAAGTCAAAACCATTGGCTATGGTAGTAGCATAAAAGTTTGCTACCCCAGGCACAATATTATCCGGTTTAACTACATAAGGAATAGATTTAGTAACCGGGCCTTCACAAGCAGCTAAGGAAGCTGCAGCCGTACTAAACCCAACATACTTAAGAAAATCCCTTCTATTAGTAGAGCTAGCCGCCAACGTTTGCTTATCCTCCAAGAATTCACCTGTTGGAATCTCCTGAATAAACTCATTCTGTTTTAGCGTCTCAACAATGGAATCGTTAGGATTTAACTCCGCCTCGCTTTTCCAATACTTTTTGTTTGATGACATATGATATATCTAAAATTATCTTCTAGTTAATTTGATTAATAGTGACATTTACCACATTCCAATCCACCCATTTGAGCAGCTGTAAGTTTCTCTACACCGTATTTCTTAGAAAGCTCTTCATGAATTTTTTCATAATAAGCATTCCCCTCTACTTTCACATCTGTTTCACGGTGACAGTTAATACACCATCCCATAGTTAAAGGAGCATATTGATACATCACTTCCATTTCCTCTACAGGACCGTGACAAGTCTGACACTCTATACCTGCTACAGAAACATGCTGAGAGTGGTTAAAGTAAGCAAAATCAGGAAGATTATGCACTCTTACCCATTCCACCGGCTTCGTCTCACCCGTATATCTTTGATTTTCTTTATCCCAACCAACAGCATCATACAACTTCTGAATTTCTTTCGTATAGAATTCATTTGTATACCCATTAGCCAAATCTTCAGCACTCGGTCCTTCCGGATTCCCCTTATACTCATCAATAGACTTATGACAGTTCATACAAACATTCAAAGATGGAATTCCAGAGGTCTTAGAAACCCTGGCAGAAGAGTGACAATATTTACACTCAATATTATTATCCCCGGCATGGATCTTATGCGAATAGTGTATTGGCTGAATAGGAGCGTACCCCTGATCTACCCCTACTTGCATCATATACCCGTAAGCAAAGTAAGCACCGTTCAACAACAAGAAGATTACAAAGACAATTACTAAAAACTGATTCTTAGCAAAAGCTTTCCAAATTGGAGTTCCTTTTTTAGCAGCTTCTTTTTCCAACAACACCCCATTAGCCTCAGCGATACGTCTTAGTGTAGTATTCACCAAAAACAACATCACTACCAACAAGCCAAACACCAACACCAAGGCACCAAGAATCAATTCATTGGAGATCCCAGATGATTGCACCTGACCCGCACCAGCACCAGCTTCCGCACCAGCAACAGGCTTAGGAGTAACCGGAGGCGCATCGGTATACGCTAAAATATCTTCCAACTCCTGATCAGACAAGGTTGGAAAAGCAGTCATCGCCGCCTGATTGTATTCATTGTAAATCTTTACAGCTGCAGCATCACCAGCCTTAATCATGGCTGAACTATTCTTAATCCACGCATACAACCATTCTTTATCATGCTTCTCGGTAATCCCAGCTAAGGGCGGACCGGTCATTTTCTTTGTTAGAGAGTGACACGCAGCACAATTCTGATTAAATAATTGCTTCCCCTTTACAGGATCGCCCTCCCCGGACGACACAGCAGACGACTCCTGAAGAACAGCAGTTTCTTTTGCATGAAGCGAATTGGAAAGCAGTAGTACAACTACCAAACTGACACCTAAAATTCTAGAAATTAGATTGCGGTATGGAACCTTTTTCATATTAAAAATATTTCTGTCGGACTTTTGGCATGATTTTTTCGTATGTAAATAATACACCCTTTCTAAACCACGCCCAAATTGATGGCAAAAATACACAATACACTTTATTTGGGAAATGTTAAGGGATCTATAATGCATAATTTATAACTGTTCTAAATAACATTAAAATATATTGATTGATTCTTAATATTTTACATTTGCAACAAGCTAAAACAGAAAGACTATCACGCTATGAAAACTGCTTCTTTACTCACTTTTTTACTTGCTTCTGCAACTTTTTGCACAGCACAACAAGCCAAAGTCAATATTCAACAAGATCAAAAGATTAACAGCTTGTTAGCGCACTACAAAAGCGTTAACGAAACCAGCAGCCATTACCGCATACAAGTAGGTTTTGGAACCGACCAACAAGCACAAGCACTTAAAACGAATATAGACAAGGACTATCCTACCCTACCAGCTACAATAGATTTCGAATACCCCAGCTATCGAGTTCGGCTAGGAAAATTTAAAACAAAACTAGAAGGAGAACGCACCCTTATGGATGTGCGAAAAAAATATCCCGAAGCGATGTTGCTAAAACCAAAAAAAACGACCAAATAGGTCGTTTTTTTTTGTCTTAATTCCATTTTCAGGAAGAAGTCATTTATTTCAATTTCTTCTTCACTTCAACTTCTTGGAATGCCTCTACGATATCCAATTCTCTAATATCGTTATAGTTTTTCA
This sequence comes from Arenibacter sp. 6A1, assembly GCF_012272855.1. GTDB lineage: Bacteria > Bacteroidota > Bacteroidia > Flavobacteriales > Flavobacteriaceae > Arenibacter. Next base: position 71,584 of record NZ_JAAXCQ010000003.1, on the reverse strand, counting down.
CCTGCAGTCCACAATCGTATCCTTTAGCTACTTCTTTAACATCATCTTTAAATCTCTTAAGCGATGATAGCTCTCCGGTAAAGATTACCACTCCATCCCTAATCAATCTAATGTTAGAATTTCTATAGATCTTTCCAGTAGTTACCATACAACCGGCAATTGTTCCGACTTTAGAAATCTTAAAGGTCTCACGAATTTCCGCAGTACCTGTAATCTCTTCTTTCATCTCTGGAGACAACATACCTTCCATAGCATCCTTAAGATCGTTGATAGCATCGTAGATAATAGAATACATTCTGATATCTATCTCTTCTTTATCTGCCAACATTCTTGCATTCCCCATAGGTCTTACGTTAAACCCTATAATAACCGCATCTGAAGCCGAAGCTAAAAGAACATCGGACTCTGTAATAGGACCTACTGCTTTATGAATAATGTTTACTTGAATTTCTGCCGTAGACAATTTCTGGAAAGAATCGGTCAATGCTTCTACAGAACCATCCACATCCCCTTTCAAGATGATGTTCAACTCTTTAAAGTCGCCCAATGCAATACGTCTTCCGATCTCGTCCAAGGTTATATGACGCTGTGTTCTTACAGATTGCTCACGCAATAACTGAGAACGCTTGGTTGCGATTTGTTTCGCTTCTCTCTCATCCAAGAGCACGTTAAACTTATCACCCGCTTGTGGCGCTCCGTCCAAACCTAATATAGATACTGGTCTAGATGGACCTGCCTCTTTAACGATTTTCCCACGTTCATCGTGCATAGCTTTCACTTTACCACTACAAGTACCCGCCAAGACATAGTCTCCAACTTTAAGAGTACCTGCCTGAACAAGAATAGTGGAAACATACCCTCTACCTTTATCCAAGAACGCTTCTACTACAGTACCCGAAGCCAATTTCTCTGGATTAGCCTTCAATTCTAGAATCTCTGCTTCTAGAAGTACTTTTTCCAACAATTCTTTCACCCCAGTACCCATTTTGGCCGAAATATCGTGAGATTGAATTTTACCACCCCAATCTTCTACCAAAAGGTTCATCTGTGCTAATCCTTCTTTAATCTTATCTGGGTTAGCGTGCGGCTTATCTATTTTGTTTATTGCAAAAATGATCGGTACACCTGCTGCTTGAGCGTGACTAATAGCTTCTTTTGTCTGTGGCATAATAGCATCATCCGCCGCCACTACAATAATAGCAATATCGGTTACTTGAGCCCCACGAGCACGCATCGCCGTAAAGGCTTCGTGACCGGGAGTATCCAAGAAGGATATTTTCTGTCCACCCTCTAAAGTTACCCCATAAGCTCCGATATGCTGGGTTATCCCACCACTCTCGCCTGCAATAACATTTTCTTTTCTAATATAATCCAGCAAAGAAGTCTTACCGTGATCTACGTGTCCCATCACCGTAACAATAGGAGCTCTAGCCACCAAATCCTCTTCTGCATCCGGTTCTTCTACAATACTTTCTTCTAGGTCTGCAGTAACAAATTCTACTTCATACCCAAATTCATCGGCTACAATAGATAAGGTTTCAGCATCCAATCGCTGGTTCATGGTTACCATGATACCTAAGGACATACAGGCCGAAATAATCTTCGTTGTTGGCACATCCATCATAGTCGCCACTTCGCTTGCCGTAACAAACTCGGTAACTTTCAGGATCTTGCTTTCCAATTCTTGTTTTTCAAGATCTTTTTCAGTCTGCTGACGGTGCTGATCTCTCTTATCCCTTCTATACTTGGCGCCTTTACCTTTCTTAGATTTCCCCTGAAGTTTCTCCAAGGTTTCCCTTACCTGCTTTTGAACATCTTCTTCAGTAGGCTCTACCTTTGCGGTCGGAGTAAATCGCTGTCCTGGGGCACGTCTTACTACCGGCCCTCTAGGTCTTGCTCCTGCCGGTTTATTGGCATCGCCTCCCGCTCCTGGCTTGGTAACAATTCGTTTCCTTCTTTTCTTTTTATCGGCAGCATCACCTGCCTTGGCTACTTCCTTCTTTTTCTTAGGTTTCTCAAATTGTGTAAGGTCAATTTTGGCCCCCATAATTTTCGGCCCAGAAAGTTTCTGGTATTTTGTGGTAATCACTTCGGTCTCTATAGCGCGTCCGTCTTCACCAACAATAGCTTCTTTTTTGTCTGTCTCCACCTTCTCGGCTTCTTTTTTCTCTGTTTCTTCCTTCACTGGCGCCTGCTTAACCTCGTCGGTCTTCTTCTCAGTCTCCTTTACTACAGGAACTTCTTTCACTTCCTCTTTTTTTACGGGCGCTGCCTTTTTCGGCTCAGTCTTCACTGGCGCCGCTTTTACAGGTTCCTCTTTCACCGGCTCCTCTTTTACAGGAGCTGGTTTTACTGGCTCTGCCTTTTGAGATTCAGGAGCTGCAGCCTCCACTTTGGGCGCCACTTCTTCTTTTTCTACCGGAGCATCCACTTTGTCCACGGTCTTTTCGACTACAGGTTCAGAAGCTTTCTCAACAGTTGGTTCCGGAGCTGTTTCCGGCTCCTTTACTGTTTTTTCTTCTTCCTTGGGAGCGGCCGGAGTTGCTGCCTTCTTAGGTTGGTCTAGATCTATTTTCCCGACCGTTTTAGGTCCGGCAAGCTCTACTCTTGCTTTCACAATCCCTTCCTTAGCACGCTTCTCTCTTGCGAGTTTTTTCTCTTCTTGCTCTTGCTCCAACTGCAATCTTATAGCCTCCTTCTCTTTCCTCTTCTCTTCACCAACTTCTTTGGACGCAACTTTCTTGCTCATGTCCGTTTGGAACCCGTCCAAAAGAACTTGGTATACCTCATTGGATATTTTAGTAGTAGGCCTTGCTTCTATGTCATGCCCCTTGGACCCGAGATAGTCTACCGCCCGGTCCAATGAAATATTCAGTTCTCTTAGGACTTTATTAAGCCTTATCGTTGCATTATCTGCCATAAATAAATAATTCCTATTCTTGTAATTTACTGCTAATATATAGCTTAATCTTCTAATTCTTCCTTAAGAATTCGAACAACCTCTAAGATTGTCTCCTCTTCCAAATCGGTTCTTTTCACCAAATCCTCCACATCTTGCTCCAAGACGCTTCTAGCGGTATCCATTCCGATCTTCTTAAATTCCTCTATGATCCATGCTTCAATTTCATCAGAGAATTCTGTAAGCTCTACATCCTCCTCGACTCCTTCACGGAACACATCTATCTCATAACCGGTCAACTGTCCTGCCAACCTAATATTATGACCACCTCTACCAATTGCCTTGGATACCTCCTCTGGCCTTAGGTAAACTTGTGCCGTCATTTTTTCCTCGTTTAGTTTCACTGAAGAAACCTTGGCCGGACTCAAAGCCCGGGTCACCAACAACTGAGGATTACTGGTCCAATTAATAACATCTATGTTCTCATTGCCCAATTCACGTACAATACCATGAATCCTTGATCCTTTCATACCCACACAAGCACCAACAGGATCAATACGATCATCATAAGAATCTACAGCCACTTTTGCCTTTTCCCCAGGGATACGCACCGCTTTCTTTATAGTAATCAAACCATCGAAAACTTCTGGTATTTCCTGAAAAAACAGTTGCTCCAAAAACAATGGAGAACACCTAGACATGATAATTGTCGGCTTATTTCCTTTCAACTCAACGCTTTCAATTATCCCGCGAACATTATCGCCTTTTCTAAAGAAATCGGACGGGATTTGCTTATCCTTAGGAAGGATAATTTCATTTCCTTCGTCATCCAAAAGAATAATGGCCTTGTGCCTAATATGATGCACTTCTGCCGTATAGATTTCTCCTTCTAGATCCTTAAAATGCTTATAGATCGTAGTATTATCGTGTTCGTGAATCTTAGAAATAAGATTTTGCCTTAAGGCCAAAATAGCTCTTCTTCCAAGATCAATCAATTTCACTTCTTCAGAAACATCTTCACCTACTTCAAAATCAGGCTCTATCTTTCTGGCCGCGCTAAGAGAAATCTCTTCATTAGGATCTTCTACCTCCCCATCTTCTACAACAACCCTATTCCTCCATATTTCCAAATCGCCCTTATCAGGGTTTATGATAATATCGAAATTGTCATCCGAACCAAATTTCTTCTTTAACGCATTCCTAAAAACATCCTCCAAAATCGCCATTAGCGTTACTCTGTCAATGAATTTATCATCTTTAAATTCCGAGAAAGATTCGATTAGCGCAATATTTTCCATTTTCGTACTACAATTAAAATTTTAATACAACTTTAGCTTCTTTTATCTCAGAAATTGCAATTTGTTGCTTTTTCTGCACCGTAACTTTACCTTTTCCAACAGGTTTTGGCTCTCTGGCCTTCCACTCTAAGGTAATATCGTCTTCCGTTGCTTCGGTCAACTGTCCTTCGAGCTCTTCCTCTTGCCCCTGAAGCTTAACTTCTATGGTTCTTCCTAGATTTTTACGGTATTGTCTTGGCAATTTCAAGGGAGATGCTGCTCCAGCAGAAGCAACTTCCAATGCAAAATCCTCTTCGTCCCTATCTATATTATTCTCAATAGCCCGACTAACGGTCATACAATCCTGAACCGTCACACCGTGATCACCATCGATAACAATTTTTATCTTATGATCTGGAGTCATCGAAAAATCAATCAAAAAAAGTGACTCATTCTCCTCTAACACTCCCTCTAAAAGTTCAATAACCTTATCTTTCAACATAAATTTCAATTTTTCACCACGCCTGGTTTTAAAACCATTAAAACCAGGCGCCATAACTATTCTACAAAAATACGCAGAACCACTATTTCAGACTCCTTAGAGCCGTCTTTATTTACCACTTCCAGATAAAATATTGTGAACAAAAGAGGGGACAAATTGTCCCCTCCCGAATACTTTATATTCTTTCAGCAGCGCAAATATACAATTTTTTTAGTTCATTCAACAATCTAAATCACTTAATCTAAAAAGATTACCCTTCCCAAACCCTTTCCGATCGCCAACACCAAACATCTAAACCAATTACCAAGAGCACTTTTAACCCCTTAAACCAAGCTGATTTTAAGGCAAAAAAAAATCCCGAAACTTTACAGTTCCGGGATTCCCAACTTTAAGTTGGCCTACTAGGACTCGAACCTAGAACGACTGGACCAAAACCAGCTGTGTTGCCAATTACACCATAGGCCACTGTGCTATTTGAGCGTGCAAATATAAAATATACTTTTGAAATAAAATAATATATTTTACTTAAAAAATACACACGGTGTTCATAAATACAAAACCCTCTAAACTTTAACATTTAAAGGGTCTTTTTGTACTTGTTGGCCTACTAGGACTCGAACCTAGAACGACTGGACCAAAACCAGCTGTGTTGCCAATTACACCATAGGCCACCGTGCTATTTGAGCGTGCAAAGATAGAACTTACTTTCGATTGCACAAACATTTTTTCAAAAAAATAAAAAAAATAATTCCACCCCTTGTTAAAGCTTTATAAAAATAATGTCAACATCTCTATTATAATTATTAAATTCGCCTTTTTGCATAAACCACAAAGCGCATGTTTTCAAAGAATTTCAAGCAATGGGACACCATCATAGGATGGTCTGTTTTTTCAATAGCCCTTATTACTTACGGATTAACCGTAGAACCCACTAGCAGTTTCTGGGATGCAGGAGAATATATAGCTACCTCCGCAAAACTACAGGTAGGCCACCCTCCAGGAGCACCACTACTGCAAATGATAGGCGCATTTTTTGCAATGTTTGCCCTAGAGGCCGACCAGATCGCAAGAATGGTCAACTATGTATCTGGGGTTTCTAGCGCCTTTACCATTCTTTTTATGTTCTGGACCATTACCAATCTGACCAGAAAATTACTCGTCAAAAACGAAGCCCTTACCAATAGTAAGGCCATAGCCATATTAGGAAGCGGCATTGTGGGCTCCCTAGCCTTTACCTTTACCGACAGCTTTTGGTTTAACGCCGTAGAAACAGAGGTATATGCCATGGCTAGTTTAATTATGGCGCTACTATTGTGGCTCGGCCTAAAATGGGTCGATGATCTAGAAAACCCGAGAGGCAATAAATGGGTCGTCCTTATTTTCTTTGTAATCGGACTCACCTTTGGGGTTCAGTTCATGGGCTTTTTGGCCATTCCATCCGTAGGTTTACTGTATTACTTTAAAACTTACAAGACCACTACTGTCAAGAATTTTCTACTTGCCAATATCGCCGTAGTGGCCATATTGATGTTAGTATACAAATTTTCCCTGACCTATGTTCTAAAAGCCTTTGGTTGGAGCGAGGTGTTCTTTATAAATACGATCGGACTCCCCTTTAATTCGGGAACCATTATAATGGGCCTAATTTTTATAGCAGCCTTTTATTTTGGCTTGAAATATACCCGCGAGAACAATTATTTTACGGCAAACACCATAGTACTGTGTTTAATGTTCCTTTTCCTAGGATTTTCAACATGGGTTATGCTCCCTATTAGGGCCAATGCCAATGTAGTGATCAACGAAAACGACCCTTCAGACGCCCGTTCCTTATTAGCCTATTACAACAGAGAACAATATCCTGGCGTAGAAAGCCCTTTTTACGGGTCCTATTACTCTAACTCCTTTGCCGCTGCCGGCGAAGAAATGGACGAGAAACCTAAATATGAGCAGGACGAAAAAACAGGCAAGTATATCATCGTCAACCACTATAAAAATGCCTTACAAGGCCCTAACCCAAACCACGTAGGCTTATTGCCAAGGTTGTGGAGCGAACAGAATGCCGAAAATTACATGAAGTATTTTGATCCCTTGACCTTTAAAATAAAATCGTCCTACCTAGGAAATCAAGAACTAAGAGATGCCGTGAACCAATTTAAAGACGGCTATGCCAAAGGAGAAATAGATACCGCCCAATATGTGCGTTTTTTAAGGGAATTTAGCGAATATATAGACGTTACCCCCCCTACCCTCGCCCAAAATATCCGCTATATGTTCGAGTTTCAGTTCGGATATATGTACTGGCGCTATTTTATGTGGAATTATGTTGGTAAGCAAGACGATATCCAAGGCCGATACGATAACCACGGTAACTGGCTAAGCGGAATTAACTTTATAGACAGTGCCCGCCTTGGGAGCCAAGAAAACCTACCTAGCGACATTAAGAACAATAAAGGAAGAAATACCTATTTCTTTTTACCCCTTATCTTGGGCATCATTGGTATATTTTTCCAGATCAGTAAAAACCCAAAACAGTTTTGGGTCCTTTTTGTCTTTTTTATATTTACCGGCATCGCCATACAATTTTATACCAACCCTGCCATTTTTCAACCTAGGGAACGCGATTATTCCCTGGTAGGCTCTTTTTATATTTTCGCCATTTGGATAGGATTGGGCGTGTATGCCCTTTTTGAGGAATTCAGAAAATTAATCAACCCAAAAATATTGGCCCCGGCAATTACCGTCCTTTGTCTTTTTGCCGTTCCAGGAGTCTTGGCCTTTCAAAACTGGGACGACCACGACAGGTCTAATAGGTATACCGCCACTTCTACGGCACATTCTTATTTAGGGTCCACCCAAGAAAACGCGGGCGCCATATTGTTCACCATAGGCGACAATGACACCTTTCCGCTATGGTATGCCCAAGAAATAGAAGGCTACCGCACCGATGTAAGGGTTATCAATACCAGCCTTTTTGCTACGGATTGGTATATAGACCAGATGAAAATGCAAGCTTATGAAAGCGAGCCTATTCCATCGCAACTGACCCATGAAAAATACCGATTTGGATCTAGGGACGTTATTTATTACAACGGACTTACCGAAAACCGATGGGATATTAAAGACTTTATGAACTGGGTAGACAGCGATAAGGAGCAAACAAAATTCAGGTCTATCCTTCAAAAGCAAGGTGCCGATCTTAGTCAGTACTCCGAAAGCAATTTAGATGTAGTGTATTACCCCACCAACAAGATAAGGGTTCCGGTGAACAAGAAAAACGTTCTTGAAAGTGGTTTGGTAAAAGCAAAAGACTCGGCCCTGATCGTAGATTATATCGATATTGACCTCCCTAAATCTGCCTTGCCAAAAAACAGGATCTTAATGTTAGATATTTTGGCCAACAACGATTGGAAACGCCCTATCTATTTCTCTGGCGGAAGTTTTGACAACGCCGAATATATCTATATGAAGGACTACCTTCAGTTAGATGGCCTGGTATATAAACTGGTTCCTATAAAAACCAAAAATCAGAGCGCCTATGAAATGGGACGTATCGACAGCGATTTAATGTACGATATTGTTAAAAAATGGGATTGGGGCAATTCAGGCAGCCCAGATATTTACCACGATGCACAGATCAGGATTCAAGGATTGTCTTTCCGCGGCAATTTAGCGCGTCTCACTGAGACCTTGATCAATGAAAACAAGATCGAAAAGGCAAAGGATATCATTAATATTACCATGGAAAACATGCCGGTTGAGCATTATGGCTACTATACTTTTGTAGAGCCTTTTGTAGACGGCTATTACAAAGTTGGTGAAACGGAAAAGGCTAGAGCCCTTTTCAATAAACTTAAAACCATTTACCAAGAAAGGTTAAATTATTATGCCGGTTTGCCCTTCGATGAACAACAGCTTAATTTAACCGAAATTATCCCAGATTTAGAGGCGTATAGTAGAAATATAGACATACTGATCAGAAATAGGGATAAGGAACTTGCAGAAAAAGAAACGCTTATTTTTAACGAGTACGTCAATAAATTTGAACGTTTTTATGGCAGCAGCCCTTTAGACGACATAGATCCTGAAGCCGCTAATCCCGATCTTTCAGATTCCATGGAAATAGAGTCTATTCCCGAGTTGCAAGAGTAGCTCACATAGCGATATTAAAGCAAGTAAAACAACAATTCCCGGGTCTATGGCTCGGGAATTTTTTATGGCCATTCTTCTTATTATTTGGGCGTTCCCTCCTTCGTCGGGCGGGCCCTTGTCTATATCCCTTGCTCCGCTGCGGGGATGCCGCCGCGGTCCCTAACGCAAAAATATTACAACAAAAACACCACTTAGAACCAATGATCTATGGTAGCCATCAAACAAGAGCTAATGCATTACAAAGCAAGAACATATAGCCACATTTGAACGTACACTCTACGGAAGAAGTACCTTGAAAATATAAAACAGAAATAGTCCTAGTTGTTCAGAATCAGCCTTTAAAAAAAGGGTCCAAAAACTAGGCCTCCATATATACATTAGATATTAAGAAGATTTCAGAGGAATACAGAATTAAGATTCGCCCCTAATCTATAAAACCTATATTTTCCACTAGGTTCTCAATAAGGGGTACATTATAGTAAGTACTGTATATGGTCTTCTTTACAAAGTATCAATTAAAAAAAACGATACGATAATAAAGTCCCGACTTTAGCCTGCTTCAGCTAGCAAGAAAATCAATTAGGATAGCCGCAATGACAACAGTTAGGTTTTACCCTAGAGAAAAACCAATTATACTACCGCTATACAAGCCAAGGGAATCCCGCTTTTAGATATATTCATTTAAGATCCCAATAAGGGTATTGGCATCCTGCTCCCCACTTTGGCGCCAAACCATTTCCCCTTTTCTGTAGATCATCAGCGTAGGCAATCCGCTTACCCTTAATGCCTGAGAAAGCTCTCTGTTTTTATCCACATCAATTTTTATAACCTTGCCCTTGTCGCCCAAAGCAGCTGCCACATCCTTTAAAACCGGATGCATTGAAGTGGAGGGTTCGTTCCATTCCGCATAAAAATTTAATAGGACCGGAACATTAACATCTATTAATTCGCCAAATTTAGACATATACCATGTGTTTGGTTATATTCAAAAGTAAGAAAAAATGCGAAAAGGTTTACCCCACGCAGTCTTTTGCCTCTAAAGCTACATTAAAATCAGCTTAACGACTTCTTTTTTAAGGTAATCACCGTTACCTCTGGCCAAATGCCTACCCTACCAGGATAGCCCAAAAACCCAAAACCACGGTTTACATTTATCAACTGCCCCATTTCCTCATATACTCCCGCCCAGTATTTATAGCGCCACTTCGCCGGACTCCATTTAACCCAACCAGGGATCTCAATACCAAATTGCATCCCATGGGTATGGCCGCTTAAGGTAAGATGGTAATGAAGTTTGTCATGAAGTACCACATCTTCCCAATGCGAGGGATCGTGACTCATTAGAATTTTAAAATCATTATTACCTATTTCGGCCGTAGCTTTCCCTAGGTCTCCTGCTTTTTTAAATCCGCCTCTTCCCCAATTCTCCACTCCGATAAGGGCTATTTTATCGTCGCCCTTTTGCAAATACCTACTTTCGTTCAGCAACAAGTTAAACCCCATATCTTTCTGCAATGCCTTAAGGGCTTCAAGGTTTTCTTTTTTCGCAGCATCGGTCTCCCAATTTACATAGTCGCCATAATCGTGGTTCCCCAAGACCGAATACTTGCCATCTTTAGCCTCCAGACTAGCAAAAAGATCTTTCCATGGAAACATTTCTTCGGCCTTGTTATTAACCATATCGCCAGTAAAAACAAGCAGATCGCTTTTTTGTTCGTTAATAAGGTCTATGGCATAGGCAATTTTCTCCCTATCATCGAAACTACCACTATGTATGTCCGAGATTTGTGTAATTTGATAGCCATTAAAAGCGGGTGGCAAATCATCAAACTCCAATTCGTACTTCAACACCTTAAAATTATATTTACCCTTATACATCCCGTACAACAAGGCCGAGAACGGCAAAGCAGCAATCCCCATCGCTATAAGGCTTAAAATTCGGCGACGTTCGGGAAAGCTAAACTCCTTAGACTTTCCGAAAATTTTATGGTAAGTGGCAGTAAGGAACCTAAACATATCCTCGGAAAACAAGAATACCATCGTTATTATCTTAAAGGTAAGCATGGCCAATAATAACCCAAAGGCATAACTTTTAGCGATACTGAGTACCCGCCCTTCGTTATCGCCCCATGTAAATTGGTACATAAAATTACCCAACACCAAAAACGATAGCAACATATACATATAATATACCCACGGAAATCGAGAAGCGGTCCGCAAGGCCTGTAATGTATATATACCAAGTACTATGTAAATGACAACAAAAACTATCCAACGCAACATAAGCCTATTTTAATATGTATAAAGGTATTTCATTTTATGACAGCAACGCCTATTCTTTTACAATCCGCACTACCTCTTTCAAAGTATCTATATTACTAATAAGAATTTCGTCGTCTTTTAAAAAGCCCGGACTACTCATAGGTATTGCAGGAACTACTTCCAAGTTTTTTTGGAATTGCACCCCAGACAAATGAATTGCTTTAAAGCCCTGTGATTTAAAATTGTTCACATTATTAGGACGCACACCTCCACCCGGCATAATAGTACATTTTTTAGCTTGTTCCTTTAACTTTATCAAGGTGTCTATACCTTTTACGCTAGAGGGCTGCTGTCCGGAACTCAAAATTGTATGGACCCCCATAGATTCTAATTGAGCCAAGGTCTCGAAAGGATCCCTCACCCAATCAAAAGCCCGGTGAAAGGTAAATTCCAAAGGTTTCGCCAACGCAACCAATTCCTTTGTACGGACTACATCCAAAGTGCAGTCGCGCTGTAATACTCCGGTAACAATCCCATTAAACCCCATATCGACACAACGTTCAATATCGTTTTTCATAATCTGGAATTCATAGTCCGAATAACTAAAATCGCCACTTCTTGGCCTAATCAGGACATTGACAGGGATACTGATATGTTCCTTTATCAATTTCAGAAACCCTAGGGAGGGGGTAAGCCCTCCTACCGCTAGTTCTGCACAAAGTTCAATTCTATCAGCACCAGCACTTTGGGCATTTATGGCAGATTCTACGGAATTGGCACACACTTCTACAATCATATTTCTTATATTTAATGCCTTAAATTTAAGTATCACAAAGCAATGAAAAGAAGAAACTTCCTTAAAAATTCGACCCTTAGCACCGCAGGTCTAATTACAGCCCCTATTTTAGCCTCTTGCCAAGAAGATAAAAAAGCAGCTACCCTACCCGGCGGAGAGGGAAAAGCGATTATCCCTATTGCCATTTGCACTTGGAATTTTATGAATGCCACGGCAAAAGCCTGGGAAGTTTTGGACAAAGGTGGTTCTGCCCTAGACGCCGTAGAACAAGGTGTTATGGTTGAAGAGGCCGACCTAAGCAACGAAACCGTAGGGAACGGAGGAAGACCCGATAGAGATGGGAATGTAACCCTTGATGCCTGTATTATGGACAAGGACGGCAACTGCGGGGCAGTGTTGTGCATGGAAAATATAGAACACCCTGTTTCTGTGGCCCGTAAGGTGATGGAAGACACCCCTCATGTAATGCTCGCAGGAAAAGGAGCCGAACAATTCGCATACGAAAAAGGGTTTCCTAAAGTAAACCTTCTGACCGAAAAGGCTAAGAAAGATTGGTTGGCATGGAAAGAGACCTCTAAATACGAAACCATCATCAACATAGAGAACCACGACACTATAGGTATGCTGGCCATCGATAAAAATGGCGATATTGCCGGTGCTTGTACCACTAGTGGTATGGGATACAAAATGGCCGGAAGGGTTGGCGACTCCCCTATTATTGGAGCAGGGCTATTTGTAGACAACGAGGTAGGTGCTGCTACAGCCACAGGAGTAGGCGAAGAAGTGGTCAGAACCGTAGGTAGTTTTTTGATCGTAGAATTAATGCGCCAGGGAAAATCGCCTCAAGAAGCCTGTGAAGAAGGAGTAAAACGTATCATGGCCAAAAATAAAGGCCGTAAGGATTTCCAGATCGGATTTATTGCCATTAACAAAAAAGGCGAAACCGGAGGCTATTGCGTACACCCAGGATTTAGCTATCGTTCTTATTCCGAAGAAGGACATTTTGACAAAAAACCAGCATCATTCTACCAATAATACTATTCATATTATAAAGCATACAATTTAATAGATCCTAGACATCCCAAAATGGCAGAACAAAAAAAACTTTTCCTACTCGATGCTTTCGCATTAATTTTCCGTGGGTACTATGCACTCATAAAAAACCCTAGAATCAATTCCAAAGGCATGGACACCTCTGCCATCATGGGATTTATGAATTCGTTATTGGATGTTATCCGGCGCGAGAAACCAGACCATCTTGCGGTTTGTTTTGATAAGGGCGGCAGTGTAGACCGTACCGAAATGTTTGCCGATTACAAGGCCAACAGAGATGCTACTCCCGATGCCATTAAAATTGCTGTACCTTATATACAAGAGATTTTAAAGGCCATGCATATTCCAGTAGTGGAACTAGAGGGCTGGGAAGCCGATGATATTATAGGAACCCTGGCCAAGCAAGCAGAGAAAGAAGACTACAAGGTATTTATGGTTACCCCGGACAAGGACTTTGGACAATTGGTCTCCGAAAATATTTTTATGTACCGCCCAGCACGTATGGGCAACGGGATAGAAATTTGGGGTATTCCAGAGATCCAAGAACGTTTTGGCGTAGAACGCCCAGAACAGGTTATTGACTATTTAGGGATGATGGGCGATGCCAGTGACAATATTCCTGGCTTACCAGGTGTTGGGGACAAAACCGCTAAAAAGTTTATTGAACAATTTGGCTCTATGGAAGGTCTTTTAGCCAATACCGATAAACTAAAGGGCAAAATGAAGGAGAAAATTATCGAAAATGCCGAATTAGGTATCCTATCCAAAAAACTAGCCACTATTTATACCGATTGCGATGTTACCTTTAACGCTAAGGATTATGAGCTCAGCATGCCCGATGGGGACAAGGTACAAGAGCTATTTGAAGAATTGGAGTTTAGAAGGTTAAAAGATCAATTCTTAAGATTGTTCACCAGGGATGCCGAAGCCACGCAAGAAGCTTCGGAAGACAAGCCGTCCGAACAGAAGCCAACACCCGAGGCCGGAGTAGGTCAGTTCTCCCTCTTTGGAGGCGGTGACGATACTGCATCGGGGACCATTAAAGAAAGTTCGAGCCGAAAAACCATCAAGGATGTAGCCCATGTCTATCAAAACGTGGCTCCAGGGATGGCTATGAAGCTTTTTCTTCAAAATATCATGAAGCAACCTTCGGTGTGCTTCGATACCGAAACTACAGGCCTAAATCCGCTTACAGCAGAATTAGTGGGTATAGCCTTTAGCTGGGAAGCAGGGAAAGGCTTTTACATTCCTTTTCCAGAAGACAAGACAGAAGCACAAGAAATTATTGAGCAATTACGTCCCTTTTTCGAAGCAGAACATATTGAAAAAATAGGTCAGAATTTAAAATACGACATCAAGGTCCTTCGCAAATACAACATTACCATCAAAGGGAAATGTTTTGACACCATGTTGGCTCACTACCTTATAAATCCCGATATGCGCCATAACATGGATATATTGGCCGAGACCTATTTAAATTACACCCCTGTCTCTATTACCGAACTCATTGGCAAAAAAGGAAAAAACCAATTGTCGATGCGCGAAGTTCCCTTAGACCAACAAACCGAGTATGCCGTAGAAGATGCGGACATTACATATCAGTTGGCACAACATTTTAGGCCAGAATTAAAGGAAGCCAATACAGAATCCTTATTCAACGATATAGAAATTCCGCTACTTCATGTGTTGGCAGCCATGGAAGAGGAGGGAATAAACTTGGACAAGGACTTTTTAAATTCACTCTCCCAGGCGCTAAATGATGACATTAAAGCGCTAGAGACACAAATTTACCAAGATGCCGGAGCCGAATTTAATATCGCTTCCCCAAAGCAGTTGGGAGAAATATTGTTCGATAAATTAAAATTGGTGGCCAAACCAAAGAAAACCAAAACTGGTCAGTATTCTACTTCCGAAGACGTGCTGTCATTTTTGGCAAAGGACCACGAAATTATTCAGCGTGTATTGGATTACCGTGGATTGGCAAAATTAAAAAGCACCTATATAGATGCACTGCCAGAACAAATTGAGGCCAACACAGGAAGGATACATACAGATTATATGCAAACCGTAGCAGCTACAGGAAGGTTAAGCAGCAACAACCCTAACCTACAGAACATTCCCATACGAACCGAAAGAGGAAGACAGGTACGAAAGGCCTTTGTTCCGAGGGATGAAAATTATCTTTTGTTAGCGGCAGATTATTCACAGATAGAATTGCGGATCATTGCGGCACTTAGCGAAGAGTCTACTATGATAGAAGCTTTTAAAAAAGGCGAGGATATTCACGCCTCTACCGCCTCAAAAGTATTTAACGTACCACTAGAAGAAGTTACCCGTGAACAACGAAGCAATGCCAAAACCGTAAACTTCGGGATTATTTATGGAGTATCGGCCTTTGGACTGAGCAACCAAACAGACTTATCGCGTGCCGAAGCAAAAGAACTGATAGATACTTATTATGAGACGTATCCAAAATTGCGCAGTTATATGAGCAATCAGGTAAATTTTGCCCGGGAAAATGGTTATGTACAAACCGTATTGGGCAGGCGTAGGTATTTAAAAGATATTAACGGAAGTAATGCCATCGTAAGAGGCGCAGCAGAACGTAATGCCGTCAATGCCCCTATACAGGGAAGCGCAGCCGACATTATCAAAATTGCGATGATCAATATTTATCAAAAACTACAAGAAGGGAACTACAAAACCAAGATGCTCCTTCAAGTACATGATGAATTGGTCTTTGATGTTTACAAACCCGAATTAGAGGACATAAAAACCATGATAAAATCGGAAATGGAAAATGCTTACACCCTACCAGTACCCTTAGACGTAGAAATAGGTATTGGAGACAATTGGTTAGAAGCCCATTAAGGATTTAACAAAATCACTTGCTTAAATGCCCCATTACTTCTGTAACGGGGCATTTTTTGGTTTTTGAAACTACGCTAAACCCCATACCTTCCAAAAAAAAAAAAGGAAATTAATTCTTCTTGACAATAAAAGAAAAGCAGGTTTTGAAAGATTCTTTATATAGATAGATCATCAATGGTTTTCTTTTTTAGTTGCTATGTGAATTTGTTAAATTTTAGCTGAAAATAAATATATTCTATGTCGCCAACATTTCTTAATTTAGCTAGCCCCCAAGGCAATACAAAATTGTATTTCATCGGAAAAGCGGCTTTTTTTCACCATAAAAAAGAAAAAACAATAAATAATAAGAAACAACCATTTGGAATTCAACTTAATAATTGTACATTTGCAGCCCGTTAAACGGGATAGAAGTGTTTAATAAATAAATTTATTTAGTGTGGATACATTAAGCTACAAGACGATTTCGGCCAATAAGGCAACCGTTGAAAAACAATGGTTACTAGTTGATGCTGAAGGAGAAACATTGGGCCGTCTTGCTTCTAAAGTAGCTCAGTTACTTAGAGGGAAGCATAAACCTAATTTTACACCACATGTTGATTGTGGAGATAATGTTGTTATTATCAATGCAGAAAAAATCAACTTAACTGGAAAGAAGTGGGATTCAAAAACCTATGTCCGTCATACCGGATACCCAGGAGGCCAGAGGTTTACAACAGCTAAAGAATTGTTGGCCAAGGACCCAGCAAAAATTTTAGAAAAATCGATTAAAGGGATGTTACCTAAGAACAAATTAGGTGCTGCTTTATTCCGTAATCTAAAAGTAAATGCAGGTTCTACTCACAATCAAGAAGCTCAAAAACCGACAGCAATTAACGTAAACGACCTTAAGTAATATGGAAATAATTCATAAGATTGGTAGAAGAAAAACAGCGGTAGCCCGTGTTTATGTTTCTCAAGGAAATGGAAATATCACTATTAACAAGAAAGATCTTGGTACGTATTTTCCAACTCCAACTTTGCAGTACAAAGTAAAACAACCTTTTGCATTGACTAACAACGAAGAAAACTTTGATGTTACTGTTAATGTTTACGGTGGTGGTATTACTGGACAAGCAGAAGCTGTTCGTTTGGCTATCTCTAGAGCATTATGCGAAGTAGATGCTGAAAACAGATTGGTGCTTAAACCAGAAGGACTTTTAACTAGAGATCCAAGAATGGTTGAACGTAAGAAATTCGGTCAGAAGAAAGCTCGTAAGAAATTCCAGTTCTCTAAACGTTAATACTTGGTTTGGCAGCTTATATGAATTTATTTCATCTAACTACCTTACTGTTCAAATCCCTTACAGGATTTAAAAGTTCAAACAAAAGCCCTATTTATAGGGAAGTTACAATTGTTCATTGAAAACCCTTGTCATAGGGTAATAATAATTCCGGAAAGTGACCACAAACCGTCCTAGCGATCGTTTGGACTCCCCGTACCGGAAAAAATTAGTTTAGCATCTAAATGTTAAAGGCTGTCCTTAGGGCCTCACTTTAATATTGCTAATTCAAAGGAACGTAAACTAAAACAAAAATGGCAAACAATATTGAAGTAAAAGACCTATTGGAGGCAGGTGTACATTTTGGACACCTTACCAGAAAATGGAATCCAAACATGGCTCCTTATATCTACATGGAGCGTAACGGGATTCACGTTATCAATCTTTATAAAACAGTTGCAAAATTAGAGGAGTCTAACGAGGCCCTTAAAAAAATTGCAGCTTCAGGTAGAAAAATTCTTTTCGTAGCTACCAAAAAACAAGCAAAAGATATCGTTGCTGAAAAAGCAGGGAAAGTGAATATGCCTTTCATCACTGAAAGATGGCCAGGTGGTATGTTGACTAACTTTGTTACTATCCGTAAAGCTGTTAAAAAAATGGCTACTATCGATAGAATGAAGAAAGACGGTACTTTTAACACACTATCTAAAAAAGAGCGTTTACAAGTAGATCGTTTACGTCAAAAATTAGACAAGAACTTAGGTTCTATTTCTGATATGACGCGTCTACCAGCTGCATTGTTCATCGTAGATACTATGCGTGAGCACATTGCTGTAAAAGAAGCTCAAAAATTGAACATTCCTATTTTTGCAATGGTCGATACCAATTCTGATCCAAGACCTATCGATTTCATTATTCCATCTAACGACGATGCTTCTAAATCTATCGAAGCTATCATGGCATCTGTTACCGGTGCTATCGCTGAAGGTTTAACGGAGCGCAAGTCAGAAAAACAAGCTGATAAAGAAGGAAACGAAGAGGCTAAGCCAAAGGAAGCAAAAGCTCCTAAAGCTCCTAAAGCTGACACTGTAGCAACGGAAGACGCTGCAGCAAACGCTAAGAGCGAAGAATAGTCTTATTCTTTTTCTTTACTAAATAGAACATAAATTTAACATTAACCTAAACCAAGATTGCATTGTAATCTTAATTTAGGCGAAAATTAAACCCAAAATAAAATGGCTAAAATTACCGCCGCTGAGGTAAACAAACTAAGACAAACAACTGGTGCAGGCATGATGGATTGCAAGAAAGCATTGGTTGAAGCAGAAGGAAATTTTGACACTGCTATTGAGATCTTACGTAAGAAAGGTCAAAAAGTAGCTGCTAACAGAGCAGATAGAGATTCTTCTGAAGGAGCTGCTATTGCTAAGGTAAATGGTGATAACACTTCTGGTGTTGTTATTTCCCTTAACTGTGAAACAGATTTCGTAGCTAAGAACGATTCTTTTGTTGCTCTAGCGAATGAAATTGCTGATGTAGCTTTAGGTCTTAACACTATTGAAGAATTGTTGGCTGCTGATTTTAACGGTATTTCCGTTCAAGAAAAGTTAACTGAGCAAACTGGTGTTATTGGAGAAAAAATCGAGATCAAAGGATTTAGCAAATTAAATGCTCCTTTTGTTGGTTCTTATATCCATGCTGGTAACAAAATCGCCACTTTAGTTGGACTTTCTGCCGCTGTTGACGGTGCTGATGTTGTTGCTAAAGATGTAGCAATGCAGGCTGCCGCAATGAACCCAGTTGCTTTAGATGAAACTGGCGTTGACCAAAGCATTATCGATAAAGAAATCGAGATCGCTAAGGACCAATTGCGTCAAGAAGGTAAGCCAGAAGCAATGTTAGACAACATCGCTAAAGGTAAAATAAAGCGTTTCTTTAAAGACAACACTTTGGTGAACCAAGACTTTATTAAAGACAGTAAAGTTAGCGTTTCTCAATACGTTAAGTCTTTAGGTGACACTGTAACAGTTACAGACTTTAAAAGAGTAGCCCTAGGGTAATCTTTTAATACCTATACTTTAAAACCCCCGCTTTATTTTATAAAGCGGGGGTTTCTTTTTTAGCACTACAGGGCCATTAAAAGCAGTTTTGTTGCCACAGACTTTCCACGCCGCACCGCCCTGGCCGCTTTCACAAGGATGAAATGGGCTGCCGGACGGCTTCTGCCACCTGTTGTGAAAGCCAACACAGCACCCGACCTCTACGCTCGAAATACAAATCCTTGCATTTTCCATTAGGTCCTCACGAAAACTGAAATAAGCCGGATTCTTTTGATGTTAACAATTTGAGAGAAGTAGTATCAATTATTCCAGCGAAAGTCATATTGCCCAGTAGCCCCGTCATTTAGCGAGGGAGCTACTGTTAACTAAAAACCCGCGTTAGGGACCGCGGCGGCATCCCCGCAGCAGGGCAAGGGATATAGCCAAGGGCCCGCCCGACAAAGGAGGGAACGCCCACATTATTCTAAACCACCTTACACCTATTCTAACTTTCCCAGTCTTTACGAATGGCGCTAAAAAAAGCTGCCTTTTCAGACAGCTTACAAATAATACCTTCAAATTTTAGCCCTTTAACCAATGCTCTCTTAGCTTTAATTGTTTTTCCGAAGCGTTTTCCATTGGAACTAGCACTTCTAAGGTCACTACCGGAGTACCGGCCCTGCTCTTTAATAGCAACGGTTGCCCATCTCTAAGCACCCTCATCGTTATTTCTTTATCCGGGGCCCAACCAAAACTTTCGCCAATAATTTCGCGCATAGTCTCGACACTAATTTCTTTGTCGTTTATACTTTTAATAATATCGCCACCTTGCACATCCAAGTTTTTTAGAAAGGAGTTTAACGGAATGTCCTCTCGAATAAAAACGGCGTCACCCTTGCTTGGATCTACATCTATAAAGGGAATGTTTTCCATAAGGAAAAATCCGCTTTCCTCGATTACAGAGGTGACGGTTAGTCCGACCTTTTCCCAAAACTCTTCATAATTGATAGGCGTATTCCCGATGACATAGGTATCGAAAAAAGCGTTGAGCTCGGGGTATGTCATCGCTACAATCTCATTGAACAAGGCTTCATCCTCAAAGGGAATATGGTTTCCATATTTTTGCGAAAGCTGTTTCATCAACCACAAAACCCCTTTCTCCCCATGGCTCAATTCTCGTAATCGAATATCAAGCGCCATATTGATCAGCGCGCCTTTTTCATAGACATTGCCATAGTTCTCTTTATAAGGCTCCTCTAATACGTTCTTGCTCATTTCTGTAAATGATTGTGAGTCGTTATAGGCCTTCGCATTTTGCACCTTTTCCATTAAACGTTCGTAAAAATTTTCTTCATCGATTAAACCCTGTTGGATCTGGAACAAATTTGCAAAGTACTCTGTGGTACCCTCATACATCCAAAGGTGTTTGGACATTTTGGGATCGTTAAAATCAAAATACTTTATTTCTTTAGAATGAATACTCAAAGGAGTCACTATATGGAAAAATTCGTGCGAAACCACATCTACCAAAGCCTCTACCAACATTTCCCTTGGCATTTGCTCTGGAAGCACCACCGTGGTAGAAGTGTGATGCTCTAAGGCCCCAAAACCAATAGCATCGTCCTCATTTAAGGTGCTAAAATATAGCAAGATCGTATACTGTTTGGTACTGTTTATATCTCCCAAAAACTGTTTTTGAGCCCGCATCATACGTTCCATATCGGCTTTTAAACCAGCAGCTGTATAAATCCCATTGGGAGAATACACGCTTAAGGTTACCGAAATATCATTGATTTGAAAGGTTTCCGTATTGGGCTTGGCATATAGAATAGGGTTATCTATGACCTCGAAATATCTATTTGCCCAATACACATCTACGCCTGGAAGTTTAGGCTCTGTAGGCAACTTCTTTAAGGAAGTAGCCCCCGACAAGCCATTGGGAACCTTTATTTCTAACCGATAAGGGATTTCTTTTAAGCCATTAAAATACCCTATAAACCCATGAAGGTTCAGCATATAATTTTCGCCACTCAGTATATTTGTCCCTGCCGGAGAAAAAACTTTATCCGCTACTTGCTGTTCCGTATCATAAGTATCATTCACCAAATAAGTAAGTTTATCCAGTTCCTTGGCATTCGCTATTTGCCAAGAGTTATCGTCCAAGCGGTTTACCGACAGTTCATTCCCCTTATAATCTATAGCTTTAAGCCCCTCTACATATTTTCCATAGTTATCCAAACTATAGGTCCCCGGTACGATCTTGGGTATAAAAAAGGTTATTGTATCCTGATTAAAAACTCCAGGATCTACAGTAACCAGAACCCGGTCGTCTACGACATTTACCAAATCCATTTGGGTTACAATTGTAGCTTTATCTGCATATTGCAAGGCTTTTGCAGGGCCACAACCATACAACACTAGACCAATTGCCCCAATTAGCAGCATTTTTTTAAAATAAAACATGTCTTTTTTCATCTTTTTATCAAGGTTCAATTATTTTATCGCAATCCATTTAAAGGTCGAATCCCTATATTTTTTATAGAAAAATAATCATTCCACATCAATATCAGGCCTCTCCTTCCTATTGTACCACAAGATTATAAATTTTTAAGCAAGCCTTCATTTTCATTATGAAATAATTAAGGCATCACTAAACTTTCTGCACAGGCTGTAGCCTAAATAATTTTGATTATTTTTGCTGGGACTAAATCTAACACAACATGCAATACAAAAGAATACTTTTAAAACTCAGTGGGGAAGCTCTAATGGGTGATAAACAATATGGTATAGACCCACAACGACTTTCCGAATATGCAGATGAAATACAAGCTGTTGTAAACAAGGGTATAGAAGTGGCAATTGTTATTGGCGGTGGAAATATATTTAGAGGCTTGTCTGGTGCCAGCGAAGGCATGGACAGGGTTCAAGGCGACCATATGGGAATGTTGGCGACCGTAATCAACGGCCTGGCACTACAAAGCGCTTTGGAGGTAAAGGGAGTACAGACAAGATTGCAATCGGCCATTATGATCAATGAGGTAGCCGAACCTTTTATCAGAAGACGCGCCATGAGGCATTTAGAAAAAGGAAGAGTTGTTATTTTTGGAGGAGGCACCGGGAATCCTTATTTTACGACCGACTCTGCCGCTGTACTTAGAGCGATAGAAATTGAAGCCGATGTGATCCTTAAAGGAACTAGAGTAGACGGAATTTATACTTCCGATCCTGAGAAAGACAAAACAGCTACCAAATTTGATACGATTTCTTTTAAAGATGTGTTGACAAAAGGCTTAAAAGTTATGGATACCACAGCTTTTACCCTTAGTCAGGAAAACGAACTGCCTATCGTTGTATTTGATATGAACAAAAAGGGCAACCTTATGAAATTGGTTTCCGGAGAAAATATAGGAACCGTTGTAAATCTATAATTTACACACTATTAGTGTTTTCAATTTATAAATCTGTAAGTATATGAACGAAGAGATTACATTTATATTAGACTCTGCTAAGGAAGGAATGGAAGGTGCCATGGCCCATCTTGAGAAAATGTTTATCAAAATTAGGGCAGGAAAAGCGAATCCAGTGATGCTATCGAGTGTGATGGTCGATTATTACGGTTCCCCTACCCCATTAGCACAAGTAGCCAATGTAGGTACACCAGATGCTAGAACCATAACGGTACAGCCTTGGGAAAAAAAACTCCTTCACGAAATAGAGAAGGCCATCATGAATTCCAACCTTGGATTTAACCCAATGAACAATGGGGATATGGTTATTATCAATGTGCCACCTTTGACTGAGGAACGCAGGAGAGACTTGGTAAAACAAGCAAAAGCCGAAGCCGAAGATGCTAAGATAGGGGTTCGTAATGCCAGACAGGAAGCGAACAAAGAACTGAGAAGTATTGAAGTTTCTGAAGACCTACAAAAGAGTGCAGAAGCCGACGTTCAAGAACTGACGAACAAATACATTAAAAAAATTGATGCTCATCTTGAATTAAAAGAGGTAGAGATCATGAAAATATAAGCTTTTCAACCTTACTTTAAAAACGGGCGACTTTTGGTCGCCCGTTTTTATTTTATACTGTTTAGAATATAGCTTTTTATATCCAAAGACTCTTTTTTTTATCCTATCCCTTTTACCTTGCGTCCATCCGCTATGCTTCTCAAAAAAGCATATGCCACCACCCGGTCTCACTAGTCAGGATAAGGCATAAAAACAACTCTAATTTTCCAAAGTAGTTCCCCCATCATCCCTCCCCATTATTTAGGGCATCCTTTCTAGGAACACTAACAATCATTTTCTACCTTTGGCCCCGAAAATAAAAGAAAATGGTTACCAAGCTTACACAAGGATTTTGGGCAAAAACAGCAAGAATAATTCTTAGAAATAGGATCTTAATCCTGGTACTACTAACGGTATTGACTGTTTTTTTGGCTATGCAATGGGAGAACATGAGGTTTTCTAATACCCAAGCCAATTTATTGCCAGATCATCACCCTGTAAACTTGGAATACCTATCGTTTTTGGAAAAATTTGGGGAAGAAGGCAATGTGGTCGTTTTGGCCGTAAAGGACAGCTCCTTATTTACTCCCGAAAAATATAACCGCTGGAACAAACTCAGCAAACAGTTAGAAGCTTTTCCAGAAGTAGATTTTGTATTGTCTACGGACAACCTTAAAGAGCTGGTAAAGGACAGCATAAAACAAGAATTTGTTTTGCAGCCTTTTATGAAATCCCCGCCGGCGTCCAAAGCGGCTGTGGATAGTTTAACCCATCGACTGTTTAACAACCTTCCTTTTTACGATAACCTCCTTTTCAATAAAGAAACGAGCACCATCCGCACCGTCATTTATATAGACAAGGACATTATTAACACATCGGCTCGTAAAGATTTTATTCTTGAAGATTTAAATGTTCTGATAGCAAACTTTGAAAAGGAAACCGGTCTTGACGTCCGTGTGTCGGGCATGCCCTATATCCGGACCATGAACTCCCAAAACATTATAGACGAAATCGGGAAGTTTATTCTTGCCGCTTTAGGGGTTACTTCCTTGATATTCTTTTTCTTTTTTAGAAGCTTTAGAGCCACTTTTATTTCTATGTTCGTAGTGATAATAGGGGTTATGTGGTCCTTTGGCGTTCTTGGACTCTTACAATATGAAATTACCGTTCTAACAGCCTTGATACCGCCATTGATCATCGTAATTGGTATCCCGAACTGTATTTTCTTGATTAACAAGTACCAACAAGAAGTAAAAAAACACGGTAACCAGGCCCTTTCTTTACAGCGTGTAATTTCCAAAATCGGGAATGCGACCCTGATGACCAACGTTACTACTGCTTCGGGCTTTGCCACTTTTATAATCACGGACAGTAAACTACTTAAAGAATTCGGGATTGTTGCTTCTATTAATATTCTGGGCATATTTGTATTGTCGATATTAATCATTCCGATTATTTACAGTTTTATGTACTTGCCTAAAGACAAGCATTTAAAACATCTAAATACCAAATGGATAGATGCCGTTGTCAGCTGGATGGAAAACATCGTCAGAAACAAAAGAATCTCAGTCTATATTGTTTCCATTCTACTTTTGGTAACCAGTATTATCGGTATCTATCAAATCAATATTTCTGGCAGTCCAATTGAAGACATGCCAAAGGGAGAGCAGTTCTTTAAGGACATCCGTTTTTTTGAGGAAGAATTTGATGGTATCATGCCCATTGAAATTGTGGTAGACACCAAAAGGCCAAAAGGGGTTTTAAAACCGGCGACCTTAAAAAGGTTAGACCAATTAGGAACGGTAATCCTTGAAATCCCGGAACTTTCCCGTCCTATTTCCGTAGTAGATATAGTGAAGTATTCTAAACAAGCTTTTTATAGCGGCATCCCAAAATACTATCAACTGCCAACGACCCAAGAAAACACCTTTATCATGGATGTGGCACGAAAATCTTCCGGTCAAAGCAATATGCTGAACGGTTTTGTGGACAGCACCGGCCAAGTGGCACGTATTACCACCTACATCAAGGATGTTAAGACGGAGCGTATGGAGGAGATAGAGGCGACACTTCAAGATAACATTGATAAAATTTTCCCTGCCGAACGATACGAGGTCAGCATGACCGGTAGTGCCTTGTTATTTTTAAAGGGCACCAAGTACTTGGTTAAGAACTTAATTATGTCCTTAGCCTTGGCCATAGGATTGATAGCGTTGTTTATGGCGTACTTGTTCCGTTCCTTCAGGATGATTGTAATTTCTTTAATCCCCAACTTATTGCCACTGGTCATTACCGCAGGGGTCATGGGCTTTGTGGGGGTTCCTATAAAACCGTCCACTATTTTGGTGTTTAGTATTGCCTTTGGAATTTCGGTAGATGACACCATACACTTCCTGGCCAAATACAGGCAAGAACTGACTAGCAATAAGTGGCGTATCAAAAAATCGGTCTATGCTGCTTTACGCGAATCTGGTGTTAGTATGTTTTATACGTCCATTGTTTTGTTTTTTGGGTTCTCGGTCTTCGTAATCTCCAGTTTTGGTGGTACGGTAGCCCTTGGTGCCCTGGTATCGGCAACCTTGCTCTTTGCCATGTTGTCTAACCTTGTTTTATTGCCCTCCCTACTACTTTCCCTAGAAAGAAGTATTGCGAACAAGCAGACCTTAAAGGAACCAATGATTGATATTCTACCAAAAGAAGAAGACAAGGACAGGTAAGATTCGATTTTTTTTAGACAAGAGGTATTTAATATCGCTGGTTCCATTGGTTTGACTAGTGATATACACTGGTCTACACAGCCCTAAAATCGGCTATACCGACGTTTTAAAGCTCCGTAAACACAGCTAAAAGACCAGCTTTAGCCTGCCCATATCTTAGCGGTTAGCACTTTATCTAAAAATAATCCACAACCCTTGGGAATCTCAATCCTTTTTTTTGTTAAAAAGGCTATCTTTGCCACTTAATTTACAAAGAATTCAAATGAACACCTACAGCGTAAAAGAATTACTTTCTTCCGATCATTTACACAAAGAAGTAACGGTTAATGGTTGGGTTAAAACCTTTAGAAGCAACAGGTTTATTGCTTTAAACGACGGATCTACCATTAATAATATTCAGTGCGTGGTCAATTTTGAGGATTTTGACGAAAATCTACTAAAGCAAATCAACACCGGTGCTGCCTTAAAAATTGTAGGAACACTAACCGAAAGTCAGGGAAAAGGCCAGAATGTAGAGATACAGGTCAAAGAAGTGATTGTTCACGGTGGTGCCGATCCGGAGACCTACCCTATACAGCCTAAAAAGCATTCCTTGGAATTTTTACGTGAAAAGGCTCACCTACGTGTTCGCACCAATACCTTTTCGGCCATTATGCGTATGCGTTCTGCCCTATCTTTTGCGGTACACCAATATTTTCAGAAAAACGGATTCTACCATGTGCACACTCCTATCATTACAGGTTCTGATGCCGAGGGAGCAGGCGAAATGTTTCGCGTATCGACCTTAGACAGTAAAAATCCACCTCTAACAGCCGAAGGCACTATTGATTATAGCGAAGATTTTTTCGGAAAAGAAACCAACTTAACCGTTTCTGGACAGTTAGAAGCCGAAACATATGCCATGGCTTTAGGCAAAGTATATACCTTTGGCCCTACTTTTAGAGCAGAAAACTCTAATACTTCGAGACATTTGGCAGAATTCTGGATGATAGAACCAGAAGTAGCTTTTAATGATTTGGACGCCAACATGGATCTTGCCGAAGACTTTATCAAGGATGTTCTAACCTATGTTTTAGAAAACTGTGAAGAAGATTTAAAATTCTTGGAACAGCGTTTACTCGATGAGGAAAAGAGCAAACCACAAGCAGAACGCAGTGACATGCCTTTGATAGAAAAATTAAAATTTGTGGTAGATAACACCTTTAAGCGTGTATCTTATACCGAGGCTATCGATATTTTAAGAAGTTGCAAACCCAACAAGAAGAAACAATTTAAATATATTATTGACGAATGGGGTGCCGATTTACAAAGTGAGCACGAACGCTATTTAGTAGAGAAGCATTTTAAATGTCCAGTAATCCTATTTGATTACCCTGCAAAAATAAAGGCATTTTACATGCGTTTAAACGAGGACCAGAAAACCGTAAGAGCCATGGATATTTTGTTCCCAGGCATTGGTGAGATCGTAGGTGGATCGCAGCGTGAAGAGCGTTTAGATGTGCTAAAAGAGAAAATTAAGGCCCTAGATATCGATGAGAAAGAACTCTGGTGGTATTTAGACCTAAGAAAATTTGGAACGGCAACCCATAGTGGTTTTGGCCTTGGTTTTGAAAGGTTGGTGCTTTTCGCTACAGGAATGGGTAATATCAGAGACGTAATTCCTTTTCCAAGAACACCACAAAATGCCGAATTTTAAGCTTTTATTATTTAACTTTATAGGGTAACAAGTATTTAAGACTATATGTTAAAACAACACTTACAGTTTAAGCTATCGCAGAAATTATCTCCTCAGCAAATTCAGTTGATGAAGTTGATTCAATTGCCTACACAGGCCTTTGAACAACGTTTGAAACAAGAATTGGAGGAGAATCCTGCATTGGAGAGCGGTAAGGAAGAAGGCGAACTTCAACAAGACGAGTTCGAGGACATCTATGACAACGAAACCGATAGTGAAAACATTAGTGCCGATGACATTAATATAGACGAATACTTAAGTGATGATGAAATTCCAGACTATAGAACCCAAATAAACAACTACAGTTCGGACGATGAGGAAAAAAACCTACCCTATGCAGCCGGCATCTCCTTTACCCAGTATTTGATAAGCCAACTTAACACGGTTTATTTAAATGATGAGGAATGGGCTATTGCCGAGTTTTTGGTGGGCAGTGTAGATGAAGGCGGGTATATTAGACGACCATTGTCAGACATTATGGACGACTTGGCTTTTACCCAAAACATCTATACCGATGAGAATACCATAGAAAGAATATTACATATAGTTCAAGATTTAGACCCTGCTGGAGTAGCAGCCAGATCTTTGGAAGAATGTCTGATCATCCAATTGAAAAGAAAGGATGCTACTCCCAGCACAAGGTTAGCCCTAGAATTGCTAGAAAAATCTTTTGAACAGTTTACTAAAAAGCATTATCAGAAACTTCTTCAAAAACACAATGTCTCTGAAGAAGAATTAAAGGATGCCATTGCGGAGATTGAGCGTTTAAACCCAAAACCTGGCGGTTCTTATTCTGGCAATACAAGGATGGTAGAACACGTAGTACCAGATTTTAGCATCCGTATCACCGAAGGCGAATTAGAACTTAGCCTAAACGGTCGAAATGCACCAGAATTACATGTTTCCAGAGAATATAACAATATGCTGGAAGGCTATAAAAATGCCAAGGAGAAATCGAAATCCCAAAAGGATACTGTCATTTTTATAAAACAAAAGCTCGATGCCGCCAAATGGTTTATAGATGCCGTTAGACAACGGCAACAGACCCTTTATGTGACTATGAATGCCATTATGCAGTATCAAAAGGAATACTTTTTAACAGGAGATGAACGCAAACTGCGACCAATGATCCTTAAAGATATTGCCGATACCATTCAAATGGATGTTTCTACCGTATCTAGGGTTGCCAATAGCAAATACGTAGACACTCCTTATGGTACCAAATTAATAAAGGAATATTTTTCAGAGTCGATGAAAAACGAACAAGGTGAAGACGTATCGACCAAAGAGATTAAAAAGATCCTAGAGACGGTTATTGGGGAAGAAACCAAAAGAAAACCTTTAACCGATGATAAATTGGCCGCTATTTTAAAGGAAAAAGGATATCCCATCGCAAGACGGACGGTGGCAAAATATCGGGAGCAATTGGGTATACCGGTCGCTAGGTTACGTAAAGAAATTTAATGCGACAGTTTTCAACGGCCATATCTTACCTGCTTCATCCACTTTTTATTCCTTTATCGGGCACATCTGCCTATTTTATTATTACCCCTAGATTTATCCCTACAAGCTTTCAGGCAGCCACCATACTGCCAATTTTTCTTTTAACCATTATCATTCCCATACTTTTTTATATCCTATTACAGCACCTGGGCGTCGTTAGTTCGGTTTTTATGCCGAACCTAAAGGAGAGAAAGTACCCTTTATATTTAAATCTGGCCCTCCTTTTATTGGTTCTTTTAAAGGTTATCCCAAACCACTTCAGCATAGAGCTCCACTATTATTTCTTAGGACTCGTCGCAGCGAGCTTTAGCGCCCTTTTCCTGCTGTTTATAAACTTTAAGTGCAGTATGCACCTTCTGGGATTAGGAAGCCTGCTAATGTTCCTTATTAACCTTAGTATCCATTTTGAGATCAATATTGCCATCGCCATTGCCATCATGACATTACTATGCGGATTAACCGCTACGGCAAGACTTTATTTAAGGGCACATACGGCTCCAGAACTATTATTAGGGTTTCTCTTAGGCGTAACCACCCAATTGTTAACCGTGAAGTTTTGGTTATAGAATATAAAAAATCAAGCCTACCCGAAGGGGTTTTACTTTTAACTGCTCTCCGGAATCGAGGGTAACGTCCTTATTAAATAAAGGGCTAAGTGCGTAATACGCATGAAAATTAAAGGTATTATATCCAACACTAAAGGTAAGCCCGTATTGAAACTTTTTAATTTCTTCGTTCGAGAAACTTATGTTTTCCAAGTCGGAAACATATTTAGACCTAGCATTGACCACATAGCCAAATTTTAAACCGCCATACACACGCCAAAACTTATATTCTTCAGGAGTAGAATTACGCCATCTGAATTCCAGGGGAAATTCGAGCATATGAGTTTCTATCTTATTTCTACTGTAATCAGTTTTGCTCTCTATTCTACTATAAGTAATGTTTTCATCGGTTTTAGAGGCCAATAAGTTAGTGTAATATGAATTTATACCAAACCCTATCCCAGCACCCATAGCAATTGTTCTGGCTTCATTTAAAGGGATATCCTTAATAAAACCACCCTGTAACCCATAAGAAAGGTTTCGATGCGAAATATCCTTGGGCAGCTTTGTAAAGAGGTTGTAAGTAACTCCTAGATAGAATTGATCTTCTAAGTAATTAGAGGCGGCTGCCGCGGATTGTTCTATTTCCTGAGAATGAACAAAGGGCTGTGTAAAAAGGAAAATTAAAATAATAAAACGCTTCATAACCTTCTTAAGATAATGATTCTAATATCAATAAAAAAACGCTTCAAATATAGTATTTGAAGCGTTTTAATTCTCTTATCCTTTTTACTAACTATTGTATATTCTTGAAAGCATCACCCTCATAGGTGGTATAATTTACTTTCAAGGCATTTACTTTTCTAAGTTCTTGTTTAATATCGGATATGATACCCATATTAGCATTCTTATCTACTTTAAGAGCTGTTGTTAAAACATCTTGCAGTTCTTGAGGTTTTTTAGCTCTTTCCTGTAAAATGTAATCTCCAACATCCGATGCCTGAGCAAACTTATCGTTTAATTGAATTTTAGATTCTGTACCATATGTTTTCTCGTATTCACGAGTAGGTTTCCCAACATAGATATAGATAATCCTGTCCTTTTTTTCTAGCTTTTTAACTTCAGTAGCATTTGGCAGAACATTCTCTACCTTAAGGGTGCTATCTTTCATTACTGTAACCGTCATAAAGAAGAACAAGAGCATAAAAACGATATCTGGCAACGATGCAGTATTCACTGCAGGTAATGCCGCATCTTTTTTCTTGTTAAATTTTGACATAGTAAATTCTTTTAACTTCTAAATTATTTTGACGAAGATGCTGTCTCTGCTTCTGAAAGTTTTTGAGGAAACAAATCTTGAATTCTCTTCACTTTCTCTTTTAAGGCATCCCTAACATCATCTGGCGTTTCGGGGTTTAGATATTCTGCTTCCATGTCTGTAAAGTTTCTCTTGTACAAACGTTGAGCCTCTCTATTCCTTAATTCGTTATACGCTCCTACCAATTCATTCTGAACCGTAATGTAAGTACCGTATTTCGTCTCTCTATCATTCTTTAGCGAAATAATAGCTTTCTGTGGACTATCTGAAGAAGCTACATCTCTTTCTCCTTGACAGTAGTTACAGTAATCTGCACTACCGGCAGGAGCGCCTCCATTATCTAAAAAGGCAATGGCTTTTGCCCTAAGATTTTTAAGCTCTGTCAACTCTTCATCTGCCAATAATTGTCCGTCCTTATTAATGCTAACTTGAAAAATGTTTTTTTCCTTAATAACGACATCTTGATCTGGCGGTTCAATCGGTGGTAACATACGATCTAGACCTGCATCTGTCTCAATAGTGGTTGTCACTAGGAAAAAGATCAGCAATAAGAACGCTATGTCTGCCATAGAACCCGCATTAACCTCTGGTGGTGCTCCTCTTTTTGGCATAATATTTTATTTATTATTTACTAATCATTTTCTTAACTCCCGACCATAACATGGCGGCAACCGCAATAATTGTCAATATAAAGAATACGTTTAATCCCATTCCAATTGACTTCACTGTACTTTCGGTTGTTGGAATGCCCTTTCTGGCCATTTCGTTCAAATCAATGTCAGTTCCATCGGCCAAGGCGTAAGATACCCCTACTACAACCAATAAACCTATCACTGCAAATGCTGCCTTTTTAATAGCCTCTTTCGAAGTCAACAAATTGACTAATCCGAAAATCAATGAAGCTGCCACAGCGATTCCTAACAACAAGTACGTAATAATGAACATAAAGTTCATGGAAGCGCTATTTACCGCTTCTCCTGCTGGCATATCTGTTGAAGGCAACTGAAACCATAGTATGGCTCCAACAGCTCCAAGAATAACCAATATTATTTTTATTATTTTATGCATGATACTATAAGTATTAAGTCCGACTTATTTTTTGTGATCTGACAACATATCAATCAAAGTGATTGAAGAGTCTTCCATATCATTTACAATACTATCAATCTTAGCGATGATGTAGTTGTAAAAAATCTGTAGGATAATCGCAGTAATAAGACCAAATACCGTAGTTAATAATGCTACCTGAATATCACCAGCAATAAGAGAGGCACTTAAGTTACCTACTGCAGCAATCTTCTGGAAGGCCTGGATCATACCAATTACCGTACCCATAAACCCAAGCATAGGAGCAACAGCAATAAATAATGACAACCAAGAAACGTTTTTCTCTAATTGTCCCATTTGAACACCACCGTAAGCAACAACCGCTTTTTCAGCAGATTCGATGCTATCTCCAGCTCTTTCCAATCCTTGGTAGAAAATAGAAGCAACAGGTCCTTTTGTATTTCTACAAACTTCTTTCGCTGCATCAATACCACCGGAAGCCAAAGCGTCTTCTACTTGTTGTTTTAATTTTGTTGTATTTGTTGTAGCCAAATTAAGGTAGATAATTCTTTCGATAGCTACTGCCAATCCTAGAATCAAACATAAAAGTACAATTCCCATGAAGCCTGCGCCCCCTTGGATAAACTGTTCTTTCAATACTTGAGTAAATCCTTTTTCAGCTTCTGGAGCTGCATCCTGCAAAACCACTGCCGCAGCTGCAACTTTTGCACTTACTGTATTTGTACCTGCCACAAATAACCCAGCCGCTGCTAGGATAGAGAATGATTTTTTCATTTTTTTAAAACTTAATTTTAGTTAGTTAATGGGTTAAAGATAAAAAAAAATTATAATACTTAAATAAAACTTAACTGCAGAGAGGAAGGGATTCGAACCCTCGATACCCTTTTGGGGTATACACACTTTCCAGGCGTGCGCCTTCGACCACTCGGCCACCTCTCTATTTTCAATGATTTCAGACGTCCAAATAACAAAAAATATATTAGTTAAAGAAATTTAGAACGTTATTTTTATTGCATTTCCCCTCGCAGCGATGTTTCATAGATGGTTTTGAACAACTTAGAAGAAACTTTATTTCCCAATACATACATCAATTTGGTAATTGCTGCCTCTGTAGTTATATCCTTTCCATTAATAACACCTAGATTTTGGAGTTGTTTACTGGTCTCATATTGCCCCATAATGACACTTCCGCCCGAGCATTGTGTCACATTCACAATAAAAATACCTTTTTCAATCGCCTTTTTAAGTTCCTTTACAAACCACTCTTCCGTAGGAGCGTTACCAGAACCATAGGTCTCCAAAACCAATGCTTTTAGGTGGGGCGAATTTAATACACTCTGCAATACAAATTTGTTAAAACCCGGAAATATTTTTAAAATAGCTACATTTTGATCCATATCCTTATGAACCACAAGCTTTTTAGTACCTTTTGGTCTTAACAAGTATTCCTTATTTACTTTTAAATGTACCCCGGACTCTGCCAACGCAGGATAATTTAAAGAAGCAAAAGCTTCAAAATGCTCTGCATTGATCTTAGT
Source organism: Arenibacter sp. 6A1 (assembly GCF_012272855.1). Taxonomy (GTDB): domain Bacteria; phylum Bacteroidota; class Bacteroidia; order Flavobacteriales; family Flavobacteriaceae; genus Arenibacter. The sequence goes on along the minus strand of NZ_JAAXCQ010000003.1, from coordinate 38,048 downwards.
AGTCCTATTGCCTCGGTACAATTTATATTCAAAATACAAACATACCTCTTGTATCACCGCCTTATTGTTTTCTTGTAAGGCCGCTATTTGAATAGAAGTAATCAGGTTTTCCTTGGCATCGGTCCTTAAGTCGCCTATAGGCAGTTGCGACCCCGTAAAAACCACCGGCTTTCTCAAATTCTCTAACATATAACTTAAAGCCGAAGCGGTATAGCTCATCGTATCACTTCCATGAAGCACCACGAACCCATCATGAGAATCGTAATGATCTTCTATAATAGTTGCTATGGCCGCCCAATGACTACTATTCATATTAGAGGAATCTATAGGCGTATCAAAAGAAAAGGTATCGATCTTACAATCTATCTGGTGAAGCTCTGGAATATGTTTGACCAATTTTTTAAAATTGAATGCTTTTAAGGCACCGGTTTCATAATCCTTCACCATACCAATGGTACCACCAGTATATATAATTAAAATATTAGCCTGTTTTATCACATCGATGAAATTAAGCATTTAAATTGTCAACCAAGTTATACCTTCTATTATAATAACATCTTCAAAGGAACTTTTACACTTCTAAACTTGCATAGCTATAAAACTATATCCCAAACACCCTTTTTGAGTTTTCGGTAGTAATAGCCGCCAAGTCTTCCTTACTCCTATTATATATAAGCGACAATTTCTCGAGCACTTGCACCAAGTATGCGCTTTCATTTCGTTTTCCACGGTAAGGAACCGGAGCTAAATAAGGAGCATCTGTTTCCAATACTATATGTTCAACCGGAATTTCATTTAAGAAGGTATCTATTTTACCATTCTTATAGGTAAGAACTCCCCCAATACCCAATTTCATATTATAAGAAATTGCCCGTTGTGCCTGCTCTAGGGTCCCAGTAAAACAATGAAAAATACCGTACAAATCGTCTCCCTTTTCTTCTTCCAGCACTTCAAAGACTTCATTAAACCCATCACGGCAGTGAATCACTATTGGGTAGTTATATTTTTTAGCCCATTGAATCTGTAATTTAAAAGCCTCTTGTTGTTGCTTTAAAAAGGTTTTATCCCAATACAGATCGATCCCTATTTCACCAACGGCATAAAACTTACGAGATGCAAGCATTTCCTCGACATGGGACAATTCTTCCAAATAATTTTCTTTGACATAGGTTGGGTGCAGCCCCATCATTAAGAATACATTCTCCGGATAGGCTTTTTCAAGGGTCAACATAGATTCTGTATAAGTAGAATCTATAGCAGGAATAAAAAAACGGGACACCCCCATATCTATGGCGTTGGCCATTACCAAATCCCTATCCTCATCAAAGGCTTCACTGTATAAATGCGTATGCGTATCTGTTAATATCATAGTGCAAAAATAGAACTATCTTTGTTAAAAAGAGAACAAGATGTCCAGCCTAAAAAAATTTTTAAAGAAAAAGAATTATATAAAAATCCCCTTACTCCTCACTAAGACCAACCACTTTGAAGTCACGGCACAAATAAATGGAATCAGCGGCCGTTTTATCTTAGATACCGGGGCATCTAACACCTGTATAGGTTTGGACAAAATCGATTTTTTCAAATTAAACTCCAAGGAATCCAAAATAAAAGCTGCGGGGGCAGGAGCTACGGAAATGTACACTAAAATATCTACTAAGAATACCGTTGCGCTCGGGAGTTGGTCTAAAAACAAACAAAAAATAGTGCTTTTCGACCTGGTTCATGTGAACGAAGCCCTTACTTCACACCAAGCCCTTCCTGTTGATGGTATTATAGGTGCCGATGTTCTTAAAAAAGGGAAAGCCATTATAGACTATAAAAAAACGCAACTCTATTTAAAACTATAAGACCTGCAAAATGTATAACACATTGCAGGTCTTACTATCTAAAAAATTAGACTTGTACTAGTCGGTCACCCTATAGTTCCAAGGCTTTTTTCACATTATTACCCATGAGTAATTCTTCCGGATTTTCTAAGGCTTCCTTAATAGCAACCAAGAATCCAACAGACTCCTTACCGTCAATAATTCGGTGATCGTATGACAAGGCCAAATACATAATAGGTGCAATTACCACTGCCCCATTTTTAGCAATTGGTCTTTCTACGATATTGTGCATCCCTAAAATAGCACTCTGAGGAGGGTTGATGATTGGAGTTGACAACATAGAACCAAACACTCCTCCATTGGTAATAGTAAAGGTACCGCCTGTCATTTCATCAACAGTAATATCGCCTTCACGGGCACGTATGGCCAATCTTTTTACCTCAGCCTCTACCCCTCTAAAGCTTAAGTTTTCTGCATTTCTGATCACTGGCACCATAAGACCTTTAGGTCCGGAAACAGCGATACTGATATCACAGAAATCAAAGCTTATCATTTCCTTACCATCAATCATTGAATTTACCGAAGGATATAATTGTAGTGCTCTTATCACTGCCTGCGTAAAGAAGGACATAAATCCTAATCCTACGCCATGCTTACTCTTAAAGTCTTCCTTATACTGCTCTCTTAAAGCAAAAATTGCAGACATATCTATTTCGTTAAAAGTCGTCAACATGGCGGTTTCATTTTTAACCGACACTAAACGCTCTGCAACTTTACGACGAAGCATGGACAATTTGGTCCTGCTCTCACCTCTAGATCCACCTTTTGGAGTTCCCATGGACGGCACTGCTTTTACGGCATCGTCTTTGGTAATTCTTCCATCTTTACCAGTTCCTTTAATAGTAGCGGTATCGATGTTTTTTTCTGCTAATATTTTCTTTGCTGCCGGAGATGCTGCTCCAGTAGCGTAAGAAGTTTTTTCTTCTTTAGGTGCCGGCGCTTTTTCCTTAACCTCTTCCTTAGCTGCTGGCTTCGTTTCGGTCTTAGTAGCCCCACTTGGTTTTTCGGCCGACGTATCTATCAAACACACCACCGCTCCTACAGCAACAGCGTCACCTACTTCTGCTTTCAAGGTAATAATTCCACTTTCTTCCGCTGGCAATTCTAAGGTCGCCTTATCAGAATCTACTTCTGCAATCGCTTGGTCTTTCTCTACATAATCCCCATCACTAACCAACCATTCTGCAATCTCTACCTCGGTAATAGACTCTCCTGGCGAGGGCACTTTCATTTCTAAAATCATTCTTTATAATTTTAATTTACGTCTAGTCTGTTTTTATATTTTCCTTTCTAAAAAAAGAAATCCAACTCTAAACAATACGTATATATCGTCTAATTAATTATCTTTTTCTGGCTGTCTACTCATATTGTTTTTGGTCTTGTCAAAAACGTAATCGATCACTTGCTGATGACGACGTTTAGAACGGACCGCGCTACCTGCTGCCGGGGACGCATAAAATCTTCTAGAAGCCACTCTCAATTTATGGGCTTCGCTAAAATGCATGGTCATATGCCCCCAAGCCCCCATGTTTCTAGGTTCTTCTTGAGCCCAAACCATATCATCGGCATTTTTATACTTATCCATGATAGCGATCATTTTCTTGGCAGGTAGCGGAAATAATTGCTCTACACGCACCAAGGCAACATCATTTCTATTATGCTCTTCCTTAAAGGCCAAAAGATCGTAATAAAACTTCCCGGTACAGAATACCAAGCTTTTTATATCTTTCACGTCTGCGGAATGATCATCTATAACTTCTTGGAAACTTCCGTTGGCAAATTCTTCTACAGTAGAAACTGCCTTTGGATGTCTAAGCAAACTTTTCGGGGTAAATACGATCAACGGCTTTCTAAAGTTCACCTTCATTTGCCTTCTCAACATATGAAACAAGTTGGCCGGTGTACTTACATCGGCTATATACATGTTATCCCTAGCACACAATTGCAAATAACGCTCCATACGTGCGGAAGAATGTTCGGCTCCCTGACCCTCATAACCATGAGGCAACAACATCACCAATCCGTTTTGCAGTTTCCATTTATCTTCGGCAGCAGAAATATACTGGTCGATCATTATCTGGGCACCATTACTAAAATCTCCAAACTGTGCTTCCCAAATCGTCAAGGTATTAGGACTAGCCATGGCATATCCATAATCAAATCCAACCACACCATATTCGGACAATAGGGAATTGTATATTTGAAAGGCTTCTGGTTTCTCTGATATTTTATTCAAGAGAATCACTTCTTCCTCACTTTCCTCCACTTTCATAACAGCATGTCGGTGAGAAAAGGTACCTCGTTCTACATCCTGTCCGGACATACGCACACAATACCCCTCTTCTAACAAACTTCCAAAGGCCAAAAGCTCGCCCATAGCCCAATCCAAGGTATCGTTTTTGAAAAACATATCTTTACGATCCTTCACCAGTTTCTCTACTTTACGCAAGAATTTTTTATCTTTCGGAAGCTCGGTAAGCACCTTAGCTACAGCCACCAATTTATCTTTATCGTAGGTAGTATCTATAGTCTCGAGCATTTCCCATTCGCGTACCGCATCAAAACCTTTCCATTCGTCCTGCATAAACGGAGTAATTACCGTCTTCGCTTCTTTTCTAGAATCTTCTAGTTCTTCCTCTAAGGTAGCCTTGTACTCTTCCTCCAGTTTTTTCACATAGCCTTCTTCGATCACTCCTTGAGCGATCAGGATATCTGCGTAAAGGTCTCTTGGATTTTTCTGTTTGGCGATTGCTTTATATAATTTAGGCTGGGTAAAACGAGGCTCATCACCTTCGTTATGCCCATATTTACGATACCCTAAAAGATCTAAAAACACATCTCTTTTAAAACGCATTCTAAACTCTAACGCAAAATTAGAGGCATGCACCACAGCTTCGGCATCATCGGCATTGACATGCAACACCGGACTTAAGGTAACCTTAGCCACATCGGTACAATAGGTAGAACTACGCGCATCTAAATAGTTGGTTGTAAACCCAATTTGGTTATTGACCACTATATGAATGGTTCCGTTAGTTTTATAACCGTCCAAATTGGCCATTTGCACCAATTCGTACACTAAACCTTGACCGGCAATTGCCGCATCTCCGTGTACTACTATCGGCAATACCTTCGAAAAATCCTCGGGATAGTGATCGTCTTGTTTAGCTCTAGCGATCCCTTCTACCACAGCCCCTACCGTCTCTAAGTGGGAGGGGTTTGGGGCTATGTTCATTTTTATATTGTTACCATTGGCAGCCTTTCGTTCCGAAGTCCACCCTAAATGGTACTTTACATCTCCATCAAAAATTTCCAGCTCATAATCCTTACCGTCAAATTCACTAAAAATATCTTTTGCTTTTTTGCCAAAAATATTGGTCAACACATTCAACCTTCCACGGTGGGCCATTCCCATCACAAATTGCTCAACCCCCATTTCGGCGGCCTTTTCTACCATGGCATCCAAGGCAGGAATCAACGATTCATTTCCTTCCAGAGAGAATCTTTTTTGCCCAACATATTTCGTGTGCAAGAAACTTTCAAAAGAAACAGCCTCATTCAATTTATGCAGAATATGCTTCTTTTTTTCTACATCGAAATTAGGGTGGTTATCGTTGACATTCAGCCAATTTTGAATCCACGCTACCCTTTCCGGGTTTCTAATGTACATATACTCGACCCCAATAGCGTCGCAATAGATGCGTTTCAAGTGTTCAATAATTTGACGCAAGGTACTTGGGCCAATACCTAAGATATCCCCTGCCGTAAACTGGGTATCAAGATCGCTGGCCTGTAAACCAAAAGTCTCCAACTCCAAGGATGGGAAGTACTGACGTCTTTCCCTTACTGGGTTGGTTCTGGTAAACAGATGTCCTCTTGTTCTATAGCCATCGATTAGCCGCACCACTTGAAACTCCTTTTGAAGCGATAGTGGCACTTCTACATTTACATTTTGCCCGCCCTCGACGGACAATGGAGCTGTTGATTGTTCTACACCCTCACCTGCTTCGGCACTTTCCATTCCAAAATCGAAACCTTGAAAAAATGCCCGCCAACTAGGTTCTACACTGTCGGGGTGTATTAAATACTTATCGTATAATTCTGCGAAATAAGAAGTGTGCGCAGCGTTTAAAAAGGAATATTTATCCATGAAAATTCTCTCTGTCTTTTGAACAAAATTTATTCAAAAATACAACATTTAAGATATCTAAGCTTATCTTAGGTATTAATAATAGAAAATTTTTATAATATTCATAAAAAGTGGATTACTCTTACCCAAAATACCTTTTTCTTCACTGTTCTTTAGCCTTTTAACAACTATTATGTGTACCAAAGGAAAACTTCACAATCCCTCTTTTTGAAATAAAGTTCAATTCGTCGAAAGTTTTAGCCTAAGGTTTGACCCTTACTCATTTAATGCCGCTAATATCCTTTTTGGAAGGTCTAAAAAGAGAGCCTTTTTTATTACACCCATTTTTCGTACACAAAGTTAAGAACCTCTATCGGTAAGCTTAAAGGGTTGTGTTATCTCACCCCTAAAAAAGAGGGCCGCCTAGCATTAGAACCGGCTATAAAACGCAGGACTCCTGTGTTTGTTGGGAAAATTATCAATACCTCAATTAACCTCCTGCCTTTTTTACATGTCTCAGCCACAGATTGCTATGTGTAATGTAAGCAGATTGGCACAAGGTCTTGTAAAAGGGCCATAAAAGAATCTTTAACAATGCCCTTGGTTGCGTTTATTGTTAAGACTTATATTTATTCTTGAACCATACCTTTTGCCACTCTCGTTTTAGAATTTCAAAAGTTACCTGCTCCGAAATCTCTACTACATCGGTAGCATTAATTCCTTTAATCGCCTTCTCAGATACATCTATAATATACAAAAGATTTAAGTAGTCGGTAAATTTTTCTAGAATAAGATAATATACCTTTTCATGTACCAACGTCTTTAAGTCTTTTGGGGATATCTCAGCAGAGATATCTATAAAAACATTGGCCAATCCAAAATCTTTTTGCAATTGTGCTACCAAGTTTTGGTACAACTTTTCGGCCACAATATGGCTTAAGAGCTCGGAACTATTTGGGAAATTTACAACCATATATAATCTACGGGCTATACCCTTAAACGGATCAAAAAACTTATCAACTATACTTTTTATAAAAAAACTCCTTGTTGATTTGCAACGGGATCAACACTCGCTAAAAGGCAAAAAAAATGCCCCTTTCCAATAGAAAGAGGCATTGCGATTTTTACTTTCTAATTTTTTGTTCCCACAACCAAGCCGATTTCATAGCTTCATCTAGCGTAGATTGGGCTTTCCATCCTAAAACATTATTTGCTTTGGTAGTATCGGCATACGCCGTCATAATATCTCCAGGTCTTCTATCGACAATCTTATAATTAAGTTTTTTGCCCGAAACCCTTTCAAAACTTTGAATTGCCTCCAATACAGAACTACCCTTTCCGGTACCCACATTAAAAACCTCGTAATTTTCTTCATTTTTAGCATTCAACAGCCTTTCTAAAGCCACTACATGGGCCTTTGCCAAATCGACCACATGAATATAATCGCGAATACAGGTACCGTCTTCTGTAGGATAATCTCCTCCAAAGACCGCTATTTGCTCTCTAATCCCTGCTCCTGTTTGCGTGATAAAAGGCACTAAATTCTGTGGTACCCCTATTGGCAATTCCCCTATTTCCGTGGAAGGATGCGCTCCCATTGGGTTAAAATATCGAAGGGCTATGGCGTTTATAGCCGGAGTAACCTTACAGGTCTCTTGAATGATCTCTTCTCCGATTTGCTTGGTGTTCCCATAAGGAGACTCTGCTGCTTTTACCGGAGCGTCTTCTGTAATCGGCATTTTATCTGCCTGACCGTATACTGTACAAGAAGAACTAAATATAAAACTAGCCTTCTCTTTTTTAGAAAGCTCTTTTAACAAGTACACAAGGGTACCTATATTGTTCTCATAATATAGCAACGGTTTTTCTACACTTTCTCCTACAGCCTTAGAAGCGGCAAAATGAATGACCCCTGCAATATCCTGATGTCTTTTAAAAAAATCCTCGACCTTAGATTTTTCCTTTAAATCCAGTTTTTCAAAAATCGGCTTTTTACCAGTAATGGCCACGATACCGTCCAATACCTTTTCTGTCGAATTTGAAAGGTCGTCTATAATGACCACTTCAAACCCTTTGTTCTGTAATTCTACCGTTGTATGGGAACCAATAAATCCCAATCCTCCTGTAACTAGTATTTTCATTTATAATATATCTATTAAATTACTTATAACTTTAAAGCATACCATTCCTGTCCAAAAAGGCTTCAATTTTTATAACCTTAGCTATTGAATGGAAAAAACCGATCCGTGACTATTGATTAACGAACGCCAGGATGGTCGATGTGATATATGCTATTTGTTCATCGTCTAATTCTGTATGCATCGGCAAGGAGATTACTTCTTTTACCAATTGATTGGTTACCGGAAAATTTTCTTCCTTATATCGTTCATCCAAATATGCCTTTTGCAGGTGCAATGGAATAGGATAGTACACCCCACATGGTATTTGAAGTTCCCCCAAGTGCTTTACCAAAGCATCTCTTTGTCCGTTGGTAATCCTCAGGGTATACTGATGAAAGACATGGCAATCGCAATTCTCACATTGTGTAGCACAAGTATTCACCAATGTAGGCACTATAATATTATTATGTCCTGCCAAGGCCTTAGAATATTTCTCTGCTGCCTCTCTACGGCTTTTATTATACTGATCTAACAACGGTAATTTTGCTCGTAAAACAACGGCTTGGATAGAATCTAACCTAGAGTTTACCCCAACAACATCGTGATGGTAACGTTCGTACATCCCATGATTTACAACCCCCCTTAACGTATGCGCCAAGGCATCGTCATTGGTAAAAATAGCCCCACCATCGCCATAACAACCTAAGTTTTTAGAAGGGAAAAAGGAAGTCGCTGCTACATGACCAAAAGTACCGGCCTTTTTCTTACTGCCATCCTTTTGGGTATAGCTAGCCCCTATAGCTTGTGCATTGTCTTCTATAACATATAGGTTATGTTTTTCTGCTATTTCCATAATAGCATCCATATTGGCACATTGTCCAAATAAATGTACGGGTACAATAGCCTTTGTTTTTGGGGTAATGGCCTTTTCCAAGGCAACCGGATCTATATTAAAACTATCTAGCTCTACATCAACCAAAACCGGAGTCAGGTTTAACAAGGCTATAACCTCTACTGTTGCTGCGAATGTAAAATCGGCAGTGATAACCTCGTCCCCAGGCTTTAATCCCAATCCCATCATGGCTATTTGCAAAGCGTCTGTACCATTGGCACAAGGAATAACGTGTTTTACCCCCAAATAGTCTTCCAATTCTTTTTGAAAGGCATGTACTTCGGGCCCGTTGATAAAGGCAGAAGTCTCCAAAACATTGGCAATAGAATCGTTTACTTGTTCTTTTATAGTTTGGTATTGCCCATTAAGGTCTACCATCTGTATTTTCTTCATCGTCAGTATTTATTCAAAAATAATATTACAAAAATAAGGATTCGCAGCTAATGGATATTATTTAAAGAAGTGTATTTTAGCCCCAAACGAAATTAGTGTGTTTACCATATATAATATAGCCATACAGATAAGTTCCTTTTTTTTGCGATTGATAGCCTTGTTCCATCCCAAAATCAAACTTTTCACAGAAGGTCGAAAGACCGTGTTTTCTTATCTAAACAGCCATATCTTACCTGACGACCATATTCTATGGATACATACCGCCTCCTTGGGCGAATTTGAACAGGGGCTCCCTATTATAGAACGATTAAAAAAGAAATATCCTTCCCATAAAATTTTAGTGACCTTTTTTTCCCCTTCTGGTTATGAGGTTAAAAAAAATACTACTGCCGCAGATTTGGTAACCTATCTTCCTATGGATACCAAAGCGAATGTTGCCAAGTTTCTAAAAATTGTACGTCCCGAACTAGCCATATTTGTGAAATACGAAATTTGGCCCAATTATTTGAACGCACTAAAACAAAGTCAGGTACCGACGCTACTTATCTCCGCGATTTTTAAGAAAAAACAGATATTCTTTAAACCTTATGGCGGATTTATGCGAGAGGCCCTGCGAAATTTCTCCTTTATTTTTGTTCAGGACCAACAGTCCATAACGGCACTTAAAAACATTCAATTAACCAATACGGCCATTGGTGGCGATACTAGGTTTGACCGGGTGGGCGAAATTCTCCAAAGAGACAATTCACTGGCGTTTATGGAAGCCTTTAAAAACAACGGCAGCACTTTTGTGGCCGGCAGTACTTGGCCCGAGGACGAAGAAGCTATCGTCCCCTATATCAATTCAAGCAATGCTTCCATAAAATATGTATTGGCCCCCCATAATATAAAAGAAGACCACATTCATAATTTGGCGGCATCTATACAAAGGAAAACAATATTGTATAGCCAAATCGGCACTCAGGACTTATCAGAATTTGAGGTATTGATTGTAGACACTATTGGGATACTGACCAAAATATATAGTTATGCAGATATCGGATATGTCGGTGGCGGCTATGCTACGGGCTTGCACAATACCTTGGAACCCGCTGCATTTGGCATCCCGGTAATTATAGGACCGCACTACCAGGGCTTTAAAGAAGCCGAGGAATTGGTGGCCCTAAAAGGGGTATTAACAACAAATAACAAGGCCGACTTCGCAAAAATCTTGGATAGCTTTATAAAAGACGCTGATTATTTGAAAACTACAGGAAGCATCAACAGCAGTTATGTGAACCGTAATATGGGAGCAAGCACCCAAATCATGAATTACATTGGCACTATAATGGAGCAGTAGGACTTATTAGTTAGAGATTCTAATATAGACAGGCGACAATTAAGTTTAGTGCGACCATTCTTTTTCTAAGAAGGGGGTTTAACATTATGTATTAACTCATTTGCAGCCGTAGTAACTAAGCACCTTTGCAAATACCACGACCGTTCTCTCCATAAGCTGCCGCCTTCTAAAGAATGCCTCGTTTTCAGTATTTTATCCATTAAGCTTACCACTTAACCTAAAAACATCTTATTTGTAGAACATTTAAACGAATTGGAAAGAGGACTGCAAATTATTAAACAAATATTCCCTAAATTGTAGTAAAATCTTAACGTATGAAAGATCTTTCTTTTGGTACTAAGGTGCTTAACGGATTCCTTAGCCTTATGGTAGTGGTTTTGGTCATCATTTTGGTATCGGTAGTTATTTGTCTTATTTTGGCCGCCTTTGGTTTCTTTAAGTAAGCCAAGGGTTCTGTAGAATTACTATACTTATAAGCTTGGCAAGCTAACCAACCGGAGTACTAGTTGTGTTTATTTGCCCATCTTACATAAGAAAAATAGCAGCCGGCCATATATAGGAATACCCTTTTCCGAGTATTGTCTAGAACTATCCAACTACATGATAGGATTATTTTTTCTTAAGGGCATCCAAACTGTCCTTTTCCTTCCTAAATCTTAAAATCATCAGACTATCTAGTTGCATTCCGATACTATCTCGCATCATGGACCAATTTTCAGCATCCATTTCGGCGGCATATTTCATAATTTTATCAAATCTCGTAATATTAAAACGATTGGCTTGCCATGCGGCTTTTGTGCTTTTCTGGTGTTGTATGTCCTGAAGATAAATGCCTACGCCAAAAGCTAGGATCACCACCGCTAATACAACTATCCAAAAAGTAGGTTTTTGCGTCATTTTCTTGGTATTTTATATTAATTATACAATAATAAAGTATTCATCCTATTGTATTAAAGGAGGCTATTACGTTCCTTCTAATTCTCCAGAACCCTACCAACACTTAGGAATACCTCCCAAGATACTAGAACAAATAGCTTTGTTTACTAGGTTCGGTAGTTTTTGCAATAAGGTTTTCGATCGGTAAGTATGGCTGGTATGGATTATTAAATAAAAAAAAGGTACTATTAGCTATGAGAACCACAAAAAATACCCGACCAATTCGCATGAATTAGGATAAAATACCATCCTTGGGTCACTTAAAGCAGAATTCATGAAATAAAAATGGGGAGACATTCAATTTATTCTAACTATTAAGAAGAGCACCCCATTATCAATAAGGCCTACCTCACTAAAGATTTAGCTATTAGGCCCCTGCCCCACTTCTATAGCATGTAGGCCAATTTCTAGCCGTATTCGGCTCAGTTATGGCAAAAAAATGAGCCGATCAGTTGTCCTAATCGGCTCAATGAATGATACTTTGTTGAATTAAAACATCCTTTGGAGAAAGATCTATAATTCCTTAATAATAACATAAAAAAATAGCCGCTCCATCTACCAGGTTTTGACAATGGACCTTTCGTCGGTCCTGACACTTCTTATGTTTACAAAGTGGAGTTTTAATTTTTAAATATTGTTTTTCCGTCTTCGGTCAATTCAAGGTTTTCACCTTTCCCCCTTAATTCATAACGGTCATTTTTATACCAAATTCCCGAGGCAGATATTTGACCAACCAATTCTATTTGTTCGCCTCCGTTTACATAAACTTTTACCTGATTTGTTGTGTTGTTAAAAGTCATATCAAGAGTTTGACCTTCCTTATTTCTCAGTGAAGTTTTTACAATATCGTCTTCATGAGTAAAAACTACTTTTCCTTCTTTTTTTAATTCAATATCGTTTCCTTTTCCACTTAATTCATAACGGTCGTTTTTATACCAAATTCCCGAGGCAGGTTTTTGACTAACCAATTCAATAGTTTCTCCGTTAAAATTTAGAGTAGCAGTTTCTTTTGTGTTGTTATATGAAATTTTTATTTTTTTTCCGTCCTTGTCAGTTGATGAAATATTGACAATTTCGTCAGTAACTTTTTCAACAGTTTCTGTGGTGGTCGTTGCTGCGTTTTCTTGCTTTGGTGATTCTTTACAAGAATTTAAAAATAATGCTGTTAGCACTGCCATTGTCAAAATGTTTTTTGCCATTTTCTTTTTATAATTATTATTAATATTTAATTGTTTCTCCCGTTGTTCTAGCCATGACCACCAACGATTATTGGCCGAGTAGGAAAAGGAGTTTCTACCCTTCCCTTGCCCAGCACCATAGATAACGGCCTTCCATGGGCCGGTTCGCTACGCTTTCAAATAATGCCTCGCCACATTAAAGTCGCTGATGTGCTGCAGATGAAGAATTAGCAAAACTCGTACCAAATTTTACCGACAGAACTAGTGTACCCTGCATGTCTACCTTCCGTGTCGGACACCCGCTATAGGCCAATTCAAAGAAATAGTTTTACACAACTTTGGTCCTGGCTGGATTTATTATTTTAATTCATAAAAATTTCTTTTTCCCACTTTAATCTTAGTTTCCTTTTCTAGTGGAATATGTATGTAAGCATCTGTTATCTTTTCGTTATTGATCTGAACGGCTCCGCTTTCAATGAGTCTTCTCATGGCAGATTTACTCAAATCGTCTTTTAAATGGATACATAAATCAATTAAATTAATGCTTCCGTTTTCAGATTCAATGGATTCAAGTAAAACAGGTTCAAATACTTTTTCTTCAAATTTTTTGTTTTGAAATTGATTCGTAAAAAAGTCCTCGGCTTGTTGTGCTGCTTCCTTATTATGGTATTGCGTAATTATGTTTTTTGCAATAATTTTTTTAAGGCCCATAGGGTTTTCTCCGTTTGCCAAGCGGACTTTTAACGCTTGTTTTTCCTCGGCAGAAAAGTCAGTTGTCAAATCTAAAAATTCTGTAATTAAGGTATCGGGTATGGACATTGTCTTACCAAACATTTCATTGGGCACGTCTGTTAAGCCTATGATATTATTTAAGGATTTACTCATTTTTTCCTTACCGTCTAACCCCTTTAATAGTGGCATACACATGACAGTTTGTGGACTAGTTCCATAAGTTTGCTGTAACTGCCTTCCCATTGTACAGTTAAAAAGCTGGTCCGTGCCGCCCATTTCTATGTCACAGTTAACTTTTATGGAGTCAAAACCTTGTAATATAGGATATACAAGCTCGTGCATGGCTATAGGGGAGTTTTCGGAGAACCGCTTGTTAAAGTCGTTTCGGTGCATCAACTGAGCAACGGTAACTTTAGATAAAATTTGGATAATTTCAGAAAAAGAAAGCTTGTCCAACCACTCTGAGTTAAAAACTATTTTACTTTTATTTACATCAATTATCTTGGATAGCTGCGTAATATACGTTTCAGCATTCAACAACACTTCGTCATTACTCAAAGGTTTACGGCTCTTATTTTTCCCTGTTGGATCTCCTATTCTAGCTGTAAAATCTCCAACCAAAATAACAATTTGATGCCCTAAATCTTGAAATTGTTTTACTTTCTTAAGTACAACGGCATGTCCCAAGTGTAAATCTGGTGCCGTTGGGTCAAAACCAAGTTTAATAATTAGCTTCTTTCCGTCTTTTTCGGATTGTTCCAATTTTTCCTTTAAGCCGTTCTCTGGAAATATAATTTCTACGTTTTCTTTTAATTTGTCTACTGTATCCATTTCATTTTTAAATAAAAAAAAAGCCCGAGCAAATGCTCGGGCTTTAATGATGTTACTATTTATTGTTTTTTAAATCAATTTGAAGTATATATATAACCATTCCGAGCAGATATTATTAGAGTATAATAATAAGTGCTGAAAAATGGAAGACGTAATATGCTGTTCAAAAATTTCATTTCTGGTGCAAAGCTACTAAATAATACTTTATAAAAAACCTATTAAGATGTGACTCAAGGGTTTCTTGACATTTATTTTAGGTTAACTGATTTAAATGGGCCATTTTATGATTCCAAAAAAAAAAGTTGGATACCTCCCTTAGGATAGTCGTAATAGCAGTATCCCTCCTACCATCAAAACAACACCTATCCATCCGATTTTAGTAAGCTTTTGTTTAAAAAGTATAATTCCGGCTATGGTAGTAAATAAGAGACCTGTGCCGCCCCAAATTGCATAGGCAATGGAGAGATCGAAACCTTTTACCGCTTGTGCGAGAGCCGTAAAGGAGGCTAAGAAAAACCCGACACCAAGTATGCCGAAACGGACATATTCTGCTTGTCACTATCTCCTTCAATTTATTTCCTCTCCTAAATCTTGCTATTCGACCCTAGGATATATATTTACTAATTGCTTCTACCCTAGCTACAGCCATTTGCATTTCCTCTGTTCTTAAATTGAAATAGCAGTTAAATCAGCAATCTAATTCTTGGGCAATATTCTTGATGATATTTTTGTAGTGATTATCCAAAAAAGCAACCGTATTCATCTTCTTTTATAACATTAATTATCTTTTCTATATAGGTTGATTTCGGAAACGGTCCGTACAGTTGCCATTTTCCACTTGCACGCATCCAATATAAATTCCATTCTTTTCGAGATTTATAAAATCTGATTTTTGCAAACTCAATGTTTAGTATCTCTTCTGGATTATCCCAAAAAGGTCTGATTTCATAAAGTATAGCTGTTTTCCCATCATAGGAATAGCCGAAATCGAGTTTTTTTCTAATATCAGGATCTTCTGGTCTTAGCGATTCAATGAAATTTTTTATTGAAGATTCATTTATATCTATGGTAGTATTTCCCATTTATTTCAATTTTTTAGCTGCACATAACGCTCTCATATAATCGTCATTTAGGCGTTAATTTTTCGTTTTTGAACAATCTTTTGCATTTTCAAATAGATTCGGACGTAGTTGAATACTTCGTTATTTTAGTTCCATTATATTGTAAGTAGTTTTTTTAGCTCACTTGCTCAATTTCAATATCCGAATGGCCCCTTGAATTACCAAAATAAAAACGATCGTTCCTATAATCAAATCAGGTTTATTGGAACTCAACCAATTGACCAAAACCCCTGCAATTATAACACCTAAATTTATAATCACGTCATTCGAGGTAAAAATCATACTCGCTTTCATATGTGCCTCTTCTTTGCTCTTTGACTTTTGTAAAATATAAAGACAAATTCCGTTTGCAAAAAGAGCAAAAATCGACACGATAATCATAGTCGAAAAATTCGGAAGTTTCTCGTCTCCGAAAAATCTCCTTAAAACTTCTAGAAATCCGAGAATCGCAAGTGTAATTTGAAAATATCCGGCAAGTTTTGCAATCCGTTTTTTCTTGATTAATGTTCCACCAACGGCAAACAAACTAATTCCGTAAACGAAACTGTCGGCAAGCATATCTAGACTATCGGCAACAAGTCCCATAGATTTTGATATAATTCCTGTGGTCATTTCGATTATGAAAAATGCAAAATTGATTGCAAGTACAGACCAAAGTAGCTTTTTTTGGCTTTCATTTTCTTTAAATTCCGTTTGGTCGGTCTGTCTGGTCGAGATTTTTTTTCCGCCTAAATTCAGTTCGATAACCGACTGTTCGATTTGGTCTATTTCTCCGCTGTGAAAAATAGTCAATTTTCGGTTCGGAATGTCAAAGTCCAAATTCGCAATACTTGAAATTCCGTCCAATTTCATTCGGATAAGATTTTCCTCTGAAGGACAGTCCATTTTGGCAATTTCAAATATCGTTTTATCCATTTAATTTCTAAACAATTCTTACAGCTTCTAAGCTATCATTTCGTTGTGGGGAACGTCGTAGACATTTCTACTGATGGAATCAGGCCGTTTAGTAATCCTTATTGTTGTTTTTTGCATGATATCGCAATGAATTATAGCCGTTATTGTACGCTGGTATACTTTAAATCGAATATACATCCTGAACAATTTTGGTCATCATTAGTCACATTTTAGCTTGTCAGCCACCTTATCATAATACTCTTGTGTTAGTACCTCTGTCCAAATAGTAGGCTGGTCACCGCCATAGAAGGCCATATACGTTACATCACTGTCCTTGGTAGAGGAATGCCAATGCTCGATATCCTTGCCACATTTAATTACGTCACCTTCTTTCAGTATTACAGGTTCTTTTCCTCTCTCCTGATAATAGGCTTTACCTTCTACAATTATTAAAACCTGTACAGAACTATGTTTATGCCAATCCAGGGTGGAGTTGGCTCTAAAGGTTGCTTTCGTTATGTTATAACCCAAGTCGGCATCATCATGAATGATGGCATTCAACCAAGCTTCTCCAATATAATGCGTATTGGGTGCCTTCGTACCCTCCGTAAGATAGGAGGAAACGGAATAATCGGAACTTTGGGCAGATAAATATAGAGGGGCTAACATAAATAGAGTAAAAATTGAATATCTCATATAATACTTTTTAATTATTTTCCGTGGTCGTTCGGAGTTTAACGCTTGCTTACAAGCTTATCATATATGCTTTCATTTTGTTTTAACCAAGGCGTCCGCAGCGAAGCAGTTTTGCCCAGTTAGCCAATTTCATTTGTAGCAACGATTACAATAAATGTCATTCATATATTGTTCTATTAAACCATTCTTTTTATTGGATTTATTCGCTTTTCTTCCCTTGGTCATCGGAATTATTTTCTGCTTCCTTTTTTTCAATTTCCTTGGCTCGTTTCGATTTCACCTTTTTATCGGTATTGAATTTTCTTTCCATATCTTGTCTAGCCTCTTTTAAGTCGTGTGCATTCTGAATTTCTACTTGCGTTGGGAATGGCAAGTCTATACCAGCATCTTCCATTGCTTTTTGAGTATCGTGTAAAACTTTTGACCATACGTGTACCACACTGGCTCGATCACTTTTTGTCCACCAACGAACACGGATTGTTAACCAGCTGTCAGATTGGTCCCAAACTAAAGTTTCAACTGGTTTTTCTGAAGTCACGCCTTCTACCTTTTCAATGGTTTCTTTTAAAATTTTCATCGCTTCCATATAATTTTCATCATATCCTAGACCTACATCATATTGTGAGCGAATAAATTCGTGTGCGGTATTTACAACCACAGAACTATTGTAAACAGTATTGTTAGGGATTACTACACGCCTACCGTCATACGTGATGATGATTGTGGCTCGGGTTTTAATCTTTTCCACCGTACCTTCGTAATTGTTCACCACAATTTGGTCGCCAAGTTCAAATGGTTGTCGAAGTAGTATTAGAATACCAGCCAACCAGTTTTGTAAAATATCTTGAAATGCGAAGCCAATAGCTACCGATGAAACACCCAAGCTGGCAATTAAATCGGCCGGACTTAAGTTTGGTGCCATTATGGTCAACGATAAGGCAAGGCCAAAAATAACAACAATATACCTCGTAAAGGCACCGAGCAAGTCGCCAAAATTTTGACGCCCCTTATTTTTTAAAATACGCTTTACTAACCGCCCAAGCCAACGTCCTAAATAGAGCATAGCGATAAATACTGCTAATCCTATTAGAATATTTGGTATGGCTTTAATTAACCCGTCCAACCAAGTATCCAATTTTTCAATGATAGATTGTGGGTTTACATCCAATACGCCTTTTTCGTCCTTGGGTGTACTTTGAATTAAAAGTAAATAGTTTAGCATAGATTAATTTTTTTATAAAATTTCTATAATAATTTAAAATTACTTATTCCATAATTGTTGCCTGTAGGCTTGTGAATCGTTAATTGCGTGGTTAAGTAACTAATTTAGCAAATAAAAACCGAATAGAAACTCCGTGATAATTTTCTTAAGGAATTCAGATCCAAATAATTAATCATACTCAAGGAAGCTAAAAACTTCGACAACATTAATAAGTCTCTCTCCGTCTATTACCCCTTGTACCACCTTCAGTTCTGTGAGAACTTACATCTGGTTTTCAAGTTGTTGTGAGTAAAGTAGAATGTCCTTGCCTAAATTAGTTCTTACTAATAAAGATAAAAAATCTTTTGGAGTTGACATCAATACGGATGTCTTGATGTACATGGTAGCTTCGAAATAGCCAAAGGGTAAACAGGACTCAAATTAAATGCAGAAAAGTATTGTTTTTCACCTCAGCACTTTGTTGTGGCTAGTATAAATAGTTAAGATATGGATATTGGCTTAGAATGAAATATCCAAGTCCCATCCTGTTTTTCGGCATATACAATAGCTGTACTTGCGTTCAACTTTCCTTTAAAATATGAAACTTCAAACACGGCCCTACTGCCATCTACGGAACAAATCAAATTCCTAAAACTTACAATACCGCCATAGTCCTCTTCATGTTGTATCCTTTCGTGTTTTAAAAAAAAATCCTTTCTGGATAAGAACTCCAAAATTATTCCCTGTTTTTTAGAAAAAGAAGTGCTATCCAAAGATAGGGAAGCCTTATACGGTTTAATGTCCTTAACAAAACTAAATCCCTTGACAGGTTTTAAATCCGAAATAAAAGCTGAATCGTATTCTATATCTATAGTCACATAAACTTTAAGTGGCTTTAGGTGCTTAATCACAGAATCTGGTCTTGTCCTACCGTTATGTTTTAGGCTGTCTTGCCATTCTGGAGGGGGTGGCGGATCAAATATCCTAATGTCATATCTTATGTTGTTGACATTGTTTTCTACGTACGCATTTATAGCCTCAAGTCCTGTTTTTTCTTGAGTCTTATTGCAGCCGTTAAATATTGGTGCTAAAATGGATAAAAATATAAGGAATATTATTATTCGCATGATGTCTTATGGTTATCGTTTAATGGTAGTTGTACTAATCTAACATATTCATCAAATTGAAATTTGGAAATTATCCCTCTATTGCTGCCTACATCATAAAGACCTTCCCTACCAAAAATACATATAGTTGGCAGTAATAATTTTCTATTTCGATAGTTTGCTCATAATTAGTTATTCAGTAAGTACAAATTGCCAGGATATACCATATTTGTCTTGACACCATCCAAACTTCTTACCAAATCCGTAATCCCCATCACCTTCGTAGTTGTCTAAAGGAACCATTACCTGTCCACCGTTTGAAGAAAGTTTTTCAAAAAGTGTATGTATCACATCATCAGAATTGTCACTTATAAAAATTGAAACTGCAGGTGTAAATGACCAAGCATGATTATAATTACTTTCAGAAACCAAATAATCAGTTCCATTTAATGTAAATACTGCATATTTAATTAGTTCAGGTGTACCTCCTGCCTCTCCCTCGGAGTAATTTATTATAATTTTAATTTTAGAATTCGGAAAGATGGAAGTGTAAAAGTTTATCGCTTCCTCAGCCTTTCCGCATTGGTCGCCTACAAAAGTTAAAAATGTTTTTGTTTTCATATTATTTATTCAATTCTAAATAATGGTTATTTTCAACTTTGTCTAAGTACTGCCAACAGATCGTATATAAGGCGTAGCATTCCGTAGGGTGCCGTGATTTCACATACAATGTCAGTAGCTTATTCTACTTTTGAATCCCAAACCAATTCGATCATTTTATAAAAATCATTTTGGTTAAATGTGTGTTTTTTCTCTGTATCCACTCTATGAACTAAAACAACTTTGGAAGAAGGATATATTCCTAACATATGCACATTTTTTCCTGTATGGTAAAAGGATGCACCTTTCCTAAACTCGTTTTCCATAAGAACAAACCACATCATTCCATAACCAATTCCATATCCTGGATTTGTTACAGAATAGGCTTTTGTACTTACTTCAATCCAAGATTTTGGAATTATTTGCTTTCCTTTCCAATTACCATTGTTGAGATATAGTTGTCCAAATTTAGCCATATCTCTAGCTGAAAGCCTAAAATGATAGGCTGGGTAATTTGATTTGCTCTTTTCATATTGATAAAATCCATCTACATTAGGAATCCTTGTATTTTCATCTTCACCATCAATTTGGGAGTATTCACCCAAATAGTCATTCATACCAATTGGATAGGCAATTTCAGTTTTAAAAAGTTCAAACACACTTTTTCCTGTGGCTTGTTCTAGAATTGCTCCCAAAACGTTAAAATCCCAATTATTATAAAAATAGTTTTCATTCGGTATAAATTCGTCTCTTTCGGGTCTATTTGAAACCATTCCACTTGAGTTTGCAGCAGCATCGTGATAAACTCCTGACCTTGATTTCAACAAATCAATAATTCTAGCTGATTTTTCCTTTTCTGAAAGACTTGGTATAATATCATCAATATTCAAGTCTTTTAAGGTTGCAGTAGTATCAATTATACCTCTGCCAACATAAATTCCATAGAGCGCACTTATAAGTGGTTTTCTTATAGAGTGAATGGTATGTCTATAATCCGTCTTTCCCCACTCAAAAATTATGTTACCATCCACTAATAAGACTAGTGATGAAGATCCTGCACTAGTTAGAAACCTCGAAAGTGAGTCAAGCTTTACAGTTGAAAAACCTGAACTTTCTGGACTTGAATATTCAAAATTCTGTTGACGCTGCGAAAAACCAGAATATGCTAAAAACGTAATAAATGCAAATGAAAGTAATATTCGCCTTTGTTTATTCATTTATTGCCGCTCTTAAATTGTTACTATGGTAATTGTATATGGTGTGTTGCTTGTTTTAAACACCTAATTTAGCAAATAAGAACCGAATAGAAAATCCGTGGATTTTCGTAAGTAGTCTAGAAGTAATTAGTTATACAGAATGTTGGTAGTCGTAATCTTTCATCCAACAAATAATCTTTAAGCTATTACAAAAATGTCAAAGTTATTTTTTGCGACCAGTGAAATGCTCCATTATTTTATTAATTCCAAGTACATCTACAGCGAACCAATCAAAAAAATTAAGCGACATTACGACTTGTTCCAAACGGGTGCATCTGTATAGGTAGCCTAGAATAATAATGTCAAAAATGAATGTAGAAAAGTATTGTTTATCACCTCAGCTCTTTATTGCCAGTAGTTTTTTTATTCCGGATTAGGGTACTATATAATTCCGATTAAGAACAGAATGTAAGATATAATACTCAATAACCATTTATCAAATATAAATTTCATAGAATGATCTATTGGTAAAAAATTATTGTGATAAAATATATTTAATTAATTGTTGGCTTCAGAATAAAGTGAGATTTCCCTTTTCATAGCCTGAAAGTATATTAATTGTACCTAGAAAATTAAAAAAGAGCCTTTGCGTTATTAAAACAAAGACTCTTTTTTATTTTTTTGATGGTATGGCTAAATATTTTCAACCTTTAAAATTTCTAGTTTTCTTTCCCCATCCTTAAAAGGCCAATTTATTATATCGCCTACCTGTCTACCAATTGTGGCAACGGCAACATCGCATAAAATAGATAATTTTCCTTTTTTATTGTTTGTTTTAGTGGTTGACACAAACATATATTCTTTTTCTTTGTTTTCCGTATAATCTTTAATTACTACACGTCGGTTTACCGTAACAATATCATTAGGTAAGTCTCGTCTAAATACTTGTTTGGCCTCTTTTAATTCTAAAAGTAATAGTTCTTCTTCTTGTTTGGTTACTTTTTTTCTTCGAACATGATCTTTAATCATATCGTATATCCCGGTAGTTAAAATTACATTTTTTGACATAATATTTTTTTTTGAATTTCCTTCTTAATATTATATAGTTGTGACCCAATCATTCAAAATAGTGCGCAGTATATTGAGCTCCTGTTTTTGAGTGCTAATAGTAATGTTAAGAAGAAAATAAGATTAGAATTTGAGAATAATAAAGAGTAGCCCTGTTTTGAGTCGTAACAGGGATTAATTAATAAACTCTTTTGAATTTTTTAAAAAAATATCGTCAAGTAAGTAAGATAATGACAGCGCTAATCCTAAAGGATTTTTTTTAGTATATAGAAAGTAAACTGCTGCCATTTGGATTAAAAATTAACTAGTTACAAAGCTAATCATTATATTCAATATTTACAATGTAAAAGCCACTAAGGTATGTTTAAAACAATTACTCTATAGATTGACCCAAAGGCGTCATGCTTTTGATTTCGCGGCGGTTTTTTTTAATTACTGGCAAGGTTTGGGCTATGGTTTTCGTTGCGGAATAGTCCGGGAGGACTATTCCGATATTACCAAGCCGTCATCCTAGGATTGCCAGATGAATTATAGCCATTTTTGTGGCACTGTTAGCTTACTGAAATTACAATTTTACCATTGTGCAGTCCATCTCCAAATCGTTGAATCGCCCAAGGAATTTTATCAAAAGTATAAGGACCATCAATAACACAATTTATCTTGTTGTTCTCATAAAGTTGATTGATGTACTCCAAGTCCTTATTAGTTTGTAACATGACAATGTGAAAACGTTTCTTGCTAAATAACTTTAGTATTGGACTCATATAAAGCATTTGCAACATATTGCCGGGCCTACCCCCTATTGAAACGTATTTTCCTTCTGGTTCAAGAACCTTTAAAAATTTCCAGGGCGATCTATTGGTCTTGCAATCAAGGATTAAATCATATTGCTGATCACTCTTAGTAAAGTCTTCTTTTTTATAGTCAATTACGTTGTCAAACCCCTGGGTTTGCATCGCTTTTAATTTTTCACCCGTATCAACCCCTGTCACATCTGCATTGTAAAGTTTTGCTATTTGAAGTCCAAATGAACCAACACCGCCGCCACCGCCGTTGATCAAGATTTTCTGACCATCTTTTATCTGTCCCACATCCCGCAGACCTTGTAAAGCAAGCATTGTTGCGTGCGGAATACTAGCTGCCTCTTCAAAGCTCATGCCGTCTGGCTTTCGAGCAAGTGCTTTCTCGTCTATGCAAAGAAACTCAGCAAAGCTACCAAATCCTAATTGTGAGATGTCACCGTAAACGGCATCACCAACGTTAAATTTTGTAGCATTATTTCCGACCTGCTCCACAATTCCTGAAACCTCCATCCCTGGTATCATTAATTTTTTCCTGGGACTTATTATCCCAAAGAAAAGTCGATAAGCAAAAGGTTTTCCGGTAGTAATGCACCAATCGTAATCATTGATTGTTGTTGCACAAACTTTAATCCGGACCTCGGTATTCTTAGTTGTTGGTTGTTCGGCTTCCACAAGCTTGAGTACTCTCCCGGGCTCTCCGTAGTTTTTAATAGTATATGCTTTCATATTTACTCATGCGCCACCAATTTTAGGCTTTGATTTAAAGGTTTGACCAGTTTTGTGCCCTTGGCGTGCATACATTGGGTGATGCGAGGTGTAAGTACTCTTGGCGGCCAGCAAAACTGGTTTGTGCGATTAGTCTCGGTTTTCCCTAATCATTATTATTACTGGCAATCCACTTTGTAGGCTTGCTTGATTATACACGCCTCTTAGGCAATGTTTTTTATTGCTTTCTCTATTCGGTTGATATTTTCAAGATTTTTCCCATAATCGATTAAGGTTGTTCTCAATTTCGGACTACTCGAAATTTGATATTCAAAATCGGTTACTATGTCGGTTTTCTGAATTATTTTAATCTCTTCTCCCCAAGATTTCCAAGTCATTCCGGTTTTTAACAGAATTCCATTTTCGATTTTGGTCATTTTCATTTTTCCGATTATTGGGTCGATTTTAAGCTTTTCTATTAGTTCTAATTTATTTAATTCTGATGTAAGACTTTTTCTCTGGGTAACCCCTAGATTTTCATCTGTAATTACCTGAATACCATTTTTTTGAAGTCTGTGTTTGTGGAATGAAACTAAAATCAAGGACATCGTAATTCCGAAAAAGGACGCCATTAACAAAAATTTCCATAATCTAAATCCATTGCCATCAACGAAATCAAACGCCATCATTATCAGTCCGTACGGGATTCCTGTATAGAAGAATGTCTTTAAATACAGCTTTGAAATTGGTTTCATAAATTTGGTTTTAAAAATAGCCCAACGGTTTAGCTATGATATCGGGGCGGTAAATCCGGCAGGATTTTTCAACCAAGAAATCATACATTGTTAAATATAGGAAGATTATTTCTTATTTAGGAGTAGCACTGAATTATAGCTTTTGATGGCGCATCGGTTTTGCTATCCTAAAGATTGGAAGAAGAATATAAAATTTAGGCTTTATGCCTGTACGTCTTTTTCTTGGAAGTGCTGTTAGACCCTAGAACGAATAAGGTCACTGTTAAGACACACTTTAAAACTGATGGTGAGACATTAGACAGGGGTTCTGGCAGTATAGATAGAATATGCTATTTGTTGACCTAAACAAAGATATTATCTTAGACAAACAGAGGTTTCAAAATCGCAATGAGACTCTTTTTTAACAGTTTCGCTCTACCAAAAATCAATATCCTTTACTAGGTAGACCTGTGCACATATAATAACAAAAGGCTATTTAATAAATATAAATAGCCTTTTTGTAATTTGCTTGTTATTCTTGCTGAGATAGGATGTTATTTGTTTTTCCGGTCATCTCCAGGCCAAGGGGATTTAAATACATCCATTCCCTCTTTTCTATGCTCCAAAACTTGTTCCTTGATAAACTCACGGAATTCCCTATTACTCTGATTCTCCTGTTTGGAGAATTCTGCTACTGTTTTTGTTATTCCTTTTGACTTTGTGTTCAAATAGGTTACACTCATAAATAATTCGTTTTTTATTGTTAAATGCAATTATAAGGGTTAGATACTAGACCCCCATTAAAAACGTATTAAAACCTTGTTAATATTATCTAAAAATCAATTGATTAAACCTTAAATTTAAGGTCTTTGAAGATTCTTACGAGTAGGTGTTATGCAAACTTTCTTTTCAGCTAACAATATTGATAATCTATTCTCGGCCTCCAAAACGAATTGTTAATTTATCTGCCTTTGTACTTCGGTGTACTATTCTCAACTCCCATACCGCCTTGGAATATCTCAGGACGACATTTGTATATAAACAACAAAAAGGGAAGTTTTGTTGTACCGTGATTTTTTGGAGTCTGAAGACTTCGTATTGGAACGAGTTGGCTTATATGGTGGAAAATTGGATGATATTTGGCCAATATTTCAAGACCAAGCTCTTTAAGCTAGTTTTTGAGCTCTTTTGGTCCAAGTATGGTTATAAGTCTCCTAAGGTTGTAGCAGATCATGATCAGGTTCACTTCCGAGAGCAGGTGCTGCTTTCCTTTCATCAATGGATGGGTGAATCCCATTGCTTTTTAAAGTTCCGAACTGGTGTTCCGTGATCTATTATCTAAGTCTTTGATATTCTGTATTTTCTTCTACTCTATTTTGATTTTCCTCCAAGACCTCGTAATAGATGGAGCGTTCATTTTTATTAGTGGCACAAAGGAGCCTTACGAGGCATACCCTTCAAGCCTGCCTGTTCTTGTAATGCTTGACTTTGTGGCCCGCCTTATAATATACGCTCCCATTTTTAGCCTTCCCATTTTTAGGGAAGGCTACATAAAGTTTGTAAAAAGCAATATACATTAAGGCTTAGCCCCCTAATCTAGAAATACAAATGCTGATTTTAATCGGGATGAGTGAGGTCTGTCTCCGTTTTTAATAGATTCTAGTGAAAGGCCAGTTTCGACTTTTTTTTATATTTAATTATTCATGTTTGCTAACGTTCTTGTGTATGATTTGGCAAGGCTTGACCAGTGTTGTACCCTTGGCGTGCTTACGATGGATGATGCGTCGCGTAAGCACTATTGGCGGCCGGCAAAACTGGTGTGTGCGATTAGTCTCGGTTTCCCTTAATCATTATTATTACTGGCAATCTACTTTGTAGCCTTGCTTGATTAAACACGCCTTGTGCGTTCGTTCTTTTTCCTGCGTTTAGTTTTCAGAATTGAGCCCAAGTCTATTTCCTTCTGTGTCCAAAAACAAAGCAAAAAATCCACTTTCATCTGCGTGTGCCGTTTTCGGCATAAGAATTTTTCCGCCATTTTTTTCAACTTTGTCAAGAATGGTTTGAAGATCATCCCCTGCGTTTAGATAAATGGTTACTCCGTCAGCAGAAGGTTTGGATCCTTCTCCTTTAATAATTATTCCTGTTACCATTTGTTCCTCGTAAGGGAATATTCCCATTTCCATTCCTGGCATTTCCACTTTTTCAATATTGACACCTAAAATTACTTGATAAAAATTTACCGCTCGCGATATATTCGTTGCGGGAATTTCAAAAATTGAAATATGACTTTTCATTTCTTTTGTTTTTTGATTAATGTTAGATGTAACCGGGGTAGTTTCGGTTTTTGATTTGTTTTGACTGTTACAAGCTGTAATACTAAAAGAAAGGATTATAGCTGTATACAGTATTGAATTTTTCATTTGGTCCTGTTTGATTTGACAGGGCAAATTTAGATTACGTAGAATAACAAAAATTGTAAAAATGCGACTCGCTGATTATTTGTAGAATAAAGTAGAAAGTGCCATATTTTCATTACCTAAAAACTCCTTCGGGTTGATTCCTGTAAACTCTTTAAAGTCTTTTATAAAATGTGCTTGGTCGAAATATTTACTTTCATAAGTAATGTCAGTCAGGTTTTCTGACTTTTTATTAAGAAGCATTTTTAAGGCAGTTTGCAGTCTGATTACTTTACCTAACTGTTTTGGGCTAACACCAATTTGTTTTTTAAAATTTCGTTCAAGTTGTCTCCGTTTGGATAAATCTTCTTTAAGAATTGTGCTTATCGAAGCACTTCCGTTTGTTGCTAAAAGTGCGTCTACCGTAGTTTTAACGATATTGTCAATCGTAGTTTTTTCGTTTAATTTATCTGAAAGAAAGTTTTCAATAATTTCTATTCGTTCACTACTATCAGTGGCTTCAATTATTTTTCGCTCCAAGTCACTAGAGGTTTTTTCTCCGAACAGTAATTCAATAGGTGTTTCCTTATTTGCTAAATTCTTAATCGGCATATTTACAAAATTAGCAAAACCGTAAGGGTAAAAACGAATTGCAAAAGTGTTTACATATCCTGTCGGTTCAATGTAAAATGGCTCGATTGTGTGTCCAAGAACCATTGCACGAGGTTGTATAATGAATTCTTCCTCGGAAGTATATCGTTTAATATCGTCCCCAAGGATAAAAGCCATTTCAATCGTTCCGTCTGGAATTATCCGCTGTCTTTGTGCTTCATATTCTGCGGGAACTTCTAATGTCCAATAGCAACTGATAAGCGATTCCAAATCAGAATTTGGCTGAAATGTTTGGTAATTCATTTATTGATTACTATTTTTTTTGAATGACGTACAAGGTTAAGTATATGAAAAGTAGTCGATTTTGAAGCACGAAAGTTTCGGGTAACACAAAGTTTGATCTGAGTCATAAGCATTGACTGTAGTGCTTATGAGCCTATTTTTTATTTGCATAGTTGGCTTTAGTTTTTTGTTTCTGTTTTTTGTCTATTTCTAAAATATATAAATCCGTATAGTGAAGCACTAATGGTTAAGATGAATGAGGAATGAACAGTCCAATTTGGGAGCTGGTTTAGCATAACAGAAACATCTGTTCCACTCCTCCATAAACCGCCTTGGTAATTGTAAATTAAATCAACAATTGGTGATACAAATCCGAAAAATAAAATTTCGCGATAATATTTTTTAGACTTTATCTTTAAAAGTAAAATTGTTGAGAAAAGTAGGATTAGTAAATCACTAAAAAATGGCGCACATTTTGTTAACCAAGTTGTATCTCCTGAATGCTTGACATATCCAAAATAAAATCCTAACTCATCATGAATACCTGGCAAGAGCTTTAATTCCTCAATCTTTGAGCCTTCGAGATAAGCTATCAAAGCGTGACTTGCTTCGTGTCGAGCTGTAGTCCAAAGAATGAAAGCTATCACAATAAAAATTCTCATAATTGGTTATTCTGATTTTGACGAATCTATGTCAAACGTTCGTTAAGACACATAGTTACAAAGTTAAAGCCACATGCTTTACACGTTGTTTTATATTATTCTTCTAAAAACCAAATCAAAAGATTTGGCGGACTAAAAAAATATACCCAAACATTGGTTTAAGCACCAAAACGC
Source organism: Arenibacter sp. 6A1 (assembly GCF_012272855.1). Classification (GTDB taxonomy): domain Bacteria; phylum Bacteroidota; class Bacteroidia; order Flavobacteriales; family Flavobacteriaceae; genus Arenibacter. Next base: position 9,359 of record NZ_JAAXCQ010000003.1, on the reverse strand, counting down.
GTATTAATTATAGCCATCATTGGCATCTCGCTGTTTTTATTGAAGTTTTTATTTACCCGACTTAATTCCGTTTTCTGTTTTTCTGAATTCGAGTGAATTCGGTTAAGGATTTTTACCACGAACGACTTACAAGTCAGAATTCTTTTCCTCATGATTTATTTACATACTGTTACAAAAGCAGTAGGCATCCACCATAAATTTACTCCAAATGCTACAGATACGATTTCAAATCCTTGAGCAGTTTTTTCATTTAAGATTCTTTCAACGTCATTTTTTAATCCTTCTGTTGACCACATTGTACTAAGTTTAATTATTGAGTAATTTTTCATTTTTCGATATGCTATATAATTGGTTGATTAAAATTAATATTTGTTACATTTTAATTTGGAGTATACCCAACAATGAATGCCAACAGTTTGTATAAGAATAGTAAGGGATTAAAAGTCACTTACTATTCGGTTTAGCACTTAGCCAAATTTACAATTTTACTGTTATCTTTTTTCATCTAACCGTCAAATTGTAAATTTGGCGGACTTTGTTAATAAGTACCAACTTTGGGTTTGGCACTAAAACCCGTATTAATTATAGCCATTGTTACCACACGGTATTTAATTCGTGAGCTTAATATTTACGGCTATATTTCCGTTGCTCCCGAGAAAATCTTTTATTTCCGATGGCGGTATCCATTTACCTCCAAATCCAAACCAAGTGTTTTTCTCTTGGTCTGACAGTTCTATTCCAATTGCAGGTTGCAAAATGTCCATTTTTGCATTTTTGTTGAAACTTTTATTTTTTTCGATATTTAACCTATCAACTACCACAAAGAAACCATTTTTAGGGATTAGAATTTTTTCAGCACTTAACTCTAGAGTTATTTCATTAACTCCTTTTTTAGATTCTAGAATTATATTATTTGTTAATCCATTTTCCGACGGTTCTCCGTTCTCACCAATCTCTACTAAACGGATACGAAAAATGACATTTTCCCTTTTTGCATTTAGGGTGATTAAGCTTATTTGATTAAGAAATGGTGTTTTATCGTATTCCTGTTCGTATTTAATGAATCTGGCTAGGGAATAGTGTCCATTGTTATACCATTTTCTGTTCTTTTTGACTTTCTTAAAAGATATTATCGAAAATGTTTCTGTGTTCTTCATTGGAATAACGACTACCTCGTCCAACTCATTAACTTTTGGTGTAAGGGTTACATAATTTTCCCTGATGGCAGAAAATTCAGTGCTCGCATATCCGAGACTTGAAACAAGCATTGAATCGCCAATTTTGGCGCTCTCAATGACAAACTTTCCGTTTTCTCCCGTTGTTGCACCAACTCTAGTATTTTTAACCCAAACGTTGACATAGGCTATTGGTTGTCCATTCGAATCGTCGGTCACAATTCCTGAAATTTGTCCAACCGCCCAATTGGATATAAAAATGGCTATGAATGCTATAATGTTTTTCATACAGTGTGGTACGTTCTCGTATAAGGCCAGTAAGTTTCTTTCCGGTTACTGTAATATTATTTACCGGTAATAAAACAAGCTGTTTTTTTCAAACTGCTTGTGGCTTCTAGCTAAGAAATAGTGGGCGAACCGAGCCGCAAACAAGCTGAGCCCTCTATTTCCTGGAATGCTCCTTAAGGGTTTATAAACTTATTGGCCTTATACATTGCTGTGTGTAGGTGTTATTTCAGTTTACCATTCCAAATTGGTCAATCCCTTGTTTTTCATTTTCAGAAAGAGAAAAACTTAATTCTTTCCATGCTGTTCCTTCAATACCTTTTAGTGCAATTCCATCGTCAGTTTTAGATACTGTGAATAAGAAATCCGCAAGATTAGTGTCTTTGTCCGAAGAAATGTTGTCCAATTCCGTCATTCCATATTCATCAATTGCCTGTGGTTGGTTGTTGTTAATGTTAAACGCTAAATCAATCCAAGCACTTCCTTTAACACTCGCCATTTTAATTCCTTTTTCCGTCTTTTCCACAACAATTTTAAAGTCTTTGAACTCAGTTGTTTTTTTCTCTTGTGCTATCAATGTACAACTTCCCGTTAATACAAATACAGCGATTAATAAATTTAGCATTGCTCTGGTAAACTTCAATGTTGCTTTCATATCTATAGTTTTAAATTTCAGTTTGATTTTTCTCACTTCAGATTACGTGATAATTAGCTGTCAAACCGATATACAGTTTGAGCGGGCTACAAGCCTTGATATTTACCACATTGCCTGCCATTACTTCTACAAAATGTTAGGATTCGTATTTCATTAGTATATAATCATTTAAGTATTTCCCTGTATAACTTTCTTTACAATCAATTATCTGGTCGGGAGTCCCTTCAAATATCAATTCACCGCCTGCAATTCCTCCTTCAAGCCCGATGTCAATTATCCAATCAGAATTATGTATTACGTCCAAATTGTGTTCTATTACAATTAATGAATTTCCGTTATCAACCAATTTATTCATTAGTTCAATAATCTTTTTGATGTCAGACATATGTAAACCAGTTGTCGGTTCGTCCATGATGTAAATGTTCCCTTGCTTGTGTAATTCGCTTGCAAGTTTTACTCTTTGACATTCACCACCAGATAATGTTGAAAGCGGTTGCCCAAGTTTTAAATATCCTAATCCTACTTCTAAAAGCAATTTAAGTTTTGATTGGATTTCTCCGCTTCCAAAGAATTCATAAGCTTGATTGATCGTTAGTTCTAAAACTTCAAATATGTTCTTCCCTTGGTAGGCATACTTTAAAATGTCTTTGCTGTATCTTTTCCCATCGCATTCTTCACATTTTGATTTTACTGAATCAAGAAATGCCATATCAATTGTTATGTAACCCAATCCGTTACATTTAGGGCAAGCTCCTTTTGAGTTAAAACTAAACAGAGAGCTACTTACTTTATTGGTTTTCGCAAATTCTTTTCGAATTAAGTCAAATACTCCTGTATAAGTTGCAGAATTAGAGCGTTCAGATTGACCAACAGGACTTTGGTCTATTACAATTGATTCAGGATTTTTCTTTACAAATTCTTTATGAATCAAAGAACTTTTTCCTGAGCCAGCAACTCCAGTTATACAAACAAAAACTTGCTTAGGAATTCTTACGGAAATATTCTTCAGATTATTAGCTGTCGCATTGGTTATTTGATAGTACTCGTCCGATTTTCTTATTGGGCTTTGTCGTTCTATTGGTGTATTTAAAAATTGACCTGTCAAAGTATCAGATTTTTTTAATCCTACATAATTACCTTGATAAACTACTTCTCCACCTAAGACTCCTGCATTTGGCCCAATATCAATAATATGGTCTGCTATTTTTATAATATCGGGGTCATGCTCCACTACCAAAACAGTGTTCCCTGCTTCTTTTAACTTTTTGAATAATTCATTAACCAAATGTACATCTCTTGGGTGCAAACCAACACTTGGCTCGTCTAATATGTAGAGCATTTCGGTCAAGCTGCTTCCTAATTGTTTTGCTAACTTAACTCGCTGTGCTTCTCCGCCCGATAAGGTACTTGTTTCACGTGATAGGTTTAAATACCCCACACCAATATTTACTAAATTCTGCAAACGTGTTTTAATTTGTTGAAGAACAGTTTCTACAAGTGGGTTTTCAATTTGTGAAATAAAATCAAGTAGTTCATTCAATTGCAACTGGCACAATTCATAAATGTTCTTTTCATTTATCTTAATCGAAAGTGCTTTTTGGTTTATGCGTGCCCCACCGCATTTATCACAAGTCCCTTGATGGATGTAATTCTTTATAACATCCTGTTTCTTCTTTGATAAACTTGCAATATCTTTATTTAGATACAAACGGTTTATTTTTCGGTATATGCCTTCATAATTTCCTTTAAGAAATCCTTCTTCACTCCCCATATTGTAACGAATGGATTTGGCATACAAAAAGTCATTTATTTCTGATTCTGAAAAATCTTTAAAAGGTTTGTCACAATCAAACAAATTAGATATTACAATCTGTTTCCAATAAATTGAATCAACTTTGAAATCGCTAAATAGAATCCCACCATTATTTATCGTTTTATCCCAATTTATCAAAGAGTCTATTTCAATTTTTGTTGCCTTTCCTGTTCCGCTACAATTCTCACACATGCCTTCGGGAGAATTAAAAGAAAAATGATTTGAACCACCAATAAGCTCTGAACCGATACGGGAGTATAACAAACGCAGGTATGTATAAATTTCAGTTACCGTACCAACTGTTGACCTTGAATTTCCAGAAAATCTCTTTTGTTCAATTAGGATTACAGGAGATAAATTTTCAATCAAATCATAATCTGCCTGTTCATATTTAGGCATTCTGCTCCGTGCAAATGTGCTGAATGTATCATAAAGTTGTCTTTGAGCCTCAGAATTAATTGTTTCAAAAACTAGCGATGATTTACCTGAACCTGATACTCCTGTAAACAGCACAATCTGATTTCTTGGTATCTCTATATCCAAATTTTTCAGGTTGTTCTGTCTTGCTCCCTTAATAATAATATTTTTCATTGCTTTGAATAATGAAGTTGAACAAGTCCTGTGTCAAAGCTTTTACTAGATAATGCTTTTAAGTTTATCGTATCTATACCTCCAATAAATAAACGTTTTCCTTCACCCAAGAATACAGGTATTACAGAAATTATATACTCGTCAATTAAGTTTTTCTCCATCAACAATTTTACAATTTGACCACCACCATCACAAACAATATTCTTTCCTTCTTCCGATTTTAATTTGTGTATTAAATTCTCAATGTCTCCATTATAAAAAGTAACGTTTTCTTTGTCAGCTATATTTTGTCTTGTAATAACATAGCAATCCAAATTTTCAGCTTGAGGTAACTTTCCTCCTGTTAGTTTTAAAATTGTATCGTATGTTGTTTTGCCAACAATGTAAGTATCAACATCCTTATAAAAATCATGATAACCATAATCTTCACCTTCCTTTTCAACTATTGATAACCAAGACAAATCGTCATCTTTTGTTGCCAGATAACCATCAACACTCATACTAATGTACAATACTAACTTTCTCATAATATTCTCCTTAATTTATTTCCCAAAAATAAATAATGAACGATTGATAAAATTGTACAGAATTTACCCATTTAAAAATTGTTTTGGAGTTACTCCGCAGAATTTTTTAAAAATTCTAATAAAGTGTGATTGGTCGTAAAAACCTGAGTCTAGTCCAATATTTATAAGCTTTTCTGAATCTTTACTTTGTAGCAGCTGAATAGCATAATTCACCTGTTTTAGTTTTACGTACTCACTTGGAGTAAGCAGAAAGTGTTTTTTAAACTTTTGAATAAAACTTTTTTGTGATATTGAAATAGACATGTTGAAGTCTTTTAGACTTCCTTTTTCCAAAAGGTTTTTAGAAATATAATTTTCAAACTTTACTAAATCATTATCAATAGGAGTAAATTCAAATATTTTTAATAGATGCTGTTCTACTCTTCCAAAATCAGGGCTTGTTGGCACAAAAAGTTGTTCAAATAATATTGCAGAAACATTCTCCATTGCCTTTGAACCAAATTTTTCAGTAAGCATTCCATAGCAAAATGGTTTCAAAATAAGCCCAACGTTACCATAAGTTCCTGATATTTTGGTGTGAAAAGGTGAGGTTTTTAAACCTGATAAAATTTGATGGTCATTACTCGAAGCAAGATTCTCAACATTCTGACCTTCAATTTCGAACTGGTCTCCATAATTAAAAATAAGTTCGGTAAATAATGCAGCATGGTGGCTTGAACTTATTTCAAGTTCAGATACCTTACCAATCCATATTAAATCAACATATTGGTTTAGAGGAAAACTAGGATGATATGTTTTTTCAATAATCATTTACTTATATACAGTGCGGTTTTTTTATATGGATGCTCACGTTCTCGTATAAGAATAGTAGTGGAATTTATGCACTTAATTTTCCGTTTACAACTATTCTTTAATTTTTAAATCATTTTTGGTTCATCTATTAAACCGCTATTATTTTTATACGGTGTTGACAATTGGCATTTAAAAATCTAATGATACTACTAAACAGTAATAATGCTTGAGGATTATATTATTAGTTTTGGTATAAAAGGGTTCAACTTTCAGACTGATCATTATTAACTATTCTATTTATTCTTTGTGATATATTTTTTCTGATTGTAAACTTCCATCATAATTCCATGACTTCCAAGTACCATCTTCTTGATGATCAACCCAATACATTTCCGATTTTTGCTGCCCATTTATAAACCACTCTTTTACTGGGCCTTTAGTTTTCCCATCCACCCAATCAAATTCATATTTTTTGTTACCGTTGCGATAAAAGCCAACATTTTTTTTATTTGAGTCAGAAATATTTCTGGGTTCATAAGCCGTATAATGACTTGACTCATAATCAATAAAAAACCGACCATAAACAGCATCAACAAAATCACCATCTTTGTTGTATTCTCTTTCTGAAATTAACTGTCCCTTTTCATTCCATTCTTGTTTAAAACCGGCTACGCCGTAACCATAGTTTGAAAATGATTTCTTTACACCATTCTCGTACCAATGTGTTTCAGAATGATCTTCGTGATTGGTTTCGGACTCTTTTGCTCCACTTGGATACCATGTCTTCCAAATACCAACTCGATTACCAATAGATTCCATACCTTGAGACACCAATTGTCCTTGTTCATCCCAATGGCTAGTTAGTCCTTCTTCAACACTTTTAAGCCAAGAATCTTCTGGTAATCCAAATTTAAAAGATTTATTTTTTGTGTCTACCCTACGGTTGGTGACTACATCTATAATTACGTAGGTGCGCTCTAGTGAGGGTATTCCACCGTAATGATAATAAACCCATTTCCCAATTTTATACCCATTACATAATTCGCCCTCCGATTCTTTAAAACCACTTCCATCTCCGTAATATTCGATTGTGATTCCATTTGCACGCTGGTGATCGGTATAATAGTTATAGCTAACGCTTAAGGCGATAATTAACACCAAGGATAGCGCAACGTAATTCTTTAGCCTGTTATTATTAATTACAATCCATAGAACCAGATTGATTATAAGTATGATAAAGCCAATTGAAGAGGCAATTGTAGAGACAAGCCATACAAAAGCGATAGGAATTCCGATTAAAGGATTTTGATTGACTTCTATAGAATTAGTCCAATTGATTAATAAACCTCCAACTACGAATAAAATAAAACCTAGAACTACTGAGCCACCTCTAAAAATATTAAATAATTTTTTAGCAGTACTTGTCTTTTTGGGTTTGGGCTCGTGATCCATATTATTTTTGTTTACAAGAATTATTTGAGATTTGTTTTGCTTGTTGCCAACGGCTCGAATATGGTTTCGTTTTGTTTTAAGTAAGGCGACCGCAGCGAAGCAGTTTTACCCACTTATCCGCTATATTTTAGCAAAATCTCAATAGCAAAATAGCGGAGGGCGCCGAAACAATGTCTCAATTTAGGAAATATATCGTTTGTAAGAAAATTATTCAATACACTATACGGCAAAATGAACCATATGCATTGTTGGCAAATCGTAAGTGTACAAAAAATTCTATTGAGGGTAATCGACATGACCCGTCCGTACATATCGCTTGACGGGTCAGAATTGTATAACCCAGTGATATGCCAGATAACTATATCATATTTAGCACATGTCCTCTGTTGATAGTTGTTAATCCACTGGGCCTATTTCAAATTCTTACCAAATTTGAACTTGAGTTCTTGGCGTACGTTTTCGCACCGATGGGCTTCATACCCCCTTTGATTATTGTAAATGAGAAAGTTGATCCACTGCCCAATTTTGATTGGACTTTGATTGCCCCCCCCAACTTCTCAACCATTTTCTTTACATAGGATAAACCAAGCCCAGTTCCCTTGCTATTAAACCTATCTTTTACTTCCAAGGTCTTAGAGGGTTCAAATATCCTTTTAAAGTCTTTTTCATCTATACCTCTTCCATTATCGGATATTGTAAAATGGTAATATTTTTCATCTGAAGAAGTTAGAAAGTTAATCCTAACTATTTCTTTATCATTATACTTGATAGCATTCACCAAGAGATTGAGTAAAATCATTTCAATTATTACATTGTACGTTTCGATGGTTTTTTCTTCGTCAACAACTGTTAGTTCAATTTTTGATTCTGGATCTGCTATTTGAGCTATTTTAGTGATTAAATCCTGAACACTGATTTTTTCCGGTATTTGACTATCAATATCGCTATTGATATGATACTTCAGTATTCCATCAATCATATCTAACAAGCCACTAGTTGAATTTCTGACCAAATTAAAGTACTCAGATCGCTCTTCTTCGGATAGCATATCATTATCAACCAAATCAAGTAAACCAATAATATTACCGAGAGGAGATTTTACATCATGAGTTAAGACATGAGAAAAATTTTTGAGTTCTTGATTAGCTTCTTCTAATTTTTTTGTAACTTCTTGAGCCCTTTCTTTGGCAAGAAATAATTCTCTTTCGTAAAGTTTTCGTTGCGAAATATTTATTACCGTTGAGAGGAAAAACAATTGTCCTCCCTTTTCCTTAATAACATTGGTATTAACTAGTACAGGAATATTAGTGCCTTTTTTACTTCTAATATCAAAATTGATTTCCTGAACTTCCTTTTGATAGATGAGCAAGGGTAAATAGTGGGTTTCATAATATATGCGTCCACCGACATTTAACAAGTCTTGAAATTTCTTTTTACCTACCAATGCATCTCTATTACTTTGAACCAGACTTAATAATGTGTCATTTATTTTTATGATAGTGCCATCTTCCTGTGTTATAATATAACCGAAAGGAGCTTTGTTAAATAAATCTATAGTAATATGATTCTCTAAATTCACTTGTATTATTTACTGGTATAATTTACTGGTATAATTTATTTAGCATCTAAGTATTCTTTGATGGCTTCTATCGTTTCTCGAGGTGCAGTCATATGAGGGCAATGACCGTTTGTGTCAAGTATTTTCAACTTGCTATTTACAAGGTTTTTATGAACATATTCTCCCACCTCTACCGGAGCTATGATGTCTACTTTACTTTGAATAATTAAAGTTTTTGCTAAGCATTTATCAAGATATTGTCTTTCATCTCCCTTGAATGTTACTTCGGCGAATTGTTTAGCTATTTCAGGATCTGTTTGGCAAAAACTATTTTTAAGTTCGGCTGTCAATTCAGGTTTGTCTGGATTTCCCATGATTACAGGAGTAATGGCGCTAGACCATCCTGTAAACGGTAATTACAAATACATAGAATTTGGTAAATAAGAATACATAGAATTTGGCAACAATAGTACATAGTTAAAGCTCATTGGGGCATGCCCCAATGAGCTAA
>NZ_JAAXCQ010000040.1 GCF_012272855.1 Arenibacter sp. 6A1 | reverse complement strand
ACTACAAACGTTAAGTTTCATTATCGAACCGCCGTATACGAGACCCGTACGTACGGTGGTGTGAGGGGTGCACTCCGTCATTAGATGGCGGAGCCATCCACTCGATTGGCAACTGGCTTTATTCCACTTTAATATTTCCGTTAGTTCTCAGATATAACAACACATCAATTTCTGAATCATTTGAAATATTATGAATTGCTTTGTCAGTTGAACTAAAAGAACTACCAGCGTCTAATATTTTTATTTCTTGATTTTGAGGTAGCGTATAATTTAATTCGCCCTGTATTACAACCGAATGTAAATCAGTTCCATTAGTTTTAATAATCCCATTGTAATTCTTAGGAAGTTGTACGAAAACACCTCGAGAATCTTTGCTTTGCCAAAGAAAACTAATTTTAGCTTTACTATTAACTTCAATAGAATGCGTCCTTTTACTGTCTAACCAAACTACGTTTGAAGCATCTATGTTGATTGGTCGTTCTCCGTTGTCAAATGATTCCTCAATAGATTTAACCAAATAAGGTCCTTTATTTATTTCCACTAACGCTATGTTTTCTTCGCCTTTTGCAGAAGTAATATGCGATTCTCCTTGTGGTTGTGTCCAGAAACTACCCGATTTCATCCACATATTTTCTGCCTTAGGGTCATCATTATGAATACTTCCTTTGATGACAACAGCTCTGTAAGTTACATTATGAATATGCGGTGGTGATGAAAAGCCGTCTGCGAACTTTGCTAAAAATCCAGTTGCAATTTCTGCATTCCTATCTCCCCAAATGGTTCCAGCTTGTGGACTTTGGTCTCCTCTTGCAGGATTTAATTTTTCCCATTTTATTTCAGAACTCAACAGCACTTTATTTGTTGGGTTATCTATCTGTTCAAAACTATTGTTTTCTGTTTCAGTTTTTATCTTTTTACTATCATCACACGAGGCTAATAATAAAAGTGAAACGATAATTGGTAAATTTGCAAATTTAAAATTCATACTATTATTTGTTAATTTTCAACTATTACTTTTCCTATTGCCTTTCCGCTTTCAAGTCTAGCATACGCTTTTCCAACATTTTTTAATGAAAAATTTTCTTCATCAAGTAAAGGTTTTAAAGCTCCAGATTCGGCAATTTTAGCAATGTTTTTTAAAATTTCTCCGTGTTTTTCTCTCTGAAAATTATGAATCATTGGAATAAGCATAAATACAACATGTAATGATAACCCTTTAAAGTGCATTGTACTTAAATCAATTTGGCTCAAAGAAACTGTGGTTGCAACTTGACCATTAAAGGCAGTCGCTTCAAAGGATTTTAGTAAATTCTCTCCACCAACAGAGTCATAAACGACATCAAAACCTGCTCCATTAGTATGTTTATTCACATATTCCTTAACTGATTCTGATTTGTAATTAATGGATTTTGCGCCATAAGATTTTACGATTTTTGCTTGTTCTTCACTACTGATAGTTGTGTAAACGTCAGCACCAAAATATTTAGCCAATTGAATCGCAACATGTCCAACTCCACCAGTACCGCCGTGCACTAAAACTTTCTGCCCTTTCTGAATATTTGCACGAGTTAGGCCTTCGTAAGCCGTTATTCCAACTAATGGTAACGATGCAGATTCTTTCATTGTTAAGTTGCTCGGTTTTTTCGCAATCAATTTTATATCGGCAGTTATATATTCAGTCAATGTTCCTTGTAAATCTCCTAAACCACCTGCACAACCATAAACTTCATCGCCTACTGAAAATTCAGTAACATCATTTCCAACTTGTTCAATTGTTCCGGCAAAGTCCATTCCTAAAATTGCTGGATTTTTGGGCGAAAAAGGCAAATCATTTCCCATATTCTTAATCATTGTATCAACTGTATTGACACTTGAGGCTGAAATTTCCACTAAAACCTGTCCATTTTTTAATATTGGTTTTTCTACTTCTTTGGATTCAAATTTTGCATTTTCTCCATATTCATTAATTACCATTGCATACATAACTTATTGATTTTTAATTACTATAAAATTTATAGTTGCAAACTTAAGTATAGTATTCTATATTTGCAATAACGGTCAAAAAGGATAGTTTAATTATGCATAAATTTAGAGGAAAAGAATACCCTTGTTGCGCAAGCTTAACGATGGGAATTATTGGTGGAAAATGGAAAACAGTTATTCTTTTTCATTTGATGAATAAAAAACTAAGGTATAATGAATTAAGAAAATCAATGCCTAATGTTACCGAAAGAACATTGAGCTTACAGCTAAAAGCTTTAGAAGAAGATGGTCTGATTAAAAGAAAAGTTTATACATCAAAACCACCGCTAAAAGTTGAATATTCCTTAACCGATTTTGGTAAAACTTTAATTCCGTTAATTCAATCTATTGCGGATTGGGGCGATTCTGTGGTTGAAAATTATTCTTAGCAATTAGCTTTTTTTAGTCGTAAATTCTAATTGTTTCGCCATTTCCTTTTCCGTTGACACTTCTAACATATCCGTTAATTACTTTTTTCATTGGTATTGGATTATGTCCAGGAAAATAGTCCTTGTACTTTTCATAAGCATCTTCGACCATTCCCGAAGAAACGACATTTACTCTAATTCCGTTTTCAATTTCAAGTGCAACCGCTTTTACAAAACTATGAATTCCGCCATTTACCATTGATGCACTCGCTGTTTTTACTACTGGGTCATCTGCTAAAATTCCTGTGGATAAAGTTATTGAACCATTTGGGTTTAAATAATTCTGTCCAATACGTACAAGATTAACTTGTCCCATAAGTTTACTTTTCAGGCCGATATAATAATCTTCTTCGGTGAGTTTATCAAAATCATCCCATTTTGCTTCCCCAGCAATACATATGATTGCATCAAGTTTTCCCGTTTTTTCAAACATAGAATTAATTGAATTAATATCTGCAATATCTACTGTGACATTTCCAGAAGTTCTTCCCGCGATTATTATCTCGTTATCTTGCTTAAAATGGGAGACGACTCTTTTTCCGATCGTTCCATTTCCTCCAATTATTAATATTTTCATTTTTACATTTTTAAGTTAAACATTGAGTTTTACTACATTTTCTTCTCTCACTTCTTCTTTTATATATAGTTAAAGTTGCAATTACACTCCAAAGTAAGTTAGTAACAAATGGAGGAATGGCATTATAATAATAACAGTTTACCGCAATTAATAATCCGCCAAAGAGATTTAAGAATTTACCATATTCTAAATACGCTTTGTTCTTTATCAAGGTAAGGGAGTATGCCAGTATTATTAGTCCTGAGCCAGTCCAACCTAATATGTCAAAGATTAGCTCCATAGTTTGTTATATTGCGATATGTAGATATATTGTAAGAAATTTTTTTTAGCTAATAAATTTTATATACTCCTGGATTACATCTTCATTTCTCTTAAGATAAGACCATTTTCCATGTCTTGTTGAAATTAATAATCCGCATTTTTCCATGTTATTCAAATACGTTGAAATAGTGGATTGAGAAAGTCCAGCTTTTTCTTGAATATATGTTACGCACACGCCATCATTAAAGTGTTTCAAGGTTTCATGTGGAGGAAAGTTTGTTTCAGGTTCTTTCAACCATTCCATGATTTGAACTCTTGTTTTATTCGATAAACATTTACCTATTTCTGTGGCTGTTCTTAAATCCATAGTACAAACATATCTATATTTTGCGATATATAAAAATGAATTTTAAAAATTTTAACGGAATCTCCGAGTGAAGCTTGTTGCCAACGCCCAAGCTATGAGTAGTGCGGGGGTAGAGAGGCACAGTCCTTTCCTGCGTGCACCAAGAAAAAGCTTTGAGGGTTTGGTTATTTTATATTCTCAGAGCAAAATCGGAAAGATTTTGCGCCTTCATAAATATAGACAAAACTTTAGATTGAAGACCAGAGCCCGCATTACTTCATAGGTTTTGTGTGTGCCCAGCATGGGCATCTTTTATCTACTGCAAAGTAGATAATTAATTTAGAGGGTGCAAGTCCCTTATGGGCAGGGGTAACGCCTTGAACCATTAGTAAGTCGCAAGGGTGGTAACTGCGAGGTTACATCTGAAGGAAGCGAGACTACAAAACT
>NZ_JAAXCQ010000039.1 GCF_012272855.1 Arenibacter sp. 6A1 | reverse complement strand
GGGAGAGTAGGCCGCCGCCTTTTTTTAAGAGTCCCTTCATGAAAATGAAGGGACTTTTTTTTTGCCCTTCCGCAAAGTAGATCCGCAAAGTCTCCCGACTTTGAGGGGCATTCCTACCTCAAAGTTTCAATAGTAATAAAATAACCATACCGCCAAATCCTTCTTCTATGTAGCGTCAATGCAAACGCAGCGAAGTAATCTCAAGAAGCATACGGAAAACAACAATAGCTTGCCTCGTCCTAAGTCCTCGCAAAGACCGCGGTTCAAGATCCATTGTTACATTTGCATATTGTTTAATTGTTACATGAACCCATTAGTATCCTTTAAAATTGTTTCGCCCCAATCGCTGGCGCTAACGTCGACCTCGTGCCTGAACAGAAAAATATTTTGAGACTGCAATCTAAAGGCCTAGGGGAGGGGGGTAATTAGAGTTATTTTTTATTGATATAAATCAGTTCAAAACTGTCGGGATTCACGATTCCCAATGATTTTTTATAGTAAAAATCTATGAGTTGTATTTCTATATACTGCTCCAATTCATTTATATCCTGCATTTTGTCGTACAACTTAAAACAGCCAGTGCTTTGTTGGTCTTTAAATTCCTTTAACAATCCAGTAGTTTGTTTAATCTCATCTATAGAAGTAAATGCAGTAAATTCTTTTTCCATCCAACGATGTCCAACTAATTTTTCTAAACGTTCTTGTCTTTCCGCAAGTAGTGTATCGTACTGGGGGCGTAATTGCCTGTCTTCTTCCTTGTAATCCGATACTTGTTTGTTGTGTAAAGGGTGTTGGTCTGCCTCTAATTTTTTAATCACAAATAAATTTTCAAGGGCCATATCAACTTTCTGCATATCGCTTTTAAGCTTTTCAATAACAGTGAAGACAGCTTCATTAAAAACTTCTTGAAAGTCACCATAGGCGTAAAGCGCATTTAAAAATATTAGCGCATTTTGGGTGTACGGGATTTCCTTTTTTTGTGCTTTGGCCGTAGCTAGCAATATTGAAAGTTCGTCCTTTTTAAAAACAGGAATATTTTCAAAAGAGTCACTCTGGAATACGGAGGTTAATTGGCGATTGATCTCCGGAATAGTTCCCGAATAAGAAACGTTACGATATCTGAATTTTATCAGCAGTTCAGAAGTATTTGTTTTTTGATTTCTTTGACCCCGAGGTAAGCTTAATTTTAAATTATCAAAGGTATACCTATATCCTAAGGTAGCGGTTAGGTCGCTAGCGTTGGCTAAAGATGTTTTTCTGGTAAGCGTTAATATGTTTAGAGTAAAATGATGTTTTTGCTTCCAAAGGTAATTGCCGCCTAAGCGTATATTAAAAACCTGATTTTGTTGCGTTCCATTACTGTAAGATTTGTTGTAAGAACTAGAGAGGTTGGTGCGTAATTTTTTATTAAAAAACTGTTTTCCGATCGTAAATGTAGGTCCTGCTGTAAAGCTATTATCGGTGTCCCCGATGGTATTATAGGAAGTGTTGGCTGCCAGGGAAATTTGTAGAGCTTCTTCAGGATATGTTAGGGTGTATGAGGCGGTACCATTATAAAACGCATTTTTTCCGCCTGCAATAGTGTTTCCCTCTTGTTGGTTATCAGAATTCTGGTAAACTATATTAAAATTAATACCATCTTGTTTGTGAGCTGTTTTTTTAAAGAGGTAATTAATTCCCAGATTTGCCGTTTGAGAAACTTGGCGGTAATTCAGGGTGTCTATATTGTCAAAATCACTGACCTGGTTGATGTAATTAAATTGGTCTTTAATATTGGTATAGGACTGAAAATTAGAATAGGAAGCATTGATACCCATGCGTTCTGAAGCGTTATAATTTAGATTTATAGCGCTGACAATGCGTTGTTGGTTAGACGATTTTGCATTGTTCAGGTTGTCTTGTTGCAGTCCAGCATTTACCGCAAGGTTTACTTTGTCATTAAATAAATTTTGATTGGCATTAATGGTAATATTTTCCAAATCATTATTAAAATAATAAGCTCCTAGTGTTTTGTAATCCGGATCAATACGTTCATAACCTACACCCATACTTCCTTGGCCTACGGGATAATCAAAGGAGGCATTGATGGCGTTATAGTACTTGGTGCTAATATTTTCTTCTAATAGAAAAGCAAGTATCCCTTTTTTCGACGCTTTTTCTGTAAGTCTACTGTCTTCCGTAATTCCTGATATGGCATATTCTAAGTGTATTTGTGCTTTATCAAACACCTTAAAAGTAGACTCAAAAGATAATACTGCATTGTCCTTCGGCGAGAGTCCAACACTTGTTGGGTATGGGTTTTCAAGGGAATTTATATCATCCTTGGCTTTAAATAAAATAATGCCAAGGTTCATGAAGTCAAAATCGTAGGACGTTTTTAATCCAACCCCTTTCCGTTGGTAGGCGGTAAGGGCATTGGGTGCATCCTCATTGTATTCCGTGGCCTTTAATAAGCGGCCGTACATTCCGCTAATCTTAAATTTTCCCTCGGGGGCGATATCAAAACCTGCTCCCGTAAACTGATGACCGCTTAAAGAATAGGGCGAAAAAGACATACTGACATCACCGATATGGGCGGTGGCCCATTTGTAAGAGGGGTGTAGGCTTAGTCTATTGTAATTAAATGGATTCGGAAAATTAAAATCTTGGTTAGAGTAGGTGAAGGAAAGTGGAATTTGGTATAATCCGGCAATATTAAAATTCAAGTTTCCCGTAAGGTAGTAGGTAATATCTTGGCGGTTGGCCAAACCATCGTAATACACGACATTAGAGGAAATACCACCGTTGTATCGGAGCCATTTTTCTTTGCCGAGTTTATCGAAATCGATATTTTGGGAAAAGCAAAAGGCACAGCATATAAAAAGGCAAGGTGATAATAACTTGTTCAATTATAAATGGTTAGGATACTAAAAATGTATATAATTATTTAGAGATGTGATAATATTTTCGATGTATTACCATAAAACATGTAATAAATAGAGTATTAGTAAATAAGAAAATTCTGAAATTAAATAGCATAGTATGATTTTATGTACGAAAAGACAATGTGTTAACTAG
This sequence comes from Arenibacter sp. 6A1, assembly GCF_012272855.1. Lineage (GTDB taxonomy): Bacteria > Bacteroidota > Bacteroidia > Flavobacteriales > Flavobacteriaceae > Arenibacter. The sequence continues at coordinate 1,174 of NZ_JAAXCQ010000039.1, read as the reverse complement.
CTTTTAGTTCGTAAGAAAAGGAGGATTTCTCATAATTTCGTTTTCTTAAAGGAGACGTGATCGGCTTTAATTTATTAATTAAGAAGATAATGCAAACTATAGGGCTAATTCTTAGTGATTTTTTGTTGGGCGTTCCCCTATCGGGTCGGGCTTTCCGCTGTATCTTTTTTAAAGGTCCCGCGGCCCTCTAAAAAAGGATGCCGCTGCAATCCCTAACGCTTTTACAATGTGAAAATGTAACAATTGTTTAAAGTAGATGATTTGTTCCGAAAATGGCCTGTTCCGCAAAGTCCTGTTCCGCAAAGTCTCCCGACTTTGCGGTGCATTATATAGTTAAAGTTTCGAAATGTTGTATGCTGCGAAAGACTTAGTTGAGGACGAAGCTGACTGATTTCAATGTTAACTTTATTTACTGTTCACAGTAGACTTAAACTACCCTTATATATAGGACAGTTGAACGCCGATCGCTGGCGCGAGCGTCACGCTCTTGCCCGTACAGAGTATTCCGTGAATCTGACTGATTTCAATGTTAACTTTATTTACTGTTCACAGTTGACTTAACCTATCCTTATATATAGGACAGTTGAACGCCGATCGCTGGCGCGAGCGTCACGCTCGTGCCCGTACTAGAAAGGAACAGCGTGGCGGCCATATTTTAAACACATCCAATGCTATCCTTATATATAGGATGGCCTGTTCTGCGAAGTCGTGAGACTTCGCGGAGCGAGCAAGAAGCTAATTAATAACGAAAGTCATTGTTTATTGCTGATCAATTTTTGGTTTTCAAGCAGTTTAGGTGTGTAAGCAGTTGAAAACACTTCTGAAAATAATATTAAAATCTTTCAAAAAAAACCTTGCCAGTTTTAGAAAGAGGCGTACCTTTGCCGTCCGCTAGCGAGGCAATGCCGAGCAAACGGAAAAGGCGTTCAGAGCGCCATGTTCATTGAGTTTTGTTTCCGTTATCGGTTAAGAAAAAAAAGAAAAAAGTTAATTTTTTCTAAAAATCATCTGTGATATAAAAAAGAAGCTGTATATTTGCAGCCGCTTTAGGAAATAAGGCAAACGAGAAAGAATAAAAAGTTCATAGACATATTGTAAAGACAGCGTATTTCTGATCTGGCGACAGATCGGGAATATTGAATAAAAATCGAAAACACGGGCCGGGCAATTAGCT
>NZ_JAAXCQ010000038.1 GCF_012272855.1 Arenibacter sp. 6A1 | reverse complement strand
GAACTTTTTATTCTTTTCTTCTTCGCCCTGTCTCCCAAAGCGGCTGCAAATGTACAGCTTCTTTTTTATCCGGCAAGCTTTTTTGAAAAAATTAAATTCTTTCTTTTAGCTTAACTGACAACGGAAACAAAACTCAATGAACATGGCGCTCTTAACGCCTTTTCCGTTTGCTCGGCACTGCCTCGCTAGCGGACGGCAAAGGTACGCCACTTTCTAAAACTGACAAGGTTTTTTACAAGGTTTTTACACCCTTACCCCCATTTTATTTTTAACCGCTTTAATATAAGTATTTTATAAAGTAATAAAAATCGAAACTCGCTCCGAAAAGTCTCACGACTTCGCAGCATACATTAATTGATTCATTGTTACATTGCTCAATTTCCACATTGAACCCATTGCTAATTTCACATTGCAAAAAGCGTTAGGGATTGCAGCGGCATCCTTTTTTAGCGGCAGCGCCGGCTAAAAAAGATACAGCGGAAAGCCCGACCCCTTAGGGGAACGCCCAAATCCTTATACTATATATTATATAGATAGTAAGTTAAGCGCGGGGTGCGATTAGACTAATAGACATGAGCTTCTAGAGTAGTGGTTTTAACAAAAACACCCTTATTGCTACATTACACATACTTTCTTTAATCGTAGTTCGTTCTTTTATAATTGAGATAACACTCAGATTAGGATTCACCCTTATCTTGAGCAATAAAACTGCTGGCTGCACTCTTTTATACTGTATTGGGTGCTACGAGGCATTTAAGAAACAAAAGTACGGAAGGAAAATTTTTGAGCAAGATGAAAAACCACCATTACAAAGCCAAAGTCCAATGGACGGGAAACTTGGGAAAAGGCACCCTTGATTCCAAATCCTACAATCGAAACCATGAAATCTCAGTGGACGGAAGATATATCGGAATAAATGGTTCGTCTGACCCTGCTTTTTTAGGAGATGGCACAAGGTATAATCCCGAAGACCTTTTTTTATCGTCCATATCTGCTTGCCATATGCTTTGGTACTTGCATTTATGTGCTACACATAAGATCATAGTCACAGAATATTTGGACAACGCCACTGGCATTATGGTGGAAACGGAAAATGGCAGTGGAAGATTCACTTCGGCCACCCTGCATCCACAAATAAAGATTACAGACGCCAATATGCTTGAAAAAGCACACGAATTGCACGAAGAAGCCAACAAAATGTGCTTTATCGCCAATTCCTGTAATTTCCCAATCGGACACAAAGCGAATATTACAGCTAAATAAAGCGGCTTCAAAAATTAGCAAGGACCCTAGGTCTAAGCATATATTAATATGGTATACTTAAAAAGAGTATTCTTTATAATGGTCCTTGGGCTGAACTTTTCTTGTGAAGCTCAAAAATGTGAGCCCCTGGAGGAGAATTTCAAATCCTATCCATCAGCTTTAAAAGCAATAAGGGCGCATGTCTTTACTATAAAGGAACGATGTGATACCAGTAAGAGCTCGTGGATTCTTGGAGCAGAATACTATTCCTGCAATAACAAAAAGGGCTATTTATTAATCACCACAAAAGGTAAAACTTACATCCATAAAGATGTTCCGGCACCTATATGGACGGCCTTTAAGAAGGCGGATTCTTTTGGCGAGTACTATAACGCCCATATTAGAAATAAATATCAGCTCATCATCTGACAAAAACAACCTCCTTAAAAGAGAACACAAGACCACTACCGTCTAGGAGACTCCTTTAGTCCATGGAACACTAAAAAAGTAAGGTGAGCAGTAAGTAGTTACATACGATAAAATACAAAAGTCTTTCAACCTTCAAACCGCTATGGGGAAGTGAATTAAAATTTTCATGGTTCCAAAACCAGACCCAGTTGAAATGACCAATGATCCTTAAAAACAATATCGAATATCCGTTACCAATATTGTATACTCTTGATCATCAGCACAAAACTTCTTCAAATTAGACGATTCCTAATAGAACAATTGTTACATTTTTACCTTAATCCGTTGTTACAATAACATCTCTGTGCTTATTACCGTCCTTTTAGGTGCATTTTAAGCATTACCCATTACCTTTGTAAAAAAATTTACAAAATGAATAAGAAGCAGACCATAGTGGTTGTAGGCGGTGGATTTGCAGGATTGGAGTTAGTAAAGAGAATGGGGAACTCCAGCAAATACGATCTGATATTAGTGGATAGTAATAACTATAACTTTTTCCCTCCCTTAATATATCAGGTGTCCACAGGTTTTATGGAGCCCTCTGCCATCAGTTATCCATTTCGGAAGATTTTGAGGGATAAAAAGAGCGTTCATTTTAGACTTGGATCTTTGGAACGGGTAGTCCCTTCCGAAAATAAGATCGTTTTAAACAACGGCGAATTACACTACGATATATTGGTGATGGCCACTGGAGCAGAGACCAATTTTTTTGGCAACAAGAATATTGAAGAAAAAAGCTTGCCGATGAAGACCATCAGCGACGCCCTTTCGTTAAGGAATGTGATCCTTACCCGCTTGGACCGCGCCACGCGATTAACGGATAAGGAAGAGCGTAAAAAACTCTTGACTTTTGTCGTTGCCGGTGCCGGCCCTACTGGCGTAGAGCTTTCGGGTATTTTAGCAGAAATGAGATCTAATATCCTTACCAAGGATTATCCAGAGCTTAGCAAGGAAGATTTAGGCGATATCTATGTCATAGACGGACAAAAATCTGTATTGGCCCCTATGTCCGAAAATTCACAGCGCTACACCCATAAGCAACTCAGCAAATTGAACATCAAAATAAAGCTGAACACTTTGGTGAAGGATTTTAAAAACCAAACGGTGTTTTTATCGGATGGAAGTGAAATACAGACCAAGAATTTAATCTGGGCTGCTGGGGTTTCTGCAAAAACCTTTGAGGGCTTTTCCCAGGATAGTTATGGAAGAGCAAAACGCTTAAAGACCAACGCCTTTAATTTGGTCAGCGGATATGACAATATATATGCGCTGGGAGATAGTGCCTTGGTTTCGGGAGATGAAAATTACCCGGAAGGACATCCACAATTGGCCCAACCCGCATTGCAACAAGCTAAGAATTTGGCCGACAACCTTAATTCCGATAAATCAAACTGGACCCCCTTCCGTTATAATGACAAAGGTTCCTTAGCGATTATTGGAAGAAATAAGGCGGTGATGGATTTCCCAAAACAGAAATACCATTTAAAAGGATTCGTCGCTTGGTTTATATGGATCTTCGTTCATATCATGGGATTGGTCAATTTTAAAAATAAAGTAAGGACCTTGTACAACTGGCTGGGGTATTATATCTATAAGGATCAATCTTTTAGGATGATCATTAAACCCACCGAAAGGAAACAGTAGACTGTTGCCAAAACAAATCGCGCATTATTACTGTATCTATTCAACGGCTTTATCTTAAAAGATAAGGCCGTTTTTAGTAACACTCGAATTTCCAGCGCACTTCTTTAGGTTGCTATCGCTACTCTCGGCAGCCATCACCACTGAAATCGGCTTCCTTAAACTAAAAGGTTTTACCGACTAGTTGCCTATTTAGTTAAATTTCAGTCCTGCCTTACATCTTGAAGCCATCTTATTGGGGTCCTCCCTTATCTTTTTGATTTTTATAATACTCCTATCTAGATATGTGTTAAAAAGTGATTTTTATAAAAATGAGATTAAAAACAGTAGTGTTCCGAAAAAATTAGTGTATTTAGGAATCTATATTGCCCTGTTATTATTCCTCTTCCCTGTGGTGTTCTATACGGGAAGCGCCATTACCTTCGGAATACTGAAATTATTTAATATCCTAAAGTTTTAGCTCATAGATGCCCAACGGAGAGGCATGGGTTTAAATTAAATTCCAACTCTCCATAAAACCATTCCTAAAATAGCAGCATACTTCCATTGATGTTTTTAAAGTTCTATACTTTTTAAGCAAGAACCCTTTCAAGAAACATAAAAGGCTATACTACCTGATTTATAAGAAACTAGATAGATTACCATAGCATACCATAGTCTATATCAGACTTACTTCTTTATTATATGTAATATATTCCTACCCTATTAATTTATTTTACGATATTGGTCGCAAGAATTTTATGAATTAGACATAGCCGTAATATGTAACCTAAATGTTTAAAAGACTAATTATGGCGGCAATTCTTAATACTTTTATCAGGCACAAATAACCTTATAATTTATATAAATAGTTAGTAAGAACGTAATTTGGAAGAATGTACATGAATAAAATAAGAATATTAATAATTCAAAAGTTCAATTATCTATCGTTGAGATTAATTTATTGGGAATAAACTGAAAATCCAATTAAAAAAAGAAGTAGGTATAAATGATAATATTTTAAAATGAAAAAATTATTAATTGCAATTACACTTTTACTTGTAGTAAGTTCATTAAGCGCACAAGACAAAATTTACTTTAATGATGGTTCTAAAATTGAAGCAAAAGTATTAGTTGTATCAGAGGTTAACATCCAATATAAAAAAATTGACAACCTATCTGGCCCAACCTTTGAAACAGGATTGTCAAATATTAATATGATAGTTTATGAGAACGGTTCGCATCAAATGTTTAATCAAGAACTTGATAAAAGTAAAATTTCAAAAAAATCAAATAGCGGCTTTCGAAAAAACAGAATAAATTTAGATTTATTAGCATTTGGTGAAAATGGTCCTACTTCAATTTCTTATGAAATAATCAACAAGAATGGCTCGAGAGGTATAGAGATTCCAGTTAACGTTTATTTCAACAGTGATGGAGTGGTCGGTTATACAGTTGGAGCCAATATAAAGTATTATACAAATAATCAAGGAAATGGATTTTTTATAGGACCAGCAATAGGATTAGGAGCTTTTGATTGGTATGGCGGAAATTATTCTTATTATTACACATCAACAGATTTTAGTGCATATCTTGGTATTAAACTAGGTTATCAGTTTCAAATCAGTGATTTGTTTGGAATAAATTTAGCTGGAAATGGAGGAGGAATTTCAAACTTTGATGAATTCGATTTTGGATATTCTATAAACCTTGGAATAAATTTTTCTTTTTAAGAAAAAGGAAAACCAAAGTAAACTAAGCTTCCAGAAATTCTTTTAAGATTACTTTAGATAAGAGTTGGGGAGATGATATCAATACTGAATTGGGACTATCTTATAAAGTGTGTAAATAGAAAAATAACGGGGGCCGGCCCCCGTTATTTTTTGTTTAATTTTAATTTAGCACTTTATGAAAAAAGAAGATTTATTTGA
>NZ_JAAXCQ010000037.1 GCF_012272855.1 Arenibacter sp. 6A1 | reverse complement strand
AGCAAGCTTATCCCCGCTGCCCCTCGACTTGCATGTGTTAGGCCTGCCGCTAGCGTTCATCCTGAGCCAGGATCAAACTCTTCATCGTTGATTTTTATATAACTTGACCAACCATTAAAAGATAATTGCCCGGCCCGTGTTTTCGATTTTTATTCAATATTCCCGATCTGTCGCCAGAACGGAAATACGCTGTCTTTACAATATGTCTATGAACTTTTTATTCTTTCTCGTTCGCCCTGTCTCCCAAAGCGGCTGCAAATGTACAGCTTCTTTTTTACCTGGCAAGCTTTTTTGAAAAAATTAAATTCTTTCTTTTCGCTTAACTGATAATGGAAACAAAACTCAATGAACATGGCGCTCCGAACGCCTTTTCCGTTTGCGCGGCACTGCCTCGCTAGCGGACGGCAAAGGTACGCCACTTTCTAAAACTGGCAAGGTTTTTATGCAGGTATTTTGGATTATTTTTGACATGATTTTTAACTTATTAATTTTCAATTATTTAAATAAGAACACTGCTTAAAAAACAATAACCGATGAGTAATTAACATCCAGAACTCGCTCCGCGAAGTCTCACGACTTCGCGACATACATCATTATGAACCTTGAACTATAATGCACCGCAAAGTCGCACCGAAAAGTCGGAGACTTTGCGAAACATGCCATTTGCGGAACAGGCTATTCATTAGACTATGGTAAACGATAAATATTGTTAAAGCTACATTACTCATTGCTACTTTAAACAATTGTTACATTGAACAACTGTTACATTTTCACATTACAAAAAGCGTTAGGGATTGCAGCGGCATCCTTTTTTAGCGGCAGCGCCGGCTAAAAAAGATACAGCGGAAAGCCCGACCCGATAGGGGAACGCCCTAACCTTTATCCTATTCATTAGAAGTATCCCTCTCCCTCACCAAAGACATAAAGGCTTGTGACCATGAAGCCCTAAAAAAACAGTCTTTCGTTTTTCTTTGATATCCAACTAAATAGGGTTGCCATAATAAGATAATACCCACGTATTTATAATCCGTTTACTACTGGTTTTAGGGTGTTTTATCGAAAAAATTGTACTGACCGTAAAAAACAACCTATTTTTTTTATGCGCTACCCTATTAGTATTACACAACTTGGGCTTTGCATAATGCGCTTTTTTACCGTGGAATAATTTTCATTGAGACCATCAAAAATTCTAAGACTCGCTGCTTCTGCACGCAAACGAACTGGTTTATGCATACATACAAAACACTCATGGATCTGAATGTACCTTTGAACAGCCCTCTACATACTAACCCTACAGCTCTTATTAAAAGATGTTTACCAAAACTAAAGCGCCTTGTATTGACGCTTAGCGTATTCCTTTTATATAGCAGCCTTGTCCATGGCCAATCTTTTCCGGTACAAGTATTACCACAAACCATGCCTCCTATCCCCGTTCATTTTTCTGAATATGCGGATATGTTTACGACAAACGGTCCTTTGAGGGTACAGCTTGTTTTAAACGATCTGAACATTTCTGATAGGGAGGTTCGCCTAAAAATATATTTTGAGGGAAACGGCATTCGCTTCCGCAGCAAGGATTTTATAAGCGGAGCAAAACCACTGTATTTGGAGGGCGGAATGCCTTTGGTGCTATCCCAGTCTGATTTAGCCCCTTATTTTAGCTATGAAAATATCATGGGCATTTCTCCCCATACTTACGGACAGACCATTCCGGAAGGGGTCTACCAGTTTTGTTTTGAAGTTATTGATGTCTTAACAGGAAACAGCCTTTCTCGGAAAACTTGTACTAGGGCCGTGGTCTTTAAAAATGAGCCTCCCTTTCTAATCTCTCCCCGCAACAAAACCGATATCACCGAAGTCAACCCACAAAACATTGTTTTTCAATGGACGCCCCGGCATATCAACGTCAGTCAAGTGGAATACGAATTTAGCCTCGTAGAAATTTGGGACCATGGTATTGACCCTCAGGCGGCCTTTTTGAGTACTCCCCCTATTTTCCAAACCACCACCACGGCCTCTACCTATATATATGGTCCGGCCGACCCCATGTTAATGAGCGACAAAAAGTATGCTTGGCGGGTACAGGCGAAGGCTAAAAAAGGCGCCGAAGAAATAGGGCTGTTCACCAACCAAGGGTATAGCGAGATTTTTTCTTTTAGTTACGCAGGTTCTTGCAATCTGCCCATGGGAATAGCCCATGAGGTAAAAGGCAGTACCAATGCCAATATTTTTTGGGAGGATTTTTCTACGGATATCCCGGAATATACGGTGCGGTACCGACAAAAAGGAAAGGCCAACGAATGGTTCCTAGGCAAGACTACTGCCAATCGGCTTACCTTATGGGACCTAAAGGCAGGAACCACCTACGAATACCAGCTACAGAAAAAATGTACGGTCACCGGTAGCGAATGGAGTACGACCAAGGAATTGACCACCTTAATTGTCGATACCCAGGCCAGCATATACGAATGTGGAATTGCCCCGAACTTTAAGCTGACCAACAAAGACCCGCTGCCCAAATTAATTTCCGACGACATTTTTATGGCCGGTGATTTTCCTGTTACAGTTACTGAGGTTAATGGCAGCGAAGGCCGATTTACTGGAAAAGGCTATGTCACCATTCCTTATTTAAACAGTATAAAGGTAGCCGTAGCATTTACTAATGTGCTAGTGAACACCGACAAGCAATTGGTAGAAGGTACCGTAATTACCAAATACGATCCGGTTATGAAGAATATTTTGGATGTAGACGTGGTGGCGGAGACCATAGATACCGTTTCGGACCTAGTGGCCGAACCCTTTGAAGGTAATAACGACCTGGACGAGATGCGGATTAACTTCGCCATTCCCAAAGACAGTATAGATAATTACATTACAATAAAGGACGGGATGGTAACCATTACCAATCCGGTGAACGGGGCCAGTATTTCGGAACCCTTGGGCGATGATAAAGTGGTTATCGACGGCGCGGGACAGGTGTACCATATAGATGCCGAAGGCAAAATTACCCAAGGGGGACAGATTGATACCGGCGGGGCGGTTACTGCCAATAATGTTGAAGGAATTTCCAAGGATGGGCAATTGGAGCGCCTTACGGCAAAAGATATACAGATAAGCTTTAAAGAGGTTCCAGGAATATATGGATTTGACCAGATACCCATGAACGCTGCGTATAATACGACCCTCCAAAAAGAATATACCAACATTGAGGATGCCGAAGGCAAGGAGTATATTTTGGTGCACCAAGCTGTTGAAAACCAAGGAGAAACCTATATAGATGCTGTCATTACACAAACCGGAAAAAATCCCTATCCCTTGGACAGCATTGTTTTTAAAACATCGCAGGGCGAAAAATTAGAGTGGTCAATACTGGATCCTAATACCTTGCGCCTAAAAGTAAAGGGGCACTACACTTTTGAGCATGAGACCATATATGCCGTGGTACCTTCTAGAACGGACAGCAGCAAACAGCTGACCGCAGGTGCATTTATGCTTTGGCACCTGACCGATAGAGCTGTAGATGTGGTCTTGGTAAGCGTTAACGGCGCTACTATTCCCGACCCTATAGCGACGGAGGTACACAGTATCTTTAAAAAGGGCGTTACCAGTGTCAATGTCTCTATTAGCAAAGAAAACATTACGCTAGATCCAAGTATTCTAGGAGATAACCAACAACTGGACATTGGAGAAAGTTCTTGGCTGACCAATTACAATGAGGAACAGAAGGCAATAATATCTCATCTAAAATCACAATTAGATTACGATAAAAATACCTACTACCTTTTTGTTTTTGGTGACGATGTACAACCGACTAAGGCCATTGGCGGCTTTATGCCTTTGTTACGACAGTATGGTTTTGTTTTCAAGAACGCCAATGGCGGGAGCGCTCAGGGAATGGGAGGCTTGGCCAAGACCATAGCCCATGAGATTGGCCATGGGGTATTTGCCCTGCGCCACCCCATTGAGCTTTACGGAATGGATATAGAGGGAAAAACAAAATGGTTGATGGATTATCAGGACGGTTCCCTCTTATCGCATATGGATTGGAAACAATTGCACAACCCCAAGTTGAAGTTTTATGTGTTTCAGGATAATCAGGAGGGGGAATATGAGACCGACGGGCATTATTCTACGGTGTATTTAACCAGCCTAATGTTAGGCATGGAAAATAAGAAAGCAAAAAACTTAGCTAGATATGCTGAATATCCGGATACAGATATACATGATGATACTGCTAAACTCCGTTATACATGGGCACACGGGGAACAGCAAATTATTACGCATGCCCTTAATAATGGCTTTCATTCTGATATTGAATTACTGACGGCTCTTGAATTCATTAACGCTTCTGACAAGGATATAGTAAATTTAGGAAGATTGTTGCATAAATATGGTGACACCTACTCTCATAGTAAAGTTGAATATTTTGATGATTTCGGAAACCCAACCACCATAATTGATAGCATAAAAATGTATGGAAAACCTATTACTGGATTTCGGGAAAAAATTGTTGCAAAACTCTCAGAGATATATTTTGGTCATAAACTTCATACTTGTGAACATAAATTCCCAGATGGTTTAACTCCAGATCTAATTGCTAAAAGACCTAATTGGTATATAAAGTATGTAAGGAATTTGGCAATGATAATATCTCTAAAATTTAATTTAGATAAAAACTTGAATTACAAGTTTCAAAATGAAAATATTAAATTATTCGAGGAATTAAGTCTATATGCACAACAACATAACATTTCTCTTATAGGAATAATGAATTATGAAACGGCCAAATGGCTCTATAATAACTCAAATAAAAACGAAGAATATTTTAGTTTTTATGTTCCCTTTGCTAGAGGTAAACTTGCTGTTCAAAATAGGGAAGCTCATGAAAAACATATTAAGAATACGAAACGTTATTTAAAGGACAAAAATATAAAGTTTACGACTCGAAGTAATATTGGTAAGCCTTTTGACGATGCAATATATATTACTTATCCACCTGTGGTAAGTTATAAGGGAACAGAATTTAAAATATGGAGAAATTAAAATATGGAGAAAATAGATTTATAATACTTTCATGATTGATCAACGATATAAAAAAAGTGGTCAATCATGTTAATAATCAGCTCCCCAGAGGCTCTCGACTCCGCGGACCATTCCAATAATTAAACCCTAACCAAAAAATGAAAGAAGGCTATATTGTACGCGAGCAGGACAAAATACATTTCATTACCTCCACGGTAATAGATTGGATTGATGTGTTTACTAGAATAAGGTACCGTGATATAGTGATTGCCTCTTTAAAATATTGTGTAGAAAATAAAGGCTTGATACTATATGGGTATGTAATTATGAGTAACCATATTCATTTGATCATACAATCCAAAGACGGAAAATTATCGGAACTAATTCGAGATTTTAAAAAATACACTGCAAAAAACATAATAGACAGTATACAAAAGGAACCAGAGAGCAGACGGGAATGGATGTTGGACCGGTTCAAGAAAGCTACAGAGACACATAGCAGAAACAAGCACTATCAATTTTGGCAATATGGCAACCATGCCGAGGAAATATATTCTAATAAGTTCATGTGGTCTAAATTAAACTATATACATATGAACCCCGTTAAAGCTGGAATCGTAAAAAAAGCAAGTCAATACATCTATTCTAGTGCCAGCAATTATGAGAATAAAAAAGGCTTGATCGATGTTGAATTGGTAGATATTTGAGGTCAAAATCGATCTTAAATTTTGATCATTATTGAATCATTGAAGTATGATGGCCCTCAAAGTCGGGAGACTTTTCGGAACTACTTTGCGGAACTACTTTGCGGAAGGGCAAAAAAAAAGTCCCTTCATTTTCATGAAGGGACTCTTAAAAAAAGGCGGCGGCCTACTCTCCCACTTGGTGTAGCAG
>NZ_JAAXCQ010000036.1 GCF_012272855.1 Arenibacter sp. 6A1 | reverse complement strand
ATCAAACTCTTCATCGTTGATTTTTATATAACTTGATCAACCATTAATAGCTAATTGCCCGGCCCGTGTTTTCGATTTTTATTCAATATTCCCGATCTGTCGCCAGAACGGAAATACGCTGTCTTTACAATATGTCTATGAACTTTTTATTCTTTCTCGTTTGCCCTGTCTCCCAAAGCGGCTGCAAATATACAGCTTCTTTTTTATCCGGCAAGCTTTTTTGAAAAAATAAAATTCTTTCTTTTTGCTTAACTGATAACGGAAACAAAACTCAATGAACATGGCGCTCTTAACGCCTTTTCCGTTTGCGCGGCACTGCCTCGCTAGCGGACGGCAAAGGTACGCCACTTTCTAAAACTGGCAAGGTTTTTTTGAAAGATTTTATGATTATTTTCAAAAACACTTTTAACTTATTTGTTTTCAACTGCTTACACACCTAAACTACTTGAAAGCCAAAAATTGATCAGCAATAAACAATGACTTTCGTTATTAATTAGCTTCTCGCTCGCTCCGCGAAGTCTCACGACTTCACGGCATACACCATTTTGAACCTTGAACTATAATGCATCGCTCCGCGAAGTCTCACGACTTCGCGGCATACACCATTTTGAACCTTACACTATAATGCACCGCAAAGTCAGGAGACTTTGCGGAACAGGACTTTGCGGAACAGGCCATTTGTTTACTGTTAGTAGTAAAAAGCGTTAGGGATTGCAGCGGCATCCTTTTTTAGAGGGCCGCGGGACCTTTAAAAAAGATACAGCGGAAAGCCCGACCCGATAGGGGAACGCACAAACCGCTATACTATATATATAAGGAGCATACCTCATCACAGATCCGAAAACTTCTGACAGCATAACCTTCTATAAAATAGCCTATACAATTAATTTTTTAAATATTTAATGAAGATATTACAGTGTAACAAGTAGGAATAAACCAATATATTATTTGTAATCGACAGATGATTAAATATTTACACTTAAACCACACCGCCATTTAAATCTACCTATATACTAGGATAATACTTACGATAAAATAATCCGTTTACCATACCTTTTATGGTACTTTATCGAAAAAATTGCAGTGTACGTAAAAAATAAACTACTTTTTTTGTATTCTAATACCTTCTATTAAACTAGGTACTAGCAACTTGATAACAGCATTACCCTATTTCGATTTATAATGCTACCCGTTACATCAAGGCAACATTACCGCTCCACTTGGTTACCGCCCGAGTTACTCTAGAGCCAATAAGAATATCATAGGCACTACGAAAATAAACGTTGGATACCGTACATCCGCAAGCAACTGAACTGATTTATTTACAAAAAACCAAACATTCATGGAACGGAAATTACAATTGGGCAACGGAATGGTTTTCGTTGAAAAGAGAATGTTTGGCAAGCCTTTAATTAAATTATATCACTTACTACTTACAGCGGTAGTATTCCTTATATATAGCCCGGCGGTCCTTGGTCAGTCTTTCCCGGTCCAAGTGGTGCCACAAACCATTCCCCCGATCCCGGTTCATTTTTCTGAGTACGCCGATATGTATACCTCTAACGGTCCTTTAAAGGTACAGCTTGTTTTAAACGATCTTAACATTTCCGATAGGGAAGTGCGTCTAAAAATATATTTTGAGGGGAACGGCATCCGCTTCCAGAGCAAGGATTTTATAAGCGGAGCAAAACCGATGTATTTGGAGGGCGGAATGCCTTTAGTATTGGCCCAGTCGGAATTGGCTCCTTATTTTAACTATGAAAATATCATGGGTATTTCTCCACAAGGGTATGGCCAAGCCATTCCGGCAGGGGTATACCAGTTTTGTTATGAAGTTATTGATGTGCTAACAGGGAATAGACTTTCTCGCAAAACCTGTTCTAGGGCCGTTATCTTTAAAAACGAACCTCCCTTTCTGATCTCTCCCCGCAACAAAACCGATATCACCGAACATAACCCACAAAACATAGTTTTTCAATGGACGCCTAGGCATATTAATGTTAGTAATGTGGAATACGAAATTAGCCTGGTGGAGATTTGGGACAATGGCATTGACCCTCAGGCGGCATTTTTGAGCTCCCCTCCTATTTTCCAAACCACTACTACGGCCACCACTTATATTTATGGTCCGGCCGACCCCATGTTACTCTCCGATAAAAACTATGCCTGGCGGGTACGGGCAAAAGCCAAAAAAGGCACCGAAGAAATAGGGGTGTTTACCAACCAAGGATATAGCGAGATTTTCTCTTTTAGTTATGCCGGTAGTTGCCTTGTTCCTCTGGTCCTTGCCCATGAGGTAAAGGGCAGCACCAATGCCAATATTTTTTGGGAGGATTTTTCTACAGACATTCCGGAATATACGATTCGATACAGAGAAAAGGGAAAGGCCAACGAATGGTTTTTTAGCAAGACCACTGCCAACCAACTTACGCTGTGGGACCTGAAGCGGGGTACCACCTACGAATATCAGTTACAAAAAAAATGCACGGTTGCGGGAAGCGAATGGAGCACTACCAAAAAGTTTACGACTTTTATCGCCAACAATGAAGCCAGCGTATATGAATGTGGTATTGCCCCTAGCCTTCACCTTACTAACAGAGACCCACTGGTTACATTAAAATCTGACGACGTTTTCCTTGCGCGCGACTTCCCCATTACCGTTATGGAGGCCGATGGTAGCGAAGGTCGTTTTACAGGAAAAGGCTATGTGACCATTCCTTATTTAAACAGTATAAAGGTAGCGGTAGCATTTACCAATGTGCTAGTGAACACCGACAAGCAACTGGTAGAAGGTACCGTGCTAACAAAATACGATCCGGACTTGAAGAATATTTTGGATGTTCCGGAGGCCATAACAGTAGTTAGCGATGCATACGATGCGGTGGCCGATTTAGGCAGTAGCGTAAACGATATTTTAAAGGATGTCTTTGGAAATGAAGAGGACGATACTGAAGAAGATATGGAATCCACTGAAACCTCTACAACGAATACCACAAAAACCCAAAATCCGGCTCCTTCTGAAGATGTTGCTATTGTAGACAATTCATCTGAAGGCGGACCCTTGGTATCGGAAAACCCAGATCCAATAGCAAACAACAATCCACCGCCTACGGAGGAACCTATCAGCAGCCCATCTCCCGGCTCTAGCCCACCCTACTTGTGTTATCCAAAAGACCGTAACTAAACATGTAAAACCAACTTATGAAATCAATATTAAATAAAATTGGAACTGGAATTATTATAGCTTTTTGGCTTTTTATAGGCTTGAAAGGGTGTGTCCAGACAGTCTATAGCTCAAAAGATATTGCAGTATATGAAAATATAATTGAGAACGGCGAATCAACTAAAGTTTACATTGTTCCAAAAAATCAAATGGTAATCAAAAAACAGTATCAAAACCAATATGAATATGCCGTATTTTATGTTCGAGGTTCAGATGCGACTCATTATTTTGGTCCATTTTATAACAAAGGAGAAAATCTATTACATATTAGAGCCTACACTGATGCTAATAAAGTGTGGAAATTAGAAATGGAGATTACTGACAAAAAAGGAAATCTTTCGCAATCGACATTTGACGACATTGGAGTTACATTTAGAAACACTCTTATAATGAGAGAAAACTCGATTGAATTTGGCGATTACGAATATAATAAATTGGAACCAACTGAAGAAGATATTGTATTTATCAAGCAAATTCAAGATAAATAAAAAAAATCCGTTTTAAAAATTATTTTCAATTTTATTCATTCACCTCCTATTCCAGTATGTCCCATTGCTATCATCAATTGGTTATATTTTTAAGAATGGTAAGTTTCGGGTTTCTAGCTAACAAGGTGTATTACAGAAATAAAACTTGGTTTATAGTTCCGCTTTGTGCAGCAATAATAATAAATCCGAATTTTAAAACTGCTCTCGGATGAGTACTATGGAATATTGTTGATACTATTTAAGTAATTATATAAGTCGTTCCGATTTTCATAAAAAGTAAGTTAAAGGAAGCTAAATTTAATAAACAAAAAACAACTGCAATTACAGTGGACTCGACAATGCCCGAAACCACACGGAAATTCTTATGCCAGCAAAAAACCGTAAGCAAACGCATAATAACCTGTAAATGACCGTTATACGAGAACGTTACTAAAAATTTAAAAATCAATGAATTTCAAACAAATCATTAAGACCGTATTATATTCTCTATCTCTAATAATTTTTATCTTGTCATGTCAAGATAAAAATGCCACTATTTCCTCTTCTAGCTTGAATAAAATAAATGGAATTTACAAATACAAAGAAAAGTCATTTACAGGATTGGTTTTAGATACCACAAAAGCAGGACGAGTATTACTTACTTTTAATTGTGTAGATGGCAAGGTTGATGGAGAACATCTTAGATATCATAAGGAAAACGGAAATTTAAAACAGCGGACGACATATCAAAACGGAAAAAAGACAGGACCTTATATAGAGTTAACGAAGGATGGTGGTAACATTATAACTGGAAACTACTTAGATTATAAGAAAAGTGGCGAATGGAAAGAATTCTATAATAATGGAAATATAAAAAGCGAAGGTTACTATGAAAATGGTCTGAAAACAGGAGAATGGAAGTTTTTTTTTTACAATGGCAACCTTAAGACAGCCGGCTCTTATTTAACCAGAAATGAACCCAAGCCAGGAAAAACAGGAATACCAAAACAAGTCCGATCGGGTATATGGAAATTTTATTTCGAAGATACGGGTAAACTTAAACAGGAGTCCGCATTTCAAAACGGAGCTATAACAGGCAAATCAGTAAGCTATTATCCAAATGGAAAAATCGAAATAATAGCCAACCTAAAAAATAATCAATATCACGGGACTGTCGAGTTTTACGACAGATCAGGAAAATTGGAAGAAAAAAGAATTTATAAGAATGATAAGTTAATTGAAAATAAAAAATGAGTTGTTTTTTGCTAAAATTTAACTAGCAATGGTTAAAAAGACTAGCAAATATATAACAGTAGAGAAAGGAGATAATTTCAATAACTTGGGTATGCTTAAATCCTCTGTTAAATCTTTTCGAATTAATTCTTAAAACGAAAATACATCATGTTACCTAATTTATAATTACAAACACGGCGCATACTTTATACACTTCATATATATTAAGATGCTATAGATCTTTAGCATAAAATAGCTAAATCTGTAAAACTTCCCGTAAACCTAAATTACTAATAGTTATATTTTTTATTGTTGGCACCCATAACAATTCCTATAATTATTAGTTTTTTCTAGGAAAAGACAAGGGCTTTCTTGTTTGACCTGGCAAAAACAACAAAACTCCTAGTTCACAGTTCTGAGGGTGGCAAGTAATGTGAAAAGAAAAAGATTAAAACTAGCCTTGTATATTATCTATAGGATTAATCAATTTTTGCGAAGAGGAGTTGATAACCAACCGCAAAACAAAAGATAAAAAGATCCCTTTCCTTTGTGGAATATCAATCTTTTATTTGAGCTTTTTACTAGAGTTTAATAGCCCAAAAACGATAATTAAAATTGTTATAATAGGAGAAGTTAAGTAGAATATATTTGAGTACTCATTATCATATAATTTTCTTTTAATAGGTATTTGATACTCGTCGTAAATGGTAAAGTCAATTTCTGTAGAAAACACAAAATATAGGCTAGTAATCAAACAGCAGATTAACCAGGATATCAATATTTTAAAATAGCTATTTCTCATCCTTTATTTCAACTTGAGATTAAATCCTAAGACAAATTATATGATTTTGCCTTAAACAAACGGTTTCAGTTGCCTCATAGCTAATCCTCTATTTGAATTAAAATATCCGGTGGTAAAACCCCTTTATTAATCTCTGTTAGTTTTCCAAAATTGAAATATAAAAAATATTGTTGGAAATTGGAATAATCGCTGGTTATTTTGGGACTATCTCATAAAGTGTGTAAATAAAAAATAACTTTACCTAATAACTAAATAGTTAAAGATGGCTAACCCTCTACTCTCTTTCAGAAAAAAAACTCCTAAAAAACAAGCAACTTTAAAAAAGCCAAAAAGTTATTGATCAATAACTTGGTGTGCTGTGTGCCAAGTGAAGGGTTAGAACGCAACAATTTTTTAACATTATAAATACTAGATATAATCAATATATAAAATACATTACCGTACTATATTTCAACCTCTTAATGCATTTTCAACAATCAATAACGGAAACATGATAGTCATATGAGCCCTTTTTGAGGTAAAGCATATGAATTATCCGTAAGAGACACAATTATTTGGTTTGGTTTACTACGTATTTATATTCATTTTTACACCTTAATTTTATTTGTTTACTCCTACATGGTTTATAATATTTGTCTTAAATTTAGAAACAGATAACTACACGGTAATATTATTGTTATCCAAAGTAATAAACCGTTAAACAGTATATATTAAACTGATATAATGTAGTTAGGTGTAATGCCAACAAACACAAATAAACAATGACAACAGGAAAGAATTTACATAAGAATTTAGAGAGTTTCCTAAGACATATTGATGCTATTAGAGACACTCTACCAATGACTATGCTTCTGATTCAGCCATATAATAAAAAGGCAAATGACGATTTTTCAAAATTTCTTAATGAAAATGTTGAAGAAATCGAAGACGACAATGGAAAGAAAAGACTGCTTGTCAAAGCAGATGAATCTAAAAAATTTGAAACTCTTGAAAGAAATGCTTCTACTTCAGCATTAGCCAGCAAAATTATTCCAGAAAGCTTATTTGTGTCTTTAATTTCTCAATATGATGCCTTTCTGACTCGTTTACTTCGTGCTATTTATGAAATTAAACCAGATGTGCTCAACGGTTCAGAAAGAAATTTGACTTTTTCTCAGCTTGTTGAAATGGAGACAGTCGAAAATGCTAGAGATTACATAATTGACAAGGAAATTGATACGGTTTTAAGGAAAAGTCATTCTGAACAATTCGACTATCTTGAAAAACTTTTAGGAATTAAACTTCGAGAAAAATTACCAATTTGGCAAACTTTTATAGAAATAACTGAACGCAGAAACTTACTTGTTCATTGTGATGGTGTTGTCTCAAGCCAGTATGTAAAGAATTGTAAAGAACATAAATGCCAAATAGATAAAATTAAGGTCGGTCAGAGATTAGGTATAGAGCCAAAATATTTCACTAATGCATATAAATGTCTTTATGAAATCGCTACCAAACTAACACATACAATTTGGAGAAAACTTCTTATTTCTGACTTAAAAGATGCGGACAGAGAATTGAATGATGTTTGCTTTCATTTGATAAACACAAATTCTTTTGAGCTTGCTGACATTTTGCTTGAATTTGGATGCAATCAAAAAAGACATTTTAATGATTCTTTAAAGAATGTTTTTATAGTTAATGGTTCTTTATCAAAATATCTTCAAGATAAAAAGGAAGAAGCAAAACAGATTCTAGACAAGAAAGATTGGAGTGCGAGTAGTGATGATTTCAAATTAGCCTATTCAGTTTTGACGGACGACTATGAAATTGCGTACGAAATGATGTTAAAAATCGGAGATAATGGAGATGTCGATAAATCAGATTACAAACAGTGGCCGCTTTTCAACAAAATACGAGAAGAAGAAAAATTTAAAGAAACGTATAAGGATATCTTTAAAGAAGAATATACTGTAATGGAAACACCCATGAAACCAATTCAAGAACTAATTAACAGAGAGATAAAGAAGAACAAAGAACTGAAAGAGAAGACAGTAAAAAAAGTAGACTCAGCAAAGGAATTGAAAGAAAAAGAAAGCACTACACCTAATCGAGTGGGTGGCTCCGCCATCTAATGACGGAGTGCACCCCTCACACCACCGTACGTACGGGTCTCGTATACGGCGGTTCGATAATGAAACTTAACGTTTGTAGT
>NZ_JAAXCQ010000035.1 GCF_012272855.1 Arenibacter sp. 6A1 | reverse complement strand
GTTCCTCTAAGTCCAATCCCTAAAACAGCAACTTTTAATTTCTCCGTATTTCTTTTAAACGATTTCCCTAAAGATATGTTCGGAAGAATAGCAATACCGGCCGATGTCATAGCGGTCTTTTTGATAAAATTTCTCCTGTGATTCATTGATTCTTAATTTTTTGAAAAAGTTGTAGCAACAAATATGGCTTTTGTATCACTTTTTTAGGTAGAGAAATTTTGCAATTTAGGGGTAGTTTTTTTGTAATTACATTATTTTGGTAGTGTTATGGATTAGAAAATTAATTTTTAAAAATGAAATGGCTCTGAAGTTTAGTTCGGAAAGTCTAGAAGAAATGGTTTTAATTAGGATGAAATGTCCTTTTTATAAATCTTCTTTTTTACGGTATTTTTTCCTTTTTGAGAGGTTTTAATCATCTTTATTCTTTTAAAAATAAAAGCATTTTAAAGCTACTATAAATGTAGAGCAACAATTTAAAAAGTGATATCCGTTATCTAGGAGCTGTATGGCAATTAGTATTCCTACATTAAAATGAGAAGTAAAAAAAAATGGTTTACCAAGCACTAAAAATAGTGCCGGGCAAACCATTACAGTGATTAAATGTATCCTTGGCCCCGGAGGGGGTGTCTGAAATTGTTATGCTTCTTTTTGTTACAGAACTAGTTCACTTTAATTAAGCTGAGTTCTCCATTGTTTTTGGCAATTAAAATAGCCTTACCATTCGCTAAATTAATAAGGGCAGCATCCTTCACATCGCCCTTGGCCCAAAGATTTGATTCTTGGTTGGGCAAGTATTTAAATTCTTTGTCGTTGGCCCCCAATAACAGAAAACCATAGCTGGCATCGTTTCTAGGAGTTTCTACTTCTGAACCGTATAAGTTTCCAAGCAATAAAATATCCTTTTTCTTGTCTTGGTTATAATCATCTACAAATATTTTATTTACAGAAGATAATTGTACTCGGTTGGGTAGGGCTGAAAAAGTGAATGTGTCCCCTTGGTTATACAATATAGAAGAAGCAAAATCAGTGGCTTCATAAGAAATACCTTGGTTGAGTTTATCGCCGTATATTTCATTGATCGATGCACTTCCAAACTCATTATAGGTTTTAAACTTTTCTTTGATAAACGGCATTTGGTCAGATGAACATTGACGTCCGCGAACCGGATATACTGTACTGTCTTGTTGGTAGCCTAAAACAATATCTTCTTTTTGGTTATCATCGAAATCATTGATGTACATGTAAAATGGTGCTTCAAAGCTTGCCTTATACTTATAATTTAATCCTAAATTCCCAGCAATGATATCCATATCTCCATCATTGTCTATATCATCTAAGGTTAAACTACTCCACCATCCTATATTTTTATCCAAGCCGTAAGCTTTGGTCTCGTTTTTAAAATACCCTTCTTTATTTATGAAAAGTTCTATAGGCCCCCATTCATTGGCCACCAATAGGTCTGGGTAGTTGTCACCATTAAAATCATGCCATACCGCGGAGGTTACCATGGTGTGATTGGCCATTTCAGGAATTACCGAGTCGGTTACATCTGTAAATTTTAGGACCCCATTGGCACTTTGGTTTTCCAAAATATAGCTCTTTGTCAAACGACCATAATGCCCAGGTAATATTCTACCCCCTACAAAAAGATCCAAATCCCCATCTTGGTCATAATCGGCTGCAACAACCCTTAATCCGCTATTGGTGATTTTTGGTAGTGCAGAAGTAGATTTTTTAAAGTTTCCGTTGCCGTCATTTTCATAAAGACGATCTAAATAATACAAATCATTTGGAGCTTTTTCAGACCCACCACTGATAACGTATAGATCTAAGTCACCATCATTATCGGCATCGAAAAATATAGCTCCTACATCTTCATGGGCGCTATCCTTGGCAAAAGCTTGTGTAGTACTGCTAAATTCACCTTTTGAGTTTTGAAGGAATAATTGGCTAGACTGATCTTTGGCTCCGCCAATAAAAAAATCGTCTAATCCATCACCATTAACATCAGCGACTGCCAAGGCAGGGCCTAGTTGTGACATTCTGTGTGGTAATAAGGTTTCCTCTAAAAAGTCGTTAAAATCGTTTTCCGTATGCTTAAAGTTTATTTTCGAGGATTTTGTAATGTCCTGGAATATACCTTTTTTAGGACTTGGATAGTCATATCTCTCAACCGTTTCCTCATTGTAAGCCAAAGCTATGGTTTTGTTGATAGGCACATTTTTAAATACTTCATAGGTGTTGTTGGGCCATATAACTTGTACACTGTCTACCTTTTTGTCGTCCCCAATTCCAAAATGTAAGGTATGGGCCATGGCAGACTGGAATCCTCTGGTGAAATAATGTTCTAAAAATTGTTTGCCAGATTTTGAATAAAGGATAACACGCGCACCAAGGGCATTTATATTTTCCGAAGTACCGCGTAATTTAATGGCAACATGGTTATTGTTATTGGTGTTGCTATTGTTTTGGTAAATGAAAGATATACTCGAGGAATTGTTGACCACTATATCTAAGTCTCCATCATTGTCAAAGTCGGCATAGGCCGCCCCGTTAGAATTGGAAAGGGGTTGCTCAAAGTTTTGTTTGATGTATTTTAAGTCTTCTCCATTATTCAGGAAGAAATAATTTTCTTTTTCCCTAGTAGGCATTTTGCTCAATAGGTCTGCTATATAGGACTCGGTCTGGATTTCTTTTTTCGCAATAACCTCTGCTTGTTTTTGCTTTCTGTAGTTGACAAAATCGTTGTTCCTGAAATCTCTTTTAATACCATTGGATACGAACAGATCTTTTTTTCCGTCGTTATCCATATCAAAGAATAAAGGCGCCCAACTCCAATCTGTACTGGTGACTCCCGCGATTTGGGCAATATCGGAAAACTGCGGATTGCCGCTTTCTCGATTGATGCCACTGTTCAGTTGTATGGCATTATACATGTATTGGTGGTGCAATCCTAAGCCTACATGTTTATAAAATTTAGCCGGATTCATGCCACTCATACTGGTTTTTTGGGTGTAATTGTCCTCTGCCATCATATCCACGGACATAATATCCAATAGTCCATCGTTATTGATGTCGGCGATGTCGTTCCCCATCGAAAAGTTGGAAACATGGCCAAAGGCATCTAAGGATACTTCCCTAAACGTGCCATTTTTATTATTGATGTATAGGTGGTCTTTTTCAGAAAAATCGTTCCCTACATAAACATCGGGCCAACCGTCATTGTTAAGGTCGCCTATGGCTACTCCTAAACCAAAGCCTAGGACATTGTTGATTATTCCGGCTTCATCGGAAACATTTACAAACTTACCATTGTCGTTACGGTATAATCTTTCCCCTCTAAATTCAGATTTTTGGTCGATTAATTCCTCCATCAAATTCTCATCGTATAATTCGATTCCGTGGTTGATGACAAACATATCTAAATCACCATCCTTATCATAATCAAAGAAGGTTGCTTGGGTAGTAAAATCTGGAAAGTCTAAACCGTAGCTTTGGGCTTCATTTTTAAAAACAGGAATACCTTGGGCATTGATGCCTTGATTGATCAATAATTCGTTCCTTCTTTTGTTAGGGTCCGAGATTTTTCCAGATTTGGAATAATAGATATCCATTAAACCGTCATTATTGATATCTACTACGGTAACCCCAGTGCCAAAACCATATCCGCCGGTAGCATTGGCGGCTTTGGAAACATCTTCGAATTGCATGTTTCCCTTGTTAAGGTATAATTTATTTTCCGAAAGGCTGTTGACAAAGTATATGTCGACTAAATCATCATTGTTAAAGTCGGCTACAGCTACTCCGGAACCGTTGTAATAATATTCATAGAACAAGCCGTTCATATAGGTGTTCTCTTTCAGCTCGTTTAAAAAGTTTATACCGGTAGTTTCTGCCGATAAAACAGTATACAGTGCTTCATTTTGTGTGGGAGCGTCTTTTATGTCTGTTTGCTTGGTGTTGCATGATGCTAATAAAACGCTTAAAATTAACAGGGTCCTTTTCATGATGTGAAGATACAATTTATGGGTAAAATAAAAACCCATTTAAACAAAGTTTAAATGGGTTTGAAGGAATAAAATAGCTAATTCAAATCCTAATTTTATTCGTACCCAGGGTTCTGGGTCAAATTGGTATTAATGTCAATTTCGCTTTGTGGAATTGGCATTAAATAATCCCTGTCATTCCAGTTTCTGGTCTCCCATATAGCTTTTCCGGTTCCGATAAGGTTACCCTCGCTGTCCATGTCCATTCTGTAAATGTTCAACACTTCTGGGTTTCCGGCAATACGCCATCTTCTGATATCCCAGAAACGGTGTTCTTCGAAGGCGAGCTCTATTCTTCTTTCGTGTCTTACTTTTTCACGAAGTTCGCTCTGTGTACTCAAAGTAATCAAAGGCATATCGGCTCTTTCTCTCACTTTGTTGATCGCTGCAGTAGCTAAATCTAGATCTTGTCCAGCTTCGATTAAAGCTTCGGCATAGTTAAGATATACTTCTGCCAAACGGATAAATACCCAGTGCTGAGTGCTTATTTGATTGTGGTTACGTTCTTCTTGGATGAATTTCTTTAAAGAATAACCGGTTCTGGTAAAATCACCATTGGTAGCAATTCCTGCATCTCCACCTGGTCTGTGGTTAATAGTAACCCCTTTCCATTGTGCACCGTCATATAGGATAGAAGCATAAAATCTTGGATCTCTACCTTCATAAGGGTTAGACATATCATATCCAGAACCTGGCTCTTCTGGCTTTAAACCAGTATCTTTCATTTCGTACTGGTCTACCAAATTTTGGGTAGGTCCTGTACCGCCCCATCCGCTGATAGGACCAGTAGATTTTGGAGTGTTAAAAAGGTTGGCATAATGTCCTTTGTCCGGATCTTTAAATTGTACGTCAAAAATCACTTCTGGGGTGTTGTCGTCCAAGAAAACATTTTGGTAGTCCGAATCCAAAGAGAAGGCCTCAGCATCTAGAACAGCCTTTGAGGCAGCCGCAGAAGCTTCGAATTTTCCTTCGTATAAAAGAATACGTCCTTTTAATGCGGTAGCGGCAGCCCAGCTTCCTCTTGTACTAGAAGCAGCATTGCTGTTTTCGAAAATACCCGCAGCCTTGTCCAATTCAGAAATAACAAAATTTAAGGTTTCTTCCTTGGTACTTCTGCTCACCAATAAATTTTCATCTTCTAAAGATTGTGGCTCGGTAATAATAGGCACTCCTCCGAAGGTTCTTAATAAATAAGAATAATAAAAACCTCTTAGAAAGTGCGCTTCTGCCTTTAGTCTATTGGTTAATCCTTCAGATCCTTCTAGTTTGTCGTAATTTTGAATAAAATTGTTTAACCTTCTGATCTGTTCATAGGCGTTAGACCATAATCCGTTAAAAGGCGAATTATCGGTAGTGATATTCGACGGATTAAAAATGGTGTTCGAAGCTGGCCAAGGATAAGAGTTCTCCGCATCATCGGTCGCTGCATCCAACATATACCATCCACGGTTGAAACCATGAGGTATACCAGAATAAACCTTGTTTAAAAATACTTCAGCAAAGGCCGGGTCCGTGAATATTACTTCCGAAGATATAGCTGTCTGTGGGTCTAATTCAATGGAGTCACTGGTACAAGAGTATTGTGCCGAAACCAATAAAATTAGCGCTAGTAATTTATTTATTTTTTTCATGATTAGTTAAAATTATAATTGAATATTAAATCCAAGGTTAACTACTTTTTGTTGTGGGTAGAACCAACCTCTTTGCTGTGGGTTCTCTGGATCTAATTGTTTGATTTTTGACCAAGTAGCCAAGTTTCTACCGTTTAGGTAAACTCTTAGTTTATCTAAGCCTAATTTCTCGGTTACTTGCTCAGAGAAGGTATAACCGATTTCGATGTTTTTGAAACGGATATAATCTCCAGACTCTAACCAGTACGAAGAAAATCTTTCGTTAACAGCGTTATTCGATAAAGAAAGTCTTGGATATGTTGCACCAGGGTTTACTACGTTGCCATCGGCGCCAATTTGGGCTCTGTCCAAGTGAGCGTCAAATACCTTTCCACCGTTAAAGAAAGCAAATGCAGCTTCGTTGGATAAGTACATGTCAAAGTTTCCTGCACCTTGGAAAAGGGCGGCAAAATCCCATTGTCTGTAAGTGAAACCTAGGTTAAGTCCGAAAGTTACTTCCGGAATATTTCCTTTCCCGATAACGGTTCTATCATCGCTGTTGACAATACCATCGCCGTTGATATCACTGTATCTAATATCTCCTGGTTTTGGATTTTGGGTTTGATATACAGCAGCTGAATTTCCTGTTTGAGTTTTAGCATCAGCGTTCGCAGCATCTATTTCTGCTTGGGTAAGCCATAATCCGTCAGCCATATAACCGATTCTAGATCCGGCTTGGATAGGTTTTCCAGTACGCTTAATTAAATCGTTTACAGATTCGGACTCAGCAATATCAATTACTTTGTTCTTGGCTATACCAAAGTTGAAGTTGGCGTAATACTGAAACTCGTTGATGTTATTGTTGTGGTTAATAACAACTTCCATTCCCTTGTTGTCCACAACACCAATGTTTTGTAATGGCAACTGTCCTCCAAAAGTTTTTGGAACTTCCAAGGCGCTAGTGGTTAGGATATCCGACGTTCTTTTGTAGAACATATCGGCCTCAATAGAGATAAGGTTGTTCCACAATCCTAAATCGATACCAAGGTTGTAGGTCTTCGCCTTTTCCCAAGTAGTTGATGGGTCAGGGATACCGTTACTCGATAGGGTTTTTACAACATTCCCGTTATCTACGAAAGCTTCGTTAAACGAAAATACTTCAATATAACGGAAAGCACCAATGTTGTCACTTCCTAGTTCACCATAAGAGGCTCTTAGTTTTAGGTTGTTTATAACCTTAGAATCACTTAGGAAATCTTCTTGAGAAATTCTCCAAGCAGAAGAGAAAGATGGAAAAAATCCAAATCTAGATTCTTTACTAAATTTATAAGACCCATCATATCTACCGTTAAATTCTACTAAGTACTTACTGTCATAACTATAAGTGAATCTACCAGCATATCCCAAAATAGCAGTTTCATAAGTAGCATTGCTATTGGTTCTTGTAGATTCGTCCCCAGCGACGAAATAGTCAATAGAAGTTCCTAAGAAATTTGTTCTGCCGGCACTTAAAATATTAAATTCGGAAGTATTTCTAGAGAAAACGAATTTACCACCAAGATCGTGTTTTCCCAAGGTGGTAGCATAATCTAAGATAGCTTCAGTAGTTAATTGGTACCCTTGTGCTTGTGATTCGAATAAACTCGCAGTTTCTCCTCTGTCGGCCGGAGTACTTACAGAAAACTCACCTGTGGTAGGGTCGTAAGAGGTGTAGGAGGTAGGAATACTGAAAGATTTTGATCTTCCCACGAAATTGTCGCGGTCAGTGTTGTTTCCTCCTGCAGAGCGGTCATAGGCCACTTGGGTTAGTAAGCTTAAGCCTTCTGCAAATGGGAAATCTATTTTTAAAGCCAGTTTAGATTGAAAAGCAAAATCTTCAGAATCGTTATACCCTCCATTTTTAATTTTAGGAATGTTACTAAAAGTGCTATATCCTCCATTTGAAAATTGGTTGACCTCTGTGGGTGGTGTTCTCATGATGTTAGAAAATAAGGATCCAGTGCCTATCCCAGGACGGTTTTTATCTTCCAAATTACCACTGAAATCTGCTTGGAAATTCACGTAATCAGTAACGTCTACATCTATATTGGTTCTAAAGTTAAAACGGTTATAGCTGTTGTTGTCATACAAACCACCTTGGTGTAAATACCCTAAAGAAGTGTAATATCTGGCCTTCTCGTAACTTCCCATCACACTAACATCGTGCGATTGGATCATGGAGTGAGAAGCTAGGGTCTCGTCTATCCAATCGGTGTCTGGGTGGGTATCTGGGCTAGAACCGTCTTGGTATTTTTGTAAATCTTCAGCGGTGTAGGCCGCAGGTTTACCATCGTTAATGTTAGCTTCATTATATAAGGTAGCATAGTCATATGAACCTAAGAAATCTGGCATTCTTGTTGGTACCTGAATCCCAGAATAAGAATTTACACTTAATTGAGGTTTGGATGTTCCTCCTCTTTTAGTAGTAACCAAAACTACCCCGTTGGCGGCACGCATACCGTAAATGGCAGCTGCTGCGGCATCTTTAAGAACACTGATAGTTGCAATATCATTTGGGTTTAGAGAGTTAATGCTTCTTGGGATTCCGTCTACCAATACTAATGGTGAGTTAGAATTTAAGGAGCTTAAACCTCTAATGTTGATACTGGCAACATCGGCACCAGGCTCTCCTGATGATTGAACAGTTACTACCCCAGCTAGCCTACCAGATAAGGCGCTACTAACGTTGGAAGTACTGTTTTTTACAAGATCGTCCGACTTTAAGGTGGCTATAGATCCGGTTAAATTTACCTTCTTTTGTTTACCGTAACCTACAATAACTACTTCTTCTAGTTGAGCAGCATCTTCTTCTAAGGCTATTGTGTAGTTGCTTTTGCTTCCCACTACCAATTCCTTGGTTTTGTACCCTAAATAACTGATGACAAGTTTGTCATTTGTGGTTGCCTGAATGGCAAAAAGACCGTCAAAATCGGTGGCGGTTCCAGTAGTTGTATTTTTAATAATAATACTTGCCCCTGGAATGGGATCGTTGGTGGCGGCGTCTACAACCGTACCTGTAATACTCCGTTCCTGTGCTTGCACAGAATACGAAAGTACTAACACGAGAAGGAATAATCCTTTTGTAATTAGTTTTTTCATTGATTTAGTTTGAATTAATATTTAGTTGTGTTTGTAGTTTAATAATTTTCTTTCATCCAGTTGTATGGCGCTCTTTTTATCCAGTTTCCTCTTGTAAAATCAGGGAAATCCTGTGGGGCTCCGTTATTTTCAATAGAGAGTTCGGATAATGGTGTAACTGCACTCCATGCTGCCGCGTCATAGGCATCCATAGGTGGTGCTATATTTTCCTTGGCCGATTCTACAAAGGCGTTTATTACAAAAAAGTCAATACCGCCATGGCCTGCTTCGGTAGCGCCGCTTCCGTGCTTCTTCCAAAGTGGGTGGTCGTATTCCTTGATATAAGAGTCCATGTCTTCCCAACCATGCCCTTCGGTCTTTCCTTCAATATGGATCCTTTTGGTATGGTAGTCAAATTCCGAAATACCGCTTACACCTTGTACTCTAAAGCCTAAAGAATAAGGTCTTGGCAGGTTACAATCGTGGGTTACAATAATAGTTTCTCCTTTGGCGGTTTCAATGGTAGTGGTAATTACATCGCCCTGTTTCCATTTTATTTTAGCGTTTGGATGGTCTGGCCCTCCATTAGGGTGGTTTACGATATAGTTGTGCAGTCCCAATGGTTTTGAAGCGTGAGAAGTTAAGGATACAAATCTATTGCCTCGGTTTACATCGGCCATTACTGCTATAGGCCCTAAGCCATGGGTAGGGTATACATCGGCATTTCGCAATAAGGAATGTTGGGTACGCCATCTGGCTTCCGAAGTTCCCTTTTCGCCAAATTCAACGCCACCACCATAAGCTTGCTTGCCGTCGTTGAATTTTACGGCCCTAAGATCGTGTTGGTAACCACATCTAAAATGAGACAGTTCTCCAAAAAGGTTTTGTTTTACCATATTAAGCACCGCCAATACATCCTGACGGTAATTAACGTTTTCCAGGATCATTAAATGAGATCCGGTTTCTTCGTGGGTGTTCACCAGGTCCCAGCACTCTTCCAAGGTATTGGCTGCCGATACTTCCAGTCCGGTATATTTTCCGGCTTTCATAGAATCTACCGCCATTCTGGTATGCCATAACCATGGAGTAGAGATCACTACTGCATCAACATCTTTCAAGGCCAACATGTTTTTGTAGTCCATGTCGTTTTTTCCAAAGACTTTAGCCTTTTTCTGTCCAGCTTTTTCTATTTTTTCTTGAGCTAA
>NZ_JAAXCQ010000034.1 GCF_012272855.1 Arenibacter sp. 6A1 | reverse complement strand
GAGAGGAGCGAGGTAATCCTAATTGTTTTCAATGGATACTTAATTGAGAAAACAAAAAAGACGATAGGCGATAGCCTGTATCGGATGCAGTTGAGCACCGACCCCACGTCAGGATCACCGAGAGGAGCGAGGTAATCCTAATTGCTTTCAATGGATACTTAAACAATCCTAATATGAAACCTCAATTAATAGGTGCTACTTTATAATAATCTTACGTAATGCATTAGCATAAGGCGTTTCCAATAAAACGGCATATACCCCAGATGGTAATCCGGAAAGGTCAAAAGGAATACTATATTCTTGTTGTCCTCTAGCTTTTTCCGAAGCCATAATAGCATTGTTGGCAAAACTAAATACCTTTAAACTTATTGCTTCCCTCTCTGTAAGGCTTACGTTTGCGGTAAACTTTCCAGTTGTGGGATTGGGGTATAGGATAAAATCATCAATCTGTTGCTGATTGTTTTTGTTGGTTCCATCGATATCTGAAGCTGATTTTTCCAATACAAGTACTTTTTTTATCTGTCGGGCAACGCAATTTCCCCTACTTGTTTCTATCCCAATTTCATATTCTCCAACTTCGTTAAAGACTATTTGCGCCTGATCCTCATCCGTATATACGGCTTGAGGGGTGTACTCCGGCATTAGATGGCGTAGCCATCCACTCGACTAGAGTGCGTTTAATTTGTCGTTCAATGATTCATCTAGGTTCTTTAAATCTTCATTATAAAGCGATATTAAACGAAGGTTTTTAGACTTATAAAATTCCATTTTTTCACGTTTCCTTTGTTCATAAAGCTGATCACCTTCTAACCCCCAATATTCAATATAACAATCATATTTCGGTAAATAGAAATCTGAAACAACCATTAATTCTCCATTATGAAAAATTTTTTTCTCATAATCATGTTTAATTCCTTGTGAAACCAGCCATAAATCAATGATTAATTCTGATTTTGATCTGACTCGATGACCATCACATGAAATTAACCTACCTTGGCCACCATAAAAATCTGCCAGAGAATTATCATGGCCTGCTTCTGCATATTGAACAGCATCCGAAATAACTTTTTTCAATTCATCTTCAGACCATCCACAATATCTTAGACTGAGCATATTATTCATAATTGCTATACACCTTACAACAATTTCTTCAAAGTGTCTCTTACCCTTTATATACTTCTTTGACTTGTATAATTTATTGAGCTCTGTATTTAGGAGTCCCTTTCCTTCGTGAGCTTTTTTTATTGATAATTCTTTGTATACGGTGGAATAGTATTGTGGGTATTTTTGTGGTAAGTGGAAGGGATGTTTCATAAAAGTACTCTAACGTTCTTGTATATGGTTTCGTTTTAAGTAAGGCGGCCGCAGCGAAGCAGTTTTGCCCACTTATCCGCTACATTTTAGCAATATCTCGATAGCAAAATAGCGGAGGACGCCGAAACAATGTCTCAAATTAGGAAATATATTGTTTGCAAGAAAATTTTTCAAAACGCTATACGGCAAAATGAACCATATACATTGTGTGCCCAGCATGGGCATCTTTTATTTACTGCAAAGTAGATAATTAATCTAGAGGGTGCAAGTCCCTATTTGGCAGGGCTAATGCCTTGAACCATTAGTGAGCTGCAAAGTTGCTAGTTGTGAAGCTAGGACTGAAGGAGTCAGGACTACAAAACTCGGTAATGACGAACAGGAACCAGATATGAGGCTGTGAGGATGGATGAGCAAGCACAGTTCATTGTGAAGTCCGAAACACTTTTAAGTAAATGCCGAAGCAGTAGATCTGGCAGGAATCGAGGGGAAAGCAGATGTCATTACCTGGGGAGGTCTCCAAAGTTAGGTGTAGCTAAATGGAGAAGTCAGCAGAGGTCGGTGTGACACGAACAAAGTGTGAAAATACTTTGGTGCTGTTTAAATGATGAGGGTAGGCCCTGGGAGTCAATGTTCAGGCGTGGGCTTCAAACTGCCTTTATGTTGCTGGACTTAAAAGGTCTGGTGAGAAGCGATAAAGGAAAAGGCATCCATATAGATGTCAAGTATGTTATAGAGAGACGGACGAAAGTAAACTATTGAAGAAGCGTCGAAAGCTGATTAGATGGTGTCGAAACCAAGGTCTCGACTTTGCCTTGGGATAAAAATGGAAGAGGAACCTGACTACTGCTTCCGTGGCATCCGGCGTAAAGATAGCGTGAATCTATTATGGGCATTTAAACGGAACGTGAGAACGTGTCGTCTCGATGTAAAGGGAAACCCTCAAGTGGGAGACCCACAAGAGCAAAAGTACCGATGCGAGGCACGCGGGCGGAACATCCCGTAGTAGTGTTGAAACTTTTGTAATGGAGTTGGAGCGAAGGGGATGTATTATTCAGTTTTATCACAAAGAAAACTATGGTCATACCATAGGAGGTACCGAAATGATTAAAACAAAACCATTTAGTATTTCAAAGTTTGTCGTACAAAAAGCCTATGAGCGAGTAAAACAAAACCGCGGTAGTGCTGGAGTGGATGGCTTGAGCTTGGAAGATTTCGAAGAGGATCGTAGGAATCATCTATACCGATTATGGAATAAGATGAGTTCCGGTAGTTATATGCCTTCCCCAGTATTACAGGTATAAATACCAAAGAAAGGAGGAGGTGTACGGCCACTGGGAATACCCACGACAACTGATCGTATCGCTCAAATGGTAGTCACACTGAGTCTGGAGCCAAAGATTGATCGTATATTTCATAAGGATTCTTATGGATATCGACCGAATAAAAGCGCAATAGAAGTAGTAGGGTTAACCAGGAAAAGATGCTGGAAGTATGATTGGGTCTTGGATCTCGATATCAAGGGATTCTTCAACAATATTCCACACGACCTGCTGATGAAAGCAGTGCGAAAACACACCCAATGTAAATGGATTTTACTTTACATTGAAACGTGGCTCAAAACACCTGTAAAGAAATCCGATGGAACTTTTGCAGAAAGTACAAAAGGGACGCCTCAAGGGGCTGTAATTAGTCCGCTGCTTGCCAACCTCTTTTTACATTACTGTATGGATGAATGGTTACGGATTAGATATCCGGCCTGTCCATTCGAGAGATATGCTGATGATGGTGTGATACACTGCAAAACAGGAGCATAAGCGCGGGAATTAAGGGAGAATCTGGAAGAGCGATTGAAAGCTTGCGGACTAGAACTTCATCCGGAGAAAATAAAGATTGTTTACTGCGGAAAGGAAAGTCGAAACAAGTCCTATCCAGTTATTGCATTCGATTTTCTATGCTATACGTTTAGAAGACGAAAGGCCAAAACAAAGCAAGGATATTACTTTACCAGCTTTCAACCGGCCATAAGCAATAAGTCCAAAGTGGCGATACGCGATAAAATGCGCTCTTGGAAGTTGCACAGAAGAAGGGGTAGTGATTTGAAAAGGCTGGCTTCCATCATTAATCCTGCCTTGAGAGGCTGGATCAATTACTATGGAGCCTTCTACAAATCGGAACTCTATAAAGTGTTGCGTCATATGAACAAGCTACTGATAAAGTGGACTACTCGAAAATACAAAAGGTTGTGAAACCGAAAGGTCAGGGCAATAAAATGGATAGCTGAGATTTCCAAACGAGATCCAAATCTGTTTGAGCATTGGCGTTACGGTGTACGGCCGTTGGTTGAATAATAACAGCCGTGTAAAGGGACATCTTTACGCACAGTTGTGTGAGAGGTTTGGACTGAAATGTCCTTATCTACTCGACTAGTAGCCAACCACCTGATAGGTTGGTGAAGGACTGAACGATAATGGTCCTTAATAAACCACGGAGCAGTTTTACGTTACGGATAGGCTTCCAGTAAAACAGTAGCCATGGATTAAGCGGGACAGCGAAACAATTTTAGTGTTAATGATTAAACGTTTAACAAGTAAAAAGAACCTTAACTACGCCTATTTACAGGTATACCGCAACAAGGGTGGTGCAGGAGTGGACGGAGTTTCCGTAATGGAACTTAAATCCTTGCTCCGAACCCGTGCCAAGCGATATACTCAAAAGATAGAACGGGAGACTTATCAGGTGTCCCCAATACTGGGAATTGAAATACCCAAGAGCAACGGCAAGAAACGGATGCTTGGCATTCCCACCGTTGTCGACAGGGTGTTTCAATAAGCATTACATCAAGTATTGCAGCCCATATTTGAAATGGACTTTCAAAAGCACAGTTATGGGTTCAGACCACAACGCAATGCTCATCAAGGGGTCGCACAAAGCCTAAAGAATATTAATTCAGGGTACCAGTGCATAGTAGACATCGATTTAAAGAGTTTCTTTGACGAGGTGGAACATTATGTGCTCTTGAAACTGATATATAAAAAGGTGAAATGTAGACCAACGATGAAGTTGTTGCGATCATTCCTAAAGGCACCGATACTGATTGACGGAAAATTACACAAACGTAAAAAGGGCGTCCCGCAAGGTTCGCTTCTACGTCCGGTCCTATCCAATATCCTGCTCAATGAACTGGATAAAGAACTGGAAACGCTCGAACATCGTTATGTTAGATACGCTGATCATTTCAGTATCTATGTCAGAAGTAAAAAGTCAGCGAAAAGGGTAGGTAACAGTATCTACAAGTTTCTACGTGACAAGCTCCGACTGCCAATAAATAGAAAGAAAAGTGGCAAACGTAAACCTTTGGATTTTCAAGTATTAGGGTTCGGTTTTTACCAACTTATAAGAAAGGAGAAAAAGGCAAATATCAGCTAGTGGCCGACCCGTCAAAGTGGAAAGAATTTAAAACAAACCTAAATACCTGACCAAAAAGTCGATACCCGCCAGTTTTGAGGAACGTATTTTACGCATCAATCTGTTGGTACGAGGGTGGATTAATTACTTTAAGCCAGCATCCATTTATGCCAAGCTCAAGAAGTTGGAAGAATAGTTACGGAACCGCCTGCGGTATTGCTTTTAGCATCATTGGAAGAAACCCGAACGGAAACGGAAAAACCTGATCCGTCTGGGCATTGATCAAGATCAAGCCTACGCATGGAGTCGTACTAGAATGGGGGGATGGGCTGTAACCCAAAGCTCAATACTGTGTACTACAATCACCGTAAAACGGTTAAAGAAGAAAGGTTATGTTAGTTTATTGGAATACTACAAACGTTAAGTTTCATTATCAAACCGTCGAATACGAGACCCGTAGGTACGGTGGTGTGAGGGGTGCACTCCGGCATTAGATGGCGGAGCCATCCACTCGATTGGCAGTAGGTGTTTTGTTAATTCTTCTAAATATTAAAAAGGTAGCGAAATCTCCAGCTACCTTTTTGTTGTTGTCCTCTATTACCGAGTATTGCCTCTGCAAGTGTGTGAAAATAATTATATCTAACATAAATGCTTAATATAACCTGGAGATTGGCATTGGCATTATTGTTAAGAGTAAACTTCTTGACTCTTTTTGTTTTCTAATTCTTTAGCTAAGTTAAACCTTTCCCATTTAGTAAACCAATATTTATGCTTTTTATGAAATTGGATTAATTTTCTAGTTTCAACTAGAGCACTTTTATAATCTGCTAAATTTTTACCGTCTCGATATAAGTACAAAATTTTAGCTTTAATTCTTAAACCTAAAAATGGGCAAGCAAATAAGTCTAACATTAAATGAGCTATTTCAGATGATTTACCTCTCTTTTCACTTGGGTAATCTTTTATATAATCATAAGTATAAACAATTAAAGCATCTTTTATTAGAGGAAATTTCTCTGAATATCCTATGTAATAAAACAAGACAACAATTGAAAAATAGTTTAATGTATTGTCATTAATGATGATTTTATCTACACCTTTTTCTTGTGAAGCATTTAGGAATTTCATTAATATTTCTTCTGGTAATCTATACTCTTTACCTAAATCTCTTAATAGTGTAAGTAAATAAAGAGATTCTACTTGTGCATATTCATTTAAGGAGTTTTTCTTTAAAATAAAACTTGATTCATCAAGTATTTTTTTGAATACACGTTCTCTATTATTTTGACTAATAATATATTCCTTTGACACTTTGCCTTTTTCTTTAAACAGTTTAATTATTTTAGAAAGAATAAGACTCACTTTAATTGTTGAATTTACTCTTGGTGATACTGAATAAATGAAGAAAATAAAATCTATAATACCTTCGATGTGTGAAGTAAACAAACTTTCCGTTTTTCTAAGTTTTAACAAGTCAGATTTAGAGAACGCTTCTTTATCATTTTCTTCAAGATATTTAAAATATATTTTTTCAAAAGAAATCAAGTTTTTTTCAATTTTACTCGAAAGAAGAGCTAAGCTGTAATTCAAAACATCTTTATAATCAACTTGAGATTCTTTTATGATTATTTTGTAACGTGTTGCTAATTTATTAGGATTAAATGATAATTCAAATTTGTGATTTAGTAAAGAAACTTCATCATCGTCATCTTTCTTGTCTATTTCCTTTTCTTCTATTTTCGTTATTTTAAATTTAGGATTTTCAGAAAATAAATCAATAATTTTATTTTTAGCAATTGTTATTTCAGTTATAATTGGTTTGTTATATTCTTCTGCTTTAGAATTATTAATTGATAATTTATATTTTTTTAATTCGTGTTTAAGTAATTTTAATATTTCGTCTTTTAAAACGCTATCATCACAGAACAAGAAATAATCATCAACATAACGATACATTTCATAGTCTACTTTAAGTAAATAATTATTTTCTTTTAACTTTTTCTCTATTGTTATATCTATTTTTTGTAAAATAATTTCAGCAAATATTCTAGAAAATTCTGGGCCTATCAAGATACCATTGGTTTCTCCGTAATTCGCATATTGTATAAATTTATCGAATTTTCCTGTAAAGGTGTTTTTAGAACTATTTACGTTTTCTTTTACAACATCTAAACCTAATACAGCCCAAGAAATTGAATGAGTATAAATACTGTCAAAGCACTTAGAAATATCAAATTTAAATAAATGATTGAATTTCTTTTCTGCTCTTTGATACCTATAATGTTCGAAGAATTGATAGATGTTAGTGTATTTGCCGTAAGAAAAAAAAGTTTTTAAGCTTTCATATTCTTTCCCACTTAGTTCTAAAAAATCAGAAACCTCACCTTTATTTGTTTGATGAAGTTTGTCATTAAAGAAAGTAAACTTAGCTACATTGTCCGGTTTTCTTATACTATAATTACTTAAAGAACAAGAGTAAATAATGGATTCTTTATATTGTTCGTAAAACTCTATCAATTCTAATTGGTTTATTGGGTGAACTAATGCAAGTTCTCTAAAGTCTTTTTCTTTATGACTTATTCTATAAGTAAATGGAATTTTTCTAGTATTCGGATTTGAAATATTTGTAGAAAATAAAATTTTTAAAATTATTTTAAAAGCATCAAAGTAATCATCCTTAAAATTTGTTTTATACTTAATAGTACTATTTTTAAATTCTAATTCATTATTGACTAGGAACCGATACAAATATCTGTTTGAAAATGTAATTGGCACCTCATATGGTAGTACGTCAGAAATAATAGCTCTTTCTTTGGTGTATTTTATATGTTTTTTCTTTTTGCTCATTACTTCCAAATAGATTTAATCACTTCAAACTTGTTCGTTGCTCTTTTGAATTTTTTAAAATAAAAACTTGTTTCTCTTGGGTTTAGTCTAAAAGAATAAAAGTTTTTTTCTTTATTATTAAATCCTTTTTGGAAACTATATTTCTGCAATAAGAAAAGTTTCAATTTTATTTTATCAATCCCAATTTTAGGAGGTGGATTTAAATCACGTAATGCTGTAGATAGTTTTTTGTCTAATATTTTTAAACTATTATATGTAACCTTATTTAGTTTCAGCATTTGATTAGAGTAATAGACGCCTGACTTTACATTTCTTTTATTATTGTTAAGATGGAAATTTCCAGTAAGGAATTTTAATCTCGCGATTAAAATATTTCTAGCTTCTTTTTCGTTATATTTTGAATTTTGATTATAGTTTGCGACTGATTTTTTTAATCTCTCGCTATACCTTTCAATTTTATTATCTGAAATTTCAAGAAGTAACTGAAAGTTTGATTTATTATCTGTTGTTTCAGTTCTTTTTAAATTAAAACAATAGCGTAAGTAGTTAAAGGATTTATTATAGTTGCCATTTTTTGGTAAGTTGATTGTTTCTGTTTTTGAAGCTTCTCCATCACTACCATCTTTAAGAGTAAGATTGTTTTTAACGCAAATTATATTTTTTATTTCATATAAATAATCTCTTTTTGTTGATTCTGTTTTAGGGCAAATAATAACAATTATATCATCAACATAGCGTGCATAATAAATTACATCCTGTAATGCTTTAATCTCATTATCTATATCTCGCATATATAATTCAGATAAATATGCGCTAATCCCAATTCCTCTTGGTACACCTTTTCCTAATGGTATTTTAGTTTTGTCTTTTTTATCCTCAAATTCATAAAAAAGTTTTTTTATTAATTTTTTAGAAAATGGAGAAAGTAAAGTGTTGTTCTCTATTTTTTTAAAAAGCTTATCTTGAGGAATGGACTCGTAAAATGATTTTATGTCAGTCTTTATAATTATTTTAGGAAACCCATCGGAAGCAATATTAAAAATTTGCTTTATAATTTTATTTCTATCCGCTTGTATAACTTTAAAAGTCTTATATATATTTTGTTGGAGTTGTTTTACAGCATAGTATGAAGCAGGATCATTTTCAACAGTATAAACTTCTTTTGTTGAATTATATACTATTTTGAATTGAAAAGGAGTGTTTGGGCTGTTAATTATATTAGAATAATCTTCAAAAATAGATAGTCTAATTTCTTCTTTTTCATTATTAATTTCCTCTAATCTTTCAGCAAAATCGTCTAATTCTTCTAAAGTTAGTATTCTGATTTTCTTTAGATTTGACTTTTCACCAACAGTATTTTTAAATTCTTGATGTTTATTTAAATATTCTTGAGAAAAGTGAGATTTATCAAAATTACCTTTTCGGTTTTCTTTTAAAAATAATTTATTAAAATTACTACTGGAAAAGGATTGGTCTAACATTATTTTTCTGATTGTTTTTTTGAATTCTATTTATTTTCTTCACTTCCTGCCAACGGTTTTGTATATGATACGTAGCGTATAAATGGACGCTAACTTTTCAGATTATACACGAGCCGTATTTTTATGTTTTGTTTATTCTAAAAGCCAAATTTAAAAATTTAACGGTCTTTGCAAATACACAATAACCTCTCGGAAAGCTTGTAATAACTATGTTTTATATATGTTGTTGTGCGTAGTGCTATCCCACAATCTTGTCGTCAATCTGCTGTTTTATCCTTGTCAACTCGTTCAAATGTTTATTGTCGTCTTTGAAATATTCGTTGTATTGTTTCTCTATGTCATCGGCGTAATGAATACAATGGAATTCGATTTCGCTAATATTTTTTCTTATTGCTGCAGATTCAACTACTAATTGGCGACAAATAGGTTTTTCATAACCAGGATAATCTCTCAATTTCGTTGCGGTTTTCAAGAAAGGCAACAACAAATTATCTGAAACTATTCTAAAGTTAGTTCCTTCGTTGTTCAGTTTGCATTCTTCTAAATAAGCAAAATATTGAGTTGTGAAGTTGTTAGCTAATTTTACCCAATCATATTCCATATAGGTTTCGGGAAATTCAATTTTATAATAATCTACCATTTCTGAACAGATACTTAAAAAGTTATTCGCTCTATGGGCAATTTTTCGTTGCTCTTTAACCTTAAAATCTATATGAGATTCGTATTTTGTTTGTAGTTCTTTTAAACCGTCAGAATAAAAATCAAAGATGCTATAAATGTTCAAAAAAGTCTTTTCCCATTTTTCATCACTTGAGAAGTTGGTTCGAATCGCTTTATAAATGGATAATGGGTCCATATCGATTATTCGCGTAAAATTTTTGTTGGCGGTAAAATACATTGTATTCATTTCCGATGGCGATTCTTGTTCTTTCTGATAGTATTCTTTTAGCGTGTCGCCTTGAGAAATTATAGTGTCTTTTGTAGATTTGAAATAACTGCTTAGTAATTTTAATTTATCACGCAATTCTTGCTGTTCTTCTTGCTCCCTTAAATGTTTTTCTTCAAGAATTTGTTGTCTTTGTTCTAATAGACCGAAAAAAACAAATAGGATTGATAAAAAGGCTAAAATTCCACCAATTAAAGTTCCATAAGCTGAAACGATATTGTTTTTATTTTCAAAATCTATGTTTAAAAAAGACCAATCTTCGGTTTCGGATATTACGTCAATTGTAAATAGGAATATTAGTAAAACAATAATTATAGTTAGTCCGACTAAAATATTCTTATAGAGTTTGATTTTATTCACAGGTGATTTGATTAGTCCTTAATTTGATTTGCAGAAGGATTTTCCTGCATTACGTACAACGTTCCGGCTATGAGCAGTTGGGGTTTTAAGCCCTAACTTTTCGGTTTAGCATTTACTTTCGTTTTGGGTAAAACCTTTTGTTTATTCACTTTTGCCCCCAATTGCTTATAGCCATTGTGTGTGCCCAGCATGGGCATCTTTTATCTACTGCAAAGTAGATAATTAATCTAGAGGGTACAAGTCCCTTATGGGCAGGGGTAACGCCTTGAACCATTAGTAAGTCGCAAGGGTGGTAACTGCGAGGTTACATCTGAAGGAAGCGAGACTACAAAACTCGGTACTGA
>NZ_JAAXCQ010000033.1 GCF_012272855.1 Arenibacter sp. 6A1 | reverse complement strand
GATGAAATCCGTATATTTGGCCGTGAGGGAAGCGACCAAAAAATGGTCCATGCCAGTAAGGAACTGGGGAATCATCCTAAATCAGTTCCTGACGATCTATGAAAAAAAGGGTCAGACTTTAGATAAAAGTCCAACCCCTGTTATTTTAAACTTACACAGTTAACGGGATAGTGTCGGATCTTCACACTTTGTTCATGGCTCACTGACCTGAGCTGTTTTCTCTACTAAACCAACTCGTTATTAGGGAGACCTCCAAAGGTAATGATACTTTCTTTCACTTAATCCCTGTCTTATTTATATTGATAGATGCAGTTATAGTGTTTTTATATTTCTTTAATTTGCCAATTGTTAGGCTCCTAATTAATTTTATAGCCCAACAGCGGTAACTTTTCTATCATTATGGCTGGGCCTAATTAATTCTTTGGAAGCAATTGCACTCTCTAAGTTTGCTTTTATCACAGGGAAGCTATTGAAAAATTTTCTTGAATCGGCACGCTTAAGAAAAACTTCTGTGCTACTGTTAGACCTTATTCGGATATTGGTCACAATCACCTTAATCTGGTCACCACTATCCCAGTTTGGCAGTCCCCCTCTTTTTATGATTATATTTTTTTTAGGAAATTGTATATGTTTGTAGTCATTCGCTGAGGGGTGGCCAATTACCAATATTGTTCCTTCCTTAATTTCCTGTTTCTGAGTCTCATTCTGATGTTCAACACCCATAAGAAAGGCAAAAAAGCTTATTATTATACTTAATGAATTCATATTGTTTATATATAAGATATACTATATATTCGAACTTAATTCTTGTACCGTTGCCTGGCTGGAACCTAACCGAAAAGTTTCCGGGTAAAAATGTACCTTCCCGGTTTCTAGTTCGTACATGGCTCCAATTATTCCTATTTCTCCTCTTTCAATCATTTGTTGTAGAACCGAGCTTCTTTCAATAATAGAATTTACTGAACGCTTAACATTGATAATGGATACCTTTTCCACGAAAGTACTATTTGAAGAGTTTCTAGTATTCGGATTTGTCGTAGACTTTTCTTCATATATTGCCGGTTGTATTTTCGCTAATAAACCGGTTAAATTCCCCATTTCTACATGGTCACATGCCCCTTTAATAGCACCACAATTGGTATGGCCCATTACTACTATCAATTTTGATCCGGCTATTTTACATGCAAACTCCATACTACCTACAATATCTGCGTTCACCACGTTCCCGGCCATCCGTATCGAAAAGATATCTCCTATTCCCTGATCAAAAATCAATTCTATGGGTACTCTACTGTCAATACAGCTAAGGATGGTAGTTAACGGCCATTGGCCTGTTACCGTCTCGTTCACTTGTTGTAGTAAATCCCTAGGGGCGCTAATGTTTTTTATAAACCTCTTATTTCCTTGTTTTAAAACTTCCAATGCCTCTAATGGGGTGGTGTGTTCTTGTATTTCTTTTGTGATTGTTTTCATGATATTATATATTGCTTAATTCACTTATTTTTATATGGTTAGACGGTATTTTTACGCCGGTTTTTATGTTGTTTAGACCTATGTTTTCTTTGATTTCAGGTGAAGTAGAAACAACATGTGTTTGGGAGTTTTCCATCTTGTACTGTTTTCTAAAACCTACTAATTCTACGTCAATGGATCTTTCTTTAGAGGAAAAATTCACAAACTCCTTTATCATTTGCAGTACATCATGGTCAATGTAAACAGTGTTTGAAGCATCAATTATTATTTTACTTTCTTCGGGTAGGTGTACGAAAGTCTGTTTTATCGCAGCTTTATTTAAGAAAGACACCTCTTGCGCCAATTCTATATTTACGATTTCACCTTCTTTATAATTATCTCTTTTAAAGAAGTATGCTAACTTTACATTTCCTCGTAAAATATAATAGATACTTACCGCAAGACCTACTCCTACTCCCATCAATAAATCTGTAAAAACAATAGCTACTACAGTTACCAGAAAAGGTATAAATTGGAACTTTTTACTATTTCTCCACATATGAACAAACTTTTCCGGACTTGCCAGTTTATACCCAATTACGAGTAATATGGCCGCAAGGGAAGCCAACGGAATTAGATTCAATAAAAATGGAATTGCGAGTACCGCCGTCATTAAAAACACACCGTGTGCTATTGCTGCAATTTTAGTCCTACCGCCAGAATTTATATTTGCAGAAGTCCTTACGATTACAGAAGTAATAGGAATACCCCCTATCAAACAACTTATCATATTACCAACACCCTGAGCCTTTAGCTCTGTATTTGTGTTTGTATACCTTTTCAACGGGTCCAATTTATCAGCAGCTTCAATACATAGCAAAGTTTCGATACTTGCTACGGCAGCAATTGTAACTGCTACCACCCAAATTTCAGCATTTCCAATTTGAGCAAAATCCGGTAGACTAAACTGGTTCCAAAACGCTGTCATAGATTCTGGCACAGGAAGGCTAACAAGATGTTCTTGGCCTATTGCCCAAGATGAACCTGTTGCCTTGAAAACTTCATTTACCCCGATACCTGCCAATACCGCAATCAAAGCTCCGGGAATAGATTTTAGCCTTTTTAAAAATGGAACTTTTAAGAAAGCTATTAGAATAGCCAA
Source organism: Arenibacter sp. 6A1 (assembly GCF_012272855.1). Taxonomy (GTDB): domain Bacteria; phylum Bacteroidota; class Bacteroidia; order Flavobacteriales; family Flavobacteriaceae; genus Arenibacter. The sequence goes on along the minus strand of NZ_JAAXCQ010000033.1, from coordinate 18,215 downwards.
ACAAACAACAACCACAGTAACGGCTCCAGGATGGATGGAATTAATGGTATTTGCCAAAGTTGTGAAAATTTGATGGTCGCCAAGGGCGTTTACGTACCAAAAATTGCCTTTGTGCATTTCATCAAAGCCTACAGCGTGAGGTATTTGTGATACAAAAATGATTATCCCAATTGCGACCAACATTCCTTCTATCACATTAGATGGTAGGTAATTGGAAAGTACCCCTGCCTTTGCAAAACCTAAGATAATTTGGATGATACCCGCTAAAAAACCTGCCAACAAGAACGCTTCAAAAGAACCCAAAGTGGCAATCCCTGCTAAAACAATAGCTGCTAAACCTGCTGCTGGGCCAGAAACACTTAATTGTGAATTGCTCAGTAAACCGACTACAATTCCAGCGACAACCCCAGAAATAATACCTGAGAATAGAGGGGCGCCACTTGCAAGAGCTATCCCCAAACATAAAGGGAGTGCAACTAAAAAGACGACCAGGCCGGCCTTTATATCCGACTTAAAATATTTTGTTGAAAAATTTTTCATTGTTTTTTTAAGATTATATAAGTTTAATTTTCTTTGGCTTTCTACAAATTGAAAATACCTGCTAATGAGCGCTTTTTGGGAGGCACTTTACGTTTAAGTTCAAAAGGAACTTCAATGACATTTTTTACGTTCTTTTTGATGAACTTTGTAGTATCAAACCATTTTCTGTTCGAGCTATGTAAGGAATTGTTTTTAGGGATAATGGCATCGGTAACTTGACATTGTTCTATGAAGTCCTGAAAGGCGAATAGATTGACACCAGTAAACAATTCAAAATTGATATTTTCAATGTCCTCCTTGTGTTGAAGTTCAATAATGCGCTTTGCTTCATTGAATTCTTCGCTAAGCAGATTTTTAATCTGTTTTCCTTCCCTAAAATGGGCAATTTTCCATCGAGTATCTGGAAGCTTAAAGCCCGCAACCAAAACAATATCTAACTTTGTATCTGGAAAATTTAAAAAAGCATATTCTATAAGTTGTAAGGATTCAACAGTGAAATCTGTCGGAATAACTATTTTTCTCATTATCTCTAACTTTTGAACAAACATAGTTGCTACTTGTTAGAGAGATATAAGAGCTAAATTAAAATGAGATTAGAATTTAAAACACCCCTAAAGGTTTTGGGTAGAGTTTTTGTTGGGTAGTTTTATTTTTACGAGTGTTCCCTTATCTATTTGAGAAAATACACGTATTTCGCCTGAATGCATTTTAATTATCCGGTATGCAAGCGGAAGTCCAAACCCAAAACCTTCTATTCCTCGAACATTAGTAGCTCTAAAAAAGGTTTCGTATATATTTTTAAGTTCACTTTCTGGAATTCCGACACCTTCATCTTTAACCGTGAGAAAAATAAAATCGTTATCAGAAAATAACTTGATGGATACTTTTTTATTGTCTGAAAATTTACAAGCATTCTCTATAATGTTGCCTATAGCTACTTTCAATAGGGATTCGCTGCCCAAAAGTGTTATAGCGTCTTCGCTTGTGGGTAACTCTTCAAAATCAAATTCTATTTTATTATTTGGAATAGACGCATCAATAGTTTGCTTAATATCCAAGATTAATTCATCGAGACGTATTGGTTCAATAACGATTCCTTTGGAATCAAAATCTGTTTTAGCAAGTTTTAAAAGTCCGTTTACCAAGTAATCAAGCCGTGATGCCTCAAATTCTATGTTCTTAAGTATAGAACGATATTCTTCTATTCTCCTCTCTTTATTAAGAGCAATCTCTGTTTGGCCTAATATAGCGGTAAGAGGATTTCTAAGTTCGTGAGAAGCGTTATTGATGAAATTACTTTGAAGGTCGAATGAAATCTGCAACCGGTCTAACATATTGTTGAACGTTTTTGCTAGTTTACCAAGTTCGCCCTTACCATATTCTGTTCCTAAACGGAAGGATAAATTTTCGGCACGGATTGAGTTGACTTCATTATTAATCTTTGAAATAGGACTCAAAGCTTGTGTGGCATATATTCTCCCAAGAATAAATATAAAAAGGATACTAATGACGAATGCGACGAGAAGTGTATTTCTTAAATTATCAAGTTTTCCAGAACCATAAAGGTCTGTTGCCGAGAGAACAACGATAAAATCACCTTCATTGTCATAATATAACAAGCCTACATAATAATAATCGTCAATCTTTAATTCTGCATATTCCTCATTAAAAATTTTTTCATAAAAACGCGCTGGCAAAGATTTATCAAATTCTCCCAATACAAGTTTTCTTTCAGTATCAACGGGGTAAATGATTTCTTTTTCATTTGGCAAGGTCATTAAGTGGCGAATCCTAATGTCATTATAAATATCAATATTCAATTCATTTGCATCTAAGTAGGCTTGGGCTGCAATGGTTGCTCTTTTACTTAGACGTAGGTAAAATTCACTCTCGGTATCTCCTTTAGAAACAAAGTAAATAAGTATAAAAATAACACTCAAGAACAAGCTCGTCAACCCTATAAATATTGAGGATATTTTTGTTCTTAATTTCATAAATAACCTATTCTACTTTTAGTATATAGCCCATTCCGACTACTGTGTGTATGAATTTGGTGTCAAATTTCTTGTCGATCTTGTTTCTTAAGTAGTTAACATAGACATCCACAACATTAGTTCCCATATTGAAATTTATATCCCAAACATTCTCAAGGATGTCAACTCGGCTCAAAACCCTATTCTTGTTTTTTAGCAAGTATTCAAGTAATCTAAATTCGGTTGAAGTCAATTTTATTTCTTTTCCAGCCCTTACTGCAATCTTTGCATCCAAATTTAACTCTAAATCTTCTATCGTGAGCATCCGATTACTATTTTCGATGATGTCTTTCTTTCGTGTTCTCGCTCGAATTCTTGCTAAAAGCTCTTTAAATTTAAAAGGTTTTATCAAATAATCATCTGCTCCAGAATCCAAACCCTTTACGATATTTTCAGTTGTACCCAATGCTGTTAACATTATTATTGGCAGACTTTCGTAACCTAATTGTCTTATTCTTCCTGCTACAGCAAGTCCGTCTATACCAGGTAATATTATGTCCAGGACTACTAAATCAATTTGTTTCTGTTTTAGCAATTTTAAACCATTTAAACCATCATAGGCTACAAAGACCTTATAACCTGATTCTTGAAGTCCTTGGCTTATGAATGCCGCAACATTGGGCTCATCTTCTATGACTAATATTTGCTTTATGATAATATCGTTTTTAAAATTATTCAAAGATATATTTTTGACTCAATTAATTTTTGTAAAAACGTTAGAATTCCATTAGAATTAAAATAAAATAGAAAGGAAACTTGGCGGTAAACTTGCAGAAAAGCTGTATCCATTTGTCATTGTTCAACGTTTTATTTCTGGAAAGGATGAAAATAAGAAGCGCCGATGCTCTATAAACTCGCGACCTTTGAAGTGTTGATGCGTTGCCTTTTCCCTTTTTGATACTTTTGAGATTAGTTTGCCTGCTTTGCTCGCTAATAAACTATATAGAAATGCAGATAGTGGAGGTTTGATGAAGTTTTTATTTAGGGCAGCTACCTTGGCGATGGTGTCATTTTCCTGTACAGTTGAAACAAAGCAGATGACAAGAAAATCCGGGGAATATTGTGCAATATCAAGAACGTGATGAACGACGCAAGAATCAAAGCCAGACTTTATATAAAAGTCATCGCATTTTCTGACGGAGTGGAAATGTATAAAAAAGCAACCGGCTATCAGGAATTATCGTTTGCCCGTATCTGGAAAAACCATACCATATGGCTCAACAGCTAAAGATAATTATAAGCCTTAATTGGATATAGACATTGCTTTATTATGGGCAACATTAACCATATTACAGCAATTTGAAATAGAACTAGCCTTGGACGACTTACGGTTTCTTTATATGATGGATATTTCCATTTTCCATAAAAAAGAAAAGAATGATTTGATAGACCATATCCATAGTATTGGTATAATACGTTATGTTAGTAGACTGGTAGAAAAAAATATTATGAGACTAATTAGGAGTATAGACAGAACGGTGTTCATAATAATTTTCGGAACAGTTTCCTATAGATAAAAAAAATCCTGAGTATTTTTATTTAAGATTTTCAAGTTAACTTGTCAATTTATAATTTAACTTTTACCTAACCTTTGTCATGTCAATGTTACAACGTTGGAGTTTTTCCTTAACCATTTTATTTATTTCTTGTTCATCTCCGTTGAAACCAGATATTGTTTTCGAGGATTTCGAAAAGGCTGATTTCGCTAATTGGAAGATACAGGGAGAAACTTTTCACAAACCATCCCACTTAGACTCTGTTGTTGAAAACGCTAAAAATGTACAAGGTAATTTATTCGCATTTTCGAATTTCCAAGGATCAGGGGAAAGTTTAGGACAAGGGAAATTAGTTTCAGATAACTTTATTATAGACCGAAAATATATCCGCTTTTTAATTGCAGGTGGCAATCATAAAACTAGAGAATGTGTAAATCTTATTGTTAAAAATAAAGTTGTTAGGACTGCAACTGGGGAAAACGATCATACTTTAAGGGAAATTACTTGGGATGTTGATGATTTGCAAGGTGAAAATGGAATAATAGAAATTGTAGATGCATTGGCATCAAACTTCGAACAGAATTCATTGGGTCAAATATTAGTTGATAATATTGTATTCAGTGATTTCAAGAATTCCCAGGAAATAGTATTTGAGAATTTTGAAAGTGGTAACTACAATAATTGGAAGGTGGAGGGGGATGCCTTTGAGATACCTCGGAATAGAATCAATGTTTATTATCCTATTACAGTAAATGGGTTTAATGGCGATTATTTTGCCTTTTCTTTCGGGGAGGCACATGATTCTAAACAGGGCAAACTTATTTCAAAAACTTTTGAAATTAACTATGATAGTATTAAGTTTTTAATAGGTGGAGGTGGTCATGAAAATAAAACCTGTATTAATTTAGTTGTAAAAGATTCGGTTGTTTTGTCTCATGTTGGGCAAAATGACGGAGAGATGCGTTGGCATCAATGGGATGTAACGCCTTTTAAGGGGCAAAGAGCTAGTATTGAGATTGTGGATCACCACTCTGAAGGATGGGGCCATATAATGGTAGATGACATAATATTTTTTAACAATCCGGAGAGTAGTGGCATATGGGTTTTTATAGGTTCCGCACTTTCTCTATTCTTTATTTTATATTTTTTGTTTAAAGTATTTTCTTCCCAAAAAACAATAAACAATAATTTAGAGGTAAGTGATGAGGAAATTGAGAGATTTGAAAAGTTAAAGAAATCTATCGAAACATCAAAAGTCTATAAAGATCAAAATCCGAACATAAAACAAATTGTGCAAAATACCGATATTAGCCAAGAAGAAATTAATATTTTATTCGAAAATGCAGGGAATACTACCTTGCCTAACTTTATTAACTATTTACGGGTAGAGGAATTTAAAAGGCAATTAAAAGACCCTTCAAATAAGGCATATACAATGATGTTTCTTGCTGAAAATAGTGGTTTTAATTCTAAAACATCATTTTATCGAGCTTTTAAAACCGTTACGAAAATGACTCCATCCGAATACAAAAAGAGCCTTAGTCGGAATCATTGACCTAATAATGGTTGAAGACGGTATTCCATAGTTTGAAGAAATCTAATGTTTCCTTGTGGGAATACCAGCGGAGGAATAATGATTTAGAAATTTTCCTAAATCGTAATAGGCCACTTATGTCCTTCATTTACTGATAACCCTATTTTTTTATGATTCCAGCTATTATTCTTATAGCTTTTCTTTTGTAGTACTCACCTTTTTTCTGGGGGTTAGAGATAATGAAAATACCACAGATTATTTTTTCTACCCAAACTTAGAAATTATGTATACTTATTATCACAGGTAATAGTTTGCCAAATTTAGAGCAAAACAAAAACCTTATGGTTATTCTAACCTTTTCTTGTTTGAATAAGATTATATCAGCATCATTTTCATAGTTGGTATAAAATTTTAATTAAAACCCTTTTGATTAAATTTTTATCTGTTCTCTTGAAGGTCCTTATAAATAGGGTTTTGGAACGTCCCAACAGCTGTTTTGGAACATAGAATGCTATAAAAATAAGGTTATTCTTCAATCCTAAATCTATTTTAGTTGCATTATAATTGATAGCAAAAAATGTCGTACATGGAAATAAATTTGGAATTTAGAAAAGCAAGAAAATTAGTGTGGAAGAGTAAACCTTCGATAGACCAATTCCTTACCATTAAAAACAGACTTTTGGGTAAAAGGTGCCTTTTACTGATTCTTTCCATTATGGGAAATCTAAGCTGTAAAGCTCAGGGTAACACAACTACTGTCTCGCTCTTTGATGGAGCCACTTTAAAAGGGTGGGAAGTAGTAAGTAAAGAAAATAAAAAATATTGGTCCGTGGTGGATGGTGTTATAACCGGTGGCGATGGTATTTCCAGTATTCCTGAGAACACTTACTTACGCACTAGTGATAATTATGAGGACTTCGAATTCCGGGCTCTTTTTCGTCTAACCGGAGATCATGATACGGGTTTAATCAATAGTGGAATCCAATACCGATCTATTATTGAAGGGGACAAAATAATTGGATATCAAGCTGATATCGGAAGAGGTTATTGGGGAGATATTTATGATGAGCACCGCCGCGCAAAACTTGTTGGAGGGGACCTAGGTACATTACAAACCCTACTAACTGAAGATGGCTGGAATAGTTATATCATTAGGTGCATTGGGAACAAACACGAACTATATATCAATGGGGTAAAGACCTCGGAATATATAGAAAAGGACCCCAAAATTCCATCAAAGGGAGTAATCGGTATTCAGTTGCACAGTGGTGGAAATGCTAAAATTGAATTTAAACATATAACTATTACAAAGCTTTAATTTAATCAGCAACATTCAAATAATACAAATGAAATTAAAAAAGTTACTGCTCATATATGGTTTTGCAATAGTCTTAACAAACTTTGGATGTAAAGAGAATTCATCTTTGTCTGAAGCTAAGGATGTAGAAGGAACCGAATACCCGGACTACAACCATAAGACCCACTCCTCAAGGACGGAACTGTATACACCAGAAAAGGAATTGGCCGGGTTCCAGGTTCCTGAAGGTTTCGTAGTGGAACTGGTAGCTAGTGAAAGAGATGGTATAGTTAACCCTATCCATATGGCATTTGATGATTCAGGAAGGTTATGGACTCAAACTGCTACAATGTATCCTTTAGATCCTGTTTCCGACATCGCTTGGAGCGACTTATTAAACCTTATGGATAATCCTGAGGCACAGGAGAACGACTCAAATTTTAAGAAAATTTTTGACCTTTATCGAGGTGAAACTGAGGGTGATGATAAAATATTGCTGCTTTCAGGGCTTTATGATAAGGGGAATGTCTCTGTTAACACCTGGGCAGACGGACTTGCCATACCCCAAAGTATATTACCGTATAAAAACGGAAGCTATGTGGCCCAAGGTTCCGAACTATTTTTCTTGGAGGATACAAATAACGATGGTAAGGCCGACAAACGCACTCCTTTGCTCACGGGATTCGGCATAACCGATACGCATACTATGGCCCATGTACTGGTCCGTGGTCCAGGTGATTGGATTCATTTTAGTCACGGGGCCCTAAACAAAGGAAAAGTGAGCTCCCTAGTTAGTGATGCGAAATTGAGGATCGATTACAGCAAAATAGCTAGATTTTCCCTTGATGCAAAAAAAATGGAACTCGTCAACTCCGGTTTGAACAATATATGGGGCTTTAAACTCAGAGGTAATGGACAATGGTATGGGCAGGAGGCCAATGATCTTGGATTTTCTGTAGTACCCATGGAAAAAGGTACTGGTTTTCCTGGTATAGGTAGCGATCGTTTACGACCATACCAGCCTTGGATGCCAGAATTGCATTCGTTTCGTGTTGGGGGAACAGGTATGTCCAGTCTTGCTTTTGCAGACGATTTGGAAGGAAGCTTTCCCGAGGAATGGAAAGACGTGGCCTTTATTGCAAACCCCATTACTAGTGCCATCAACGCGGTTAGGATAGTCCGCAATAACGATGGTAGCGTTTCTGCCGAACATTTGCCAGATTTCTTAACTTCAAAAGATGATTGGTTTAGACCCGTTAACATGGAATTTGGCCCGGATGGTAGTTTATACATTGCGGATTGGTACAATAAAATTATTTCCCATAACGAAGTCGCGACCACACATCCTGATCGTGATAAGGATCACGGCCGTATTTGGCGGATCCGTCATAAATCCCAAAAGCCACGTGAAATCCCTAATTTTTATGAGGTTCCAACAAATGAACTTGTCGGGTATTTAAAGTCTCCCTCTATTTGGGCGAAAAGGGCCGCATGGCACCAGATAAGTGACCGTCCTATCCAAGAGACCAAAGAGCTGGCTAAAGACCTGGTGTCAATTGCTTCGGATAGTTCACAGCACGAAGTAACCCGAATTGTGGCGCTATGGTCCCTCGAAGGCATAAAACATTATGACAAGTCGCTGATAAAATCATTATTAAACACCCAATTGGATAATCTAAGAAGAGAGGCTGTTCGCTCACTTCAATCTTTTTCTCTAAGCACTGATGAACTTGCTTCCGTGTTAACAAAGCCATCCAAAGATAGTAATCCCATGGTGAGGTCCCAAGTGCTAAGGACTTTGGAAGCAGTAAACAAGTCGAATTCGGAGACAATTGGGCTATTGGTAGCAGCCTGTAATCCACCTTTAGAAGGCAATGCCATGGGTGGGGCTTATGAGCGTAATTTTGAAAGGTACCTTGCCAGAAAGGCCCTTGAAAATTATCCAAAAGAATTATTGGCCTTTATCCAGTCTCCTAAAGCTGACGATTACCAGAGTTACAATTTAATATGGGCCAGTCAGGCACTATCCAAACCAGAAAGGGAGCGGATCTTTGTAGATCTTTGGAATAAAATGGATAACAAGGACTTGGACGAGTCTACCTTTAAAATTGTGGCAGGAATGCTAGATAACCGAAATGTACTCAATAGTGTTCGGCCAGTATTGGAAAATAAAAATAAGGCGGTAGAACATGTATCCCTTACCTTAAAAAATTTAGGGTCGGTACAATCCAAGGAATTGACGAACACATTAAAAGGACCCATAAAATCCTTATTGAAAAGTAGGGACCTCTCTAAGCAGATGTTGGGATTAGAGGCCGTTGGAAAACTAAATGTAGATGGCTTAAGAAATGATGTTTTGCCTTTGATCAACAATCCTTCTTCCCCAGAAATGATCAAATTAGTGATGTCTGCCCTGAACAATAACTCTTCTGAAAACAAAGCAACCTTTATCCAAATTGCAAAAATGGATGGTCTGGATATTGAAATAAGGGCCATTGCCGTACAGACGGTAGCCATTTCAGATGTAATCTCTGCCCAAAAGATTATGGAAAAATGGCTGCCCATTTTAGATGTGCCCCAGAAAAAGACCGTGGTTAAAATAATTGCTACTTCTAAAGAAGGGGGGAGGCTTTTAAAGCAACTGGTCGACAAGGAGCTGATCGGTGCCAAGGAGTTCGACTTTTCAAGTGCAGAAAAGGTATACCAATCTGATACAGCTGATAAAAGGGGAGTTGACCTTTTTGAGCAGGTGAAAAAGAGGACCGAAGAAGAAAAGAAAGGCCTGGAGGCTAGATTAGAACGATTTATGGCGATTGCGGAGAAAGGGGAAGGCGATCCCGAAAATGGAGAAAAGCTATTTCAAACTTGTCTCTTATGCCATAGGGTAGGGGATCAAGGACATGACTATGCACCAGCACTAGATGGATCATCCCTGAGGGAGAACGAAGCCCTTTTGACGGCAATTCTAGATCCCGATGCCGCTTTGGAAAGTAGCTATGCAATCTATAGGGTTACCAAGAACGACGGGAGCAATATAGAAGGATATTTAGTCAAAAAGGACGAAAGAGGAACTACCATTGGTTTTATGGGAGGTACGAAACAGTTTGTCCAAGCATCTGAAATTAGGTTCGAGGGATTTATGGGTGGACGTTCCTTTATGCCTAAAGATTTGATAGATAATTATTCTGACGACCAGGTTGAAGACTTGCTAACATATATCAAGACATTAAAATAGCTCATATACTGGATGGTTCTCTTTAAAAATTCCTTATCAAATTTGCTACTATGTTTATTGCTGGTTCCATTGACGACAATTATTGGGCAGGTAAGAGATGTACCGCCTACATTGGTATCTTATGAGAAATTACAGTTGTTGGACCAGTATATTTCGGAAGGGGCCTCTATTGCGGATTTAGATGATGATGGACACTTAGATATCATTGCTGGTTCTATATGGTGGAAAGGACCTCTATTTAAGGAGGCTTTTACATACGCCCCTGTAAAATACTTTCCTATTATCGGTCCGGGCTTAGAGGGCTATTCCACTAACTTTTTTACATTCCCTTCTGACATTGATGGGAACCGTCCGATAGATATCCTTCAAGTTGGGGTTCCGGGTACGGATAGTAAATGGATCAAAGATCCTGTAAAAATATCCCAACCTCTTTCTACTGAAATGGTAGAAAAACCAACCTACTTGAACGCTCTGAGGAATGTTTGCCATGAATCTCCTGATTTCGTGGATGTAACAGGAGATGGAAGAAATGAACTTCTTGCTTTCAGCGAAGGGAGGTTGGTTTTAGGTATACCTCCTTTAAATATCGGAGACGATTGGCTAGCACTATCTATTTCCGAAAAAGACCCTAAACGTTTTCCTGTGTATTCCCACGGATTGGGTGCAGGAGATATCAACGGGGATGGACTGATCGATCTAATTGAAAAAAGTGGATGGTGGGAGCAACCAGAGGCTTGGGACCTTAGCACGCCTTGGGTATATCATTCATATCCATTTTCCCCAGGGACCGGTGGCGCCCAAATGTACGCTTTTGATATTGATGGCGATGGGGATAATGACGTGGTGACATCCATGGACGGGCATGGCTATGGACTTTCTTGGTTTGAGCAAATTGAGAACAACGGAAAAATTGGTTTTAAGGAACATGTTGTGATAACAGATAGGGCAACAGATAATCCTTATGGGGTTTCTTTTAGTCAATTGCATGCTATGAAAGTCGCAGATATAGACAATGACGGAATATTGGATATCATCACTGGGAAATGCTATTATGCGCATAATGGACGTGATCCAGGTGCCGAAGATCCAGCGGTTATATATTGGTTTAAGACCTTGAGAAATCCTGATAGGACGGTAGAATTTATTCCTTATTTAATAGATGATGAATCAGGGGTGGGAAGACAGTTTTCTACAGGAGATCTCAACGGGGATGAGAAAATCGATATTGTGGCCTCTAATAAAAAAGGGGTGTTTGTCTTTATCCAGAAATAAGAAAGAAAAGCACTTTAATCATTTTAATTATTAAAAATAGAATTATGACCAGACATTTTGGAATGTTCCAGTTTAAGGAAGGAGTAAGTAATACAGAAATTAAAAATTGTTTCGAAACAATGAAAGCAATGGTAGGTCAAATCCCAGGATTGTTAGACATGGAATACGGTTCATATGATAGTACGGAAGGATTCAATGATGGCTTTACCCATGGTTTCATCATGACCTTCGATAGTCCAGAAGCAAGGGAGGCTTATCTACCCCATCCTATTCACGAAAAGGTGAAAGATGTTGTAATTCCAAAGTTGGAGCGAGTAGTTGTTTTTGACTTTAACGTATAAAATATTTTTTTTTTGGCATGATAGAAAAAAGTATAGTTATGCTCGGTTGTTTTGATACTAAGGGAGAGGATTTTACCTATCTCTTCCAATGTCTTGGCAATCAAGGCCAGTCTTTAATCACTATTAACACAGGGGTGATGGAAACTTTCGTTGACTTCCCTATTGATGTGGACAACGAATCTGTGGCGGCAGCTTCGGGTATGAGTTTAGAGGCCATAAGGGAATCCGGTGACCGCGGAAAGGCGGTAGAACTAATGGGTAAGGGCGCATCAAAGATTCTTGCAGACCTTGTTGCCAAAGACCGGATTAAGGGGGTTGTTGGAATGGGAGGAGGTGGGGGTACCTATATCATATTGGAAGCAATGCAGGCCATTCCCTTGGGCATACCTAAGCTGTGCCTGTCCACTGTAGTAGCCAAAGACCTTACCAGACAGATAAAAGTAAAGGACATCACCATGATGTCCTCTGTGGTGGATGTAGCAGGTCTAAACAAGATTAGTCGATTGTTAATAAAGCAAGCCGCAGATGCAATAAGCGCTATGGCAGAGGTAATAGTAGATAATTTATTTCCAATTAAAAAACATATTGCAATCAGCATGTTTGGTAACACCACCAAATGTGTGGATAAATGTACCCAACTGTTAAAAGAAAAAGGATATGAGGTTATGGCCTTCCATGCCACCGGGGTCGGTGGAGCTACCATGGAATCCCTTATCCGCGAAGGAGTTTTTGATGCCGTTTTGGATGTGACCACTACAGAAATTGCTGATGAACTTTGTGGTGGTATCTTAAGTGCCGGACCTGACCGACTTACCGCAGCTTCAGAAATGGGGATTCCCCAAATTGTGGTACCAGGCTGTCTAGATATGGTGAATTTTGCCCAAATGGATACTATTCCCCAGAAATATAAGTCAAGAGAGCTTTATAGTTGGGCACCTGATGTAACTCTAATGCGTACCGATATTAATGAAAATACGGTTTTGGGGAAACAACTTGTGGATAAACTGAAGCTGGCCATAGCTACAGTTGAAATCCTGATTCCTTTGAAAGGTTTATCACAAATAGATAATGAAGGGGAAATTTTTTATAACCCAGAAGCGAATAAAGCACTTTTTGAATCCATAAAGGAAAATGCGAAGGGTCATATTGAAGTAGTCCAAATGAACGCTCATATCAACGATGAAGTCTTTGCTAAATTGTTGGTGGAGCACTTGTTGAAAATGATGAAATAAAAAAATACACAAACAAAATACAAACATAAAATTTAAACAATATGCCAAATAAATGGACAGGAAAGGGTAACCCTTATACCCGTGAAGAAATTAGAGAGCGATTACAAAAAACTTTAGCTCAAAAGAAAGCTATTATAGGTGCAGGAGCGGGGACTGGAATAAGTGCCAAATTCATAGAAAAGGGAGGAGCCGATTTTTTAATTGTTTATAATTCTGGACGGTTTAGGATGGCCGGTCACGGCTCTACGGCCGGATTAATGGCCTATGGGGATGCCAATGCCGAGGCTATGGAAATAGGGGAATTTGAGGTTTTGCCAGTGGTAGAGGAAATTCCCGTATTCTGCGGCGTTCACGGATCGGACCCCCGAAGGAGGATGTGGCATTTTTTACAACAAGTAAAAGATATGGGATTCTCTGGGGTGAATAATTTTCCTACCCATTCCATTGTGGACGGTAATTTTAGGGATATACTAGAAGAGACCGGGATGGGCTTTGATAAGGAGGTAGAAATGGTACGACTCGCGTCTAAAATGGATCTTTTTTCATGTGTTTACGTTGCAACGCCGGAAGAGGCTGTTCAAATGGCCGAGGTAGGTGCCGACGCTATAATAGCACATGTAGGGACTACTGTCGGTGGTTCTATTGGTGTTGTGGGTGCTACAGTAAATATGGACTTCGCTATACAGAGGACTCAGGAAATTATAGAAGTAGGACGGAAGGTTAATAAGAATATCATTTTCTTGGCGCACGGAGGACCCATTAATACTCCAGATGACGTTAAGATTATTTTAGAAAATACAGATGCACATGGATTTGTAGGGGCATCTTCATTGGAGAGGATGGCAGTAGAATCCTCACTGACTGCATTGACACAGAAATTTAAATCATTGGAACTTTAAACTCAGGTTCTGAGATAAAACAGGAGTTTCCATTACTAAATAACTATTATTCAAAATTGATTATGGAACGATTACCAAAAGAAGATACCTCTAAGAAAAGTGTCCTTTTTATAGGTTGTTTTATAGCTTTATTGACCACTGCCTTCGGTTTTATCACTAGAGTATTTCTAGTGGATACTTGGAGCGTGGCTTTCGATCTAAATCCTGCACAGGCGGGGAGGCTTATGGGAATTGGTATTTGGCCTTTTTTTGTTGCCATCATATTCTTTAGCCTGTTAATTGATAAGATTGGCTATAAAATGGCAATGATCTTTGCTTTTATAGGTCATATGACCTGGGGGATAATGGGCTATTTTGCCTATCATTTTTTACAGTCTGGAGATATTGATACGGCCTATAACCTTTTGTATTGGGGAAGTTTGGTGTTTGCTTTAGGTAATGGAACAGTAGAAGCATTTATAAATCCGGTTGTAGCCACTATGTTCAATAAGGACAAGACCAAATGGTTGAATATATTACATGCCGCCTGGCCTGGCGGATTGGTACTTGCCGGTATCATTGTGATAGGTATGGGCAATGTGGAATGGTGGATTAAAATTGTTATCACCGTAGTTCCGGCCACAATCTATTTTTTAATATTATTGAGACAGGATTTTCCTCCTAACGAACGGGTTGCGGCGGGGGTTAGCTATAGGGAAATGTTACAGGAGTTCGGTATTGGTGGAGCTGCCTTGGTAGCCTTTTTACTAGTATTGCAACTTAACGATTTTTTTGTACCGGGCCCTGAAAATTACTTGATGCGATATGGGTTCATTGCTATTGGAGTGTTTATGGTGATCTTTTTTGGTTGGTATGTCCGGACTTTGGCCCGTCCAATATTGTTGTTTCTATGTTTTATTATAATGCCACTGGCCACAACCGAGCTGGGTACGGATTCCTGGATCCAATCTATAATGCACGGAATTGCCATTAGGAAGGGATTTGATGCGGGATGGGTATTGATTTATACGTCATTAATCATGTTAGTGCTGCGACTTTTCGCTGGCCCAATATTACATAAAGTATCCCCATTGATACTATTGGTCATTAGTTGTGTTTTCGCCATATTTGGATTGTATTTCCTTTCCTTCACCTCTGGGTGGTTCATATTTGCAGCAGCTACCCTATACGGTCTTGGTAAAACGTTTTTTTGGCCCACTACTATCGGTATTGTGGCGGAGCAAACTCCAAAGGGAGGTGCACTTACTTTGAATGCAGTTAGCGGCATTGGAATGCTTACCGTAGGAATGTTGGGAGCACCTATCATCGGGGCGTTCCAATCTAATTCACAGGTAGAACAACTGCAGTCGTCCCACGAACTCGCTCAAGTTGCTCCCTCAGAGCTCTTAATTGACGGGAAAGTAAATTTACCCTTAAATGATGATACCATCTATTCTATAATCGATTTTCAAACTGTGAACATGGAAGTCTTAAACGAAACTTTGGCTATTAAAAATTCTCAAGAGGTAAATAATCTGATCGCTGATCTTTTAACCAAGGGAACTCAAATGGCCTTGAACAAGGTGATTATATTCCCCATTATTATGCTGGTTTGTTACCTAATCTTAATTTTTTATTTCCGTACCTTAGGAGGATACAAGCCAATAAAGCTTGAAAAGAACTAAGGTTAAAAATAATGAACACTATTTGCTTGGAATTTTAATATTCTCTTCAGTTATCGTTTGATTATTCACCATAGTAATTACGCAAGGAAATGCTAGATTTGCATCGCCCTTGTCCATTAAGTTTTTATAGATATTTAATATGGACCTATGAAAAAAACCTTTATAAATTTCGGTATTTTGATATTTTATAGTAATTGGCTTATCCAAATTCAACATATTATCATTAATCAGTAAATTGAGTGTGTCACTGTAATTTTCTATAACATTGATCTCGTTAGATGATGAATTGTATTCCGCTAAAATTTTACCTCCGGTAGTCGTTAAATTCTCAGGAACTTGTAACCAATAAAAGCTCGTATGATGTCGATCGTCCTGGAGCCACATAACCTTTTTAGGGATTGGATTTCGCCGAAAATCAGCCATCCAAGGAAGTGATACGGCATCTTGAAGATTCATCCAGTGGCCCAAGCCGGCATGAATTTGGACATCGTGAATGTATCCCTGAGGATCGTTCGCTTGCAAATCATCAAGTATAGTCCCCCATTGTTTTGCTATGTCACTTCTTTCGTATGCAGTGTCTAGAGCACCAACATGTATTGCGAAAGGGGTATTTCTAAGCCCTAAAGGAGAGGCGTCATTTGGGTGTCCCGCCATCATGGAAGCGGCAGCCCACCTGTCGGCCATTCTAGGAGCCAACTGATACAATCCGTCTCCCCCAGCAGAAAACCCTAGAATATATACTTTGTTGGGGTTTACATTCTCTTTGATGACAGCTAGTTGAATGATAATATTTAAAAATTCATCTATATGTGTTTGGTGCCATAAATTCCATGTGTTGGTAGGAGCTCTCGGAGCTAGATAAATACCTTCCAAAGAATTCATGGTGGTATCGTACAGGTTTTGTTGGTTAGTATATTGTTGGTCATTCACGGCAGCCATCGTTCCTCCTCCGCCGTGCAAGGATATAAACAAGCTTCTTCCATCTGAGGGTTCTTCGCCAAATTTTTTATAATAAAAAGGCATTTTATAACTTCCGTACTCGAGTAAACGATTGTCCCATTGTGCGTTGTATGTTTCGAGAATTTTTAACTGTTTGTCCTCAATCAATAGGTTCCTTACTATTTGTGCATCATTTTCGGATAAACCTTCTTTTGAAAAACTTAAAGTTTCCAACTGTGGCCTGCTCTTAGGGTCAAGGTTTAACCAGTTTCGTAGCTCGGTGATTTGAGCATTGACGCTGGAACAGATCAATAATAACAATGTAAATGAGCCAAGTTTAATTATTCTTTTTCTATTCATTATTGTCTTTTTTTTAGGCCGTTAACGGTCTACTAAGAATGGTAGCTTGATTTGAGCAAGCAAATTATCAAATAAAAAGCAATTATAAAATATTTAAGGATTTTCTTGCACAGGCACATACTAGTAATTAATTTTTTACGCTGCTCTTGCTTAGTAAAAGTATTTTTAGGCTCTGTAAAGAGTATAATTAATGTAAAGGCTGTAAATCTCTTCTGGGTAGGGTAAATAGAGGGACTTGTCCTAAGAAATTAAAATATTAACGCTTCCTGAAGGGATAAAGATGATAAAGAATTTCATCTGCGAACGATAGTTTTTGGGTATCTATAGAAGATTAAGGTCATTACCAATAGTCATGAGAGTCTATCTAGAATTTTAATTTTCTTTGTACGATAGTATATAAGTATAAATGATTTTTTTAAAGGTTCCCTTCGATAATAATGCTGTACTTAGGATTTTTAATTATTAAACGAAGAAAATCAGTTATTTACGATATTTGGATGGATGTAATTATTCCATTAGACTATATTTCCTATTAGCTAGGTCAATATGCCAACCATTGCGCCAGGAAAAAGAACAAAGACCAATACCCAGGTGATATCCTTTTACAATCTGTGTTTTCTCCAGAGAAATGTCCAGTGTTGAATAGAACCCTATTTTGGCACAACAGCACAAGCCGCCTTTAATCATATTGAATCTTGGACATGGGGGAAAGGATTCTGGGTGTGCCCTGGCTATAATCAATCTTTGATAGAGGTTGTAGGTAAGTCTTAGGAAGGGTAATAATCAAATCTTGTTTTTTGTCATAAAAACCAATCTAAAAGCGTTGAGATTAGGCTGCCTTGTTTTGGGTTATTTTGTATTAACAAAAAAAAAGGAGGAACTCAATTCGAATTCCTCCCGGACCCAATCCCAATCATTTGTTGTTCTTGATTTGATGAAGACTAAAGTTCACGAAAACACATGGCCATTTGTCCGTTTTTTAATACCTCGCCGAGGAATGTTCTTTTTTTCTATTCTTTCTTTTTTATAAACACAACGCCATAAGAATCATTCCCTATATCACCCCTGACCATAGCCTGTATTTTAAATTCTGCTCCGGTTTCATATTCATCAATCTTTATATGATAGGAATTCGCATTAGAAGAGGTCCCTGTTTCTCCCAAATGCTTATCGGCGGTAATTAACTGTCTGTTTTTATAAACAGATATGCCTTCAATTTCTAATTTATGGGCTCCGTCGGTATAAATAAATGTTATTTCATAGGTTCCATTACCATCAATTTTACCGGTAGCATTCAATTCTAATGCTGCAAATTCTGCCCCTTTAATAAGTGCTGGTTTCCATTCGCCCAACAGCGTCCCGAATTTTTTATA
>NZ_JAAXCQ010000032.1 GCF_012272855.1 Arenibacter sp. 6A1 | reverse complement strand
TATAAAAAATTCGGGACGCTGTTGGGCGAATGGAAACCAGCACTTATTAAAGGGGCAGAATTTGCAGCATTAGAATTGAATGCTACCGGTAAAATTGATGGTAATGGCACCTATGAAATAACATTTATTTATACCGACGGAGCCCATAAATTAGAAATTGAAGGCATATCTGTTTATAAAAACAGACAGTTAATTACCGCCGATAAGCATTTGGGAGAAACAGGGACCTCTTCTAATGCGAATTCCTATCATATAAAGATTGATGAATATGAAACCGGAGCAGAATTTAAAATACAGGCTATGGTCAGAGGTGATATAGGGAATGATTCTTATGGCGTTGTTTTTATAAAAAAGAAAGAATAGGAATAAAAGAAGTTTCTAAAAGATACTCTAAAATCGGAAATATTATTGATGTTATTTCGTAAATTTTCGGTTACAACCTATAAAGTGGAGTACATAAAAAGGGGAAAATTCAGAATGGATTCCTCCCTTTTTTGTTTTACTTCAAAAAGCAATATGATTGCTAAAATACTCTATTATAACCGTAATGGAGACATGACCTTTATGAAGGAATAGCTGGGTGTTTTTTTAGAAAAAAGGCTAATAAAAGGATTTCTTTAACTTAAAAATACCATAATTAATAAGTAGGATAGAATTAACTAATTTATAAACACATGAGCAAAAAAAAATTACTTCCACCTTTTTTAATGATTACAATACTTTTGCAATCTTGTACCATAGCACGTATCAGTGGAAAGGCAGCGGTGCCAATGCTATACAATCAACCAACGGAAAAAGTTGAAATAGTAGAACATATTACGGTAAAAAAGAACGTTAATTTTGATTGGACATCTACCTTTGAAATATCAGAAATATTGGCAGATGAGATTGCGGAGAAAAAACCGGATGCCGTCATAAATACCTCGGTTAAGGTTACTACAAGTGTAGACAATTTTTTCCTGAACCTAATAACTTTGGGAATGGCTTGGTCTAGAAAAATAGTGATTGAAGCCGATTTTGTTAAAGAAGCTAAAAATTAAAATTCTAAAATGTTAGGACAATAAGAAAGGGAGAAGCTTTAAGTTTCTCCCTTTTTTTTATGAGTCATGAGTTATAGGGTTTTGTTGTAAAAAGGAGTCTGTTAGTTTAAAATCTTTCGATGCTTAACAGCTTTTTTATTTGGAACCATACCTGACATTTTTAAACTAACGTGTAAACTGTAGTGATGGGTTTAAATTTACGATCATATCTTGTATCATACGCTTTAAGCCATATTTAGGTTGCCAGCCCCAATCTATTCGGGCATCGGTGTCGTCAATACTCATGGGCCAAGAATCAGCAATTTGCTGTCGGTAATCTGGTCGGTAGCGAATCTTAAAATTCGGATATATCTGTTGAATTTCAGAAGCCAATGTCTCCGGAGTAAAACTCATGCCTACAAGATTGTAAGATGTTTTAATTCGTAACATTTCTTTTGGGGCCTCCATTAACTCAATGGTAGCCCTAATAGCATCGTCCATATATATCATTGGAAGCATAGTGTCTGGTCCTAAAAAGCATTCAAACTCTTCTTGGTTGATGGCTTTATGAAAAATATCAATGGCGTAGTCTGTAGTGCCGCCACCAGGTAAAGATTGATATCCAATAATACCAGGATAACGTATAGATCGGATATCTAGTCCGTATTTTTCAGTATAATATTTGGCCCAATTTTCTCCGGCCACCTTGCTCATTCCGTATACGGTAGATGGGGTTAGGTTTGAAGATTGGGGGGTATTGACCCTTTCGACGTTATTTCCAAAAACGGCTATGGAACTTGGATAAAATACCTTTTCTATATTGTGTAATCGGCTTACTTCCAAGACATTGAAAAAAGTTTTCATGTTGATGTCCCAGGTATTTAAAGGGAACTTTTCTCCGTTGGCAGATAAGATTGCGGCCAGATGATATATTTGACTAATGCCTTTGTTTTCCACTAATTTTTGAAGGGCCTCGAAATCGGTAACATCCAATATTTCAAATTGCCCTAAATAATTGGGATTATGGTGTAGGTCGGTAGCAATGATATTATCAGTACCATATTTCTCTTTTAATTTCTCGGTTAGCACAGAACCAATTTGACCGCTAGCTCCGGTTATTAAAATTTTACTCATGCTCGTATGTTTAATTGTTAAAATGATCTTTTTATATATGATATAGTTGGAAGGACCATAATGGACTTTGCTGTTTTATAAAGCAAAGTCCATTGTGGTCTATTTAAATTATAGAACCACTACTTTTTAACAAATAGGTTTAGTTCTGCCAAAGCGGCATTTTTACTTCCATCAAAAGCGGTTTTGACTATAAATTTAAAATATCTAAATTCTTTAGATTCCGAGAGCTCAATATGTTGTTCGGTTTTCTCATTTCGAAGGGTGAAATCACCTAAACTAGTCCAGCTCTTATTGTCTTGGCTCACCTGTATTTCAACATCTTTTACGGTTCTGGAAAGGTTTTGCCTTTGGGTGAATTTTAATCC
Source organism: Arenibacter sp. 6A1 (assembly GCF_012272855.1). Classification (GTDB taxonomy): domain Bacteria; phylum Bacteroidota; class Bacteroidia; order Flavobacteriales; family Flavobacteriaceae; genus Arenibacter. Next base: position 18,793 of record NZ_JAAXCQ010000032.1, on the reverse strand, counting down.
ATCAAAAGTGGTTGTGGCTCCCATATCCACAGTAATGTAATGGGGGTGAGAGGCATCACAGGAAGCCCAACAAGAATGCCAGTAGGTATCTAGGTTTCCGTCTAAAATATGAGCAGCAAGTCCTGTAGATCCTTCGCCGCCCTTATCTTCCTGGGTGCTGTAGTCTATAACTTTCCATGCGGTCCTATCCAAAGATTCATATTCGGGTACTTCAGGTAGTGTCGGAACTTCTAGCTTAGAAAAATCAATAGTAGGGGCTTGCCCTGTGGCGGTTCTTTGTAGGGGAGAATTATGCGTAACCTTATCACTTAAGAAACCACAGTTTTTTAGGTAAAAAGAAGTGGCTTCCGAACCTCCCGCATAATCTAAACGAACACCTTTTTGCCCCGTGTTGTCCGTAGTAAAAATAGCTGAAGTCATTTCATTCCATTGCCCTGTAGTATCGTATACCCATTGGTTGGAGTAATTTGCTTTTCTGCCATTGGCACCTTGTTCGGTATAAAAATTTTCTAAAAATGAGTGTAAACGTGTTAAATGGGCATCAGTACTATAAGGTCTTCTAAAACTTGCCACTAACTTCCATTCGTCAACTTCGGGAGCATAGAAATATGCGGTATAGTCTATAGTGTTGGCTTTTTTAGATTCACCTTTTAACAAAAACTTATAGGTAGTTCCGGCTTTCCATGGAAAAGAAAAATAACTCTGTGCTCCAGAGCCCTCATTACCAAATTCTTTTACGGTAACATCGGATCCGGAACCTAAGGGAATAACCTTATACTCCTCTGGGATATTATTAGGATCTTGGGTGTCATAGGCACTCCAAACTGAAAATAAGACCTTTCTTTCCGTTGTTGAATTCACTTGCATTCCGAAGTATCCAGATGAAAATCCATTAGCCATAAAATAAGAACCAATGTGGTCATTGCCTTCAGGGACAGTCACCTCGTTGTAGAAATAGGTGATGTTCTTTCCAGCAGGCTCTTCGTAGTTTAAATGTACCGATGGACCTCTTCTTCCCCAATAAAACCAATCAGAATTGATAAAACTAATTTTGGAAGACCATTTAGAGCCGCCTAATACTATATCGGATATATCACCAAAGGAATTTCCTTCCTTTTTCAATCCCTCCAATTCTACGTATTGATAGCCAGTTTTAGAAATGTTAAACTTTCCAACGATATGTTTGTCATAATTGGTACTAGGGTTAAAAGTAACTTCTTCGCTCTGATTTTCGACCGTAATTTTTAAGGTAGTGGGCGAAGTAAATTTTGCTAGAAGGCCAATGGAAATAGAACCCGTAGTATGTGCATAGAAATAGGTGCGGATCTTGTTTTTAGAATCGGTCCAGTTTTTTATCCCTCCATCAACTACTATTTTGGAAGTAGCTTCCGAATTATTAAGGACCCAACTGTTTCCCTGACATGGAATATTAAGAATGAGATCAGCAGATTTTACTGCTTTAATTTCCTTTTCGGATGGTGCTTCGGTTTTGTCGCAAGAGTATGGAAGACCTGTCAAAGCTACTATTAGCAGCAACATTGTTTTTATCATTTTCATATTTATAGAATTAATAGAAGTTAAATTTTTTAATGTTAATTTTTTGTTCCTAATCAGAGCATTCCGTTGAAATAATAGACCGCCCATCTAAACTCCAGGAAGGGGAAATGGGAATGCATAAATGGTTAAGAGCGGTAACCATAACGTCTACAGTTCTAGGGGTGTCTTTATAGTTATGTTGTTCAACAACAATTTCTGATTGAACCTTTTCCCATTTAGCCCCGCTAAGGACTGCATGGTTTTTGGATGTACTGTAGTCTTCGATCCGTGTGCCTCGACCATCGTCCATTTTCCAATACCCGATTAAATTTTCAATGTTCTTGTGGGTTTGATCCAATGTAGTACACTGCCATGTATCGATTTCTTCAGGAGCTAATACGGTGTTAAAAATTCTCACTTCGGCTATGGAACCATTAAAATGGTATTTATTGTTGCCGTCGGCACCAATAGTAAATGACAAATCATTGTCTATATTACCGATCGTTGATATGGAAACTTCGTTAGAAAATACACCGTCAATATATACCTTAAGCATTCCATCGCGGTCAAAGGTAGCACTGAGGGTATGCCATTGGTTATCGGTTACTTTAGAAGTTTCTAAATCTGCCCGTTGATTGCCATCTCCAATATTGACTTTAAATTTTTGAGTATTGGTTTTAAAGGAAAAGATATACCCTGGAGTAGTTCCGTTATCCCAATTTTTTTTGCCTACAATATGTACATCGCCAGCATAGTCAGATTTAATACGGCATTCGATAGAAAAATCTTGGGTAGTGCCAAAATTGTATGCCTTATTCTCCGGAATGTTTACAAAACCATCGACATCAAAGTTTAATTCCGTAGAATTTTCCAAACAATCTTTTGAATTAAGGACAGTTGTTTTTGTAGTAGTTTTGCTGATTTTTCTTTTCGCAATACTATCGCCACTTGCTATAATAAAAATGGTGCGCTCCTCGTCAGAATTCCCACCATGGTTATTGGAAATACCACCGTGATCTGTGCTTACTAAAATTAGCCAATCTTCCTTCTCATAAGTTTTTCTGGTCTTTAATGCCGACATGATCTTGCCAATAGATTGGTCTACCGTTTCAATAGCCGAGATATATTTGGGGTTATTGCTACTAAACCCAGTCGAATGCCCGGCATGATCTACATCGTCAAAATGCACAAAAATGGCTGTCAAATCCGTTTCTTTAAGATGGGCTATTGCCTTTCGTTCTACTTCTAGGCTACTATCTGGGACATTAGAAATAATGTCTGCGGTAGAGCGTACAATTTTGGTATTGATAGGGTGCCATTGGGAAACTGAAACAGTTTTATAATTTGAGTCGTATTCTTTTATCCGTTTAAATAAATGAGGGTAATTGCTATGGTTATATCCTTCAAAGGTATTGTCTACGACCTTATGCTTATCTTCCCAAACTCCGGTAAGCATCGAAGTCCATCCTGGACCACTTCTAGTAATTCCGGTATTCCTGGCATCTAAAGAATAGGTGCCATTACTAATTAAATTGTCCAAATGAGGAGTATTAGCAATATCTAAAACATCGGGTCTACAACCATCGATTCCTATGATCAATACCTTTTTGGTCTTTTCGTTCGTATCCGGTGTAGGGGTTTCGGACCTACTGGACTTATGGCAACCGATAAGCGCCATAACCATTAGAATCGTTGTTAGTTTCTTTTTCATTGGGTATTAAAATGTGGTGATATAATAGAAGTTTTTAAATATGTCAAATTGCGTTACTATTAAAACTAATAAGGAGGGGTAACCAATTCCCCTCCCTATTATTAACAAACTCAACTAAAAAACTCAACTAAAAAAAATTATTCATTGTATAAACTGGTCATTTGCTCTGGAGTAAGAACGTAATCATATATGGCAATATTCGCCAATTCTCCTTGAAACCAATCGCCATAGGCCGTTGTGCCGTCCTGTGCCAAATTAATAGGAAAAGAACTGTTCATGTCTCCAATAGAGGACATATCAACACTGCCTACTTCTACACCATCTTGGTAGGCGATGGCGTTGCCATCCCTATCGAAGGTCACAGAAATTAAATGCCATTCGCCATCATTAATGATGTTTCCTTTTATGTCTATTCGGTTGGTCCCATCTCCGGCATTCATTTTCCAAGTGCCTCCGGTATAGGCAAATATGAACCCTTTGTTGGCTCCAGCGGCCCAATTCTTGTCACCTATCATAGATGGATCGCTATTGGTAGCTGTAGTTTTTACCCATAGAGCAACTGTAAAATCATTGCCATATCTAAAATCCAATTTAGAATCATCGGTTATAGTAGAATATCCATCGGTACCATTATAGCTAAAAGTATATTTGTTAGCATCAACCCCAATAGTTGTTCCACCTTGGTTGGTAACAGCAATATTAGAAGTACTTCCGTTTTGAGTGTGTAATTTAACTCCGGTTTTAACACCAGAAAGCTCAGCTACTTCAGAGGCACTTAATGCATAATCGTATATATAGGTTTCTCCTATACTTCCTTGATACCAAGCGCCATAAGAACCGGTTCCGTCCTGTGCTAAATGAATAAGGTTTCCGCTTTCCATGCTTCCTATAGCGGACATGTCCGTACTGCCTGCAACAACTCCATCTTCGTAAATTGTAGCGTTGCCATCACGGTCAAAGGTGGCCATTAAAAAATGCCATTCTCCGTCATTGATAGCATTGCCACTTACATCGATTCTATTAGCACCATCTCCTGCATTTAATTTCCAACCACTATTGCCGGTAAATGCAAATACAAATCCTGGATTAGTGCCACTGCCCCAATCTTTATCCCCAATAATGGAAGGGTCACTGTTGGCGGCGGTGGTGTTTACCCATATACCAACGGAAAAATCTTCAGTATACCTGAAATTTAATGATCCGTTATCCGTAATTTCCACTTTGTCAGAGGCTCCGTTAAAGGTAAGGATAGAACCTACTTTTGGATCCTTTACCCTAGAAGAGACTTCATCCTCTGTGGGTAACCCGATAATTTCGCCTACTTGTTTTTTAAGGTAAACAAAAAAGTCTACGGGTATACTAGTGTCTTTTACCTTTACATGTTTAATTTCAAAAAAGGAAGCTCCTATAGAACCGTCTTCAAACAGGATTTCGAACTTCAATACGGCCTTGTCTCCTATTTGTATTAAACCTAGCTTTTCTAAAGTGGTTTCAAAATCAGCGCTGATGTATTGCTGATTAACAGTGTTAAATTCGGTGATAGTTTCTAAAAGAGAAAGATCCTTTCCTAATAACACTTTTACCTCTAAAGGTTTTTTTAAAGAGACCAGAGCTAAATTTATTGGTTGACCCTCACTATACGACTCCTTTTCCTTTGGGTTGTAACTTAACCCTTCTAGTTCTTCTTCGGTATACGCTTCTCCTGTTATGGGGTTGGGATGCGAAATATAGAATTCAAAATTTTCTGTATAGCGCTGATCCTGCCAACCTTGTTCGTCTTCGGAACAACTTAGAAAAAATAAAATACTACATGCCGCAAATAATTTATAGGCAAATGTGAGTGGTAATATGGTTGTTATTTTCTTCATAATAATGTAGTTATTTTAGGTTTAGTCTTGGATTAGCCACATAACTTGATCCCTGTCATCTATTTCATTTCCGAACTGTGATCTTAGGGCAGCTCGATAATTTTCACGGTTATCAGAGTCTTCCGCCGATGGATAGGCCCAACGTAGCGGTAGTTTTTCTACATTGTTTTGGCTAGAAAAAGCAAATTGAGGTACTCCAGTTCTTCGGTTTAAAAAGAAGCCTTCCCACCTAGAGTTTTCGGCAAAGACAAGGTACATTTGTTCATGAATTCTCTGTAGCCCTTGAGCACCGGCAACATATGGTGCCTCTATGGTAAGATAGTTAGTGATGGCTTCGGCAGTCACTCCATAGTACTCCATGGAAGCCGATACCCCATTATCATAATGAACCTTGGCGTCATTTGTTATCCATCCTCTATGGGCAGCTTCTGCAATATTTAATTCTTGTTCGGAATATCCTAGGAAAACGGATGGTTGCCCTACATAATTCCAAAATCGCTCTTCATTTGGGTACGATAAATCACCGTTGACCCTTTTAATACTGTTAGAAGCGGTAGAGGCAGCAATATCTGCTCCCTCGTATGCATTAAAATCAGCTCTAACAGCAGCCTCATCCGGGTTAGCCGCCAAGGCATTAGGGGTTGGGTCTGCAACCTTAAACAGCCTTGGGTCTTTATTGTTTTTCAATAAATCGATATAAGTTTTTCCTAATACGATATCAACCCTATAGGCGGCATTGTCGGGGTTGTAAGGGCCTCTAAAACCATCCTTATCTTGATGTAAAATTTGCATATTATCATCCGAACTAGCCATCAAAGGATAGGTATTTGGATTATTGATGATATTAGCAAAGCGTTCGGCAACGTTAATCCCTCCATCATTGGCCCTTTTACTCAAAGAGACCAATACCCTAAGGGTATAACTGTTTATTGCCTTTTGCCAAAGTCGAAGATTACCGTTGTAATAAAAATCTCCGTCTAAGATATAAGTAGGGTTTGTGCTGATAAATTGACCCAATTCCAAATTCGCTTCATTTAACCAGTTAAGGGATTGCTCGTAAACCGATTTTTGAGTATCATATTTAGGTTGAGGGTTATCGGCTCCTTTCATAGCCTCGACAAGAGGTACATCTCCAAGTTCCCTGCTCATATCAATATAGTAATATGCCTTTAAAAATTTGGCCAAAATGCCATAGACTGGGGCACCGGACTTTTCAGACTCTTCCACCATTTTATTAATATCCCTTAAATAGCCATAATTGAACCCCCCGTTGCCAAAACGGTAGTCTACGGGGGTGCCATCAGAGTTGTTACGGATATGGTATTGTGCAAAAGAATAACTGTCCGTAAAGGCAGAAATCGGTTTGGGAACAACACTGGTGAACAATAGGCTAGGGGGGACAGAAACCGGATCATTGGGGTTTTCCCTAAGGTCGTCATATTTCATACAGCTACTGATCGACAAAAAACCGAACAATAGTACTATTGAGTTTCTTATTTTTTTCATTTTATTATTTTTAAAATTGTAGGTTGATGTTAAACCCATATGTTCTTTGTGATGGGAATTGCAAATTGGTAGACCCTCTACTTACAGTATATGTGTCTAAATCTCCATAAGTATGGTCTTTGGTCCAGTAAAGAAGGTTTCTACCCACTACAGAAACAGAAGCAGTGTTCAGGAAGGTCTTCTTTAATAATGAACTAGGAAGGTCATACGTCAAGGTTACTTCTCGTAATTTCACAAAGGTTTTTTCAATGATATTGCTTTCATAGGCTGCTTTATAAGATTGAGCCCATGACTGGTAATCTATACGAGCACTGCTTTCTTCAAAAACCCTAGTGTCGTCTACTACATTCCCTTCTGGATCATAGGATAAACTTCCGCTTACCACAGCGACCCCTGGAATTTGCATGGTCTTGGCATCCCCACCGTTCGCATAGGCGATATTGGACAACTCTCTTTCTGGATGTACTGAGTTTGGATGAGAGCCGGAACGCCATAAATCCCTTTCATAGCGATCTAGCGTTGTTCCACCAACACGAGCATCCAACAAAAAGGAAAGGGAGATGTTTTTATAGTTTAAAGAGTTACTAATACTAGTAGTAAAATCGGCCTGAGTATTTCCTAAGTTTCGGTATATTTCAGTTCTTTTAGGTAAGCCATTAGACTGAATAACCAATTGCCCGTCTGGAGACTTTTCCCATTCGTAATACCAAAGATCATCAAGAACTCCTCCAACAAAGGTTCTACCTTCTTTTTCTGGCTGGGTACCATCTGGTAATGGCGGTAAAGAAGTAAGATAATCTTTGTAAGAACTAAAGTTAATTAGGGTTGTCCAATTAAAATTATCGCTTCTAACAGGAGTTATGTTAACCGTAAAATCGTAACCACGTCTTTGAGTGGTTCTTCCGTTTTCGCGAATTCCGCTGAAACCTGAGGTTTGGGAAAATCTTTGTGTAAAAATTTGGGGCCCATAATTGTTCTCAAAATAAGAAGCTTCAAAGCCAAACCTATTTTTAAAGAATTTAGCCTCTATTCCATACTCATATGAGGTATTGAATGAAGGTGAAATATTGGGATTGTCTATGACACTAGGATAAGAGGCTACCGGTAAATCTCTGTATCGACCTCCTGTATTATACGCGTTTACAGCATCGTAAATGCCTAAATCTCCACCTACCTTTGCATAGGCAGTTCTTAATTTTAGAAAATCAATTGCCTTTGGCAAAGTGAATATTTCGTGCAATAGGGTGCTAGCATACACTGAAGGATAGAAAAAAGTATCATTTTTAGCAGGCATGGTAGAAGATTTGTCTACCCTTCCGGTAACTCCAAAGAAAAATAAATTCTTATACCCAAGGTCCAAGGTAGCATAACCACTGCTTACTCCTTTTTCTTGTTTTGTACTGCTAGGGGTTACCTGATCGGCCGAATTATTTAACTTAAATATTCCAGGAACTACCAATTGTGTAGTTTCAGCATAGGAAGAGTTGTAACTGTAATACCTTTGGTTAGCACCTAAAGTACCATCTACCGATAAATCTTTTCCAAAGAAATCATTCTTATAGGTTAATAAAAAGTCGGTATTGGATTCAAAAATATTATCTTGAAAATGACGGTATCTTCCTCCACGGTCTGGAATGTCGTAGTTATAAATATCAACGGCAATTTCTTGATCTACTATTCTAGAATCTGTAGTTAAATTGGTTCTGGCAGAAAGATTAAATTGATCATTGATTTTATAATTCAATTTTAAAAATCCAAGTACATTATTTCGGGTATATGGCTTTTTAAAACCATGAGCAAATGCATATGGGTTGTTATACCTCCAATTCTCTACGAATCGTTGCTTAATACCTTCTTTTCCAGGTTCCCAGAAATCCTTGAAATTTCTGATATCATAATGCGCTCCACCCCAAACAGCTAAAGTATAGATAGGGGAAGTAGGACCGTAATCTGCCCTAGGCGCATTGTTAGCATATTGGTAGTTATGCTGTAAGGAACCTTCTGCAGAAACTTTTTCGGACAAATTTAACAGCCCTCTTACTCTAAAGGTGTTTACATCTAATTTAGCACCCGGAACAGAAGCTTTGGAGTACTTGTAGGAATTGGAAATGGTAAAATTGCCAATCTCGCCTTTTGATTGTACTGATATATTATTGGAGCTTACAATTCCTGTTTCCATAAAATTCCCAAGGTTATCCTTGCCTCTGGATACCCATGGTGTTGGTTGGCGGATGCCCGTAACCGGATCTACAGGGGAATCAAATTGTGGAAGTAGCCTTCCGTCGAATTTTGGCCCCCAAATATTGTAGTCAAAATCGTTCTTACCCTTACTTCCAGGAGCACCAGTGTCAAATTCATAGATGCCTGCATTTCCTGGACCATATTGTGTTTGAACCTTTGGGATTCTGGTAAAATCGCCCTGAAACGTAGTAGAGGAATTTACAGAAATTGTGGTTCCTTTGGCCGCATTGCTGCCAGACTTAAGCGTAATTTGTATCGCACCGTTTAACCCCAAAGAACCGTACAAAGCAGAAGCGGATGCAGCTTTTAAGACAGATATATTTTCAATATCGTCAGAACTGATGTTCCACATATCGGTGGTAGGGTTAGGGACGCCATCAATAACGATTAGAGGCTTGCTTCCTCTAAGGTAGATGCCAGGATCCGAGAAAAACCCATTGCTGTTAACAATGGTAAGGCCTGCGACCTTTCCGGTAAGGGATTCTACCACATTCGGAGCAATTGCTTTTTGTAATGACTCTCCCTTCACTTCTTGAACAGCATAGCCAATACGCTTTTTCTCTTTTTTAATTCCTAGGGCCGTCACCACAACCTCTTCCAATTGGTTGTTGTCTGGTTGTAAAGCTATAGAGAGCTCTTTTTGATAGCCCAAGGTAATCTCTTCGGTTTTATATCCTAGATAGGATACTAGCAAGATTTTTCCAGGAGCGACCTCAATAGAAAACTTCCCATCGAAATCTGCCGATACTCCGTTAGAAGTACCTTTAATAACTACCGAGGCTCCGGGTAACGGGCCTCCGTTTTCGTCATAAATGGTCCCGTTGACCATTCTTTCTTGTGCATAGGAATAGCATATTCCGAGCATAAAGATTAGAAAATAACTAATTGATTTTCTCATAAAGTTTAAATTGGTATTTAGTTAAAATGAAATTTTTTAAAAAGTATCCTTGATCCAATTATAAGGCTGGCGATTAATCCAATTTCCTCGTGTAAAATCGGGGAAGTCTTGCGGGGCGCCGTTATTTTCAAGAGAAAGTTCAGACAAAGGAGTAATGGCACTCCATGCTGCAGCATCATAAGCGTCCATAGGAGGGGCTATGTTTTGTTTGGCCGATTCTACAAAGGCATTCAATACAAAAAAGTCTATTCCGCCATGTCCGGCTTTTTTGGCACTGGCTCCAAATTTTTCCCATAAAGGATGGTTGAATTCTTTAATGTATGTATCCATATCTTCCCAGCGATGATTTGGAGAACGGCCTTCAATGTGAATTCTTTTAGTATGGTAATCGAATTCCGAAATACCATTGACGCCTTGTACCCTAAACCCTAAAGAGTAAGGCCTTGGTAGATTACAATCGTGAGTAACGATAATGGTTTCTCCCTTGGCGGTTTCAATAGTGGTGGTGATCACATCGCCTTGTTTCCATTTTATTTTGGCATTTGGATGGTCTGGTCCTCCGTTTGGGTGGTTTACAATATAATTGTGAAGTCCCAAGGGTTTGGAGGCATGGGAGGTAAGGGAAACCAATCTGTTGCCTCTATTGACATCGGCCATAACAGCCACTGGTCCCAAACCATGGGTAGGATACACGTCGGCATTGCGTAACAAGGAATGCTGGGTGCGCCATTTCGCTTCTGACAGTCCTTTTTCGCCAAACTCTACACCGCCTCCATAGGGTTGTTTGCCGTCATTGAATTTTACGGCCCTAAGATCGTGTTGGTAACCACATCTGAAGTGAGAGAGTTCTCCAAAAAGGTTTTGTTTTACCATGTTTAGCACGGCTAAAACATCCTGACGGTAATTAACGTTTTCTAGGATCATTAATTGAGATCCGGTTTGTTCGTGGGTATTGACCAAATCCCAGCATTCTTCCAAAGTATTGGCTGCAGATACCTCTAATCCAGTGTATTTTCCTGCTTTCATGGAATCTACTGCCATCTTGGTATGCCAAAGCCATGGGGTGGAAATAATGACCGCATCAACATTTTTTAATGCTAATAGGTTTTTGTAATCTTCATTGTTTTTTCCGAATACTAATGGTTTCTTAAAGCCTGCATCAGAAATTTTCGTCAGCCCTAATTTAATCCGTTCCGGATCCGTGTCGCAAATAGCGGTGATATTGACATCCTTTCTGTTCAAGGCATTGTTTAAGTGATCGGTGCCTCTTAAACCAATACCAATAAAGGCTAAGTTTAATTTTTCATTGGCCTTGGCTTGTATCGCTCCAAAGGATACATTAGGAATTAGGGATAATCCACTCCCGGCCAAAATCGACTTTTTAACAAAATCTCTTCTTGAATTCATAATTCTTTAATTGATGTTTTTAATTGGCTTAAACTGAAAAACCTTTTTCCAAAATTGTTTTATTTTTTTTACTTATTATCCTTGTTATTAGGCATATAAGTGGTGATTTTAGGATAAAATGGAGGGTTGCGGAAAATGTCGTCCTTTATGAAGAATATGACCACCTAATTTTGGGTTTTGGAGAATTTAAGAAGGATACTAATAGAGGTATTATTGATATATTTACAGTAAAAATCGATTTAGCTTTATAGATAAGTTGGTTTTGTTTTCAGATATTTTATATGTCATAATCACTAATAATGGAAAAATGGTATTTAGCAAGTCATTAAATATTTTAATAGTAATTATTTTTTATAGCCTTGGTTTGTGCGCCCAAAACAGTGTTGGATTTAGGCATGTCTCCGCAGTAGTAGACAATAAAGTCTTGAATATTTCCAATACCACACAAGATCTTTTAGGGAATATTTGGATGGTTTGTTATAGTGGTATATTGGTATATGATGGATATTCCTTTGAATTAACTTCCAATGAATCTATATTCTCTTCGAAGAATATTAAGGAAAAAGTAGATAACTTGGTGAGAGATCAGGAGGGGAATATGTGGTTGTTGTCAAATCAGGGACAGGTGGTTCGGTACAATTTTAAGAAGGGAAATTATGAGGAAATAAATGAAAGTCTGTTAAGAGGGGAATTGATTACAGCAATTTTTAACAAAGGAAAAAGTCTTTGGTTAGCTTCGGATAAGGGAAGTATATATCGTTTTAAAGATTCGAAAATGGAACTAATAACCAAAGTTGCCAAGATAAGTTCTTCCTTAAATAAAATCGTCGATATAGAAATACGAGACACCACTGGGCTTTATTTAAGCACTGCCGATGGTAAGGTTTTTGATTATTCATTAAAGTCAAAAGAATTTAGTGAAGTGGTGGGGCCTTTTACGGGGTTTCCTGGAAAAGTAAGGTTGCATGCCGACGAGCATAATCGTTTGTGGATAGGAACGGAGACCTATGGGCTTTTTGTTTATGATATGGAAACCAAATCTTTTATACAAGATCAATTTCTTAATAAAGAAAGGTATTCTATTGATAATGAATTAATATTGGATCTTTTTGGGGACAGTAAAGGAAATGTTTGGGTGGGTACCGATGGAGGTGGATTGTATAGGGTAGATTCAAATACTGGAACTATTGATCGATTTACAAAAAATGATTTCAGTGAATTTTCCTTAAGCAGTAATACTATCTTGCATATCAGTGAGGATAATCACCATAATATATGGATTTGCACCAATTATGGAAGGATAAATGTATTACCTTCTAATGACAATAATATATTTTATCATCCCGGATCTAAGGATGGAAAAACACACAGAGTTTTAAGTATTTATAGAACAAAGGGCGGAACCCTTTGGTTGGGAACGGATGGAGACGGGATAACCAAAATAGAGTTCCATCAAGATAGTATTACCAAAGAATTCCAATATTTTAAGGAGAATGGCCATGAAAAAGGATTTTACATTCAAAGTATTGCCGAAGATGAGAGAGGTAATATGTGGTTTGGCACTTATAAAAATGGCCTATGGCATTACGATATAAAAAAAGATAGGTTTAAAAAAATAAAGCTTTACAATGTTAAAAAGCACGAAGGCACAGATGTTAGGACTGTTTTTAAGGATAGTAAGGGTCGTATTTGGATAGGTTCCAATATTCAAATCAATGTCTATTCCGATGCTATGGAATTATTGGCATGTTTTGATAACAATTCCCATGGCTTAAATGGTACTATTGTAGAAAGTATTTATGAGGACCACAATGGTGTTATCTGGTTGGGCTTATATGAAGGAGGACTATTTAATTTTAATGAAAATCTAAGCGATCTCAGCCACTCATCTTTTACGGATCATTCTTTTGATCAGCATGGAAATAGAATTAATAATGCTGCAAGGTCTATAACACAGGTGACAGAAGAAGAACTTTTGTTAATAGGCCAAAGAGGGACATTGTTTCAATACAATATAACCAATAATACTTTTATCAATTTTGAGCAACTAAAGAACATTCCACATCAAAATTTCTCGGCCATCTTAATGGAAGATAAAGATAATATTTGGCTAAGTTCAACCGGAGGAATCTCTCACTTGAACCTTAAGAATGATTCTTTAACAAATTATTATGCTGCGGACGGTTTTCAAAGCGATGTGTTCACCTTAAGAAGTTCTTTTAAAGATGATGAAAATAGGCTCTATTTTGGAGGGATGAGAGGAGTCAATTATTTTAACCCTGAGAAATTACAAAAACAAACCAAAGAGGCAACCTTACAGATCAAGGAAATTGAAGTTCTTAATCAACCAGCACACGTATTAATTCCGGATCAGGTGCAAAGTGGCAATACCAATGTTCGTAATTTAAATTTAAAGAATAACCAATCCTCTTTTTCTTTTAAGTTTTCAGCCATCGGAGATATTCTTAATCCTAAGTTTCATTATGCCTATAGGTTAAAAGGCTTTAATAAAGAATGGATAGATAGCCGTCCCGAACGAATGGCTACATATACCAATATTCCTCCTGGGAATTATACGTTCGAAGTAAAGGCAGGGACCAAAAAAGGAATTTGGGATATCCCTGTGCAACAGATAGCAATTAGTATAGCTCCCCCGTTTTGGAACAGTTGGGGTGCCTATATTGTTTATTTCATTTTTTTGCTTTTTGTCGGACTAAGTATAAGTCGCTGGTTATTGTTGCGAAGAAAATATTTTTTTGAAAGCGTAATACATAAAAAAGAAAAGGAGCTGAATGATTTAAAAATGAATTTCTTTACTAAAATGTCGCACGAGATACAGACGCCTATTACCTTAATATTAAGCCCATTGGATGAAATGTTGAGTTGGGCAGAAAAAAACGGTAATTTATTATTGAAGGAACGTATAGAAATCATTTCCTATAATGCGCAACGCCTATCAAAGATTGCAAGGGAGTTAACATTAGTTAGAAATAAGGAGTTAAATCGGTTAAGGTTAACTGTAACAGAAAATAATTTATATCAAGATATTGAAAATATTACTGGTTCGTTCAAGGAGTTAGCAAGAAAAAAAAGAATCGATTTTGTAATTAATTGCCCTAAAAACTTATCTGGAGTATGGTATGATCGTCAGAAAATAGAACATGTAGTATATAACCTCCTTTCCAATGCCTTTAAATTCACCCCTAAAGAGGGAAATATTAGTTTGAATATCGTCCCAATTAATGATAAAAAATCGATTAAACTATCTGTGAGCGATTCCGGAAGTGGAATTCCTCAGGGAGAATTAGAGAATATTTTCGAGTTGTTCTATCAATCCCAATCAGGGAAGACCACTCAGGAGGGCACTGGTATCGGTTTGGCGCTGAGTAAAGAGATTATGGATTTGCATCATGGCAAAATTGAAGTAGAATCAACCGAGGTAGAAGGGACAGTGTTTACTATTACTTTGCCGATTACAGAAGACGCTTATCAGGATTATGAAAGAATAACAAGCAGCTTGCCACAAGAAGCAATAGCGGAAAATGGCCCTATGGAAAATAGTATAGAATTTGAAAATGATATGCTTGATTCTAAAACTAAAACCGTGTTACTAGTAGAAGATAATTATGATTTACAGATGTTTCTAAAAGAACTTTTGAGTAAATTTTACAATGTTATTGTAGCGGAGAATGGTGAGGAAGGGTTTTATTATGCGAAAAGTAATCTTCCTGATTTAATTCTAAGTGATGTCATGATGCCCCTATTAGATGGAGTAGAAATGTGCAAAAGACTTCAAAAGGATGAATTGACCAAACATATCCCTATAGTTTTGCTCACTGCTAAGTATTCTACGAATGCGAAAATATTAGGACTTAAAAGTGGCGCCATAGAATATATTAATAAGCCTTTTAATACAGGTGAGTTGCTTCTTAAAATACAGAATATTATATCTTCTAAAGAAAACATTATTCAAAAATATCGTAAGGAAGTTATCAGTCATCCAGAGGTGGGTTTAGAGAAATCTCAAAATGAGCTGTTTTTAGAAAATCTTGTGACCCAAATTGATAAAAGAATGAAAGATCCTCATTTAAAAATGGAAGACTTGGCCGAGTCTCTAAATATGGGGTATTCTAGTTTATATAGAAAATGTCAGTCTGTAACGGGGAAAAGTTTGGTGGAATTTGTTCGTTTACTGCGATTGAAGAAAGCTGCCATATTAATCACTAAATATGAGCATACTATTTCTGAGGCCGCATGTAACACTGGATTTAATGACCCAAAGTACCTTTCTAAATGTTTTAAAAACCACTTTAATAAAACACCTGGAAAATTTAAAAAGGAAGCTTTGGAAGAAGGGGTAGAGGTCTATTTAAAACGGTATAAATTAGAAGACGTTTAAATCCTTTTCAAAAATAAGCAAGAAATTGTGGGAATTCAAAATCCAAAGAAAAGTGGGGAGGCTAAAAATGACGTCATGCGCTTAACCCAAAATAATTTGTGTGATTTTAGAATTAAAATAAGTTTTTATGACAATTAATTCTTCAAATTATTGTTATAAAGCCTATCTAAAAAATTTAAAACTGTTCTAATTTGTATTGAATTTTATTTCCAGCATCCTCACGTTAAAATGAATCTGAAGCTTCTAATAGAATCGGAGAACTTGGCGAGGACAATTTTATTGGAGTTCGATATTTCCCTAGGCTTAAAAATAAGGGGAAGGAAATATGCCAATTTTCAAGTGCTCAGGAAAACCCAATTAACAAGTCCGGCCGTACTTTTGGAACTTGGGTTTTTATCCAATGCTGATGAAGCTTTACATAGCACTAGGAAATCGAGTATTTCAGGGTATGCCATGGCTATATTTCAATCTTTGGTAAATGATGTTGATGGGTATTAGTATCAAAAAATAAGTAAAGCCTTGTTTTTTCTTTTTAAGAACTCCTATAATAGGAATCCAAAGTCAATTCCTGAACTTATTTGTTTTCTTTATAGTTTTATGAAACCAAATGTAGGTTGTTATTTTTTTATGGGATTTATGGTTTTATATTGTAGAACTTTCATCTTTCCTAATCGCGTTTCTTTGGTCAAACGTGTTTATATCAGGAACAATACTTCTATTTAGTCTAATTTCCCATGGAAATACCAACCCATCTGGGATCGTATTTAAAAAACATTACGCCCTAAGTTTTACTTCCTACAACAGTTACCTTAGTATGAAGCATGTAAAAAAATATAATCGGGAAGAGTTTATGTAAGAATAACACTATATAATCCGTGATAACGGTATGCGAAAGACTAAAATACTGCCTTAGTTTTCTTTCCCCACATTTTTTAGAACAAAATAGGTGTCCATTTTTAATTTAAACATCATGAAAAACAACACAGAATATAGTTTAGTAAATAGATGGCAAGCCTGAATACTAGCAACTAAGCGGTTGTTGTAGTTTTTTACTAAAAAACCAGGTGTCTATATTTAATTTAGACACCGCTTAGCCTATTTTCTATGCCATATCATCTATGCTTTCAGGTTTTCTTTGATGTCTTAAAATAATCAAGCATAATCTAAATTATGAAAAAGAAAAATCGGCAAGTAATAGCAACCTTCTTATTGCTCCTCCTTTTTGGAGTAAGTATAGTATCAGCCCAATCTAGGGATTTGGTCGTTATCGATCATGCCAATAAGCAAATACCCGAAGTACTATCCAAACTACCATCAGGTGTTTCAATTAGCATTGCTCGATAAAGCATTTGTAAGATTAACTTAAATAATCTAAAACACGGACATTTTAACTGGTAAATAACTCGTTTTAACAAAAATAAATCTTACGTAATAGTTATATTTTTCTTAAAGTAATGTGTAGTAAATAACCTTTGAAGTTATATTTAGAAAAATTAAACACAATAAAAGATTAAAAAGTATGAAAATATATTCATTTAAGTTTTTAGAGGCAGTAATCGGCACTCTTTATTAATGGACTTTAATAATTTATGTTATATGAAGAAAATTCCAATTTTAGCTATGGCTATTTTTTTGGCTTTTAAAGTAAATGCCAAGTAGGAATAGGGATTCCTGACGCAAATGACGTGACTTTGTTAGAGATAAAAGCAGACAATTAAAGGAGGCTTTTTGCCCACAGAAAAACTAATCAGTACAGAAACTTTTACTCCTATTGTTGGATTAGAAGTAGAGAGTTTACCTATCTATAATACAGGACAGTCTCTAGATTTTGATGCGGTTGAAGCTGTTTATATTGACTTTTATTAATGTCAGAATAGGAAGTGGAAACGTGTCTTTAATAAAGAAGATTTATATATGGCTAGAGAGAACCTTGGTGACACACACCTACAATAAGTCTATTGAGCAAATTCATTACTTTATTAATTATGTAGCTCAACTAACCCAAACAATAAAGACGAAAATGGGAACCTAATTGTAACAGAGAGTCATTCTGTTGTGGTATGGGATGGATCCGTTAAGTAATTTTTGTAGTTACTTATGATGCTACAAGTGGAGAATATGAGAAAAAAACTGGCTGATTTAGGTAGATTGGTTGCTGGGATTGAAACAAACCTTAGGGACACCAAATAAATTTTAAATGCATAAACTTTTAGAGATACCGGGATGCTAAGTTTGTATCAACCTACTTACTGTCTGGCACTATTCTGAAACTTGGCAAGTATTGGAGCTACATTTACATACGTGTTCTCCCTCCAAAGACCATTAGTTTTAAGGGTGATACCTTGTTTTTAATTTCTTATTATAGTTTAATGATGGCTGTTCAAAAGTATAATTAGCTCTTGTTCAAAAAATAATATTTAATAGTTTTAATAAAAAAATACTGGTTTTCATATGATGAGATGGTCAACATTTATTATAGTTTTAGCCTATCTCCAATGTTTCTCTCAAAATGTTGCTTATGATAGTTTGTACAATAGTATAACTAAAGAATTATTATCCACTAGCCCAGTAAAGGCTTTATTATCTACAGAACATCTTTACAAAATTTCTAGCAGTGAAAGAGAGCATATGAGTGCCTTACTTCTTCGAGCCTGGATTTTACGACAACATGGATTAAAGAATGAGGCCATTAAGCTTATTAGACAAGCTGATGGTATCTATACTAATAATTTTTGTATAGCGAGTCTAAACGGATTTCTTTCTACATTGTATCGTGAAAACGGCATTACTTGGTTAGGGAAAAGAGCATTAAACAAAGCAATTGAAGCTAGTAAAAAAATAGAACGTAATGAAGATTCATTCAGGTTTCAGGGTAATCTCCAACAAGAGCTAGCATATTATGCAATGGAAGAAGGAGAACAGGAAAAAGCTATAGCTTCTCTACAACTAGGGAAAAATTATTTTAATAAAATTGAAAGAGATAGTACTATTCTGTTCCATTTATCGGTAACTAATGAACTAATAGGAAAAAATCATCTACGCTTGCAAAATGTAGACTCAGCTTTTTTCTACTTCAGAAAAGCAAGAAATGGAATTCTAAACTCAATATATTCAAAAAGTTGTAAACGGTAATTACAAATACATAGAATTTGGTAAATAAGAATACATAGAATTTGGCAACAATAGTACATAGTTAAAGCTCATTGGGGCATGCCCCAATGAGCTAA
>NZ_JAAXCQ010000031.1 GCF_012272855.1 Arenibacter sp. 6A1 | reverse complement strand
TGAACTGTTTAAGGAAATCATCATCAAATAGATCTTCTTTTTTCATAAAGTGCAAAAAATTAAAATTAAACAAAAAAATAACGGGGGCCGGCCCCCGTTATTTTTTTATTTACACACTTTATGAGATAGTCCCAAAAGAATAAAAAAAGCCCATAATTGAGTAGACGGGTCCGGACACTATCCCTTAAACTTACACAGTTTACGGGATAGTGTCTCTTAAAAGTTAAAGACGACCCTATTCCTTTAAGTCTGTAAGCCCGAAATTAGCCCATATATCCGTATTATTTTCGTACCCCTCTAACTTCCCTATCATAAATCTCATTAAACAATAATGTTTTAAAAAGCATATTTGCCTTATCATCAGTCATTTTATTGTAAAAATCTAGTTTGGTGTTGATAAAGTTGAGAAACTCACTATCTACTTCTTCATCGAATTTATCTTTAATATTATTCTTGGAATTTCCTTTGTTGAAGTAGGCCATAAGATCTTCATTATCATAAAGGTTTTTCTTTACACGATTAAAGTCTACCTTGTCCTCGTCGGTTAATTCCAAACCAAAGGTGTCATTCAATACCTTAATGATCTTCGTTAAAAAATCTACTTCTTCTTCAGGTTTTTTACCTGCACCACCAGGCGTCATGCCATAGTCTTCCCCGTTTTCTGAAACCAAGTCCAGGTTTGCCGTAAATTTGTGCTGTATTTTATAGCTATCCAACTCAATATCATTTACTACATCTAAGGGCAGATCACTTTTCACAAAGGGCAGTTTTTTCAACAAGGCGGAAAGAAAAACATATTTTTTCTCCAGATCTACATCTGTAAATTGAATTATCTGACTTAAGAAACGGTAGATTTTTGTATATGATTTTGCTGCCGCTTTAAAAGCATTTTTGTCCTCATCTTCCAGTTCGTTATCAAAACGTTTAGCAATATCATTTAAAATAGTCTGTAGCCCCTCCATTTTATCATTTGGCTTGAAAAATATTTGAGCAAAAGCTTCCACCTCAGAATTGTAAAAGACATTATAACCTTCTACCTCGTCCAAAATTGCATACAAACTATTTGGGTCTGTTTCGTTTTCCTCTTCCATATAGTTTTTGCCGTAGAAATGCTGAAAATCTGCACGTACCAATTCTGGGTCGTTTACAAAATCTAAAACCATAGTGGAGTCCTTTCCCCTCCGGTTCCTGTTCAAGCGGGATAAGGTTTGTACGGTGCTTGCTCCCCCCAGCTTTTTATCTACAAACATGGTATGTAGCAAAGGTTCATCAAAACCGGTTTGAAACTTATTTGCTACAATCAATATTCTGTTTTCTGGTAGTTTTAAAGCTTCCGGTATGCTTATTCTACCCCCCAGATTATTCATGTTGCTCTCTGTGTATTCCTCGTTTGAATCGGGATCCTTTACTGTTCCAGAGAAAGCCACCAATGCACCATAAGGTAAATGCATTTCTTTCATTATCTCGTCGAACTTAAGTTTAAATCGTACGGCGTGTAAACGAGATTTAGTAACCAGCATAGCTCTCGCTTGCCCCTGTATTTCGTTTTGGGTTTGACTCATAAAATGTTCCAACATTATACGTGCCTTTTTATCTATAGCATGGTCTTGTAAGTCCACATAATTGCCCAGTACCCGGACGGTTTTCTTTTTGTCGTATTCCTTATCTTCAATTTCAGTGCGTTTTACCAATTTGTAATAACGCTTAAAAGACATATAGTTCTGTAGCACATCCTTAATAAAGCCTTCCTTAATGGCTTCTTCCATGGTGTACTCATCAAAAGGCTCTATTTTTCCATTTATTTTTGTGCCGAACAACTCCAAGGTTTTAGGTTTTGGTGTTGCCGTAAAGGCAAACTGGGAAATATTAGGTTGTTGTCCTTTCTTGGCGATTTCTTCCGCTATAATGTCGTCTGCCGTTTTTATGTTTGCTTCCTCTTGTTCTGATTCTTCTAAACTTAAGGCTTTGCGCATTTGGCGCGAAGATTCGCCGGATTGGGAACTATGTGCTTCATCTATTAAAACTGCATACTTATAATCAGGGTAATTGGTAACTTCTTTTGCAATAACCGGAAACTTCTGAATGGTTGTAATGATGATACGCTTCTTATCTTCTATGGCATTCTTTAAATCTTGTGAGGTGGATTTTTCATCTATGTAGGCAACTACTCCAGGTGTATCATCCAATTGACGAATGTTATCTTGTATTTGCTTGTTCAACACCCGCCGATCTGTTACCACAATGACCGAATCATATAAGGCTTTGGTATCCGTATAGCTTTGGTAAAAATTAGCTAATCTATAAGCAAGCCAGGTAATGGTATTGGATTTGCCCGATCCCGCAGAGTGTTGAACCAAATAGTTTTTACCCGTACCATCCTTTTTTAATGCCACAAGGATACGATTCACTGCCCTTAACTGATGAAACCGGGGGAACAGCAATTTGGTAGATTTTTTATCCTCTAACTTTTTGGTTTTAGGGTTGTATACTTTTTCTTTATCGGTTTGAACGCTGATAAAATTTTGCACTAAATCCATTAAGGAGTCTTTTCGCAATACATCCTGCCAAAGGTATTCTACGGCAAATCCAGTATCCGAATGGTTTACCAATCCTGTGTTAAACGGCAGAAAGTAGGTAGACTTGCCTTTTAATTCGGTTGCCATAAATACTTTCTCCGTACCCACAGCAAAGTGTACCAAACATCGTTTAAAATCTAGAAAAGGTTCTCCTTTGGGGTCACGGTCTTGCATATACTGCGTTATCGCATTATGGTGATTTTGACCTGTTAAGGCATTTTTAAGCTCTGCAGTAACCACAGGAATACCGTTTATAAACAGAACAATATCTATCTCGTTATTGTTCCTTTTAGAGTATTTAAGCTGGCGCACAAGCGCTAGGCGGTTTTTTGCATAGGCCTCTTCATGCTCGGGCGTTTTGTTATGTGCCGGTTTAAAATAGGCCAAATCCAATTTTTGACCACGGTCTTTAACACCATTACGCAATACCTCCAAGGTTTTGTTTTTGGTTATATTTTTGGCAACGTTCTCTACAATTTTAGCATCTACCAAAGCACCGTATTGCTTGGCTAACTCTTCATACTTTTTAGGCTGAGTATCTTTTACGAAAGCTATTGTTTCAGAAGGTATTACACACAAGTCTTTATCATACATGCTTGGTGATACACTATGGTATTCTTTAACTTGGTTAGTCAAGTAGTTTTTTATATGTGCTTCGAAATGGATTTCTTTTGTGCCTGATGCCATTTTTATGTATTTTTTTACTCTTAATTTTTTGTTTTGGCCTAATGGTGGCCCAATTATTTTGACGTATTGGACCAGATATGACCCCATTGAAAATATTACAATTAATTCATTATCAGTGTTTTAAAATACATTTGACCCTTTTAAACCCGTTTTTGGCCCAATGGTGGCCCCTTTATTTATGTTTCTTCTGGATCACAGCACATGCAAGAATCCCTCAATGCGCCTCTTGCATTTCTATTTTTGCCTCGTTGCTATTCTAATGTTTAATATCTGTTGCTAATTAAAAGCTATTCTACATCTTTTGCACTGCCTTTTAAATCATTCTCAACGGAGAGTTCATAGCTTTCCATCATATGGGTTTTATAGGTGTTTCTTTTTTCTTCATGTAATTTCTTGTTTTTGCCCATAGCCTTTTTCACTTCAATAGGATCTATACCTCCATTTTTTAGGGCATGTTCTAAATTTTTGTGAACATCTAAGGCGTTCCAAACGGCATCTGTAATATAAAAGTCATCATGGTTACCATAGCACCACTCTATATACGTGGGGTTGTTTTTAAGTATGTGCGAAATTGTTTCGCCCTTATGTTGACCAAATGTCAATACTGTTTCAAAACTGTATAATTCCATGTTTTATATAATTTTTATGCCTTAGGTACTTGCCAATCCCTTACATCTATTTTACCGGTTACCGCTTCACTAATGATGGATTGACGGTAGGATTTTAGTTTTTTGATGGACGATTTTAATTTCTCAACTGAATTTGAAATAGTATCTGTTTTTCTATCTAAAAATTCTGAGATCAATATTTGCTCACTTATAGGTGGAAAAAATAAAACTGTGTCTTTTAAAATTTTGTTTGTTATACTATAAACTTTAACACCTTTTACAGCATTTTGGACTTGGACTCTGTACACAGCTGAATCTAAAAAATAAGCGAAAAATCTTTTGTGAGCAGATTCATTTAATCTAGCAATAATTGTATGATAACCTGCAAATGTTGGAATATCAGAATTTAAGTAAGTGAAATTACCTGAGCCTTCAATGTCTTCAGATGTGTCCGCAAAAATAAAATCCCCTTTTCTTAACAATGAACCCTTATTGGTTTCTAAGTAATCCTCAGAAACACATTTCAAATCGTGAATTGATGGATTTACTTCAAAACCAAACTTAGAATGAATCTCACCATAATTTACACAAGGAATGCCTTTCTCTAATAAATTTGCTTTTGTTATTGTTAAACCTTTTGTTGTTTTAAATTTATGTCTAAACTTTACAACCTCCCAATGCTCAGGAATGTCCCCCAACCACTCTATACCAGAATCTTTCATTTTGGTATTTGGGTTTAAACCTTTGGTAACTGCTTCGTTAATTATGGCTTGGCGTTGCGCTTGTAATTTTTGTATTAATTGCTCCTTTTTTTCTATTAAGGCATCAATAATTTGGGTTTTGTGGTCTAGGTAGTTGGCTATTTGGGTTTGTTCTTTTATATCTTCAGGAATTGATAATGGGAAATTTAAAAACATTGGTAACCTTAATGAATCAACAGTGGATTTCGCAGACAATTTAAGTACATCGTGAATGAAATTTTCACTTATGAAATAATATAGAAATTTACCATCGACGTTTTTAAAATTATAAAGCATATATACTCGTTGATGAAAATCAAACTTCTCATTAACATAATGCCATATTTTACATATATCTCCATCACCAGCAGTTAAAATTGCCTCACCATCAAATGAATAAGTTCCTATTCTTTTAACATCTTTGGAACGAACATAAAATGGATAAATCCCATCATCAGTTTGATTCACAGTATCTTTGTCTCCAGTTGTAATATCACATAAGTATCGTAATCTGACTGGCTTCCAATCTTTAGGAATCTTACCAATCCATTCAACACCACTTTCCTTATATGTTTCGTATGTCTTCATTAGGCTAACAAATCATTTAAAAGGTTAGTAATCTCATTTTCAAGGGTTACAATTTCTGCTTTAATTTCAGCAGCTGGTTGCAAGCCTTTATACTCGTAAAAGTATTTGGTAAAGTTAATTTCGTAACCAATACGTGTTTTGTCGTAATCTATCCATGCTTCTGGTACGTGTGGCAGTACCTCCTTAGAGAAATAGGTTTCTATATCTTCTGTAAGAGGTACATTTTCTTTATCGCGTTTTTTCGAGTCAGATTTTGGGTTGCCTTTTACCATTTTCATTTTACCTTTGGCATCGTATTCGGGTTGCTCTATGGTTAGTTGGTAAAACCCAAAGTCGTCGTTATTAAATATTTTGCAATGTTCGTTGTCTTCGAAATTGGTGTATAGCTCTAGCAAAGAATTTATATGTGCTTGGGTAAGCTCGTTGCGTTTGTTGCCCAAACTCTTTTTGTTGGAGCGTGCAAAAATATGGTCGGTTTGCTCTTTGCCTTTTCCGTTAACACCAGTAACCTTGGTAGCATTTCCGTTGATCAGCTGTACTTTTCCTTTGCGGTTCTCAGCCTTTTTATTGGTTAAAAACCAGATATAAGTGTTAATGCCAGTGTTGTAAAAAAGATCCTTGGGCAAGGCTACAATGCACTCCAACCAATCGTTTTCTATAATCCATTTACGTATATCGCTTTCGCCACTTCCGGCATCGCCTGTAAATAATGGCGACCCGTTGGTGACCACCCCTATCCGGGAACCGTTGGTCTTGTCCATTTTAGATATCATGTGCTGTAAGAACAATAATTGTCCGTCGCTAGTACGAGGGGTACCTGCATAAAAACGGCCTGCTGGATTTAAAGCTTCATTTTCTATAAAGTTTTTATCTTTTTTCCAAGTCACCCCATAGGGCGGATTCGCCATCATATAATGAAATTGTTTGCCTTGAAATTGGTCGTCGGTAAAGGAATTACCGTGTTTTACATCCCGCGGGTTTTCTCCAGAGATTAGGGCCTCGGACTTGGCAATCGCACAAGATTGTTCGTTTAATTCCTGACCATAGGTTAGAATGGTGGGTTTGTTGTCGCTGTACTTACACAACTCATCCAATACAAAGTTTTTACCTAAATTCACCATACCACCTGTACCACAGGCCGGGTCAAAAATGGTGCGGATAATTCCCGGTTTGGAAAGCTCTTCCTTTTCAGGGGTAAAGATGATGGCGTTCATAAGCGCAATAACATCTCTAGGAGTAAAATGCTCTCCTGCGGTTTCATTGGATTGCTCGTTAGAGATACGTATCAACTCTTCAAACACATACCCCATAGAGTGGTTATCAATAGTATCTTGATGCAAGTCAATCTTGCAGATGCCATCGATCATTTCGTACAACAGACGGTTTTTTACCAGTCGGGCGATAATTTTATCGAACTGAAAGCTTTCTAATATATCACGAACCTCCGGATTAAACCCATTAAGGTAATTGTTGAAGTTGATCTCAATATATTGTGGTTCGTCCTTTAATGACTGAAGCGTATGCTTAGAAGTATTGTAATAAGTTAGTCCTCCAGAGGCTTTTTTTAGGATAGGATCTAGCTTGTCTTCGCTTACTTTATCCTTAAAATCATTATAAGATTTACGTACCTTCTCGTTTACGTTATCGAGCATGCAATCTAACCTACGGATGACTACAAAAGGAAGTAATACATCGCCAATCTCATTTTTCTTAAAGGCATCCCGGAGCACGTCGTCCGTAATTTGCCATATGAATCCTACTTCTACTTTATTTGTTATGGTGCTCATTTATAAATTAATTAGTTTATTCTGATTTGAGTTGCGGAAAATAGTATCCTTTAGTTGTTTAGATTGAATTTCTTTGGCGATCCTATAACTAGAAATGGCCTTGACCTGGGAGTCATCGTTCATTTTACCGTCATCTGTGAAATTCTGAAAGTCGCTGCCGTTAAAGTTTTGTTTTTCATTTTCAAGGTACTTTTTAACTTCCTGCATATCGATTCCTGTTTTATGGGCTATGATTTCAGCAGATTTTAATGAGTACTTATCCTTCTGATATTCCATTAGCTGACTCTCAAAAGGCATAAATGTTCCAAAAAAGTCAACCGTAACCAATCTCCTATTTTCCAATTTTTTATTATCAGGATGAAACAAATATTTATCGGAAAAAAGATCAATATTAAAAGTGTCACAAAACTCTATTAGCGTACTAATTAAAACGTTTACCTGGCTTCTAAAATCCCCGATGGTCAATTGCTGATTGGTCATAAATTTTTATTTGATACAAAGCTAGATATTATGTGTGCAGTGATTGTGCATATTTAGGAGAAATTGGATAAAATTGTATTATCAACAAAACCTTCATTAAAAATCACATCTGTATCTATCAATTTGTTTTTCTGGATTAGCGAATGAACTTTAAAAGCATTACTTATATGTTTATGTTTTTGGATTTCACCTACGTAGTTATCAATATCTTTAAACACCCAATTTCTGTCTCCATTAGTTTCATTTTTAACTTTATTATTAGCAAACGCAACAAAACCTTTATGGCTTTGTATATAATGATAATTTGTTAGTATTGCTCTTTCGTGAAATGTTTTAGTATCAGTTTGTGTAATAATGGAAATTTCAATTCCGCTTTTACTTTTAATATATTTCTTCATTTTATTGATAATGGAATGAGCTTTACTCTTTGTAAGGTTACCAGCTTTATTTTGAACAACTATCATTAAATGAAATGGTACTTCTAACGTTTGTGGAATTATACTATTTAAAATTGGATAAATATTATCATTGTTTTCTTCCGTATATTTCTGAACATCGGTCCATAAAAAATTATCAATAATAATGGCTGAGTTTAAAGGAACTAAAGGCTTATCCTTAAATAACTCACTCCAACAATTTAATGTATTATTTGTTTTATCAATACTGTATCCATAATGAAAATTTTGGTCTCGGATAAAAGTTTCTTTTAGATTAAACGCTAATATTCCATACTTATCTCTGATATCCTTGGTCTCTCTTTCCTTTAAATCTAAAATTAAAAGATCATTTAGAAAGACATTAAAATCCTTGTTGGCTAAATTTTCATATTTACTTTTATCAGCTATTAAACCCGCATTCTCTCTTTTAAAAAGAGAGTTCAATAAGGGATTATTTTTTATGATTTCAATAATTTCTTCTTCATCATTGTTTAGGACAACATCACAAAACTGGTGAATAATATTAAATACAGTTAAATAATCTTCACTCATCACTAGGATCTCTTCTAAGATATTTTCAGTACAGAAAAGTTTGTGTGCTCCCATTAATTCTTTTTTAAACTGGCTTTGTACATATCAACTGCTAGGTCATCTGCTACATTGAAAAAACCAGAACCAAATGGTCTATCGAACTTTCCATTTTCCAAGTAATACATAGGATAAGGATCTCCATCGTTTTGAAAATAATAAAGGCCGAACATATTATTAGAGGTTCCAGTTGTTCGTGACTTCATATTTAAATACTGCGATTGCCGTATTAAATATTCAGAATGTGTTTCCAATATAAACCGTATACCAAACTCCTCGTAGACTTCATAAAATAAGTCGGCAAGTTTAGATTGTAGAGCGGGATGCAAATTGGCTTCTGGCTCTTCTATTATAATAATAGTATTATATCTAACTTTTGTAGAGTTATTTTCTATAATATCTAAAATGCTTAGTGCTATAGCCAAAAGTATAGAAAAAACTTGCCCAGCTCCAAAGCCTTTATCTGAAATATTTATCCATGTTCCATCTTCTAATATTTCAATTTTCGATACTAAAGATTCGTAAGTTTCAATTCTATAATCTTCTCCAATATCAAAATTTTCTTTTGACATCCAATTCTTCATAAAAATTAAAACTTCCTCCCTAGGATATGATTGCTTTTCCGTATGATTTTTTACCAAATTATTAATATCAACACCTTTGTCGTCATGAACAAACAACTTATTTTGGCTACTCCTATGGGGGCTTAAATGCTTGATCTTAAAGGTAATTGCAGACAAGATTTCATCGCCCAACTTGTTAGCTTTATTTAATTCTAGGCTTTTATCTGAATTTTTAAAATTATTTCCTTTGGTAGCATTAAATGTTGTTTCAACTAAATACTTAGGTAAAACACTTCTTATAATTTTATCTATCCCTCTATTCTCAATATCAAAATCTTCAAGAGAAAAAGTAGGATTGTAAGTCAAATTATCTTTTCTAGAATGAAACTTTTTTTTAAATAGATCTAAAGCCTTTTTTTGTTTAATTTCAGCATCATATGTGCTTTTTTTTAAATCGAGTATTTTCTTTCTATTTAACTGGATTACATTATTAATAGAATATTTATCTGAATCTAGAGTTTTATCGATCTTACTAGTAGAATTTTGATTTTTTTGGAATATAATGCGTTCTAGTTTTTTGACTAAATATAAGGTCTCACTTTCAAGCTTTTTCAACTTAGATTCATTACTTTCAATGATACTTGCCAAAGCCCTTTCAATTTTGTGAAACTTATTGATTTCAATTCTGTTTTTTTCTTCAATTATAAATGATTGATTAAAGAAATGGGCATCGACTTGGAGCTTATAAGTATTAGAGCCCATTCTGTTAATTTCTAAAGTTGCAGTATCTTCCCTTAAAATTTTTAATTCCTGTAAATTTGCTTTTATGCTATTAACATCAGGCTCAAACTTGATTGATATATCATACCCTTTGTTTTTAAATTTGAATATGACGTCCTTCCTAGATTCTTGAAAATTGAATCTATTGATTGCATTAGAATAACTCTCAATTTTATGTTTAAATAAATTATTTCTATTCAAATTTAATTCGAAATGATTCTTAGAATTTATATAATCCTCTAAAACCAACAACGCTTTAAATACTGTGGATTTACCAGAATTATTTGTTCCTGTAAAGAAAGTTACAGGTGATAAATCTAAATCCCAAGTATCTTTAATTTTCCTAAAATTGGATATTTTTATATTTTCCATTAAACAAATATAATTTTATGAGCATGCAGCTAACCTGCATGGTTGTAATTATTATACATTGAATTGATTTTTTCCTTTACCACAGAGACTACTTCATCGGGTGAAATAACTTTTACATCTTCTCCAAAAGAGAGAATTAGTTGATAAAGTTCTGGGTTCGGTATTACTTCTATTTTTACCGTTAAGCCGGAGGGATCTGACCTATCCAGCTTTTGAGTACCGTGCAGAGGTTTGGTCAACACATAATTAATACGGTTGTCTGAAAATTTAAGATGCACCATTTCTGCGTTAGTATCTAATGGCTTGGTAACCCCTATGATATCATCAAAATAATCTAGCCAATTAATGGAAGTCTCCTTATAATCAATATTTATTTCCTTAACGCTTTCAATCCTGTCCAGAGGGTAATTGGAAAGCGCCTGGTAGTTTTCGTTATAGCAAAATAAAAACCACCTATTATTGTGTTGCTTCAAATGATAGGGATGGACATTTACCACCTCTATATCCTTGTTATAAGGTTTATATTCAACCTCAATCGCAGACTTTTTAATAATCACATTAAATAACACCCCTACCAGTTCCCGGCCTTTTAAATCAGGATTTTCTTGATAACTAATTGCACTATTATCTCCAGTAGAGGCTAAATCAAAAGCCAGTTCCATTCTGGGTATTAATTCCTCAAGCCAATTAAACTCTTCCCGGCTTTTATAACGAGTTAAGATAGCTAGGGTAGTTTCTAACTGTTCGGCATCTTCAACGTTTAAAGGGTTATTGGCCAAAGAAAAACCTTTGTCCAGGTATCTGAATATTCTTTTCTTTCCAATTTTCAACTCTTCATCCAGTTCAATGCCATAGCCAGCGTCAGATTTCATGTGCGCTATATCATATTGAAGCTGCCTTAGTTGAATACCCTCGGTTCCCAACTCATAAAGTACCCGATTTACTTCATTAAGTAGATCTTGATAATTGTACTCTTTATTAAAATTACTGAAACATTTATCTAAAACCGTATAACGAATTTGAGCATGTCTGTTGGTAGGCATTGATAATGAGCGATTAAAGATTTTATTAATTACTGTTGGAGGAATTTTAAAAATAGGAATATTTAAGTGATTAAAAAACTCAAATTGGTTTTGTTTGCCTTTATCCTTTTAAAAAAATAGTGTAAGAATATTAATATACTGATGTTCAGAAATTTACTTTTCTGTTTTTTACTTAAAAAACAGAAACAACATCAATAATTAAATAAAATTATAAACAATAGGAGATAAGGAGTTGCTAACTTAGCTCGTATTGAAAGTTAATAATTTTAAAAAGTTATAAAATCCTGTAAGAAATACGATGTGGCCTTTTATAGAGGCATTAAAAATTGGGACGATTGTAGAAAACATGGGTTTTATCAGCCGGTCAACATAAAAAATACAGCGTCCCACTCAGAGCATTAATAACAGGCGATATTGTCGCTGCGTATTTGAAAGGATGTGACTATGTCGGAATTGGACGTATGTAAATGGACAAGGAGTAAGAGTAAATGATTCTATTAAACACTAGCCCTTTGCTCTCTTAATGGCAAGGTAGAATTTCCGTTTAGTTTCTCCTTAGCTGCAAAAACATCCATAAGATTCTGCATGTCCTCCCCTATTTTCTTTTCCAATACCCTTGCGTAAATTTGGGTTGTGGTCAGTTTGGTATGCCCCAATAATTTTGAAACAGTTTCTATTGGCACTCCATTAGAAAGCGTTACGGTAGTGGCAAATGTATGGCGGGCAGCATGAAAGGTAATGTTCTTATGAATATTGCATGCTTTGGTAATAACCTTTAAATAGCTGTTCGTTTTTTGGTTACTAAGCACCGGGAGTAATTTACCGCCTGGATGATGCGCCATTTCATCCGAATATTTTTCAATGATAGCCCTCGCTTTGGGTAGTAGTGGAATCTTAACTATTTCATTGGTCTTTGCCCTTTTAGTGAATAACCAATAATTTTCGTCATTGCCTAAAACCATTTGATTGGTCATTAGTTCTTTGACATCTATATAGGATAGGCCGGTATAACATGAAAATAGAAATATGTTCCGTACTTTTTCATATCCTGCGCCTTTGAAGGTTGTATTTTCTATAAGGGCGAGTTCCCTTTCGGAGAGATAACTTCGGTTGTGTTTTTGAAAATTGAGCTTGAAATTTTTAAAAGGGTCTTTTTCCAACCATTCTAATCTCACCGCCAGGTTGATCATTTTCATTAAGCGCGACAAATGTTTCATGGCGCCGTTGTTGGCACATATCCGCCTGGGAGTTTCTGGTTGGTAATTTCTAAGGTATTGTTCAAAATCGGCAATAAAACGATAGTTCAACTGTCTCAAATAGACGTCGGTGGTTTTGAACTTGTCCCGTATAAATTTGTGGAGGTAGCGTTCCGTGGAATAGTAGTTTTTCATGGTCCCGTATTTTAATACAGAATCCATATTGGTATTGTGGTAGGTCACCAATTCTTTTAAGGTCTTGTGCTGATCATCCAGACCCAAATAACGAGCTTTTATCGCTTGTGCCGTAATTACCTTGTCTTCCCCTAAAAGTTCCTTGTGAGCGTCTAAAATTTGGGAATAAACCTCGTCCAAATAGCTGTTTAACATTCTGGTTTTTGCGGTGGTTCCGATGACTCTTCCCTTGGAAAAATCCCACATACTCTCCGATGTGTACCGTTTTAAACTGATTTCTGCACGTCTGCCGTCAACTGTAATCCGGGCATAAATGGTGAGTCTTTTAGGGTTGTAGTTGATATCCCTTGTAAAAATAATTACCGATAAAGTGCTGTTATTCCGCATGTTACACGTCTTTTAGGTTAAACAAAACTTGTTTGCAAAGACGTTTTAGATAGCCTTTACTGCCATCTAAATTATGAACAAAACGTATACCAAAGTATTAACCGATCTCTACACCTTTTATACGATATTAGATGATATCAGGTGATTTCATAAAAAACGTAAAGCACTGTCAACCAGTCAGTTAACAGTGCTTTGGTACCATCTAAAAAGTGGTTCGTCGGGATGACAGGATTTGAACCTGCGACCCCACGGCCCCCAGCCGTGTGCGCTACCGGGCTGCGCTACATCCCGAAAATTCTGTGATTGCAAACATAGGAAAGTTTCCACAAAATATCCCAAGTATTTCCCAAAAAAATAACCGCTTTTTTAAAGCTTAAAAATCAACTACTAAGAATCAGCAACATAAAAAAATCCGCCTCCAAAAGAAAGCGGATTTTAATATAGAAAATCATTTTTTTGATGTTTCCTAAGGCTAAAAGATCAGGCAATGCCTTAGAATAGCATACAACGGAAAGATTAAGGGATTTCTACAAAGTCTCCTTCCATTTAATTAGTAGTTGATTTGCTGGATGTAGTGCCGAAATTTATTATCCGATATTGGCAGTTTGCTAGAATATCTTCAAGGACTATATCGAATAGTTTTTCACAACCTAAAGTGACAGTTTAAAAATTGGCCATTAGGCTACAGCTAGTTTTAAGTTGATGCATGCCATTTCCCACTAGTTGTTGGCACTCTTACGCTAAAACATCCGTTGGTCTTTTTTTAATGTTATGGATTTAATTTCATCCAATACCTCCTCCTTTTTTATAAGGTCATCTTTTACTAAATCAGCATATTTCGATGCCATCTCCTTAGAGCCCATGTAAGTATAGATCAGTACTCTTAAGGAATTTTCCAAGTGGGTATCGATTAAATTAGAATACGGTTTCCCAACCCCCAAATGCGCTGGCCATTCTTCCGCCTCTTCTATTTTTTTAATCGCAACAGAATATTTGCCTTGCTCCATGGCCTTGTAAGCCAACATCAATTTGGTCTGTCTATAAAACTTCCGCGAGTCGGAAGCCCCCTCAAAGGGAAGAACATATAGGTTAGCCAGTATTTTTTCGGCCTTTTCATATTGGTTTCCCAGCATCAACGTATTGATTAGATCCAATCCTACCACATAATTTTCCTTGTCGCTTTTGTAGGTATTATCTAAAACCTTTATCGCCTTTTGGGTATCGTCATTTTGTGATAAAATTTGAGCATATATTCTTTTGTAACGCCATTGTTTAGGCTGTAGCTCTATCGCTTTTTTTATCAGGGCCAGCGTTGCTTCTCTCGAAGCTCCTTCATTTATTCTCGCCTTAAAGATGTAAAAAGGTGCAAAATCTACTTGTTCATACTTATTTAATAGGAAAACGGCTTTGGTACGATTGCCCCTGAAATCTTGAATAAGGGCCATTAGGTAATTGGGTTTCCACGATTTGTTTACCGATGCCGCCCAATTGAAAACCTCAACGGATTCTTCCCGAAAGGGAAAAACAAAATACATGGAGGCTTCTTCTGCCTCTTCCAAGTACTTGGTGTAAGCTCCCGTTTCTTTATGCAACCACGCAAGCCAATAAAGGCTTTCCGCATTATTGGGTGCCAGTTTTAAAACGGCAATGCTTTCCGCGGTCCTGTTTAGATTTGCATACCATATTGCCAATTCTAGAAAGGATTCTATGGGCATTTCATTTCTTATAAGGTTAACGAAATCTTTCTCATTTACCTTAGTAGGATCTTGATAAAATTTTTCAAATCGGATAAAATGATCAATGGGGTTCAGCTGACGTATTCTAGTGGCCGTTTCCTTTAATTGGGCCTCATTTTTATTGAGTCTTGCCAACACATGCAATATTTTCAAGGCCTCTAAATTATTGGGATTGCCCTGTAATGCCTTATGCACATATTCTTCGGCTTTCAAAAGATCCATCTCTTTTAAATAAATCCGACTTAGGGAGGTGTAGGCGGCATTTCTATGACTGGGCGACAGACTAGCCACTTCAAATCCATCCAAAGCATCATAGTGTCTGTCGGTTTTAAGGGCTGAAATACCGTAATAATAATTTGCATCACCATCATAGGTGTCCAAACTCAATGCTTTTTTGGAATAGTAAAAAGCGGAATCGTATTCCATGCGTTGCAACTTAAGTTTCGCCATTTCTACCAAGGCAGGAAGAAAGGCCGCATTTTTTAATAGGGAAGCTTCTATTTTTTTCTCAGCTTGCTCATAATTTCTAAATCGGTAAAGGTCTCTTCCTTGAAGAAAAAGTCCGTATGCACTTTCAGGATCCAAATCCTGGGAGATTTCCTGTGGTCTACTAAGATTTTGGAGTTCTTTATTTTCTAGAACGATTCTCGCTTTACCTACTTCCAATATAGATGGCTGTTCTCCTTCGGGGAGTGTCAAACTTACCTTTATAGGTTTTAAAGGAGTTAAAGAAATATTGGTAGATGCTATCTTTTTCCCTGCCCTATTATAGACCTTTAGGGAGTCCTGGAGTTGTTGTGCAGGACTCATTTTAACCTCTAGTTGTTGCCCATTAAGCTGAATATTAAATGCCCCCATGGTATTGGCGTCCGTAAAACCGTTTATTTCTCCGAAGGGAAACCAGTATTCTGTCCATGCCTCATCGGCATAGGGTTTAAATCCTATTTGCTTAAATGGTGTTAAGCTACTGCTAAACACATTCTGATTAAACAAACGTCCACTTTGGATTTCTACATATTGTCCGCTAGTATCTGTTAACAGGTCTTCCCATATTTTACCAGCATCGGATTGGGCCCAGAGAAATATTTTTTTGCCCAATTTATCACCTCGGTTAGAATATCGGATCATTCCAAAGTCGTCCTTTTCCCAAAATCCCCCAAAATAATTACTGTGCGTTCCCATAACATGAAAGGATTTAGATCCGCCAAAGTTATTTTCCGAATATTTAGATAGATTGTGCCCTTCCTTGTCCATTGGCCAATTGTGCGAGCTGCCATCATGGCCAATATTTATCCTTTTCCAGTTTAGTTTCTATGACCCATCTTGTACGGGTAAGAAGATCCAAGGCACTGGTAACACAGCTTACGCTGCCATCTTCATTGTTTTTCACAATATAATCTACAGGGGTAGCACTATTTGGGGTGTGTCCAATAATATAATACTCCCCTATTTTAGGACAGCAAGTATACGTTGAATTGTACCCTTTTAAATCTGAAGAAGCTAGGATGGGTATTCGGTTCTTCGTTCCAAGCCAACACGTCATATAAGTCCTTACAGTAAATGCTAATCGTTCATAAAAAAGCGTTAGCTATTGCAGCGGCATCCTTTTTTAGAGGGCTAAGAGACCTTTAAAAAAGATACAGCGGAAAGAGCGACCCGTTAGGGAAACGCCCATATATAGAGCATGGAGATTTATAATCTATAAGAATTTTTTGGGCGTTCCCTCCTTCGTCGGTCAGGCACTCCGCTATATCCCTCGCTCCACTTCGGGGATGCCGCTGCGGTCCCTAACGCGGGTTACAATTAGTAATTAGCCAGGTAAAAAAATGTAAACAGTGAGGCAATTTGGTGTTAGAGAAGCACGTGATTTAAAAGGGAATATGGATAACTCAACTTAAAAGTAGGAGACACCTTAAACTAAGAGCCAACTTTTTGAGCCTGATTCTAAAATTAAACTGTTAAAAATCTGCAACATAAAAAAATCCGCCTCCAAATGGAAGCGGATTTTAATATAGAAAATCATTTTTTTTGATATTTTATTTTACCAAAACACTGGAAAAAGGCAACGGTACAGTACCAACGGCTCTTATATTAAAAATAGCCGTGGCTAGAACGCTCCTTACCTAAGTTTGCTAAACAGCCTGTTTCCCTTAAATGGTAGATGGCCCTTTTAAACGCTTCTCTATCTTTTGCTTTATTGAAGTTAAGCGTTTCATGATCTCCATGATTTGAGCGTCCTTTTCTTTTTTATAAATTTCATTAAGACCCAAGATTAACTCCTTTGCCTCTCTGGAAATTTCAATACGCTCACTAGTGGTTAGTGATCTTCTGTTTCTTTGCTCAAACTCTAGAGCCCTAGTAACTATATCCATAATTCAAACAGTTTTTTGTTCGGAAAATTTTTAATTATTATTAATTTTACAAAACGAGAACTACTCTTTAAACTGTCATATTAACAGTCTTTAGTATCGCTTTATTACACTTATTTCTTAAGGTGCAATTTTAATGCCGTACAAATTAAACCCATACTTTTAATTCATATTTTTTTCCCCATTTCTAAGCATAAACCTTCCATTATAATATTTTTTTTTGAATTACAATAATTTTATCGACAATTTATTAAAAATAAATTTAAAAATAAACATAACTTCCTAAAAATCATCCATATTGTTGGTGAAATTATATTTCATATCGAAATTTATTTTAGCGTCCCATAATTTATTAAAAAAAGACCTGCTCTCTTTAAAATTTTTATTCACCATAAAATGTACAAACCTCCCTTGAGCATGGATACTGCTGCAATTCATTTTATAAATCACCAGCTGATAATAAGGCACTATCCAAGTAAAATTACTTAGGCCTTTATTGATAAATATAAGAATGCCATACGGACGTAATTCTATATTCGCATAGTTTATATCGGAAACCGAATTCATATAAGGCTTAAGGTTGGGACTTACTTCTTCAATGACCAATCGCTTTGACCCTATTCCCTTCCGCCGAATAATTTCGATAAAAGAAAAAGGCTTCCCTACCAAATCATTGATTATTGGTCTGTGCCCTTTATCGCGATATGTTGTATTTAATATCATTTTTGGAAAATACCTATATACAAAGCTACAAAATGTTTAACTTTTTTAATTATTTATTAAACAAAAATTAACAAAAGTATTGTTTTACAGAAGGACTATCCTACTCTTAAAGTCCAAAAAAGTCAAGGATCAAATAGATTACGAAACAAGACTATTTCCCCTTTTACCTTAAAATATTTTTAGAAATAGGAAGCTTTAAAAGAAAAGAAATCGCCGTTAAAATTTAGTTATAGTCATATTATCAAGAGTACAATTTTTATGTACCTTCAATAACCAAAAAGGCAATACACATTTCTTTAAAAGACCTTTACCCGAAGAATATTGGAATATAATAGATATACGTATTGAACGTAGCTACGGTTTATACATTTAAGAGGTTTGAAAGTTATTGATTTTAATATTTTTCGCCTTTAAATCGAACATTAAATTATACAATCCAAAAAACGTACGATTCATGTAGATAAAGTGTTTAGACCCTCTATTTGCATTCATTTTTTTAAGTTGTGTGTTTTTAGCATAGCGTTCGCCCAACGCGGCAATTTGGCCAAAAAACTTGCTATCGGAAAAATCAAAGGTCTCTTCATGGAAAGGCTGTGTAAATAAACTTAGCATTTCATGGAACATAGCCCTAAAGAATTGCAGTTCTTGCTGACTATCATCTTGACGCAGAATTTCCAATTCAAATAATTTTTTCTCAAAAAAGGCGTCATCGGCAAGATTTTCTTTTTTTGCCAATTCAAAATACGGACGATAAAAATTATCGGGTATTGCCTTCATACACCCAAAATCTAAGGCTATAAGTTTACTGTCTTCCGAAACCAAAAAATTCCCCGGATGCGGATCGGCATGTACCTTTTTTAAATGATGGATCTGAAACATATAAAAATCCCATAAGGCCTGTCCCAGCGTATTAGAGACTTCCTGATCGTTGTTATGGGCCACGAATTCGGAAAGATGTTCTCCGTTCATATAATCCATGGTGATAATTCTTTCCGAAGACAAGGCCTCATAATATTGAGGAAACAAGAGATTTGGGATGTGCTGGCAGGCTGCTACAATTTCCTTGCTCTGCTTTACTTCTAATACATAATTGGTTTCTTCAATTAATTTCCCCTCTATTTCTTTAAAATACTTGTCCGAGTCCTTGCCCTTAATATTAAACATGCTCATTGCTATTGGTTTCACCATGGCAAGGTCTGAAGCGATACTCTCTGCAACCCCTGGGTATTGAATTTTTACCGCTAATTTTTTTCCGTCTTTTTCGGCCATATGAACCTGACCGATACTAGCCGCGTTTACCGAGACAGCATTAAAGGAGTCATAGATTTCATTGGGCAATTTCCCGAAATATTTTTTAAACGTCTTTAGTACCAAAGGTGGAGACAAAGGCGGTACCGAGAATTGGGACAGGGAAAACTTTTCTACATAGGCCTGTGGCATGATACTTTTTTCCATGCTCAGCATCTGGGCAACCTTTAAGGCACTCCCCTTTAGCTGTTTTAGGCTGTCATAAATATCTTCCGCATTATTTTTATTCAGCAAATCTTTGGCTTCCACTTCGGATTTGGTAAGCTTGTCCCCATAATATTTAAGGTAATTTACACCTACTTTGGCTCCAGTAGATACTAATTTACTTGCGCGTTGTATTTTTGAAACTGGAATTTTATCTATTGTTTTCATCTAGGATCCTATAGGTTAAAGTGACTCTTTTCCTTAAAAATAAATTTCCCAAAATCAACGAGACTTTTTAAAGGAGCTATATTTAATACGTCAAAACTTGTATTAACGGATTTTTCAATGAAAACATCCGTTTTTTCAAATCCTGCAGAAGTATCTTCCATCCAGAATTTAAGGGTGAGCAAAAACTGTATCCAGGCAGATTCACTAAGCGCCCGCTTCTGAAATTTTTCAATTTGCTCCTGTTTAAGCTCTAAAGTCTCAATATCCAATGCGTCTATATATTGTATAAAACACTCCCGTAATCTAGAAAGTACGGAAAGTCCCTTTAATCCGTTTTTGTGACGCTCTAAAGAAGCCTTTACATAACTTCTATTAGCCGTAAGGTTTTCAAAAAAAGTAAAATAATAACTCAACAGCTTGTTACGGGCATCAAAGCCTTTATAATCCTCACTTTTTTCCAATACTTGAAGGGTAACTTCATGAAAAGTTTTAAATACGTCCTTTTCCAAGGCCTCGAAGGAACCAAAGAATTCGTAAAATTTCTGCTCTTCAAAATTATGCGCCTTTGCAAAAGCATATACAGATTTTGGTTGCTCGCTATGGGCCAAGACATCATCCATATACCAAGAAACAAGGTCTTTAGAGGTAATCGTTTTATTTTTTGCCATCACTATTTTATTATCCTATAAAGATACAAACCTGTTTAAGTTTTTATGTTAAAGAATAAACAAAATTAAGGTAAGCACATAAATATCGAACCCCTTAAGCGTATTTATGGGGTGTGAGTGCGTTTCTAACCTAGAAAAGAATTGTCGTCTTCTCCCCTATTTTCACATTTAAAGCTTCAAGAGGATGGTCTGACAGTAAAAAAAAATATTTGTAATTAACTGAATTTATATGATTTACAAGTTAACATCATAAGCTTTACGTCAAATTCACATAGGTCCGTTGACGATATTGTAACTTTCAGCGTTTGGATTACACGGCGAATCCTAGATTATTTACACTAATTTTTTGAACGCATCTCTTGCTACCATCTTTCAGTAATAATAAGTAAACGGGATTCCGACTAATGAGTGATAATTATGATTGATAAGATCTTATATAAAGTTTTTGTATCACTTGATTTATCAATTCCCTATCAAGTGGTTTTTCCAAAAAATCTATTACATTCGAATATTCAATAACTCTTTTCTTATCGCATTGACTAATTGAGGAGGTTAATATCACTATAGCTATATTTGGACAGATTCCATTTCGTCTTGTGATCTTTAAAAACTCAAAACCGTCCAATTCTGGCATATTAAGGTCTAAAAAGATTAAATCCGGGGATGATTGATCCAAATATTTTAATGCCAACAATCCATTTTCTACAACATCTACCTTTTCAAATCCAAAACGCTTTAA
This sequence comes from Arenibacter sp. 6A1, assembly GCF_012272855.1. Taxonomy (GTDB): domain Bacteria; phylum Bacteroidota; class Bacteroidia; order Flavobacteriales; family Flavobacteriaceae; genus Arenibacter. The sequence continues at coordinate 5,253 of NZ_JAAXCQ010000031.1, read as the reverse complement.
TTGTGACATGGCAATAAAACTGGAAATCGGATTGTCCTCCACTACCAATATCTTAATGTTTTTAGTGATAATTTCTTTCATTATTCTAAAAGATTAGATGTAAGCTACTTAATTTTAATAGTTTCATAAATACTATGATCTTGAATATTTTTATCAATTCAATTCAACTTATTTTATATCATACCCTAGGTTTTCCTAAAACAAAATTGGCAATTGCCAATTTTGTTTTTAAGAATAAAAAATAGGTTGTCCATTAAAGCAGTATATTTTCTTTTTTTAAGACTTCTTCACTAAGCCTAAACTTAAGAGAACACAAAGAGTTTATGATGGCTTTGCTAAAAAATATGCACAGAAATATTCTCTTCTACGACTCCCTATTTTACAATAATGAACTCTGAACGTCGATTTAACGCATGTATTTTTTCAGAACAATTTGAACCGTTTCGACAGTCGTTCTGTAGTTGGCTTTCACCAAATCCCACTCCGCTAATTCTACTACTATCAATTCCTCTAGAAGTAAAATAGAAGACTGTAGATTCGGCTCTCTTTTGCGACAATATTTGGTTATATTCGTCACCTCCTTTACTATCTGTATGGGAGCGGACTTGAATTTTTAGTTCTGGATATTTATTTAGAAACGCCAATATTTGATCGAGTTCGGAATAGGAATCCTTTTTGATCTCGTATTTATCGTTTTCAAAATGAATAGGCTTAAGCTTTAAAGCTTCGAAAAGATCAGTCCCTTCGTCCAAAATATCTTTCTTTTTTTCCAAGGCTATAACCACTCTGTCTAAATCATCCTTCTTTGTCAAATCGATCGTTACCATCGTATCTTCATATTCTTCATTTCGGGCATTTACATTTAGCGTCTTAAGGCCGCAATCTAACTTTAGATAAAAACGTCCCCCATCGTTTACCAATATTTGTTTTTCATATTTAGAGTCTAGTGCTATCTTAGCATTCACCAATATTTTACCACTTTGCTGATCTATGATGCTACCATTTATATCCGAATAGCATTTAAATGGAAGCGGCTGCAATTCTTTTAATGAATAAATATCATCGCTTCCCATTCCTCCTTCTCTATTGGATGCAAAGAATCCAGATTTCGATTCCTCATCTATAATCAGGGAAAAATCGTCATGAGCCGAATTTAAGGGGGCTCCCAAATTGATAACCTCAGTATTGTGTGGGTCGTATAATTTAACTGCAAACATATCTAACCCGCCAAGGCCTGGGTGACCGTCCGATGCAAAATACAAAACATTGGAAGGACTTATAAAAGGAAAGGTTTCTCTAGCTTCGGTATTAATAGTTGGTCCTAGATTTGTAGGAATTCCATAGGTTCCATCTCCGTAAATATCGACCTTAAAAATATCCGATTTCCCTAGGGTACCCGGCATATCAGATGCAAAGTATAAGGTCTTCTCATCCTCACTAAGTGCTGGATGAGCCACGGAGTAATCTTCGCTATTAAACGGCAGGGCAGTTACATTGCTCCATTCGCCGTTTATCAAGGTGGCCCTATACAGGTGTAAGTGACTAACTCCTTCATTATTTCTGGCAAAATTACTTCCTTTAAAATTATTCATAGTAAAATAAAGGGTTTTACCATCCTTGGTAAATACGGTCGAAGATTGGTGCGCCCTAGTTTTAATATTTTTAGCAAACAAGGCCGACTTGGTAAAACTCTTGTCCGCTTCTTTTTTGGCGATATAAATACTAAAAAAGGCTTTTTTATTCCAACGATCTATTCTTCTAGAAACAAGACCGGTATCCCTGGCCGATGCAAATATTAGTTGTCCTGAATAGAAGGATGGCGCAAAATCTGATTTGCTAGAATTTATAGAAATTTCGCCAATCTGGTAACGCCCCGAGTTATTCTTTATAATTTCTAAATAGTCGGGTTTAATCCTAAAATGTTCACTCCGTAAATCCTTTGTTTTCTCTTTAGAAAATTTTTGCATCCATATATCCGAGGTCTTATAGTCTCCTATAGATTTAAGGGTTACCGCATATCGATACATTTCCTCCAAGGCTGAATCTCGCTTTTCTAAGGCAAATAATTTTGCATACCAATGAACAGCTTCCGTATATTTTGAATTTAAATAATTAGCATTGGCCAGGTCTTTATACATCTTCTCCGAACTATATCCTTTTTGTTCTAGATCCTCATAGGAGTTAATAGCATCGACATAGGCCATATCATCAAAATGTGCGGCAGCTTTTTCTATCTTTTTATCTTGTGCGCAGACCAATGTACCGGCCAACATTAAAAAAAACAAACTGGTTTTTAAGTTAAATTCTATCATAGTAGTAATTTTTTAAAAGAATCTCGGATTCAATACTTTTTTGTACTTGGTAAATAGCTCATATCTTAAAATCACCTCAAAGGAACCATCGTTGAACTGTGTCCCACCAAGGGCGGTAGTTTCTTTGTCATAGGCCAAACCTATCATTAACTTATCGTCCACTTGAAATCCGAATAGAGCACTTATGGCAGCATCCCATCGATAGGCAGCACCCAAGGTAAATTTTTCATTGAAAAGAAGAGAAGCAGAAAGGTCGACTTGAAGCGGAGCTCCCTGCACGGCTTTTAATAAAGCCGCTGGTTTGAACTGTAAATTTTGATACAGGTCAAAAACATACCCTGTCATCAAATAATAATTCATAAGTTCCTTGGCTAAATAACCGCTGTCGGTATCTGAATCCTCAAAGTGTTCTGTCTCCAAAAAGTTTGGAACCGATATACCGGCATAGAAACGATTGGTGTAATAATAAACCCCGGCCCCAATATTTGGAGAGAACTTTTTGTCTATATGGTTATTTTCCGAGGGAGCAACATTCGGATTGTAATTTCTCAATTTATTATAATCTATATTTAAAAAATGTCCTCCTGCTTTTAATCCAAAAGCTAATTTCCCCGTTGTTGAAGTGGGAATAGAATATGAAAAAGCAGCATCAAAATAAGTATCCTGATTTGTGCCGTTTCCGATTTCATCATGGACCACGGAAAGACCTAATCCTACTCTATTAGAAACCGGGCTATTGATATCTAGCGTTTGGGTTTTAGGTGCCCCATCTAGCCCCACCCATTGGGAACGATGAAGAGCAACTACGCTAAAAACACCCCTAGACCCTGCATAGGCCGGGTTCACCGCCAATGTATTGTACATATATTGGGTGTATTGAGCGTCTTGTTGTGCATTAACAAAATTTAATGTTAACAATATAATTGTTAAGGTTATAATGACTTTTTTCATTTGTAGATATCTATTATTTTTTTTAAAGGTCATATGTAATTCGCATATCGTAATTCGTGTTGGTGACAAGTTTTCGGACATGCTCATTTCATAATTTTATTTATCAATTTATACCCAGAACGGCTTATCTATTAATATAGATGTAACCAGATTTAGTTTTAGCTACATCTTTATTTAAGTATTTAATAATGTAGAAGTACACTCCAGCAGGCAACGCTTTATTCTTATTCACTACCGATCTTCCATTAGATGTCCCAGTAAATACATTAACACTATTATCGTATCCTTTTGTTTCGTATACAAGCACACCCCAACGGTTGTAGATTTGCACAGAGTTATTTGGGAAACGCTCAATATTGTCAATCTCAAACCTTCCGTCATTATGATTTGAATCTATGACATCGTGGTTAATAGAAATGTCACAATTGCTTCCCGCTGGAGGTGTTCCTCCTATAGAATCACAGCCATCTAACGGATTGGTACCATCACTAACTTCTTGTCCATCTTTAATAGTATCCCCATCAGTATCAGGATTAAATGGGTCCGTTCCTATAATAGCTTCCTCTTCATCAGTAAGGCCATCGTCATCACTATCTAGATCAGTAGTGACTATCTCCAAGACAAATTCATCCGAATAAGGGCTTATATTTCCTGCGGCGTCTTCACTCCTAGCTTCAATAGAATACAATCCATCATTCAATACTGTGTTGGTATTATCAAAAATCCAATTTCCATTGATATCCGCGGTTGTTTTCCCTAAACTCAAGCCATCAATAAATACTTCAATCGTAGTTTCTGGTTCTGCTTCCCCTACAATCAATACGGTTTTGTCTGTAGTAATACCATCATTAGGAATTTCAGTATCTTCTATAACTTTTATTATTACAGGAGATAATGGTGCCGTGGTATCGATTATAAGCTCTAAGGTGGTGGTGTCGGAAGTACTGTTCCCTGCTACATCCGTACTAATAACTACTACCTCGTTCGCTCCGTTAACATCCGGATTGAAGACTCCGTCATCAGTGGTAGCAGTTTCCGTATCGATGTTCCAATTTCCTGACCCATCAGCGGTTGTGATATAGGTTGCCCCGCCTACTGTTACGTCAACCGTGGTGCCAGCCTCAGCTGTTCCATTGAGAACAGGAGTAGTATCGTTGGTTATTTGAGATTCTACCGTTGGTACAACCGGTGCGGTGGTATCGATGGTAAGCTCTAAGGTGGTATTATCGGAAGTACTGTTCCCAGCCGCATCTGTACTGGTAACATCTACCTCATTTTCTCCGTTGACATCCAGATTGAAGACTCCGCTATCAGGGGTAGCCGTTTCAGTATCGATACTCCAGTTTCCGGAACCATCAGCGGTGGTGATATAGGTTGCCCCGCCTACTGTTACGTCAACCGTGGTGCCAGCCTCAGCTGTTCCATTGAGAACAGGAGTAGTATCGTTGGTTATTTGAGATTCAACCGTGGGTACAACCGGTGCGGTGGTATCGATAGTAAGCTCTAAGGTGGTTGTATCGGAAGTACTGTTCCCGGCCGCATCTGTACTGGTAACATCTACCTCATTTTCTCCGTTGACATTTGGATTGAAAACTCCGCTATCAGGGGTAGCCGTTTCCGTATTTATGCTCCAGTTTCCGGAACCATCAGCGGTGGTGATATAGGTTGCCCCGCCTACTGTTACGTCAATCGTGGTGCCAGCCTCAGCAGTTCCATTGAGAACAGGAGTGGTATCATTGGTTATTTGAGATTCAACCGTGGGTACAACCGGTGCGGTGGTATCGATGGTAAGTTCTAAGGTGGTATTATCGGAAGTACTGTTCCCGGCCGCATCTGTACTGATAACCTCTACCTCATTTTCTCCGTTGACATCCGGATTGAAGACTCCGCTATCAGGGGTAGCCGTTTCAGTATTTATGCTCCATTTTCCAGAGCCATCAGCGGTGGTGATATAGGTTGCCCCGCCTACTGTTACGTCAACCGTGGTGCC
>NZ_JAAXCQ010000002.1 GCF_012272855.1 Arenibacter sp. 6A1 | reverse complement strand
AGTTAAGCCCGTCTGCGCCGATGGTACTGCTACACCAAGTGGGAGAGTAGGCCGCCGCCTTTTTTTAAGAGTCCCTTCATGAAAATGAAGGGACTTTTTTTTTGCCCGTATACGAACGCAGTGAAGTATTCTCATGAAGCATACGGAAAACAGCAACAGCTTGCCTCGTCCTACGTCCTCCCAATGATTGGTACTAGATCATTTTTTTCATTGATCCTCTGTTGCATTTTCATATTCCCGAATTAACTCATTAGTACATTGGCATATTGCTTAATTGTTACATTAAACAATTGCTACATTAATTAATTGGTACATTTCCACTTCGGTTCATTGTTACATTTTTTACATTGTTTACTGCTAATTGTTTACTGCTAATTGGTTATTGTTAATTGTTTCCTGCGTTAGGGATTGCAGCGGCATCCTTTTTTAGAGGGCGACGAGACCTTTAAAAAAGATACAGCGGAAAGCCCGACCGACGCAGGAGGGAACGCCCAAATTATTACACTTGGGAGTATAAGAATGGAGATAACCGCCTTCTATGGGGTGTACCGTAAAATATTATACGGCTTGCTGATACCTGGGATCGTTTTGTAGGGGTAGCTTTTTGGTCCAAGAAACGGTAAGGCTATAGAAACCAAATTCCTCGGTAACGGTGCCGTAACAGGCATAGACGCCTTTGCCATGGATGGGCGATTTTGCCATGGCCAGGGGGAAATGTACGCAGTCGAAGAAATTGCCTTCCCGATCTAACATGGTAGTAAACCGCATTCTGTCGCCTTTGGAGGTGGTGTTGTACCGAGTATGTACCATGGCGCCGTACACTAATACTTCCTTGTTTTTGTGTTTGTACAGCTCGTTGGCCATGATGCCCCCTTGGAGGTCTTGGGCAACCATATCAAAATAGGTGCAAAGGGGAAAGCCCAAGAGTTCTATTTGGTCATAGGCCTCTTCTATGGGATTGGATTCTAGTGTTGGGATCGTAAATGCCCGGTGTTTGGCAACGAATAAACTGGCCTGGGGCGATTTTTCCTTATTGGCCTTGGTCTTAAATATGGCATGCCATAGCAGTTCTTTTTTGGGAATACCGGTAAATCGAAAGGCATTTATCCGAACAAGTAGGCTTAATTGCTCCAAACTAATGGGGACTCGGTCTATAAAATCGTCAAAGGAGCGGTAGGGGCCATGCAGTTGACGTTCGCTCAGTAGCCGTTGGATGACCAATTTTTCCAAACTTTTTAAATAGCCGAAGCCCAAATAAATCTCCTTCCCATAAATAACATTGGGGTGGTCGCTTAGGTTGATACAAGGGGCATGTATAGTAGCTCCCCATTTTTTGGCTTCTTGGATATAGAGTTCCGCATCATAGAATCCGCCACCATTATTGAGTACGGCGACCATAAATTCTAGCGGGAAATAACATTTTAAATACAGGCTCTGATAGCTTTCTACGGCGTAGGAGGCCGAATGTCCCTTGGCAAAAGCATAACCGGCAAAGCTTTTGATTTGCTCCCATACCTCCTTAATAAGGGACTCTGGATAGTCTTTTGCCTTACAATTGGCGATGAATTTCTCTTCTACGGCGGCAAACTCCTCCCGAGACCTGAATTTTCCGCTCATTCCCCTCCTTAGCACATCGGCCTCGCCCAAATCTAAGCCGGCGAAGTGATGGGCTACTTTTAGCACGTCTTCCTGATATACCATAATGCCATAGGTTTCGGGCATAATCTTCCACAGTATGGGATTGGCTTGTTTTCTACGTTCGGGCATGCGTTGGCGGAGGATATATTCGTTTTTCATGCCAGAGCTCGATACTCCCGGGCGGATGATGGAACTGGCCGCTACCAAGCCTAAATAATCTTGTGTCTGTAGTTTTTTTAGCAGGCCCCGCATGGCTGGCGACTCTACATAATAGGCGCCTACGGCTTGGCCTTGTTGCAAGAGAGCATTTATTTTTTTGTCGGCTTTAAAATAGGCGACATTTCTAATATCCATCAGTGGGGCATTGGGCTGGTTCTGCCTAATAATAGCAATGGCATCCTTGATTTTGGCAAGGCCGCGTTGCCCTAAAATATCGAACTTAAAAATCCCCACATCTTCGGCGATGATCATATCGAACTGTACCGTAGGAAAGCCTTTTGGGGGCAGGGTAGTGGCCGAATAATAGTGTATGGGCTTGTCCAGAATAAGGATGCCGGAAGAATGAACGCTGATATAGTTGGGAAAGCCCTGGATCCAGCTGGCGTATTTTAAAACTAGTTGCGATAGCTGGTCCAAAGTATCCAGACTGTAGTGGCCAGAGCAGAGTTTGTCTATTTCTTCCTTGGGCAGGCCAAAGACTTTTCCGAGTTCGCGTACCGCTGCCCGGTATTTAAAGGTATTGTAGGTAGCCAACAGTGCTACATTGGGAAAGCGCCTAAAGATATAGGTGGTAACATCGTCTCTTTCTTTCCAGGAAAAATCGATATCAAAATCGGGGGGCGAGGTCCGATAGGGATTTATAAACCTCTCAAAATACAGGTCGAGTTCTATAGGGTCTACATCCGTAATCCCAATAATATAGGCGACAATACTGTTGGCGCCACTGCCCCGACCCACATGGGGGTAGTCCTTACTGGCGGCATAACTGACAATGTCGTGGTTGATCAGAAAATAAGACACAAATTCTAGTTCGTAGATAATCTTGAGTTCCCGTAGCATGCGTTCCTTTACCTGGGCGGTAGGATGGGGGTAGCGTTTGGGGAGTCCGGCTTCACAAAGTTTTTTTAGCCGCTCATAATCTTCTTCCTTACTATGATAGTAATATTGTTGGTTTTGGGAACGACGATCGTTGCCAAAAGAAAACTCAATGTGGCATTGGGCCATTAGTTTTTTGGTGTTTTCTATCAGGTGTGGAAACTCCTTATAACTCTCCAATAGCTGCTCGTAGGGGAGCATCACATCGGTCTCTGTCCCTTGTTCGTCCTGGGGGAGCTTGCTCAATAACGTATTTAGGCCAATAGCCCGCAAAAGCCTATGGGTATTAAAATCTCTTTTGTTCCTAAAACTTACCGTTTGCTGAATGACCAGTTTATCTTTTAGACCACAGTATTTTGAAAAAGGGAGTTTTCTAAGTTCTGCTACGGAGACCCCTATAAACTCATGTTCCTTAAAAGAGGTTTTCTCTAGGCGCAATACCTTTTCGAAGGGATAAATAACTAAGGCATTTTTAAACATAGGGGCTTCAGGTGGAATATCGATGCCTTGACTCAAATGGTGAGAAAGGAAGGCATTGAGTTCCTGGAAACCGCTGTTGTTTTTGGCCAGGCCAACGTATTGCTGTGCGGTCCCTTGTCTAAAATCGATCCCTACAATGGGCTTTATATTAAAGTCCTTGGCGCAGCGTATAAAATTCAGGCAGGCCGAGGTATTGTTAATATCGGTCAGGGCCAAGGTGGTCACATGGTTTTCCTGGGCAAGCTCTAGGAGGGTTGTTTCCGAGAAGCTGCCATAGTTTAAGGAATAATATGAATGGCAATTAATATACATTATTGTTTTCTATGCGCTAATACAATAGGGGGCTCGCCAGAAAAGGGGTTGTGAAACCTGCCTATGGTTTTGGCCCCTAAAGAGGCCGCCCTCATGATACTGCTTTCTCCGTACCGGTTGCGTATATGGTCCATGGCCTTGTACAGGTCGAGCATTTCTTCGGTATCGTCAAAAAGGTTAATCTGATAGTTGCCACTGACCAGGTGGCTGAATTTTACGCCCACCAAACGGATGAGCAGCCTTCTGTTGTAAAGGTTGTTAAAGAGCTCTAGGACGGTAGGTACCAAAACGTGGTCGGCGCTGGTAAAAGCTATTTGCTTTTGCTTGGTATAGGTGTTAAAATCTGAATAGCGAATCTTTACCGCAACATTACAGCTTAGCTTATTGCCCCTTCTTAGCTGGTAGGCTAAATTTTCGGTCATGGCCACTATGGTGGTCCTTAGTTTGTCCATATCTATAGTATCGCGGTCATAGGTGCGTTCCGTAGAAATAGATTTCCGTTCGTGGAAAGGGATAAGAGGCGGATTATCGATACCATTGGCCCTTTTCCAAATGGTTTTTCCGTTGGCACCAAAGGCGCTCGTCATAAGTTCTAAGGGCATTTCCTGGACAGTTTTTATCCGTTCGACCCCCATATTGATCAGGGTTTGGTAGGTTTTTTTGCCTACAGCCGGAAGCTTGCGCACCGATAGGGGCGCTAGGAACTGCTTTTCAAAACCGTAATCTATTTGTAACTGGTTGTTGGGCTTGGCTTCTCCGGTGGCTACCTTAGAAACTATTTTGTTTTGCGATAGCCCAAAGGATATGGGGAGTCCGGTTTCTTTTAAAATCTGTTGCCTCATTTCCGAAGCGTATTGGTAGCAGCCAAAAAACTTATCCATTCCGCTCAGGTCCACATAAAATTCGTCTATACTGGCCTTTTCAAATACGGGGGCTCTTTCCTTTATTATTTCGGTCACCATATGGGAGTATTTGGTATAGGTTGATGAATTGCCCCTAATGACGACCGCTTCCGGACATAATTGGCGGGCAAGTTTCATGGGCATACCGGAGTTGATCCCAAATTTTCGAGTCTCATAGCTGCAAGCGGCTACCACCCCTCTATCGCTCAAACCGCCTACCAATAGGGGTCTTTTTAGCAAACGGCTATCGATTAGCCTTTCGCAGGAGACAAAAAAGGTATCCAAATCTAGATGTAGAATAGACTGTTTCATTGTTAAAATGGATATAATCCAATTATATGGAATATATCCAAAGGTAGAAAAAATAGAAAATCATTGTTTAACTTTAACACAGTATTTTTAAATGGGATAGTTTTAAAAGGGAATACCAATGTGTTATAGTACGCGTGTCACAAGAAAGGCCAAGGAGCTGGAGCTCTTTTATAAGGTAAGTAAATTGGTAGGGGCCAGGTCTCCGGAGGGGGAACTGGTATATCCGCATGCCAATGGTTGGAACCATCCTTTGTTATGGATTATCCCTCAGGAGGCAAAAGAGAAGCTCACCCCTTCTATGTGGGGCATTATGCCACCGCAGCAACTGGGGGCGGACTTTCAGGATTACTATAAGGGGGCTGCCCGTTTTGGTGCCGGCCTCAATGCCCGTTCCGAAAAGCTTTTCGATCATTTTATCTATAAAAACAGTGTGTATACCAAACGTTGTATACTTCCTGTAGACGGATTTTTTGAACCCCATACGGCGCCCAAGAAGTTTAAGGTGCCTTTTTATTTTGAAAGAAAGGACCGAGAAATATTAAGTCTGGCCGGACTCTATACGGTGACCAAAGACGGGTACAATACTTTTACGGTACTTACCAAGGCGGCTACGCCCTTATTTGCCAAGATCCACAACGAAAAATTCCGCCGCCCCGTAATCCTGAACAATACCGATATAGCTGCGTGGTTAGACGACAGCTTGGGGGAGGCCGATATAAAAAACTTGATCGCTACCGATTTGTCGGACGAGGCCTTTCGTGCTTATCCGGTGAGCAAGGATCTTTATAGTCGAAAACAAGAGGCTAACCGGGAGGGGGTCATAGCCCAAGTAGATTATTCTCAAATTGAGATTTCTTATTAAGGAGATACCGGATACCTTTTAGGCCTGCTCATCAAAAGTGAAATATAGAACAAGGCAATTGGAGTGATAATGCTATTCTTTTTGGAGTAACGTAATAAAACAATGGAAAGATTATACTTTTTAGGGGTACTGTATGTTAGCCTCTAGAACTTTCCCTAAAGGATTACGGACGTTTATAAGTGCAGGGGTTACGTTTATACAATGTAAGATGTTAGTATGGGTTAAAATGCTATGTTTGAATTAATTAAGTTGCTGGTGAGTAGCTTGTGTTAAGATTAATAAGGCAAATTTCGTAAACACGAATTTTGGTGGGAACAGTCCGGCCGATGTAAATGGGGGAACATATTGCAAAAGCCGGCACCCCTACCACCTTGATCTTCTACAGCCCTTGAATAAAAATTAATACGACTCCTTCTTATATTGCCCAAGATGGCCTTCGAGACCGATAGCGGATACAAGGATCTTCTTTACCTATTGGTGATAAGGAACCTAAAACATACTAGTATTCGAGTGAATATTCTTGAAATGGGTTTTTCCAAAATTTTAAAAAGCGAACTTTAAGACCAGGTCCAGCATTGGCTACTGTGTTTAGCGGCCTATCATGGTATGGAAGTCTTTTAAACTATTATCTATCATTTTATTCAGTTTTCGTAACTTCCTTGCCAATAGCAAAAAAACAATACAGTCGCTATCCGTATGGGAAATATAAAAAACTTCATAATATTTAGTTTACTTCTTTGTGTCTTTCCTCTTTTTTTGATGGGACAGGTGCTTATTCCGCCCATTCAGAATTACCGCATCTTCGAATATCAGGCAGCAAGTAAAAACTGGGACCTTTCCGTAGATCCTGAAGGGGAGCTATACGTAGCTAACAATAAAGGATTACTACACTATAATGGCGAACAATGGACATTATATCAACTGCCCAATAAGACTACCATTCGTTCTGTAAAATGGATCAATGAAAGGATTTATACGGGTTCCTACGAAGAGTTTGGGTTTTGGAAAAAAAATGAATTTGGAGGACTGGAGTATACTTCCCTTACCCATTTAATCCAGGACCACGAATTTACCAGTGAGGAATTTTGGCAAATATTGCCTCTTGGCGATACCATAGTGTTCCGGTCTTTTTCGGGGATTTATATGTATAAGGAAAACCAAATTTCCATTGTGGAACCTCGTTTTGTAGTGAACCATATGGTCGTTTGGGATGATAAGATTGTTGTTGCCGGGGGACAAAATGGGTTAAGTTATATAAAAGATAAGGAACTGCTCCCTGTTCTTGATACCGAAATCTTAAATACTAAGATCGTTGTGGATATGGAACCTACTCCTACCGGGTTGTTGATAGGGACCAAGCTACATGGGGCATATCTGCTAGCCGAAGGCAGGATGGAGCCTTTAGCGGAGGAAATCAACAAGGAGTTGAAACAGCACCAGTTAAACCAAATGCTGCTCTTGGACAGTGGTAAGTTGGCCTTTGGAACCATTAAGAACGGTATCTACATTTTTGACACGGAAAATAATACCTTTCATTACCTAAATAGGGAGGTTGGACTTCAGAACAATACCGTTTTGGCCCTGGAACAATTTGAGAAACAACTTTGGATTGGGTTGGACAACGGAATAGATAGGCTGCAAACAGATAATCCGCTTACGTATTATACCGATTATACCGGAGTCGTGGGGACGGTGTATGATGTGGCCTTGCACCGTGGAACCCTATATTTGGGCAGCAATACGGGCATTTATTATTTTGAAGGGGAGAAGCTTAGGTTTGTAGAGGGCTCTCAAGGACATATTTGGGATCTAGAGGTGATAGAGGGAGAATTGTTCTGTGGTCATAATACGGGAACTTTCATTCTGGATAAGGGAAATTTAAAGCCGATATCCGAAATTTCCGGTGGCTACCAAATCGCAAAAGCGCCTGGGGCTAGTTCACTCTACCTGCAGGGCACCTATACTGGCTTGGCAAGGTTCCAAAAGGACGAACAAGCACAATGGTCCGTAGCGGCCATTCAGGGTATATCCTTTCCTATAAAATATTTGTGTTTTGAAAATCCTACTACCCTTTGGGTAGCCCATCCTTATAAGGGAGTATATCGAATTACCCTTAGCGATGATTACAGAAGCGTGGTGCAGAAGCAGGAATTTGGACCGGAGTCTATTCCGAATATTTACAATATAAAACTCTTTAACATAAAAAACCAAATCGTGCTTTTCAGTGAAGGGGTTTGGTATAAATACGATCCTATAGTAGGTAAGGTAATTGTTTTTGAAGAGTTCCAAGATTATAATTATAAAGAGCTGGTACATTTTGATGACGATCACTATTGGTTTATCGACAATGAAGGAGCCAAGGAACTGCTCGTAACCAATCTTAAGAAAGATTATTTTGTATTAGAAGATTCGCAATTGGGCAGGAGGTTGGTGCCAGAGTCCCAAAATATCATACAACTTAATGACAGTATTTATTTTTTCACTCTTAGTGATGGTTTTAGTAAATTAAACCTAGCCAAACTCAAGCGTCATCTTCAAAACGTTGAACTTACGGCACCCAAATTTGTCCGGTTTAAAGATCAGGAGCAGATATATTCTTTAGGTGAAGGGCCCTTTGTGATCCCTTATAAACGTTCTCACAATATTTTGGTTGAGATGGCCGCTTCCAAGCTGGTACAGCCTAGATATTATTATGAACTTAATGGTCCCTTGGAACAATCTGGCAACTTAGACAAGGGAGTGGTTTCGTTTCAAAACCTCCCTTACGGTAGTTACAAGTTAAAGGCCTTTACTGTGGGAATAGATAACGTACGTTCCCTGTCCCGACAATTGGAGTTCGAGATAAAACCACCATGGTATTTTTCTACGGTGAGTTTTGTTATTTATGGGGTTATAGCAATTTGGGCAGGTTTTATGGTGCGAAACTACAACAGACGTAAGTTGGAGCGGAAGCATAGTCTCTTAAAAGAAAAATTGGAACGGGAACAAGAAGAGCAGTTGGCCCAACTAGAGAAAGAAAAGTTAGCGAAGGAAATAAAAATGAAACAGAAGGAATTGACCAGCACCACCATGAGCATGGCCAGAAAGAATGAGCTTATCCTAGAGCTCAAAAACCTTCTTCTGATGAACAAATCTAAATTTGATAATCAACAGCGTTACCGTTCCTTTATGAAGAAATTGAACAGCGCTATTAGCGACGATGAGGATTGGAGACATTTTGAAGTCAATTTTAAAGAACTGCACAACGACTTTTTTGAAACGCTATTGGTGCGCTACCCTGGCCTTACTTCAAAGGATCTAAAATTATGCGCCTATCTTAAAATGAATCTTGTTTCCAAAGAAATAGCTCCCTTGATGGGGATCAGTACAAGAGGAGTAGAGATACATCGTTACCGACTTCGAAAAAAACTGGAACTCGACAGTGAACAGAATATATCTAACTTTCTTATTACGCTTAAGTAAGAAAAAAAAGCGAAACGCTTAATTATTAAGCTTTTACTCTGTTTTTGCCTACTACATCATTAGTACATCATAGTGTTAAAAAACCTTAATAAACACTAATCTTTACTACTGCAATCACTTGTAGGACGGGGCTTAAGCCCTTATTTTTTTCTGATGTAGTTTTTATGTACCCTACTCAAAGCCTATTGGGTTAACGTTTTGTTAATTTAGTAATCAACTAACTCAATTTTTAGGCAATTATGAAAATAAAAAGCGTTTTATTGTTAATTTCGTTCTTGTTGTTTCAATGGTTTACTTACAGTCAGGATAATTTATCTATAAGCGGTACGGTAACCGATAATAACAATCAGCCCATGCCAGGGGCTTCCGTGATTGTTAAAGGAACAACTACAGGAACACAGACCGATTTTGATGGGAATTTTGTACTTTCCAATGTCCCGAGCAATGGCACCTTGGTCGTAAGTTATCTAGGATTTACCACTTTGGAAATTCCTGTTAATGCAAAGACCTCCTTTAATATACAACTTCAGGTAGATGCCCAAGCGTTGGATGAGGTGGTGGTCGTTGGATATGGTACACAAAAGAAAGCAGATTTAACGGGGTCTATTTCCATTATTAAATCTGAGGATATTACCAGAACACCTTCCGGTTCGGCCATGCAGTCACTTCAAGGAAAAGTGGCGGGCTTACAAGTGGTCAGTAGTGGAGCTCCAGGTGCTGCACCCACTATTAGAGTTCGTGGTATAGGGTCTTATGTTGGCGGTGCCTCTGATCCTCTTTATGTAGTGGATGGAACCTTCTTTGATGATATCGATTTTTTGAACAGTGAAGATATTGAAACCATTTCGATCCTTAAAGATGCTTCGGCATCCGCAATTTACGGGGTAAGGGCTGCAAATGGGGTGGTGCTTATTGAAACTAAATCTGGTAAAATAAACCAGAAACCGCAAATAACTTATAATGGTTATCAAGGTGTTCAAGTCGCCCAAAATATTGTAACCTTATCAAATTCCGAACAATTTGCCACCTTGGCCAGAGAGTCCGGTTCTGTCGCAGAAGCACAATTTATAGAAAACGCCATCCAACGCTATGGAAGGAGTAGAATAAATCCTAACGTGCCCAATGTGAATACGGATTGGTATGATTTGGTTTTACGCCATGCCCTTCAACAAAACCACAGTCTGGGTATTACAGGAGGAACAGAAGGCACTACGTACTCCGTGGGACTAAGTTATTTTGAACAAGAAGGAATTCTTAAAATGAAGAATGACTACGACCGATTCAACATCCGTACAAAATTAAATTTTGATATAAGCGATCGTTTAGAGGTAGGTGTCTCTACACTATTGAGCAATGCTACCAGATACCGTCCAGAAAACACCGCTTTTGCGTTGGCCTATTTTGCAGTGCCTACGATGCCTGTTCTTGATCCATCCAAAACAGAAGCCTTTCCAAGATCTTATGCCAATGCACAGGATTTAGGTTACAGGGGGACTCAGAACCCTTTTCCTATCATGGAAAATACGGAGAATAGGGACAAAATACGCAATACTTTAATGACCTTTGATTTAAGCTATCAACTAGTTCCTGATAAAGTAACTTTTAAAACAGTTTACTCCCACAATTTTGAAACCCTGGAAACTAGGGAAGTAAGACTACCTTTCTTTTTTGGGAATGGAAATGCTTTTAGGGAAAATGCAGAGTTGGTGAAGCGCAATGAAACGTTTTCCGAGCAAACTTGGGATAATACAATAACCTATAACGACAGTTTCGGCAAACATAATTTGACCGTTTTGGGAGGAACCTCTTTTAGAGATAGATCTTTGGAGCAGTTAGAAGCCAAAGGTATTAACTTTCCAAATGGTCCTGGAATTGGGGACGAATCTTATTATTTAGATTTAGCAAAAACTATAGATGTAGATGGCGTTGGGGATAACGGGGTCAAACAGTACTTCTTCTCCTATTTTGGGCGTATCGCTTATAATTTTGATAGTAAGTATTTATTATACGGTACGTTTCGTGCTGATGGTACCAGTAAATATCAGGAAAAGTGGGGTTATTTCCCTACGGTAGGCGCCGGTTGGGTCCTTTCTGAAGAATCCTTTATGGAAAACCAAGGGGTATTCGATTTCTTAAAGCTAAGAGCTAGCTGGGGAGAATTAGGAAATGCAAATGTAAATTCCAGTACTGGAGGAATAACCTCGAATGAGGTCAGTGCAGCTTTTGGGGATATACGATATCCAGGATTGGTGACCAGCAGTGATTTTGAAGCCTTAAAATGGGAGGTAACTGCTGAAACAAATGCCGGTATTTCTGCAAGGATGTTCGACAATCAATTATCTATTGAAACCGATTATTTTAATAGGGAAACAAGGGATGCCGTAATACCGGTTTCGAGGCTCTTGGTGCCTGGAGAAACTAGACAGAACGTTGGGAAAATCAGAAACTCGGGTTTTGAGGTGGTATTAAATTGGAACAATCAAGTTTCAGAAAATTTCAGCTATAGCATTGGAGGAAATTTTTCAACCTTGAAAAATGAAGTATTGGATCTTGCCGGACAGGAAAATTTGACCTCAGGGGGAGACACTGCACAACGGACCGTAATAGGGGGGACCATAAGTCCTTTTTATGGGCTTGAGGTGGCAGGGGTATATCAGACTCCAGAGGAGATTCAGGCAGATCCTGCAGCACAAGCGGCTATTGCAGATGGCTTGGTTGTACAGCCCGGTGATTTTAGATTTGTAGACCATAATGGTGATATGGCAATCGATGCCCAGGACAGGGTAGATTTGGGATCCTATTTGCCTACCTATTCCTTTGGCTTTAACCTAGGGCTTAACTATAAGACATGGGATTTTTCCTTAAACGTAATTGGGCAGGGAGGCAATGTCATTGCAAACCAAAAACGATTTGCAATTCGCCAAACTCCCGATCCTAATATTGATAGGGATTTTGCTATCAACCGTTGGCACGGTGAGGGGACTTCCAATACCTACCCTTCGGCAAGAGGCATAAGGAATCCATGGAGCAATCAGTTTCTGAATAGTTTTTTTGTAGAAAAGGGCGATTTTGTGAGGTTACAAAATGTGACATTAGGTTATACCATGCCGCAGTTAAAAGGAAAATTTAATCCAAATATCAGATTTTACCTGACCGCCGAGAGACCAGTGACATTGTTCGATTACAATGGCTTTACTCCCGAGGTGTCGGATGGTAGAGATAATCAGACGTATCCAATTCCTGGCGTGTATACCTTGGGTGTGAATATTAAGATA
This sequence comes from Arenibacter sp. 6A1, assembly GCF_012272855.1. Taxonomy (GTDB): domain Bacteria; phylum Bacteroidota; class Bacteroidia; order Flavobacteriales; family Flavobacteriaceae; genus Arenibacter. The sequence continues at coordinate 324,174 of NZ_JAAXCQ010000002.1, read as the reverse complement.
TAATAAAAAGCTTGGAAATGAGCATAACCGAAAACTGTTTGCAAATACGAATTCAGCTATGCGAAGTACATAAGACCGTTAAAAACAATAAATTTCTACAGATGAAACAACATATAAAAACAAAAAGATTTCCGCTGCTATTAGCCTTGGTAGGAGTTATTCTTATTGGTTGTTCGGACCAATTGGACCAACCAGAACTCAATAACAATTTTGCTGGCGGTACAGATTTTTCGAAAACCGATGATATGATTTTTTCACTTATCGGGGTGTATCAAGCAGTTACTGCCAGGGGGTGGGAACAACCATTGGTTGTCTCCACAAGAGGGGATGATGTAAATGCTGCCGGAGACCAACAGGGGCTCAAAAATCAGGATCGCTATATATATGACAACTCATTTTTTGGTTCAAGAACCTTATGGGAAACTTACTATGGCGATATTATACGGGCCCATACCGGAATGGAACAAATTGAGCGTTATATCGAATTTGCCGATGCCGACGGAATAGCTAAGGGGAACCGATATATTGCAGAGGCTAAAGTGCTTAGGGCAATATTGCTTTTTCAACTTTCTCAGGTTTACGGTGCAGTATTTATTCCCGAATCCTCGAACCTTGAAGATTTTGCCAATGTCACTTCAGTTCCTTCCAAGGAGGAGGTGATGCAGCATATTTCTAGTCAAATGGACGAGGCCATTCCCCTATTGTTGGATATGCGGCCTAACGAGCGCACCGATCTTCCTGGCGGGGTGACCAAATATACCGCCTTAATGATTAAAGCCGTAGCAAATCAAGAATTAAAGAATTATCAGGCCGTAGCCGATGCTGCCGGTCAGATTATCAGCTCAGGAAAGTTCAGCCTCTTCAACGAATACTACGAACTGTTTAAAACCCCTGGAAAATTGAGTGATGAAAGCCTGTTTGAATTTCAATATTCGGATTTTGGTGCTGGGGTAGGTGAGCGAGTGGGCCACCTTTATGCACCCTATGGACCTAATTCTTGGACACCTTCGGTAGCCGGAGCTTCAAACGGTTGGGGCTTCTTTGAGCCAAGTATGAAATATGTTTCGTTTATGTTAGATAGGGGAGAAACCGAACGCTTGGAAACCTCCGTGTTTTTTAGCCAGAAAGGAATCGATAGCATCATTGCGACTACTGAATATACCGCGGAAACATTGCCCGATTTTGTTTCTCCAACTACTAGAGACGGCGACACAAATACTTCGGATGTGAGATCTATATTTTCTAGTGGAAAACACTATCTGCCAACGAACCAGTTAATTCCTGGACGCACAGAATATGGCAGTAATAAAAATTATATCGTATTCCGGTATGCCGAAACACTTTTAATGTATGCTGAGGCCCTATTACATGGAGCCTCCAATTCTGCTATGACCGCAGACCAAGCTGTGAATTTGGTAAGGGAAAGAGCTGGGATGAGTCCGTTATCAGGGGTGACCTTGGATCAGGTTATAGACGAAAAGTATGCCGAATTAAGTATGGAATGGGGCAAGCGGTTTTTGGACATGGTCAGATTGGGCAGAAACGAGGAGCTAAGTTATGAAGGAAGGACCTTTAGTGCCAATAAAGCATTTGTAACCTATCACCAGGATCAGATAGATGAATTTCCAATATTAGGGGAAGTCAGTAACTAACTAACAACATAGAAAAAATGAAAAATAGTATACGAATATGTGCCAGTTTGATCGCCTTGTTTCTTTTCTACGGTTGTGACCAAGGAATAGACTCGATTACACAAGTTGACCCAGGAACCGATGCTACCGCACCACAGGTAAAAATCAATTACCCAACAGATGGGGTGAAAATTAAAGTGTTGGAGGTAGTAACTTCTATTACCATCGATTTTGAGGTGACCGATGATATAGAGATCGCTAAGGTAGAGGTGACGCTAGATGGGGCTAAGATAGGAAGCTATAGCAATTTTAAGGATTACCGTCGATTATTGGTAAAGGACCTTGTCTATGATAAATTGAACGATGGTAGCCATGAACTTATGGTTACAGCAATAGATTTAGAAGGAAAAACAACAGCAGCAACGGTTAATTTTCAAAAAGAACCTGCCTATACACCCTTGTTTGCCGGGGAGACGTTTTATATGCCATTTGATGGCGATTATTTTGACCTAGTGGGCCTAAAACAAGCTGTTAAGGTGGGAACTCCCGGATTTGCCGGAGAAGGGCTTATCGGAACCAACGCCTATAAAGGCGCCACGGATGCTTATTTAACCTATCCTACGGACGGCCTGTTAGGGACCGAGTTTACTGCGGCCTTTTGGTATAAGGTAGATGCCAGTCCAGATCGTGCTGGTATTTTGGTAATTGGGGATGATGCCGATGATAGAAATCAAGGGATACGATTATTTAGGGAAGGAAGCACTATTAATCAGACTATAAAGGCTAATGTGGGTACAGGTACTGGCGAAAGTTGGAACGATGGCGGTGTGCTTGATGTGACTACTGGAGAATGGGTGCATATTGCCCTTTCTATTTCCGCTACACAGAGTACCATTTTCTTTAATGGGGTTGCGGTACGGACGACTGCCTTAAGCGCCCCGGTAGATTGGACAGGATGTGATGCGTTGACCATAGGTTCGGGAGGTGAAACCTTTAGCTATTGGGATCATAAATCCGATAACAGCCTCATGGACGACCTGCGTTTGTTCAATACAGCCTTGACCGAGGCCGATATTCAGAATATGATCAATGTTACCAATCCCTATACCGGGGAATTTGATGGAGAAATGTTCTACCTGCCTTTTGATGGGGATACGAAGAATAAATTTACAAATGTAGAGGCTACCGCAATAGGAACTCCTGGTTTCGCAGGAGAAGGTGTTAGAGGTACAGCTGCGTATGCAGGGGCAGCAGATTCTTATCTGACCTTCCCTACAAGCGGATTGACTACAACTGAGTTTAGCGCTACTTTCTGGTACAACCTAAATGCCGCCCCAGATAGAGCAGGGATTTTGGTTATGGGACCAGCGGATTTGGAAAGGCCAGAATATCCAACCGTACAAAACTTACGAACTAGTGGATTCAGATTTTTTAGGGAAGGCAATGCCACGAATCAGACATTTAAATTAAATGTAGGTAATGGTACTGCCGATACTTGGGTAGATGGTGGCCCAGCAGCATCATTGGACCCTACAACATCTGGTTGGGTGCATATGGCCTTTACAATAGGAAACGGTAAGGCTATCGTATATTTTGATGGAGAAATTGTAAAGGAATCTGATGTTTCAGGTGTAGATTGGACAGGTTGTGACCTACTATCCATAGGGTCTGGAGCTCCTAGGTTTACCGAATGGGGACATTCGTCCGATGCCAGCTTTATAGATGAACTACGGTTATACAGAAAAGCCTTATCACAAGAAGAAATACAAAACATAAGAAATTCCGATTTATAGTATATAACCTATGAGATTATCTATAGTTATTATAACAATGGTCGTTGCACTTATTTTACCAAGTTGCAACGACCAAAAAAAAACTAATGCCAAAACTGACGCTGAGGTGATTAAGACCAATGAGGAAGAAGCCATGGATGCTGCGCTATTGGATACTATCCAAAAACAGACCTTCGATTATTTTTGGGAAGGTGCAGAGCCTATCTCGGGCCTGGCAAGGGAGCGTATCCATATGGACAATATTTATCCTTCCCATGATAAGGATATTATTACCATTGGAGGTTCCGGATTTGGACTGATGGCTATTTTGGTTGGTATAGAGCGAGGGTTTATCACCCAAGAGCAGGCCGTGGAACGATACCTTAGGATATTGGACTTTTTAGAAAAAGCCGATCGTTTTCACGGGGTATGGCCACATTGGTTAAAACCCGATGGAACGACTGCACCCTTTAGTAAAAAGGACGATGGGGGCGATTTGGTGGAGTCTGCATTTTTGGTGCAGGGGCTGCTTACCGTAAAGGAGTTTTTTGATAAACGGGGTACGACCGAGGCAGAGAAATCTATTAGCAGTAGAATCCAAAAATTGTGGGAAGAAGTAGAATGGGACTGGTATACAAAAGGAGGTGAAAAGGTGCTGTATTGGCATTGGTCTCCCAATTATGGATGGGATATGAACTTCCCCGTTGGAGGTTATAACGAAGCTTTGATCATGTATGTTCTTGCCGCAGCCTCCCCCACCCATCCTATAGATAAAGAGGTTTACGATAAGGGATGGGCACTCAATGGGGAAATAGCCAAGGATACGGTTTATTATGGCCTTGAAACCGAATTGAACCATTACGAGCACGATAAGTCGCCCGTTGGTCCTTTGTTTTGGGCCCACTATTCCTATCTGGGGCTAAATCCGAAAGGGTTAAAAGACCAATATGGCGATTATTGGAAACTGAACCAGAATCACGCCCTTATCCATTACAAACATGCAGTGGCCAATCCTAATAATTACAAAGGATACGGGGAGAATGTCTGGGGCCAAACATCGAGCTATTCCATGAAGGGGTATGCCGGTCATAAGCCAGATCAGGACCTAGGAGTAATTTCTCCTACGGCCGCCTTGTCTTCCATGCCTTATACTCCAAAGGAAAGTATGCGTTTTTTAAGGTATATGTATCAGGAACAAGATTCTCTAATAGGGAAATACGGACCCTATGATGCCTTTAGTTTTGAGCATAATTGGAGCCTGCCACGGTACCTGGCCATAGACCAAGGTCCTATTCCCGTAATGATCGAAAATTATAGAACAGGATTGCTATGGGACCTTTTTATGAGTAATAAGGAAGTTCAAAATGGATTGAAGAAACTGGGTTTTGAAAGTAGCAGTTTAAAATAACATTCTCCTAATCCGAGAACTAAACACTTAAATATAAAAATGAGAGTTATTTTTTTATCCATTATCTTGGGGTTATTTTATTCCTGTTCGGGAGACGATGTCCAAGGTCCTATAGGCGAATCTCAATTACCTGGTCCACCTAAGGAGGAACCTCCGGTGGTAGAAGCAATTTCGGATGAGGAATTGTTGGATTTGACCCAAAGGGAGACCTTTAAATATTTTTGGGAGTATGCCGAAACCAACTCTGGTTGTGCTAGGGAGCGCTATCATCCCAATAATCCCGATCTTGATGCCAATGTGGTGACCACAGGAGGAACTGGTTTTGGACTAATGGCCATCTTGGTTGGTATAGAGCGTAATTATGTTTCTAGAGAACAAGCGGTTGCGAGATTACAAAAAATGTTGGATTTTCTAGAGAACGCCGATCGGTTTCATGGAGCATGGCCACATTGGCTAGATGGGAATACGGGTAAAGTAAGGCCTTTTAGTCCAAAGGACAACGGTGGCGATTTGGTAGAAACCGCTTTGTTGGTCCAAGGATTGATCAGCGTAAAGGAGTATTTTAAAGAAGGCTCCCCAGCCGAAAAGGAATTGGCCGCCAAGGCCGATGCCTTGTGGAAAGGGGTAGAATGGAATTGGTACACCCAAAACCAAAACGTACTGTATTGGCATTGGAGTCCCGACCATAATTTTTCTATCAACCTACAGCTCAAAGGATATAATGAAACCTTAATTGCTTATGTATTGGCAGCGGCCTCCCCGGATTATTCCATTTCCAAAGAGGTCTATACCAACGGCTGGGCTTCCAATGGGGGAATAAAATCTAATACAACCACCTATAATTATCCACTGCTGGTGAAACATCCCGGATCTGAAACTTATGGGGGACCCTTATTTTTTTCACATTACTCCTTTTTAGGATTAAACCCATTTGGGTTAAAGGACGAGTTTGTAGATTATGGAGAGGTAAGTAAAAATCACGCCCTCATCAACCATCGGTATGCCGTGGAAAACCCCAAGCAATTTGTGGGGTATGGGCAGGACAGTTGGGGCCTAACCGCAAGTTATTCAAGAAATTCAGATGGCAGTCTAGGGTATAGCGCCCATTCCCCCTCTAACGATGTGGGCGTTATTTCCCCTACGGCGGCCATTGGAAGTATTCCTTATACCCCAACAGAATCACTGAAGGCCATGCATTATTTTTATAAGCATAAAGATAAATTACTGGGCCCTGCCGGATTTTATGACGCCTTTAGTCCGCAGTATAATTTTTGGGTGGCAGAAGCGTACCTAGCCATAGATCAAGGACCCCAGATTATTATGATCGAAAATTACAGAAGCCGGTTGTTGTGGGAACTTTTTATGCAAAACGATGAGGTAAAAGCAGGTTTAATAAAACTAGGATTTACGTATGGAAACTAAAAAAAGGATATTTCTATTAGTTTTTTGCCTTGGCACCCTTGCCATGTTTGCGCAAAACGATTTGTACCAAGCCGCAATTTTTAAGAAAGGGACGGATAGTTTGCAGTATCGTATACTGTATCCAAAAGATTTTTCTGCCTCTAAACAATATCCCGTGGTACTGTTCCTACATGGGGCAGGGGAAAGAGGAAGTGATAATGAGAAGCAATTGGTCCATGGCAGTAATTTGTTTTTAGAGGAAGAAAATAGGGCGAATTTCCCTGCTATAATCCTATTTCCACAATGTTCCCAAGAGGATTATTGGTCTAGGGTGGCGGTAGATCGCACCAAAGAACCTTTGGAAATTTCTTTTGAATACAGCAAAGGACCTACCAAAGCTTTGGAGCTTACCATGGCCTTGATGGATTCGCTTGTAAACGAATCCTATGTGAAGAAAGACCAGGTATATATGATGGGTCTCTCCATGGGAGGGATGGCCACTTTTGAAATGCTGTATAGAAAACCAGACATGTTTGCAGCGGCAATTGCTATTTGTGGAGGGGGCGATCTAGAAGCAGCGGAAGTCTATGCCAATAAGGTGCCGCTTTGGATTTTTCACGGGGCAAAGGACAATGTGGTGAATCCAAAATTGTCCTTGGATATAACAGCACAAATTATGGAGTTTGGAGGAGCGCCCAACCTTACCCTGTTTGGGGATGCCAACCATAACAGTTGGGACCCCGCTTTTGCTGAGCCTAATTTATTGCCCTGGTTGTTTTCACTAAAACGATCTGAATAGAGATCGACCAAAGAAATTGGCAATCATAAACTTGTGTAAAACGGAAATAGATGAAATTTTTTAAAAAGATAGTTATAACAGCGGTTTTACTATTTAATGTACTAATATATGCACAGGAAGTGGTTCCGGAAACTTATATCAATCCTCTGGATATTGACTATACCTATATGGTTTATAATTCAAGTAAGAATATCTCCTACCGTTCTGGTGCAGATCCAGCAGTAATTGAATTTCGGGGTGAATACTACATGTTTGTCACTCGGTCTTTTGGATATTGGCATTCCACCGATTTAATCAACTGGGAATTTATTAAACCTAAACAATGGTTTTTCGAGGGTTCCAATGCCCCAACCGCATTCAATTATAAAGATTCGCTGGTATATTTTGCAGGTGATCCCGCAGGTTACGGGAGTATTCTTTATACCGATGACCCAAAAAAAGGGGAGTGGACACCTACCGCTTCAATTACCAATAACATCCAGGATTCGGAGTTGTTCATTGACGACGACGGGAAAACTTATCTGTATTGGGGCTCGTCAAACGTATATCCCCTTCGTGTGAAAATGCTGGATAAAGACGATCGTTTTCTTGAAACCGGAGTTGAGAAAGAACTTTTCAATTTGGTTGAGGAAGAACATGGTTGGGAACGTTTTGGTAAAAACAATTACCATCCAACCTTAAAGGAAGGATACATGGAAGGTGCCTCGATGACCAAACACAACGGGAAATACTATTTACAGTATGCAGCGCCCGGGACGCAATTTAATGTGTATGCCGATGCTGCTTATATTGGTGAAACCCCACTTGGTCCTTTTACTTACATGAAAAATAATCCCATGAGTTTTAAGCCTGGCGGTTTTGCTAATGGGGCAGGCCATGGTATTACCGTGAAACAAACCAATGGGCAATACTGGCATTTTGCCACCATGGCGTTGGCTTCGAATTCTCATTGGGAACGTCGTCTTGCCATGTTCCCCACCTATTTCGATGATGAAGGATTAATGTATTCCATCACCAGCTATGGCGATTACCCCTTATTCGGGCCAAATCATCCAACAAAAGCAGGACAGCATAGTGGCTGGATGCTGCTTTCTTACAAAGGAAATACAACGGTCTCATCTTCAAAAATGCAGGTGAAAAAAAGTACTTCTACCGATAATGATTTTGACATCACCGAAATGCCACTTGAAAAGAATAGTAAAGGTGAAATTATTTCGAAGCTCTTAACCGATGAAAACCCGAAATCCTTTTGGGTTGCTGAATCCAATGATGATAAGCAATGGGTGAAGATCGAAATGCCTTCCCCTGGAAATATGTATGCTTTTCAATTGAACTTTCATGATCAGGAGTCGGGCATTTATACCCGTACCGAAGGCCTACGACATCGATTCACACTGGAGGTTTCAGAGGATGGAAAAAACTGGGAAACTGTTGTAGACAGAAGTGGGAGTTATAAAGATGCACCAAATGCCTACATCACCCTGAATCAACCTGTACAAGGAAAATACGTACGCTACAATAATGTGGAGGTACCGGGGAATAACTTGGCATTATCAGAAATAAGGGTATTTGGAAAAGGTTTAGGAAAGAAACCGGAAAAGGTAAAGGGATTTAAAGTATCCCGGGAGGAAGACAGAAGAGATGCCTCTTTTACCTGGAACCCGGTGAAAGGAGCACAGGGTTACAATATCCGCTGGGGTATCGCCCCAGATAAATTATACCACTCCTGGTTGATTTATGATATTAATGAACATTTTATGCGCAACCTCGATCGCGATACGCGATACTATTTTAGTATAGAAGCATTTAATGAAAACGGAATTTCAGATAAAACTGAGGTCCAGGAAGTGAAATAAAGAAAAGAAAGCATCAATTTTTAAATTATAACTAAGATGAGAAAATTTAATCTGTTTGTCACTGTGCTGTTTTTTACAGGGCTTTCAAGCCTACAAGCACAGGAAAAAATTCCTTTTGTGGAAGACCTGTTGCAAAAAATGACCGTGGAGGAGAAAATAGGACAATTGAACTTACTGACCCCAGGTGGTGGCGTGGCTACCGGAGCGGTGGTCAGTGAGAATGTGGAAACCAAGATCAAGGCGGGCCAAGTAGGTGGACTCTTCGGTGTAGCCGGTCCGGAAAAAATAAAGATGGCCCAAGATTTCGCCATCAATGATACCCGTTTGAAAATTCCGTTGGTATTTGGTTCCGATGTCATCCATGGCTATAAAACAACCTTTCCTATTCCCCTAGGTCTAGCGGCGAGTTGGGATATGGCCTTGATAGAGAAAACGGCACGGATAGCTGCGACCGAAGCAACGGCCGATGGAATAAACTGGAATTTTTCTCCTATGGTAGATATTGCCCGTGACCCTAGGTGGGGAAGAATAGCCGAAGGGGCAGGGGAAGATCCCTATTTAGGATCGGCCATCGCTAAGGCAATGGTAAAAGGATATCAAGGAAACAATCTTACCGATGCCACTACCATGTTGGCCACGGTAAAACACTTGGCACTTTATGGGGCCTCTGAAGGAGGGCGCGATTATAATTCAGTAGATATGAGCAGGGTAAAGATGTTCAATGAATATTTGCCGCCCTATAAAGCTGCGATAGATGCCGGGGTCTCGAGTGTGATGACCTCTTTTAATGATGTCGACGGTATCCCAGCTTCTGGAAACAAGTGGCTTTTGACCGACCTGCTAAGAGAGCAATGGGGGTTTAATGGTTTTGTAGTATCAGACTATACCTCCGTCAATGAAATGATTGCCCATGGGCTTGGGGATTTACAAGCTGTATCTGCCTTGGCCCTTAATGCGGGGCTCGATATGGATATGGTAGGAGAAGGTTTTCTGACCACTTTAAAAAAATCTTTGGAAGAAGGGAAAGTCAGCGAGGAGCAAATAACCCAAGCTTGTCGTCGGATTTTGGAAGCCAAGCATAAACTGGGGCTTTTTGAAGATCCTTACCGTTATATCGATGCTAAGAGACCTGCCAAGGATATTCTTAGCGATGAGAATAGAAAGGTGGCCAGGGAAGCCGCAACACGTTCATTTGTACTTATCAAAAACCACAAGAATGTACTTCCTTTAAAAAGGAATGCGAAAATTGCCCTTGTGGGGCCTTTGGCAAACAACAAGAACAATATGTTGGGTACATGGGCGCCCACGGGCGATCCACAATTATCGGTTCCCATTTTGGAAGGCTTACAAAAGGTAGCTCCTGCAGCTAGAATTACATACGCCAAAGGGGCGAATATTTCCGATGACCCCGAATTAGCAAAAAAGGTCAATGTATTTGGGCCTAGGATAGATATTGATGAGCGTTCCCCAGAGAAGCTGCTGCAAGAGGCTTTAGATCTTGCCAATAAGTCGGAAGTCGTGGTCGCCGTAGTGGGGGAGGCCACCGAAATGAGTGGGGAAGCGGCCAGTAGAACCGAACTATCTATCCCCGAAAGCCAGAAAAAAATGATACGTGCCCTAGTAGCTACGGGCAAGCCTGTAGTTTTGGTCCTGATGAGCGGCCGCCCTTTAACAATCGCAGAGGAGTTGGCATTACCGGTTAGTATACTGCAGGTTTGGCATCCGGGCGTGGAGGCCGGAAATGCCGTTGCAGATGTAGTTTTTGGGGATTATAATCCGGCAGGAAAATTAACGGCTAGCTGGCCCGTAAGCGTGGGACAGATCCCTATTTATCACAGTATGAAAAATACGGGTAGACCGGCAACCTCCGAAGCGTTCCAAAAGTTTCAATCTAATTATTTGGATGCCCCCAATGCTCCATTGTTGCCTTTTGGATATGGACTGAGCTATACGAAATTTGAGTATTCCGAGCCTTCTATTAGTAAAAAGGAAGTAGCACAGGGAGAATCCGTGGATATAACCGTTACCATAAAAAACACAGGGAACTATGACGGGGAGGAAGTAGTACAGCTCTATCTAAGAGATGTGGTGAGAAGTATTACGCCTCCTATGCGAGAGCTTAAAGGGTTTAAAAAAGTATTCCTTAAAAAAGGAGAAACTAAGTCGGTGAGCATTACTCTTAGCCCGGACGATTTAAAATTCTATAACAGTCAATTAGAATTTGTTTCGGAACCAGGAGCCTTTGAGGTGTATATTGGTACAGATTCCAATGCCACCCAAAAGGTGACCTTTAGTTTACCATAAACGGAGGGGGTATGCCTTTTGGAAATGGACTTCTTATTCAATCAATAAAAATAAATTGACCTAGACAGTTAGCGCTGTTTCACACAAACTACATTGAAGATGTATTACTTTAATAAATTACTGCTTTTTGTTTTTGTAGCGTGTAGCTTTTCGTGTAAGCAGGAACAGCCAAAGAAAACTGTCGAAAATAAAAAGCCCAATATTCTTTTTATAATGGCCGATGATCATGCCATTCAGGCAATTAGTGCCTATGATCATCCCATTAGTAAAATAGCGCCTACCCCCAATATGGATAGGATTGCCAAGAATGGTGCCTTATTTACCCATAGTTATGTCACCAATTCTATTTGTGGACCCAGTAGGGCGGTAATTCTTACCGGTAAACACAGTCATGTTAATGGTTTTAGGCAAAATGGCGATCGCTTTGATGGGAGTCAGCCTACTTTGCCAAAAATGTTACAACAATCCGGTTACCAGACAGCTTTATTAGGGAAGTGGCATTTGCATGGAAATCCAGAGGGTTTCGATCACTGGAAGATTTTAGTAGACCAGGGGAATTATTATAATCCCGATTTTATCGAAAACGGAGATACTACTAGAATACAGGGATACGCCACCGATATTATTACCCATGATGCCTTGGATTGGTTAAAGAACCAACGGACAGACAGTGTGCCATTTTTTCTTATGGTACAGCACAAAGCTCCACACAGGAATTGGATGCCGGCCCTAAGACATATCAATAAATATGATTCGGTTCAATTTCCATTGCCAGATACCTATTTTCCAACTTTCAAAAACCAACAGGCTGCGAAGGAGCAATTACAGACTATTTACAAGGATATGTACGAAGGGCACGACCTTAAAATGTCTGCTGAATATGGAAATACCGCCCTGGCCCATAACCCTTGGAAAACCGATTTTGAACGGATGACTTCGGAGCAACGGAGGGTATGGGATGCTGGCTATTTGCCCAAGAACGATGCGTTTCACTTGGCTAATTTAAGCGGAAAGGAGCTTGATGAATGGAAGGGACAGCGTTATTTACAAGATTATATGGCTACTATAGCCTCTGTGGATGAAGGTGTGGGACAGCTTTTGGATTATTTGGAGGAAAATGGTTTGGCAGAAAATACTTTGGTGGTCTATACCTCGGACCAGGGGTTTTATATGGGGGAGAACGGTTGGTTCGATAAGCGTTTTATGTACGAAACTTCCTTTGGAACGCCGCTTTTAATGCAATGGCCAGGAACTATAGCTCCAGGGAAGAAAATTGACGCTATGGTTCAGAATCTTGACTTTGCCCAAACTTTTTTAGAGGCGGCAAAAGTCCCGGATATGGGTACAGATATGCAAGGGGAGTCTTTTATGGGGCTGCTGAACGGCAGTATGTCCAAATCTGATTTTAGGGACGTTATCTACTATCATTATTATGATTACCCCGCATTTCACATGGTAAAAAAACACTATGGGATACGTACCCAGCGCTATAAATTGATGCATTTTTATGATGACATAGACCAATGGGAATTATACGACCTTCAAAAGGATCCAAAGGAGGATACTAATCTTATAGACGATGCTAACTATGTCCAAATCTTGGAACGACTGCAGAAAACTTTAGATAGCGTGCAAAAAGCTTACGGAGTAACCGATAAAGAATTCGAACACGCACCGAAAAAAAGAGTAGAAGCTGCCTACAAGCAGTTTAAAAAATTACGGGGGCCTGTAAAATAAAAAGCTTTACATTATTTCTATAGGAGTTGGATAGCAATTTAATTTTGATTCCCGAGAGAATGCTGGTTTGCCAACAGATGGTCATTGTATTGGGTAATTGTTGATCTCATGATCATTTAAAAATTAATTATGAAATTGCTGGTTTCTATATGAATATAGGGCTTAGGTTGGCACTATGCCTATCGATAATGGAATTTACTACCATTGCATATATCCACCCTTTAGATCGTACACTTTGTCAAAGCCCATCCCAATTAGTTTATTAGCGGCTTTTTTACTTCTGGCACCAGAGCGACAATACACATATACGGGTTGGTCCTTGTCCATTTTTTCAAAGGATTTAGTAAAATTATCAGCATTGAAAAAATCTATGTTGACAGCCTTGGCAATATGACCGTCCAAATATTCGTTTTTGGTCCTTACATCAACCAATTGTACCTTTTTTCCAATAATGGCTTTTGAGTAAGCTGCAGCATTGAGGATTTCTATTTTGTCCGTTGCCGGTTTATGAGTTCCGAATAGTTTTGATAAAAAAGACATAGTTATTTCTTATTAAGGTGAGGGGTGGTATAGAAAAGCTGTCGATTTTATGCTGACTTTCTCCTAAATACCCAATCAAGTTTTTGTGATCACTACAAAGTTAATACATGCCTTGCAGGCTAGAAGTAACCTAGGTTACATAGGAGTATAAATCAATAAAAAGCAGGGACTAGGGATGCCCGTTTAATTTTCTTGTCGATAAGATGATAAAAAAATCCGACCTCTGATGGGGTCGGATTTTCCGAGTTTAAAAAAAGAAAGGTTGGTTATTTACTGTGGTTTGAAAGTTGGTTTGGTTTTATTTTCCTTTTTGAGTCTGTTCGCTATAGGTGCTTTCAAAAATCTTATCTGCATTGGCCGATTCAAATCCGTCTCTACGATGTTGTCTGGTAATGGCTTCTTTGGGCAGGTCCTTATATTCTGGAAATACTAGTCGTTCTGCAAACTCCACATAACTCCCTGCAATTTCCATGGTAGTGCCATCGGCAAATTCGGCCTCCATCATCTTGGCAATAGTACTGCTCTGTTTTAAGAGTCCGTCTGCACTGGTTTTTATCTTCCCGCCAGAAGTATTCAATGCAATGCCGATACTTTCCAAAAAGGTATTGAATTTGGCTACGGTATTGTAATCGTCCGATAATTCGTGAACACTAATCGTATAATGGTTTAGGTAGTAGCGGTTATAGATCACCCATGCCGCATATTCGCTTTCTTGGGCCAGGGCGATATAATCTTCAACGGTAGGCAACTCCCAAAGCGACTTATGAAAAAAATCGCCCACGGCTTTCGGATCGTCCAAATCCAAGGCGTCAACCGGATCGGAAACAATTTCCTTGGTATAGCGGTGGATAATTTCCTGTGCCTTATCAGACAGGTCCTGTACCCGTAATTCACTCATGAAAATCCTAGGATAATGAGGTTGTGGAGGGGCGTACCAATAAGCATCCAATTTTTTGCCCTCAAAATAATAGTAGTCCTTTTTGGTATAGCCGTAATGTAAAAATATTTTTTCAAAAGAAGTCATACCCAAATTAGGTACCCCTAAGGTTCTAAAAGCAATATGATCGTTTACGATCTCACTTTCGTCCTTTATGATAGCATGGCTCACCATGGCCTTGGTTACTTTTTCCACATCCGGAACCCTTGTTTTATAGGGGGTAAAAAGGGCGTCAAAAATTTTGTCCAATGCTGCTGTACTCATAAGTGATTTTGTAAAAGGTTATATCCCAAAAGTAGGGGGGACTATGATCTGAAACAATTCTTATTCTTTTTAATATAATAAGTAAAACTTATGAATAGGTATCAAGTATCCTTTCTCTCCCCTATAACAGCATTGTTTACGATAAGGTATCCCTATATATTTTTTTGCTCCCAAGAAAGACTATTCCTGCGAGTCAAAAGTGCTTGGCTGGCCTCGCGCTAAGGTCAGTGGTGAGAATTTTTGGATAACAAGTAGTTTTTGTTATAAACTGAAAATTAGCAGGTTATGGGGTAGCTTGCTTGTTTCCCTATATTTTTGTACTTTCGTGCTTCGAAAAAATTTAAGGGTTATTACAAATAGGAACTACTTAGGTATGTTCTGATGCCTATTTTTTTGAACTGAAAAAACGGCAGCATAGAGGTCAACGATACCTGGTTTTTTTTAAAACACTAGGCCTCTACCACCTGATGAATTCTATTTCGGGTGCCAGCATGTACTATGAAGCAAGCACTAGGTGCTTATATAGGTTTTTTGACTTCCAGAATGGGAGTTGACTTGCTATGTGACGTTCTGAAGGTTTTTGACGACGCTAAAAAACAAATGTGAGATATATGAAGACAAGAATTGGAATTATTGGAGCCGGACCGAGTGGTTTGGCACAACTAAGGGCATTTGACTCCCTAGAAAAAGAAGGGAAAGAAATCCCTGAAGTTGTTTGTTTTGAAAAACAAAGCGATTGGGGTGGACTGTGGAATTATACTTGGAGAACCGGTGTTGGAAAATACGGGGAGCCTATCCACGGTAGTATGTACAAATACCTATGGTCCAATGGTCCCAAGGAATGTTTGGAATTTTCAGATTATAGTTTCGACGAGCATTTTGGCCAGCCTATTTCATCATATCCTCCAAGACCTGTTTTGTTCGATTATATTCAAGGAAGGGTAAAAAAGAGCGGGGTGCGCAAGCATATCCGTTTTAATACGGCTGCCCGTTGGGTATCCTTTGATGAGGACACCCAAAAATTTACCCTTATAGTAGACGATTTAGTAAACAATAAGACCTACACGGAAATATTCGATTATTTAGTCGTGGCTTCAGGGCATTTTTCTACGCCCAATATGCCTTATTTCAAAGGATTGGAAGATTTCCCTGGTGCCGTTATGCACGCCCATGATTTTAGGGGTGCCGATCAGTTTAAGGACCAAAACGTATTGTTGGTAGGAAGTAGTTATTCTGCCGAGGATATAGGGATACAATGTTATAAGCACGGAGCCAATTCCGTAACCCTTAGCTATAGGTCCAATCCTATTGGCCTTTCTTGGCCCGAAGGTGTTAAAGAAGTACCGCTTTTGGAAAATTTTGATGGTGAAATTGCCCACTTTAGCGATGGCAGCCAAGAACGTTTCGATGCCGTTATTATGTGTACCGGTTACCAGCATAAATTCCCGTTTTTACCAGACGAGATGCGCCTAAAAACCCCTAACTGTCTGTATCCGGACAACTTGTACAAGGGGGTTGTATTCAATGAACTTCCAAAGTTAATATACTTGGGGATGCAAGATCAGTATTATACTTTTAATATGTTCGATGCCCAAGCTTGGGTAGCCAGGGATATAATGTTGGGAAAATTGGAAGTTCCTGAAAAAGATGAGCGTTTGGCCGATATGGAAAAATGGCTTCAGAAGTCGCATTCCAACAAAACCCATGACGACGAAATAGATTTTCAGACCGAATATGTGAAGGAATTGATAGGAATGACGGACTATCCCGAGTTTGATTTGGATACTGTGGCCAGCTTGTTTAAAAAGTGGTTAGAAGATAAAGAAGATGATATTTTAAGGTATAGGGACAAAACCTTTAAGTCCGTAATGACCGGAACTATGGCCGAGAATCACCATACCGAATGGTTGGATGAAATGGACGATAGTTTTGAACGCTATTTTTCGGAATCGTCAGCGCCGGAAGAAACCCCGGAAAAAGAAGTCTTGATGCAAAGATAGAGGCACTGACAACCCTAAACGTCCTAAAGCAATTTGCTGTCTTTAGGGCGTTTTTTTATGCCTTTTTTTTGGAGTTTGTAGGACGGTTTTCAAAAACTGTGCTTATAGCTATCAGGGGTTGGGGCCATGGTGATGAGTACTTTGGGCGTTCCCTCCTTCGTCGGGCGGGCACTCCGCTATATCCCTCGTTCCACTTCGGGGATGCCGCTGCGGTCCCTAACGCAAATTAATGTAACAATGTATTAATTAATCAATGTAGCAATTGAGGTAATAAAAATAGGTACATAAACCCATATCAGTGGGAAGTACCTTATTATGTGGTCCTAAAAAATGAAATCAGGATTTTGGAGCTTGTGGTGGCATCTAGGGGCGACAGCGAAGTCGTGTTTTTAGTTAGTGCAATATAATTACTGTCTAAATGGTCAACCTACATCAGGGACGTACATAATTGTTTATTGCTTATTGTTCACTGTAATCGCGTTAGCAATTGCAGCGGCATCCTTTTTTAAGCGGCTGTGCCGTTTAAAAAAGATACAGCGGAAAGAGCGACCCGGTAGGGGAACGCCCCACATAAAAAACAAGTGATGAACGTCGCTACCATCCTCATTGCTTGTGAAACTTATGGCATACTATTTTATATTTATTTTGTAATTTTAATTGGTAAAAGTTCTTATTTTACGTAAAATGATAAGAAATATTAATCAATTAGAATTACGGCCACTGCGATATTTTTTGGTATTGGCAGAAACCTTGCACTATACCCAAGCGGCAGAGATATTGTTCATCTCCCAATCTGCCTTGAGCCAACAAATAAAACAGCTAGAGTATGTGTTGGGAACGCCCTTATTTATTAGGACCAACAGAAAGGTTGCTCTGAGCACGGCCGGGGAGCTATTGCAACAAGAGGCACGTTTGATATTGAAACAGGTGGATAGTTCCATGGAGCGGTGGCAATTGTCCCTAGACGGTATCGTAGGGCAATTGCGGATTGGGTTCGTTGGCTCGGCCATGCAAGAATACCTGCCTCCCATCATCAAGGAATTTAGTACCGCCTACCCCAAGATCAGGTTTCATTTAGAACAGCTTACCAATGCCGAACAGCTGAAGGCCTTAGAGCAGGACCAAATAGATATTGGCTTTATGCGTTCTAATAAAGTGTCCTCGGACATTGCGATAAAATCTGTTTACCGGGAAAATTTTTCTTTGGTTTTACCATTGGAGCATCCCGTTACTGCCGATAATTTTAAGAATATGGGACAGTTTTCGGAAGCTTCTTTTATTCTCTTCCCCAATGAAAATAGTCCAATGTACTATCAGCAGATTCAGAATTTGTGTGCCGATTACGGGTTTAGTCCACGCATTGCCCACAAGTCTATTCATGGCCCTACCATTTTTAAGTTGGTAGAAAACGGCATGGGCATAGCCTTAGTGCCCAATTCCTTAAAAGACGATAAAAATTACCGGATTAAGTTTATAGAATTAGATAAGGAACCGCATAAGACGGAGCTTTTTGCTGCCTGGAAGAAGCAGCAACAGAGCATGGCGCTACAGCATTTTTTAGAAATTATTTAAGGACAAAAAAAAATCTCCCGACGTGGCTTTCGCCAGTCGGGAGATTTGCAGCATTCAAATAAATTAGAAATTCTCTTTAGTCAATAGCTGTATTGGCCTGGATTTCTGAAAGGGGTACTGGGAAATAGCTGTGCTTGGAAGCATCGAATCCACTTCTTCCTGCGGCGGCCATGGCCGCATCTAACATTCCCCAACGACGTAAATCGAAGAATCTGGTCGATTCTAAAGTCAGCTCCATGGTACGTTCATGGATAATTTGTTCTTTTACATCGGCTTTAGAAGTAACAACTATCGGAGGCATATTTCCGTGTACACTTCTTAGCTCATTGATTAGGCTAATGGCCAAAGGCGTATTATCGGTTTCGTTAAGTGCTTCGGCATACATTAATAGTACATCTGCATAACGCATCAATACCACATTGACCCCAACATAACTGTTGTTCCAAACATAATTGGGCAGCCATTTTCTAAAATATGCGTGGTTGTCATGGGTATCGCCATAGGTATCGGTCATAAGGGCATCCCAAGTACCACCTTGCATTTCGTTGGTATTGGTATCGTTATAAAAAGGATCTTTAAAATAAAGGGAGCCATAAAGTCTATTGTCGTATAGTCCGTTGTTGGCGATCTGCCCTTCTTTTTTCATAACATCTACCAATTGCGGGTTGGCCTCTATACCTCCCCATCCGCCTATAGACCAATCGCCCACAAAGGCATGTAGTCTTGTAGCGTTCCATGAGGTAGCATCTCCGGATTTAAACTGTAGTTCAAAAATGGATTCTTGGTTATTTTCGTTTTCACCATTAAAAAGGCTCAAGAAATCTGGCTCTAAACTGTATACTTGGCTATCGACAACGGCTTTAAGCGCATCGGCGGCATTTTTATAGTCCGTACCTTCTGCTGAAGTGGCGTCACCGGCCTTGTGCAAATAGGCTTTTCCTAAATACGCCATGGCGGCACCTTTGGTAACCCTTCCCAAATCGGTATCTGCTACCGTTTCTGGCAACATTTCCGAAGCCGCTTTAAAGTCGGCAAGGATAGCTTCCCAAGCTTCGGGACGGCTAGACAATGGCTTGTCTAGGGTTTCTGGTGAGATGATTTCATTACGGACAATGATTTGCTCATAAAGACTAAGCAATTTAAAATGGTAGTAGGCTCTTAAAAAGGTGGCCTCGCCCAGAATTTGCTTCTTTTCTTCATCAGAAATCTGTTCCGATGTCATTTCACCTACCTTGGTAATTACCTGATTGGCAAAATTAAGTCCTTTGTAATTAGTACCCCAAATGACGTCTAAAAAGATATGTCCGTTGGTATAGTTAAAATTAAAGATCGACATCCAATGCGCATAATTGCTGGCATCGGGTCCTGGTAAGGCATAATCAGATCTGAAATATTCTACTACAGGTCTTCCTTCTTGCCATCCGTCCCAAAAGTTACTTCTAGATTCCAATTCGGAATAGGCAGCCGTTAATCCGGAACGGGCATCTTCGGCATTTCGCCAAAAGTTCTCGGAGGTTAATTTATCTGGTGAGGTCTCTACAAGAAACTCATCGTCGTTACAGGATATCATTGCCACCATTAAAAAGGCTGCCATGAATACTTTATATAGATTTTTCATTGTATGAATATTTTTAATGGTTAAAATTGAAGTTGTAGGCCTAAAATCACGGATTTGTATTTCGGATACAAATTAATATCGATCCCTCTAGAAAGGATACTTCCGCCTACCTCAGGATCTAAACCGTCGTACTTGGTAAAAGTGAAGAGGTTTTGCCCGGTAGCATACAATCTTAACTTATTGATAAATGTTTTGTCTAAAAGCGATTGAGAGAAAGAATACCCTAACTGTATGGTTTTGATACGTAGGTAATCGCCATCTTGTAAAAACCTGGTCGATGCACGGTTATTCTGATTAGGATCTCCTAATACGGCTCTAGGCATATCGGTATTGGTATTGCTTGGTGTCCAGGAATTAAGGGTTGCTGTTCTAAAGTTTCTTCCGGTATCCATACTCAATAATCTAAAGTCGTTTCCGTTATAGATTTTATTGCCACCAACGCCTTGGAAGAACACATTGGCATCGAAGCCTTTGTAATTTGCCGATAGGTTTAAACTGTACTCGTACTTAGGAATGGCTGTTCCCTGATAGGTTTCGTCATCGGAATTGATGGTACCATCACCATTTTGGTCGATAAATCTGATATCGCCTGGAGCAGCATCGGGCTGTATTAAATTGCCTGCAACGCTATGGGCATCTACTTCGGCCTGACTTTGGAAAATACCATCTGCTACTGGTAAAAAGTAAGCTCCTGGTTCGTGGTTGATCCTTGTTTGGTTCACAAAGTGATCGGATCCAAATAAAAGTCCGGTACCGTACAATACCTGGTTCTCGTTGCTTAGTTTGGTTACTTCACTGTTAATTGTGGTAAAGGTAGAGAAGATAGAATATTGAAAGGCGTTGTCCTTATTGTTGTAGCCTAGTTCAAACTCAATTCCCTTGTTTTGAAACTCACCTACGTTTACAACAGGATTGTTGATTCCTGCCGAAGGCGATACTTCCTTAATGATCAATAGGTCTTCTGTAGTACTGTTATAGTAGTTAATAGCACCATTTAATTTATTGCCCAATGCGGCAAAATCCAATCCAAAGTTCGACGAGGTATTGGTTTCCCATTGCAGGTCGTCGTTCTGTAGAGATCTTGCGATACTTCCCAAACTAGAATTTTGTGGATTTCCAAATACATAACCACCATCGTTTTGGCTCTTACCTTGAGATATTAAGGCTACATAATCATAGTACCCCAAAGCACTGTCGTTTCCTGCCTGTCCCCAGCTATAGCGAAGTTTTAGGAAATTAAAAACCTCTTGGTCGTCCATAAAGCTCTCGTCGGTTATTTTCCAACCTAGGGCATAAGAAGGGAAAACGCCATATTTGTTGTTTTTTCCAAACTTAGAACTCCCGTCTCTACGAACACTGGCCTGAAATAAATACTTACTGTCATAAGCGTAGTTAACACGTCCAAATTGAGATACCAAAGCGTATTTGGCATTGGTACCGCTGGCAGAATAGGTACCGTCATTAAAGGCATCCAAAGTGTTAAATTTAGAATCTAGGATAATCGCTGGAACCTTGTTGTTGTTCTCGTCCATTTTATAGCCTTCGCCTTGGGCATAAGTTTCTTTGAACGGCTCTGAAATTCTTTGGTACCCTGCCAATATTTGAAAGGTGTTTTTACCTATTTCGCCCTCATAATTTAGGGTAAACTCTTGGTTAAGTCTTCTAAATTCGCTGTTGTACTCGGAAACAAAAGAAAATTCGCGTTGCGGATCGTCCTGTACATCCCTTACTCTAAAGGGCTGGTGGAAGTTATAAGTGTAATTGGCCAAGTTAGATAGGGAGAAATTAGAATTGAAGTTTAATCCGTCTATAATCTCATAACCTAGGTTTACATTTCCTAAGAAATACTTTTGTTTGGTATAACCATCAAAGAAATTAGCTTCTCCAACAGGATTACGGTGATCGGGAATATCGCCAGATCTAAAACCGTAGCCCGATTCTTTACTGCTGTCCAATACCGGGATTAAAGGGGAAATAAAATAAGTTTCCCTTAGCGAAAATTTATAGTCTTCCTTATAGGTTTCGCTATAGGTTAAATTCGTTTTTATTTTAAGACGTCCTTTATTGGCGCCGATATTGGCATTGATTCCTTTTTTTGTGAATTCCGATCCTATTAAAATTCCGGTTTCATCGGCAAAGTTACCGCTAATGCTATAGTCTATAAATTCCGAAGCACCACTTACCCTAACATTCTGTAGGTGCAAAAGGCCATCTCTATGGGTTTCGTCAATCCAATCCGTATTTACGGCAGGAGGGTTAGATAAGTATTGTGGCAAGTTGGCCCCGGCATTCTGGTACATTTGAGAATGAACGTCTACATATCCTTGTGCATCTAACAACTTCATTTTTTTACGCACCGAATTCATACTTAAAGAAGAACTGATTTCTACTTTAGGTTTTCCGCTTTTTCCTTTTTTGGTGCTAATAATAACAACCCCGTTGGCGGCTCTAGTTCCGTAAATGGCACCGGAAGCGGCATCTTTTAATATTTCTATAGAAGCAATATTGTTTGAATCTATAAAATAGGGATCGGCCTGAACCCCATCGACGATATATAAAGGTTGGTTGTTTCCAAAACTACCAATACCCCTGATCATAATATCTGAAGCAGCTCCTGGACTTCCAGAAGACTGGGTTACGGTAACTCCGGAAATACGTCCTTGAAGGGCATCTGTTGGGTTGGTACTGACAACTTTGGTCAGTTCCTCACTTTTTACGGTACTAATAGCGCCGGTAACATCGCTTTTCTTTTGGGTACCATATCCTACCACAACAATTTCGTCCAAACTTTGGGCATCTTCTACCATGGTAATGTTAATTTGGCTTTGGTTGCCAACAACCACCTCTTGGGTTACGAACCCTAGGTATCTAAAAACCAAAGTAGTCTGTCCACCAGTGACCTCAATATTGTAGTTCCCATCAAAATCTGTTTGTACGCCTATTGTAGGATTGTCTTTTATAGTGACAGAAGCTCCTGGCAACGGATATCCGGTGTTGTCTAATACCGTTCCTGAAACGGTTTTTTGTACGACTTCTTTTTTAAGAACAAGCGGTTTTTTGTCCAAAAGAATAGCCCCGTCCTTGGTAAAGGTGACATCGAAATTTCCGAAAGACAAACTTTTTTCCAATAAGTCATTGGCCTTTATCTTTCCTTTTTTAAGGTAGACTTTTGGGGCCTTGTCAAATAAATCCGAGCGGTAAATAAACGTGTGCTCAGTCTGGTCTTTAATGAGCTCAAAGACCTGTTCTACGGAGAGATGGCTGTCCGTGTCAATAGTGATTTTTTCATTTTGTGAGAATACTGGTTTAGGGCTAAATCCGAAGGTTGCCATACAGCATAAAAAGATAAAAGTCCTCATAACGGTCATTAAGAGTTTTCCCTTGTCATAAACAGGGGGTTGGTTAAATTTAGTTTTCATAAATTTGGTGGTTAGTTAGTTAAACATTTAATTAATTAATCCTGGGGGGATAGCGGAGTAAATTGTCCAGGTTTAAACGCTGTTCCCCTTTTTTTTAAATTTCTACTGTAATACGATTGTTTTTCCTACTGTTTTAAATTTTGCTTCATTAGTGTTTTCTATAATTGAAAGAATGTTTTCTAGGGCTTGTTTTTTGTTGAATACCCCATTGAAAGGCACGCTGGCGGCTTCCTTGTTTTCGATGATAAAGTCTACATCGTACCATCGGGATAGCACCTGCAATATTTCGTTAAGCGGCTTTTCTTTAAAGCTGAAGAAACCGTTTTTCCATGAAATTTCGTTGTTGATATCCACTTCCTTAACCGAGAACTGATTGGTAGTGGCTTCTAAGGTGGCTTGTTGTCCTGGTTTTAGGTTGTTAGTACTAAGGCCATTATTTATCAAAACCTTTCCTTCTACCAAGGTGGTGGCTATATGGGTGTCTTCTTTATAGGCTTTAATATTAAATTGGGTTCCTAGGACCTCTACTTCTTGGTTTTTGGTAGCCACCATAAAGTGTGCTCCGTTGTGGGCGGTACTCGGAGACACTTCAAAATAGGCCTCCCCATATAGCAAACTTACCTTTCTGGGGGCATTGGCCGTAAAGTTTACGGGGTATCTCAACTGAGAATCCGAATTAAGCCAGACTTTGGTACCATCGGATAGGGTAATGAAAAATTGTCCTCCCCTGGGAATGGTGACGGTATTGTAGGCCACTTTATTGTTGTTGGAAGCATTTTGGTCCTTGTAAATAAGGGTCTCCCCATTACTGCTTACCGCTGGGGCTTTAAAGGAGTTTCCCTTTTCCAACACAATTTGTTCGCCGTTATCTAAGGTCAATATAGCCTTGTCCGTACCTATAATGACAGGAGTAACTTCGGTGACCGCAGGAGTCTCCGCAGGGGTTGTGGAGGTGTTTTTGTTGAAAAAAGCTATGGAAATAAGCAATAATACCACTGCAGCTGCGGCGGAATATTTCCAAAAACCAATGGTTTTTAGGGCAGGCTTTTTAACAGTAGCAAGTTGCTCCCAACCTCTTTTTAAGTCTACGCCATCTGGATATTGACCATAGTTTTCCTTGACTTGGGAAAAATAAGCCCGGTGTTTTTCCGACTCCTGATACCAAGATTGAAAACGTTGTTCTTCTTCCTGGTTCAGGGTGTTATTTATCTTTTTTATGATAAGCTTAAACTCCATTATTGATAATAAATTAAGAGGGGTTTTGGTAATAAGACAATTTGAAACAGGAAATGGGTGACAGGAAATAAAAATAATTTTATTTTTTTGTGAAATTAGCTTGATAAATTTTATGCCTTAGTTGGTATAAAATATACATGAAACCCCTGTTTTAAAGCTTTGAAAGGAAATTGATGGTGTTGAAAACCCGAAAAAATATTTTTTTAAGATCGCAGTATAACGAACCATAAAATTAGGCCCAGCAGTTCCCCGATTTTAATTTTGGCGCGTTTTAATTGGGTTTTTACGGTATTGACGGAGATCCCCATTTCTTCGGCAATCTCTAAATATTTGTAATTGCTGATGAACCGTAACCGTACGATGGTTTGCATATTTGGGGGTAAAGAGGCTACGATGTCTAGGACTTTATGGTAGATGATTTTTTTCTCATCCTGGTCCAAAGCTTCCAAGTCGTATTCCTGATCCATCACCGCTTGTATTTCTAAAATACTTTCGTTGTCGGTTATTTTTACGGTCTTTAAAAAGTTAAGGCTTTTATTGCGGACCATGGCAAACAAATACCCTTTTAAAGATGTTTTTAGGACTATAGTATCGGACTTTTCCCATAGGAAAATAAATGTTTCTTGGACTATATCTTCGCTAGAATTGCGATCATAAAGATATCCGAAGGCATAATGAACCAATCCTTCATAGAGGTCTTCAAATAGATTTTTATATACAAATCTATTTTGTTTTTGTATTTCTCTTAAGATGGTATTATCGTCCAATGGCAATTATAGATTTAGACAAAACTAAACAAAAGTTACGAACTATAGGGTTGCTTTTATACTAGGGGTGTTTCTTCTGAAAACATGGAAAAGTGCGCAAATGGTGTTAAAAAATATTGTAATTCAATTTTTTTTGTAATTTGGCCATGTCCAAAAAAATAGAGCAATGTAAATTTCCTCGATTGCTTTTTCATACTGTTTTACGAAAGAACTTATATAAAATAAAAGCCGGTCTCGAAGAGTCTTGGCGATAAATGTATGATCTCATGGACACAAAACACCCTGTATTATCTTATTTTCTGATAGCATTGATGCTTGTCAGTTGTCAACAAAAACCGACGGCTAAAGGGGAGAAGGCTACGGTCTCTAAAAATCTTATTTATTCTTCCAATATATTAAACTACAAAGGCACTCCCAAAAGTTTTGACGATAGGGATATGTTGATGTATTCTGATCAGGGGGCTTGGTTTGCCTATAGTTTTCCCGATTCTCCCAGAAGTTTTGGCGGATTTACCGGTCCTTTTTTAATGACCCAGCAAAACGGGCAGTGGATAAGCAAGTCCTTGGCCGAACTAGAGGTAAGCAGCGAAGCTTCCGAAGCCCCTTTATTAGATTGGGAAAAGGATTTAAAATCGCAAAACTCCTTGGCCAGCCATATGGAGCAAATTTTTGAAAACGATTCCATTAGGATTCGTCAGGAATTGGTTTTTATGAGCGGGCATACGGCTTTACAGCGTACGACCATCACCAATATTGCAAAACGAGGATTTGCTATCAACTCACAATTTAAGGGCGATTTATTTGAGGTGGGCATCACAGCTACCAAGGAAGATAAGGGGGTGAAATTAAATAGCGTTCACAGTAAGGCCATCGGATATTTACAAGTGATTAATGAAGATGGAAATGTCTTTGTTACCGATAGCAGTAGCTATACCATTGGCAATGAAACAAGCTTTTTAAACCCGGAGGACAGGAAACAGTACGTAATGGCCCAGACATTTATTTTTCCCGAATACTCTTGGGAAAAGGAAAAGGCCCTATTAAACAACATAAATTTTGATTCGGTGTTGGACGTCAGGAAAGCCGAAAAGGAAAATATGCTTACCGCCCTAATACAGGATAGCAGGGATGTTTTTAAAGCCCCAAAATATGCAGAAGTGTTGGCCAAAGCACAATTGACCTTGCAAAATAACTGGAGGATCCCTGCCGGGGAATTAAAACACCAAGGCTTGTTTCCAAGTTATCATTACGAATGGTTTCACGGCTTTTGGTCCTGGGACTCATGGAAACATGCGGTGGGCCTATCTGGATACGACAGCAGTTTGGCAAAAGATCAGATCAGGGCCATGTTCGACTTTCAAAGTGAAGACGGCTTTATTGTAGATTGTATCTATAGGGATACTACCATAGAGCCCCATAATTACAGGGATACCAAGCCCCCTTTGGCGGCATGGGCGGTAGCCAAGATATTGGAAAAAGATATGGACTTGGCTTTTTTAAAGGAAATGTACCCCAAACTTTTAAAATATCACCAATGGTGGTATGCGAAACGCGACCATGACCAAGACGGACTTTGCGAATATGGGTCTACAGACGGTACCGTATTGGCTGCAAAATGGGAAAGCGGGATGGACAATGCCATTCGTTTTGACGATTCTGAAATCTTAAAAAATTCGGATGGGGCCTATTCTTTAAATCAGGAAAGCGTAGATTTAAACGCCTATCTGTATGCCGAAAAATTATACTTGGCCAATATGGCAAGGACTTTGGGAGAGACAGAAACGATGCAAGCGTTGACCAAGGAGGCCGCCGTTTTAAAAGATAAACTGCAGACCCAATTTTACGATGCCGAAGATGGCTGGTTTTATGATACCAATTTAGAAGGGACTACCTTTGTTAAAGGAGCAGGCAGTGAAGGGTGGACGGCTTTATGGGCCAATGCGGCAACGCAAGAACAGGCTGTAGCAATAAAGAATAAAATGATGGATCCCAACAAATTTTATACTAAGGTACCCTTTCAGACCATGGCCAAGGATCATCCTAAATTTGATCCTATGAACGGGTATTGGCGAGGGCCTAATTGGTTAGATCAGGCATATTTTGGAATTAAAGGTTTGCGAAATTATGGCTTTGACCAAGAAGCAGACAAGGCCACTATACAACTTTTGGAAGGGACACAGGGAGTATTGGGAAAAGGAAAGTCGATTCGAGAAAACTATCACCCCCTAAGCGGCGAAGGCTTATATGCTAAAAATTTTAGTTGGAGCGCTGCCCATCTGATAATGATGCTTACCAATGAATAGGGACAGAAACGTATATTACCAAAAAAAAAATGTGTTTAATGGACTATAGCAATTTACTCATCACCACAGAAAAGGCCGAAAAAATAGCCTTGGAAGTTTTTAATATACAAGGGAGGGCAAAACCTCTTCCTGGGGAAATAGATTTTAATTTTAAGATCGATTCTAAGGATGGAACGGCCTACATCCTTAAAGTATCACGCCCTGGGGAAGATGAAAATTATCTGGATTTTCAGCAGCGATTATTACAATACGCCGCTGAACATGGAAAGGATATTATTTCTCCTAGGGTCATTACCGATATGGAAGGGAACCCAATTTCAGAAATTACGGACGATTATGGCCAATTACGGAAAGTACGCCTATTGTCTTGGATTTCGGGTCGGGTTTGGAGCGGCGTAAATCCACAATTGGACGATTTGCGTTATAGCCTAGGAGAACATTGCGGCAGGCTTACCCAGGCCCTGCAAGGTTTTGACCATCCCGAGGCCCATCGCGAATTCGTTTGGGACGTAGCTCAAGGCGATTGGACTACTGCTCATCTACATCTTTTTGAAGGAAAAGAAAAAGAGATTGTTTCCTATTATCAAGAGCTGTTCTTAAAGGCACAACCCAGCTATTCCCAATTGAGAAAGGCCGTGGTACATAACGATGCCAACGATAATAACGTTATAGTGTCCGAAGATCTGGTGGCCCCCAAGGTGGTTTCGGCCATTGATTTTGGCGATGCCGTCCATACCCAGATCATCAATGACCTGGCCATTGCCTGCGCCTATACGATCATGCACCACAACGACCCTTTGGAAGCAGCCTTGCCTATTGTACAGGGGTACCACCAAGAATTTCCCCTAGAAGAGGGTGAGCTGGCGCATTTATATATGGCTATCGCAATGCGATTGGTGATTTCGGTGACCAAATCGGCCATCAATAAAATAGAAGAACCCGACAATACCTACCTCCTTATCAGTGAAAAACCAGCTTGGGAAGTACTACAAAAATGGCGTCTTATCAATGCCGATTTTGCCCATTTTAGTTTTAGGGAGGCCTGTGGGTATAGTGCCCATCCGAAGGAAGAGCAGTTCGCCCAATGGAGCGATAAAAATAGGGTTTCCGTGGAAAAATTGTTTCCCACTATTGGAGCCAAAGAAATTCATGGGATAGACCTCAGTGTTTCCAGTACATGGATGGGCCATGAAAAGGATTTTAACGATCTGGATTATTTTCAATACAAAATCAACAAATTACAGGGGGAACATCCTACCAGCATATTGGCTGGCGGGTATTTGGAGCCTCGTCCGATATACACAACCTCTTCCTATGATAAAATAGGGAACAAAGGCCGCGAAAGTAGGTCTATCCACTTAGGGGTCGATTTTTGGTTACCTGCGGAAACCCCCGTACACGCCTTGTTCGATGGGGAAGTAGTATGTGCCGTAAACAATGCTGGTGATAAGGAATACGGTGGCTTGGTTATTTTAAAACACCAAGTGGGCGCATTGGAATTTTATTCGCTATACGGACATTTGTCGGTAGCTACTGCGACACAACATACGATAGGTGCCCAGATAAAGGCAGGCGATGGTATAGGAACTTTGGGGAATGCCTCCGAAAATGGAAATTGGGTGCCCCACCTTCATTTTCAATTGATGCTTTCTCTTTTCGATTTTACCGATGATTATCCGGGAGTAGCTTATTTTAACCAACGTGCCGTTTGGGCAAGTATTTGTCCAGATCCCAACCTATTGTTCCAATCCAAGGCCTTGGCAGAAGATTCGAGCCTCTCCAATGACGATATCATCGCTTATAGAAAGAAACATTTGGGTAAAAGTTTAAGCCTTCAGTACAAAGTGCCTATAAAAATGGTGCGTGGGGCTGGGCAATACCTGATGGACCAATACGGAAGAAAATATCTGGATACCGTCAATAATGTGGCCCATGTGGGGCACGAACATGCGGCAGTGGTAACGGCAGGGCAGGAGCAGATGGCCCTGATCAATACCAACAGTCGCTATTTGCACGAAAATATTAACGAATTGGCCAAGGAGCTCTTAGAAACCCTACCTCCAGAATTGAGCGTGCTCCATTTTGTGAATTCGGGCAGTGAGGCCAATGAATTGGCCATACGAATGGTGAAGGCAGCAACGGGAGAGCGCGATATTATCGCCTCTGAGGTGGGCTACCATGGAAATGCCAATATGTGTATCGATATCAGCTCCTATAAGTTCGATGGAAAAGGAGGACAGGGCGCCCCGGAATACACTCATATTTTTCCGCTCCCCGATGCCTTTAGAGGGAAATACAGGGGCGATCATACCGCAGATAAATATGCCGGGGAAGTGAAAAAACAACTCGAAAAAATTCAGGCCAAAGGCCGGAATGTCGGTGCCTTTATTATAGAACCCATTATTAGCTGCGGCGGACAGATAGAATTGCCGGAAGGGTTTTTAAACCAAGCCTATCAGATCGTACGGGAGGCAGGAGGCCTTTGTATTTCCGATGAGGTACAGGTAGGTTGTGGCCGTATGGGGAAAACCTTTTGGGGCTTTCAATTACATAATGTCGTCCCTGATATTGTGACCATAGGAAAGCCGTTGGGCAATGGGCATCCGCTGGCAGCAGTAGCATGTACCCCAGAAGTGGCCGAAAAATTTGCCAACGGAATGGAGTATTTTAACACTTTTGGGGGCAATCCGGTGTCCTGTGCCATTGGGGCAGCAGTACTAAAGGTGGTAAAACGCGAAAAGCTACAAGAGAACGCCCTTAGGGTGGGCGAATTTTTAAAAGAAGAGCTGCGCCAATTGGCGGCAGAATTCCCCATTATAGGAGATGTACGGGGACAAGGACTGTTCTTGGGTATAGAACTGGTGACGGCCAATATGGAACCCTTGGGAGAACAGACCGATTATTTGGCCAACCGTATGAAAGACCATGGTATTTTAATGAGTACCGATGGTCCCGATCACAACGTGCTGAAAATTAAACCCCCGATAGTTTTTACCAAGGAAAATGCCGAAGAGCTGGTAGAATACCTGAGGAAAATTTTAGCCGAAGACTTTATGCAATTATAAGAACAAAAGCCTCCTCCCGAAAAACTGTGTCAATTAATGTGCAGGACGTAGGGAGGAGTATTCCTAGCTAAAGCAAGGAAGGGAATGATACCGTGTTGTTGAGAAAAAACACCACCCGATCTGCCGATAGAAAAAACCAAATACCAGACCAACTAAATACTTTACTGTGAAAAATATATGCCTATTACCCCTTGTTTTTATGGTGTTATGGGGCTGTAATACTACTTCCTTACCCGAAGTTCCCGAACAGACCAACCATTACAACCACAAAATTTTTGAAGAAAATAAATTACCGCCACATGCCAGTTTCTTTGGAACGGAAGCTTTAGGGATAAGGACCAAAGAAGCCTCCAAAAGGTTTATGAGCCTCAATGGCGAATGGGCCTTTCATTTTGTGAAGGACCCCAAAGAGCGGCCAACCAGGTTTCAGCACATGGAGTATGATGCTCGTGAATGGAACAGCATTCCGGTCCCTGCCAATTGGGAAGTAGAAGGCTACGACCATCCTATTTATTTGGACGAAAGATATCCGTTTACAACCAGCTGGCCCGATGCCCCTACCGATTATAATCCGGTTGGAACCTACAGAAAAGAGGTGACGCTGACCAAAGAATTGTTGTCGGAAGCGGTTATTCTACATTTTGCCGCTGCAAAATCGGCCATGTATTTATACGTCAACGGACAATATGTCGGCTATTCCCAAGGAAGTAAAACACCGGCCGAATTTGATATTTCTTCCTATTTAAAGGAGGGTAAAAATTTAATCGCCATGCAGATGTTCCGTTGGAGCGATGCCAGCTATTTAGAAAGTCAGGATATGTTGCGCATGAGCGGTATAGAACGAGATGTCTACCTTTACACCAGGCCAAAGGTATACGTAGCCGATTATTATGCCTATACCAATTTGGACGATGCCTATAGGGATGGAGTTTTTAAAGGTACGGTCAGCATTGATAACACCACTCCAGAAACGGTCTCCAGGAATGTAACCGTAACCCTTAAGGATGGTGAGAATACTGTGTATACTGAAACCAAAACCATTCAAATTCCAGGAAATAATAGTCACGACTACCTGTGCACCACCCAAGTACCACAAGTAAAACAATGGTCGGCAGAAATCCCCAATTTATATACTTTGCAAATTGCATTGGAAGATGAACAAGAGGCGAAAAACAACCAGTATATTACTGTTCATACCGGGTTTAAAAGGATAGAAATTAAAAATAGCCAGGTATTGGTCAATGGGAAGGCGATCTATTTTAAAGGAGTAGATAGACATGAGACCGATCCAAAAACCGGTCACGTGGTCTCTAGGGAGTCTATGGAAAAAGATATCCAATTAATGAAACAAAATAACATTAATGCGGTGCGTAGTTCGCACTATCCCAATGACCCTTATTGGTTAGAATTATGCGATACCTACGGACTTTATGTGGTTGATGAGGCCAATATAGAAAGTCACCCCTTGGCTATAGACGAAAAGACCCAGATAGGGAATGAAATGAGTTGGTTGCCGGCACATATGATGCGGACACAACGAATGTATTATAGAGATAGAAACCACCCTTCTATTTATTCCTGGTCTTTGGGGAACGAAGCCGGGGAGGGCGAAATTTTTAGAACTACCTATAAGTGGTTAAAGGAAAAGGACGATAATAGAATTGTACAGTACGAACCAGCGGGAAAAGAAGATTATACAGATCTGTATTGCCCTATGTACCCTAAGCCCGAGTATTTGATAGAACATGGGGAGTCCGATTCCGATAAGCCTTCCATAATGATTGAATATGCCCATGCCATGGGGAATTCTGTGGGCAACTTACAGGATTACTGGGATATTATAGAAAAATACCCTAACCTCCAAGGAGGCTATATCTGGGATTGGGTAGACCAAAGTCTGGAGTATATTGATGAAGAAGGGAAGCCCTATTTTGCCTATGGACACGATTTTCATCCAGACTTGCCAACCGATGGGAATTTCTTAAACAATGGCTTGGTAGATCCATATCGGAATCCACACCCACACCTGACCGAGGTAAAGAAGGTATATGAGCCTGCGCAATTTTACTATTTGGGCAATGGGGAAATACAACTGGAAAACAAAAATTTCTTTGCCGATTTTTCAGATAAAAGTATCTCATGGCAACTTTTGGCCGATGGGGTTGCCGTAGCTCAGGAGAGTGGGATTAGGGTAAAGGTATTGCCTCAAGAAAAAACAAAATTTAAAATAAACAAACTCCCTAAGACTTGGGATAAAGACAAAGAATATATTCTAGAACTGCAATTGGTTCAGGAAACGGCGACGCCTTTGGTGCCGCAAGGGCACGAGGTGGCCTGGGATCAGTTTGTAGTTCAAAAGGGAAAAACAAGTCTTCCTATATCGGAGGGTGGCAAGCCGCTTTCGGTAACAGCGACCGAGGCAGAAATAAGCCTTACCAACGATTTAGTGAACCTAACCATTGATGCCAAAACGGGCGAAATTAAAAATTGGCGCTATAAGGGAAGCTCAGTGACCAGGCACCCAATCCGCCCTAACTTTTGGCGTCCTCCTACGGATAACGATTTGGGGAACGATATGCACCGTTGGGCGAAAGTATGGCAAGATGCTACCTATCAGTATACCGCTACCCTGATGCATGCCCCTAAGGAATCGGAAAATGGAATAGCCTTTACCGTGGCCTACCGATTGCCCAAAAAAGTAGCCGAAGTAGTCGTAAAATATGAACTACAAGCTAGTGGTGTCTTGACCGTTGATTATACCTTTACCCCTAAGCAACAAGCGTTGCCCAATATTCCTAGAATAGGGATGTATATGACCCTATCCGACGATTTTGATAGCATGGCCTGGTATGGAAACGGACCCGAAGAAAGTTATTGGGACCGAAAAACAGGGGTTAAAAAAGGGCGGTATTCAGCAAAAATAAAAGATAGTTTTCACCTCTATCTACGCCCACAGGAAACAGGAAATAAAACAGAGGTAGAAAGCATAAGCCTTTCTTCGCCCAATATTACTTTAACGGCGGTAGGAAATGCTACTGTTTTAAATAGCAGTGCCTGGCCGTTTGGGATGGCGGAACTCGATTTTAATATTGGTGACGGAGCCGAATCGGCTTCGGGATTGGTACCAGTGACCAAAAACCACGGAGCAGATATCAAAATTGGAGAAACCGTACAATGGAATATAGACTATCTGCAAATGGGCGTGGGAGGTGATAATTCTTGGGGTGCTTTGCCGCATCCGGAATATACCATTACGCCCAAAGTATATCGGTATTCCTTTAGTATTTTACCACAAAAGAAATAAGGATACTGTTTTCATTTGAATAGCAAACCATAAAGGGTGCTTTCTTAGGTCTTACCAGGCCAGAGAAGGCATCCTTTTTAATGGTATGTTTTGCCAAATCTGTTATAGGCTAGAAAGCCAACCTATCCATTGGTTGGTCCAGCTAGCGAGGTGAGCATTGCCTAGACCTAAGGCAAAACCGTGACCGCCGGTTGGATAGATATGCATTTCTGCGGGGATATTATATTTTCTAAGAGCCGTATAAAAGAGCAGGCTATTTTCTACGGGCACCGCGGTATCGTCACTGGCATGTACTAAAAAGGTAGGCGGAGTTTCCTTGTTTACCTGCAATTCATTAGAAAAATGGTCTATCTGGGCTTGATTTGGGGTTTTTCCCAACAAAGCTGTTTTTGATCCCTGGTGGGTATGGGCCGTGGCCATGCTGATCACCGGATAAATTAAGGCCATAAAGTTTGGTCGCGCACTAAACAGATCCACAGCATCTGTTTTTGCATATACCTCTTCATTATAATGTGTACCCAAGGTAGCGGCTAAATGACCGCCTGCGGAAAACCCCATAATGCCAATATTGTTTTCGTTTATATTCCATTCCTTGGCCATGGAGCGCACCAAGCGCATAGCACGTTGCGCATCTTGGAGGGGTACCTTATGCCTTTCCGTAATTGATTTCGAATTGGGTAAACGGTATTTTACGACAATGCCGGCAATACCCTTGGAGTTTAAAAGTTTTGCAAAATCGGTTCCTTCCCAATCATAGGCCAAAATTTGATAGCCTCCTCCCGGGAAAATTAATACCGCCTGTCCTGTGGCTATTTTTTTGGCGGGGAGATATACCTCTATCGTTGGATTTTGGACTTTGGAGATCCTGATAATATCCTGGTTTAAGACTTCTTCAACTTCATCGGTTTTTATGGTATTGGGAATGTCATTGGGCCATATGGGCAAAATAGTGGTTTGGGAGTAATGGTACATGGAACAGAAAAAGGTTAAAAGGAAAACAATTGATTTCATAATATCGTATCCAAGGTTCAGACTGTTAAAGATAAAAATTATGGTGTAGACAGATTGGAGTTTAAATAAAAATTTCCTAGAGCTTCTGAATTCCGGATAGTTAGATTAATTGAGGTGTTTCTTTAATATAGTGTGCAGTACCATATTAAATTAAAGGATTTGCTGTATCTTAATAGGTATGGAATTAAATAGGGCACTTTTTTCCACTTCATTCCCTTTAACGACACTGTAAAAACCTTAACAAAATAGAATATGAAAATTGTAATCCTATCCCAAAATCCCAACCTGTACTCTACCAAACGGCTTGTGGAGGCAGGCGAAAAAAAAGGGCATGAAATGTTGGTCGTAGATCATGGGAAATGTGATCTTGTGATTGAAAAAAAGAAGCCTGGACTTATTTATAAGGGAGCCGAAATTAAGGATGTAAATGGGGTGATTCCCCGTATTGGTGCTTCCATTACTTTTTATGGAACGGCAGTGGTTCGGCAATTTGAGATGATGAAGGTTTTTACGGCTGTGGAATCGCAAGCGCTGGTCCGTTCCCGCGATAAATTGCGCAGTCTTCAGATATTGTCCAGGGCAGGCCTGGATTTGCCAAAAACGGTGTTCAGTAATTACTCTAGGGAAGTGGCTACGATTATTGATAGTGCGGGGGGCGCACCAGTAGTCATAAAACT
Organism: Arenibacter sp. 6A1; assembly: GCF_012272855.1. Taxonomy (GTDB): domain Bacteria; phylum Bacteroidota; class Bacteroidia; order Flavobacteriales; family Flavobacteriaceae; genus Arenibacter. Next base: position 288,553 of record NZ_JAAXCQ010000002.1, on the reverse strand, counting down.
GTTGGAAGGTACCCAAGGTCTTGGGGTGGTCCTAGCGGACAATAGGAATTCTGCCGAGTCTATCCTGGAAGCTTTTAATGGGTTAAAGGCCAGGGTAATAGTCCAGGAATTTATCAAAGAGGCCAAAGGGGCCGATATTAGGGCGTTTGTGATAGATGGCGTCGTAGTAGGGGCCATGAAGCGGCAAGGAAAGGAAGGAGAATTTAGATCTAATCTTCACCGTGGGGGGTCTGCCAATATCATAGAACTTACCGATGAGGAAGAGAATGCTGCCATAAAAGCCGCACGGGTAATGGGGCTAGGAGTAGCCGGTGTAGATATGCTACAATCTGCTAGGGGGCCATTGATTTTAGAAGTAAATTCGTCCCCCGGTTTAGAAGGAATAGAAGCCGCGACCGGAAAAGATATAGCAGGGCTTATGATAAAATATGTGGAAAGACATGCCGAATAATAAATTTGAATTGTTGGGGCAAACCGTGTTGCCCGGGAAAGGTATATTGCTGAATTTGGATATTGCCAAATTGCATACAGGAACCAAAATTGAAGTTCCCATTATCGTACAACGCGGAAAAAAACCGGGACCCGTTCTATTGCTAACGGGCGGTATTCATGGGAATGAAGTGAACGGGGTAGAGATTGTGCGCCAATTGATTTCCAAGAAATACAACCGGCCGCAATGCGGAACGGTCATTTGTATGCCAGTGGTCAATATTTTCGGTTTCCTAAACCAAACTAGGCAGTTCCCCGATGGACGAGACCTCAATAGGGTATTTCCCGGGAGTGCCCGTGGTTCTTTGGCCAGTAGGTTTGCCTATCATATCATGAAAGAAATTGCTCCTGTGGTCGATTACTGTATCGATTACCATACGGGAGCGGAAAGCCGTTTTAATGCCCCCCAGACTAGGATAAATAAGGACGATGCAGAGAGTATGGAACTGGCAAAGGTATTTGGATCGCCTTTTGTAATGCTGGCAAATACTAGAGAAAAGTCGTTTCGGGAAGCCCTGGCCAAAATGGGGAAAAAAGTGCTGCTTTTTGAAGGCGGGAAATCTTTGGATATTAATAATGGAGTTACACAAAGCGGAATCGCAGGGGCCCTTAGGGTAATGGACCATTTGGGGATGCGAGATTTTGCCCAGGAGCTTGGCCAAATGGAGGCAAAGGCAAAAAACCCGGTGACCATTAACAAGTCACAATGGGTAAGGGCAAAATATTCTGGCATGTTCCACCCCTATATTGCCTTGGGAAGTGAGGTAAAAAAAGGCGATCTTTTAGGGAGTGTGTCCGACCCTTTTGGCAACTTTGAGCGCAGTATAAAAGCAGTACACGACGGTCATATTATATGTATAAATCAATCTCCCATCGTTAATCAGGGCGATGCCATTTTTCATATTTCCCAAGAATAAAAGATTAACTACGACCGGAAAAGTCTTGGAAATCTGGAAACAACTTGGTGAATTTTTCGGGAAGTGTTTTGGTAAAGGTCATTTTTTCTTGGGTAAACGGATGTGTAAAAGTTAAGGAATACGCATGCAGGTACAGGCCTTTTCCGTGAAGTATCAAAGGTTTTGTGCCATATTCCTTATCTCCCAAAATAGGGTTGTTCAGGGAGGCCAAATGTTTCCTTAATTGGTGTCTTCTTCCTGTTTTTGGCGATAATCTTACCAAATTCAACCACTGAAACCTTTCCGAAGGCACTGTTTTTAGGACTTCATAAGCAGAGATCGCCATTTTATCGTCTACAGGGCTATTTATAGTTCCCTGGGCCGGCATGGCGCCAATAGCTACCGCAAAATAAGTTTTGGCAATGGTTTTGTGTTCAAATAGTTTATGCAGGGCGGTAAGGGCGGCGTTCGTTTTTCCTATAAGTAAAAGCCCTGTGGTAGGGTAATCTAATCGATGTGCCGGTCGGGGCGAAATCTTATCTTCTTGGGTGCTGCTGTGTAGGTTTTGCGCCAAGGCATTGGCCACGGTAATAAATTTATTTCCACTGGTTAAAATACCCGCTGGTTTATAAATCACGGCCAAATAATCGTCCTGGTACACTACTTCTAAGGGGAAAATCAGGGATTTTTTAGGGGCGATGCTGGGAGGTTCCCTAAAGATGATGACCTCATGGCCGTATAAATAAGTTGCAGTGGTCGCAATTTTCCCATCCACGGATATCAGTTCTTTTTTTAGGGCCTTTTTTAAGGCCGATTTGGTGGGGATCTTGCTGAAAATCCCTGCCCCATAGTCCTGTAAACGTATGGGTTTTTCTTGCAAGGGCACGCTATGGGTTTCTGTGGGCAACATGGCTTAAAGTTTAAAATACTCCTTTATAAACCGCCATTTTTGGTAATGTGTTCTGGGAAATCAACCAAGGTCTAAAAAAGATTAGGGTGGACAAGGTACCACAAATAAGGCGTTTGCGAAGCTAATTGCCCCATTTTTATACAAGAAGCGGTTAAGTAAGAGAGGATTCTTTCCCTAGGAATTGTATTTGGGCGTTCCGGCTAGGGCCGTCAGGCTTTCCGCTGCAAGTCCTCGTATTGCTAGGGCAATACTGTGGGCTTTTCACTGCAATCCTTAACGCAAAATAGCCGTTTAAAAGGGGGTTGGTCGGTATATAGGGGAATTTTTGGGATAGTGTTTTTTCCGGAACCGGATTACCGGGCTAATGGCGCATTGGTCCTCTATGAAGAAATCATTACTAGTTGTTTATTGTTCACGGAATACTGCGTTAGGGACCGCGGCGGCATCCCCGCAGCATGGCAAGGGATATAGCCAAGGGCCCGCCCGACGAAGGAGGGAACGCCCAAATAATTATGATGAGGGCTAAAGGAATGAGGAGTAGGGGCAAGTTGATTGTGGTGCCCAAAATTTTGCAGAAAAAGGGTACGGATCGGTACTAATTGATCATAAAAAAACCCGGAAAACTAGTATTTTCCGGGTTTAAAAAAAACTAACTCAACATTTTTAAAAAAGTTTACTAAAAACAACATCTTATTTCCGCGTAAACTCTATATAACTGTAACAATATAAGGAAACAGTATATTAAAACACTTAACTCGAATGCAAGATATGGGCTTGTTAGATGCTACGCTACCAAAAAACTACCTATTATTGATATGATTTTTGCTCTTTCTCTGAAAAAGTGTTAAAATTTTATTTTAACCTTGGGTTTTAATTCTTTTAAGTGTGATTTTGTAGGTGATAAAGCTCTTTTATTTAGAAGATTGAAATTGGTGTGGGGTTGGTCCTTCCTGACCGCCTTGTCATAGTGTTTTATAGAAAATATGAATTAGGTGGTTTTGAGAACGAATTTGGTCATAGTCCCATGAAAGCTATTGCCCGTAAAACTTACATTTTCCGTAGGTTTTACCAAAATGTCATAATTTAATGGCAGGTAAAATATTCCTACCATAAGTAAACCATCCATTGTTCAGATCTCCGTTACACTCCTCTGTCAAAATTATTTTTAATTCTTTGGCTTTTTGTTCATTCCCTATGATAATATTACTTTCTTCCTTATAATCATTCGGCAGAAAATATAATTGAAAAATGTCCTTAGCAGCAATGTAACGAAGTTTCCAACCGTCATGTGTTACAATTGCCGGTCCTAAGAATGAAGAATAAACCACATATTCCTTTGTTTGTCCTTGTTGGCCCAGCAATTCTGGCAGATAAGAAACACCATCTTTGCCTTCTAGAGAATTATAATCTAAGAGCTCGGCCATGGTGGCCATAAAGTCATAATTTGCTACTAAGGAGTTGGAGGTAGTTCCGGGTTGAATTTTCCCAGGCCATCGCACTAGTAAGGGCACTCGGACACCACCCTCCCAATTACTTCTTTTAATTCCTGCCATGCCATCGTTTCCATCAAATATATCACCTCCTATTTCACTATAAAATTTAGTGTCTATATCGTCAAAAAATTCACCGGTCGTCATATTTCTAACTGGCTTAAGAATCCTGCCTTCTTGGGAATAGTATATTTCATGACCGTTATCGGAAGTAAATACTACTATGGTATTATCATCAATACCCAATGTCTTTAATTCATTCATAATAATGCCAACATGGTCATCCAACATTTTAACCATAGAGGCATATTCTTTTTCAATTTGTGTCAGTCTCTCATCGTTCACAAATTCCTTATGAACTTCAGGAATGGCAACAGGGCCATGTGGCAATTGGGTGGGGTGATAGAGGAAAAAAGGACGGTCTTTATTTTCATTAATAAAACCAATTATTTTTTCTAGAAACAGATTTTGGGAATAGACCGATTTTCCCTCCATATTCCAACGTTCATTATAGGTTTCTGCTGTTTCGAGCTCCCTACTTTTTCCGCTATTGGTCCTTGTATTTCCTTCTATTTCTATCAACTTTCCATTTTCAAATAGGAATGGAGGATAGAAGCCATGGCACCTCTGATGATCTAAATATCCGTAATAATAATCCCAGCCATGTCTTTTCATTTGCTTGTCAGTAACCGAGAATCCCCACTCGAGCTTTCCGATTTCGGCTGTTGTATATCCTTTGTTTTTGAAAATTTCGGCCAAAAAAACCTCATTTGAAGCAGTTTCACCTAATTGGTTGTTTAATTTTAATGCTATTTCCTCCTGATCCATTTTTCCGGTGGAAATATTTGCATACGCATTCCCTGATGTTATTTTCCATCGATCTCCGTGTACATCATGATAGCCTGTAATAAGGCTAGCTCTTGCAGGAGCGCATAGCATAGCCCCGTAGGCATTTTCAAAACGCATGCCTTCTTTTGCCAAATTATCAATGTTTGGGGTCTTAATGATTTTTTGACCTTCATGAGAAAGCAACCCTCTACCAAGATCATCTGCATATATAAGGATCACATTGGGTTTGTTCTGTTCTTTGATCTTTTGGCCAAAGCAACTGGTAGTTGCTAAAATAAATAGGAAGACTACTGTTTTAATTTTAAAATCCATCAGTAATGTTTTTTTTAAATTAGTTGGGGTTGGTTAACTATTATGAACACGATACAATTTATTCGTCAATAGGGTTTAATGCTTTATTCTTATTTTAATCCAAAGGTTGCAGTTCCCCGTCCAGTAGCTGTGGTTTCCCAGAAAGCAGCTTTATGTCGACCGTTTTTTCTTGATACCTGATCGTAACAGTTTGGTCGAAGGCCGATTTTAAAACGATGCGTTTTAATTTCTTTTGGTTCCATTCGATATCGACTACAATGCCACCCCTTGCTTTTAATCCGCTCATCTTACCGGTGTCCCAAGTTTTCGGAAGGGCTGGGAGGATATTGATTTCTCCGGCATGCGATTGCAACAGCATTTCTGCCATTCCGGCGGTTGCTCCCATATTACCATCTAACTGAAAAGGCGGGTGGGTAGATAGTAGGTTGGTGTAAACACCGCCACCGTCCATCATATTGACGCCATCGTTATGAACAAGCTGTAGTGCTCTCCTTAATAATTTATAAGACCTATCGCCGTCGAATAAACGTGCCCAAAAATTGATTTTCCATCCTATAGACCATCCTGTACCATCATCGCCGCGAGCATCCAAGGATACTCTGGCAGCATCGATCAGGGCTGGGGTTTCTATCTTATTTATCTGGTTCCCCGGGTACAATGCGTATAAATGGGAAACATGGCGATGTTTGTTGTTAGGATCGTCAACATCTTCTTTCCATTCCTGTAATTGTCCCCATTGGCCAATTTTTAATGGCAATAAGCTTCCTTTCGCAGCGATTAGTTGTTCTTTAAAATCCTTGTCTTGCCCTAGGACATCGATGGCTTGGATACAATTATTAAAAATATCCCAGGCTATTTCAATATCCATATAAGCCCCAGTAGAGATACCACCGTGTTCTGGCGAGTAGGAGGGAGAAGAAACTAATTTCCCTTCGGAATCCTTGGTCAAATAATCTAACCAAAAAAGAGCGGCCTCTTTCATTATAGGATAGCCTTTTTCTTTTAAATAGGCTTTGTCTCCGGTAAATTCGTAGTGCTCCCATACATGTCGGCCGTACCATGCTGCACCACCCGGGAAAAAGCCCCAAGGGAAGCTCCACCCAGGAGCGGTAAACCCGAAGGGATTATTCATAGTATTGACAATCCACCCCCTAGTATTGAAAAAATCTTTTGCCGATTGACGGCCGGGGGCTCTTAATTTGTCTATGTATTCTATAAGCGGTTCGTGACTTTCCGATAGGTTGGTGATCTCTGCAGGCCAATAGATCATTTGGATATTGATATTGGCGTGGTAATCGCTGCTCCAAGGCGGATTTGTCTTGTTATTCCACTTTCCCTGTAAATTGGCAGGCATAGTACCTGGTCGGGAACTGCTGATAAGAAGATACCGCCCGTACTGAAAATAAAGCGTCTCCAAGGAAGGGTCTTCCTTGCCCTCAGCATAAGCATTTAGCCTGTCATTGGTCGGAATATGGGAATTGTTTTCCCCTTCCAAAGAAAAATTAACCCTAGAAAACAAATTGGAAAAATCTTGGATGTGTTTTTCTAGTAACTGCTTGTAATTTGATTTTTTTACCGAGCTTATCGTTTTTTTATTCAAAGCCTTATAATCTCTGCCCGTATAGTTGGGGTACTCGTTTTTATAATCGGTAGCCGCGGTGAGGTATAGGGTGAGGGTTTTTGCCGATTTCACCAATATTTCACCATTGTCATAAGATAGTTTTTTTCCATCAGATTCAATCAACATGCGACTCTCTAATCCCATTCCGTTGTTTGTTAATTGGCCAAACATAATAAGTTGGTTGTTTTTAAATACCGACTTTATATTCTGGTGCGGGGTCGTTTGGCGCACGATATAGTCGATTCCCTCGGGGCTATTATTTTCAAAACGGAACACTAAAGTACGGTTGGGATAGCTGGCAAAATATTCACGTTTATGTTGTATACCATCTATGGAATAGTTTACGCTGGCTACGGCTTTGGAAATGTCCAGTTCCCTTGTGTAATTCGTAGGTTCCCCCTGCTGTACAGGCTTTACAAAAACATCGCCAAATGGTTGGTATGCACCATACCCTTCTAAAACATCATTTCCTTTATCTTCTTTAATGATACCGGTAAGTTCCTTATTGGCCAGTTGGTGGGCTTCCTTATATTTTCCTTCATTGAGCAACCTTCTTATCTCGGGCAAGTGTTTATAGGCATTTTCCCTATTGCCCCCTTTATAGTCGGCCCATTCGCCTTTTCCTCCGGTCCAAAGCGTTTCCTCGTTAAACTGAATATGTTCTTCTTCTATGCCTCCAAAAATCATGGCGCCCATATAACCGTTGCCAATAGGCAAGGCTTCCATCATCCAAGATTTGGCAGGCTCTTGGTACCAAAGTTTTAACTCTTCTCCCTTTTGCGCGAGTAGGCTGGAAGAAGTGAAAAGAAATATTCCGATAAGAGCACCGAAATAAATAGGTTTTAATTTGTTCATTTTTGTTGCTAGTTTATTGTTGCGTTTTTGGGTTATTGCTAGGAATGAGGGGGTAGCTGAGTTTATTATGTACTATTTAATATGTAAGGGACTAGGGTGTTTTTACAATTATAATATTAACTTTTGAATAAAAACCAGAAACGTATGAGGTTCCTGGTTTTTTATAAATACTCTCCTTAAAAGATTAATTAGAAAGGATATTATGTTTGATGACTTAGTAGTCTGGATTTTGCTCCAATATTCCTTGACTTTTATCAATTTCAGATTGAGGCAAAGGCCAGTGATAGAAACGCTCTTCAAAAGTATATTCCAATATTCCATCGGATACATTGTTCAAAACCGTTTCTGCAATTCTCCACCTTTTGAGGTCGTAGTAGCGCAATCCCTCAAATGCTAATTCAATTCTACGTTCGTGGCGTATGGCCTCGCGCATCATTTCCTTAGATAAACCTATAAGGAAGGGCATTTCTACTCGCCCACGAACGGCATTAATAGCATCGTAGACTGATTGATCTGGACCTACAAGTTCATTTTGTGCCTCTGCATACATTAATAATATATCCGCATATCTCAATAAAACCCAGTCTTGTTGACTTTGGGTAGAATATCCATAGGGCATAAGTCCAGGGCTAAGGAATTTTTTTACTCCAAAGCCGGTGGGCAGGCCGTTGGAAGGAGAATGAATATTGCCATCAAAGTTTACTTCATCGGCATATATTGTTTTGTCTAGCCTAGGGTCTAATGGGTCAAAGGCATCAACTAAATTCTGTAAGGGGCTGATTACTACCCAATCTCCATACCATTGATCCATAGCCGTAGAATTGTCCGGTGCCAAAAACTTGATGGAAAAGATAATTTCTGGATTTCCTTCTTGGGTTCCATCTTTAAAGACATCTTCAAAATTTGGGCTTAACTCGTAACCGGATCCCATTATTTCCAATGCTAGGTCCCTCGCTTGGGCCATTATTCCTGAATCAACCGTTCCGTTGTCCCCATATGCCGCAAATAGGAGTACCCTTAGTTTTAATGCTTGTGCGGATGACTTCACCACATGTCCGCCGTTGTCGGCATATACTTCAGAAGATAGATTAATGATAGCGGTATCAAGATCGGCCAATGTATGTTCAAAAACCTCATTTGCAGAAGCTTTGGGCTGTATTTGGTTTTCTAGGTTTAACGATTCGGTTACAATAGGGACTGAACCGTAATTGGAGTACAATTGAAAATAATAGAAGCCACGCATAAACATTGCCTCACCTTTATATTTTGATTTGGTTACGGCATCTATTTCATCACCTTCAAAATCATTAAGTTGATTGAGGAAAATGTTAACACGCGCAATACCCTTGTAACTGCTATTGTAAATATCAGAAATATAGCCGCCCGAAGTTGGGGAGATGTTTCCTTGAACAATAGCTTGGCTTCCCCAATAATTATGCTGTCCATAGCCGTTGTCGGTTAGTACATCCCAATTAGGGGCACCCACAGAGAACATAGCATTTTGTAACTCCCCGTATATTGCGGTAAGTGCCATATCAAAATCCTGTTTGGATTTCCAAAATTCGCCACTGGATAATTTATCCAAGGGGTTTTTGTCCAATGCTTCCTTTTCACATCCTACAAAACCGACACATATGACGCCTAGTAAAATTGGTAAAATATATCTTTTCATTTTTTTGGTTTTAAAATTGAATATTAAGGCCTAGAGAATATATTTTGTTCTGTGGGTAGCTTACAAAACGACCACTTTCTCCTCTTTCAGGATCAAGGCCTGGATACTTGGTAAAAGTCAATAGGTTGTCTCCTGAAACATAAACTCTTAATTTTTTAAGCTTTACTTTCTCTAGCATGGAGTTTGGCAGGTTGTACCCTAATGAAATATTCTTTAACCTTAAGTAAGAGGCATCCTGTAGAAAATAACTTGAAGTCCTCCTGATTTTATCAGGAGCATTAAATCCCCAATATATTTTGGGCATTGTAGTGGATGGGTTATCATCCGTCCATCTATCTCTCCAATCAGTTGTCGGAGGCGCCCCTTGTACAAAGGGTATGGTTCCCCAATCACGAACATAAATACTTCTTCCCTCTACGCCTTGAAAAAATAGTGAGATATCAAAATTCTTCCAATTGGCATTAAAATTCATAGCATATTCGAATTCGGGATATTGTCCGTCCATATAAGTACGGTCCTCATCGTTTATGATATTGTCTCCGTTTTGATCTTTGTATATAAGATCTCCAGGCCCAGTATTATCATTAAATTGCTTGGGTGCAACATCCACTTCAGCCTGAGTTTGGAAAATACCTGTCCATTCCAGCATATAAAAAGTGTCCCATGAGCGTCCTTCTTCCTTAACTGTGTTGCCGCCAATTTCGCGTTCCCCAAATTCAGTTAGTTCATTCTTGAAGCGGTCGATAGTGAACCCTAGATTGTATCTAAGGCCTTCAAACGCACCTGAATGGACATTGTTGTTGTATTGTAAATTGAGCTCGACACCTGTGTTCTGCATAGTTCCATTGTTTATTATTGGAGCGTCCAAACCTATGAGTCCGGTTACCTGGGATCCCCTTAGAATATCCGAGGTTGTTTTTCTATACCAGTCAAAGGTGAGGGAAAAGCCATCAAAAGCACTAAGATCTAAGCCGATGTCGGTAATTTTAGTAGTTTCCCAAGTAATGTTTTGGTTTGATAAAGCTGTTTGCGCTGCCCCGGAGGATAAATTGGCATTGTCAAAGGAATAATTTCCAGTGAGGCCAAGGATATCCTGATAAGGATAATTACCAATATTCTGATTGCCTAACTCTCCATAAGATCCCCTTATCTTCAGGCTGTTGAGCCAGTCCGTTGACACATTTTTCATAAAAGATTCTTCCGATACTCTCCAGGCTCCGGAGACTGAAGGGAAAGTTCCCCATCGGTGATCTTCATGTAATCTAGAGGTTCCATCGTGGCGGATATTCATCTCAACCAGATACCTATCCTTAAAATTATAACCTAAACGACCAAAAAAAGATTTTAATGCCCATTCATAAGTAGATCCGTTGGCATTTTGAACGGCCAAGCTACCAGCATCTAATTCCCTTAGGTTATTGCCAGCATAATCTCGTCTATAACCGCGCAGATATTCTTCTTTATTGGATTCCTCGCTGTAACCCACTTGGGCTGTCAGGCTATGCCCTTCACTTATCTCATCCTCAAATTTTAGATATGTAAAAATATTGGTGAATATGTTTTGTCCATTATTAACTTGAAGTCCTCTTCCACCAACGTCCAAATCTGTTGCAAACTCTCCGGTACGGTAGTTGTAAAGTGGTACTGATGGCCGCCAATCTTTCCATTTTTCAAAATCTCCAACGATTGCGGCCTTGGAGTACCAGTTAACTGATTTAGTTAGATTGATGTCTGCCCAACCTTGTAAATTAACAGAATAATCAGTTATCGTTCTTAGAACTTCATTTTCAACTATGGCCAAAGGATTTTTATTATTTGATTCAAAATCATATGCCTTGTAGGAATAACGCCCATCAGGTAATTTTGGCAAATAGGTTGGGGCTTGTGACATGGTTGATAGAAACATATCACTGGATCCTTGTCTTGGTCTTGATAGGTCGCCCTTTTTTAAAGCTACGTTTGCGCCTATTTTTATAAAGTCGTTGATTTGGGAACCTAGATTTAAACGGGCATTGAACTTCTTATAATCAAAACCTTTCATTACACCTGGTTGATCCACATAGCTAAGAGATAATTTGTAGTGGGTATCTTCTTTACCACCGCTTATTCCGATATTGTGGGATTGCACAAAAGCCGGATTGAACATAATATCTAACCAATTGGTGTTTGGATAAAGTGTTCGGTCCGTAGCATTTCTGTAAAGATCTATTTCGGATTGTGGATAAAGTCCCGTAGTAATTCCGGTGTTATTTTTTGCTTCGTTCCACAATTCCATATATTCTGCAGAATTGCTTATAACATCAAAAAGTTTTGTGGGAGTATGTATGGCAGTATTGAGATTATACTCCACGGTGAACTCTCCTGCTCTACCAGATTTTGTGGTAACCAAGATTACGCCATTTGCAGCTCTGGAACCGTAAATGGATGCGGAGGCAGCATCTTTTAGGACCGAAATATTATCGATATCATTAGGATCTAGATCACCTAAATTTCCATCCACACCATCGATCAAAACCAATGGATTGGAGCCGGCATTACTAAATGTTCCCTGACCTCTTATTCGTATGGATAGGCCTTCGTTTCCTGGTTCCCCCGTATTTTGGACTATTCTTAAACCAGCAACTTGTCCCTGTAGCATGGAGGCAGCGTTTGTTACTGGTCTTTTGGTCAGGGTTTCCCCATCTACTGTTGCTACAGATCCGGTTAGGTTAACTTTTTTCTGTGTCCCGAATCCTACTACCACCACCTCTTCCAATCCGGCAGCACTTTCTTTCAAGGCAATTTGAATTCTGGTCTTTCCGTTAATTGGTATTTCTGTGGTTGCATAGCCAATGTAAGAAACGACCAGTATACTATTGCTGTTGGCAACTGTAATAGAAAAATTCCCGTCAAAGTCGGCCGTAACCCCATTGGTGGTTCCTTTTTCTACAATATTCGCCCCTGGTAAAGGGATACCGTCCATATCAGTAATATTACCGCTAACAGAATGTTGTACAACTTCTAAAACTTCCTTAGTGTAGGATTCTTTTTGTTTTCCGTTTTTTAGAATAATCTGCTTGTTCTTAACCGAAAAATAAATATCGGTATCGGCGAACATAGCTTTTAAAATGGAGGAAATTTGCTTTTTATCGGCATTGACAGAAACTTTTCTTTGTAGGTCTACCTTTTCATGATTGTACAGAAACCTAAAATCAGATAAGGATTCTATTTTTTGAAAGACCTGTTCTACGGTAGCATCATTAAGATGTATTGAGATTTTTGTGTTCTGGGCGTAGGTATTAGCCTGAATTTGAAACAAAGAAACTAAGAGTAAAAGGGTAGTGAGTTTCATCGCTAAGTTTTTTTGGCGCAGCCAATCGGCATCGAGAGGCCTGCCCAAGTTGAAATTTTTCATAAATTTGTAAAAGTTTGGTGATTAAATAATTGATTTGTTTACATCACTTTATTACGCCGGGAAATGGGCCAACATTTTCCGGCATTTTTATTAATGTGATGTTAGTTGATTTTGGATTTAGTTGTTCTGCATTGATCTTTCGTTTTAGGTTATTATTGGTTTAGTTGGTAATTGTAATGGTATCGCCTTCTCTAGAATATTTAAAAGGGAAGTCTTCTTTAAAGGCTTCTAAAATATCCTCTAAACTTTCACCTTTAAAAGTGGCGGTATAGATTTGTTTGTCTAAGGCTTCATTGTTATTTTCTATACGTATATTAAAATGGCGTTCTAACTTGGTCCTTAGTTTAGAAAAAGGCATCGCTTTACAAATTAATTCCCCATGCATCCAGGACGTATAGAGGCTAACATCTACAGCTTTTACTTGCATGGAGTTTTTTAAAGGGTTCCATGAAGCTTTTTGCCCTGGTTGAAGTTGGGTAACGGTGTTCTTGTTTTTGTCGGCGCCATCTTTGTACAATTCAACCGATCCTTCTACCAAGACCGTACTTATTTCTTCATCTTCAGGAAAATAGGAAAGGTTAAATTCAGTACCCAGTACCTGAATATTTAAATCGTTAGCATTTACTATAAAAGGATGTTTGGCGTCCTTGGCCACGTCAAAAAATGCTTCGCCCTTTAAGAAAACTTTTCGTGTATGACCAGAAAGAAATTGGACGGGGTATTTTAGAGAACTCCCAGCGTTTAAGGTTACTTTGGTTCCATCAGACAAGAGTAGTTCAAATTTCTTTCCGAAAGGAATATGTAAGGTGTTGTATATTAGTTCTTCAGCCACAGAATTGTTTAGGTAGTGTAATGAACTTCCATTTTGGGTTCCTACTACCGTTCCTTTTGCTGTTCTAATGGTACTTTCGTTAGTGTCGGTAATAGTTTCAACGGAACCATTGTCTAACTGCAAGGTAATAAGCCCGGAAGTAGGGATGGGCGTAGATGGTATAGAAACTTGGTCGCTAGTGGTGTCTTTAAGGATAATGGAGAAGATACCAACAAGAAACAATAGGGTGGCTGCAATCCCAAACCATTGTTTTATTAATGGTGCATAGAATTTAGTTTCTTTGTTTTTAGTAGGAGCACCTTGTTCTATTTGGTTTAAAATATTTTTAAAAGATGTTTTGGAATCAGGGAGTTTTTCTTTTGAAACTGACCTGGTATTGATGTCCTCCCAGTGTTTATATAGACTATTATTAAAAATACTCGATGAGTCAGAATTGTTAATAATGGTCATAAGCTCCTCATACTCTTCGTTTGAAAGGGTATTGTCTAAAAGCTTTTGAAAAAGCTTATCGGTATAGAATTTATCGTTCAAATTCAGAATGTTTTAGGTGCAACGAGTAAAGAGTATATAAGTAGTACACCTCAAAATTGAAAAAGTCCCAAATGATAATGCGATTTTTTTTAAAAAATGCAAAAAAGCGCTAGAGTAATAGAAAAACCAATAGGAAATGGATGGTCTCTAAATGTGGCTTTAATTGGCTTTTAAGAATCTTAAGGGTTTCCCACAGGTGGTTTTTAACGGTTTTTGTAGAAATACCCAGTAAGTCGGCTATTTCTTGATGACTTTTACCCTGTTGTTTGGAAAGTATAAATATGTTTCTTTTTTGGGGAGGTATATTTTCGAGTATATTTTCAACCAACGCCTCGTATTCGCCCAATAAAATAGTGTCTTCGGTCTGTTTGTTCGAATAACTAATGTTTTTCCAAAATTCTTCTTTTAAGGATTGTTGGTTGGCAACACTTCGTAGGTAATTATAGGTAGCGTTTCTGGCTATTGTAAAAAGGAAGGCTTCAAAGGAATGGGCGGTGTTTATAGATTCTTTAATTCCCCAAATTTTAATAAAAACTTCCTGTACTATTTCTTCCGAAACATAATCAGATTTGGTAATGGATTTTACAAAGTGATACACCCGATTCTGATAAATATCGAAAACTGCCCTAAAAGCCTGGGTGTCCCCTTTCTTTAAGGCTTTCATTAGATTTTCATTAATGGTAGACGATTTTTTCAGGATTATTGGTGGTTATTTTAATGGTCAACTGATAATATAGAAATAGTATTCTCCGAAATTATATTGTTTTTCATCTATTGTCCACCAAGGAATTGCTTATTACAGATACTTTTTTTGCTGTATCGAGAAAGAGTGATATCTTTATGACAGAAACAACTATATGTTATAGGTAGGTTTAATTTTTTAATAAAGAGGTGAAATGAGCATGACCGAAAACTGGTCGCAAAGACGAATGACGATATGCGAATTACATTCCTGTACTGGGCGCAGCCGAAGTATGAGCGTTAAAAGAACAAAAGATATCTACATATGAAACTTCATCTTCTCGATAGGGCCAGTAAAGAAAATAGTTCCTTTTTGGTAAGTCATAATCGGTATTCCCACTTTTTAAAGGTATGGCATTATCATCCGGAATTAGAATTGGTGCTTATCTTAAAAAGTACCGGTACTCGGTTTATCGGCGATAGTATAGAAAAATTTTCTGAAGGCGATCTGGTCTTAATAGGGAAAGACTTGCCTCATATGTGGTTAAATGATGAGGTGTACTTTGAAGAAAATTCTACCCTGCTATCCGAAGCCATTGCGGTACACTTTAAAGAAGACTTCCTTGGGATGGGATTTTTTGAACTTCCAGAAATGAAAAAAATTCTGCAATTGATGAATACCGCCAGTCAAGGAATTTTATTTGAAGATATTAACCCTAAAATTTTAAAAGACTTTAATGCGTTGCTAACTGCAATGCCTTTTGAAAAAACGCTTAAATTAATCGAAATTCTCCATCAGTTGGCCAATCACGACAACTATAGGTTGTTGTCTAGTCCGGGGTACCTTAAGTCTTTCCAGAAAACTGAAAATAATAGTCTAGATGAGATTTATGAGTATATTTTTAAAAATTTTAGTAAGCCCATAAGCTCCAAAGATGTGGCCGAAGTGGCCAAAATGAACCCTTCTGCCTTTAGTAGATTCTTTAAACGTATCCATAGGAAAACCTTTACCCGTTATTTAAATGAAATTAGAATAGGATATGCCTGTAAATTACTGATGGAGAATCAGCATAATATTACACCGGTCTGCTATGAATCTGGGTTTAATAATATTTCTAATTTTAACAGACATTTTAAATCTATTACGGGTATGTCCCCCTCGGATTATATCCGTTTGCACAATCAAAAATAAATCATTTTATAAAACACATACCGTGTGTTATGCCCTATTAAGGGGTGGAGGGATACTTTTTTTGCATTTATAAGTGGAGTATAAAATATATTGTATATTTTTATCTTTAAATGTACAATATACGTTTATATAAGAATAACCAACTATAGCCTCCTATGAAACTTCATCTCCTTAATAGAACCAGTTTACAAAACAGTTCGTTTACCGTTACCCAACATGCTGATTCACATTTTTTAAAGGTGTGGCATTATCATCCAGAATTAGAATTGGTGTATATCTTAAAAAGTACAGGAACTCGATTTATTGGCGATGGTATAGAAAAGTTTTCAGAGGGCGATTTGGTATTGATTGGAAAAAATCTGCCTCATATGTGGTTAAATGACGATGTTTTCTTTGAGGAAGGATCTACCCATAGTTCCGAAGCTATCGGAGTTCATTTTAAGGAAGAGTTTCTTGGGAAACATTTTTTTCAGGTCATCGAGATGAAGCCTATCCAACAGCTGATAAAGAGGGCGGCTCAAGGGATTTTATTTGTAGATATAGATGAGGATATAAAAAATGAAATCGAGGAACTTGTGCATTTAGATGCTTTTGAAAAGACCATAAGTTTCCTTAAAATTCTTCATAAATTGGCAAATCATGGGGAATACCGACTCTTGTCTAGTCCCGGGTTTTTAAATTCCTTTCACAAGACGGAGAACAAAATTTTGGATGATATCTACGAGTTTGTTTTCAAAAATTTTAATCAGCCTATAGGTTCTAAAGACGTTGCTGCCATTGCAAAAATGAATCCTTCTGCCTTTAGTAGATTTTTTAAACGGGTGCATAGAAAAACCTTTACCCGTTATTTAAATGAAATAAGGATTGGATACGCCTGTAAGTTGCTCATGGAAAACCAGCAAAATATTACCCCGGTCTGCTATGATTCCGGATTTAATAATGTTTCCAATTTTAACCGTCACTTTAAATCTATTACCGGTATATCGCCTTCCGAATATATTAAACTTCATACTCAAAATTAAGAATATTACACGTTTCAGGTTTAAAAAGTATCATAAAAGGTGCTTCTAGTGGTGGAAAAGACTAGAGTTTAAGCTTAATTTTGTTAGGGTAATAAAATAGGAATGGGTTTAAGAATGCTAAAAAGCCTATCGTTAATGGATCTTTTTAGACTAAAAATGCCTGGTACCCATTCCAACTAACAGAATGTAAACAGATGAAAAGCAAAATCTTAATTACGGATATTTTAGTAAAGGATGTCCGTTTCCCTACTAGCAAATCTTTGGATGGCTCTGATGCCATGAATCCAGATCCTGATTATTCAGCCGCTTATGTAATATTAAAGACCGATCACCCTGACGGCTTGGAAGGTCATGGTCTTACCTTTACTATAGGAAGAGGGAATGAGCTATGTGCAGCCGCTATC
Source organism: Arenibacter sp. 6A1 (assembly GCF_012272855.1). Taxonomy (GTDB): domain Bacteria; phylum Bacteroidota; class Bacteroidia; order Flavobacteriales; family Flavobacteriaceae; genus Arenibacter. The sequence goes on along the minus strand of NZ_JAAXCQ010000002.1, from coordinate 271,403 downwards.
CAATCTTTAGCACCATTGGTTAAAGGCAAGACCTTGGAGAGTTTTACTCAAAATATGGGTGCTTTTTGGAAAATGATAACTGGAGATAGCCAATTGCGATGGTTGGGGCCAGAAAAGGGAGTCATTCATTTGGCTACCGGAGCGGTGGTAAATGCCGTATGGGATTTATATGCCAAGGCTGAAGGAAAGCCGTTATGGAAATTATTGGCCGATATGACTCCAGAAGAATTGGTGTCCTGTATCGACTTCACATATATTACCGATGCCATTACGCCACAAGAAGCCCTAGAACTTTTACAGGCGAAGGCCGCCACAAAGCAAGAGCGTATCGATACTTTATTGAAGAGCGGATATCCTGCTTATACTACTTCTGCTGGATGGTTAGGGTATTCCGATGATAAAATGCGACGCCTATGCCGAGAAGCTAAGGAGGCCGGATTTAAGCATATGAAGATTAAGGTGGGGTCTGATTTACAGGACGATATGCGCCGAGCGGCCATTATCAGAGAAGAAATCGGTGATGATCTGAAATTGATGATGGATGCCAACCAAAAATGGGATGTAGATGAGGCCATTACCAATATGGAGTCCCTTAAAAAATACAAACCATGGTGGATAGAAGAACCAACAAGTCCAGATGATATATTAGGACATGCCAAGATAGCAAAAGCAGTAGCGCCTATAAAAGTGGCTACAGGAGAACATTGTCAAAACAGGGTTATGTTTAAGCAATTGATGCAAGCCGATGCTATTGGGATTTGTCAGATCGATAGCTGTAGAGTAGGAGGCGTAAACGAAAATTTAGCCATTTTATTGATGGCTGCTAAATTCAATATTCCTGTTTGTCCACATGCTGGTGGTGTTGGTCTGTGCGAGTATGTACAGCACCTTTCTATGATAGACTACATTGCTATAAGCGGATCTATGGAAGATAGGATTATAGAATTTGTAGATCACTTACACGAACATTTTTACGATCCAGTGGTAATTAAGAATGGAGCCTATATGCCACCATCAATGCCAGGATACAGTATTACCATGAAAGAACAGTCTTTGGCAGATTACAGCTTTCCAAATGGGGATGTATGGGCAAAGGAATTAGCCAATAAGGCCTAAGGACTTTGGCAGAACACAATTATCAATGTAAAGTAAACAAAATGTCAGGATTTAGTTTAGAGAATAAAACAGCTATTATTACCGGTGGCGCTAGTGGAATAGGCGAGGCCATTTCCAAAAAATTTGCAGCCCAAGGCGCCAACGTCCATATACTTGAGTTTAATGAAGAAAGCGGAGCCAATATAGTTGCAGCGATAACAAAAGAAGGTGGTAAGGCTACATTTCACCAGTGTGATGTGTCTAACCATAAGCAGGTAGCAGGAATTATAGACACTATTGCCAAGGAAAATTCAATAGATATATTGGTGAATAATGCCGGTATTGCTCATGTAGGTAATTTAGAAGGTACCGAAGAAAGTGACCTGGATAGGATTTACAATGTAAATGTTAAAGGTGTTTACAACTGTATGCATGCCGCGATATCGAAAATGAAGGAAAAAGGTGGGGTTATTTTAAATATGGCCTCTATTGCTTCTTCGGTTGGTATTTCGGACCGTTTTGCCTATTCAATGTCCAAAGGGGCTGTGCTTACCATGACGCTTTCGGTAGCTAAGGATTATGTAACAGAAGGAATTCGATGTAATTGTATTTCTCCAGCAAGGGTACACACGCCATTTGTAGACGGATTTATAAAGAAAAATTATCCAGGGAGAGAAGCAGAAATGTTCGAAAACCTTTCTAAAACCCAGCCGATAGGAAGAATGGGGAAACCAGAGGAAATAGCTAATCTGGCATTATATCTATGTTCGGATGAGGCTTCTTTTATTACCGGATCCGATTTTCCTATCGACGGTGGATTTATAAAGTTAAACGGGTAATATTTTTTTAAAACCTATTAAGAATAACTAATGAAAAAATGTAGCATTGCCTTAACCCAGGTAGCTTTGTTAGGAGTCTCTAAGATGAATTCTCAAAACAGCTATCAACCCACTTGGGAGTCCTTAGATTCCCGTCCCGTGGCACAGTGGTTTGGTGATGCTAAATTTGGAATCTTTATTCATTGGGGCTCTTATTCGGTTCCTGCCTATTCTCCTAAAGGGGCTTATTCTGAGTTGTACCAATATTGGTTGCAGAATAAGACCCTTTTCGGGAACGGGAAGTTTTCTTGGCACACTATGGACGTTGGAATAAAACGAGATTTGGAATGCGATTTTATTTTAAAACAAACCGTGGATCCTGAACCTGGATTCGCCCTTAAAGAATTATTTTTTACACAAAAAGAAGAAGCCTATTTCGCCGTTGCTCCTAAATGGGCCAATGGGGAATTGCTGCTTCAAAACAATAGTCCTGAAAAGAATACCCAAATAGTACTTTTGGCAACTGGGGAAACCATTTCCCGTAAAAAATCGGGAAAGGACATGAAACAGATCATGCCGGCTTATAATCGCAATAAAATGAAACCATCAGATGAGTATGCCTATGTTTTTAAGATTTCTAAAAACTAAGGTTCATCTACCTTATAAATTATTAAAAAAAATAACTTGAATAACATGAGAAAGATTTTTCTGTATTTCCTGACTCTTGCTCTTTTTGGAGCTTGTGCTAAAAAACCAAATTTTAATGCATTGACAATGCCGGTTTCCAATACTATTCCGGTAAAGGATACGGATACTAAGGATTCTATTGTTCTAAAAGCTGCTCATGTAGTACCTACCGCTAACCAATACGAAGCCTTAAAAAATGAATTCATAGCTTTTATTCATTTTGGACCCAATACGTTTACCAGAATGGAATGGGGAAATGGAAAAGAAGACCCTAAAATATTCGATCTTCAGAATTTAGATACCGACCAATGGTGTAAGGCCATGAGCGATGCGGGAATGAAAAAAGTCGTTTTTACCGCAAAGCACCACGACGGTTTTGTCCTGTGGCAAAGTAGGTATACCAAACATGGTATTATGTCTTCACCCTTTAAAGATGGTAAGGGCGATGTGTTAAAAGAACTGTACAAATCATGTGAAAAATACGGGCTTAAACTAGGGGTGTATTTGTCTCCTGCAGATTTATACCAAATAGAAAATGAAGAAGGACTCTATGGGAATTTAAGTGAGTATACCGAGCGAACTATTCCTAGGGCAGTAGAGGGAAGGCCTTTCGAAAATAAAACTACTTTTACCTTTAAGGTAGACGATTATAATGAGTATTTCCTAAACCAACTTTTTGAATTGCTAACCGAATACGGACCTATTCACGAAGTATGGTTTGATGGTGCCCATCCAAAGAGAAAAGGAGGACAGACCTATAACTATTTAGCTTGGAAAAAACTTATAAAAACCCTTGCCCCGGAAGCGGTAATTTTTGGAAAGGAAGATATTCGTTGGTGTGGTAACGAAGCCGGAGAGACTAGAGATACCGAATGGAACGTAATTCCATACCTAGAAGATCCTGCAAACTTGAATCGTTTTGACGACATTACTGCAGAGGATATCGGTAGCCGCGAAAAACTTTACGATGCCAAGTTTTTGCACTATCAACAAGCAGAAATTAATACTTCTATTCGCGAAGGCTGGTTTTATAGGGACGATACCGATCAGAAAGTACGTAGTACCGATGACGTTTTTGATATGTACGAAAGATCAGTAGGTGGCAATACTACTTTTTTATTAAATATTCCACCGAATAGAGATGGGAAGTTTTCTCCCGAAGATGTCCGTGTTTTAGAAGAAGTAGGGCAGCGAATTAAAGAAACTTATACGGATAATTTATTGGCTGCCGCCCAAGGTCCTAAAAATGTCTTGGACACAGATAGCGATAGTTTTGAAGTGTTTGATAAGGAAAATAGTGAGATGATCATTAGTGTGGAAACTCCGATAACCTTAAATAGATTTGTAATCCAAGAGGCTATAGCCACCCATGGAGAAAGAGTAGAAAAGCATGCCTTAGATGCTTGGGTGAATAATGAATGGCAAGAAATTGCGGTAGCCAGTAATATTGGATACAAGAGAATATTGCGTTTCCCAGAGGTAACTACCAATAAATTAAGGGTAAGATTCATGCAATCTAGATGGTACCCTGCTATTTCCAATATTGGTGCCTTCTATTACAATACACGCCCACCACAACTTGCTATTGTAAGAGATGTAAACGGAATGGTAACTATTGCTCCTAAAAAAGAAGACTTTGGATGGAAACCCCATGGACGTGATATTAGCGGTAGTTTAAACGGGGATTATTCTATTAGATACACAACAGATGGTTCCCAACCTACCGTAGAATCGCCAATTTATAAGGAAAGCTTTTTGTTCCCAGCCGGAGAGGTTAGGGCAGTAGCCTTAATAAACGATCTATTGGGAGCTGTGGCCGGCACGGAGTTCGGGGTGATTAAAAAAGATTGGAAACTTCTAGAGCAAAGTAGCGCACAACAAGGAAAAGAAGGAGGAGCTGCTTTTGATGCTAATAACAATACCTTTTGGGAGTCAACCTCTGACAAACAAACACATTATTTGTCTTTGGACCTAGGGAAGGAATATGCTCTTAAAGGGTTTACTTATACGCCACAAAAGAAGCATAGAGAAGGGATGATAGAGAAAGGTGTTCTTAAAACCAGTGCCGATGGTAAATCGTGGAAAACTTTGGAGAGTTTTGAATTTGGAAACCTGATCAACGATCCGACAACTAGAAAGCACGCCTTTAAATCGATTGTCAACACCCGATATATTAGGATAGAATCTAAAGAAATTGCTGGAGGAGGAAAAACGGCCGCCATAGCAGAATTAGATTTTTTAATAGAATAATATCGAAATCAGCCTTTATTCCTATAAAAAAATGAAATAAGCATGACCGAAAACTGGTCGCTAGGACAAGTGAAGAGATGCAAATTACATATAACCGTTAAAAATAAAAAAAGAATTAATATTTATATATGAAACAAATAGCCCTTTATTGTTTTTTATTATTTTCTTTATTATGGGGATGCACTCCATCGGTTACAGATATTTATATAGCTGTTGATGGTCAACAAAGTTCATCACTTAGAGAAGCCCTTGTTTTAAGTTCCATCGAAGAAGGAATGAAGGCTGTAGCCCAAGTCCGAGAGGAGGGAAACCAACAGACAGTGACCCTTCATTTAATGGCTGGGGAATACCGGATTATTGAACCGATAAAAATAGATCCGGCTTTGGGGCCTTTAAAAATTGTTGGACAAGGGGCGGATAAAACCATTATAAAAGGCTCTATTGTATTGAACCCCAAATGGGAAAAATACAAGGATCAAATTTGGATGAGTCAATTGCCAAAAGAACAAGAATTTGATCAACTCTATGTAGATGGAAAGCAACAAGTACTGGCCAGATATCCCAATTATGATGAGAAGGGTGGACATTGGCAGGGGCATGCTTCGGATGCTATAGCGTCAGAAAGGATAAAAACCTGGACAAATCCAAAGGGGGCCATAGTACATGCTATGCATAGCGGAGAGTGGGGAGGTTTCCATTATATCGCCGAGGGTGTAGATGATAGTGGTCAGCTTATAATGTCCGGGGGCCACCAAAATAATCGTCCATCAGGAATGCACGATAAGTACCGTATGGTCGAAAATGTTTTCGAAGAATTAGATGCTCCCGGGGAGTGGTTCCTAGATAGTCAAAAGAAATTGTATTATTGGCCTCCTTCGGGAACTGATATGCAAACAGCCATTGTAGAAGGAGTTGTACAAAAACACCTCCTAGAAATTATAGGTACAGAAGATAATCCGGTGCATGATGTTGAGGTAAGTGATATTAAATTTGAACATACCCGACGCACAATTATGGAGCCCTATGAACCATTACTAAGAAGTGATTGGACCATTTATAGGGGGGGAGCTATTTTGTTAGAGGGTACAGAGAATGTGCGAATCCAAAATTGTGAATTGACCAACCTAGGAGGCAATGGCATTTTTGTGAGCAATTATAATAGAGAAGTGAGTATTGTAGCCAACCATATTCACGATTGTGGAGCATCGGCCATTAGTTTTGTGGGGAGTCCAGATGCGGTACGATCTCCTTCTTTTCAATATAACGAGACTGTATCTTTGACCGAAATGGATACCATTCTAGGACCAAAAACCAATAAATACCCTAGTAATTCCTCCGTAGATAATAACCTCATCTACCGTATTGGTCGTGTAGAAAAACAAACCGCGGGGGTACAAATTGCCATGGCTATGGATATTACCGTAAAACATAACAGTATTTATGAGGTGCCTAGGGCAGGGATCAATATTGGAGATGGTACTTGGGGCGGTCATGTGATAGAATATAACGATGTTTTTAGCACAGTTTTAGAATCTGGAGATCACGGAGCTTTTAATTCTTGGGGCAGGGATCGTTTTTGGCACCCTAACAGGGAAGCCATGGATAAATTAGTAGCCGATAATCCTGAGATGCCCAAATGGGATGCCATACATACCACCATTATTAGAAACAATAGGTTTCGCTGCGATCATGGTTGGGATATCGATTTGGACGACGGTTCTTCGAATTATAAAATTTATAATAATCTATGTTTAAATGGTGGGATCAAATTACGAGAAGGATTTTACCGAACCGTAGAAAATAATATTTCGATCAATAATGGTTTTCACCCTCATGTTTGGTTTAAGAACAGCGAAGACGTATTTAAACATAATATTGTTTTTACAGAACACAAGGATATCAGGCTCCAAGCCTGGGGTAAAGAAATAGATTATAACCTTTTTCCCGATAAGGAGGCCTTAGAAAATTCTAAAAACAAAGAAATAGAGCAACACAGTGTTTATGGGGATGCGCTTTTTGAGGATGCAAAATCTGGTAATTTTGCCGTCAAGGAGAATTCTCCAGCACATAAGATCGGATTTAAAAATTTTGATATGGATGGGTTTGGAGTGAAAGATCCCAGACTTAAACTCTTGGCAAAAACTCCCGATATTCCAACTATGTTTTTTGGGAATACCAGTGGAGAGGATACAACTTTTAAATGGCTGGGGGCACATATTAAAAACATTGCTACCATGGCAGAACGTTCCGCCTCTGGTTTAAATAAAACGGCAGGGGTGTTATTGCTTGCTATAGATGAGGAAAGTATCGCTGAAAAATCATCTCTTCAGGTTGGGGATGTTATCATTTCCTGTGAAGAAGAGGAAATAAATACCGTGGCTGATTTAATGAAGTCTTATCAGAATAATAATTGGAAAGGGACATTAAAACTTCGTGTTTTTAGGAACCAAAATGAACTCGAAATTGAGGTGTCTACCAAAAAATAGTAAAATGAAATCAAGGTTTAATAATATAGTTAATTTACTTCTCCTTCTTTTAGGGCTATTTTTGGTAGGATGTAATGAGAAGACCGAAGTAGAAAAACGTCCCAATATTATTTATGTGCTCGCCGACGATTTGGGCTATGGCGATATTCAAGCCTATAATCCTGAAGGAAAAATAAGGACGCCCCACTTAGACCAACTGGCATCGGAGGGGATGAGGTTTACGGATGCCCATACCTCCTCAGCGGTATGTACCCCTACCCGTTATGGTATCCTTACCGGAAGGTACAATTGGAGAAGTCCTTTAAAAAGCAGTGTGCTCACAGGGAATTCCAATGCCCTTATTCCCACGACCCGCACTACGGTAGCTTCCCTATTGCAAAAAGAAGGGTATGCAACGGCCTTTATAGGCAAATGGCATCTAGGATGGGATTGGGCCCTTAAAGATCCAAAAGTTATTTCCGGAGATGGCTGGGACGCCAAGGATTTTGACAATATAGATTTTTCCAAACCAGTAACAAATTCGCCCAACGATCTTGGGTTTTCCTATTCCTATGGACATAGTGGTTCCTTGGACATGGCGCCCTATGTATACGTAGAAAACGGGATGCCCACCATGGTGCCCGATACGATTACGGAGAGTACCGATAAATATGGGTGGTGGCGAAAGGGGCCAACCGCCAAAGATTTCGATTTTGAGGACGTTACTCCTAACTTTTTTCGACGCTCCTTTAAATATATCAAGGACAAATCCAAGGAGGAACAACCGTTCTTTTTGTATTTGGCATTGCCATCTCCCCACACCCCAATTTTACCTACCGAAGAATGGGCAGGAAAAAGTGAGTTGAATCCCTATGGTGATTTTATGATGTTGATAGACGCTTATATGGGGCAATTGAATGCGGTGCTAAAAGAAGCCGGAATAGAAGAAAATACTTTGGTGGTCTTTACCAGTGACAATGGTTGTTCCCCAGCCGCCGATATTAACGAAATGTTGAGTAAGGGCCATAGTCCTAGCGGAATTTATAGGGGACATAAAGCCGATATTTTTGAGGGAGGACACCGAGTGCCTTTTATAGTAAAGTGGCCGGCGAAAATTAAGGCGGCGACCATAGCAGATCAAACAATTTGTACCACAGATTTTTTGGCTACCTGTGCAGATATTGTGGGTGTTGATTTAAAAGACGAGGAAGGGGAAGATAGTTTTTCTATGCTTCCTGTACTACTAGACAACAACTCACCATACTTTGAGAGGGAAGCTACAGTACATCATTCTATCAATGGTAGTTTTGCGATCCGAAAAGGAAAATGGAAAATGATTTTTGCAGCAGATTCTGGTGGCTGGAGTGCTCCAAAACCCAAAAGCGAAGGATTGGCCAACCTACCTCCTTTTCAGCTGTACGACTTAGATAATGACCCCCAAGAACAAAAGAATCTTTATGGGGATTTTCCGGAGATAGAATCGTCCTTAACAGTGCTGATGAAATCCTATATCGAAAATGGTAGAAGTACTAAAGGGGAAAGGCAAACAAATGAGCCAGAAGGATACGGAAGTAAACAATGGAAACAATTAGAGGTGTTTAATGAAAAGTAAGGCCTTTAATATGCTCTTGGTCACAAAATAAAAGGAAGCAATGCTAGACGCAGGGACTTCCGGAAAGAACAAAAGTTAATACGAATTCAAATTTAAATAACAAGGAAATGAAATTAATAAGATTTGGTGCTGTAGGCAGTGAGAAACCAGGAGTGCAATTGGAAGATGGTAAGCGCTTGGATGTGTCCGCTTTTGGACAGGATTATACCGAAGATTTTTTTGGAGGAGATGGATTAGAGCGATTAAAAACTTGGTTGGCCGATAATGCGAGTACTTGTCCTGTTGTGGATAATAATGTGAGATTGGGAGCCCCTTTGGTAAGACCTTCCAAAATAGTATGTGTAGGTCTTAACTATGCAAAGCATGCGGCAGAAAGTGGTATGGCAGTACCTAAGGAGCCGGTATTGTTCTTTAAAGCTACATCGGCCATCGTAGGGCCTAATGACGATTTGATCATTCCTAAGGGAAGCGAAAAAACAGACTGGGAAGTAGAATTGGCAATCGTAATCGGGAAAAAAGCATCGTACGTTTCTGAAGAAAATGCCTTAGATCACGTGGCGGGCTATGTGTTGCATAACGACTATAGTGAAAGAGCTTTTCAAATAGAAAGAGAAGGGCAATGGGTAAAAGGAAAGAGCTGTGATACTTTTGCGCCTCTAGGACCTTTTATCGCCACTAAGGAAGAGATTAAGGATCCTAACAATTTACACCTATGGTTAAAATTGAACGGGGAAACCGTACAAGATAGTAGTACATCCGACTTTATATTTAACGTACAAGAGGTAGTGAGTTATATCAGCCAGTTCATGACCTTATTGCCAGGGGATATTATTTCTACAGGAACTCCGTTTGGAGTAGGTCTTGGATTTAATCCTCCTAAATATTTAAAAGCCGGAGATGTGGTAGAGTTGGGAATCGAAGGATTAGGAACCTCTAAACAAACAGCAAAAGCATATCAATAATCAAAATACTAAATACCAAATACCAAATACTAATACGTTAAAAAACCAATCATTATGAGCACATCTGAAAGCAATTTTAACAGAAGGAAATTCTTAAGGTCTTCGGCCTTGGTAGGCGCGTTTATGGGGCTACCAGGAGTAGCAACCTATTCTAGGGCCAACGCCACGGAAACGGTAGAAAAAATATCAGCACCAAGACCCGTTTTAGGGAAGTCTGTTATAGGGTTAAAAGTAGCCCCTATAGAAAAAGTTAAAGTTGCTTTCATAGGTGTTGGAATGAGAGGGGCTAGTCATGTAAAACAAATTGCCGCCTTAGACCCAAAGGCCGAAGTAGTCGCAATTTGCGATATCCGAGATGCGGTGGCTCAAAAATCGGTGGACTTTTTAAAGTCGAAAGGTAATAAAAAAGTAAAAAAATATAGTGGAAGCAAAGATGCATGGAAAGAAATGTTACGTCAAGATAATATAGACCTTGTCATCATTTCTACCCCATGGGAAGACCACGTTCCTATGAGTGTCTACGCCATGCAACAAGGTAAACACGTAGCCTTGGAGGTGCCTGCAGCCTATACAGTAGAAGACTGCTGGAAATTGGTTGATACCGCCGAAGAAACCCAACGTAACTGTATGATGTTGGAAAATGTTTGTTATGGCAACGAGGAACTGACCATTTTACAAATGGTAGAGCAAGGAGTATTTGGTACCCTAACCCATGGAGAAGCAGCTTATATTCACGACCTAAAAGATTTGATGTTTAGTCAAAATGCCTATTACCAACAATGGCGATTAAAACATAACGAAAAATATGATGGCAACCTTTATCCTACCCACGGCCTAGGGCCTGTGGCTCAGTATATGGGAGTAGGAAGAGGAGACCGTTTTGGGCATTTGGTGTCCATGAGTTCTTTAGAAGCTAGCTTGTCTGAGTATGCAAAAACGGTGGAATCTGATAATGAATTCTTTAATCGTAACAAATTTGCCCATGGCGATATGAATACGACCCTTATTCAAACCGCAAAAGGCAGGTCTATTATGTTACAGCACGATGTGGTTTCTCCTAGACCCTATAGCCGTATCAATGCCCTTTCTGGGACCAAAGCGTATCACGAAGGGTACCCAAGCCGATTAAGTATTGCCGGCAAAGGACACGATTGGCTAAAAGAAGCTGAGTATAAAGCGTATATGGACAAGTATAAGCACCCCATTTGGGACCACTTAAAAGAAGAAATAAAACTACATGGTGGCCATGGAGGAATGGACTTTATAATGTTGTACAGGCTGATAGATTGTTTTAACAACGGAAAGGCCTTAGATCAGGATGTGTACGATGCTGCAGATTGGTCCGTGGTAACACCACTGTCTGGTATCTCTATAGAATTAGGGAACATTCCAGTAAAATTCCCTGATTTTACAAGAGGGAAATGGCAAGAAGAAAGACGCCTAGGGATAATGGAAGATTTATAGGACAAGGACTATGGCAAGGAATTTCTTTCTACTGTTCTGTATAGGTATACTACTGTCTTCATGTAAAAATGGGAACAGTAGGAAGGATATTGCCGAAAACGGAAAAAATAAAGGCAAACCAAATATTATTTTTCTATTTTCCGACGACCAGAGTTTTAAGGATGTACATGCATTGGGGAATCCAGAGGTTCAAACCCCTACCATGGATAAGTTTGTAACGGAAGGTACTACTTTTACACACGCATACAATATGGGCGGATGGAACGGGGCTATTTGCGTAGCTTCGAGAGCTATGATTATAAGTGGCCGGTCCTTATGGAGGGCCCAACAAATTTCACATCAATACGCTCAAAATTTAGAGGTCGATAAAACCTGGCCGCGGTTAATGCAGACGGCCGGTTATGATACCTATATGACAGGGAAATGGCATGTAGAGGCAAAACCCAAGGATATTTTCAACTATGTAGGTCATGTGCTTCGCGGAATGCCACATGATACTCCGGAAGGATATAATAGACCGAAAAGTGTCAACGATACTACTTGGAAGCCATGGAAAAAAGAGTTTGGAGGGTATTGGCAGGGAGGCAGGCACTGGAGCGAACTGGTCAAAGACGATGCCGTGGCATTTTTAGATAGCGCAGCGATTCGGAAAAAACCATTTTTTATGTACGTAGCCTTTAATGCCCCCCATGATCCAAGACAGGCACCCAAGGAATATGTAGATAGGTATCCTCTCGAAAATATTAAGGTGCCAGATAGTTATATGCCGCTTTATCCTTTTGCGGAAACGATGGGGGCGGGACCAAATTTAAGGGACGAGAAATTGGCGCCTTTTCCTAGAACCGAATATGCTGTCCAGGTAAATAGACAGGAATATTATGCGATTACTTCCCATTTAGACGATCAACTTAAAGATATTATGGCGGCTTTGGAAAAAAGTGGTCAAAAAGAAAACACCTATATTTTTTACTCCTCTGACCATGGATTGGCTTGTGGAGAACATGGCCTTATGGGCAAACAGAATATGTACGATCATAGCGTAAGGGTGCCTTTAATGGTTATAGGTCCGGATATTCCGGCAGACAAAAAAGTTGACTCCGATGTTTATTTACAAGATATTATGGCAACGGCACTAGATTTGGCGGGCGTAGAGAAACCTACCTATGTAGAATTCAATAGCCTTATGAGGTTGGTGAAAAATTCGGAAAGCACAGCCGATTATAACGCTATTTATGGGGCCTATGAAAAGGCGTCCCAACGGATGATCCGAAAGGACGGATATAAACTCATTGTGTACCCAAAGTCTGGGAATATCTTGCTTTACAATCTTAAAAAAGACCCTCAGGAATTAAACAATATAGCGGAAGCACCGGAAAACACAGCCCAAATAAAACTCCTTTTTAAGGAATTAATGCTATTACAGGTAAAGATGGGCGATGAACTCGATTTAAAACCTATTTATGATTTGATATAATGGGAAAAAATAAATTGCTCTTATTGGTTTTAGGTTTGTTTCTAATGATGGAGACTTCTTGGGCGACCCCTCAGGAGCCTATAAGAATTGCCTGCGTAGGAAACAGTATAACCTATGGGTATAAGGTTGCCAATAGAGAGAAGAATTCCTATCCAGCACAACTACAAGCATTATTGGGAACCGCTTACGAGGTTCGGAATTTTGGGGTTAGCGGAAGAACGCTTTTGCAAAAAGGGGACTTACCATATATAGAAACCGATGCTTATGCCAAAGCCCTTGAATTTAAACCGGACATTGTATTTATAAAATTGGGGACCAATGACAGTAAGGTACAAAATCGGGAATATTTGGCCGATTTTACGAATGATTACACTCAATTGATCCATAGCTTTAAAGAAGTCAATGAAGAAGCGAGGATTGTTCTCCTTCTGCCATTGCCGGCCTTTACGACCGATACCACTGGCATTTGGAATGAGGTGATCAAAAATAAAATAGTACCACTTACCCAAACAGTGGCATATAGTACAGCATCCGAAGTGATAGATCTATATCAACTATTTATAGATCAACCTAATTTATTGCCAGATACAGTGCATCCATCTTCTTTGGGGGCGACTGTTATTGCAAACCGGCTTTATGAAACGGTGATGCTTGAAGAAAGTCGTAGTATCGATATTTTAAAATCTGAGGTGATAAAAAATCGGGTAACCCAAAATTTTTATGGGTACCGTCAAACTAATTTTGAATATAAAGGCATTCCTTCTAAAGTGGTTCAGCCTAAAAGAACTGCCGCTGGTAAGCCATGGGTGTTACGAGCAAGATTCTGGGGGCATGAGCCTCAAACAGATATAGCTTTGTTAGAACGTGGGTTTCATATCGCTTATTGTGATGTAGCCGATTTATATGGAAGTTCGATGGCCATGGAGCGTTGGGATGATTTTTATACGTTTATGACCAAAGCTGGACTATCTAAAAAAGTGGTCTTGGAAGGGATGAGCCGAGGAGGACTGATTGCCTATAATTGGGCAGAAAAGAATCCTAAAAAGGTAGCCTGCATATATGCCGATGCTCCCGTTCTAGATGTTCAAAGTTGGCCTAGAGGACAAGGTAAAGGCAACGGTAGTAGTGTCGACTGGGAGGCACTTAAAAAGGTGTATTCTCTTAAAACAGAAAAAGATGTAACTAATTTTAAAGCCGATCCAATCCATAAGATAAAATCAATAGCAAAAGGGGGCTACCCTATGTTACATGTTTGCGGGGCTGCCGATGAGGTGGTTCCTATTGATGAAAATACGAAGGTTTTTGCAGAAGGCATCACAGCACATGGGGGAGCAATAGAAGTGATTTACAAAAAAGGCATTGGGCACCATCCACATAGCTTGGAAAACCCTACTCCCATTGTCGATTTCATTCTCAGGGCTACGAATCAAAAAATGAATTTTGCTGCCATAGCTGCCCCTTCGGCAGAATATAGGTCGGCCGCAGGCTGGACAGTAGGGAAAGATTGGTGGGCCCAAAGTCAGGATATAGATTCTTTATGTAAGGCCAATAAGGAGATAGATGTACTTCTTATCGGGAATTCCATAACCCAAGGATGGGGTGGCATTAGACCCAATGTTACCTATGCCCCTGGCAGGGAAGCTGCAGCAGTGTACTTTAAAGATTTAAACTGGATCGGTGCAGGTATTTCAGGAGATCGAACCCAGCACATTTTATATCGTATTAAAAAAGGCAATTATGAAGCTGCAAATCCAAAGGTGATCGTACTGGCGATCGGGGTTAATAATTTTGGGAGTAATACGGCTTCTGAAATCGCCGATGGAATTAAGGAAGTGGTACAAGCCATTCAAGAAAAATTTTTGCCGACCACAAGAATAATGTTGTTCGGTCCTTTGCCTACAGGCATGGAACCGAATACAGATAGACGCGAAAAATACGATGATATCCATGCCCAGATAAAGAAATTAGGAAAGCAAAGGAATATCGCTTATTACAATCTTTTGGATACTTTTTCGGACGATAAGGGCTTTTTAAAAACGGCCTATTATTCTAATGACGGAATTCATTTGTTACCGGAGGGATATAAAGTTTGGGGTAAGTTTATTTATGAGAATAGTTACCTTAACCACCAATAAAAAAAAGCCATGAAAAGAATCCTAATAGTACTACTCTTATTATCGGTGACCAAGTCCTATGGGGAAATTTGGCTGCCGTCAATTTTTTCCGATAATATGGTATTGCAACAGCAATCCAAGGTGACAATTTGGGGCTGGACCACCGCTACCAGTGAAGAGATTACGGTATTTGGTTCATGGAACAATGAAAAAATAACGACCAAAGCTTATCAAGGAGTTTGGTCGTTGGAATTACCAACCCCAAAAGCAGGAGGTACATACAGCCTCCATATAGAAGGTCACGAAAAACTAGAAATCAGCAATGTACTGATAGGAGAGGTATGGTTGGGATCTGGACAAAGCAATATGCAATGGACGCCCAATCAAGGATTGGAGAATGCAGAGGAAGAAATAAATAATGCCAATTATCCCGAGATACGGTTCTTTCAAGTAACACAGCAGATAGCGGCCTATCCTCAAGAGCAATTAAAAGGGAAATGGGTGGTATGTAGCCCAGAAACAATGAGGGAGTTTAGCTCTGTAGCTTATTTTTTTGGAAGGGAA
The DNA here is from genome assembly GCF_012272855.1 of Arenibacter sp. 6A1. Taxonomy (GTDB): domain Bacteria; phylum Bacteroidota; class Bacteroidia; order Flavobacteriales; family Flavobacteriaceae; genus Arenibacter. The sequence goes on along the minus strand of NZ_JAAXCQ010000002.1, from coordinate 255,898 downwards.
TTGCACCAAAAATTATCGGTTCCCGTTGGGCTGATAACTTCAAGTTGGGGAGGCACGCCAGTAGAGGTGTGGTTGAAAAAGGAATTGATTACTACAGATCAGGAATTAAAAAAAGCATCCGAAAAACTGAATAAAGTTGCTTGGTGGCCCCATAATCCTGGAACGGCCTACAATGCCATGATCCATCCTATTACAAAATTTAATATAGCCGGCTTTATTTGGTATCAGGGAGAATCTAATAGGGTGAATCCTGACTCGTATTATAAATCATTTCCTTTGTTGATTAAGTCCTGGAGAGCAGCATGGGGCAAGGAACTTCCCTTTTATTTTGTGCAGATAGCTCCTTTTAAATATGATGATCCCAATGGTACGGACGCTGCCCAGGTGCGAGATGCCCAGTTGTACACCATGAAAAATGTGGACAATACCGGAATGGTAGTGACCAATGATATTGGGGATTTGGAAAATATTCATCCCACTAACAAACAAGATGTGGGATACCGTTTGGCGCTTTGGGCCTTGGCAAATACCTATGAAAAAGGGGAACTGGTCTTTTCCGGACCATTGTACCAATCTATGGAAAAGGAGGCAGGGAAAATAATATTGCATTTTGATCATACGGTAAAGGGATTGAAGAAAAAAGGAAAAGTTCTAACGGAATTTTATATTGCGGGGGAGGATCGAGAGTTTTATCCGGCCAAGGCTAAAATTAAAGGGAGAACTGTTTTGGTAGCTTCTCCCAAGGTAAAAGATCCGGTAGCGGTACGTTTTGCCTTTACAAATGGCGCCACGCCCAACCTATATAATGCTGCTGGCTTACCAGCCTCGGCCTTTAGGACCGATGATTGGGAATTATTACAAAATAAATAAAATGAATAAACGAATGATTCGCTTAAAAGTACTTTTACTATCCGTTCTAGGGTTGCTGATTTTTTCTTGCCAACAACCAAAAGAGCCATTGTCAACGAACGAAATTTGGTATTCTCAGCCCGCTTCCAAATGGATGCAGGCCTTGCCAGTCGGCAATGGTCGATTGGGCGCCATGGTTTTTGGCGATCCACAACACGAACGTATTCAACTAAATGAAGACTCTATGTGGCCAGGAGCAGCAGATTGGGGGAACTCCAAAGGGACCCCAGAAGACTTGGCCCATTATAGAAAACTCCTCTTAGAAGGCAATCCACATGAAGTAGATGCCAATTATATGGACAGCTTTTCCTATAAGACTGTGGTGCGCTCGCATCAAACCATGGGGGACCTGTATATCGATTTTTTGGATGATAAAAAGGTAGAAAATTATAAAAGAGCCTTAGATTTAAATAAGGCATTGGTCAGTGTAGACTATTCCGCTAATGGAGCCGAGTATAGTGAAAAAGTATTTTCATCGAAAGCCGATGATGTCATGGTGATTCAACTTTCGACTACAGCAAAAGAGGGAATGGATTTCGAATTAAAATTGGACAGACCAGAAGATCATGGGCATAAAACAGTGTCGACCTCCAATCCTTCCAATACCGAGATAAGTATGCTGGGGATGGTGACCCAATACGGCGGAAAAAAGAACTCCCAACCCTTTGAAATAGACTATGGGGTAAAGTTTGAAACTAGGTTAAAAGTAGTCAATAACTCGGGAACAGTGACCGCTAAGGACGGAGTGCTATCTCTTAAAGGAGTTAAAAATGCTACTTTATTGATAGTTTGTAATACTTCGTTTTACACCGATAATTATGAAGCTAAAAATGAGGAGACCTTGACGAAGCTTCAAGGGAAAAGCTTTGACGATTTATTAGAGAGACATATAGAAGATTACAGAGAATTATATGCTAGGGTCGATTTAGATTTGGGTGGAAAAGCTTTGGATAGCATCCCAACGGACCAGCGGTTAAAAAATATTAAAGAAGGGAAGGACGACCCGGATTTAGCGGCTAAATTATTTCAATACGGACGTTATTTACTAATATCTTCTTCACGACCAGGTACCAACCCTGCGAATTTACAAGGACTGTGGAACAACCATATTGAAGCACCTTGGAATGCAGATTACCATTTAAATATAAACCTTCAGATGAATTACTGGCCAGCCGAGGTAACCAACCTTAGCGAATGTAATGTTCCTCTGTTCAGTTTTGGGGACCGATTGTTGGAAAGGGGAAGAATTACCGCAAAAGAACAATATGGTATAGATAGAGGGGCAGTAATGCACCATGCTTCCGATTTATGGGCAACACCATGGATGCGTGCCGAAAGAACCTATTGGGGCGCTTGGATCCACGGTGGTGGCTGGTTGGCACAACACTATTGGGAACGCTACAGATATACCCAAGATGAAAATTTCTTGAAAGAACAAGGCTATCCATTTATAAAAGCCATCAGTGAGTTTTATTTAGATTGGTTGCAGAAAGATGAAAAAACGGGGAAATGGATTTCTTTTCCCGAAGCTTCTCCAGAGAATTCCTATTATGCAGCCGACGGTAAACCGGCAGCCATGACCACCGGAGCAGCTATGGGACATCAGATTATTGCCGAGGCATTTGGAAATGCAGTGAAGGCCGCCGAAATATTAAATATTCAGGATGAGTTCATCAATGAGGTTAAAACTAAATTGATAGATTTACACCCTGGAGTAGTGATTGGTGAGGACGGTCGTATTTTAGAGTGGAACGAACCCTATGAAGAGCCAGAGAAAGGGCATCGCCATATGTCGCATCTGTACGCCTTACATCCTGGTGATGCCATCACTTCAAAAGATAAGGAATTTTTTGCCGCAGCACAGAAAACCATCGATTTTCGATTGCAGCATGGGGGAGCGGGAACGGGTTGGAGCCGCGCTTGGATGATTAATTTTAATGCCCGTTTGTTAGATGCGAAATCGGCACAAGAAAATATTCAGAAATTTATGCAAATTTCTGTGGCCGATAATTTGTTCGATGAACATCCTCCCTTTCAAATAGACGGGAATTTTGGATATACCGCAGGGGTGGCAGAGCTTTTAATGCAATCGCACGAGGGCTTTATTAGAGTATTGCCCGCCTTGCCCGAAAATTGGGGCACTGGAGCTATCAAAGGTTTGGTGGCCCGAGGGAATGTTGAGGTCGATTTGCAATGGCAAGATGGGAACTTGGTTAAAATAGGGTTGATGGCTAAAACCGAGGACGTCCTGGAAACAGTCCAATATCGAAACGAGAATAAAGAAGTGGAATTACCGATAGGAAAAAAAATATGGTTGAACGGTGACCTTACTACTGTTAATTAATAAACTTGCAACAATTAAAATATATTTAAACTAGTAGATCGAATGAAAAAATTATTTCTTGCCATTTTCTGTTTTGGAACCATGGCAACCTTTGCCCAGAAGAAAAATGCAGTAGATACTCATGAAGAAAAAATGGAATGGTTCAAAGATGCCAAACTAGGGATCTTTATTCACTGGGGCTTATATGCGGTGAATGGCATAGATGAGTCTTGGTCTTTTTATAATGGGTATATCTCCCATGAGAATTACCTAAAGCAGAAGGATGGTTTTACAGCAGAAAATTACGATCCTAAAGCATGGGCATCCCTAGTAAAGAAAAGTGGTGCCAAATATTCGGTAATTACCGCCAAACACCATGACGGTTTTGCCTTATGGGATTCTAAATTTGGCGATTTTGATGCCATGAAGAGTTCAGCGGCCAAAAAAGATGTTTTAACGCCTTATGTAGATGCCTTAAGGGAGAATGACCTTAAAGTAGGAATCTACTATTCCTTACCAGATTGGTCTTATAACGATTATACACATTTTAAAAGAAACGAAATTCGGTACGATATTAAAAAGGAACCAAAACGTTGGAATACCTTCTTAAATTTTTATCAAGGACAATTAAAAGAACTTGCCGATACCTATAATCCGGATTTATATTGGTTTGACGGGGATTGGGAACATAGCTCTAAAGAATGGGAGGCTCCAAAAGTGCGCCAAATGTTATTGGATAGAAATCCTAATACCATATTAAATTCAAGACTTAAGGAACACGGCGATTATGCTACGCCAGAACAGGGAATGCCAATCACCCGTCCCGAAAATAAATATTGGGAATTGTGTTTAACCATGAACAACTCATGGGGTTACCAAAGAAATGATCACGATTACAAAACTACAGATCAGATCATTGGTATTTTTGCCGATGTTATCGGAAATGGCGGAAACTTATTATTGGATATAGGACCTAAAGGCGATGGTAGTATTCCAGAAGAGCAGGTAGAAATATTGGAAGGTCTGGGTAGATGGACCAATAAACATCAGGAAGCCATTTACGGCACTAGGTCTGGAATTCCTAAAGAGCATTTTTATGGACCTACCACCTTGTCCAAAGACGGGACAATCCTATACCTTTTTGTGAAAGGAGATCCTAAAGGAGAAGTAGTGGTACGTGGATTAAAAAACAGAATTAACCGTATTTGGGTTGTTGGTGAAGGAACCAAGTTGTCGCATCAAGTTGTAGGAAATGTTTATTGGAGCCACTATCCGGGGATTACCTATGTAAAGGTTCCAGAATATGTCTTGGATGAAAATATGACAGTACTAGCCTTGTTATTAGATGGGGAAGTAGATTTATACAGAGAAGACGGGGCAGTTATAGAAAGCAATTAAGACTATAAAATACGTTTACCAATAATAACAATTAAAGTATAAGATGAGGCACTTTGTAAAAGTTTTAGGAATAAGTATAGTGGGAATTCTTTTTTTGAATTCTTGTAAAAGTAGTCAGTTCTCCGGAACCCATAAACCCATTGCAAAAAGGGTTATTCTTATTGGTTCTGACGGTTTTGGCGCCTATGCCTTTTCTAAGGCCAAAGTGCCTAATCTTAGAAAATTAATGATGGAGGGGGCCTATTCACTAGAGGCACGCTCCGTATTGCCTTCTTCTAGTGCGGTAAATTGGGCTTCCATGATTATGGGATCCGGGCCAGAACTGCACGGATACACGGAATGGGGCAGTAAAACACCAGAATTACCTTCTAGAATCATAGGGAAAGGTAATATATATCCTACCATTTTTAGTGTTTTGGACGAACAACGTCCAAAAGCAAAAAAAGGGGTTTCCTATACTTGGGGTGGTATTGGGTACTTGTTCGAAAAGAACATGGTAGAGCTCGATTTTAATGGGAAAACCGACAAAGAAACCGTCGCCAAAGCCATGAAATTTGTGGTAAAGGAAAAACCTATGTTAACCTTTATCCATTTGACACATCCAGATAATGAAGGTCATGAAGTGGGCCACGGAACACCGGAATACTATAAAGCCGTAGAAGGGGTAGATGCCCTTGTTGGAGATATTGTAGCTACCCTAGAAAAGAAAGGCATGTTAGATGATACGATTCTGATTTTTAGTTCCGATCACGGTGGTATAAATAAGGGACATGGCGGAAAAACATTGGCCGAGGTAGAAATTCCATGGATCATATACGGGAAAGGCATTTCTGCCAAAGGGAAATTGTCCTCTAGTATTGTCACCTATGATACTGCTGCTACGATTGCCTATGCCTTAGGATTACAAATACCCGATTTTTGGAGAGGAAAACCTGTAAAAGAAGCATTTATAAATGAAAAGTAACCACCTTTTAACCGCTTTTTTGACGATGACCCTTTTGGTAGGATGTAAGTCAAAAAAAGAAGACCAAGAAGTAAAAACCGCAACCCCTAATATTGTCTTGTTTTTTGTAGATGATATGGGATGGCAAGATACTTCGGTTCCCTTTTGGGATAAAACCACCGAATTTAATGAGTTGTACCATACCCCTAATATGGAGCGTTTGGCAAAGGAGGGGATGAAATTTACCCAAGCCTATGCGACGGCCGTTTGTACGCCTACGCGCGTAAGCTTGATGACAGGGATGAATGCCGCTAGGCATAGGGTTACCAATTGGACCTTGAAAAAAGATCAATTGCAGCCCATGGAAGTAAACCACAAGACTCTAAGCTTTCCGGAATGGAATGTAAATGGATTAAGTCCAGTGGCGGGCATAGATAAAGCGGTTCATGCTACTATATTACCGCAACTACTTCAAGAAGCAGGTTATTTTACAATACATACGGGAAAAGCTCATTTTGGAGCAATAGGAACTCCAGGAGAGGATCCTTTAAACATAGGTTTCGATGTCAATATTGCCGGTCACGCGGCAGGCGCTCCGGAAAGTTATTACGGGACCGAAAATTTTGGCAATGGTAAAAAAGGCAAGGAAGAATGGGCAGTCCCAGGTCTGGAAAAATACCACGGGAAAGATATCAATCTTACGGAGGCCCTAACCATAGAGGCTAAGGAGGCTATGGATATTGCGGGGAACAAAAAGGAGCCTTTCTTTTTATATATGTCACATTATGCAGTGCATATCCCTATTATGGCCGATGATCGTTTTGTGCAAAAATATTACGATATGGGTATAGATTCTACCGAAGCCAAATACGCGTCCTTGGTAGAAGGTATGGATAAGAGTTTAGGTGATATTATGGATTACCTAGAAGAAAAGAAATTAGCAGAGAACACCATTATCCTTTTTATGTCAGACAATGGAGGTTTAAGCGTTCATGCTAGGGGAGGAGAAAAAAACACCCATAACAAACCGCTTAACAGTGGGAAAGGCTCGGCCTATGAAGGTGGAATTCGCGAGCCTATGATCGTGAAATGGCCAGGGAAAGTAACGCCTAATTCGGTGAGTAAGGAACAGGTGATTATAGAGGATTTTTATCCCTCAATTTTAGAGATGGCCGGGATTAAAAAAGCAACAACCATTCAGGAGGTAGACGGACTTAGTTTTGTGCCTGCGCTGACCGATACTACTTTTAACAATTCTGAAAGACCGCTTTTTTGGCATTACCCTAACGAGTGGGGGCCATCGGGACCAGGAATAGGGGCCTCTAGTACTGTTCGTTTGGGCGATTGGAAGTATATCTATTACCACAAGGACGGCAAGATGGAGTTGTTTAACCTTAAAGAGGATATCGGAGAAACCAAAAACTTGATCGACCAAAAGCCTGAAAAAGGCAAAGAATTGGCCAAGGTGTTATCGGATCATTTAAGAAAAGTAAACGCTCAAATGCCGGCTCATAAAAGTACTGGGAAACAAGTAGCTTTTCCCGATGAACTTTTGTAATAATAAATTGAATAAACAGTAATTACGAACAATAAAATAAGCCACGGAAATTAATAATGCAAGGGCGTTTTAAATTCTGTATTGGCAGTATAAGGAATTATTTTAAATGGATTTACAACTTAAGGACAAGGTAATAATAGTGACGGGTGGTTCAAAAGGGATCGGTGAAGGGATTTCTACTGTTTTAGCTAATGAAGGAGCCATTCCGGTGATTATCGGAAGAGACAAGAAAAGTGTTGCTAAGGCCGTGGCAGCCATAGAAGAAAATGGCGGAAAGGCATATTCTGCCATTGCAGAACTTACCGATCCCGAACAATGTAAGGCAGCGGTAACCCGTACCTTGGAAAAATTCGGTACCATTGATGGATTGGTGAACAATGCGGGAGTAAACGATGGCGTAAGCTTGGAAAATGGCAATTATGATGATTTTTTAAAATCTGTAAACCGTAACCTTACCCACTATTATATGATGGCCCATTATGCCTTGCCGGCATTAAAAAAGAGTAAGGGGGCTATTGTCAATATTGGATCCAAAACCTCGGTTACCGGCCAGGGAGGGACATCGGGATATGCAGCTTCAAACGGAGGTAGAAATGCCCTGACACGGGAATGGGCAGTAGAATTGCTGCCGTATAGTGTTCGGGTGAATGCGGTTATTGTGGCCGAGTGTTTTACGCCCCTTTATTCCAGGTGGATACAAACTTTTGAAAATCCAGAAGAAAAATTAAACGAGATTACCAAGAACATCCCCTTGGAAAACAGAATGACTACTTCCGAAGAAATAGGTAATACTGTTGCTTTTTTATTGTCAAACAGATCGAGCCATACTACAGGACAATTACTGTTTGTAGATGGCGGATATACTCATTTAGATAGATCCATAACATAAATCAAACCCTATATTTATAGCTAAAAAAAATTAAGCCGATGAAAAACACTGAACAACCCCCTGTGGTATCCAAAAAAGTACTGATCCCTTTTATTTTAATAACCTCTTTGTTTGCCTTATGGGGATTTGCCAATGCGGTTACGGATCCTATGGTTCAAGCTTTTAAAAAGGTATTAGAACTGTCTAACTCACAGGCAGCTTGGGTACAAATGGCTTTTTACGGAGGGTATTTTTGCATGGCTTTGCCTGCAGCGCTCTTTGTACGAAAGTACTCTTATAAGGTAGGGGTTTTAATAGGCCTGGCATTGTATGCCGTTGGGGCCTTGTTGTTCTATCCTGCCGCTATTACAGAACAATTTTGGTTTTTTTGTTTGGGACTCTATGTACTGACCTTTGGCTTAGCGTTCTTAGAAACCACGGCCAACCCTTATATTTTGGCTATGGGAGCTCCGGAAACGGCAACCCAACGCCTAAATTTAGCGCAAGCCTTTAATCCGGTCGGCCTCCTATTGGGGCTATTAGTGGCCCAGCAGTTTGTGCTTAAAAATTTGCAGTCCGACGATATAGAAAATTACAGCGCCTTGGCAGAAACCAAGAAAGCCTTGATCAGGACTTCCGACCTTATGGTTATTAGGGATCCATACGTGGTATTGGGGCTGGTTATCATGGCCGTTTTTGTACTGATTGTAATTAGTAAAATGCCACAGGCTAAAGAAGAAGGGGGGATTCCAAGTTTAGGGGACACCTTTAAAGGCTTGTTCCAAAACAAAAAATATGTATTGGGAGTGTTGGCGCAAATATTATATGTAGGGGCACAAATAATGTGCTGGACGTACATTTATCAGTATGCCGAAGCTATTGGAATGGCTGCCGAAGATGCCGCCAATTATCAATTCATTGCCTTTATCCTGTTCTTGGTAGGTAGAATTATAGGGACCTGGTTATTGCGTTTTTTAAGCCCAGGAAAACTACTAATGTATTTTGGAGTTTTAGCAATGGTGGCTTGTTTAGGAACCATTTATATCCAAGGAATAGGCGGTCTTTATTCGTTGGTAGGAGTATCTTTTTGTATGTCTTTAATGTTCCCGACAATTTACGGGATAGCCTTAAATGGTCTTAACGAAGAAGAATCTAAAATTGGTGCAGCCGGATTGGTAATGGCCATTGTAGGGGGAGCTTTAATGCCACAATGGCAAGCCATGATCATCGATGCCGGTGGAAGCGGCGTAAACGACCTAACTATTATGGGAGTGGCAGAGGTTAATTTCTCCTTTGTTTTGCCATTATTGTGTTTCCTGTACATTTCATGGTACGGGTTAAAGGTGTTTAAAAATTATGAAGCCTAAGGGCAAGAAAGAAGCATATCATAAAATAGTAGTATAGTTAGTATAAAATGAGTCAGAAGGAAATAAAAATAAACCCCAAATATCCGTCGGTCACCGACTTGAGGAATAGGGCGCAAAAACGGATTCCGAAATTCGCTTTTGAATATTTAGACGGGGGTTGTAATGAAGACGTAAACCTTCATAAAAATACAGCCGAAATTAGGGATGTAGAGCTGTTGCCTTACTATCTGAGCAAACATACGGGCTCTCAAATGAAAACAGAACTGTTTGGCCATGTATACGATGCGCCTTTCGGTATCGCACCGGTAGGGTTACAGGGACTAATGTGGCCCAATGCTCCAGAAATTCTGGCAAAAGCTGCCTTTGAACACAATGTACCCTTTATCTTAAGTACGGTTACCACTAGTAGTATAGAGCGTATTAGTGAAATAACAGAAGGGAAGTCGTGGTTTCAACTTTACCATCCTGCCGAAGATCGCCTTCGGGACGATATTATTAAAAGAGCTGAAGCGGCAGAATGTCCGGTATTGGTAATTCTTTGTGATGTGCCTACTTTTGGGTTTCGCCCTAGGGATATTAGAAACGGACTGGCAATGCCTCCAAAAATGTCTGTAAAGAATATTCTTCAGGTATTGGGAAAACCTAGCTGGGCCTTGGAAACCTTAAAGCACGGACAACCAAATTTTGAGACTCTAAAACCTTATATGCCCAAAGGATTAGATTTGGCACAACTAGGGAAGTTTATGGACCAAACCTTTTCTGGCCGCTTAAACGAAGAAAAAATTAAACCGATCCGCGATATGTGGAAAGGGAAGTTGGTGCTAAAAGGTGTAGCCAATGAAGCCGATGTGGAAAAGGCCATCCAGTTAGGAATAGATGGGGTGATCGTTTCTAACCACGGTGGACGGCAGTTAGATGCCGGGGAATCTACCATAAAACCCTTAACGCGCATAGCAGCCAAATACGGGGACCAGATAAAAGTAATGATGGATAGCGGATTGCGTTCAGGACCGGATATTGCCAGATCAATGGCTAGTGGTGCTCAATTTACCTTTATGGGGCGCTCGTTTATGTATGGAGTGGCTGCCTTGGGAGCAAAAGGAGGAGACCATACCATCTCTCTTTTAAAAACAGAACTGCAACAGGTTATGGAGCAGATTTGCTGTGAAGAAGTAAAGGATTTTCCAAACCACCTTATATAATAAATGTTTTAAATACCCATGGATAAACAACAGCAGATGAATGTAAAATATTATCAATAATCTCTTAAGGTATTGGTGATTTTATCAAATAAATTTTACATTTGCCTGCCCAGTTATTCGATGGGTATTAATGGCCTCATAGTTCAACGGATAGAATAGAAGTTTCCTAAACTTTAGATCCAAGTTCGATTCTTGGTGAGGTCACGAACAACTGTGCGAAGCACGACAAGCGTAGCTTGTGAATCGAAGCCCGTGAGCGGAGTCGAACGGGATTCTTGGTGAGATGCTTTTTACTGTTAAATCAGTTTATTTTATTTGTAATAAGCTGATTTACAGTATTAGTTTTTATATTTCAATCGGTATCATCTGATATGAAGCATTCGAGATCCAAGATCGTCAACTTTTTTTTTTCAATAGTTTCTTACTTAGCTTAAGGTTACTCGTTTTGGAGTTCTAAGATGGAGAGATTGCGTATGATTTAACTTTAGGCTCAACCAGTACCTTAACGAAGTGAATTCCGAACGTTCCATTATTTTTAAGAATTAAGGGCAGAGGATAGACGTATAACACCATAGCTATTCAAATCTATATTTCTGGGGAAGAACAGAGTTGAGAATTATACCTTAAAGGACATTCTCAAGTGTCACAACACCAAATATTTCAAAAACTTCATCACAATACGTCACAACTTTATAGTATTGGGCAAAGGTATATCCTACTTTTGTTAAGGCTGCATAACTACATTGGGTAACACCGCACATATCTTATAAATGTCACCAAAAGACAGAGAATATTCGTTATTTTTAAGAATCCCAACAAAAATATCCCACGGATTATTTTATTGAAGAGATAAGGAAAAAGATGAAAAATTGGCTGTGTCAATATTTTTATCAAACTTGCGGATCCTTATAATTATAAACAACCCAAAACTAGAATGTCAAAATTATTTATAGCAATACTGTTTTTTATTACACCTATTACGTTATTTTCGGAAGATACGGTTAAAGTAGATAGTATAGAACAACCCTTATACAGGCCATTAATCGAAAGATATATTCTTGATGAAATAAAAAGTATAAGACAGGAAAACCAAAGCTTGAAAGCACAGGTTACAAAACAGATTTCTGAAGCTAAATTAGAGTCATCAGATAGAGCTATTAATTACACCACCAGCACCGTAAATAATATTTTTTATATAATTACTGCAGCAGCATCATTATTGGTTCTTTTAGGTTGGCGTTCTTTGAATGATATAAAAAAGAGCCTAAAAATTGATATGGCAAAGAAAATTCAAACGCTTACTTCAGACTATGAAAGTCGTTTACAACAGATTGAGGTGAAAATGACGGAGCGTTCGAAAGTCATTATAGAAACACAAAAAAATATAACAGATACAAATTCAATTCACTCTTTATGGATGCGTGCTGGACTAGAAAAAGGGGACGAGGACAAGATTTCGGTATATGATGAAATTTTAAGTATAAAACCAGATGATATTGAAGCTATAACTTATAAGGCTGATGCATTACTAGAAATAGGAGAAGTACGCTGGGCATTAAATCTTACAAATCACGCTATTGAGCTTGACAAGGAGTATGCTCTGGCATACTGGCAGCGCGCCTGTGCTTATTCACAACTTGATAAACAGACTGAAGCGTTAAAAGATATAAAAAAGGCACTTGAATTGTCCGACACCCTGGAAGACGAACTGCTAAATGAAAAGCATTTTGAAAATTTACATGATAACAAATCTTTTAAATTATTAATCCCTAAGTCATAATTATAAGAATATTCGAGTGTTGTGAAACCGCAATGTTGAGTGGTATATTGATAGGTTTGAAACCAAAAATCTCTTAGGATCAATATAGGCGTTTATATGAATTCTGTAGGATATAGGGTGATTTTAAAGCCAACGAAAGTAAATCAGGATCTTTATTTCTAGAATAGATAAAGATCCTTTTTAGAATGTAATTACGAGGTCTCAGAAAAATGCATAGAAAGAAAAAGAATAAGCGATGCAACTTAAGAGGACAGTCTATTTAATTTTGTAAATTGTATTATAACGATTTACAAAAAAAAATGAAATGCTATACAAGCTATATCCTTTACTGCTGCAATTTCCAATAGGCACACGAAACCCAGATGACAATGATCCTATCGATCTTACAAGCGCATTTGATGTCATTGTATATATTATTCTGCCTATATTACTGGTCATCTTTTATATCCTTTGGAGGAAAAAGAGGAAGAAGAATAAGAAATAAAATTAAAATGGCCTGAAGCTTTAAGTTAACTTGCTTAATTGTTCCTTATTTAAAATGTAAGCGCATAGCATAAAGCTTCCTGTTTCGAATTTATGGAACGCTTACTTTCCTTTAATAAGATGTCTTGGCATTCGAGAATTACTTTTCAATTCATTTGTAATGAAGGAAAAAAAGCACTCTAAATGCTCACAAATCGTCAAAATGAGATACCACTAGAGAGTGCAACCCAGCCCTTTTAAGAATATAAAATCAGGAACACTCCCAGCAATACTCCACCTAAGGGCACCAGTTTTTTTCGCTTATTTTGTTCCTTAAAAATAAGTCCGCCAATCACTACGGCAATGATAAGCTGACTGCGTTTGATAGCAGAAAGCAACATGATCAAAGCTTCTGGATCTTGTAAGGCTTTAAAATAAAAATAATCGGCAGCTAGCAAAAGTATTCCAACAGCAGGAATACTCCAACGCCATGTAAAGGCCTTTCGTTTTTCGGCATTTGGAAACCATGATATCGATAAAATGACAAGTAAAATTAGGATGACATAAAAACTAAACCAAAAAATTAAGGTTTGTGGGTTTAAATCTAGAGACTGAATAAGGAACTTATCGTACAAGCCGCTGGAAGCGCCTAAAAATGTAGCGGCGATAATGGCAAATATCCATTTGTTCCTTTTAAAATTAATGCCTTCTTTCTTCCCAATTCTAGAATACAACATCATAGAGAAAATAATAACGAAAAAACCAAGCCATTGTAATGGATTAGGTCTTTCATTATAAATAAAAATGGCGCCAATAAAAGTAAAAAAGGGACCGGCAGACCTAATAGGGGTGACAATGGTGATGGGCAAATGTTTTAAAGCCTGATAGGCTAAAATCCAAGAGGCCGCCATAATAGCCGATTTTATAAATATAAAGCCATGAACCTCCCAAGGGATTTCTGGAATAAAAAATCCGTTGGCCTTACTGTATTCGGGGAGAAAAACAGAACTGAAAAATAAAGGTAAAATAAATATGAAGCCCGAGCCAATAGTTCCTAATAGCACCGGAAATACCTCATTGCCTTGAACAGCATGTTTTTTACATAAATTGTGTAATCCTAAAAAAAGCGCGGCTAAAAGCCCTAAATACATCCACATCGCGCGAAGATAAGCTTATTTTAGTACATTGAAAATGCGGTATACTGTGCTTCATATAGCTTGTGCATAATATTTTTAGATTAAAAATATTATGCTGTTTTGAGTATGGAATCTCTAGCGTCAAGAAGCCTTGGATGCTATATCCTTAAATTGTAATCAAGAAAAAAAGTTAGGGAGCGCTATGCTGGTGGTGGCAAAAAATAACAAAGGCCGTAAAACGACCAGCTTTAAATTCAAGCGCCTTATAAATATCCTTTTTTGGGCGTTAAGCGATTAAATCTTCAGAATTGTATAACTTGCCCCAAAGTTAGAATCTGCCACACCGTAATTTTATCCGAATGGAAAAAAAGACAAAAAATGTATTTGTACAAGGACCTATAAGTCCAGAGTTCATTGCCAATTCCATCGCCAAGCACCAATCTAAAACCGGCATAGGTGCCCATAATATATTTTTGGGTCAAGTAAGAGCGGATATAATCGAAGACCGAGAGGTTGCCGCTATAGAATACACGGCCTATGAGGAAATGGCCAATCAGAAATTCCACGAAATAAGAGAGGGTGCCTTTGCTAAATTTCAGCTGAGCTGTATGCATATTTATCACAGCCTTGGAAGGGTAAATGCCGGTGAATTATGTTTGTTCGTATTTGTATCTGCCCCTCATAGAAAAGAAGTCTTTGATGCCTTGAACCATATTGTCGAGGAAATAAAAAAGCAAGTGCCTATATTTGGAAAGGAACTTTTTAAGGACGATTCTTATCAATGGAAAGTAAATAAGTAAGCGAAATGGTAGACATCACTCATAAAAAAGCTACGGTACGTACGGCAATAGCCCAAGCGATAGTACAAGTAAGTTCGGAAGAAACTATAACGGCCATAAAAAATAATACGGTACCCAAGGGCGATGTATTTGCTATGAGTAAGGCCGCCGGTTTGTTAGGTGTGAAAAAAACGGCCGATCTTCTTCCAGATTGTCACCCAATGCCAATAGAATACACCGATATTTCGTATACCATCAATGGCTTACAAATACAAGTGCTCATTACCGTAAAGACCATCTATAAAACCGGGGTCGAAGTAGAAGCGATGCACGGGGCCAGTATTGTAGCCCTAAATATGTACGACATGCTAAAACCTATAGATAAGGGTGTTGAGATTCAGAATATTAAGCTCCTCAAGAAAACAGGGGGAAAGTCAGACATAGGGGTGAGTGCCTAGATGTTTTTTTGACTAAATATTATTAAGTGCTTAACAACTTTTTAGCACAATTCTCTATTATCTTTGTAGAATGCAAAAGTCTGGTAAAATAGGTTTCTGTAAATTCATGTTGCTTATACTGTTCTTAAGTATAGGTCATATTGCTATGGCGTCGACTTCCGTGGCAAACGATGTCGTGGAAAATTTTCCAGGAGAAATTCAAAAAGATCACTCTTTAGTAGATCAAGCATTACTCCACCGAGGCAATATTTATAACATTTCAGGTACTTACGAAATACCTGCTGTCAATCAATTCAATAGGGATTTCAAGGTTTTTTTACATAGCATAAAGCCTGGATACTATCTGTCTTTTAGACAACCTATTGTTAAAATGGACGCCAAGCAGCCTGTGTCGGTCAGCTTGGATACCTTTACTATCATTTATCCCTTTCACACTTTTTTCTAAACTATTCCCATAATTTAATTCAGGGTCTCAAACATTCGGTTTTGGGCCGGGCAAGGGCATCCACTGTTAATCATTATTAACAATGGCCTGCTGCTATTTCAAATTTTAAGAATAATAATTTTAGAAAAATAATATACAAATGAATACATCACTGTTGTTAATATCCGGGATACTGGTATTGTGTACCTTTTTACCTTTTTTACTGTTTAATAAAGCGGGGAAAAGCGATATAAAAATAATGTCTAAGCAGTTTAAGCAAGTGGCAGAAGAAGCAAACTTAAAACTTGACGTTAAAGAAAATTGGGGAAATTCCATGATCGGAATCGATAAAGTCCAGAACAAACTGGTATTTTCAAAAATAAAGGATGGCGTGCCTTTAACCCAGCTAATTTCTATCCATGAGATCGATAAATGCGAAATAATTACAAAAACAAAATTAAAAAGGATTAATTCCAAAAGGGAATCTGTGTTAGAAGAACTGTATTTAGAACTTAGTTTTAAAGCGCAGGACAAGAATAACGTTGTTCTTGGTTTTTACGACAATCAGGACATTTACGGCGAAGATTTTGAGGTAAAAAGAGCCCAGAAATGGAGTGAGCTTATCAATGTTGGCTTGGTCATTAGTACTGCCCGTAAAGCGGTAGCGTAATTTTTTCGCCCATTCAATTTATAAAAATCCCCGGCCCCGCTGGGGATTTTTGTTTGAGGACCCCTTATTTTCTCAAACCAATCTAGGGGAATTTCATATTTCTATAACTTTTTTGGATCATCATTTGGGCGTTCCCTCCTTTGTCGGGCGGGCCTTTGGCTATATCCCTTGCGCTGCTGCGGGGATGCCGCCGCAGTCCCTAACGCGGATATAGCTGTGCATTTAGGAATCTGAGAAGTCTATTTTAGGGGCCTCTTGGCCCAAATTTCATGTAAGGGGTCGCCTTTACTGCTTTTTCCGCTGTGGTACCATTCATTGGCAATTACCTTATATTGAAAGCTAAGCACAGCCCCGGCCCTGGAATTGTCTCTGGAGAAGAAAGCGATGTTTTCTGTATACACACCGTCTTGGGCTGTATACGTGCCCCCACCACTACCCAAAAAAGCCATGGTGCCCGTATGGAAGGCAATCCATTGAAAATGCCCGTTGATTAAGAATTTCATGGTCTTTCGTGGCCCCGTATTGTCCCAGCGGTTTTCTCCTTCTTCGGTAACTCTCCCGGCTATGAGCCATTTGCCTTCTAGCGCCTGTGGGGTATTAGGAAGAGGCCTAAAGTTCTTCGGACTGGGATCTAACAGGGTCAAAGTGCCTTTTTGTAACGAATAAGGCAGCACTATAGAGGTCAATGAATCTTTTTGGTAGTTAGAGTTGAATTCGAATTGGACCTTCAAGTGGTCGTTTTCGAGAGTGTAATATCCACCCCTGGTAGCTATAAATTTTGCAGGCGAAGTTTGATAGCTGCTGTGGATAAAATAACTACTGTCTATTTTTAATTCATGTTCAATTGTTTTTCCGTTTAATTTTTCAGAATAATAATAAACATTGGAAGGTATTTGCGCCTTGGCACCAAAAAACGAGATAAAGAAAAGAAATAAGAATAGCCGATTTACGTCTAATTTGGTGCACATAGGTCGCTTTTTTTTAAATAAATATAAAATATAATTCTGTAGTAGTCAATTGATTGTGGCTAAAATGGGCTGCTATGTTAAATTTGTGGGTCCTTAGGTGGTAAAAAAAATTAAAACGCTTGTTTTTTCATTTTTTTTGTTTTCATTTGTCACGTCAAATAAGCAGCATATTTTGTTTAGGACAATTGCACTTAGCAGAATTTAATGAACCATTTTTTTATATTGAGACTTGTGGATACTAAGAGGTTTTACTTAGTGCATTCCTATGGTATGGATAGCCAATATTTAAAGCTAATTTCAAGTTTATCTTCAATTGTGTCCAGTCAGCACGAATATTTTTTTGTACCTACTACCAGAAAAGAAATTTTGGTTTAACGGTAATTGTAGTAACTTGTTAAAGTATTTACCTATTTACAATCCATCATATTTTTTGAAATGAACACAAAGTATATTAATCTCATTGATCAAACTTATTATTTTCCGCAAGAAGAGTTTACCTTGGATGGCGATAACCTAAAATTTCATGACATCCCGCTTATGGAATTGGTAGAAAAATACGGTAGTCCATTAAAATTTACCTATCTGCCAAAAATTAGTGATAACATCACTAGAGCAAAGGAGTGGTTTAAGATTTCCATGGAAAAACATAACTATAAAGGTAAATATCATTATTGTTATTGTACAAAAAGTTCCCATTTTAAACCGGTTTTAAACGAAGCTTTAAAAAATGATATCCATATCGAAACCTCTTCGGCATTTGATATTAATATCGTGGAAAAATTAAAGGAAACAGGGAGGATCAAGGATAATACCTATGTTATTTGCAATGGGTTTAAAAGAGATCAATATATTTCCAATATAGCCAGGCTTATCAATAATGGGCATCAGAACTGTATTCCGATCATCGATAACTATGAGGAGATCGATTTGTTGTCCGAAGCTATAAACGATACCTTTAAGGTAGGTATCCGTATTGCTTCTGAGGAAGAGCCTAAATTTGAGTTTTATACCTCTCGTTTGGGAATCGGATATAAAAATATTGTACCTTTTTATGAAAATCAAATCAAGGACAATGATAAGTTAGAGCTTAAAATGCTCCATTTCTTTATCAATACCGGGATCCGTGATAATGCGTATTATTGGAACGAATTGGTAAAGTGTTTGAAGGTGTATATTAGGTTAAAAAAGATTTGCCCTTCCTTGGACAGTCTTAATATTGGCGGTGGTTTCCCGATTAAGAATTCGTTGACCTTCGATTATGATTATCAATATATGATTGATGAGATTATTAATCAAATCAACATATCTTGTGCAGAAGCAGATGTGGCGGTACCTAATATTTTTACCGAATTCGGAAGTTTTACAGTAGGGGAAAGCGGAGGAGCTATCTATGAAATCTTGTATCAAAAGCAACAAAATGACCGTGAGAAGTGGAACATGATCGATTCTTCTTTCATTACTACTTTACCAGATACTTGGGCAATAAACAAACGGTTTATTATGTTGGCGGTGAACCGTTGGCAAGATGAGTACGAACGTGTGTTGTTGGGAGGACTCACCTGTGATAGCGATGATTATTACAACAGTGAGCAAAACATGAACGCGATATACTTGCCAAAGTATAAGAAGGACAAGCCTTTGTATATAGGCTTCTTTAATACTGGCGCTTATCAGGAATCTATTGGGGGTTATGGGGGATTACAACATTGTCTTATCCCACATCCAAAACATATTTTAATAGATAAGGACGAAGAAGGGAATATTTCAACCGAATTATTTAGTGAACAACAAAAGGCAGATGACCTACTACGAATTTTGGGCTATGATATGGGGCAAAAGGAAGAGGTTGTTACTAAGTCAAAGGTGAAGGGTAAAATTGGATCTGACCTATAAAAACAATAAACTTTAAAAAATGATTACAACAAACAATTACGCTGGCATTCCAGACGAGTTTGCGCAATTGGAAAAAGCTAAAGTGGTACTGATTCCAGTACCTTATGATGGAACCAGTTCCTGGGGAAAAGGAGCCGATAAGGGCCCTGATGCCTTTTTGGAAGCATCTGCCAACATGGAACTGTACGATATTGAAACAGGTACAGAAGTATATCAACAAGGAATTTATTTAGCCGATGCCGTAGCCGAAAACAGCTCGCCAGAAGCAATGGTGAATGCCGTGCACAGAACCACCAAGGAATATATTAAACGCAATAAATTCGTTACGATCTTTGGAGGAGAACACTCCATTTCTATAGGGACAATTAAGGCGTTTAACGAATGTTTCGACAACCTTACGGTATTGCATATCGATGCTCATGCCGATTTGAGGAAATCGTATGATGGAACAAAGTATAACCATGCCTGTGCCGTTCATGAAGCAAGCCAAACAACCAACCTTATCCAAGTAGGGATCCGTAGTATGGATGCTATTGAAAAGACCTTTATGGATGAGGAAAAGACCTTTTTTGCCCATGATATGGTCAATGACGAGTATTGGATGGATAAGGCTATTGACCTGATGACAGACAATGTTTTCATTACTTTCGACCTCGATGCTTTAGACCCGTCCATTATGCCTTCGACCGGTACTCCAGAACCAGGCGGATTGTTGTATTATGAGGCTTTAGAGTTCTTAAAACAGGTATTCGAAGACAAGAATGTAGTAGGATTTGACATCGTGGAACTTTGTCCGAACGAACATGAAAGATCGTCCGATTTCCTTGCTGCAAAATTGTATTATAAAATGTTAAGTTATAAATTTATGGGAGAAGCTGTAAACGATGAATATGACAATTCGTATGCAGTAGATTCTAAACAAGTTGGCAATAACCATTCAAAATTTGAAGATGACGAAGAATAAAGGAGCAATCTCCAATTTTATCGAGAAATATTATTTGCATTTTAATGCTGCAGCCTTAGTAGATGCTGCCAAAGGATACGAAGATCAGTTAAAACAAGGGTCCAAAATGTTGGTGTCCTTAGCTGGTGCCATGAGTACAGCGGAAATAGGTAAGATTTTTGCCGAGGTTATCCGTCAGGATAAAGTGCAGATCATTTCTTGTACCGGAGCGAACTTAGAAGAAGATATCATGAACTTAGTGGCACACTCACACTATAAAAGAGTGCCTAATTATCGCGATCTTACACCTCAGGACGAGTGGGATTTGTTAGAGAAAGGCTTAAATAGGGTTACCGATACTTGTATCCCAGAACACGAAGCTTTCCGTAGGTTACAAAAACATATCGTGAAAATTTGGAAAGATGCAGAAGCAGCAGGAGAGCGTTATTTCCCGCACGAATTTATGTATAAGTTGTTGCTTTCTGGTGTCTTGGAAGAATACTACGAAATAGACCTTAAGGACTCTTGGATGTATGCTGCCGCCGAGAAAAACTTGCCTATCGTTTGCCCAGGTTGGGAAGATAGTACTATGGGGAACATCTTTGCTTCTTACGTAGTGAAAGGAGAATTGAAGGCAAGTACGATGAAATCTGGTATCGAGTATATGACCTTTTTAGCAGATTGGTACACGGCCAATTCTCAAAATGGAATCGGGTTTTTCCAAATAGGTGGTGGTATCGCCGGTGATTTCCCGATCTGTGTTGTGCCAATGCTGTATCAGGATCTAGAACGCACAGATACGCCATTCTGGAGTTACTTCTGTCAAATCAGTGACTCTACTACTAGTTATGGTTCCTATTCCGGTGCTGTGCCCAACGAAAAAATAACTTGGGGGAAATTGGATATCAATACGCCCAAATTTATTATCGAAAGTGATGCGACCATCGTGGCTCCATTAGTTTTTGCTTACCTTCTAGATATGTAGTTTATGGATAATTTAAAGAGAGTTATAGTAGACTTTAAAAAGCTGACCCCAGAGGTGCTTAAGCTTTTGGTGGAAAAGTATCCAGATGGATACGATGATTTAAATATCATCTCCTTTAAAAATGCACAAGGAGAACGTATAGAAGCTGTTGAGGTTACAACGGAAGATACCAAATACCTAGTTAAAATTAGTGCCAAGTTAGAAAAAACCATGGCCAATTATGACGAAGATGACTATGAGGATTTTGACGATAATGATCCAGATGCTATTCCCGATGTCGATATCGAAGCAGTAGAGGACGGGGAAGATGATGACTAAATCCCATGTATAAAGTCGTAGCCTTTCATATAGCTTCGTCCTTAAATATAAGACAGTGTAAATCGCTTTTGCCTTTAGAGATCTTATATTCGGACAGTGAGGAGCTTTATTTGAAAAATGGCGATAAGAAGTTTGTTTACATATTTCAATACGGCTTGGTCTCCTTCTTCAATCATTCCGAAAAGGAGATGCAACGCATATTATATTCCTTAAGGGAGCTCTCCAAAGAGGGAGGGTCTCCACAGTTAACGGAAACAATGCAAGTAGAAATTATCGAAGGCCACCAAGAGGTGGCCTTTGATAAAGTAGTTTTACCAAATTTTGATTCCGATTTTATTAGGTTGGTGATGTTAAATACGTCTCATTCTGTAGCCCTGGACAGGTACTCCCTGATCTCTGAAGAGCTGTTGGGAGAAACCAACGAGCATACAAAATATTTAGAACAACACGGAAGGCTTAATATTTCGGGGATTAAATTAAAGCGATTTATAGGGAAGGTGCTGAATATTAAAAATCAGATTACCGAAAACCTGTATATATTTGATGAGCCCGACAGTACTTGGGAAAATGAAAGCCTCAATAAATTAAATGTAGCGCTTAAACAAACGTTCGACCTAAAGAATAGATATCGGAATATTCATGAGCGAATAGAAATTATTAAGGAAAATCTAGGGCTTTTTAAGGATATTTTAGATCATAGGGAAAGCAGTAGGCTAGAATGGATCATTATTATCCTGATTTTAGTAGAGGTCTTAGATCTTTTTGTGCTCCGTTTAATTCGCTAAGCTGTATATTGCCAATAGCCACATTAGATGATGTTTAAATTTAGCCTTTATGAAAAAAGCGCCTTTTCATTTGTCATTGCCCTGTTTGAGCATTTCCAAAACCAAAGAATTTTATGTCCATCTACTAGGAGCGCATCTAGGCCGATTTGCTTCTCATTGGTTAGATATTGATTTGTTTGGAAATCAGATTACCTTTACGAAGGCTGGGGAATTTAATTTTGTATTTAAAACCTATAAATTTGAAAATTCAATGTTGCCGGCTTTTCATTTTGGGGTCATCCTAGATAAAGTAACTTGGGAGAAATGCTATCAGAGAATAGCTGAATCGGAGGTTAAGCTCACCGAAAAAACTCTTTTTTTAGAGAACAAGAGTGGCGAACATACTTCCTTTTTTGTGCAAGATCCAAACGGACATACAATAGAGTTTAAATGCTTTAGTGAGCAAGAAGAAATGTTTAAAGTGTAATCTAATTGCAGCGCACTTAAAAAATTTAATAAATAATTAATGATAAAATAGTGAAGCAAATTCTGAAAAGATTGAATTTAGCCACTATAAAAATATAGCAAAAGGTATGGATAATAATAACCTGGGTATTATTGGTAGTGAAGAATGGTGTGTGTTCGAAGAATTGGGAATTCCGGCCATTAAGGCAAGGGTAGATTCTGGAGCAAAAACCTCTTCAATACAGGCAAATAATATAAAGGTAATCTCTAAGGGCGCCCATGAATGGGTAAGGTTCGAGGTTAACCCCTTACAGGATAATAGGAGCATTAATATAGAATGTTTGGCTAAATTGGTCGATAGAAGAACCGTAAAAAGTTCTTCAGGGATATCCGAAGAGCGGTTTGTGATCAAAACACCTGTAAAAATAGGAGAGAATGTTTTTGAGATAGAACTGACCCTTGCCAATAGAGATACCATGGAGTACAGAATGCTTTTGGGAAGAGAAGCTCTAAACGACCGTTTTATGGTGAATTCTGCGATTAGCTATAGCTTCAAGGAGTTTTCGGAAGATGAAATAGCCGAAAAATACGCCTCCCAGGTTAAGGAAAAAACTGGACTCAAGATTGCGATTTTGGCCAGTAACCCCGCCTTGTACAGCAACAAAAGGTTGATGGAAGCCGGAGAGGCCAGAGGACACGAAATGGTATTTCTAAACGTGGAGCATGCCTATATGAAATTGGATGCCAATTCTCCAGAGATCCGCTATAGAGGCGGTAATATATTGAATGAGTTCGATGCTATTATTCCGAGGATTAAACCAGCAGTTACCTTTTATGGCTGTGCCTTAATTAGACAATTCGATAATTTAGGGGTGTATTGCCTAAATTCGGCCGAGGCCATCACTCAATCCAGAGACAAATTATTTGCCTCACAACTATTTTCTAAAAACGATATTCATATTCCGATTACCGGTTTTGCTAAATCGCCCATGGATACCAAGGACCTGATAAGAATGGTCAACGGGGCTCCGCTAATCATTAAGCTTTTGGAAAGCACACAAGGAAAAGGGGTGGTTTTGGCAGAAACCAATAAGGCCGCAGAAAGCGTTATCAACGCCTTTAAAAGTGTACAGACCAATATTCTGGTGCAAGAGTTTATCAAAGAAGCTAACGGTCAGGATATCCGTTGCTTTGTGGTCAATGGCAGAGTAGTGGCTTCTATGCAGCGCCAAGCAGAAAAAGGCGAGTTCCGAGCTAATATCCACCAAGGAGGAAAAGCCTCGGTTGTGAAAATTACTGCCGAAGAAAAAAAGCTGGCCCTCAAGGCGGCCAAAGTATTGAACTTAGCAGTGGCAGGAGTCGATATTATTCGATCTAATAAAGGACCCTTGCTGTTAGAGGTGAATTCTTCCCCAGGATTGGAAGGGATAGAAAATGCTACTGGAAAAGATATTGCCAATGCCATGATAATGGCTATTGAACGGAAAATTAAGTTCAATCAGTAGGATAGTGAAATTCTGATTAAAAAGATCAGGTATAAACTGTCGTTAAAAAAAAAGACCTAAAACAATTCGTTTTAGGTCTTTTTTTATGAAGTAAATTAGTTTTTTAAATTTTCTAACATTTCTACCGTGGTCTGTTCCAAGGTAAATTGTGCTTTCCAATTCCAGTCTTTTTGTGCTTCCGTGTCATCGATACTGCTTGGCCATGAATCGGCTATGGCCTGTCTAAAGTCGGGCTCATAATCAATCTCAAAGTCAGGTATATGTTTTTGGATGCTCTGAGCAATTTCTGCTGGAGTAAAGCTCATAGCGGCCAAGTTATATGAAGAACGTTCCTTAATGTTATCGGCATCACTTTCCATAATGTCTATGGTAGCTCTAATAGCATCGTCCATGTACATCATAGGCAATTTGGTCTGCTCCCCTAAGAAGCAGGTGAATTTTTTACCCGCAAGGGCACTGTGATAAATGTCTATGGCATAATCGGTAGTACCTCCCCCTGGTAAAGTTTTCCAACTAATCAGGCCTGGGTAACGTACGCTTCTTACATCTACGCCGTATTTCTTGAAATAATAAGAACACCAACGTTCTCCAGATTGTTTACTGATACCATATACGGTCGATGGTTCCATAATAGTATGTTGCGGCGTGTCTTCCTTAGGGGTATTTGGTCCGAAAACAGCAATACTCGATGGCCAAAATATTTTGCTGATCTTTTTGTCTTTAGCTAAATTTAAAACATTAAAAAGAGAATTCATGTTTAAATCCCAAGCCCGCATAGGAAACTTCTCTGCGGTGGCACTTAACATAGCAGCCATTAAATACACCTCGTCAATTTCGTAGTGCATTATTACATTTTCAATGGCCTGATAATTGGTAGCATCCAAAATTTCAAAAGGACCAGATGCCATCAAACTTTCGTTACCTTCTCTTATATCACTGGCAACTACTCGGTCATTACCGAATTTTTCCCGTAATGCCAAGGTCAGTTCTGTTCCGATTTGCCCACATGCTCCTATAATAAGTATCATTTTTTGCATTAAATTGTAGTTAAATAAAAATTTTGGCTAAGATAGCTTTTATTAAAATTTGTACATTCGCTATATGGCAAAATTATTTTCAATTACCTTGGCCTTCTTATTGTTGGCCGCCTGTAACCAGGATAAAAAAAATGTGGTTTCCAATGAAACCGTTGACACTTTCTTTAGTGTAGACTCGCTTCCAAGACCCAATACCTTAAATAGTAAGGCTAGTTTAGAGGTAAAAGATTGGGAAGCCTTTAATCGTTTAGAAACTGCTTTTGAGTCCTTGTACAAGGTCGCGAACAGGGAAGATTTAAAGCTGGTCATCGAAGATTTGATAGAGAAGCAAAAGTTGGTGGCAGGATCTCCATATCCGGAAACATTCGATGTCCCTCAGGTAAAAAGCAGGCAAAAAGTTCTTGAAACCTTTATCCTAAAAACAAAAGGAGATTTGGAATATAGGGTCGATACAAAAGAGGCTACCATAGAAATGATACATGCCTATAACGCTTTTAGAAATCAGTTTAACGTCATGGTAAACAGCGCCATGGATTCTACACTTATTTTCGATGAATAGACTTTTTATAGTAGGACTAATGACCATTTTGTCGTCTTCGCTTTGGGCGCAAAAGGCTACAGTAGCATATAAAACCGCAATTAATACCACCTTAAACGATTGGCATAAGGCGGCTGCCGAAGCGAATTTTCAGGGGTATTTTGATCTTATGTCCGAAGATGCCGTTTTTATCGGGACCGATGCTCATGAAAATTGGCAGAAAGAAGCTTTTATGGCCTATGCAAAACCTCATTTTGATAAAGGAAAGGCATGGAGTTTTACGGCTGTAGAAAGAAATATTTACAGCAATGCGTCCCAGGATATCGTTTGGTTTGATGAATTGCTAGATACCCAAATGAAACTTTGCCGTGGCTCTGGGGTATTAAAAAAGATCGATGGAGAATGGAAAATTGCCCATTATGTGCTTTCTCTGGTAATCCCCAATGAAAATGTTTCAGAGGTGGTGAAGCTAAAACAAGAGAAAGATGATGCCGTAATTAAAAAACTAGGAGCGCAGTAGCGTAATTTTTTTAAAAGTGATAAAAAGAAACAGGCTTTTCCTTAAAAGTAAAAACCCACCGATCGGTGGGTTTTTTGTAGCTTTATAATAGCGCTAATAGGGTAGGATACTATTTTATTTTGGTGCTTGAAGCTCTTGTTTTCTGGCTTCCAAGGCTTGTTTGCTTAGGCTGGCCAAGTTAAAATTAGGATCTAATTTTAGGGCTTCTTCAATGGTAGCCAAGGCTTGGTCCGGATTGTTTTGATCCTTATTAAACTCTACCAAAGCCCTTAGGTGCAATAGGGCAGCCTTTAAAGAAACTTCATAGGGTTGTTGCCTTTCATAAAACGCATATTTCATATCGTCCTGTGCATTGGCAATGCCGTAGGTTATATTTTCAGTTGCCCCTTTGTCGTCCCCGACCTGAATCTTTAGATCGGCCATTTCATAGGCTAAATAGGCATTAGGAGATCTTTTAAAAAGAATTTCAAATTGTTCCAATGCCCTTTTTGGCTGGTTTAAAGCCTTCAAGGACATGGCTTTTACCTGTACTCCTAAATCCGAATCCGATTCGTTTTTTTCGATACCGATGGTATTTAGCGCCTGTAAATATTGGTTGTCATTAGCATAAATATAGGCCAAGGTGTCCATGCGTTCTTTGCTGGGAACAAGTACATTTAAGTGTGTTAAGGCATTAATGACCCCATCTACATCGCCTTGGAGTCTCATTTGGTCGTAAAAGGCCTCATAGTGTTTGTATAGGTCACTTTTAGTTTGTGCCTGATTGGCAAAGCCTGTCAGAAGCAAGAAAACCAGTACTGCGTTTTTCATTATTTTCTATTTTAGTTCATCAAAACTAATAAATTATTCCCATCCATTTACCAAGAGGGATATTTATCCTTAGAGGAGCAAAAAAAAAGGGATGCCAAGGAGCATCCCTTTTAAAATTTGTTATGTAATAATCGCACTAACAAGAAATATGTTCTTCCGGTTTTATGCTAAAACTGTGCATTAGTTTGGCATAAAAGGGACTGTTTTCGAAATCTAGTTCAATACAAGAGTTTAAAAATTCATTTAAATTTTGATAGAGTAGGTTGGTTCTAAAAGTCGGTACCATAAGAGTGCCCGTTGCAACATCACTTTCATGGTCGTCTAAAACAATATCCATATAGACTCTTTTACGATGATAGTCTATGGATACTTCTATGGCATTAAAGTTTTTTTTAACTAGTGCTATATGAAATTCTTGAAAGCGCTTGGGTATGTTTGGTTGGGAACAACTTTTATCAATTAAGGCCTTCAAAGCCACTCTGAGTTTTTGTGGTTCTAACCTTTCTTTTTCCATGATTTTCTGCTTTTTGGTTAGTGTAAAGTTAGCGGACAAATTTTAAACCATTGCCAGAACTAAAGCGACTTTAACAGCTAGCGCCTCGGTTTGTTGTGAAAGTGTGTTTTTTTGTGGTGAACTAACTGATAATCGAGGTGTGAAAAAGATAGTTTTTAACATTATAATGATTACTTTTTATGATTTTGTCGATTTTTTCGGTGCTGTTGTCTAAAAAATTAGGAGGAACAAGGCCTCTTTTTATGGCTTCTTCCGTATAGTAATCTCTTTTTGTCGGATGATGTGGATATACCGCGTTGAAGACATGGTCCCATAGGTCTTTTTTTAGAACGCTCCTTATAACCCTAATACAATCGTTTAAGTGAATAAGATTTATATGCTGATCACCGTTGGTGAGATCTTTTCTTCCCGACAATTGATATACTGGATGTCGGTCTGGGCCAATTAATCCGCCAAAACGGATGATAGTAGTGTTTAGGTCACTGTCGTTTCTAAAAATATTTTCGGAAGCTAGTATTTGTTTGCCGGCCTCCGTGGTGGGTTGGGGCAGGGTATCTTCGGTCAGCGTTCCCTGGGCAGCACCATAGACAGAAGTACTGCTGATGAAAATTACTTTCTTTATAGCGCTAGTTTTTATAGCGGAGTATAAATGCCGCATTTTATCAACATAATTTTCAGAAGTAGCTCCCCTTAATTTAGGCGGAACATTAATTATAAAGACCTCATTATTAGCTAAGAATTCTTGGATGTTTCCACTAATTCCTCCTTCGGATAAGCAAACCTGAAAAGGAACTATCCCACTATCTTGTAGGAGCGTTAATTTATCGGTAGTGGTGGTTGTACCATATACCGTATGGCCATGTTCTTTTAATGATTGGGCTAAGGGCAACCCTAGCCATCCACACCCTATAATACCTATGTTTTTACTCAAAATTTTATGGTTTTAGTGATAATGACTGCATCGTTCAGTACAAAAGGTTTTGGAATATTATCCTCAGGACGCTGCGGAACCGAAAAAAGAGGGTTGTAAAGCAGGTCATTGGAAGCCTCGTATATCGTTAATGCTAAAGTACTGTCTTTGGGGATCGTTAGTTGTAAATGGGTGCCCTCATTATTACTGATGTAATGCGAAATTAATTTACCGTTTGGTCTGTGTTCTAAAAAGTAATCAGATAAGGGTATGGTATTAATGATGGCTTTAGAAATAGGAATGTCGTTGGTAAAAATTTCCAATCGGTTGACATCTCGTTGTGGACTAATAGCGATATCTAAAAAACGGTACGCTCCAATGATGGTGTCCTTGTTCGCGGTAATTAATGGAGGAGGTATAGATTTTAAGGGCGCTGATGACATTTGGGTAAATCCTGTGCCGTATTTGCTGCTTAGGGTCTTGTGCTCATTCGGCTGGGGGTGTTGTTTTTTCTTGTTGATATATTGTGCCGTCCAGTCCGATAAAACATGGTCATAAGTAGCCCAGTGTGCCCGGTTCTTGTCCGCGTCCAAAAGGTAAACCAAACTCGAAGGATTGGCTCTGTCTATGGTGTAGGATGCACTAAAATGTGCCGCTATAAGAAAGCCAATACCCAGGAGTAGACTCAAGGTCGCATATTGTAATTTCTTTTTAAAAGTACCCAGTATAGGTAATAAAAGGAAGAATGTTAAGGTTGTTAATAGGGTGCTGGCGATCATCATTTTTAGCCCTAGGCCAACGGGAAACATTTTTATAAATGGAGAAAATATCCAAATAGCGGGCAAGGCTAATAGGAGCATTAAAATGGAGTGTGGCGATTTTTGGTTGATAAGGATAAATAAGGAGGCAAGTAAACCATAAACAGGAATAATAAAGAAACTACCGCCCTTTAAATAGAACGCTAGTCCGCCACAAATAAGGAGCCACAAGAGTAATGGGGCTACCAGTAAATTTTGAGTGCTTCCCTTTCCAAATTTGTGGTAGCACCAAAAAGTAACACCAACAGAAATCAGTGTGAAAGCAGCAATATAGCTATACCCATTATAGGTAAAGCCGTGTAAAATGTCTTGATATTCGGGGTAGGCCCATTTTAAAACCGGCCATGCAAAGTAGCCCAGGAGTCCATTAATGATCAAGGCAAGAAACAAGGGAATGGCACCCAGGGCAATTTCTTTTATATTCAGTCGCTTCTTTCGCAATCCGAGAATCATTAAAAGGATGAAGAAGACCACTGCCATAAGTAACATGGAGAAAATATACTCAAAGGGGTAGGATACTATTTTAAAAAAGGGAACATTAAAATAAACAGTATCATTTATAGATTTCAATCCCCCTAAATCGACCTCACTAAAATGTTTCAATAGCGGCATAAGGTAACTCCCTTGATGTGCCAAGGTATTCCGGTCTAGTCGGTCGTAATTGTCTCTATAGGTATGGTAATCAAAATGGTCGTCTATAAAGGCAAAATTGAGACCTTCTATGTCCATATCTTCCCTAAAAACAGTAAGGTCGGTATCGTTGGGAAGCATTTTGTAAATGCTGTACACTAGAGAATTGGCAACGGGGAATTGCGGATTGGCCGCCGTGAATTCCTTGATAAGGTTGGCATTTCCTTTATTGGTTTCTATGAGCATATAGGAGGGGCCACCGCTACCACGGGCTTCAAAATTTAAGGCTAGGCCAATTTCCTTTGCCCATGGATGTTGGTTCACAAAAAGGTCGGCTCCGTTAAGTCCCAATTCTTCAGCGTCGGTAAAAAGAATAATGATATCGTTTTTTGGGCGGTTGTTTTCTTGTAAAAAGGCACGGACCCCTTCCAAAATGGTAGCGACCCCACTAGCGGCATCACTGGCCCCTAAAGATGAATGTGGACTACTGTCGTAATGAGAAAGCAATAGTAATGCCTTCCCACGGCTACTGCCTTTTATTCGGGCCAATATATTAGTGGCCTTGCTTAAGTTGCCCCAGTCGCCCGCCGTATACCCTTCCTGAATGCTAGGCTGCAATCCTAGGTTCTTCAATTCTGAAATAAGGTATTCCCTAACATCGGAATGGGCAGGAAACCCGACGGCATGCGGTTCTTTCGACATGTTTTCTACGTGTACAAGAGCGCGGTCCGTAGAAAACTTGGTGTCGGCAATTGGAGTATGGGGAGTATAGGTGGGCATACTACTCTTAAAACTCCAAAAGATGGCCAGTAAAAGCAGTAGTAAACTGCTAACAGAATGAATGTTTTTCATAAAATCTGGATAAAACTTAAAAGTAAGAAATTCTTGGCGTTTAACCCTTTTTGTTTCACATACAGTTATAAAGGGTACGATTTATAAAAAACCAACAATGCTAAAAATGCAATATTTATATTATATAGTTATCAATAAATAGGCATATATATTAATAAGTTGTCTAATTGCGAATAAAGTACTATATTTCAAATTAATCTAAAACGACATTTATGGGAATAAAAAGTTTTCAGGGAGTGCGCAAAGCAGTTAAAAAGGAATTTGATGCTCCCATTTTAGTAGCAGACTATATGACTAAAAAATTAATCACCTTTAAACCGGAACAATCTATTTTAGAAGTGATGGAGCTATTTGCCAAACACCATATTTCGGGTGGACCGGTATTGGATTGTAAAGGCGAACTAATCGGTATAATTTCAGAAGCCGATTGTATGAAACAAATTTCGGAAAGTCGGTATTTTAATCAACCTATATTAGACAAAAACGTAGAGCGTTTTATGAGTACCGAGATAGATACCATTCCGTATGATATGACCATTTTTGATGCAGCAGGAATTTTCGATAAACATAAAAGAAGAAGGTTGCCTGTAATGCAAAATGGTATTTTAGTAGGACAGATCAGTCGTAAGGATATTGTTATTGCAGCTTTAAAATTAAGTGGACACAGTTGGTAGTGCATGCTAGGGGCTTATTCTCGTTTTACAATCATATAATAGTCGTTGTCCAAGGGGAGATATCCCAAATCGTAGACAAAATAATAAGTAGTCCCTTTTTTTGTGGTGTAAAGGTTGGTTAGGTACTCAAAATCAAAGCCTTTGTCCAATAAACGGGTTTTGGTCGTTTTTGTTTTTCCTTCCTTTAAGGGATAACTGTCCAAGACCCTATAATTTTTTCGAAGTCGGTTGTTAATATTTCTGATAAGGTTTTTACTGTCCTTGTTCAATTTGTTATTGTATGAATTGCGACAGTAATCCGAACAGAATTTTTTGTCTATCCGACCCACAATCTTATCCCCGCACTCTAAGCATTGTTTTTCCATTCTTTATTATTGTTAAGTTGGTTGGTGTATAACAGACCTTATTTTTGGTATAGTTCTATCGGTAAATTGTCAGGATCAAAAATAAAAGTGAATTGCTTTTGTGTATTTTCATCCAAGCGTATCGGCTCTGCAACAACGCCATATAAAGCTAATTGTTGCACCGCACTTTGTACATCATCTACTTCAAAGGCCAAATGCCTTAGTCCGGTTGCTTCAGGTCTCGATAATCGATTTGGGGTGTCGGGGAAGGAAAATAATTCTAAAACATATTCCCCATCCAATGCTAAATCCAGTTTATACGATTTTCTTTCCTCTCTATAGACTTCTAGGGTAGGGACTAGCCCAAGGACCTCTACATAAAATTTCTTAGATCTTTCGTAGTCCGAAGCGATTATGGCGATATGGTGTACTTTGTTTAAACTAAGCATGGGTGTTTCTAATTATTCCAGTTCACAGCGTATCCTTGTAGGTTCCTAGTTTTAAAATATAGCCGCTCTTATAGATTAAGAAGGTAAGGGGATTTGGTTTCAGTATCGGGGGATAGGCTCAAGATACAAAATAAACAATTACAAACGACTACCGCGAGGTGGAGTACTACTGAATGCTTATATCGTATTTTTGTAGAAGCCCGCCCACACCTTCTTTGGAGAATTTTGCTTTTTTAAGCCTGTTTTTTTCAGGGTCCAAACTATAGTTAATAGCGGTCCTAAAATCGGTTTTTTCCAATATAGTATTCTCGAAGACTGTTCTTTGTAAATCGCAGTGGTTAAAACTTGCCCCCGTTAAATTGGTTTCCGAAAAATCTACGTCGTGCAATTTACAAGTATCGAAAATTATTTTTTTAAGGGTCATATTGTAGAAAGAAGCCAAGTTTAAGTTGCACTCCTGAAATTTAAAAGACAGCAAAAAAGGATTGCATTTATCGAATCTCAAACCCAATAATTTACATTTTGTAAAGAGAACTTCGTTAAAAGAGGTGTTGGTTATATTGGCATTGCTAAAATCGCATTCCACGAACTCGCACTCCAAAAAACTATTGTTATACACCTCGGCCTCGGAAAAGGAGCATCCTATAAAAGTACAGTTGTCATATTCTCCCTTCGCTAAAGGAGTTAGTGTAAAATCTATGCCCGAAAAGGTTTGGTCTTGGATAAATGTAGGCTTCATTAAAATATTTTAAGTGTTTAAGAACAATCTATTCTTAGTCGGTATTCAGTGACGTCATTTATTTTTAAATGATCTTGAAGCTTGAAAAATAAGGAATTTAGGCCATTATTTTGGAGAATCTAAATAGATAAAATTCTATAGCGCTACCCATCATTGGCATTTTAATTAGGGCGTTCCCTCCTGCGTCGGTCAGGCTCTTGGCTATATCCCTTGCGCTGCTGCGGGGATGCCGCCGCGATCCTTAACGCAAAAATAGTATCTATATTCTTGAGAATACAGGTGTAATCATTGCGGATATTGAGGGAATAGGCATAGGAATGGAGGGGTCCGGGCAAACATAGCCCCATTAAAAAAGATCGGCCATCGCAATAGACGGGCCGATCTTTTTGGTAGTTCTGAAAAGAACTTGCTTTTACTAAAACAGGAGTTACTTATTGTTCCGTGGATACATCCTCATAGTCATCTTCCAAGGTACTAATATCTATCGTAGGCTTTGGTAGGTTCATGGCCTTGATCTCGGCTTTACAGGCATCTACCATTTCTTGGGTCATCTTATAACTATAGTTGCCATAGTCGCTATAATCAAATTCGCCTACATAGAAAAAGCCATATAGATCAAAGAAGTCCGTCAGGTCGGTCTTACTTACTTCACAGGCCGTTTTTACAAAATTCAGTTGGTGTTTTGCTGGGTCATTGCCTCTGTCTCCCCATCCTCCTGCGCGTCTTGGGCTGCCGTTTTTTTCGCGCTTAGCTTCACCTTGTTGGCGAAATGCTTCAAACAGATCGGGGTAGAAATCTGGATTTTCTCCTATACCGGCGAAATACAATTGTAATTGCCAAAACGGAACCACGCGATTAAAAACATCCCCGTCCTGTAAGTAAGAAATCTTGCCGTCAATAATACTTTCCCGCGATTTTTTATAGTTATCCTGGTTAGAAATACGGCTTTTATTGCCGTAGGAAGTGGTCACATACAAGGAGAAAATATTATTACTGACCTCTCCAAGACCACCCCAGTTGAAATACGGACGCAACTGATGTACATGTCCTACTTCATGGCTAAAGCCCCAACATGGGTCCCCAACGATTACACGGCTAGGATCTACCACCATGGCCATGGCATTGCCAGGGTCCGTGCCCATATACGCTACACCATCACCATCCCTAAACATATAATAGTTATAGTTTACACGGGCTAAAATATGGTTTTTAGGTACTTTGTTATACTTGGTCAACCCTAAGATACGGTGTTGCCTATACACTAAGGAGTCGTAATTATTTATGAGCTCCATACCCCTATTGTAGGCGTACTTTTTAATGTCTGCCGCCGGATAAGCAATCTGAATATGTTTTCCACGAGCGTCTACAATTGGATAGACGGCATTGTCTACCAGGTTGTTCCAGTCCGCATCAGTGTCCGTAGCACTATCGAAATAGCCATTTACCGGTGCCGAAGGAAAATGTACCTGAATGGTGTCCTCGTTTTCTGGTTCATCAGAAAAGTAGTCAATGTAGGCTAGGCCATCAAAATCGGTTACGTTCACTATGTTTACCCCGTTTTGAAGTCTAAACTCCTTCTTTTGAATGCCCCATCCGGCAGGATCTTTAGTAGGGTCTATCCCTTCTGGAGCCCTGCGGTTCCAATTAACGATGACTAAACCTACTTCCGTGTCCTCGGCAATGCCATCAACCAATACAAGCTGCTTTCCAGTAGGCACATAAATACCGGTAATGTTCTCGTACTTGCTATAACCGTCCCCGATCATTAGTTGCTGTCCTAAAACAGTAGGAGAAAGGTAGGCATCATAATTTGCCATACGAAAGTTTGCATCATATTCGTGAGCATACAAGGCCTCTGCCGTTGCTCGTAAGCGTTCGTTTTTTATACTGGCGATATCACGTTTTTTAACCTTCTTTTTTAAGGATAGGGCCATTGGAGTTTCAAATACCGATAGGTCGGTGTAAACAGCGGCTATTTCCGTAGCGGATTGACCATGAACTGCAAGAATAAATAAGGAGCAAAAGAGAATGGTAATGAAATTTTTTTTCATGCTTGTATTGATTTTTGTTTTATTAAAAAGGATGGTGTTGTAGTATAGGAAAAGGGAATCGATCATTATTTTGAACAGTGATATCGGTAAAATTTAACTTCTTAAAATTTGATAGGAAGGCAAGAAGCTCTACGGATGTAAATTCCAAAATGAGGGGATTTTTAATTTCTATAAGCATTGCTGTAAATGTATACTTCTAAGGCGATTGGTTTTTTCCGAAGGGAAAGATAATAATTAATATAGATTTCGTTCCCCTAAAGTAAGTCTTTGCTATTCAGTGCTTACATTTTGCTGATATTTTCCATTATAATTCACAAATTTCCCAAAACAGCAAGCATTTTTCTTTTTAGGAACAGAAGTGTGCAAACGACTACAAACGATAACAAGCGAAATTAAATAGTTTTTAACCGAATAACTTTTGGTCCTGGAAGTAGGTTTGTGGTATCAAAAATTATTAACTGTTTAACATTAAAACTTTATTATTATGAACGCACTTAGAAACAGAGTACAGTTGATCGGAAATTTGGGGAACGACCCAGAAATTATTAATCTAGAAGGAGGTGCCAAACTGGCCAAATTTTCCATTGCCACGAATGAGACCTACAAAAACGCCCAAGGAGAGAAGGTTACGGATACCCAATGGCACAATGTGGTGGTATGGGGCAGGACCGCAGAGATCGTGGAAAATTATTTAATCAAAGGCAAAGAAGTTGCTATTGAGGGAAAATTAACGACCAGGTCTTATGAGACCAAGGAGGGAGAAAAGCGGTATGTCACCGAAATAAAATGTAATGAGTTGTTAATGCTGGGCAAATAGGCCGAGTACAGCAATACATGTGAAAGCTCGCTACGACGGTAGGGAGCTTTTTTATTTTTTCCAAAACGATTATAACGGGACAATAAATTTTTAGAGACTGGTAAAAAAATGGCCTCCCGAAATATATCGAGAAGCCATCATATAAAGTTATATTGATCCTTATAATGGCGAATGGTATATGCCATCTTTACATAGCAAGAACCAATTTGGGAACAATCCCTAACGATTTTTAAAAACCCTGCTAGGAAGAATCGGATTTAAGCTACCTTTTTCATCAAATCGAAACAAGGGCATCGCTTGCATCTTTTAGATTCAGATTTTTTAAACTTTTCGCAGCATTTGGTCTTACAGCCTTGGGGTACCAATGCTTTAAGCGCCTCTTTCTTGGAAGCCTTAAGCTCTTTTTTAAGCTTTTTTTCGGCTTTCTTCTCCTGGTCTTTTACTTTCTTTTTACCCACTTTTCAGAAATTAATCGAAGGCAAAAGTATTTATATTAATTCAATCTAAATAAGATTTAATGTTAAAGTTGTTTTATTCTTTTGGAGTAATGGCCGCACTGTTCGCTGTAATTTGCTGAATGTCACGATCAAATAAATAAAGTCCGCCTTTGTCATTTCCAATAAGGTTGATCTTATCCAAGATATTACGGGCCAAAGCTTCTTCTTCTATTTGCTCGGCAACATACCACTGCAGAAAATTGTGGGTGGCATAATCCTTTTCTTCAAGGGTTACATGTACCAGTTCATTAATGCTATCGGAAACAAAGATTTCGTGTTCGAGCAACTCATTGAACATTTTTTGAAAAGTACCAAAATCATTTTTTGGGGCCTTTAGTTCAGAAATATTGGCATTCCCGCCACGTTCGTTGATAAATTTTATCAATTTTAGCATATGCATACGCTCTTCATCGGACTGGGCATACATAAAATTGGCAATACCTTCTAATCCTTTACCTTCTGCCCATGAGGCCATGGATAAATATACTTGAGATGATGCGGCTTCTATACGAACTTGGTCGTTGAGTGCTTTTTCTAGTTTTTTTGATAACATAGCTGTGTTTTTTTCTAAGGTTATATTTTTTAAAGTTACGAATAATTGAGGCCATTCGGAAACATCTAAAAATAGATATTTTGTGCCGCTCTAAAGGTGTTGGCATGGGCTTCAATAATGAGTTTTAGGTCTTCGGAATAGCCGCCTCCCATACTACATTGAACCGGAATTTGATGGTGGTGGCAAGTTTCCAACACAAAAATATCACGTTGTTTAGATCCTTCGATAGTCATATTAAGAGTACCTAATTTATCGGTGCCCAAAATATCTGCTCCTGGTAAATAAAATATAAAATCGGGTTTAAAAGTGGCCAACAGTTTGGGTAGGCGATCCTTTAAAATGGAAAGGTATTGTGCATCGGTAGTGCCCTTGGGCAGTGGAATGTCCATATCCGATTTTTCCTTTTTAAAAGGGTAATTGCCGGCACCATGCATAGAAAAGGTATAGACCGAAGGGTCGTTTTGAAAAATCTCTGCGGTCCCATTTCCCTGATGGACATCCAGGTCTAGGATTAAAATATTTTTGGCCAAGCCTTTTCCCTGTAGGTAACGGGCAGCAATGGCCTGATCGTTTAGCATACAAAAGGCTTCGCCTCTATCGGAATAGGCGTGGTGGGTGCCCCCGGCAATATTCATCCCTATCCCGTATTGCAGGGCAAACTCACTGGCCTTTATAGTGCCGTCGGCTATAATTCTTTCGCGCTCTACTAAATCCTCGGTCAGGGGAAAGCCTATTTTTCTTGCGGCCTTTTGCGGAATTTTGATATTTAACAAATCGTAGAAATACTCCGGGTCGTGTACCGCCAAAATATATTTGTCATTGGGGACGGTGGGGGTAAAAAAATTATCGGGGACACAACAGCCTTCCTCTAACAATTGTTGTGGCAATAAATCGTATTTCAACATAGGAAACCTATGCCCTTCCGGTAAGGGGTGGTTATAGAGTGGGTGATGCGCTATTTTTAACATGGTTTCAGTCAGATCTTTATAAGAGTATCTACATTGTTCTTTATGAGGGAAGGAGTGAAAAAGCCCTTGTTCTTATTTATGTAAGGCCAATTGGATGCGTTTTCTGGAGACATCTACTTCTAATACTTTTACGATCACTTGTTGGTGTAAATGAACGTGTTCATTGACATCTTTTACAAAGCTATCGGAAAGGTTAGAAATATGGATAAGGCCACTCTCTTTGATACCTATATCTACAAAACAACCAAAATTGGTAAGGTTATTTACAATACCTGGCAATAGCTGTCCTTCCTGTACATCGGTAATGGTTCTTATATTTTGGTTAAAAGTAAACACCTTGGCTTTTTCACGGCGGTCCAGGCCTGGTTTTTCTAATTCTTTGATAATATCTTCCAAGGTGGGTAGGCCAATATCTTCGGTACAATACTGGTGAAGGTCTATTTTTTGCAGGACCTCTTTATTGCCTATAATTTCTGAAAGTCCGATCCCTTGATCTTTGACCATTTTGTTCACTATGGAATAACTCTCCGGATGTACTGCAGCGTCGTCCAAGGGGTTCTTGGCATTTTTGATCCGTAAAAATGCGGCCGACTGTTCAAAGGCTTTCTCCCCCAATCTGGCCACTTTCTTAATCTGAGCTCTACTGCCAAACGGACCATTTTCATTCCGGTAGGCCACAATGTTTTCAGCTAATTTAGGTCCGATCCCCGAAACATAGCTCAATAAGGCCACACTGGCGGTATTAATATTTACGCCAACGGTATTCACGCAGCTTTCTACGGCCACATCCAAGGAATTTTTCAATTGATGCTGGTCTACATCGTGTTGGTATTGTCCCACACCGATCGATTTTGGGTCTATTTTTACCAGTTCGGCCAAGGGATCTGCCAAACGCCGCCCAATAGATACCGCTCCTCTTACGGTAACGTCGTAATTGGGAAATTCGTCCCTGGCAATTTTGGAGGCCGAATAGATAGAGGCTCCCGCTTCGCTGACTACATAGACTTCAATAGGGTTTTTAAATTGGATTCGTTTTACCAATTGTTCCGTTTCCCTAGAGGCTGTACCGTTCCCAATGGCGATGGCCTCTATTTTATAGGCATCGGCCAAAGAACT
Organism: Arenibacter sp. 6A1; assembly: GCF_012272855.1. Taxonomy (GTDB): domain Bacteria; phylum Bacteroidota; class Bacteroidia; order Flavobacteriales; family Flavobacteriaceae; genus Arenibacter. Next base: position 216,943 of record NZ_JAAXCQ010000002.1, on the reverse strand, counting down.
CAATTTTTTTATGGCGCCCTTGCTATCGTTTTGAGGGGCATGTGGGTAAATGGTCTCGTTGTGTTTTAATTCGCCTTGGGCACCTAGGCAAACAACCTTACAGCCGGTTCTAAATCCGGGATCAATGGCCATAATTCTTTTTTCGCCCAAGGGGGCACCCAGTAATAATTGTTTAAGGTTTTTGGAGAACACCTGTATGGCGGCTTCGTCTGCCTTTTCTTTGGCTGCTTTTAGGGTTTCGTTAGAGAGGGACGGTAACAATAAGCGCTTATAGGCATCCTGTACCGCTATGCTGATTTGCTCACTACAGGCATTATTGCTATTGATAAAGCGGTCCGCAATGTCCGAAATAGCCTTATCGTCCTCAATTTCTACTTTAACACGAATAAAACCTTCTTTCTCGGCGCGTAGAATAGCTAACAGCCTATGGGAAGGACAACGGTTTAAAGATTCGTTCCATTCAAAATAATCCCGGTATTTTTGGGCTTTTTCATCCTCCTTTTTAGTTCCGATTACCTTTGTGCCGAGCTGTGCATGCCGTTGTAGTTGCCTTCTAACTATATTCCGTATATCGGCCCGTTCATTGATCCATTCTGCGATGATATGTCTTGCGCCCTCAAGGGCGTCGTCTTCATTGGAAACATTTTCATGGACATATCTTTCAGCGATACTCGAAAGATTTTCCGTGCGTTGGGCCATGATTATTTTTGCCAATGGTTCCAAGCCGTTTTTTATAGCGGTTTCTGCCTTTGTTTTTCTTTTTTTCTTAAAGGGAAGATACAAGTCCTCTAGGGTGGTAAGGTCACCGCTTTGTTTTATTTTTTGGGCCAATACATCGTTCAAAGCTCCTTGCTCTTCAATAGCTTTAAGGATGGCTGTTTTGCGTTTCTCCAAAGCCTCGAACTGAGCTTTAAGAGTTACGATGTCCCCAATCTGAACCTCGTCCAAATTACCTGTTCGCTCCTTTCTATAACGAGATATAAAGGGAACCGTACAATCTTCGTTCAATAAAGCAACGGTGTTTTCGATACTCTTGGTCGGAAGTTGGGAATGTTGGGCAATGTAGGCTAAAAGTTGCATATATAGTACTTAGTGTTATTGTGAGTGTTCGCGACCATAATAAACAATTTGCCGAGAAAACATGTAATAAGCTTCTAAAGAATCTTGTTTTATGGGCTCTTGATTTTCTTGCCAGTATATTGGCAAGCCGCAATGCAATATATAATTTTATTAGTAACTAAAAGGAGGTACAGATCAGGAATAATTGTAGTGTTTGATAGCTTTAGGGGATACCGGAGAAATCATATATCTGGAAATAGCTAGCATACAAGCGCTGTTTTTTCCCTCATATGACTAAACCTGTATTTTCTGAACATTTAGTAAAAAGTCATATCTCCCGCCAGTCTCGTGCTTTAGCGAGGACTTCCCTGATTAGTGTTGCCAGTTTAAGATAATTATTTCATTGTTAAAGATAAAGATCATATCTTCTAGTCTAGGGTTTAGGAATGAGGTTATACTATACTGTTGGATCCATTTTTCCTATATTGTTGTGCGGTCTTTTTTCTCTTCTCTCTTTTCTTTCAAACAGCTACTCACTCAATTCCTCATTAAGTCACTTAGGTGAAGTAATTGTCCGTATAAAGAAGCTAACAGCAAACAAGGCCAACGCACCATCTGGCCCCTCCATGTAAATGGTTGTATTTTCTTCTCGATCCTATTACATTGTTAATTGATTTCTGCGTTAGGGATCGCAGCGGCATCCCCGTAGCATGGCAAGGGATATAGCGGAGAGCCCGCCCGACGAAGGAGGGAACGCCCAAAGAATGATGAAAATGGGTGTCGGGAGCTTGAAAAAAAATGGGCCTATTCCCAAAGTAGTAATGGAAATAGGCCCAAATATGAGTAGTATTAAGGTTGGTACAGGGCTCGTTTGGCCGTGTGTGCACCTCTTAATTTATGGTCTCACCACTGCTAACGCCTTCCTCGTCCGGGTTAACAAAAACAAGTTTTCCATCGGCATTCTCGGTCATTAAGATCATCCCTTCGCTATCGACACCACGTAATGCCCTCGGCGCCAAGTTCACCAAAACGGTCACTTTCTTGCCTACAATATCCTCTGGAGCAAAGCTTTCTGCAATACCAGAAACGATGGTTCTAACATCGATACCGGTATCGACCTTAAGGACCAATAATTTTTTGGCCTTAGGCATTTTCTCCGCTTCAATGATGGTCCCTACACGCAAATCCAGTTTTGAAAAATCATCGAATGTAATGGTATCTTTTTGTGGGGTAACTTCTTTATTCATAATTTCATTTTCTTTTTTGGTAGCTTCCAATCTATCTAGTTGAGCCTGTATGGTTTCGTCCTCGATTTTGCTGAACAATAGCTCGGCCTGGTTAATTTGATGTCCGCCTGGAAGAAGCGTTTCTTTTGAGGCAACATCTTGCCAAGCCAAGGTTGGGCTAATATTAAGGATGTTTTTAAGTTTAGTGGCCGTGAAAGGTAAAAATGGTTCACTTAAAACGGCTAGTGCCGATCCTATTTGTAAGGCTACATACATAATGGTTTTTACGCGTTCCTCGTCTTGTTTTATAACTTTCCAAGGTTCGGCATCTGCCAAATATTTATTCCCTAAACGGGCTAAATTCATCAATTCTTGTCCGGCTTCACGGAAACGGTAGCGTTCTATAGAGCTAGAGATGATTTCCGGGTATTTTTTAAGCTCCTCCAGGGTTTCCTTGTCTACCTCCGTAAAGGCTGCAGGGGCCGGAACGATTCCGTTGTAATACTTATTGGTCAAAACCACGACACGGTTAATGAAATTACCAAAAATGGCAACCAACTCATTGTTGTTTCTTGCTTGGAAATCCTTCCAGGTAAAATCATTGTCTTTACTTTCCGGAGCATTGGCCGTTAAGGTATAGCGCAATACATCTTGCATATTGGGGAAATCTTCCAAATACTCGTGTAACCAAACCGCCCAGTTTTTAGAGGTCGATAATTTATTGCCCTCCAAATTTAAAAACTCGTTGGCCGGTACATTTTCTGGCAAAATAAATTCGCCATGGGCTTTTAACATGCTCGGGAAAATAATGCAGTGGAATACGATATTGTCTTTCCCTATAAAATGCACCATTTTGGTGTCCTTTGCTTTCCAATAAGGTTCCCAGTCTTTTCCTTCTCTTTCTGCCCATTCCTTGGTAGCAGAAATATACCCTATAGGAGCATCGAACCACACATATAAAACCTTGCCATCGGCACCTTCTACTGGTACTGGGATACCCCAATCCAGGTCGCGTGTTACCGCTCTAGGTTTTAAACCATCATCGATCCATGATTTACATTGTCCGTATACATTGGGTTTCCAATCGTTTTTATGATCTTGTAAAATCCATTCCTTTAAAAAATCCTCATAACGGTCTAAAGGAAGGAACCAATGTTTGGTCTCTTTCATGGTAGGGATGGCCCCTGAGATGGTCGATTTAGGATTTATGAGATCTGTAGCATTTAAAGTAGAGCCACATTTTTCGCACTGATCACCATAGGCTTCTTCATGGCCACATTTAGGACAGGTACCTATGACGAAACGATCGGCTAAAAATTGTTGGGCTTCGTTGTCGTACAACTGTGCCGTTGTTTCTTCGATAAAATCGCCTTTCTCGTATAATTTTACGAAAAAGTCCGAGGCGGTTTTATGATGTATCGGGGCAGAGGTACGGGAGTAATTGTTAAAGGTGATCCCAAAATCTTCAAAAGATTTCTTTATAATACCATGATATTTATCGATAATGGCCTGTGGCGACACACCTTCTTTTTTGGCCTTCATGGAAATAGCCACACCGTGCTCATCACTACCACAAACAAAGGCAACATCTTTTCCTGTTAGCCGTAAGTACCTCGCATAAATATCGGCAGGTACGTAAACACCTGCTAAATGTCCAATATGTATGGGGCCGTTGGTATATGGTAGGGCAGCAGTAATGGTATATCTTGCTGGAATCGTCTGGTTTTGCGACATTACATTTATATTTGGGTGCAAAAATAAAGATTTTTGCGAGGGGGAGCCCCTTAAGGCTAAAAAATAAGCCTTGGCCCTTCCCAAATTTCTTTGTGAGAAGCAGATACCCGTGCAATAAGTAGGGGGTAATATGCTGCTGCTCTAAAAGTCTTAACGGAATGTCCAATATTGGCGACTAAGTGGGTGCTGTGTTTTTTCGTTCAAAGGGGTGGTTGTTTTTGGATTCCTATTCCTTCTTTTTTCTCCTAGGCAGGGCATAACTTGAGCCATCGCCTTTTTAACTCAGGGCTAGAGAAGAAATATAGGTTTGTTTACTTATTCCACTGTTACCGTACCAATGGGTTTTAAAATATTGGATAGCAGAAGCGGTTATAGGAATGATTTTTTACTCCTAACAACTTGGTAATCTTATCCATACTATTACGCTAATGGTCGAATTTAGGAAGGGCAAGTAGGCGACTTATAGATTAATATGCGTTTTTTGTAAGAAATAAGTAACAGCGATGGGCGCCCACAACGATTTTGGTAAGACAGGAGAACAAATGGCAGTAGATTACCTGGTAAAAGACGGCTACTCCATTAAACGTAGAAATTATCGGTATTTAAAAGGAGAAATAGATATTATAGCCCAAAAAGGAGAAATTTTGGCTATTGTAGAGGTAAAATCCAGGAGTGTAGACTTCCTACAGGACATTGGTGATACCATTACTAAGAAAAAAATTAAACTATTGGTACGGACGGCAGACCACTATGTTGTGTCTCGTGATTTGGACGTTGAGGTGCGGTTCGATCTCTTTATAATTCTTAAAGATAAGGGGGTTTTTACGATGGAACATATTGAAAATGCATTTTATCATTTTTGATTATTTGTTTTATTTGTAACAATTTGTTATTTTTACCAAAAATTTAAGGATCATGAAGACTATATCATCTGTTGTTGAGGATTATATCAAGAAGAAACCATTTCTTCAAAGCGCTCTAGCTCAAGGAATTATCAACTTAACCTCACTGTCGCGAATAGTGAAGCCGGAGATAGAAAATGAACTTGGAAAGGATATTAGGAATGGTGCTATTGTGATGGCTTTAAAGCGATTATCGGACGATTTGGAGTTCCGGGCCACTCATAAAATCATTAAAGTTTTAAAAAACATTGGTGAAATTACCGTGCGTTCTTCTTTGACCGATTTTACATTTTTGGTTTCCGATTCTATTTTGGAAAACCAGACCATGTTGTTAAAAGAGGTCAATAAAAATAAGGATGTTTTTTACACTTCTTCCAGAGGGGTAAACGAGATGAACATCGTGGTAAGTAATATTTTGGAAGACGCTATTGAGGAGTTGTTCAAGAACGAAAAATGTACTCAAAAGGCAGAACACTTATCTTCGATTACCGTAAAGTTACCGGCAGAAAATGTATCCGTACCTGGTATTTATTATTTTATTTTTCAGCGATTGGCCTGGGAGGGAATCGTTTTATACGAGGTAATATCGACTACCAACGAATTTACAATTATAGTAAATGACGAACAGGTAGATATGGCATTTAAGACTATTAAGGATTTAAAAGCCTTGTAAGAATTATATCTACAAGGCTTTTTTTTTAGTGGCATATTACAAAAGGCTGTTTAGAACTTCTTTTACCTCTATAAGATCTGCCGGCTTGGCTACAATTCTTTTTTTATCATCTAGGATATAAAAAGTAGGGGTGAGTTCTATTTGATACAAGGACGTATATGGGCTTTCCCATTTCCCCAAAGAAATACCGTGGATAAAAGTAGGCAGAAGGGCTATTTCTTTTTTCCAATTGACAGCGTCGTCTTCTAGGCCAATGGCCACTACTTTAGTATTCTTACGATTTTTCATCGCTTGTTGTAGTAATGGCAGTTGCTCTAGACAGTGGGGACAGCTACTGCTCCAAAATACCAACACATAATGATCAGCGCCTTTCAGATCGCTTAATTTTTTCTCCGTATAGCCGTCTACCCAAGTAATTTCTGGAGCGACAGCCCCTATGCGCAAGCGGTTATAGGCTTCAATTTCATTGATCAATTCACCGTTGTTGGTGGTGATGGCCATTTCTTTCAAGTGATTGTTATAGATATAATCGGCGGTAGCATTATGATTATTCTTAACCATTTCTCGCCATAATTCACTTAAGACCTTAATTTTAAAGGCCAGGGAGGTACCCTTAATTTTCGTTACTACGTCCTCTACGTTTACCTGCATTTCTTTTTCCAATTTATCTGCAGAGAGACGCTCTAATGGCAGGGCCGTAAATACATAGTTGTTGATCTTTTCCGATATAAATTTGGAGGCCTGTAGGACCGGGTTTTCAAAACTGAAGTGATCGAAAAATTGGCGATTTTTATTTCTTACGTAAGACGAAACGGACTCATTGCCATCCGAAATATAAGGGTGATTGGCTTTTATAAAAGGTTCTATAAATAGTCCGCTTGTTTGGGCTTCATAGTAATTTTGAAGCGCAAATAATTTCTTGTTCAATTTGGAAAGGACGTCTTTGTTTGAGTTTCTTTCCGAATAATATTTAATGATGTCTTGCTCTACTTCCGAAATTTTCGAAAAATAATCGTGGTACAAGATATTCTCTTGTGAATTGGAAAAGGATATCCCCTTGTTAAAATCAAAGTTTAGGGTAATATCTTCCCTACCATTGTAAATAACATCAAAATAGAATTCTTCTTGAGGTACGGCATACACCAAGCGGTATATACCTGCCGGCGCTGTTTGCGGCATAGTTAAGGAAAAGCTGCCTTCTTCTACGGGCGTATTCGCAGTATAATTGAGGCTCCCAGGTTGTAATTGGTAGGCAATTATCCATTTGAAGTGCGATGCGGGCGACAAGGTTCCCGAAATGTTGTGTTGTGCTTCTACATTAATAGCAAGGAAGAGGCTTGCTATAAAAAAGAAATATTTAAAAACCATACCTTTTAATTTTAATGTTCATGGGGTTCCATTGGTATCATTGCCAATGCAATCTACAATATTAAATAAGGCGATTGGCAAAACAAAGTTTTAAGCCACAGTTTGTTGGGTTTTTTCAAAAGGCTGCAGGGCTTTATATGCCTTGTCTATAGATTTAATGCCTTCAAAAACCAACAACAATCGCAATCCGTTTCGGGTTTCTTTCTCCTTTAGTTTGCCTAAACCGGGGTTGTTCTGTACAAATCTCAATACGTTGTTAAACGTAGGGCTTTGGTAAAATTCCGATTGTTGGTCGGCAATAAAATAACCGATCATTTTACCTTTTTTCATGACAATCTTTTCTATTCCCATATTATTGGCGATCCACTTAATACGTACCGAATTGAGTAAATCTTCGGCTTGGGAAGGAATTTCGCCAAACCTATCGACCAATTCCCGTTCGTATTTCTGTAGGCCTTCTTCGTCTTTGACCAAGTTGAGTTCGGTATACAGGTTTAAGCGCTCTGTAATATTATTGATATAGTCATCTGGAAAAAGGAGCTCAAAGTCGGCATCTATTTGGGTTTCTTTAATAAAGACCTTCTTTTTATTGTCTATTTCATCATAGAGGTATTTAAACTCGTTCTCTTTTAATTCGTCTATGGCCTCTACCAGAATTTTCTGGTAGGCATCAAAACCAATATCATTGATGAATCCGCTTTGTTCACCTCCTAAAAGATCCCCTGCACCTCTAATTTCCAAATCTTTCATGGCAATATTAAAGCCGCTTCCTAATTCTGTAAACTGCTCTAGGGCCTGAATTCTTTTTCGGGCGTCGTTGGTCATGACCTCGTATGGCGGGGTAATGAAATAACAAAATGCTTTTTTATTGCTTCGGCCAACACGTCCGCGCATTTGGTGAAGGTCGCTAAGGCCAAAATTATTGGCATTATTGATAAAAATAGTATTGGCATTACTTACGTCAAGTCCACTCTCGATAATGGTCGTCGATACCAAAACATCAAAATCACCATTCATAAAAGCCATCATTAGAGCTTCTAGTTTTTTACCGTCCATTTGGCCGTGTCCGATCCCTATTTTTGCATCTGGGACCAATCTTTGGATCATTCCGGCAACTTCCTTGATGTTTTCTACCCTGTTGTGAATAAAAAACACCTGACCACCTCTTTGAATTTCATAGGTAACAGCATCCCTGATGGTTTCTTCGCTAAAACGGATAACCTCACTTTCTATGGGGTAACGGTTGGGCGGAGCAGTATTGATTACCGATAAATCCCTTGCAGCCATAAGGCTAAACTGTAAGGTTCTCGGGATAGGGGTTGCGGTAAGGGTAAGGACATCTACATTTTCCTTAATAGACTTAAGCTTATCCTTTACCGATACGCCAAACTTTTGTTCTTCATCGACTATTAAAAGCCCTAAATCTTTAAAGACAACGTTTTTGTTGACCAATTGATGGGTTCCTATAAGGATGTCTACTTTTCCGGCGGCCAATCTTTCTAGAGTGTCTTTCTTTTCTTTTGCCGTGCGAAAGCGATTGACGTATTCTACGGTTACCGGCATTTCTTTTAAGCGTTCGGAAAAGGTTCTGTAGTGTTGAAAGGCCAAGATGGTAGTAGGTACCAATACGGCGACCTGTTTACCATTGTCTATTGCTTTAAAGGCGGCTCTAATAGCTACTTCTGTCTTTCCAAACCCTACATCGCCACAGACAAGTCGGTCCATAGGGCGTTCGCTTTCCATGTCCTTTTTAATGTCCTCGGTAGCCGTTGTCTGGTCGGGGGTGTCTTCGTAAATAAAAGAAGCTTCCAATTCGTGTTGCAAATAGGTGTCGGGACCATATTGGAATCCCTTTTCCAATCGTCGCTTGGCATACAATTGGATAAGGTTAAAGGCTATTTTCTTAACCCTGGATTTGGCTTTTTCTTTTACTTTTTTCCAAGCTCCGGAGCCCAATTTGTACACTTTGGGCGGGGTGCCGTCTTTTCCGTTGAATTTGGAAATTTTGTGTAAAGAATGGATGCTGACATACAGGATATCGCGTTCTCCATACACTAATTTGATGGCTTCCTGCTTTTTGCCCTCGACATCTATTTTTTGTAGGCCTCCAAACTTTCCGATTCCATGGTCGATATGGGTAACATAATCGCCGACTTCTAATTTGTTTAGGTCCTTTAGGGTAATGGCCTGTTTTTTGGCATAGCCATTTTTTAAATGGAATTTTAGGTAGCGCTCAAATATTTGGTGATCGGTATAACAAACTATTTTTAAGTCGTTATCTATAAATCCCTGATATAGGGGGAGGACTATAGTTTTATAATGTACTTCCTTGTCTACCTCTTCAAAAATATCGTGAAAGCGCTTGGCCTGTTGTTCCGTGGCACAAAAGATATAATTGGTGTATTTTGCTTTGTGATTGTCGTTTAAGTTCTCTATCAATAAATCAAATTTCTTATTGAAAGAGGGCTGTGGTTTGGTGCGGAATTCGATGGACTCTCCGCTTATTGGGGCATTTTTAGAAGTAAATTCACCATCAATCTCAACAACATTAAAACTAGCCAATTGTTCTTTAATAAGGTCCGAATGGGCAAAAAGCTCTTCTGGTTTGGCGCGTTTAATTTCTTGCGATAGTTGGGAAAAAGCCTCTTCGGCTTTTTCAAAAAAGGAATCTAACCTCGCGTAAATGACACTCAGGTTTTTGCTGAATATAATAGTTTCGGGAGCAATGTATTTTAAAAAGCTTTCCCTGTTTTCGTCTAAAAATTTGTTTTCTACGTTGGGGATGATGGTAATCTTCTTCACCTTGTCGGTAGAGAGTTGTGTCTCTACATCAAAAGTTCGGATACTATCTACTTCGTCCCCAAAAAACTCTATACGGTAAGGCTCGTCGTGTGAAAAGGAAAATACATCGACAATACCACCGCGAACAGAAAACTCCCCAGGTTCTGTGACAAAGTCCACTCGTTTAAACTTGTACTCGAACAATACTTCATTTAAAAAGTCTAAGGAGATGGTGTCATCCAGCTTAATTTTTAGGGTGTTCTTTTCCAACTCTTTTCTAGTGACTACTTTTTCGAAAAGTGCATCGGGATAGGTAACGATGATGGCCGGTTTTTTTCGGGAATTGATACGGTTAAGCACTTCTGCCCGTAACAATACATTGGCATTGTCCGTTTCCTCAATTTGGTACGGCCTTCTATAACTGCCAGGATAGAACAAGACATCCTTGTCGCCCAATAGTTGCTCTAGGTCGTTTAAGTAATAGGCGGCCTCTTCCTTATCATTTAAAATAAACAGAAAAGGGGTATGTGTTTTTCTGAAGGTTTCAGAAATTACAAAAGATAATGAGGAACCGATAAGTCCTTTTAAATTTGTTTTGCTTGAAGAAGCACCTTGAAATTCTGCAATAGTTTCCTGCAGTTTTCGCAATTGCGGAGACTGTGTAAACAGTTGTAACATAGAAGATTTTGTCAACCGTATTATTTTTTTGCAAATATAAAGCCAACTAGGGGTCAATCCCAAGGGAAGCTGAAAATATTTACGATAGCCATGGCATAAAGGAATGCCGTATTCCTTGATTTCGGTGATATGATCGTCTTGGGGAAAAATACATTTCAAAAAAGAAATCCCGCCCAGAAATTACGGTCCGGTCAGGAAAACTTTACAAATGGGGGATTTTATATCATAGTTGATGCTATCCATAATCCATTTGGTTATAGGATAGTGGTGAAAGCCTTTCTGAAATACAATAATGATAGTTTTATTAGTCTATCAATAGTATTGGAGTGATATTCTTAATTAAATACCCCTCCTGCAGCTTCAGGAGGGATATAATAATGTATTTTATCTTAATTCACGTGGAAGTTAAAAACATTGGAAAAGGAGCTGTTTCCTTGTGAGTCATTCGTTTTTATTTTCCAGTAATAGGTTGTTCCAGCGGATACTTGAACATTTTCTAATTTGCTTTCTTGTAGCTCGGTTACTAAAGGCTCTAAGGATTCCGTATCTCCAAAATACACGTCATAACTAACGATATCTCCATCTACATCACTTCCCTTCCATTCTAGGGTGACGAGATTGTTTGTAGCCGTTGTTTTTGCTTCATCTGCTGGACTTATAATTGCTGCAGGAAAGGGGGCATACGAGCTGACTCCTTCTCCGGAACTATAAAATTGCCAAGTGTCACTTTTTGCTGTTTCCATGGAGGTACTAGATGTTGAGGTTACCGCCCAAGAATACGGAACCCCTCTTTCTACAGTAATAGATTTCTCAGTAGTATTTATGGGAAAAATGGATGTAGTCCCTGTATTTAGGTTTTTTACTTCTAAAGTATAGGAGTCCGTATTTTCACTGGGATTCCATTGAAATACAATACTGGTTTTTTTATCATCTATGACCGTGCCTTCCGAACATTCCGTATTGTTGTCAGGAAAAACTAAAGTTACAGGTGTAGGGGCCATTGCTTCCGTGTCACCACCTTCATTTTCCTTGGCACACCCCAATAGGCATATTGTTAAACCAAGTGCGATTAATCTTTTCATAATTTTATAATTTTAATATTTTTTTTATTGGTTTGAGTTTTTATTTCCATGGAGTAAAGACCTGTTTTCAGGTGATTGGCATCTATTTCCGCTGTTCCGTTTTGGACGGGCGATGTTTTGGCCATCAATAGAACACCGGTATTGGAATATAAATTCACAGAAACAATATTAGAAGTATCGTCATTACCTAATTGAATATAGATTTTATCTTTTACAGGGTTTGGATACACTACAATATCACTCGGTACAAAAATGGTTTTTTCAAACACACCTTGACAATCTTTGTCCGTTGAGACTTTAATAGTGTTCAGACCTTCTTTGAGTGGTAATTTCATTTCAGGATTGTCAGTTTTGAATTCGAATCCGTTGACATCAATGGTGTATTGTTTGGCATTGGACATCTTTAAAGCGAGGCTCTTAGATGATTTATCCAGACTAGACTCCACATTCAATGCTTCGGGTGCAGTTATTTTAAGATAGTAACACTGACTATAACCTGGCATTTCTGCTAAGGTGAGGCAGACTTCATAGGTGCCAGATGTTAAGCCGTTTATTTCCGTGGCATTTGTAAATTCGTAGGAACCGTTTGTTTCTACTCCAACAATGGTAGCGGTGTAACTAAAGGCTTCCGTAGCGGTTATTACTATTTTACCATTACCACTATTATTACAGCTTTCCCCGGTAGTTTGAATTAAGAAATTGTTTAGTGGTAACGACGAATCCATAGGGCAGCCATTTTCATCTACTACTTCCGTGGGATCCGTTTCTGGACAATGGTCGTTGACATCCAATACACCGTCATTATCGTCGTCATCATCACATACATCTGCAATTCCATCGCCGTCAAAATCGGATTGATTCTCGTTTGTAGGGTCAGGACACTTATAGGTATCCGTGCCATCAGTCAATTCTTCAAGACTAAATCTTTTAAATCTGATTTTAGTATAGTTCTCTGTTTCGTATAATACCCCGATTTTTCCATCCGGTAAAATCGTTAAACAAGAATATGCAGAGGAACCAGTCTGATATATCTTGGAATGGGCCCAGGTATTTCCTTCATCATAACTGATTCTTACAGTTCCATCTACTCTAGAAGACCTATTTCCAGCATTACTAAACAATATTCTGTCTTTATCATAGCCATCTATGGTAGAAGTATACCTTAAAATATTCCCTTGGTTGATGGGGTCTATTAAAGTAGCATCGAAGGTATAAGGGGTCCAAGTTTCACCCAAATCGGAGGTACGTGTTATTAGTCGTGTTTGCGTACCGTAATGGTTACGCGCATTGACCATAATACTACCATCATTTAACTCCACAAGGGTATTCTCATCAAATTTGGCATAACTATTATTTTCACTTCTATGCCATGTTGCTCCATGATCTTTACTATAAAGTATGGAACCATAAATAACACCACTGCGTACTACGGCTATAGGAATTACCAAGGTGCCATTTCTCAATTGGATGCCGTTTCCTCCGGAGGCCCAATAGGAGTTGTCTCCTGTTTTATAAAGATCGGCTGTTAAGTCTACCGGTTCCGACCAGCTTACTCCATCATCATCACTATATACATATTGAGATCTTAAAGTATCTGGGCTATTTGGATCGCCGTTGGAACCGAATATGTTTTTTCTTTCCGAGTAGGCATAAAAAATAAAAATCCTTCCAGTTGTTTTATCCACAACGGTACAGGCATCACCACCATGTTGTGTATTGATTATAATATTCTCGCCCCATGTGGTACCGTTATCAGTACTTCGTCTTGCATATAAATCTATCCTACCGGGTACATCGGCAGAATTGTTTAAGCGGGCATCTGAAATGGCCAATAAAGTTCCTTTGGTGGTAGTTACCAATGAGGGGATTCTATACGTATGAGGTTTGCCATCCGTAGCATAGGTTGTTTGGCTACTGGTAAATAAATCAAGGGTGATTTCTGAGGTCAATACATCTGGTTTATCAGAGGCCTTATAAGAAAAGGTATAATCTTCTACTTCTCCATCGGTGAAAACGTCACATGGGGAAATAGGATCTATAGTACTATTGGAGGAACGCATGGCTATCCTCATTCTTGTGGTGCCTTTCAGTGAAATTGCACCAATGTTCTTATTCGAAAATTTTAGATCTTCGCCAGTATTGGCTCCTGACCAATTAAATATCTCTTCTCCGGCATCTGTAAAATCGCCGTCCCCATTTTTATCGATCCAAACATGGATTCGTTTGGTCGTGGTTGCAGTTGGATTTCCAACACCAAAATTAAAGGTGTAAGAGCCTTCCGAAACTAGTTCTACATTGGGGAAGCTTACATTTTCATAGCCTACGTTCTCTGAGGTATGTTGTAACAGATCGCCATTGGCTGCTGAGGTGCTAGATAAATTTAGATATTTTAAAAAGCTTGCCGTAGATGCCGCTGGTTCTGGTTCGCAATAAGAGCCTTCGGAGGGTGTAGTTATGGGGAATGTAATTTTATAGTCTTCGACTTCACCATCGGTGAAAACATCACATGGAGAAATAGGGTCTATTGGTCCGTCTGATGATCGCATGGCAATCCTCATTCTTGTGTCGCCCTCTACGGTAATTGAGCCGATATTTTTATTGGTGAACAAAAGGTCGGCTGAGGTATTTGCTCCTGTCCAGTTGAATATCTCTTCTCCGGCATCTGTAAAATCACCATCCCCATTTTTATCGATCCAAACATGCACTCGTTTGGTAGTGGTGGCCGTGGGATTTCCAACACCAAAATTGAAGGTATAAGAGCTTCCTGAAGCTAACTCCACATTGGAGGAGCTTACATTTTCATAGCCCACATTCTCGGAAGTATGATGTAAAAGATCACCATCGGCCGCTGAGGTGGTAGAAAGTTTAAGGTAGTTAAAATAACTCGCCGTAGAAGCCGTTGGTTCTGGTTCGCAATAAGAACCTTCGGAGGGTGTATTAATGGGGAATGTAATTTTATAATCTTCGACTTCCCCATCGGTAAAAACATCACATGGCGAAATTGGGCCTATAGCGCTATCTGAAGATCGCATGGCAATCCTCATTCTTGTGGCACCCTCTACAGTAATTGCGCCGATATTCTTATTGGAAAATTTTAAGTCAACCGCGGTATTCGCTCCTGTCCAGTTAAAAACCTCTTCTCCGGCATCCTCAAAATCTCCATCTCCGTTTTTATCGATCCAAACATGTATTCGTTTGGTCGTGGTAGCCGTTGGATTGCCCACACCAAAATTGAAGGTGTAAGCGTTGTCCGAAGCTAATTCTACATTGGTGGAGCTTACATTTTCATAGCCCACATTCTCGGAAGTATGATGTAACAGATCGGCATCTGCGGCTGAGGTACTCGATAGTTTTAGGTAGTTAAGATAGCTCGCGGTAGAAGCTACTGGTTCTGGCTCGCAATACGTACTTTCAGTCGGTTCTTCCTGAGCGTTGCAAATGCTGCAGATAAAAGAAACAATAAAGAGCAATGTTTTTTTCATAATGGTTGGAGATTAATTTGGTTAAAATTAACATGGTTATTAGGAGTACTAAAATAGGATAAAAATTGTATTATGTCATACAAAAGACAATTAAATAACAGAAAATGAGATCAGTGTGAATTTGGTTTATTTAAAAAATGGGGTGGTTTTAATTTTTGAAACCGGAGAAATCTATATAAAATAGTAGGTATAGCATTTATTAATTGTTTTTTCAACACCTACTTTTCTTATGCTCAATTTTTCAAAGCCTCGGGTTTTGGGACTTATCCTATAAAGAGTTTCATATGAGGGCTCAAGCGCATTCTTAATACGGATCCTTTTTTAGGGAGGGAATACAAGGAAGGAGGGAAGTATCTAAATTACTGTTTCTCCTTTTTTAGATATCAGCAATTTATTTTGGCAAAAACTTCATTTTCCCGCGTTAGGGACCGCGGCGGCATCCCCGCAGCAGGGCAAGGGATATATGATCAATCCCAAAAATTAATTCTAAATTAAATTATCCGTTTTATTATAATTTAAGAATTGACAGGTGGCATCGCTTAATGACGCATCTCTATGGCGTGATGGATATGTACAATAATTTTGTGGTAAGGAAAAGAAGTACCCAGACAAGAGCTCCCCTTTAATTAACCGCTATTGGTACCCTATTATTACATTAGGAATTTAGTTTATTTATAAATAAAAATTTCCTACAAAATATTTCACAAATAATTTAAAAACCTATATTTGGTATTTTAATGACAAAAAATGAAGGTATAATATATTTAACAAACAGTAAATTACAACTAGTAACGTAGGTTTTTTTATACTAAAAATTAATTATATAAGTTTCTGTATAAATCGAGTAATGCTTATTGCAATAAATATTTATCGAGGTGAAATATTTGGATGTAGGTATAACTTCCTTTGTGTTAATGTTTTTTTAGCGATTCTGATGATATATATTCGATGAAAACCTAAATAAAAGATTAGGTGTAACAGATAAAATAAATCTAACTAAATACCATTTTAATAACCTCTTATTTAAAGTTTTATGAAATTGTTAAAATATTACTTCATAGTAATTATTTCTATCGTACTGAATGGTTGTGGTCCAAATTTAACATATGAGGAGCAAATGAATTCATATAAAGAAAATTACAATAAGGCAGTTACGTTTTTTGACGCAAATCATTTTAGAACAGCGATAAATTATGCCGATAGATGTATTAGTATTACTGATACGTTATCGGTAGCTTATTATATAAAGGGTGAGGCTTTATTAGAACTCGGAGAATTAAAGGAGTCAGAAGCAACTTTTGATATCATAATTGATTTAGAAGGAAGTAAATCTAGGGCTTATAAAAATAGAGCTTTAGTTTATTTTCGAATGAATGATTCTAATTTTATAGATGATATTAATAATTATTTAGAGAACTACCCCAATGACGAGGAAGCAGGTGTTTTAAAAAGAACTTATTATGAAAGTAATGAAAGTTTTAATAAAGCCATTCAGGAATATAACATTGCAATTGAAAAAGATAATCAAAACGTAGACCTATATATTAAAAGGAGTATTTTGTTTTTCAAAAATAAAGATTTTAAAGAAGCATTGCTAGATTGTAATACAATATCCCAACTTTCTCCTGAAAATTTAGATAATATTAAAAGGAAAAATGAATTAGAGCAAATATTATATAAAAACAATAATAGAAACAAATTACTTATATCATTGGGAGTTGTTTATTTATTATATGTCTTGTTGTCATTTTTTGTTCTAAAACCATTAGTGTTAAAGAAATCTAATCTATTAGGAGGTGAAATTATTCTAGGAAAAGACCCGTTAATTTGGCTATTACCTATAGTGCTTTTATTTTTTTTTATAATAGTTAACAAGTTTAATTATATACTAACTTTTTAATTAATATTATATGGCTAATACAATATTCTGTACGAATTGTGGCGCTCAATTAACTTATACAATTTCAAGTTGTACATGTGGTTATAGTATGTCTACTTCTGAAAAAAATGAAATTTATGGTAAGCTTCAAACAGTAGATAACTTTCAATTTATTGATTCCTCACAAGGAAAGTTAATTGCCGAGCGATTTAATCAATTGGAAGAATATAAATTAGATAGAACTTATTTTAGAGGTTCATCGGCAAAAAAAGCTTATGAGCGAAAAAGCCATTTTATACAGAAAAGTTTAATCCCAAATGTGAATAGTTACGCTAAAACAATTAGTGAAGCTGAAAAAATATTGGCGATTGATAAAGTTGAAGTCTATGGTAAAATTGTTAATATTACTGATTTTGTCTTAAAAGAATTCTTTGGACCACTGGCGGTTAAGGATAATAATTTGCAATGCTTTATAGAGTTCAGTGATTTTGGTAAATATGAATTGTCTGAAACCATTGTACAAAGTAATCTCGATTTTTCTGATATTAAAACGACTAATTTCGGAAGTATTGGAAATAACATAATGTCCTCGGTAGGGAGGACATTAGAAAATGGTTCTTTTAAAGAATTATCTAAAAAGGACCATTGGTCTGAATCAGATATTAAAACTGTAAAAGCAGAAGTAGGTATTGCTATAGCTGCAGAGGCAATTAATGGAGCTCTTAAAATGATGGAAGAGAATTCACAAGTCATTAATGACGTAAGGGTTGCAGATGAAAAATTAAATGATAAACTATCACAAATAAGCAATGTTTTTAATTCCTTGACCATTGAAGAAAAAGAATTAGCAAAACAAAAAAGGCTTTTTGATACTGCTGGCGTCACTCTAGATTCATGTTTTGAAAAGAATCTTAAACCAATTATGGAAGAGTTAAAAAAAGACGCAGTATACATTAAATATAGTAAAGAAAGAAAGCAATATGATTTAAAACAAGAAAAAATAAAAATAGATAACGAGGTTAATTCTACTAGTGTTGACGTGTCATTTTGGAGTTGTGTATTATTTTCTGCACGTTATAATTATAAAAGACTTTTTAAAAAAAGACTCAAAAAAGTTGAAAAATTAGAAGAATATGTCTCAATTAATTCTACTTTAAAAGAAGGTTTCTATTCAACATTACTAGAATTACAATCTTATCACAAATTAGAGACGGAAAAATTTATAGAATTTGAAAAAATCAACAGACGAGAATTGAAAAGATTACCTGTAATTGCTAATAATCAGAATGTTGTAAGAGGATTTGTGCCAGTATTAAAAACAGTTAGAACTAATTTAAATCAGTAAGTAATGGATAACAAAGAAAATTCCCCGATAGAAAAGAATGAAAAATTTGGATTAGAAGCTAAATTAAAATCTGAAGAGAATCAATTAAAGGCTCAGGAGAATAATTTGAAGGGTCAAGAGAATCAATTAAAATTTCAGAAGGCTGAATTAGTGTCAAAAAGTCTTGATAAAACTGCTGATGCTGCTAATAATATTTTGAAGTATAGTCTTGAGTCAAAAAAATTAGCATCTGACACTGCTATCCAATTTGAAAAAATTAAACAAAACCATTATACGATCAATAAAAATATTGATAACGAATATGAAAAACAAAATAGAGTAATTGATACGGCGGAAGAAGTAGTTCAAAAGGGATTAGAAGACAATGATTTCGGTCTTATAAAATTAGGGTTGGAACAAATGAGTGGAGTAGCCAATCACAACCCAATGGCTGATCTAAAAAATCATTTAGACAATCAAATTGAAAAAGATTTTGAAGACGATGATTTTATTATAGAAATATAACAACTGATTTTTATCTAAGGATAATTAAATCCGTTTGACAAATATTAAATATTTTGTAGTTTAATCCTGTAGTGCCCTATCGGGGAGTTGTTTATATTCGCGTTAGGGACCGCGGCGGCATCCCCGCAGCGAAGCTAGGGATATAGCCAAGTGCCCGCCCGACGAAGGAGGGAACGCCCAAATTAAAATGCAAAGAACTATAAATATTTAGGAGAGATCTGGCTTGAATATGTATATGATAAAAGCCGTAAAATGAAAAAACCCTGATAATCTGTTGATTATCAGGGTTTTGTTGTACTCGAGGTGGGAATCGAACCCACACTCCAAAGGAACTGGATTTTGAATTCTCGATTGTCTGGTCTTATATGGCTCTAAATAGCTTATAAACAGGCTGTTAGTGTTTTTTGAAGAGCCATATAAAACCATATAAAACCAAGAAAAACCATCATTTGTTGTACCTATGTTGTACCTAGAATTCGTATATTTAATACAAACTAGTGGTTATGGGGTCAAGTATAAAGATAACGCTTCGGAAAAAAGCAAACAAACAAGGTCATTTCCCCTTAGCTGTTCGAATCACCAAGGACAGGAAAACCAACTATTTGTATATTGGACATTATATCGACGCTAAATATTGGGATAAAGAAAAACTAGAGGTAAGGAAATCCCATCCAAATTCTCAACGCCTAAATAATTTGCTCGTACAAAAGTTGGCTGAAGCCAATCAAACTAGAATAGACCTTCAAACACGGAAAAATGATATTTCGTCTAAGCAAATAAAAAAGGAGATCGCAAATCCTCTTTCCAAAACTAGCTTTAAGGAAATTGCTGACCAATATCTAGAAGGCTTGGAAAAAACAAATAAACTTCAACGTTTATCATCTGATAAAGCTCGAATTGGTCATTTTATCAGGTTTGTTAACAATGAAGAATTAAGCTTTCAGGAAATTGATGAGACCTTGTTGCGCCGCTTTTCTCTTTATTTGAAATCAACTAGAAATCTATCCCAACGTTCGGTGGTTAACAATTTAATTGTTTTAAGAACCCTTTTCAACAAAGCTATACGATTAGGAATTGTGGACCAAAAACAATATCCCTTTGGGGCCCACAAAATATCTTTAAAATTTCCGGAAACAAAAAAAGTAGGATTGAATATAGAGGAAATACAGTCTATTGAGGCATTGGATGATTTATCTAAGCAGGAATTTAATGCCCGAAGTATTTGGCTCTTTAGTTTTTATCTTGCAGGAATGCGAGTCGGTGATGTTCTACAGATAAAATGGAATAATATTTATGATGGTCGGTTACACTATCGTATGGGAAAGAATAATAAGCTGTTGTCATTTAAATTACCCGATAAAATAAACGGGATACTTAAGGTTTATGAAAAGGACAAGCGATTTGATGATGATTTTGTTTTTCCTGAAATGAAAACGGCCAATCTGAAAAATCCCAAGGATTACTTTAAAAAATTGAAAAACGGGAATAGAAAGGTTAATAAATACCTAGGCAAAATTGCAGAAAAAGCGGGGATAACAAAAAAGCTTACCATGCATATAGCTCGTCATAGTTTCGGTAATATAGCAGGTGATAAAATACCTATTCAGATGTTGCAAAAACTTTATCGGCATTCCTCGGTGACCACCACCATAAATTACCAGGCAAATTTTATGCATAGGGACACAGATAATGCTTTGGAGAAGGTCATTAATTTTTAATTCCCTCCCGATGGCTATAGAGAAAAATATCTAACCAAGGTCATATCCAAATAATTATAGAACATTATTTGTATCTTTACAGTGAGTAAATAAAATTACAATGGACTTACAGGCGGATTTAAAATGGATACACAAAGAGCTCGATAAAGTAAAAGACCCTATATTTATCGAAGCAATAAAGAATATGCTGAAATACAATAAGAAAGTATCATCGGAGCGTATCAGTATCGAACAGTATAATCAGGAAATTGACACATCCATTGCTCAAATAGAAAGCGGACAGACGTACACTCACCAACAAATGGAAGAGCGCATTAAAAAATGGGGAAAACAATAATCTGGACCCATCAGGCAGATGCAGAGCTCAATGAAGCCTTTTTGGACTTATTGGAGCAATCCGAGTCGCTTGAAACCACCACTAAGATCATCACTGAAATTTATGAATCGGCTGCGATATTAGCGACCAATCCAGAGATATATAAGTTGGATATCCTCAAGGAAAACAATAATGGGAATATCAGGGCATACGAAAAACACACCTATAGAATATCCTATTTGGTGGAGGAGGAGGCCGTATATATTATCCGTGTACGCTACGCAAGAAAGGAACCACTTGGATATTAAGAATTCCTAAGGCCCAAAATTTAGGCCGCCCCAACTTTCTAAAAACCAATTCTCTTTGTATTTGGAATAATCCGTAAGCTCGTCTTTAAACCCGTTATAGGCTTCCTCCTCTTGAGAGGTGGTAGGGCCCATGAGCGTTTCCAGGGCGTTCCATCCTGCTCGGAGTGTGTTGGCCTGTGCCAGACGCTCCCGCTCATTGGCAACGGTCACCAAGGCCTCCTTGAATCCGTTTGCCATATGGTGCTCTACGAGTTCCAGTGGCAAATTGGGGGTTATCCTGTCCAACACGTAACTATATGCCGCTTGTTTATAAAGTCCGCATTCCATTAAATGCCCCATCCAAAGGCTTTTTAAATTGTCCTGTCCTTTGGCTATTATGTGATTTAGGCTGACAGGTTGCCTGGCCATGACACTAGGAAGCTCAGGGGACGATAGTAGGTAGTCCTGCATTTTCGTTGAAAGGGCGACCGTTACTTTATATTTGGAATAAAGAGAACCTACCCAGAGTTTTCCTCCCTGCTCTTCAAAATAAAAGCCCCTGGCGTTGAAAAAGGCGATATAGTCCCTTGGGGATTTCTCAAAGGGCGCCTGCATCCGTTCGGCATACCGATGGTAGGCTTTTAGGGCCAAGGTATCATACCGCTCCCTAAAGGTTGGTACCATAGCATTATAGAGTTTTGGGAATACCATGGGCAAAAATAGGGCGGTGGGCCCCGGCTTTATCTCTTTGGCGGATTTGCCGTGCAGCAGCCCTTCCAATAGCTTTTCGTTTTCACGTGCAAAACCAGGAGGTACATACGGGTTTACGCTTGTCTGTAATAAATAACTGCCCAGATCCACTGGTACTTGGTGGAGCTTGGAATTCGCATAGGTCAGGGTGCCCTCATTGTATCGTACGCCCAGACTTTGGACAAGCGCACCAAGGACCTCCCTTTGGTCCAACGTACTAGTGAACAGCCGATCCCTGGCCCGTTGAATAAGGTCGGCCTTCTTTTGCAATTCCTGCTTTTCCTTATTCATGGCGGAGGTATATAGCTTCTCACTAAAAGGATAGTAGTGGGAGGTGATTACCTTCCACAAGGTCCGGTTATCGGTATGTAAGTGTTTCTTAAGGAAGAGAAAGCGCTCCGATTTCATCATTTCCCTAACCAGAACATCTAAAGGAGTTTTAAGGATATGCTCGGAGAACAGGGGTTTGTATCGCAAATCTCGATAGGTCTTTTGGAAGGCTTCCCTCAAGCAGCGTTGGAATTCCAATTCCAATTGCCTGCTGTCCATGTACATTTGGGTGTGTTCGGTTTGGAACAACTCGGGGTTCTCTTGGATGCCTAGACCCCTCCCAATCTCGTCGCTGCGTAGCACATAACCCGTTTTATCATGGATGGTGAAATCAACCACCTGTCCCTGATCGTTGTAGTTTAGCCTACAATCGAGCTTTTGATGGGAGTCCAGAACATCTGGGAGGTGCACGGGACGGAGGGTCCTAAATAGTTTATAGGTAGTTTGTACTTGCTTTTCCAGTCGTTTCTTCACCATGGGCAATAGGGCCGATTCCTTATTGCGCTCGAAGACTTGTTGGAGTTTGGGACCGGAGAATTGGGGGTGCACGGTATAGCCGCCAATAAACCGGGATCGGTATCCTTCCTTGGTGGCAATGCCATAAGCTAGCCCTACCCTACCGGAACGCTCCACTACCTTCAGTTGGATATGGTACTTTTCCAGTAGTTTGCCAAGCTCGTCAAAACTCCGCACCTTATGTTTTTGCAGGGTATTGTTCAAGATGTCCTGCATATAGTAGCGCACCCCGTTACTTTCTTGGGGATTAAACTGGGGCGTTTCCAGTTTGGGAAGCTCTCGGACCGTCCTTTTATTTGGAGAGGGGGAAAGCCCAAACTCTTTCTCCAGGTATTTCTGGGCGGTCATACTCCTTCTATAGTCAAAGGATAGGTTGATCTGGCTGCAGTCTTCCCTAATGGTACTAGAGACGATGTGCACGTGTTCGTGCTCGGTATCGTGATGTCGTACCACAATAAAAGGCTGCTCCCCATAGCCCATATACTCCATATAGGCTTTGGCCAGGGCCAAAAAGGTATCATTGTCTAGGTATTCGCCACGGGGGAGGTTCAGGGTGGCATGTACGTAGCGCTTTTCAGAGGCATGGCGGAAGCCCAAAAAGACAAGTACCTGTTCGAAGACCTTGAGGTTTGTATCCGTATCGGAATAGGTATTGTGGAAGCCGAGAATGGTCGATTCCGGTTTCCCCAGTACGTATTTCAGTACGCCTTGCACTTTGTTACGGTATAGGAGTCGTGCGATCATGATCTTTTTGTTGATTATTATTGCCGAGGGCAGCTTTTCACTTCGCTAGAAGTAGGAGTTTTGCGTAGCGCAAAACATAACTTGCTATCCGTTAAAAACGGATAATCCTATATAAATATAATACATTAAAAAACCAACTTAAAAGACTTATTTACAGTATTTTACGCCTCAAAACCATATGAAGCCATATGAGACCATATAAGACCAGCCCTGGTTTAATATGGTTTTATATTTTATTCGAAAAGATGGTGGGAAAAGGGTTAAATAGGTCGATTACATAGCGAGGGAGAAAAAGGGCAAGGGGTTTTTCGCCCCTTGTGCTTTGGTGCGGGGCCGAGGCTGTCGGGCAAGACTGCGGGAGAAATCCTCCCCTAGCGGATGGGTAAAATGTGGGTAGGGAAAAGAATAGGCTCGGAAGGTAGGTCCGATGGCCGCAGGGGCATGGTAAATATTATAAGTTTAATTACTACCTTCTGGGTAAGCAGGCTCTATCAAAAAAAAAAGATTTGAGCTTTCAAAAGTTTTAAAGGGAATCCTTAGATCCATCCGAAATTGCCTATTAATCTAAGCGGGAGCTAAAATAAATCCTACTATAATTATTCGTTTTTATAATAACTTAAATACCTATACAATCCACTTCGGCAAACTCAGGGCAGGCGTGGCCCGTATAGCCACGGTCTAAAAAGCCCCCTCGATCCCAAAGAGGTCACTGCTATCGCAATTTCTAGGAACTTCTCAATACTTCAAATTTAGCGGCTCACCCTTGTCAGCATGAGCGTGAGGCTTGCGTTAACGGGGTTTTATTTATAACTTTTCAGTATCATCTTAACCCTATTTTCATCTGACAATTCCCAATACCACCATTTATCAGGATGGTTTTTTTCTTCTTGAAATCTTCTTTGATATGGAATTTTGAATAAGCTCAAAAACAATAAAAAAACTTTATCTAATTCATTTTCAGGTAAGGCAATAATCTTGTTTAGATTATGGGATGTAATTCCTTTCTTTAGCAGTATACATGGCGTATATGTAGGTTTCAGTTTTGATTCTAGGATCGCTGTTTCAATATCATTATCATTAGGTTTGGACTGTAATATTAAAAATGTCATATCAGTTAAGAAAGTACGCTTCTTCTCAGATTCGAAAGTATTAAAATTGCTTAGCAACTCCTTACTATTTACCAAACCTTGTCCATATTTATTGATTAACATTTCTTCTTCTAACTTCATAATAGTGTGCATTAGTGAGGATAAATTGTGATGTAGGGTAAATTAGGATTAACAGGTCCTTTGAAAATGTCAATATTTCTTGGAGTATTATTCAATATTGAACGTGAACCAGGTAAAGAGTTTTTAATTGTTTTCCAATTTTTATTATTAAGCCCAGGTATTACATAATCCCAATCAGAATAAACCCCTGCGGTACCCTTTGCACGGCTTCCTACAACCGTAATTGGTTTGTTGATTCTAGTGGCTGCATTTCCTATTCTTATCAATTCTCCTTTAGACAATACACTACTTCCCCCTCTTAGCGGCACTACTGGCGACCGATCTGGCACCTATCTTTATGCCTGTTTTAATACCCCCCTTGACCAATGAAGAGCCGCCTAGGGTAAAAACGTCGTCTACTATTGAACCTGCACCTAGGGCCACCATCCAACCATTACCGTCGTTTATGCCTTGGTATATATCCTTTAACCCTCCCACAATGGGCACAAAGTCCAGTACCGTGTCGGCCACGTCCCCGGCTGATCTGCCCGGTCCGCTTCCCGATATGGAAATACCACCTCCACCAGAAGCACCAAATATAGCCAAATTATTGGGACCGCCACCGCCACCCATAGGCATGTCGGCATGGTATATTTCCGGTGCGGCATGCCTACCGCCACCTCCACCTCCAAATAGCCTTTTCAAAGGTTTGGCGATATGTTTGTTCACCCACTTCTCTACGGGCTTCCCGAAATTCCTGTTCAGCCATCTCCCGATCTGGGCGTCCTTGATCTCATCGGACCAGCTAGCAAGGGCCTTACTGTTTTTCCTCAAATCCCTCTGAGACTGGAGGAGGAGGCAAGAGAAATGAATCAATCTCATTAAACAGATAAAGAATGAAGATTTTTTTGTATTCATCCCTAATAGCCTCCTTTTTCTTGGCATCCAAGTTAAAAAAAGAATTCCCGTATCTTTTTTGGGATATACTATCCCGTACAAAATCAAGGGATTTATCGGCTTCCCTTATTGAGGATATAAACATTTTGCATTCTTGATATGTGATTTTTTCCTTTTCCGGACTTAACATAATCAAATCAATAACTCCAACATTCATACTTTCCCTCTTTAATGTTTCTATATAATTCTTCATTTCTACATCGATCTTGTCACTTTGATAATTTACCAAAAAAAATCCTTTGTTATAAAGATTACAAAGTTACCCTTATCCCCTCCGCCAATATCGGAAAAATCCTCAAATGTAGGCACCAGTCTATCGTTGATCTCCCTTATGACCAAACCTCGATCTGGGTAATTCTCCAATAGTTTTTCTTCAAACCTATCCACAAATTCATTATCCACTAACAAGTTATCGGAATTGAGTACTTCCTCAAAAATCGACATAAAATCTTTCTGCTTTTCACATGAGGTATGTACAATAGAAGAGCTAATCAGTAATAATAGGAATAAATTTAGACGGCTCATAATCAATAGGTTTATAACCAGGTTTGCTTTTAACATGTTCATTGTATCTTTTTTTTGTAATCAATGGGGCATAAAGGTCGAACTTGGCCTTTGGATTTAAAGTTCTCATGTATTTCGCATCCTTGAACGAGTAGTTAAAATCCGCCCATGAAGTACCATGGTGGGAATGAGAGAAACGATTGATCGTAAAATTTCCAAAACCTCCTTTATTGGGATAAGGAGCTACACCGGCTGATTTTTCGTGTAAAGTACCGATGAGGGCCATACGCCCGGTATCTGTATTCGCATCAGCAAAGGACCATTCAGAGGAAGATCTGGCTCCAATCCATTCGTATAGTTTAAGTGCCTCGTTAATATTATTGGTTATGGCGTAATGTCCTTGCTTTGGTCTATTGGAATCATCTTTTCCCCAAATAGTTCGATCTTTTAATTGTGGCAATATACTTCTATCATTCACCCTAATCTCTTCTTCCCCGAACATCAGGTAATCTACTTCACTTCCTCCTTTGTTATCATAATATGAAATATTACCATCGGAATCCATTTTGTACCTGTCAAAGGGTGGATTTATTCCCAAAGGCATTTCTATATTATACGCATCGGGAAGATCCGGCATTATGCTCGATGAGATTTTTTCGGAGCTTTTCTGCCCGCTGGATGGTGTTGGGACCTGATTTTCAGGAGCATTTTTGGCCAAGTTCTTTTCGTACTGATTTTTCTCATGTATCGTTTTAACTACGTTGAATATGGCGTACACAGCTGCGACGGCCCCTACAGCGATCCATTCCCAAGCCTCACCACTAGGGTCCACGTACATCAACGGATTGTTCATCACGTATGAATACCGGTTAAAGCTCATCGTACTAAATGGGTCCTGCACGTAATTATCGGGCATCAAAAAACGATGCAGCATGGAATCGTAGAGCCGCCCGTTCATGTGGATCAGGTTTACGCCCTGCAAATGCTCGTGCCCCGTATAGCCACGGTCCAAGATAGCAAATTTTGTCAAGGCCACATTGTTCCCGTCAGTTAATTTTATGCTCCGGTTAGAGCTGTCAAGAAGCATTGTTATCGCTTTTTCAAAGAACTTTTCTATGTGTCAGGCCGTCCGCCTACCCCTGTAGGCACAAGCGTGATGCTGAAATAAATTTAGTACAAGCTGCTTGCGCTAGCGGAGGTCTATTTTACCACACGACAGGATTCGTACGGAAACGGGCGTTCCAAATTATATTAATCTGCATTTCTCACCCTTTATATTTTATAAAAGTTGAGAAAGCTTTTGTCCGCATAATTGTGCTAATATTTCTATCTTTTTCTCAAAATCATCATTTGTATTATTGAAGGATTGGGAATCAATTAATAAATTGTGATAATCATTCTTAAAAAAATTTCTTTTTATTAGAATGGCATCGGTAATAAAAGAACCTTCCCATACCAAATGTGAAGATCATAGTGGTAAATCACATTTCCTACCACTGATTTGAGCAATGGATTGGACTCCATAAAAGAGGACAAAGATTTAAACTGCTCAATACCTACTTTTTCAATTAAAGGTAGTCGCTTAAAGAAAGATTCCTCCTCTTTACTAATACCTCCATCATTCATGCAAATCTCCAAAAAATAATCCCCATCTTCCCATCCCTTAATAGATATATCTAGAGGATACTTAATTTCATTATTGTTTGAAATGATTCGAATTATATCATCTGCCGAATCAAAGATATGGTAAGTTATCATAATCCATTAATATAATCTCCAAAGTGGCAATTGTGCATTTTTATACTTAGTTCATTTTATTCCATTTCTCTTCAAAAAATTCCTTAGAAATATTATTAATTGTAAATGAATTTTTTATATCACTATAGGTTAAACGATTATCCAACCAGTATCCGTAATTATTCTTATAAGGCATCTTTAACAAAACTTTCCCATCCATAGCCAATCCGATTTCACGATTTGGAATTGATTCTTCATCATCAAATTCCAAAAGCCAAAAACGTGTCTGTCCTATAAGATTATCAAAATCAGGATTGGCTCTTGGAATAAAAAATGAAATAATTCTTGTAAGAATAGATTTTTTATTTTGCCCTCTCGATTCTTGTGGATTCTCAAAAATAATATAAATCATAACTCATCTCTTTATGTGGTAATGTCCCGGATCTTGTACCCTCCATGACTTTCCTGGTATTTTTCGACTCCTGAACCATTGGTTATAATCTCTAAACGTTTGGCTAGGTATCTCATTCAAATACTTACCCTTATTGACAGGGGAAGCCCCCCATCTTAATGATAAAGAAGTCTGGGCACCCAAACTTTGACTATAGGAAGGGCCATATCTTAGCCATTGTTTTAATGGCCCCATCGCTATTTTGGTAGAACCAACAGGAAGAAGAGTTGTCGCAACCTCAACACCATACCTTGAATTGTCCATCCCAGTTCGATCTTGTCCTGTAAGAGTTGTTATTTGGCTGTCAAACGGGTTCAACGACTGGCCAACTATTGAAATGGAATTGGCGATCGAATAAAACCCTTGCGTAAAAATATTGCTTGATTCCGCCCAGCTATCCATTCCTGTTTTTGGGTTCGCTAAAATCTCTCCCGGCCAAACTGTTCTGTTTTCTCCAAATTTTGGATTGGAAAATATACTTGATATTGGATTGTTTTTTTCAAAATGTGAAGAAACGTCATTTATCGATGCCCCAACGTATTTAAAACCGGTAGGAGTGTTTACTGAGGATGTCACTGTGCCGTCCCAAACATATTGGCCATTTTTACCAATTATCCAATCGTTCGGACTTATTCCCAAAGGCATTTCTATATTATACGCATCGGGAAGATCCGGCATTATGCTCGATGAGATTTTTTCCGAACTTTTCTGCCCGCTGGATGGTGTTGGAACCTGATTTTCAGGAGCATTTTTGGCCAAGTTCTTTTCGTACTGATTTTTCTCATGTATCGTTTTAACTACGTTGAATATGGCGTACACAGCTGCGACGGCCCCTACAGCGATCCATTCCCAAGCCTCACCACTAGGATCCACGTACATCAACGGATTGTTCAGCACGTATGAATACCGGTTAAAGCTCATCGTACTAAATGGGTCCTGCACGTAATTATCGGGCATCAAAAAACGGTGCAGCATGGAATCGTAGAGCCGCCCGTTCATGTGGATCAGGTTTACTTCCTGCAGGTGCTCGTGCCCCGTATAGCCACGGTCCAAGACGGCGAATTTCGTCAGTGCCGCATTGGTCCCGTCCGTCAATTTAACGATATTGCCCCAGGCATCAAAATGCCGCTTCTCCTTAAAAGTACCATTTTTGTCCGTTATCCCCAAGATGCTGCCCAAATAATCCCTGTGCAGGTACAGGTATTGGGCCGTAGTAGTACTGCCCTGATCCGAATGGTAGATTACCGGCGAGGAATAGGCATCCCCGCCCACATAGGTAACGAAAGTAGTCCTTCCCGTGGCCTTCTCCCATTTGATCTCCATGCTGCCGTCCTGGGAATAGTGCTTCCTAAAGGGACGGTCCTCCTTGGTGGCCTGGGTACCGCCGTAGTACATGGTGGCACGGCCCATGCCCGCATTGTACTGGAAACCGATCCGGTCCTTTCCGTTCTCATGGATCTCCACGGGGCTCTTAAAGGCATTGTAGGTGATGGTCTGGGTAGTAAAATTGTTGTAATAGCTCTCTCCGGTAGGGTTCAGGGTCAATCCCGTATTCTGGTAATTAGTGCTGTTATAGGTAAAGGTTCCTAAGTTGGAGAGGGTATTGATCCGTCCTTTATTATCGTAATCTTGGTTCTTGGCCCCGTTATTATCGTTAAAGCTGAGCAAACGATCCTGGGAATCATAGGTGAAATTTTCCGTCCAGGCAAATAGGCTGTTGGTGCGACTGTTGAGGATGCCCCGCTGCACATTAAAGTTAAAGCTGAGCTTCATCAGCTCTACTGGAGAGGTGGTTACGTTCTTTTGAGCAAGGGCCTGTGTAAGATATCCATAGGTATCATACGTATTGGTACGCTTTACGGCCACTCCCATCGTGGAGGTGGTCACCTGCCCACGAGCATTGAGACCGGTTATGTTCCAAAGTTCTTCGTTGGTGGCAAAGTCGTTCACGTTCTTTAACTGCCCGTTGGCATAGGTATTCTTTACCTTGATCTTACTGAACTTGTTATTACTTAATAATCGGCCCTCACTTTCCTCGGTCGCCACGTTCCCAAAGGCATCGTAGGTAAACCATTTGGTAAATTTGGCATGGGAGTTGGTCTCAATGGTACTGGTTACCCGCTTATAACTGTCATAGGCAATAGTGGTAGTCCCCGTATTGCCATCGGCATTGGTGGCCAGGGCAATACTCGTAGGCAACTTGCTGGTAGCATCATAGGTATAGTTGATGATCATATTGGTGCTGGCATCGCCCGTCACCTTTTTTTGGGTTAGCTTGCCAACGGTACTATAGGTGTAATCGGTAACCCCTTTTGGGGTGGTTTCCTCGGTGAGCTCTCCAAAACCATTGTATGCATAGGTATAAGTCCCAGCGGAAGGATCTATAAATTTTGTCCTTCTTCCCCAGCCATCCTGTTCTATGGTTTGGGCGATACCGGAATAGGTGCTGGACTTCATGGCCCCGTTGCCAAAATAGGTGTATGCGATGGTGCCGCCCGGATCGGTAACCTGGGTTACGTTCCCTAGGGCGTTCTTGGTAGTGGCAACGGTCTTGGTACCGTCATTCACCGTAACCGTTTGTCCGGAATAGCTGATATTCGTAACCTTTCCCGTATAGGAGGTCAACGTTTTGGGCCTGCCGTACAGGTCGTACTCGGTGGTGTTCCATTGACTTGCCGCCGTACCTATATAGGGCTCGCTCTCCTTCCACACCCGATCGAACTTATCGTACTGGTAGCTTTTGTTCACCCATTGTCCCAAGACGTCCTTTTTACTTTCCTTGACCAACCTTTGGAGCGGGTCATATACGGTAATGGTACTGCTGCCGTCATCGGCGGTAACGGTCACGGTATAGGTGTTGTAGGTTTCCACATAGGTGGTATTGACGTTCTTTCCCAGATAGTCAGTAACCTTGGTGAGCCGGTTCCAAGTATCGTATAAATATTGGGTAACGAGACCGAAGGGGTTCGTCTCCTTCTTCAAGGTGCCGGTGGTGGTATTGTATTCATAAGAGGTGGCCAGATTTTCCACATCATAGCTTTTTACCAAATACCTACCGGAAGTGTCATAATCGTACTTTAGCTGTCGTGCCGTTTCCCCGTTCGGCGTAATGGTCTTTGTCTTTATATTGCCAAAGACATCATACGTATAGGTCTCCGAGTCAAAGGCAGTGCCGTTCCCCTTTGTATTTTTTGTAGTTACCAAGTAGCCTGAATAGACATAGTTTTCCTCTGTGGAGAAGGCATTGCCACCTATGGTGGTTGTGTTCTTTTTGGTAAGGGGCCGCCCGATATAGTAGGTAGCGCCCGTACTGTTGCCATAGGTAAGGTCTGTAACACTGCTACCCTGCCCGGAATAATCCACCGTAATCTTGGTGGGGTTGTTATACGTATCGTAGAGGTAGCTGGTGGTGGTAGCGGTACCGTCCAGACCGTTCTGTACCAGGTTGGAGGTATTGCTGATCTTGAATACCTTGTTGGCGGCCAGGGAAGAGGCGTTCACATAGGTAGTCTTTGCGATATAATCCGGGGGTATGGAATTAAGAGTAAAATAATTGGCCATGGAATAACTGCTGGATACTGCTCCGCGTTTGGCGATATCGTGCTTGGTAATGTTCCAGATACGGTCCGAATCCTGGGTGCTCCAATCGCTGCGGGCAAGCCCTGTAAAACCCATGAACCCGAGACCATCGGCATGGGCTACGGCCCCTTGGTAGGCGAAATGTTGCTTGATGGTAGTGGTTCCGCTCACCGAACGTTGAAGAGTGGCTACCAACTTGGTTCCCTTGGCCACATCAATATCCACAAAAGGATATACCTGATCTGATCGGGTCTCATAAAAAGCATACGTATCGCTCGCCTGAATATGGGGATCAAGTTCGCGATAGGTTATGTTATGGGTAGTTCCTTTGTTGGATATCGAACGGAGAAGCATATCCTCCCTATTGTCCTTCCCAAAGGTAAAATTGCACAAGGTGTTATTACTGATCGTTACAAAATCAAGATTATTGTTCGATCGGTCGGCCGGAGATAGGAAAACAGGGATGGGCAGGTGATTCAAGGTCCCGGTCTTTGTGGCCGATTTAATAAAGCTGAATGCCGGGGTAACTTCGCTCACCGTAGAAAAGGTATTATAGTACATCCCAACCGTTTGGGATCCGTTGGCACCACCGTTATGGGTGGTGGTTTTGTATTCCAGGATATCGGTACGCCCATCGCCATTGATATCGGTTGGAATAAGGTCGTACGAATTGATCGGACTTGTTGCTATACTATATTGTTTATACGTAAAGGGATAAACTTGTATCTTAAGGGAAAATTGGACCCCAGTAGAAAGAAAGAGGGCAAACGTAGCGCTATTATTGGCCGTCGGCATCATAAAATCGGTCTTTCCGTCCCCATTGTAATCTCCCAGATATAAGGGATAGTCCGTTCTAATACGAGAGTCCGTAGTGGACCATAACCGCACCAAGCCGTTGGCCGAATTCAGTGTGTAGACATCTATCTTTCCTGATGTAACGTGTAATATATCCGTTTTTCCATCACCGTTGAAATCTGCGGTAAGCAAACGATGGTCCGATTGAAGGGCCGTCTCCAGGGTGCCCGCCTGATTGGTAAATCCGGTAGATATCCTACGATCTAGATTTATAAAATAAACCTTAGAATCGGGTACGTTGGTGGTTTCACATCTACAACAGTCACCACAGGATTCGCCTGGCCTTGGAAGTATAGGGTAGCATGTTTCGTAAGAGTAGGGATTGGCTATTGCTATGATATCGGTAAGCCCGTCACCATTGAAATCCCCTGATATATAGTTCAATGGTACCCTTTCCGGGTTGCGACTGGTTGTACAATCGTATTTTGGGGTATAACTGGGAGCGTTCCAAGTTTTTTCATAATACTGGGCGGCAGGTGCATAAGTGCTCTGTCCGTTTACCTTGAATCGTACCTCATTGGTACCAGTATGGGTAACCAATCCGAAACCTTGGGCCTTGGCTAATTTATTGGCCCCATCAAGATAGGCTATTGGAAACATAGTCTCAAAAATAGGGGTACTTACTTGGCTGCCAATATTGGTGTTCCCCGATTGGATTTCCTGGAAGATCCAAAATTTGGTACGTTCGCTCCTATTTTTGGGATAAACGATAAAATCCATTTTCCCATCCCCGGTATAATCCAAAGGAACCATATGCGCATTTCGCTTTTCAATATTGCTTACTGTTAAACTGGTAGTTATTGTTGAGGCACCCAGACTTGCTGGGGAATCGCTATAATTAAAGCTGATCGGATTAAAACTAAGGGAATTGTCCCCGCTCTTTTCAGTGATACTGGTCAGCCGTTCAAATCCGAGGGTATTGAAATTATGCGCCAGCAAGTAGTTGCGATAGCCTATGGCCCCTGTCTTCACATTGATCGTGGAAAGGATGGTCTTCCTTCGAAAATCCTGACCCCCGATAAAGGACTGTTCGGGACGTTTACGGGACTTATAGACAAAGGCTATCTCGTTCGGAGCGGTACCTCCCGTTCTATGTCCGTATTTTATGGAAGCTATGCTCAAGGAATTGTTCGCCGCGGTATAGGTATAATTAACCATAATGCCCTGCGGGTCCTGCCAACTGGTAATGGCATAATCTGTTCTAGATCGACTATCGGTACTATTGCCATATTTGGCCACGGAACCATCTGGATAGGTGACCGTAAAGGAAAGAGGCCCGTATGACGACCCATAAGTTGAAACCCCATTTGAAACTATTTTCACATTGGAGAAGTTCTCGGTCTCATAGATCGCCCCGCTGGCCCCATAGGTACCCGACTTCAATACCAATCGCTGCCCGTCCAATGCAAAACGGTCCGCACTGTCAAAATCGACCGGATCGATGTTATTGTCGTGGAATTTGGTGGAGGGGATCCGTGTGATCACTGAAATGCCCGAAACGTTCCAGCCATAGCCGGCCATACCATTACCGCCCTGACTGTTATACGAAAGTGCGATTGTAGGTACTATCCCGTTGATTCCCGGCGGCACCTTGATGGGGACGGAATAGGTGGCTCCTCCAGTAAGGGAAACGGAAAGGTCCCCAGTAGTTTCCGAGATTTCGGAACCTCCGGCTCCAGAGCCCATTGCTTCCATGTTCGCATCCATATCCAATTCCATTGAAGGGGGCGATTTATCTTCGGTGCGTTCGATAACCGTAATAGGGGTCGCTTCCAAAGGGATTTCGGTGTAATCGGTCTGGGCGTATACTCCAAAAGAACCTATGGAGAATACGGAGAAGATCAAAATCTTTTTCATCTGTTAATACTTATAGTTTTTCAAAGGTCAGATGTAATGTCCTCGTTATAATATCGGTTGGTTGGCAACAAATTGATAATGGACATTTCATACTTATTGGTTGGGTTATTATTAGGGAGATATTGGCCTTCGGTTCAGCTTTTGACTATTCTAATGGTCCGGCGCTCTCCGTTCTCGAAGAGTACCTTGAGCAGGTAAAGACCAGGGGGATTATTTTTAAAATAAACGGGCTGCTCCCCTCGCACGGTATGGATAGGTATGGTGGACAGATGCCTGCCATCTATCGTAAACAGCTGTAACTCCCTGGGCTTTAAGCGTTCATTAGGAAACCATTCCACGAACAGGGTCTCCGTTACAGGATTGGGATACGCGGTCATTTCAAAATCCAAAATATCAGTCAATCCCAATTCATCAATTGAATCCACAAATAGGGAATCTAAATTTTGAGGCATAACGGCCTTTAAGCACGTTAGACATACCCTGTCCCTAAGGATTTGGTTCCCCGCCGTGTCATATGTGAATTTAAGCTTTTGTTGTGCAAACACATTAAGTGTTACTGCTATACATACTAACGTAAGTAGAAATGTTTTCATACGAAGAGTTTACCTACCAAACATATGTGAAAATTTGATTGATTATTTAGTTTTTCTTATTAATTAAGTTAAAAGTGTGTTAAATTTAAAATAGCGATTCCTTTTTAGGGATCAAGCTCAAAAGTTGTGTGTGAATTGAAATAGGAGTTCGATATTTGCAGTAAAACGAACAGCATTGGAATTATCTATCGACCTATTAAAGCTTATACTGCCGGAACTTTTAATAACCCACTTTAAACTAGTTTCCCATAAAACTGAAGATGGTACGCTTCATTTATATTTTGAAGAAAAAGAGGATACCCCTAAAGAAGAAAAACACCGCATTTTAATAGGCCATGGATTTCATAAGGAGATCGTCGTCCAGGATTTCCCATTACGGGGAAAGTCGGTCTTTCTCCACATTAAGCGCCGCCGTTGGCTGGACAAGGCCACGGGGCAAGCCGTGCAAAGAGATTGGGAGTTGGTGGCCCAGGGAACTCGTATGACCGTAGAGTTCGCTGCTTTTTTAAAAGTACTTGGTCAGTACTAAAGCAAATGACTGTCATACCATCGGCCAATTCTATGGGGTAAACGGTAAAAAACTACAGCGACAGTTTAGGGATTATCTAAGCGATTTTAGGCAGTGGAAGGAGAAATCCCATGCCAAGCAATGGCTTATATTCCCCGAAAACATAGGGCCTTATCTGTCCATTGACGAAACAGCACTCTCCAAAGGAGAACTCTACACCATAATCACCAATAAAAAAGCCAAGGGCAAGAAAGGGTCCATAGTGGCCATATTCTCCGGTACCAAGGTAGGGCCGATTATAGAGCAGCTGTTAAAGATATCGGCCAAGAAAAGGGCCATGGTCAAAGAAATCACTCTGGATATGGCCAACTCCATGAAGACCATCGCCAAGACCTGCTTCCCAAAGGCGATACAGGTAACGGACAGGTTCCATGTGCAAAAACTGGCACTGGAGGCCCTTCAGGACATCCGGATCAAACACCGATGGGAGGCCATAGACCAAGAGAACCAACAGATTAAAGAGGCCAGGACAAAGAACGGGACATTCGTCCCAAAAGAGTTTAGCAATGGGGACACCAGAAAACAACTCTTAGCCAGAAGTAGGTACCTACTTTACAAATCACCAAACAATTGGACGCAGAACCAATCCGAAAGAAGTAAAATATTGTTCGCCCAATATCCCGACATAAAGATAGCCTTCGACCTAGTACAGGGGCTCAGGAACATATTCAATACGGCAGCTTCTATACAATCTGCATATACAAAGCTGGCACATTGGTACAAAGATGTACAGAACACAGGCTTTAGGGCCTTCAATACCATAGCCAATACGATATCGCTCAATTATAGGTCGATCCTAAACTATTTTATAAATAGAAGTACGAATGCTTCTGCGGAATCCTTCAACGCAAAAATTAAAGCGTTCAGGGCACAGTTCAGAGGGGTAAAAAATGTAGAATTCTTCCTTTACAGATTAACCACAATTTTTGCATAAACACAATAATTGGCCATGATCCCTTTTTAGACTCTTAGATATTTTTGCTTAAAAACAAAATCCCACAACTTTTTGACTTGATCCATACAAAGTCCCCTCTTGGGGAATATTATATTTGCCATATTTCAAGTTGATGCTCTATTAAAAGTAAAGGTTCTAATTTGTTGTACCTATGTTGTACCTGGGAATAAAAAAAGGCCTTAACATTTCCGTTAAAGCCTTTCGTACTCGAGGTGGGAATCGAACCCACACTCCAAAGGAACTGGATTTTGAATCCAGCGCGTCTACCAGTTCCGCCACTCGAGCAACTAACTTGTCGTTGAGACTGCAAAAGTAAACATTATTTTCAATTATCAAATAAAAAAAATAAAAAGATTTATAGTTTAGCAACCCAAATAAATTTATAAATTTGCACCTCCTAAGAAGAAGGGATACTCAATAAACTAGAAAACAATACATTAACAATGTCATACCAAGTACCGGAACCTAAGATTTTTACATGTACACAAAGTGCAGGGTTAGCTGAGAGAATTGCAGAATCCTTTGGAACTAGGTTAGGTAAAATAAACTTCTCGCGCTATAGCGATGGAGAGTTTCAGCCGTCCTTTGAAGAATCTATACGTGGAATGCGTGTATTCCTTATAGGATCTACCAATCCAAGTTCTGAAAATCTAATGGAAATGTTGTTGATGTTAGATGCCGCCAAAAGAGCATCGGCCAGACACATTACGGCCGTTTTGCCATATTTTGGTTGGGCTAGACAGGATAGAAAAGATAAGCCAAGAGTACCGATTGCCGCTAAGTTGGTCGCTAAAATGTTAGAGGCAGCGGGAGCAACACGTATTATTACGATGGACCTACATGCCGATCAGATCCAAGGATTTTTTGAAAAGCCAGTAGACCATTTATTCGCCTCTACTTTGTTTTTACCGTATTTAGAAAGCCTTAATCTTCCTAATTTGACGATTGCTTCGCCAGATATGGGAGGCTCTAAAAGAGCATATGCCTATTCTAAGGCCCTAAATTGCGATGTAGTGGTATGTTATAAGCAAAGAGCTGTTGCCAACACCATTTCGCATATGGAGCTAATTGGTCAGGTAGAAGGCAAAAATGTTGTTTTGGTAGACGATATGGTCGATACGGCCGGAACCTTAACCAAGGCTGCAGACCTAATGATGGAAAGAGGAGCCCTAAGTGTTAGAGCAATATCTACCCATCCGCTACTCTCAGGGGAGGCCTATGAAAGAATAGAAAACTCTCAACTGACAGAGCTTATCGTTACCGATTCTATTCCGCTTAAAAGAGAAAGCAAGAAAATTAGGGTCATCAGTTGTGCAGAATTGTTTGCCGATGTGATGCAAAGAGTACACAACAACACCTCTATTAGTTCTAAGTTTCTAATGTAAGGGGTATAAATAAGTTTATTAATTAATATTTAATATATAATGAAGTCAATTACAATTAAAGGATCAGAAAGAGAAAGCGTGGGCAAAAAAGCAACAAAAGCCTTGCGTAATGCTGGAAAGGTTCCTTGCGTTATTTACGGAGGGGAAAAGCCATTACACTTTACAGCAGAAGAAAAAGCCTTCAAAGATTTAGTGTACACTCCTAACGCACATACTGTTGTGGTTGAGTTGGAGAATGGAACTAAATTGGATGCAGTTATGCAGGACATTCAGTTTCATCCTGTGACTGATGCGATTCTACACGTAGATTTCTATCAGTTGTTCCCAGACAAAGAAGTGACTATGGATATTCCTGTTAAACTTTTAGGAAGTTCTCCAGGGGTTAGAAATGGTGGTAGATTGTTATTTAGAAAAAGAAAACTTAGCATTAAGGCTTTGCCTGCTAACTTGCCTGATTTCTTTAACGTAGATATCTCTAAATTGAAAATCGGTGGTAATATTTCTGTAGCATCTTTGTTGAAAGATGAGTTTACTATCCTTCACCCAGAAAATACTGTAGTAGTACAGGTTAAAGCTTCTCGTAACATGGTTGTTGCAGATGAGGATGAAGAAGAGACTGAAGAAGCTGCTGCTGAATAGTCTTTTATGAAATTACTGTAAAAGCATCTGCCTAGGCAGATGCTTTTCTATTTAAATTAATTCCAAAATAGTAGTATGTTCCAGTTTTTGAATTCGCTTTTTAAAAAGGAGGTTGCTACATTGGATGAACCAAATATCATGAAGAAATTTTTAATTGTAGGTTTGGGCAATATAGGGCCCGAATATGCCGAAACTAGGCATAATATTGGATTTAAAATTTTGGATGCCTTGGCAAAAGAAGAAGACTTTGCTTTTGAAACAGTGAAGTTGGGCGATGTAGGTAGCTTTAAGGTAAAAGGTAGAAGTATACTTTGTCTTAAACCGTCGACCTATATGAATAGGAGCGGAAAAGCTATTAAATATTGGATGGACAAGGAAAATATTCCCTTGGAAAACCTTTTGGTGATTACAGACGATATTAATCTTGAGTTTGGTACTCTACGCCTAAAAACCAAAGGTAGTGATGGGGGACATAACGGCCTTAAAGATATTCAGGCATTGTTACAAACTACCAATTACAATAGGCTTAGGTTTGGTGTCGGTGCCGATTTTGGAAAAGGCAGGCAGATAGAATATGTACTAGGCGAATGGGGCGATGAAGAAAAGGCGGCTTTTCCAGACCGTTTTAATCGCTGTACTGAATTGGTCCGTTCCTTTGTTTTGGCAGGGGTTAACCGTACCATGAACCATTTTAACGGTACCTAAAGCTTAGCGTACCTTAAATTCTGAAATACTATTGGTGGCCGTATTTCCTTCTTGGTCCCTACTTACTATTTGCCAATAGTAAACGGTATCCGCGGCTACATTAACCTTTATTTGTGGACTGTTGGCGTTTAGTTTTGCTGCTAAGGTTTGAGGCGGATTTACCGTTGAAAAATAAACATCATACCCCTCAAGGTCGTTGTCAATATCGGCGCCTTCCCAAGCTAATAAAACCTGATTATTGATATCCTTAAGAACTGTAGCTCCCGATTTAGGGGCGGTTATGGTCACAGGAAATGGCGCATGGGAAGTATCGGTACCAGCATTATAAAAAAACCAGGTTTCACTAATGGCGGTGGTTGGAACCACAGTGTTTTTAGAAATCACTTGCCAAGAGTAGGGAGCTCCTTTTTCTAGAGGTAAATCTTTGGTGGTGCCGGTAACTACAACTGTTTCGGTAGTGTTAAGGTTTAAATGCGTTACCCGTAAGGTATAAGATTCCGTATTGTTCGAGGCTTGCCATCTAAAGGTAACCAAAGAAGAATTGCTTCCAACTATAGGAATGCCCGTAGTGCATTCCGAATTTTTTTCAGGAAAAACCAACATAGCGATATCTGGTGGCTTTGGGGCATCGTTACCACCACAACTGATAAAAAACCAAGTCAATATGAGGAGAAATCCTTGTTTCATTTCATTATTTTTTTATCACTTTAAAAGTTCCCCTTATGCCGGCGTCCTCTACTTTTAGGAAGTAAAGGCCAGAAGGCAATCCGGTAAAATCTATTTTAAACTCATTGTCTATAGCAGTATACATTTTATCACGTATCAATTGGCCTTGAGCGGTAAATATGCCTATTTGTAGGTTGTTGGGGGTATTGGGAACCGCAAGGCTTACTTCGTTTTCAAAAGGATTTGGGTGTATAATGGGTTGGCCCCATAAAAATAACTGGTCCTCATAAATTCCCTGACAAGGCAAATTGGTGGAAACTTTAAGTACATTGATACCTTTTTTTAGATCGAGTGTAACAATTGGGCTTCTAGTAAGGGTGGTTTCCCCATTTAATTCAACCTTATATTCTGTTGCTCCTTCCATATTTAATGTCAGTAGTTTTCCGTCCAAGGAGAGATTGGAGCTGACACTTAATGGTGCTGGTTCCTTAATGTTGGCCGTAAAACAATAGGCTTCATAGGTTTTTGCCCCATCGGTTGCTGTGATACATAAATCGTAGTTGCCCGAAGATAAATTTTGAATCAGGTAACTGTTGGTGAAATTAACCGTAGCGTTAATGCCGTTACCAATAATGGTCATTTCGTAATCGAGGCTTTGGTTTGCCGTAATATTAATGCTGCCGTCGTTATTGTTACGGCATGCTTCACTGGTAATCGCTACTTCAAAATTATCGGATGGAAAAATATATAAGGGGCACCCTGTTAGGTCTACCGTAGTATTTGGCGGGGTGCCTAAACATAAGTCATCACCATCATCAAAAACACCGTCGTTATCGTTATCTGGTCTAAATTCTCCTGCAGCACAGATATCCAAATAAAAGGCATTGATCGTTCCTCCGTCCGATGAAGACATGTCTTTTACCTCCAAGGTCCAATCTCCCTGTGTCGATTCCCCGTTAAATGCGGCCAGGGATCCTAAGGGTTTTATAATACCCGATAAAGCCGGACGGCTTCCACAAATAAAGGGAGCTGCATCATCATCAAAAGTTGCGAATACATCTCTATTGTCTCCGCAAGAATTAGAAATAAGAACTACCCTAGTTCCTATGGGAGAGATAAGGGTTATTTCGACATCCGAAATATAAGAATGTGTTA
Source organism: Arenibacter sp. 6A1 (assembly GCF_012272855.1). Classification (GTDB taxonomy): domain Bacteria; phylum Bacteroidota; class Bacteroidia; order Flavobacteriales; family Flavobacteriaceae; genus Arenibacter. The sequence continues at coordinate 175,755 of NZ_JAAXCQ010000002.1, read as the reverse complement.
TATCCATACTTACGTTTAGGTCTGCAACAGGCAAATCGTTTAATACAGAAATGGTCGATGTAACCGTTGGGGTGCCTATGGTAGAAATAGTTTTGGGTAAATCTCTTGCGGGCAAATAAGCACAATTTATGACTTGGGTAGTAAAACTATAGGCAGGGCCAAAAGTGCCTTCCCCACAAAGATTAGAAGGTTTTACACGCCAAAAATAAACGTTGTTCTGTACTAAGTTTGTAGGCCTATAGGAAGTAAAGTTAAGAGTAGCTGTCTCTATAATATCTGTAAAGGCATTGTCATTGGCAATTTCAATGTCAAAAGAGGTAAAGGAAGGGTTAGCTTCCCATTCCAAAACAGGTTTTATATTAGTGTCCGTATTGCCATTTTCTGGCAGCAATAGTTGCACGTCCGTAAACGCAGGGTCTAAGATTCTTACAGTAAGGGGTACTTCCTTAGTAGTACTAGCTGTGGTGGCTACTACCGTGATAGGGTACATGCCAGGGGCTACCAAATTGGTGTCGGAAAAAGTAACGGTAACGGCCGTATTGTTCTCGGTGGCCGTGGGCTGCGAAAAGAGTATGTTAAGTCCGCCAGGTGCACCGGTGGTAGAAAAAGTAGCCTCCTCGTTAAAACCGTTAAAGGTGTTGTAGTTAAAAGGAACTACAAGATCGTCCCCTTGGCAGACTTCATAGTCCAGGGTGTTAATTTCTAATACAATATCCGAAGGGACTATCGTAAAATCCGAAGCATTCACTGCTAAAAAAATATTGTCCTGCGCCTTTACCATAATCCTTGCCGTACTGCTAGGAATGGCGGGAATAAGTATCTGGTGCTGACCATCGTTGGGAACGCCTTCAGCCAAGGGGATAGAAAAGGGAAGGTTGGGATCTGTAGAAAGGAAAATATCAACCTTTTGCGCATTTATTGGGGTTTGGTTGGTATTGGCTACTTCCCAAACTACCTCTTGTACCGATCCTGCGGAATATAGCTCTTGGGTGGCTTGCGAGCTTACCCTAAAGGGCCCGGCTTCATTAATAACCCGTACCTGTACCAGGTCGGAAGCCACTTGTCCGCCACCAACGGCATTGTCTCTAACGGTCAAGGCAAAATCCAGGTCGCGCGCCACAGAGGAAACGGTTTCCCAAGTAGAATTTACGTTTGGATTTGTTTGGGTGAGATTTCCGGAAAGGATGCTAGAAACCATCGGGAAATACCGAGTTGCATTTACCGTAGGTTTCAGCGATCTAAAATTGGCGCCACTGAGGTTGGTTGGTCCAAAGGAGTTGGAGGTAACAATGCCGTTGTTTACCTGTTCCCAATTATAGGTTAGAATATCACTGGTGTCTTCATCCGTAGCAGTAGCGGTCAAGGCAAAGGCAGTCGATTTTGGGATGACGAAGTTTCCTGTAGGAACTATGGTTGGCGGACGGTTGGCAATAGGGTCAGTCACCCCACAACTTATCGTTTTTAGGTATTCCTGAATTTGATCGATGCTATTGTAATGAAAGTAATTATCCCCGTTGGTAGCCACGTTGTTGACCCCGGCGACCCCGGCATAGCCCATAATGGTAGAGCCGCTGCCCGGTTCTGTTTGCACCAAAGTGCCTTCAGATTCAAAGGACCAACTGTGGTTGGCCCCAAATTGGTGTCCCAATTCATGGGAGACATACTCCAGATCAAAAATATCTCCTTCGGGTTCCATCGCGGCAGAATAGGCACTTCCCTTTCTATTATCGATACAAACCGACCCGATAAATCCGGCGTTACCGCCATTTTCGTTTTTATGAAACAAATGGCCAACGTCATAATTTTGCGCTCCAATAACATTGGTCAGGGTATTTTGTACTTCGGTATTTAAATTGGTCCCATAAGGGTCCGTGTTCTCGTTTGTATAGATCACTTGATCGGTATTGGCTACCAGTTCTAAGCTAATCCCAAGATCGGTTTCGAAAATTTCGTTCACTCTGGTAAGGGTAGCGTTGATAGCTCCTAGGGCGCTTGCAACGGTTCCTCCATGATAGCTTACATATTCCCCGGTAGCCGAAATAGCAAGCCTAAATTTTCTTATCACCTGGTCGTCTACTAATTTATAAGTGCTTGGTCCCTTGTAGGTATCGATAGCCGTGCTGGTAGTACAAATAAAATCGATATCCGTAGAAAAGGAGTCATCTCTGGTGTACACCATGTATTCTTCCTGTTCATTAGAAGTTTTCTGCATATAGGTAGTTCTTTTCCCATCGGCATGTATGATCATGCTTTGTATGCCATTTGGGGAAACGCTAAACCTTATCCGATCGTTTTTTTGGTGTAGCCCCCGACCGCTATAAGATTTTATTTCAGGGTATTTTAAGGCCAATGCTGGGGAAAGGACCGGGGTTTCCCTGACCCTAAACGGTACTAGGATGCCTTCCTCATTAGGGAAGTTAACAACTGTATGACTGCTTTTAGCATTGGAGGAAGGGCTTAGTGCCTGGGCGAAAAGTTCCTTGTTCAAGGAATACAAAGCGGCACTTTGAGCCCTTAGATGGGCTGTCTTCTGAGCCGTTGTGGCGCTTTTAGAGATGTCCTTTTGCCAGTAATTGGTCTGAGCCGATCCGTAATAGCTAAGAAAAAATATGGATATTGCGAAAACAAGACGTAATTTTACAACCATCAAAAGGGGTATTTTACATACTCAAAGATATGGTTTTTTATTATTCAAGTTTGTGATAACAGTTCAAAGTATTTCCAATTTCGACAAAGCGTACCCCACAGCTATTACTATTGGGACTTTCGATGGTGTTCATATTGGCCACCGAAAAATATTGGAACGTCTTATAAAAAGCGCTAAGGTATTAGGGCTAAAATCTACCGTTCTTACATTTTTTCCCCATCCTAGGATGGTACTGCAACAAGATATGTCTATTCAATTGCTCAATACTATAGAAGAAAAGGTGAGTATTATGAATACTTTGGGCTTAGATTACCTGATCATTCATCCGTTTACCAAAGAGTTTTCTAGATTGTCGGCTACAGAATTTGTAAGGGATATTTTGGTCAATAATCTAAAGACCAAAAAAATCATTATTGGGTACGACCATAGGTTTGGGAGAAATAGGAATGCCGATATCAACGATTTAATAGCCTTTGGGAATATCTTGGATTTTGAGGTAGAGGAAATTTCCGCCCTAGAAATCGATGATGTTTCGGTGAGTTCTACCAAAATTAGAAAAGCCTTGGATATTGGCGATATAAAAACGGCCAATGCGTATTTGGGCTATAACTATATGCTTACCGGGACAATAGTAAAAGGCAAAGGGCTAGGACGAAAAATAGATTTTCCTACCGCCAATCTGTTTATTAAAGAAACCTATAAGCTAATCCCTAAAAACGGGGTGTATGTCGTTAAAAGTCAGATCGATGGACAATTGGTCTATGGGATGATGAATATTGGGATGAATCCGACCGTTTCGGGAGAAAAACGAAGCATTGAAATAAATTTCTTCGATTTTCAACAAGATCTATATGGGAAAACCCTTCAGATCGATATTATTGACCGTATCCGCGATGAACATAAATTTAGTTCTGTGGAAGCTTTAAAAACACAACTTATAAAAGACAAGCAAACGTCCCTCGCTATAATCTCGGAATAAATGCTCGACCGGTTTCTTTTTAGGAAAATCGATAACGCGCCCCTCATTGTCTTTAGGGTATTATTTGGAATTTTAATAAGTTTAGAATGTTATGGGGCCATCCTAACCGGATGGGTGAAACGCAATCTTGTAACGCCACAATTTACCTTTTCTTTTATAGGATTCGAATGGCTGCAGCCTCTTCCGGGCTGGGGAATGTACGCATACTTCTTGGTCATGGGGACCTTGGGGGTTTTTATAGCCTTGGGATATAAATACCGCTATAGTATCATAGCTTTTACCCTCATGTGGTTTTCGGTGTACCTGATGCAGAAAACCGCCTATAACAATCATTATTATTTATTGGTGCTTATTTCGGGAATGATTTGCTTTTTTCCTGCACAAAGGGCTTTGTCCATAGATGCAAAAACACAGCCAGAAGTTAGAAGCAATCATATGTATGCTTTGGTGAAATGGGCCATAGTCTTACAATTATTTATCGTTTATACCTATGCGGCCCTTGCCAAATTGTATGGAGACTGGCTCGATTTTAGCTTTATAGAGCTTCTTTTTAAAGGCAAAAAGGATTATCCCTTGGTAGGGGGGCTTTTACAAGAACCGTTTCTTCATAAAATTGTGGGTATTGCTGGGATTGTTTTCGATCTGTTTATTGTACCGGCACTGTTATGGAAACCTAGCCGAAAACTAGCTTTTATTGCAGCCATAGGCTTTCATCTATTTAATTCTATCATTTTTCAAATCGGGATTTTTCCTTATTTGGCGTTGGCCTTTACCGTCTTTTTTTTCGAAGCCCAAACCATTCGGAAGTTATTTTTACCAAAGCAGCTGCCTAGTGTTATTAAAGGTTACATAGAAGTACCTTCTTATAAAAACGCCGTTTATGGGCTTTTGATCGGATATTTTTTAATACAATTTCTCCTGCCTGTAAGGCATTATTTTATAAAAGATAATGTACTATGGACCGAAGAAGGGCATCGGATGAGCTGGCGGATGATGCTGAGAAGCAGGCATGGCAATATTAGTTATAAAGTGATCAATCATACCACTGGAAATACGGAGTTGGTAGATCTGGACCGCTATCTGACCAAAAGTCAGAAAAACAGAATAGGGGCCTATCCCGATTTTATCTGGCAATTTGCGCAGCGGCTAAAGAATGAATATGCTAAAAAGGAGCAAGAGATATCGGTATACGTGTATGCAAAGGTTAGTATTAACGGAAAGCCCTATCAGACGATTATTGCCCCAGATACCGATTTGACCAAGGTATCGTGGAACCATTTTAGACACAATGAGTGGATATTGCCATCGGTACAAAACGGCCCGTCTGGGCATTTAATTGAAAGTGCTGAACCTTAAAACCTATTGGTTCTCTGGCATAACTGCAGGGGCATGCCCCAGGGATCGCGTAGCATTACCAAATGGCTGCCATCTTCTTTTTTGACTTCTTTTACAAAGCTAGCCCCATGGGTGGTCAGTCGGTTTTTATCCTCCTCGGCATTTTCGGAGACAAAGGCAACATGAAAGGTGAGGGGATGGTAGTCGCTAAAATTGGTGATAGGCTCATCTGGTCGAAAGTATAATTCTAACATTACCCGACCTGTGGAATCGGCTAAAAAAGTCATAAAAGGAGGCTTTTTTTGAGTGCTGATAATTGTTAGCCCAAGGTTGGTAGTGTACCAATGAATGACCTGATCTATATGATGGACGTTTAAAGCGAAATGTTCAAATACCATAAGATTTTTTCATTTTAATTACATCTACTTTAAATATAGGACTTAAATCGGAAGATTACATTAAATTTGCCCTTCAAAATAAGAATACATGTTACAGCTGCAAGTAATAAGAGATCATAAAGAGCAAATAATAACGGCTTTAAAAAAGCGAAATATCGATGCTCTTCCACTTTTGGAGAACATTTTAGACTTGGATGAAAACCGTCGTTCCCTACAAGCCAAGTTAGACAATACTTTAGCCGAATCTAACAAACTATCCAAGGAGATAGGAATGTTGTTTAAGAGCGGAAAGGCCCAAGAAGCCAATGTTTTAAAAGAAAAGACTGGCGTCTTAAAGGAGGAGTCCAAAACACTGAACGAGGCCCTGAGCAGTAAGGCAGAAGAGCTTCAGGCCTTGTTGTATCAAATTCCAAACATCCCACATGAGTCGGTTCCTGCAGGAAGCTCGGAAGAAGACAATGAAGAGATATTTAAAGAAGGGGAGGTCCCTGCCTTAGTAGAAAACGCCCTTCCCCATTGGGAACTTGCCAAAAAATACGATATCATCGATTTTGAATTGGGGGTGAAAATCGCCGGTGCAGGATTCCCGGTCTACAAAGGAAAAGGAGCCAGGTTGCAACGTGCCTTGATTTCTTATTTCCTAGATAAAAATACCGAAGCTGGCTATACCGAAATGCAAGTGCCGCATTTGGTAAACGAGGCTTCTGGCTATGGTACCGGACAATTACCGGACAAGGAAGGACAAATGTACCATGTAGGCGCAGATGACCTGTATTTGATCCCTACTGCAGAGGTTCCGGTAACCAATATTTTTAGGGACGAAATTTTAAATGAAAAAGATTTCCCTATTCGCTATACTGCCTATACCCCTTGTTTTAGGAGAGAAGCAGGTAGTTATGGCGCCCATGTTCGCGGATTAAACCGCTTGCATCAATTTGATAAGGTCGAAATTGTGAGGGTAGAACATCCGGAGAAATCGTACCAGGCCCTGGACGGGATGGTAGAACACATAAAAAATATCCTTAGGGAATTAAAACTGCCGTATAGGATATTGAGACTTTGCGGGGGCGATTTAGGTTTTACATCGGCCCTTACCTTCGATTTTGAGGTCTTTTCTACAGCACAGGACCGTTGGTTAGAAATAAGTTCGGTTTCTAATTTTGAAACTTACCAAGCCAACCGATTGAAATTAAGGTACAAGGACGAAAATGGGAAAAGCCAATTGGCGCATACCCTTAACGGAAGCTCCTTGGCATTGCCAAGAGTATTGGCCGCAATTTTGGAAAATTACCAGACAGAAGATGGTATCGAGATTCCAGAAGTGTTGAGACCGTATACAGGTTTCGATAGCATAAGCTAAAAAAAACATTCGGATTAATCATATATCGGCCTTTTTACTTTTATAAAAGTAAAAAGGCCGATTTTTGTTTTTAGGATGGCAACGGCCGATAAGGAGCCTTGAGAAGAAGTGTACAGTCTTTTACCTACTCCTAAGACCTTTGTGAAAAAGAGAAAAGTAGCCAGGTTTTAGAATCCCATTTCCTAGAATTTTAAATAGGATCGCTATATCCGCGTGGAACTATAACACCTAAAGATTTTTCTAATACAGAAATATAGATTTGATTGTTTTTTACCTTGTGAAACTCGCCGTCTATCTGGGAGTCAAAAGTATTTCCTGTTTCCTTGTTGATTTTAAGGTTTTTGGTCTGGTAAGATTTAATGTCTTTAAGCCAATGTGGCTTGCGAATGAGCATAAGCATCCCAAACAGCAACATCATGGGTTTACTGATTTCAGGTACAATTAAAACATCTAACATTCCATCGTGTAGGGAGGCCTTTGGGGTAAGGCTAATATTAGAGCCCATTTCGTTAGAATTGGAAATAAAAATCATAAATGGATTCTTTAGGTAGTCCGAGTCGTTGATCCTTACGTCTATATTTCTTCCCTTTCTAAACTCCCTAAAAGATTTTATCGAGGCCCTTAAGTATCCCTTGATCGTCCTTAATTCGGAGGCTTCATAGTTTTTAATAATATCGGCATCGAACCCAAAACCGGTATTGCTAAAAAAATATTGTTCGTTTATTTGCCCCACATCAATGGTTACAACCTCATGCTCCTTTATAACTGCTATGGCTTTGTCTGTAGTTAAAGGAATTTTTAGGTTTGAAGCCAAGCCGTTTCCCGATCCAAATGGAATTATACCCAGCCGAATAGAGGTACCCACCAGGCAAGAGGCTACTTCATTAATCGTTCCGTCGCCCCCGCAAGCCACAATAATAGTGGCTCCTTCCTCAATAGAATCTTGGGTCAGTTCCAGGGCTTGCTTTTTGTAATTAGAATACTTCAGGGTAATGGTATACTCTTCTTTTCTAAAATATGGGGTAAGTGCTTCTAGGTCCAAGCGATTGTTGCCAACACCAGCTTTTGGGTTTATTATAAAATGAATATGCTTCAACATTGATATTGCTGGGCGTTAAGCCTATTAAAAGTAGATAAGAGATTTTTGGTTGGGGCAAGGTCGATGGTCGCTTTTAAAAGGTCTCCCCCATATTGGTTGGCCCTCTTCTCTTCCGAAATTGGTAGGCTTGTAAAAAGCAACATTAATAAAGGCAAGCCTACTACATAGGAGCGCAGTACAAAAATAGAAACGAACGCTTTAAAAAAAGCAATGCTGCAAAGGGCAATTCTTGTCCGCATAGTCCAACCAATTATAATAAATCAAGGTTTAAAGATAATCTTTTATTGATTTGACTTCTTTAAAGAGGAACAACTATTAAAAAATATTTCTTTAGTGTGGCCTTGGCGCCCGCTTTTGCACATTCTGCGTATCTTTGAAAAAAAATCAACTTGAGGATATTTCTATTTATAATCGCCCTTTGTTGCGCCCAAACCCTGGTTTCCCAAGAAGATTTCTTGGCGAAACAATATTTTAATGAGGGCGACTTTGAAAAGGCCGTGGTTTTTTATGAGAAATTGGTCCTTAAAAACCCAAGGCGAACAGATTATACGGATAATCTAGTGGCCTGTTATCAGCAATTAGAGGAATATTCCAAAGCAGAATCCTTGCTATTAAAAAACATCAACTCGGAGAGAACGGTGCCTACGATGTTTATAGAGCTTGGGTATAATTATACCCTTCAAGGGCAAGCGGTAAAGGCGACTCAATATTATAAAACGGCCTTAGATGTCATCGATAAAAATCCAAATTACGGTTTCGGTATCGGTCAACGCTTTCAAAAATATGCCCTCTTGGATTATGCCCTAGAAGCATACGCCAGGGCAATGGCCTTAAATGAAAAGATAGATTACAATTTTCAAATGGCACGGATCTATGGGGAGCAGGGGAATATAGAAAAGATGTACGAATCGTATCTTACCCTTATTAGTGAAGGGCGAACTTCTCCCTCGAACGTTCTTCGGAATATTAGCGATTTTATTAACTCGGATCCGGAAAATCCCAACAACCTAAAATTAAAAAGAATACTGCTCCAACGTGCGCAAAAAAGTCCAGATATCGTATGGAATCAGTTGTTAAGTTGGCTTTTTATCCAGCAAAAACAATATAAGAGTGCCTTGGTACAAGAAAAGGCCATTTATAAACGGGACGAGGCTATTTCGCTGCAGCGATTGCAAAGCTTGGGCGATTTGGCCTTGGAAGAAAACGATACCGCCGTTGCGGAAGAGGTTTTTAAGTATGTTACCGAGAATGCCTGGGATGCCCAAGAGGTGTTAAACGCCCAGTTGAAACGAATAGAAATAACGCTTTTGACGGCAGATGATAAAGACTTGCCAGAAGTGAAAAAGCGTTTCGAGAATCTTTTGGAGACCTATGGAAACCAAAGGGAATCACTGTCATTGCAATTGGCATATGCCAAGTTTTTGACCTTTAAAACAGATTCTCCGGCACCGGCGATCGGCCTGCTGACCCAAAGTTTGGAGCTGCCCTTAAACAAATATGAAAAATCGTATGTTAAAAATACCCTTGGCGATATACTGGTCTACGATCAAAAGTTTAATCAGGCGCTCATTTATTTTTCTCAGATTCAAAAAGACCTTAAAAACGATGTCTTAGGACAGGAAGCACGTTTTAAAGTGGCCCAGACGAGTTTTTATAAAGGCGATTTTGATTGGGCCCTTACCCAGCTAAAAGTTCTTAGAGCCTCTACATCGCAGCTCATAGCGAACGATGCCATGCAGTTGAGCCTGCTGATATCCGATAATTCTTTTGAGGATTCGACACAGGTCGCCTTGAAAAAATATGCCCGCGCCGATTTTTTAGCCTATCAGAACAAAACGGTAGAAGCTATCGATAAACTTCAAGAAATCCTTACCCAGCACAAAGGAGAAAAAATAGAAGACGAGGCGCTGTTGCGGCAAGGACAACTTTTAATTACTTTAAAGGAATATGAAAAGGCCGAATTCAATTTTCAAAAAATAGTGGCCTTTTATGCCAACGGAATATTGGCCGACGAGGCTAATTTTGAACTGGCAGAATTGTATCGAAAACACCTAAATGAACCCGACAAAGCAAAAGCGCATTACGAGAAAATAATCTATAATTATCAGGATAGTTACTATTTTCCGCAAGCCCGTAAAAATTATAGGATGCTAAGGGGCGATGCGCTGAACTGATCCAGAGACACTAGCAATTACGTACCGTATTAGAAGCAACATAAATAAAACGATCATATAAAAACAAAGGCTCCAACCATATGGGGCATAAAAAGAAAATAAGCTATGTATATCTATAATGTAACGACCAATATTGAAGAAGCTATCCATGAAGACTGGTTGTCTTGGATGAAAAAAAGCCATATTCCAGAAATGTTGGCAACAGGGAAATTTTCTAAGGCCTTAATGACCCGGGTATTGATAGAAGAAGATATGGGCGGGGTTACCTATTCCGTTCAGTATACCACCGATTCTAAGGAAACCCTTCAGAGGTATATTGATGAAGATGCCGATCTACTCAGAAGAAAATGTGAGGAGTTGTTTGCAGGCAAGTTCGTGTCCTTTAGAACAGAACTAGAGATAATCAGCCAACAATAACCACAAGATCTTTTAAAGCTATGAGCAAAAAACAAAAAAAAGAATACCAGCCAAAGCAGGGTAAATTCAAAAAATCATGGCGGGAAGAAAGTCCGGTCAAGGCAAAAAAGCACTTGGGACAGCATTTCTTAAAAGACGAAACCATTGCACAACAGATTGGCGAGGCCCTACAGCTCCAAGGCTATAGGAATGTTATAGAAATAGGTCCTGGAACAGGGGTGCTTACTAAATATTTATTGCAAAAAGATATCGATTTGGTAGCCATGGATCTCGACCAAGAGTCCATAGAATATCTCAACCAGAGCTTTCCTTTAGAACACAATGAACTGATGCATCGCAAAGGAACGTTTAAGGTGCTAGAGGCCGATTTTTTAAAGTACGATCTAAAGGAGCTCTTTGGCGAAGAGCAGTTTGCTATTTCGGGAAATTTCCCCTACAATATTTCTACCCAGATCGTTTTTAAAATGCTCGAGTACAAAGAACAGATCCCAGAATTCTCGGGTATGTTCCAGAAAGAGGTAGCACAACGTATCTGTGAAAAGGAAGGCAGTAAGTCCTATGGCATTCTGTCCGTATTGGTACAGGCATTTTACGATGCCGAATATTTATTTACCGTTGGCCCCGAAGTTTTTAACCCCCCGCCAAAAGTAGAGTCTGGGGTGTTGCGATTAACAAGAAAAGCCGATCAGAATATTGGATGTGACGAAAAATTGTTTAAAACAGTAGTAAAAGCTGCCTTTAATCAGCGTAGAAAAACCCTGCGGAACAGCTTAAAAACCATGAACCTTTCCGATATTCTTAAAGAAGATGTTATCTTTGGCCAACGTCCGGAACAATTGAGTGTTTCAGATTTCATCGCGCTGACACAGAAGATAGAGAATGATACCGTTTAAACTTACAGACGAACTTCTAGTAAAAATAGAAGAGCTTATAGAAAACAAAAGGGAAACCGAATTGGCGGCTCTTTTGGCAGAGGTGCATTATGCCGATGTCGCCGAGATCATCAATGAACTCGACGAGGAATACGCTACCTATCTGTTAAAGCTCCTCGATAGTGAAAAAACATCGGAAACCCTTACGGAATTAGATGAAGACGTAAGAGAAGCTATTCTTAGTAATTTCTCTGCCAAGGAAATTGCGGGGGAATTAGACGAGTTAGATACCGATGATGCCGCGGATATTATTGGAGGGCTTCCCAAAGGGATTGTTCAGGAAGTAATTTCTGAAATCGAAGATAGGGAACACGCCAAGGATATTGTAGACCTATTGCGCTATGACGAAAACTCTGCAGGTGGACTAATGGCGAAGGAGCTGGTGAAGGTAAACGAAAATTGGAACGTGCTTACCTGTGTCAAGGAAATGAGGGCACAGGCAGAAAACGTTACCCGTGTACATTCTATTTATGTGGTAGATGACGAGGATAAACTCAAGGGACGCCTTTCTTTAAAGGATTTGCTGACCACCTCTACCAAAACCAATATCAAAGACGTCTATATTCCAAAGGTCGATTATGTAAATGTAAACGAAAAACCAGAGGAAGTGGCCAAAATAATGTCCAAGTACGATTTGGAGGCCATCCCGGTGATCGATGAAATAGGGCGATTGGTAGGGCGTATTACGATTGATGATATTGTAGACGTAATTAAGGAAGAAGCCGAAAAAGATTACCAATTGGCGGCGGGTATCTCCCAAGATGTAGAGGCCGATGATAGTATTTGGCAACTTACAAAGGCGCGCTTGCCTTGGCTTTTTATAGGGATGATGGGCGGTATAGGCGCCGCAAGTATAATTAATGTGTACGAAGGGGCCTTCGTAAAATTCCCCATCCTATTGGCTTTCATTCCCCTTATGCAGGCTACGGCCGGTAACGTGGGGGTGCAATCCTCGGCCATTGTGGTGCAGGGACTTGCCAATGATACTATAAAAGGAGAAATCTGGGGCCGCTTGGGGAAAGAGCTTTTGTTGGGACTGGTGAACGGTTTGGCCTTGGCATTTGTGTTTTTATTTATCAGCCATTTTGGGTTCAATACCTCCTATATGGTGTCTCTGACCGTGGGCATCGCCTTGGTGACCGTTATTGTAAACGCCGCGATTATAGGGACTTTTATCCCTATTTTTTTACAGAAAAGAGGAATCGATCCGGCCATCGCAACGGGACCTTTTATTACCACTAGCAATGACGTTTTAGGTATTTTGATCTATTTCTCCATCGCTAAGGTTATCTTGAATTTCTAGGGCACTACACCTCCTTTGTCGGTGTCGGGCTTTCCGCGTTACACGGTAACTTGCTGCAATCCCTAGTGCAAAAAAAAATAACATCTTTTTATCGCTACCAGGCCAATGGGGGCCTATAGATTTAGCCGAAATACTGATTTTAAGTTCATGGGAACCCCTTAAGCTTCCTAGAACAGTATAAGACACTCCAATTGCCTGCGATTAAAATAGAATAAATAGTGTGTAAGGACACAAAACCAATAAAAAAAACCAAAGAAGTAATAGTAGTTATGAAAGTTCTACATTTAGACGTAAACGATCCCTTAATTATAACGCAATTTGCGGAAATGGGATATACTAACGAGGAAGATTATACCTCTTCAAAAGAAGAAATAGAAGCAAAGATCCATCAGTACGACGGCATTATAATCCGTAGTAGGTTTACCTTGGACAAACAATTTTTGGATAAGGCAAGTCGTTTAAAATTCATAGGTCGTTTAGGTGCCGGATTAGAAAATATAGATACGGATTACGCCAAAAGATTGGGTATTTTCCTGGCGGCGGCCCCAGAGGGAAACCGAAATGCGGTTGGGGAACACGCCTTGGGGATGTTATTGTCTCTTTTTAATAAATTAAACAAGGCCGATAGCGAAGTACGCCAAGGAAAATGGGACCGAGAAGGCAACCGCGGTATAGAATTGGACGGGAAAACCGTTGGAATTATCGGTTATGGAAATATGGGGAAGGCCTTTGCCAAAAAACTCCGTGGTTTCGATTGTGAGGTGCTCTGCTACGATATTGTAGGTGGGGTAGGGGACGAAAATGCCCGGCAGGTAGGTATTATGGAGCTGAAACAGAAATCGCAGGTCCTTAGCCTTCATGTGCCACAGACCGAGGATACCATGAAGATGATCGATGCCGATTTCCTAAAAGGTTTTCAGCACCCCTTATGGCTCATTAACACCGCCCGTGGAAAGTGTGTGGTGACCGAAGATTTGGTGGCGGCCCTAGAAAGCGGTCAGGTATTGGGAGCCGGATTGGATGTACTGGAGTACGAGAAAAAATCTTTCGAAAATATGTTCGACGAAGGAGAACTGCCAGCGGCATTCAACTACCTCATTGCTTCCGATAAAGTGGTGCTTAGTCCTCATGTGGCTGGTTGGACGGTAGAAAGCAAAATTAAATTGGCACAGACCGTGGTCGATAAAGTAAAAGGGCGTTTTTGTCCTACTGAAACTCCAGGGGGAGCGCACAAATAAATAGCCTCTCTGATCATACAAGAGCCTTCTTTTCTAAAGTGTTCCGTTGCCTGCTTAGGTGCGGATACCAGAAAAGAAGGTTTTTCTTTTTTCACTTCCATGCATTTTTTCATGGGTATATTGACCAATTGCTGCATTTGTACACCAGCTTACTTTTAAAGAAGGGTGTAAAGCCAATGCGGTGTTTTTCATTATTTGATTTCCCATGGCTACAACTCTCCATGGATACATTGTTTATGATCACGAGAATCCCCGGAACCATAAAGACCTTCCTTCTACCATCAGAAAGACTCCTAAAATATGCTGTGTTTTTCTATTAGTATCCAAAACGACTACGAAAGCTTTTCCAATGCTTCCCGAACAATAAAGGGATCGCACAGAACATGATCGGTCGGCATTGCGACCTATATCAATTGGTGCCTTAGTTGATAATTGTTGACGGAAAAAGCGTTAGGGATGGCGGCGGCATCCCCGCAGCGGAGCAAGGGATATAGCCAAGAGCCCGACCGACGTAGGAGGGAACGCCCAAATTAAAAGGCTGGGGGAAATAAGAATTTTGAGCTTAGCCATATGCGTTGTCTTTCCATGTATTGATGTGGTCCTATTAAACGATATACTTTTACGGCAATGAGGCTAGAAAAATGGTGGAACGGCTAGTTTTATGTTTTTTAGACAGAATATTAAATGTTGGCGAAGACCCCTTTCCTTGGGAACCCTAACAAAAGAATTGTTAACTTTAAGGAATGGAGTTAGGAGCGATACAAAGTGGCTTACAGGCAATATTAAAGGCGCATGTACCGCCGTTACGCATTAGAATGCACGATAGCTCGGTCATGGAATTCTGTGGTGCCAAAGCGGCCCAAGAGGGGGAAGGCAGTGTAGGTGGATATTACTTTGCTAGTATTATCCCAAAATCGAAAGAGGTGCGATTGTATTTCTTTCCTATGCATACCCATGGTCATGAGTTTCAGAGAATTTCGGCTTCCTTGCGAAATTGCTTCCATGGAAAAAGCTGCTTTCGGTTTAAAAAGTGGGATGCCAAGCTAGAAAAAGATATTAGGGCCATGGTGGGCAAGGGCGTAAAATTGTACCAAAAGGCAAACTTAATTTAAAACACATCGCTGTGATAAGAGTACTTCTGAAAATAGTTCCCTAATACGATTGATGATATGCGAATGGCCTATGACCGCTGAAAAACAATAAATATCCACATATGAAAAATAGAGTTACTGGTTTAGGAGGTTTTTTCTTTAAAACAAAAGACCCAGATAAAATTAAAGCATGGTACCGTACACATCTTGGATTAAACACAGATCAATACGGATGTAGTTTTTGGTGGAAGGATAAGGAGGGGAAAGACTGTGTGACCCAATGGAGTCCTATGAAGGACGATACCAAATATTTTAAGCCCAGCGAGTCCCCTTTTATGATGAACTTTAGGGTAGAGAACCTTGTAGAGCTTTTGGAGGTTTTAGAAAAGGAGGGGGTTACCGTTGTTGGGAAAATAGAAGAATACGAGTATGGGAAATTTGGATGGATCTTGGATCCGGACGGGAACAAATTAGAGTTGTGGGAACCAAATGACAAGGCTTTTCTTTAATCCAAAAAAAATCCCTAATTTAATGGTGCTATTAACCATTTAACAATCAGCCATGTCAGAAGAAAATAAGGATTTAGGAGACAAAGCCAAAGACTCTTTAAAAGGAGCCAAGGGAAAAGCAAAAGATCTGGGGAAAAAAGCCGAAAAGGCCTTTGAAGAAACCAAAGAATCGGCCAAGGATTTCGCTAAAGAAGGTAAGGAAGCTGCCAAAGATTTTGAAAGTGAAGCCAAGAAAACAGCCGATGAGTTTGCAGAAGGCTTAAAGGGTGCTGGTGGCGAGAACAAAAAACTATTAGCCGGGTTGTTGGCACTATTATTAGGATACCTCGGTATTCATAAATTTATATTGGGCTATACAAAGGAGGGAATCATTCAGATAGTAGCCTCTGTGGTCACTTGTGGAATAGCGGGAATAATACCGTTCATAGAAGGAATCATCTACCTTACCAAAACAGATGAAGACTTTTATAATACGTATCAGGTAGGAAGAAAACCTTGGTTCTAAAGAAAAAAGGCCAGATGTTATACATCGGGCCTTTTATATGTTTGTCTATGTTAGAAGGGCTTTAAGTGCTTCCTCTCTGTCAATTTAATTGGCGGGAGGTATTTCTTGTCCTTCTGAAAGTTTGCGTTCCAACTCTGCCTGGAATTCTTCCATAACAGGTTTTACCGTACTCTCTGGCAGATCGGCGATCTTAATGTACATAAGTCCGTCTACGGAATTATTAAACAAGGGGTCCACATTAAAGGCAACCACCTTGGCATTTTGTTTAATGTATTTCTTTATCAATACCGGTAATCGCAAGCTACCCGGTTCTACCTCTTCAATAAGTTTGTCAAACTTATTAAGGTCGGCCTCGGTTTCGTCAAAGATAAAGTCCTTGTCGGCGTCTTTTAATTTTACCTTAAACTCTTTTTTGGGACGTATGTATTGTGCCACATAAGGGTCCCAATAGTTACTTTTCATAAACTCTATCATTAAGGATTTAGAAAAGTTAGAGAACTGGTTGCTAATACTTACCCCGCCGATTAAATATTTATGCTCTGGAAACCTTAAAGTGGTGTGTACAATACCTTTCCATAACAAGAATAACGGCATTGGCTTTTGTTGGTATTGTTTTACGATATAGGCGCGGCCCATTTCAATAGAATTTTTCATCATTCCATAGAGTTCTGGCTCAAACCTGAATAAATCCTGTAAATAAAAACCGTTTATACCGCGTTCCTCGAATATTTCGGACCCGATGCCCATACGGTAAGCACCTACCAGGGCTTTTTCCTGATCGTCCCAAAGAAATAAATGGCGGTAATAGCTGTCAAACTTATCCAGGTCAATGGCATTGTTGGTTCCTTCTCCAATAGCCCTAAAGGTTACCTCGCGTTGCCTACCTATTTCTTTTAGGATTAATGGGATATCCGAAGCTTTTGCCAAAAACACCTCGTAATTCTTACTTTGTAGTAGTTTGCAATCTTTTTCCCTAAGGTTTATGATCTCTTTTTCCAATACGTCGTTACTAACGGCCTGAGCGATCTTTTTTGGGGCTTTTGGTATCTTTAAGGAATGGGGCACCTTATCTATCAAGCGCTCTTTTTCAAAGGCATTAGAAAGCATATAGGTCTTTCGGCGCAACAAATCTGTAAAGTCGGCCAAGGATTCCTGATCTTTTTGTGTCTGAACCGAAATAGGATGGCCGATTCTAACCTTTATAAGCCTATTTTTTTGGGTAGTGACTTCAGAAGGTAGCTTAGCCGTTCTAAAGACATCACTTATTTTTGATAACCTATAAAATAAAAGGCTGTTTTTAGCATGGAAATAAATAGGGATAACCGGTACCTCTGCCCGTCGTATTAATTTGATGGCTGCCTCTTCCCAAGGGCGGTCTACGATCAGTTTTTCGTCCTTATAGGTAGACACTTCCCCGGCAGGGAAAATTCCTAAGGGGTGGCCGTCCTGAAGGTGTTTCATCGCATTTTTAAAACCGGCAATACTGCTTTTGGCCTCCTTGTGGTTTTCGAACGGATTTACCGGTAATATATAAGGGGATAAAGGTTGAATCCTGTTCAGTAAAAAATTGGCTATGATCTTAAAATCGGTCCTATGGGCCAATAGTAATTTTAATAACAGTACGCCATCAATACCGCCTAAAGGATGGTTAGATATAGTAATGTAAGCCCCCTGTTTAGGCAATCGTTTAAAATCCTCTTCCGGAATTTCGAACTTTATTTGGAAATGATCTAGAACAGCCTCTAAAAAGACAACTCCCTCCAAATGTTTGTGGTCGTCATAAAAGCGATTGATACGTGATATTTTGGTCACCTTCATCAAAAACCATCCTATGAACGTACCAAAGAAGCCGTACTTATCTACTTGAATAGCTTTGGCTACTTCTTTTGCGGTTACTAAACCCATACGTAAATGTAATTTTGTAACCGCAAAGATAGGAAAAACACGATAGTTAATCGTGTTTTAATATTTTTAGCCGTAATTTCTTACTAGTTTTTGACAACCAATTGTACAGTTTCCTTACCACGCTGTTCTAACAAAATTTCCTTGTCCTTCTGTAGATTTGTAATGGCCTCTGTATCGAAATGGCGAATCGTATATAAAGAAACACCCTCATGGTGGGTTACTTTAAACCTGTTTTTAAGGAGATTTAAAAGTTCTTCTAGATTCCCAAACTTATTGTCAACACAAACCGAAAAGCTAATGGCAGAACTCTGAATCAAATCTACCTTCATTTTATGGTCGTGTAACATTTTAAAGAGCTCACTGATACTGTCTTCTACGATAAAGGAAAAATCTAAGGAGGAAAGCTTCATCAACACCTGGTTTTTCTTTACGATAAAACAAGGCACCTTAGGCTCTATTCCTCTTCCTTTTCCAACGGTCGTACCCTTATCCAAGGGATTTATAAATGACTTTACGTGCAAAGGAATTTCCTTTCGCTGTAAGGGCTGTAATGTTTTTGGGTGAATTACCGACGCTCCGTAAAAGGCCAACTCAATGGCTTCACGGTACGATATACTGTTCAATAAACACGGGTTTTCAAAATACCTCGGATCGGCATTTAACACTCCAGGAACATCTTTCCAGATGGTAACTTCATCGGCATTGAGACAATACGCTATGATAGCCGCTGAATAATCCGAACCTTCCCTACCTAGGGTAGTGGTAAAATTATTGTCGTCGCTGCCTAAAAACCCTTGTGTAATGACCAGTTTTTGCCTGTCAACATTTTTGTTGATGTTTTCCTGTGTCTGTTCCCAGTTTATGATGGCATCTCGATAATTGTCGTTGGTTTTAATACAGGTTCTGATATCTAACCACTGATTGACAATGCCAATTTCATTAAAATAGGCGCTTAGGATTGTGGTAGAGAGCAGTTCTCCATAGCCCACTACTTGGTCATAGACAAAGCTATATTTTGGCGATTTGTTCCAAACCAAAAATCCTTTTACCTCCTCAAAAAGAACATTAACGCTCTTAAATACAGGGTGGTTTTTATCGGCAAACAAGTCCATTAAAATAGCCTCGTGGTAATCTATCATGTCCTGAAGGGCAGTAGGTAGTAACGCCTTATTTTTAAAATAAGCATTTACGATATCCTCCATAGCATTAGTCGTTTTTCCCATAGCAGAAACCACCAACAAAGTATTTTCGTGGCCTACTTGCTTTAAAACGTTCACGACATTCTTTACGCTATCGGCATCTTTAACCGAGGCGCCTCCAAATTTAAAAACTCTCATATCTTACTTAAAAATATTTCTATTCCTTTTTCATCCAAATGGACCACATCCCAGTCGCGCAACACTTTTGCACCCCTGCTTTCATAAAAAGCGATCGCCGGATCGTTCCAATCTATCACCTCCCAATTAATTCGTCTAACACCTCTTTGGTGTCCGTAGCGTACCACTTCGGTCAACAAGGCATCGCCTAGACCGCTGCCACGCATTTTTTCGGTGACGATCAAATCTTCTAAATGAATTATAGGACCTTTCCAAGTAGAGTAGCGATGAAATAGCAACGCCATCCCTACAATCGATCCATCGACCTCGGCCACAAAACAATGAAAAAGTTTTTCGGCTCCAAAGCCATCCCTTTCTAAATCGGCCGGAGTTACTTCTACAGCATCAGGTTCCTTTTCATAAACCGCCAATTCATGGATAAGTTGGTGTACTTGAGCCATGTCTTGGACGCGGGCGTCTCGAATAGTATAGTTCATAATTGTTACAAATAAAACACAAAGTTATAAATTTAAAAAATCAAAAAAGGAGTGAAACTGCATAGTTTAACAAATTAACCGATATTTGTACTTATATCAACAAACCAACATGATGACCAAAAAAAACACCACCCTAGGAGAATTTATTATTGAGAACCAGGCTTCTTTTCAATATTCGTCTGGGGAGCTTTCTAAATTGATCAATGCAATTCGCTTAGCAGCCAAAGTAGTGAACCATGAGGTGAACAAAGCCGGGCTTGTAGATATTATTGGTGCCGCCGGGGATACCAATATTCAGGGCGAAGACCAGCAAAAACTAGATGTATTGGCCAATGAAAAATTTATACAAACCTTAAAAAACAGAGAGATTGTCTGTGGGATTGCCTCGGAGGAAGAAGACGATTTTATACAGGTGAATAGTAGTGACCAGAAAAACCAGAATAAGTATATTGTATTGATCGATCCCTTGGACGGTTCTTCCAATATAGATGTGAATGTTTCTGTGGGGACCATTTTTTCTATTTATAGAAGGATTAGCCCTATTGGCACCCCGGTTACTATTGAAGATTTTTTACAACCAGGAAGAAATCAGATAGCAGCGGGTTATGTGGTCTACGGTACCTCTACGATGTTGGTGTATACTACGGGCGACGGGGTCAACGGCTTTACGCTAAACCCTGCCTTAGGAACATTTTACCTCTCTCATCCCAATATGAAATATCCGCAAACCGGAAAAATATATTCTGTGAACGAAGGAAACTATGTTCATTTTCCGCAAGGGGTAAAAGATTATATCAAATATTGTCAAAAGGAAGAAGATGATAGGCCCTATACCTCTAGGTATATTGGTTCTTTGGTTTCAGATTTCCATAGAAATATGATCAAGGGCGGTATCTACATATATCCAAAAAGTAGCGTGGCCTCAGAAGGGAAATTAAGGCTGTTGTACGAATGTAATCCTATGGCATACTTGGCAGAACAGGCCAATGGAAAGGCAAGTGACGGCTTTAGGCCTATTTTGGATATACAGCCTACAGAACTGCATCAACGGGTACCCTTCTTTTGTGGGAGTTCAAAAATGGTCGAAAAGGCCGAGGAGTTCATGCAAAAAAACCAATAAAAAAAAGGAGCGTTTTGCTCCTTTTTCTTTTATTACAGTAGTGCTATCCTAACGCTTTATAAGGGTTAAATAATCTTCGTAATCTATTTTTCCACTAAAAATAGCTATAGATCGCTCTATAATCTTATTGGCGCTTTCTGCTTTAAACCCTAATCCAATCGCATATTTTGTAATTAAAGTACGCTCTTCTTCTTCAA
This sequence comes from Arenibacter sp. 6A1, assembly GCF_012272855.1. Lineage (GTDB taxonomy): Bacteria > Bacteroidota > Bacteroidia > Flavobacteriales > Flavobacteriaceae > Arenibacter. Next base: position 154,733 of record NZ_JAAXCQ010000002.1, on the reverse strand, counting down.
TTTCATGATCGGCAAAAATAATGCTAAACAAATCGAATAAGCGTTCTAAACGCTCTTCAGCGCTGGAAGGTGGATTAATAGGGAATTTGTTGTCAGAAGCCATAACTACCTTATACTCTTCCTCGGTAATATCTAGTTTGTTGGCGAATCTATCTAATAATTGTTGTTCCTGTGGGTTTACTTCACCGTCAATGGCGGCCAAAGAAGCAATGGTCGCAAAATGAGCTAAATTTCTTCGGTGAGTGCCACTGCTATATAAATCTACTATAGACATAGTTTAAATTTTAAAATTAATAAAAGTATTTTTTTTTACGTCAAATTAATTGGTTCGGTCATTGTTGGGGAACTAATTAAATGCTTGTTTAAATATAGCATTATTAATGGAGTTTTCTTGCTTCCTTAATAATTATTTTTATAGGCCAAAAAAGGGTTTTTACATTAAATTTCGAAGGGGCAGAGGGCTATATTCAACCGATCGGAATAAAAAACGATAGTAACTCAATGTAGATCTGTTTTTTATTGAGTAGGTTCCTTTGTAAGCAATAATAATTGAAATAATATAAGTAAGGTGCCGTTATAATATTGTTATTGTTTTGAAGGAAGGTGGTATTGTAATTCTTTAAGAATAACCAATGTTTACGGCAATTTATATTAAAAGTATCGCTTATATCATCCCAATAAAATGTTATTGGATCGAAAAAAAGAGAACTCAGGTCGGAATGCAGTGTGTTAAGGTTATAACAAATTACCTTTATTTCATTTAAATAATCTTAATTGTATAGATTTGTCTCCTCACAAGTATTTCCGAACTAGTAATAGTATATGTCATTTAAATTTTCGAAAAAGGAGTTATTATTTCCCTCAGCGGTATTTCTGGTTTTAATGACCGTCGTAGGTGTATTATGGAAAAAGTCAGAAAATGCAGAAAAATTGCATTTAAAAAATGAAATCCGGACTGCCGGGTTTTTAAGGTTTCAAGAGTTTGTATCGGCGGGGCAAATCAATGTGGTTTCTTTGGAAGACCTTAAAAATCGTATTGAAATGACCAAGGGAAAGTATTTTCAATATTGGGAGGAAGATGCCAAGCTTATTCTAAGACAAAACCGCTCCATTAAATTCATACAATGGATAGATACTTCCATGGTGATTCAAAATATAGTGCCTTTAGAAGGAAATGAGTCTGTCTTAGGGCTTAGTTTAAAGGATCACCCAAGGATAAAGGAATGGAATGGGCACGTGCAGGATGGTTCAATCAACATTTCTTCATGGCTAGAGTTGGTACAGGGCGGCAAGGCATTTTTGGTAGATGTACCGGTGTATTTTGATAATAAGTTTCAAGGTACTATTACTGCCGGAATAGATTTTTCTTATTCCTTTGATAATTTAGTGTATGATATGCCTATGTATGCCGTGGAAATTAAGGACGATAAGGGGACTAGTTTTTATAAGCACAACAATCCGGAACTAGAACGAATAAATAATGATTTTGTGTTTACAACCACCTATTCTGTCGACGATCTTGACGGACAAGAATGGACGTATTCCTTTATGCCGGCAGGGGTAACTCCTTTTGAAGAACGAAAATGGAATATGATGGTGTTTTTGGTCTTTGGTATTGTTTTGTCCTTGCTCAGTAGTTCGTTGGTGTATTTTTACAGAAGGGCAAAAAAGGAAAATATGCGGTTTAGGAAGGCTTATCTAAAGTTACAAGAACTAAATACTTCGCTGACAAATGAAAAGCTAATCGCTAAAAAAGCTTCCTTGGCAAAGTCAGAATTTATTGCCAATATGAGTCATGAAATCAGAACGCCCTTAAATGCTATCCTAGGCTTTATAGAAATTCTAAAAATATCAGAAATAGATGCTAAATTAAAAGAGTATTTACTTTTAATGGATATCTCTTCTAGAAAACTGATACTTTTGGTAGACGATATTTTAGAAATAGAAAAGATAGAATCTGGAAAAAGTACCTTTAAGAACGATGTTTTTTCGCCTTCGGAAGAAGTAAAAAGCATTGTCAGTATCTATAAACCCAGTACGGAACAAAAAGGTCTTTACCTTGAAATAGACAGTCTGATTAATTCCAATCAATTTGTTAATGGCGATGTGGGGAAATTTGGTCAAATCCTGACAAATCTTTTAAGGAACGCCTTAAAATTTACCGAAAAAGGGGGAATTACGGTGTCCTACCATGAAAGTATCGTGCCTGAAGGATTGGCGATAGAAATAGTGATTAAGGATACCGGAATTGGAATTCCCAAAGAAAAATTGCACACTATATTTGATCGGTTTATGCAAATTGACTCTGGGAAGGCCAAAAGACACGAAGGCGGCGGCCTTGGGCTTTATATTTCTTATCAGTTAATAGCCCTTTTTAAAGGAAATATTAATGTTAGTAGTACCTTAGGCGTTGGTACAGAATTTATAATAGACGTCACTTTTCCTTTAGCGGAAAACAAACCTAAAGATACGAGCATGCCATCAGTAATTACCGATTTTAGCGGTTGTAAAATTTTAATTGTAGACGACAATCATATCAATGTAATTGTCTTAAAGAAGACCTTGGAGAAATTTGGAATTCAGGCAGCATCGGTATCCAATGGGGAACGTGCTTTGGAAATGTTAAAAGATAATACCTTCGATTTGGTTTTTATGGATGTGCACATGCCTCTTATGGATGGTTTTGAAGCTACTGTTGAAATCAGAAAATTTAATACCGATGTTATCATTATCGGTTTTTCTGCCGATGTTACCAAAGAGGCCATTGATAGGGCATTGGGGGTTGGTATGAACGATTATTTTACCAAACCGATCACCTTTGATAAATTAAGGGAAAATTTATCAAGGCATCTTTTAAAGTTTAGCTGATGCTTATTCAAAGGCGGCGAATCCTGTGATATCGGCCCCTGTGATCAATAAATGAATGTCGTGTGTTCCTTCGTAGGTAATAACGCTCTCTAGATTCATCATATGGCGCATGATGCTATAGTCCCCTGTAATTCCCATGGCACCCAATACCTGTCTGGCTTCTCGGGCTATGTTCAGGGCCATGGCAACATTGTTGCGCTTGGCCATGGAAATTTGTGCGCTGCTGGCCTTACCTTGGTTCTTTAGTTGTCCTAGGCGCAAGGCCAATAGTTGTGCCTTGGTGATCTCGGTAAGCATTTCAGCCAATTTTTTTTGTTGTAATTGCGTCGCCGCTATAGGTTTTCCAAACTGAATCCGTTCTTTGGCGTATCGCAAGGCGGTATCATAACAGTCCATGGCGGCCCCGATGGCCCCCCAGGCAATCCCATAACGGGCAGAATCTAAACATCCCAAAGGAGCTCCCAATCCATTTTTTCCTTCCAAGAGGTTTTCTTTAGGGACTTTGACATTGTCAAAAATTAATTCCCCGGTCGCCGAGGCTCGCAATGACCATTTGTGGTGTGTCTCCGGAGTAGAAAATCCGGGCATTCCCCGTTCTACAATAAGACCATGGATACGGCCTACCTCATTCTTCGCCCAAACAATGGCAATGTCGGCAAAAGGGGCATTGGATATCCATAATTTGGCGCCGTTTAACAGGTAATGGTCGCCCATATCCTTAAATTTTGTTTCCATACCGCTCGGATTAGATCCGTGGTTGGGTTCTGTCAGCCCAAAACACCCCATAAGTTCCCCGGAAGCTAATTTGGGCAAGTATTTTTTGCGCTGGTTTTCGTTGCCATAGGCATAAATAGGATACATGACCAATGACGACTGTACAGAAGCCGTAGAGCGTACTCCGCTGTCTCCGCGTTCTATTTCCTGCATGATAAGACCGTAGCTGATCTGGTCCAGGCCAGCGCCTCCGTAGCTAGCAGGAATATAAGGACCAAACGCCCCGATGTCTGCTAAGCCGCCAATGATTTGCTTTGGAAACTCGGCCCGTTGGGCATAGTCTTCAATAATAGGCGAAATGTCGCGTTTTACCCATTGGCGGGCTGCATCGCGCACCAATTTATGTTCTTCGGATAATAAATCGTCTATGTTGTAGTAATCGGGGGCTTCAAATAAATCGGGTCGCATGCTGGTGGTTTTTTATGGAATTTAATTTAAAGATACGCCAAGGATAACAACAATCCAATACGGCGAATTACATTTTTAAATAAAACTCTCTGGTCAGATCAATGTATTCCTGGGTATACTGATGGCGTTCCAATTCTATGGTCAGGCTGTCTATTGTCGGTTGCGATTCCTGAAAGTGGAGTTCTAGTAAGCTGCGTTTTATTTCGGAAGTCGGACTCCCCTTTACATGGGTAATTCGCTTAGGAAAAAGGTTGTAGCTAGCGGCTATTTTTAAAAAGGCGACTTCTTCCTTGTGTGGAATAATAGTAGCAAAAAGACCTTGATCCGTTAGTAGGCGCGATGCACCGTCTAGCAGTTCCTCAAAAGGCAAGGACTGGTTTTGTCTGGCCATGTCACGGGAGGTGTTTCCGCTACTGACCTCTTCTGTGTAAAAGGGCGGATTGGAGACAATCAGTTCGTATTGTTCTTCAATTTCATCTACAAATTCGTCCAAACCTGCATGGTAACAAAAAAGGAGATCGCCCCAAGGTGACGACTCAAAATTCTCTACACATTGTTCATAGGCTTTTTCGTCTATTTCAATAGCATCTATGGTACTGGCGTTTGCCCTTTGTGCGAGCATTAAAGCGATTAAGCCGGTTCCGGCCCCTATGTCTAGAATGGCATAAGGATCTTCTGCAACGGAAGCCCAAGCGCCTAATAATACCCCGTCGGTACCAATTTTCATGGCGCATTGGTCTTGGTGAATACTGAACTGTTTGAATTTAAAAGGTTTTTTCATAGAATTTTTAGTAATAATGGTCAAATAAACCATGGAGGCCCCGTCGGGCGTCGTTCGTTCTTGGGCGCGGTTGGTTGTTGATTGGTACAACCTTAATAGTGTGCCGCCTAGGTTTCGACCATCAAAGGACGGTCTAAAACATTAGTCCACCCTTCCAGGTTGTCGGGTTTCGGTCCCCTCTAATTCAATCAGGGAGTCTCCCAGTTTATGGCGCATAGCATTGGCTAATTGTTTGATTTTTTGGACTACTTCTGGATGCTCTGCCGCAACATTGGTGGTTTCGCTTTTATCTGTATGTAGGTTATAGAGTTCAACCTCTTCCATCGCTATCATTTTGTATTCTCCAGGGAGCCCGTCTTTTCCCTGTGGCTGTCCTTCCATGGTGCGGTAGGTATGTGGGAAGTACAATTTCCAAGGGCCATAGCGGACCCCAAAAAGTTCGTTGACACGGTAATAAAAGAAATAAGCTTCTTGTGGGCTCTCCTTGGAAGCGCCGCTTAATAGTGGCCAAGCACTTTTTCCGTCAATCGGCAAGGTAGGGAGTGATGCACCGGTAATTTCGGCTATAGTGGGCAGTATGTCTATGGCCATGACGGGGCTATCTATGACACTTCCCGCTTTTATTTTGTTGGGGTATTTCATGATAAAGGGTTCTCGTTGCCCGCCTTCCCAAGCCGTTCCTTTTCCTTCCCTAAAGGGGAGTGCGCTACCGGCATGGTTGCCATAGGCTAGCCAAGGGCCGTTATCGGAAGTGAAAATAACGATGGTATTTTCTTCCAGATTGTTTTCTTTTAAAGTTTTTAAAATCTCGCCCACAGACCAGTCAATTTCCATGATCACATCGCCGTAGAGTCCTCTTTTAGATTTTCCTTTAAACTTGTCCGATACATAGAGTGGGACATGGGGCTGCGGATGGGCAACGTAAAGGAAAAAGGGATTGTCTTTTTGCTTTTTTATAAAGGCGACACTTCTTTCTGTTATTTGGGTGGTTAAGTCCGATTGGTCTGTTAGGGTATCTATGACTTTTTCGTTTTCGTAAAGCGGTAAGGGATCAAAATTAAAAATAGGACCTTGTTGGGGATGTAAAGGCCACATGTCGTTAGAGTAGGGGATGCCAAAATAGTCGTCAAATCCATGTTGGTTTGGCATAAATTTGGGATGGTCGCCCAAATGCCATTTTCCGTACATGGCCGTATGGTATCCTTTCGCTTTTAGCATCTCGGCAATAGTAGTTTCTTGATGGTTCAAGCCTGTGGTGGCATTGGGCATAAAGGCATTGTGAATCCCTATTCTATTAGGATAGCAACCGGTCAATATTCCTGCTCTAGAGGCCGAGCAAACGGCTTGTGCTGCATAAAAACTGCTTAAAATAACTCCTTCCTTGGCCATATTGTCTAAATGGGGAGTTTCTATATCGGTAGCGCCAAAAGCACCTACATCTTGATATCCTTGGTCATCAGTGAAGATAAGGATGACATTAGGAGGTGTGTTTTTAGTAGCTTCTTTTTTTGCCTCCTTACAAGAAAAAAATACCAATGCTAATGCGAATAATGAAAAATACCTGATCATAAATTTTGCTTTTGGACGGTGTCGGTTTATCTGTTAAAGCTAAAATAAATAATTTGTACTCAATGAGTATTGTCTTAGGGAAACAAAAAACATTTTATCCTTTAGGGGGTGTTTTTTATATAGGAAATAGCAGGTGTTGATGTTGCTATTTGGTTAGAACTAACTAAATAAGCGCTAAATGCCAAATGTTTGGGAATGGAGAAAAAGGCTAGGCTTAATCCAAATACAATTCTACCAGTCCTTCTGGAGTGGTAACAAAAATAGTTTGGTTTTCTCTATCTACTTTGGTGATAATTTCGTCACGAACCGGAATCAAAAGTTCCTTATCGTCTTTTAATACTTCAAATAGGGCTTGAGAAGTGGTATCGTTAATACTTTGTATAGTTCCGATATCTCCATGGACACTATCGTGCATTGTGTAGCCAATGATTTCGTGATAGTAGAATTTATTGCCTTTAAGTTTAGGCAAGAAAGATAGGGGAAGGTAAATTTCGGAGCCCATAACCTTATCGGCATCCGATTCATTGGCAACCTCTTCAAATCGCACTCTAAGCAGGGTAGATTTGTGAAGGCGGCTTTTTTCAATAAAAAATGGAACCAGATTGTTTCCAAGAGAAACAAATACTGATTCCAATTTTTCGTATAATTCGGGTTCGTCGGTATCTAATTTAATTAGAACCTCGCCCTTAAAGCTATGTTTTGAAACGATTTTTCCGAGGTAGAAACATTCTTCCTTTGTCATCGTCTCAAAAAATTACTCTGTTTCTGTAGTTTCCTCAGTAGCGGCATCGGCAGCTTGTTCAGCTGTTGCTGCTGCTGCAGCGGCTGCTGCTTCTGCTAAACGTTTGTTACTAACAGCTTTCTCAGCCTCTAAAGCTTTTGCTTTAGCATCTGAAGTAGCTTTTTCCAAACCGCTTACTTTAGCATTGATGCTAGCTGCTTTCTCTTCTAACCAAGCGTTGAATTTTTCGTCAACTTGCTCTAAAGTTAAAGCACCTTTACGAACACCACCTAATAAATGAAGTTTCAAAAGAGCTCCTTTGTATGAAAGAATTCTTTTGGCAGTATCAGAAGGTTGTGCACCGTTTTGTAACCATTTTACAGAGCTATCAACATCTAGTTCAATAGTTGCAGGGTTCGTGTTAGGATTGTATATTCCTAATTTCTCTAAGAATTTACCATCTCTTTTAGCGCGAGAATCCGCAGCTACTACCCAATAGAAAGGTTTTCCTTTTTTTCCGTGTCTTTGTAATCTAATTCTAACTGGCATATCACATTAATTTGTAGGGTGCCCGACCCTTGATTATTAATTTTATTTTGGTTCTCGGCCTAAAAAGAAACTTCTTAAGCGGGTGCAAATATACGTTATTTCTGTTATGCCGCAATTTATTTTTAAAAATATAAAAGAATTTCCTTGAAAACAACTGCTCTTGCCGATTGCGGTTTTTAGTATGCTTGCTATTTTGTAATTTTATCGCGCTTTATAACTCCTCAGATTTTTTTATGTACTTAATATTCGATACAGAAACTACCGGACTGCCTAAACGCTGGGATGCTCCTTATACCGATACGGACAATTGGCCTAGATGTATACAGATTGCGTGGCAATTGCACGATGCGATGGGGAATTTGGTCGAAAGCCAAGATTATTTGGTACAGCCCGAGGGGTTTAATATTCCCTATGATGCGGAGAAAATCCACGGTATTTCTACGGAATTGGCCAAGGAGCAAGGGGTGCCCATGGCAGAAGTGTTGGAGAAATTTAATGTAGCGCTTTCCAAGTCTAAATTTGTCGTAGGACAAAATGTTGGCTTTGACCTTAATATCATGGGGGCCGAATTCCACCGGTTCCAGGTGGCGAATTCACTGCACGACCTACCAGTACTGGATACCTGTACCGAGCATACTGCTCAGTTATGTCAGATTCCTGGAGGTAGGGGAGGGAAGTTTAAGCTCCCGACGCTGACCGAATTGCATCAGTTTTTATTTGGAGAACCCTTTGGGGAAGCACATAATGCTACGGCAGATGTAGAAGCAACCACGCGTTGTTTTTTAGAATTGATCCGTAGAAAAGAATATACAATAGAACAGTTAGATGTTCAGCCAGATTATTTCAAAAATTTCTCCGAGGCCAATCCGAAAGAGATAGAATTAATTGGGCTAAAGCACATCAACCTAAAAAAGGCTTCCAAAAAAATAGCCGATAGACTGTGGGCACAGGATACGGAAGAGCCGTCAAAGGAAGAAATTCGGGAGAATTTAAAAACCTTAAAAGAAACACAATTTGCCCATTTGCACAATCATTCCCAATTCTCGGTTTTACAATCTACTATTAGTATCTCCGATCTGGTGAATGCGGCAGGGAAAGATAATATGCCGGCCGTTGCCCTCACCGATCATGCCAATATGATGGGGGCCTTTCACTTTGTAAGGGCAGTGATAAATTATAACAAAGGAGTACAGGCAGAGAACGAGGCCGCTATAGCGGACGGAAAAGAGCCCAAAAAAAATGAAATGACGCCGATTGTAGGCTGTGAATTTTTTGTGTGCGAAGACCGATTGGACAAAAGCAGGAAAGATAACGGCTATCAAATTGTCCTGTTGGCAAAAAATAAAAACGGCTATCACAACCTGGCGAAATTATCGTCTTCGGCATTTACCGAAGGCTTTTACTATGTGCCCAGGATAGATAAAAAAATAATAGAACAATATAAGGAAGACCTGATTGTACTGACGGGAAACTTATATGGAGAAGTACCCAGTAAGGTTTTAAATGTTGGCGAAAACCAGGCCGAGGAAGCCCTGCTGTGGTGGAAGGAGCAGTTTGGAGAGGACTTGTACGTAGAAATAATGCGGCACAACCAAGAAGATGAGAATAGGGTAAACCCCGTACTCGTTAGCCTGGCCCAAAAACACCAAGTAAAATTGGTAGCGACCAATAATACCTATTATGTAGATAAGAAAGATGCCAATGCCCACGATATTTTACTCTGTGTCAGGGATGGCGAAAAACAAAGTACCCCAATAGGGCGAGGGAGAGGATATCGTTATGGGATGCCTAACCAAGAATATTACTTTAAGAGTTCCGAGGAAATGAAATCCCTTTTTAAGGATATTCCAGAAGCGATTAGTAATATTCAAGAAGTAATAGGTAAGATAGAAACCTATGAATTGGCCAGGGACGTACTATTGCCAAAATTCGATATTCCAGAAGAATTTCAACACCCCGAAGATGAGGTTGATGGCGGCAAAAGGGGAGAGAATGCTTTTTTACGTCACATCACCTATAAAGGGGCAAAAATCCGCTACGGCGAAATTACCCCGGATATTGCGGAGCGATTAGATTTTGAACTCGATGTTATTGAAAACACTGGGTATCCTGGTTATTTCCTTATTGTAGAGGATTTTATTCGGGAAGCTCGGAAAATGGATGTTTCTGTAGGCCCGGGCCGTGGGTCGGCAGCAGGGTCGGTAGTAGCCTATTGTTTATGGATTACCAATATAGACCCCATTAAGTACAATTTGCTTTTTGAGCGTTTCCTGAATCCGGATCGTGTGAGTATGCCCGATATTGATATCGATTTTGATGATGAAGGGCGTGGTCGTGTGATGGATTACGTAATTAAGAAATACGGAAGCAATCAGGTAGCACAAATTATTACCTATGGGACCATGGCGGCGAAATCTTCGATTAGAGATACCGCCCGTGTACTCGATTTGCCCCTTTTTGACGCCGATAGGATTGCCAAGCTGATCCCAAACATGTCCAAACTGAACAAGATTTTTGGTTTGGACGATAAAGGGTTAAAGGAAAAATTTAGGGCCGAAGAATTAGAAAAGGTAAACGAACTTATTAGTCTTGCCGACGGAAATAACTTGGAGGCAGATACCCTTAACCTAGCGAGGCGACTAGAAGGGTCGGTGCGGAACACGGGGATACATGCCTGTGGGGTGATTATTACTCCAGATGACATTACCAAATTCGTACCGGTAGCCTTGGCGAAAGATTCGGACCTGTATGTGACCCAGTTTGACAACTCGGTGGTAGAAGATGCGGGCCTGCTAAAAATGGATTTCTTGGGGTTAAAAACACTGACCCTTATTAAGGATACCGTAAAGATTGTAAAGGCCAAGCATGGTATTCTTTTAGATCCTGAAAATTTCCCCCTCGATGATGTCAAAACCTATGAGCTTTTCCAGCGAGGAGAGACTGTAGGGGTGTTTCAGTACGAATCGCCCGGGATGCAAAAACACATGAAGGATTTAAAGCCTACGGTGTTCGATGACCTTATTGCGATGAACGCCCTGTATAGACCAGGGCCCATGGAATATATTCCCAGTTTCGTACGCAGAAAGCATGGGGGCGAGGAGATAGAATACGATTTGCCCGCCATGGAGGAGTACCTAAAGGAAACCTATGGAATTACGGTCTATCAGGAGCAGGTGATGTTATTGTCCCAAAAGCTGGCCGATTTTACCAAGGGTGAGGCCGATGTTCTTCGTAAGGCAATGGGTAAAAAACAGATTGCCGTGCTCGATAAAATGAAGCCTAAATTCATTGATCAGGCAAGCGCTAAAGGCCATGATGCCGTAAAATTAGAGAAGATATGGAAAGACTGGGAGGCTTTTGCTTCCTACGCCTTTAACAAGTCGCACTCTACCTGTTATGCTTGGATCGCCTATCAGACAGCCTATTTAAAAGCGCATTACCCCGCAGAATATATGGCGGCGGTATTATCGAACAACATGAACGACATAAAGCAGGTGACCTTCTTTATGGAAGAATGTAAGCGGATGGGCTTGGAAGTGTTGGGCCCCGATGTAAATGAATCCTTTTATAAGTTTGCCGTTAATAATGAAGGTGCCGTTCGTTTTGGAATGGGGGCTGTAAAAGGAGTGGGGCGAGGCGCCGTAGAAACCATTGTGGCCAATCGGGAAAAAGACGGACACTACAAGTCGGTTTTCGATATGGCCAAGCGAATAGATTTAAGGGCGGCCAATAAAAAAGCATTCGAGAATTTAGCCTTGGCCGGTGGCTTCGATTCTTTTGGAGACGCCCACCGTGCACAATATTTCCACGATGAGGGAGATGGGGTGACCTTCTTGGAAAAGATCATGAAATACGGGTCAAAATACCAGGAGAACGAAAACTCTTCCCAAGTGAGTTTGTTTGGCGATAGCAGCGATGTTCAGATACCCGAACCTGTAATACCTCCTGCAGAAGAATGGGGTACTATGGGGAAATTGCGCCGTGAAAAGGAAGTGGTCGGAATTTATATTTCCGGACATCCCCTGGATGATTTTAAAACAGAAATCAAAGCCTTTTGTAACGCCAATATCACTGCAGTAGCCAATATGGAAGAACATGTAGGACGAGAGCTCAGTTTTGCCGGGGTTATTAGCGATGTACAACATAGGGTCTCCAAAAACGGAAAGGGTTGGGCGTCCTTTATCGTGGAAGATTATACAGATTCGCTCGAGTTTAGGATGTTCGGAGAAGAATACCTGCGTTTTAGACACTTTTTAACGATCAATTCTTTTGTGTATTTTAAAGTGTTTATAAAAGAAGGATGGATGAATAGGGATACCGGGAAAAAAGGAGAGCCTAGAATGCAGTTCAATACCGTGATGATGTTGCAGGATATCATGGAAACCTATGCTAAGAAACTGACCATTAAAATAGATATTAACCAGCTAAAAGAAGAGGGGGTAAGGGATCTTAAAAATATTATGGATGCCAACCAAGGTAGCCATCCCTTGAGCTTTATAGTGTATGAAATGGAGGAGAAAATCAAGGTGAATTTAAGTTGTAGAAAACAGAAAATCCATATCTCCAGTGAACTGCTGCTACAATTAAATGAAAAAGATGTTCATTATAAATTAAATTAAGTGTATTTTGAAGTCCGATTGTTTGCCTGCAGTTAAAAGGAGCAATAGGGGACTTTTTTTTAGAAGCAATCATAAAGTTTATCGATCTAACGATAGATAAAAGGAATGTTATGTTTGTAAGGAAAAGGGAAAATAATTGTCTAAATTTGTATAATATTTAAATAAACGAAACATGGCATTAGAAATAACAGATGCTACTTTTGATGAGGTAGTTTTAAAAAGTGACAAACCAGTAGTGGTAGATTTTTGGGCAGCATGGTGTGGTCCTTGTAGAATGGTAGGTCCGATCATCGATGAAGTAAGTTCAGAATATGACGGAAAGGCTGTTGTTGGTAAGGTAGATGTTGATGCCAACCAAGAATTTGCAGCAAAATACGGGGTTAGAAACATACCTACTGTATTGGTATTTAAAAATGGTGAAATCGTTAACAGACAAGTTGGTGTTTCTCCAAAGAAGGTATATACCGATGCCATTGACGCATTGTTGTAATAATCTTTTTTTATAGTATTGAAGGCTCAACGCAAGTTGGGCCTTTTTTTGTGCCCTGTTTTCAGGTATTCTATCTAGGGGATCCTATTGCAAAAGGCAGTTAAATTCGGTATCTTTTAACCTTTAATTGCATTATGAACATACAATCGGAATTACATAAGGCCCATTTGTTCCAGAATTTAGAGTTTTTGGCCAATCAGGTGGTAGAGGGGTTTGTCAGTGGGATTCATAAAAGTCCATTTCATGGGTTTTCTGCCGAATTTGCAGAGCATAAAATCTATAATGTGGGCGAGAGTACCAAGCACATAGATTGGAAGCTGTATGCTAAAACAGATAAATTGTACACCAAGCGTTATGAAGAAGAGACCAATCTTCGTTGTCATATGATATTGGACAATTCTGCTTCCATGTATTATCCGCAGCAAAAGAATCTAAATCTTCAAAACCTTAATAAGATCGGATTCGGGGTATTGGCCATTGCTGTTTTAATGAATATTTTAAAAAAACAAAGAGACGCTATAGGGCTAAGTATATACTCTGATAGCTACCATTATTACGCCTCGGAAAAGAGTAGTGAAAGGCACCATCAGATGCTTTTGGCAAAATTGTCGGAAGTCAGCACGGATACCGCTCCGCCCAAGGAGACCGATACCTATACCTATTTACATCAAATTGCAGAAAAGATAAAGCGAAGAAGTTTAGTGATCTTGTTCACAGATATGCTGCAATCTTCCAAGGACGAAGATAAGTTGTTCGATGCCTTGCGGCACTTAAAATATAATAAGCACCAGGTGGTATTATTTCATTTGATGGATAAGGAAAAGGAATATCACTTTAATTTTGAGAATACTCCCAAGCGGTTTTTAGATGTAGAAAGCGGAAATTTCATCGATTTATATGCCGATGATGTAAAGGAAAATTATCAAAATAAACTTGAGGCCTATTTTAATGCCTTAAAATTAAAATGTGCGCAGTATAAAATAAAATATGTGGAAACGGATATAAATGCTGATTTTGTGAAGGTTATGAATACCTATTTAATAGAGCGCAATAATTTTAAGTAAAAGTGATAAAATAAATTCTAAAAATGTTTGTCTAATTGAAAAAGCGTCTTATATTTGCACTCGCTAAGCGCAACGGTTCGGTAGTTCAGTTGGTTAGAATACCTGCCTGTCACGCAGGGGGTCGCGGGTTCGAGTCCCGTCCGGACCGCTAGCAAATTAAAAGCCTTCAACGAAAGTTGAGGGCTTTTTTGATTTTAGCTGTTTTGGAGTGGTGGCATCCTTTACAAATGCTGAGGTTTTAAAAATCCATGTATATAATGGCGTTCCCCTATCGGGTCGCTCTTTCCGCTGTATCTTTTTTAAAGGTCCCCTGGCCCTCTAAAAAAGGATGCCGCTGCAATAGCTAACGCTTTTTCAAGGATCAAGACCAATTGTTGTATTTATGCAAAAATTGTGGTTAATCTATAAAAAAGGAATTCTACATTTTTCACGCCTCTGAACTGTGCCCTAAATGCCTTGATCTTGGCGTTGAAGGATTCTGCCGATGCGTTGGTGCTCCTATTGATAAAATAATTTAGGATTGACCTGTAATTAATACTAATCCTGTTGGCTACAGTTTGGAAGCTCTTAAAGCGGATCAAGTCAAAAGTTGTGGGATTTTGGGTTTAGTCAAAAATATTCGAGAGTCTAAATAGGAAGAATTCTATATTTTTACTTTTCTGACAATGGATTTTACGATCTTAGAAAGTTTCTTTTTTAGGATAAGTAGCTGAGGTTCTGATATCCAAAAAAAATATTAAAATTTTTTTTAAAAAAGCGTGTCATAATCGAAAAAGCGTCTTATATTTGCACTCGCTAAGCGCAACGGTTCGGTAGTTCAGTTGGTTAGAATACCTGCCTGTCACGCAGGGGGTCGCGGGTTCGAGTCCCGTCCGGACCGCTAGCAAATTAAAAGCCTTCAACGAAAGTTGAGGGCTTTTTTGATTTTAATGGTTTTGATACCTAACATCAACACCAGTAGTATCGTTAATCTGCTCTTTCTTAACGACTAGCATTATAAAATCTTCCTTAAAATCATAAATTGTGGCCCTTTTTGTATCTTGTTAGTACCTAGGTACGTAATTATTGGGCGCTCTTAACTATCCTTCCTTTGAGGTAGTGGCCAAGGATGCGTGCTGCTTTTTTATATTGATCTTGATCCCTTTTCTAGGGAATGTCCTTTTACGGCCCAAAATCGGAGGGTCAGAAGTTTAGCCATAACAGAAACCAAGCCTTAAAGCCAATGCAGCAGCACTTCGATAATAAAGTCCAGACTTTCGGGACTGCTCCCGTTTTTTTCACGGCCATAGCCACTATATTAGGAGCGATACTGTTTCTCCGGTTTGGGTTTGCCGTAGGGCAGGTTGGGTTTTTGGGAGCTGTAGGCCTTATTTTAATTGGGCATGCGGTGACTATTCCCACGGCAATGGCCATTGCAGAAATAGCAACCAACCAAAAAGTAGAAGGAGGAGGGGAGTATTATATTATTTCGCGCTCCTTTGGATTGGTCATCGGTGCTACCATCGGGATTGCCCTTTATCTGTCTCAGGCTATAAGTGTCGCTTTTTACGTGATGGCCTTTTCGGAAGCATTTACCGTTTTCCTAGATTGGCTGATGGCGACCTTGGCGATGCCAGATTGGTTGCAATGGCTGTTGCGGCAGAAACAAACCATCGGTATTCCGGGACTATTGCTGCTTACCTATGTTATGTTGACCAAAGGAGCAGACCTTGGGGTCAAGCTTCTTTATACGGTTGTAACGGTGTTGGGGATTTCACTATTGGCCTTTTTTATGGGAACTACGGAATATAGTCGTAACAGTGAGTTCAATCCCAATGAGTCTTTGAAGAATATTATAGGACAATCAGAAAGTGTAGGCAAGGATGCTGCTACCATATCGTATAGCAATGCATTGCCTTCAGATACCCTTGAAGGAGACGAGATAGCCAACAAAACGCTGCAAACCCCAGTTGGGGAGGAAGGAAAAAACGAAAATGAGAACGGGCTTCCCGAAGCGATAGGCTTTTTTATAGTTTTTTCTATCATTTTTCCCGCTTTTACCGGGATGACCGCCGGGGTAGGCCTATCCGGCGATTTGAAGAATCCGGGAAGGTCTATTCCGCTAGGAACATTGGCCGCTACCCTATGTGGAATGCTCATGTATTTTTTAATAGCCTGGAAACTGACCGTTTCTGCTCCGCCAGAGGAATTGGCCGATACTTCGCGATTGATCATGGCAGACATAGCGTGGCAGGGCTGGTGGTTAATACCCCTGGGGTTGGCTGCCGCAACAATTTCTTCGGCATTGGGGAGTATTATGGTGGCTCCCCGTACCCTACAGGCTATTGCCAGGGATGGTATTTTTCCCACCCCAAAATTCAATAATTGGTTGTCCAAGGGAAAAGGAAAAAAAGAGGAACCTTATAATGCTTCCGTGATAACCATTTTAATTGCTGGGCTTTTTATTCTAATAGGTGCCCTGGATAGCGTGGCTCAGATCATTTCCATGTTTTTTATGGTTACCTATGGTTCGCTGTGCATGATTTCTTTTTTGAACCATTTTGCCGCGGATCCTTCGTATAGGCCCAAATTTAAGTCGCGTTGGTATGTTTCCCTGTTTGGGGCACTGAGTTGCTTTGCCTTGATGTTTTTTATGAACGCCGGGTATGCAGCGGTAGCCATTATATTGATTATGGTCCTATTTGTGTCTGTGATGTATTATAATCAGGACAAAAGAAACCTTGCCGTTATTTTTCAAGGGGTGATTTTTCAGCTCAGTAGGCAAATGCAGGTCTTCCTTCAAAAGACAGAGAAGGAACAAACGCAAAGTTGGCGGCCTTCTGCCATTGCCATTTCCGAAGATAGTTTTAAAAGGTTCTCGGCCTTTCAGCTGTTGCGCTGGATAGCCTATAGACACGGTTTTGGAACCTATATTCATTATATTAAAGGGTACTTGTCCAAAGAGAGTAATATAGAGGCCGCCCGCTGTAAAAAAGAATTGATAGCCATGGCAGATGTTAGCAAGAGCAATGTTTTTATCGATACCATGGTTTCTCCTTCTTTTACCTCTACCGTTGCCCAGATTATTCAACTGCCGGGAATTGCCGGGAAGGAAAACAACTTGCTGCTCTTTGAGTATCACAAAAGCCATCCGGACAATCTCAAGGATATTGTCGATAATTTAGGGCTTATTAAATCGGTGGACTTTGATCTTATTATTCTGGCTAGTTCGGAAAGGGGTTTTGGGTTGAAAAAACAAATACATCTTTGGATTTCTCCTTATGATTTTGATAATGCTAACCTTATGATCTTGCTTGCCTACATCTTGTTGGGGCATCCGGATTGGAAAGAAGCTACCATTAAGATTTACGCTATTTTTCCTGAAGATTCCATTACAGAGGAGCGGGAACGACTTTTTCTTCTGATTCAAAATGGGCAACTGCCCATAGCTCCAAAAAACATCGAATTTATTGCTCAAAAATCTGCCAGTAGTATCAAAAATATTATCAATGAAAAATCTAAGAATGCCGATTTGACCATTGTAGGGTTTATTGAAAAAGGGGTTGAGCATGTAGGTTCCAAGGCTTTTGATGGCTATGAACAAATTGGGAACGTTCTTTTTGTAAATGCCTCCGAGTCCAAAGAGATTAAATAAACGGGTATAATGAAAATGACTTTTTTAGATCAAGTTTGATGCCTATTTCGTTATTTTGTAAAATTAATGCAAAAGCTATTTTGATGAATATTAAACCAGTTCTTAGAGTGTTCGTTTTTAGTCTTACCTTCCTTATGGTGCTCCCTAAGGCGGGGGCACAGACGAAAGATCAGGATTCCCTGACTACATGGGAGCTGATGGCTTATGATGGCAAGAGTGTCTTTGGCGGATTTAAACATGCGTATTCTAGACCTTTACAATGGGGGAAAGACGATTTTTTAACCGCAGGGGCTATTGTACTAGGGACCGGTATATTGTATACTTTTGATGAAAATAGTTCTCCTTGGTTTCGGGATCAGGAAGAGCATGTGCCTGGCCTTATTAAGGATGCAGGGTATTATTTTGGCAAACCACTATATAATTATGGCCTAAGCGGTGGGATTTATGCGCTTGGACTGTTTACCAAAAATGAAAAAATCAGAAAAACAGGGGTGCTATTAGTTTCTTCGGGCGTCACGGTAGGATTGCTTCAAACCTTGAGTAAAACCATTGTAGGGCGTGCAAGACCTATAGCCAATGAGGGCAAGGGGAGTTTTGAGCCTTTTAGCAAGGAGGCTGTTTATCACAGTTTTCCGTCTGGGCATACCATTCTGTCCTTTACCACGGCTTATGCCATAGGGAAGCAGTTTAATGATCCTTGGGTGAAGGGTGGTATTTACGCCCTAGGACTCGTTTCTCCTGTTTCTAGGTTATGGAGCGGGGCACATTGGCTAACCGATGTGGCATTGAGTGTTGCCATGAGTGTTGTGGTGGTAGATTCAATAGATAAGTATCTTAATCGAGAAAGATATCCCAACCAATTTTCAAAGGATAAAATTAATTGGAGCCTTCATATGGGGCCCGGAAGTGTAGGGCTGCGCGGTAGTTTTTAGTGTTTTCTGTCTTATGTATTGGATTTGAAACTGAGGTGTCATTATTTGCATCTAGCCGTTTACATCTTTATAACTACAAGCTCCCTTTTGCTTTCTCTCTGATTTTTTGGGAACGGATTTGTGGTCATATGCACGGCAATAAGTTTATATGGGCGCTGTAATGCGTTAGGGACCGCAGCGGCATCCCCGTAGCGCAGCAAGGGATACAGCGTAGTGCCTGACCGACGAAGGAGGGAACGCCCAAATAATAATTCTAAAACGCTAGGAATTTGGGATTGAGGGGACGTACTAGCAAAATCATTACATTTTTTACATTATCTGGTAAGGAGGGGTCGAATTATCGGGCATAATTTTGTCCTTCTAAAAGAAGGCCTTATTTTTGGAATTGGCCCCATTCCGTTATGGTTGCAACTATTATTCCTGCGAATGTTGTCTTTAGATATTCTTTTGTTTTCTTGGCGAAAAAGTGATAATCTTATCACACAATAGAAAGGCTTCCCCTAGTATCTAACGACAATAATCCCAAGGTGGTTTTTTAAAGGCCGGGGTAAAAATGTACCGTAGGATACTCAAAAAAAAAGAGCCTTCGTAGGAAAAGACTCTTTTGGGAACACTATATGTAAATGATAAAATTTGGGTCGATTTAAAAAGTTTTGATAAAACTAATAATCTACTCCCCTAGGAAGAAATTTATGTTGTTAAATCAACTAGATTTGTGGGGACAGTCCTAAATTTTGATAGTAAGTTGCGTGGAATTGGTCCTGATAAAATTTTTTTAATAATTAATTATTGAAATCTATATGCCTAGATGATGTAGGCATGAAAAAATTCAATACAATGAAAATACAAATATGCATCGATCAGAGAGATTAGAAGAGTTTAAAAATTCGGTCAATAATAAATTTAATATTTATAATAGCCTATTCCTTAACCTGCCGTATCAAAATATAGAGAATGTAGGGATGCTTATTCCATTATTAATGCATCAGTCTGATAAGGGCTTAAAGTCTGGAAAAAATCCGCAAGAGATTTTGGATGCTTTCTTTCAGAATTATGCCAATATAGATTCGGAAAAGGACAGGATAGATTTTATGTTCCGTATAATCCAATATGTTGAAAGGCAAGTGGTGCTGTACGATAGTGTAGAGGATGCAGCCTTTCCTAGCCTACAAAAACACTCCAAGTCCTTATCTATTAGGGATTACTTTCAGTTAGTCGATAAAAACAAAAGTTGGGACCAGATAGCCGATAAACTATCGACCTTTAGTGCGCGTATTGTTTTGACCGCCCACCCGACCCAGTTTTACACACCGGCCGTTTTAGATATTATCGGGAATCTAAGATCCCTGATATTAGAAGATAAAATCAACGACATAGATTTAACCCTGCAGCAATTAGGGTTAACGTCTTTGATCAATTCTAAAAAACCAACCCCATTAGATGAGGCCAAGAATATTATTCACATTCTAAGAAATGTATATTACGATGCTGTTGGTGATCTGTATGCCCATATAAAAGAGAGTGTTGGCGACATGGATTTTAACAATCATAATATTATGAAGTTAGGATTTTGGCCAGGCGGCGATAGAGATGGAAACCCATATGTAACGGCAGAAAGTACTATGGATGTGGCCAATGAATTAAGGATTACCTTGCTGAAATGTTACTACCACGACCTTAAAAAACTGCAGCAAAAGTTAACTTTTAGGGAAGTTCAAGAATTGTTGGCAGTGCTTAGGGATAAGTTGTACAAATCTATGTTCGATGCGGATGTAGCTATTGACTATGATGAGATTATAGCGCCGCTATTAGAGGTAAGGGCTATTTTGGTAGAGAAATACCACAGTTTATATTTTAAAGATTTGGAGCACTTAATCGATAAGGTTAAGATATTCAAGACCCATTTTGCTACCTTAGATATTAGACAAGACCACAGTATTCATAAACTGACGGTTGAAACAGTGCTTAAAAAACACGGTCTTATTTCCGAAAGCTTGGATGAATTGTCTGAAGCAGAATTGATAGACCTACTACTTCATAAAAACTTGGAGCTTAAGGCCGAAGATTTTGACGAGGCGATCATTAAGGATACCATTAAAAATATTAGTCAGCTTAAGACCATACAGGATAAAAATGGGGAAGAGGGCTGTAACCGATATGCCATTAGTAATTCTGAGGATATATTTTCCGTACTTTTTGTATTTGGTCTCTTTAGATGGTGTGGATGGGAATCTGATAAGATCACTTTCGATATCATCCCGCTTTTTGAAACTATGGACGGTATGGATACCTCAGAAAACACCATGAAGGGGTTA
Organism: Arenibacter sp. 6A1; assembly: GCF_012272855.1. Taxonomy (GTDB): domain Bacteria; phylum Bacteroidota; class Bacteroidia; order Flavobacteriales; family Flavobacteriaceae; genus Arenibacter. The sequence goes on along the minus strand of NZ_JAAXCQ010000002.1, from coordinate 134,009 downwards.
TTTAGTATCCCCGAATACCAGGCACACCTTAAACAGCGTAATAAAAAGCAAACCATAATGCTTGGGTTCTCGGACGGTACCAAGGATGGTGGTTATGTAAAGGCCAACTGGTCTATCTTTAAAACAAAGGAAAGATTATCGGCCGTTTGTGACCAGAACAATATTAAGGCCATATTTTTCGATGGCCGTGGTGGACCGCCAGCACGTGGTGGTGGAAAAACCCATAGATTCTATGCAGCACAGACCAAGGATATTGCCAATAACGAAATTCAATTGACCATTCAAGGACAGACCATTACCAGTACCTATGGTACCAAGGAGCAGTTTGTTCATAACTGTGAGCAATTGCTAACGGCAGGCTTGTCCAATAATATTTTTGGAAAAGAAAATATCATTACCAAGGAGTCTAGGGAATTGATGGAAGAGCTGTCTGAGCTGAGCTTTACTAAGTATGATAACCTAAAACAACACCCAATGTTTATGTCATACTTAGAAAACATGAGTACCTTAAAATATTACCAAAAGGCAAATATTGGTAGTAGACCAGGGAAAAGAGGAAATAAGAAGAAATTGGAACTAAGCGACTTAAGAGCCATTTCATTTGTTGGGTCTTGGAGCCAGTTAAAACAAAATGTACCAGGGTATTTTGGTATTGGGACCGCGATAAAGACCTTAAAAGACCAAGGAAGATTACAAGAATTAAAGGAGCTCTTTAATGAAGTGCCTTTATTTAGAGCCTTAATGCTTAACAGTATGATGTCCTTGTCTAAATGTTACTTTGAGCTGACCAGCTACATGAAGGATGATAAAACCTATGGTGCTTTCTGGAACATTCTTTATGACGAGTATATATTATCTAAAGAAATGTTGTTGCTTATTTCTGACTTTAAAATTCTAATGGAGCAAGAAGAGGTTTCTAGAGAGTCTATTAAAATTCGTGAAAACATAGTGTTGCCATTATTGGTTATTCAGCAATATGCCTTGCAAAAAATGGGTCAGGGAACGGAGTTTGCCGACCTGTACGAAAAGATTGTGGTACGTTCTTTATATGGTAATATCAACGCTAGTAGAAACTCGGCTTAATTCTATTAAGACCGTTCGCGAGCATAGAGTTTAGAATCTTTTAGGCTATATTTTAAAGAGCCTAAGAGCCTTTTAAAAGGATATTAGTAAAATGCCTTCCACCAATCGGAAGGCATTTTTTATTAAGTGGCTAATGGAACTGTAAAATACCCCTAGGGGATCATTAAAATGAATTGGATTTTATTAATTATAGCCGGACTCTTTGAGGTAGGGTTTGCGGCTTGTTTGGGAAAGGCAAATCAGAGCAGCGGTACTACTGCAATGTATTGGTACCTTGGATTTTTTATTAGCCTTGCTATAAGTATGTCACTGTTGGTAAAAGCCACTCAAGAATTGCCTATTGGTACCGCCTATGCGGTTTGGACAGGGATTGGCGCAGTGGGTACGGTATTGGTGGGGATAGTGTTTTTTAAGGAACCGGCCGACTTTTGGCGGCTTTTCTTTATGACCACCCTAATTGCCTCTATCATAGGTTTAAAATTTGTTTCTAATTAAGTGGATTTCCATATATTAAAAATAGGCGCAATTGCTGCGATTAAATTTTCTTAGATATACGTTGTTTGTCGAATATAACAAGCAGTTTATCCATTATACGTAGCGGTGTAAGGTAATTCGTTAATTTTACAGCTCCCCTCTTTATAATTTTAGAAAGCTGTTGCTTCCTAAATATAATGAATTACAATTAATATAGAGTAGTCAACGTTAGTATTGTAATAAGATCTAATTCAGGATCTATGATAAGCATCAATTGCAAGACGACTAATTAGTATAATATCGGTAATTTTTTTTCACAGCACCAATGAAACCATTAGAATCCGAATTAAATTTCTATACAAAAAACGGCAATTATTTTCTTAACTCCGAAGAAGGAGTTTTGGAAGGATCTTGGCATTGGGACCTAAAGAAGCCTTATTTTAGTGGGGTCAATAGCAAGTTTTGGGACCTTCTAGGGTACGGTCAGCGGCCTATATCCGAATTGCCGGCCGATTGGAAAAATCTGATGTATCCGCAGGATTTGGAATATTTTCAGGAATTACTAGAAAAACATATTGCAGAACCCCAAAAATATTCTTTTGATATTGTCTGTAAGTTTACACACTTTGAGGGATATCCTGTTTGGCTTAATTTTAAAAAAACGACGGTTGAAAGTCCAAATTTAAACGCTCACAAGGTGGTGGGAAGTTTTTCTCCTTTATTGGCTCAGGGCGAAGATATCGTGGCGCTAAAAAAGAAGGTTGACTATTTTCAGAATGTCATTGAGGCCTCCAATATTGGAACCTTTGAAGTTGATTTTGAAAAAGAAATAGCCATCTGTAATCATAGATATGCCAGTATGTTAGGGTATACTCTAGAAGAATTGGAGCCATGGAATCATAATACCTGGTTTAAATTGATACATCCCGATGATTGGCAGATTGCCAAGGACTCCTATGAAAAGTATATCAATAATCAGGGGATTTATGAGATGGAGTTCAGGATGAAACACAAACAAGGGCATTGGGTGTGGATCTTAAGCAGGGCCGAAATCAGTGAGTATTCGCCTCAGGGGAAACCACTGAAAATGGCCGGTTACCATTACGATATTACTAAGAGAAAAAGAGATGAGTTGTTGCTCGCTAAATTTAAAAAGCTTTTGGAGCAATCTAATGAAGCTGCCCAAATTGGATACTGGGAACTAGATTTTGATGAAAACCTTATTTTTTGGAGTAAAGTAGTGCGTGCAATACGAGAAGTGCCAGAGGACTATACTCCTAGTTTGGACGATGCTTTAAGGTATTATCTAGAAGGAGAAGACAGGGAACGCATCACTAAGGCTATTGAAAAGGCTATGCAGGGACCAACAAAGTTTGACCTGCAAGCACAAATAAAAACGTATAAAGGCAATTTAAAATGGGTTAGGGTTATTGGAATATCCGAATTCCAGGAAGGCAAATGTGTGACCTTATATGGGCTAATGCAGGATATAACGGATAAACAGAAAATGACGGACGACCTAATGGAACACAATAATCGTTTGATTAATTTTGCCCACATTGTTTCCCATAACCTAAGGTCGCATACCGGAAATATTTCTATGCTCATGGAATTGGCCAAAGAGGAAGATCCTGCACTATTGGAAAATGAATTTTTTAAGAATATTAAAATTGTTTCGGACAATATGAGCGAAACCATTTTACACCTTAATGAAATTGTGGAAATAAATGCTAAAGTAGTTACCGCTATGTCTTCCCATAATCTATTAGAAAGCATAGAGAAAGTAATTCAGAACATTCACTCAACCATTAAAGAAAGCCATACCAAAATAGAAATTAATGTGCCTAATAACATAGAGGTTTTGGCCGTTCATGCCTATTTAGAAAGTATTATTTTAAACCTAATCACCAATGCCATTAAATATAAAAAACCCGATTCTCCGGCAATAATAAAAATAACTGCGGGAATTGATCAAGAGTTTGTATATTTAGAGTTTGCCGATAATGGCATGGGAATCGATTTAAATAAATTCGGTTCAAAATTATTTGGGATGTATAGAACCTTTCATGAACATAGTGAAGCGCGTGGCGTTGGTCTTTTTATCAGTAAAAATCAGATCGAAGCTATGGGAGGAAGAATAGAGGTGAAGAGTTCCGTAAACAAGGGTTCTAATTTTACGACTTATTTTAAGAATGGAGATTACTAAAACGGCATGCATCATAGACGATGATCCTATTTTTGTTTTTGGTACTAAAATTTTGCTGAAAAATAATGGATTTGGTACAGATATTAAGGTTTGTAATAATGGGCAGGAAGCATTGGATCTCTTTAGCGATATCCTATCCTCTGTTGAAGAATTGCCAGAGCTGATATTACTAGATTTAAACATGCCGGTGATGGACGGCTGGGAGTTTTTGGAAGAATTCAATAAAATTTCAAATCAAGAAAAATCCTGTATTTATGTATTAAGCTCCTCTATCGATAAAAGAGATATGGAAAGGGCCATGTCCTATCCTTCCGTGCGAAATTTTATAGCGAAACCTCTTTCCAGTGTAAAACTGCGAGAATTAATATTAGAATTGGAGTCGCCAGACCATCAGTAAAAGGCACTCTTCGATACACTACAAATAATTACAATTTACTGGGCTTGGTGGGGCACATCGAGTCTAGACTTTTCCTTGCCTGATTTCTTTATCAGCGGCAATTTTCGAATGCCACATACAAGGCGGCCGTGGCAAACCGTATTTAAAATATTGAACCTTCGTAAGCCATGTATTTGGATCTCTTTTTAAATCAGTATTTTAGGGAAGGGAATCTCATTTTTTCTTCTAACAAATGTTAATCCTAAGTTTAGAGGGTACTCCAAAGCTCCTTTTTTGCTAAATTTTAAGAAATGAGCAAAATAACATACTAAAATGCTTAAAATCTCCCCTATGGATAACTGTATAATTCGTTAGTTTTGAGACGGAGAGCTTAGGATGTGTGTGTTTTAAGGAAATGAAATGTCACCTAATAGAAGTGTACTAAGCTCTTAATGTAAGTATTCAAACTATGAAATCGAGAAGAAATTTTATCAAAAAAACGGCTATTACTTCTGCAGGAATTGCTGTGATGCCAAGTATTAGTTTTGCTAATAACAGAAAAAATAATGTCCAAAAATTAAAAGTAGGGGTCATTGGTGTAGGATTAAGAGGCACTAACCACCTAAACAATCTTTTAAAAAGAGACGATGTACTTGTTACCGCGGTATGTGATATCGATCCGGCCAGAATTGCTATTGCCGAAGAACGTATTGCAAAAGCGGGAAAGAAGAAGGCTCAGATTTTTGGAAAGAACGATTTAGATTATAGAAATCTATTGGCTTTGAAAGATGTCGATGCAGTAGTGATCTCAACGCCTTGGCTTTGGCATACCAAAATGGCCGTAGATTCTATGAAAGCCGGAAAATATACCGGACTGGAAGTGTCGGCAGCCAATACCTTGGAAGAGTGCTGGGACTTGGTCAATACCCACGAAGAAACAGGGTCTCATTTAATGATCCTGGAAAACGTTAATTACCGTCAGGATGTATTGGCGGTGCTTAATATGGTAAAACAAAACCTTTTTGGAGAACTGTCTCATTTCAGATGTGGTTACCAACACGATCTTAGGGCCGTAAAATTCAACGATGGAAAGCAAGCCTATGGCGGAGGTGTTGAATTTGGCGAAAAGGGAACTTCGGAAGCCAAATGGAGAACCCAACATTCCTTGTTACGAAATGCCGATGTATACCCTACCCATGGCTTAGGACCTATAGCCGTAATGGCCGATGTAAACAGAGGTAATAGGTTGGTATCCCTAACTTCTCACGCTTCTAAACCATTGGGACTGCACAACTATATCGTAAACCACCCTAAAGGAGGCCCCGACCATCCAAATGCTAAAATAAAATGGAAACAGGGCGATGTAATTACCACAACCATCGAAACCGCAAAAGGAGAAACTATTATCGTAACCCACGACTGTAACCTGCCAAGACCTTATTCATTAGGCTTTAGAGTGCAAGGGGTAAGCGGAATTTCTGAATTTGACTACCATACCAAAAGGATTCATATTGAAGGAAAAACCGAAGGACATGGCTGGGAAGACATGGACTCGTATATCAAGGAATACGACCACCCACTTTGGAAGAAGCACGGAAGCGGCGCTACCGAAGCAGGGCATGGCGGAATTGACTTCTTTGTGATCAATGCTTTTGTAGAATCGGCCAAGGAAAATATAGCACCTCCTATGGATGCCTATGACGCGGCAGCATGGAGTGCAGTTACACCATTATCCGAACTCTCTATTGAAAATAACGGAGCCCCACAGGATTTCCCAGATTTTACCAGAGGAAACTGGATCAATAGAGCTCCTTATAATTGGATGAAAGATACCTATTAGAAAGAGGGTTTTATATTAAAATAGAATTCAAAAGAATGTTTTCATATTGTTAGTTTTAGTTAGTTTTCATCGGGATGTCTTTAATTAGGCATCCCTTTTTTTATAGTACTTGAAGAAATTAATAGCTAACAGTAGGTGTTTCCTAGGGAAATATCATCCATTCCTTAATCGGTTAGGCCATAATCGGGATGGGTATTTGGGCGTTCCCTCCTTCGTCGGTCGGGCTCTCGGCTATATCCCTTGCGCTGCTGCGGGGATGCCGCCTCGGTCCCTAACGCGTAATAAAGCACCGAATCCTACGATTTCTTGCTTCTTACTAAAGTCCATTGAAGAAACCTATTTGGGCCAGAAATAGAGAAGGAAACCAGTTAATAGGGATGGGATTTTTGAAATGAAATGAGCTTTTCTGGCTTGTAGTTGGTTGCAATATGATGAAATGGCTGCCTAATTTTTTAAAATCAGGTGGTTTTTCTATGTCATTGTTTGATAAGATAGCTTTGGGAAGGTTGTTTTATTTAAATTTATAGGTTTTTAAAGACGTTTTAGCCTAGCCAAGTTCTTTTTCCAGAGAGAATAGTAATTGAATGTCGATGAGGGATAATTATGGACAGTCATAGGGAGGTCAGGAATAAAATATATAGTAAACATTAATTAAATAAGAATGAATCGTTTGTTGTCAAATTTTTATCTACTTGGGGCTTTTATAGTCTTATTATCTTCCTGTAAGGAGGAAAAAAAAGAGTTGTCTGTCCAAAATGCAGCTCAGAAGCCTAATATTATTTACATTTTAGCCGATGATTTGGGGTATGCCGAGTTGGGAGCATATGGGCAGGAAAAAATTGAAACGCCAAATATAGATGCCCTGGCGAAGAACGGAATGCTTTTTACACAGCATTATACCGGAGCCCCAGTATGTGCGCCGGCGCGTTATAATTTACTCACTGGGAAACATTCTGGCCACTCCTATGTTAGGGGGAACGATGAATGGAGAGAACGTGGAGAAGTATGGGATTATGTGGCTGCCATAAAGGACTCGACCTTAGAAGGCCAACGGCCAATTCCTATGACTACGGTAACCATAGCCAATAAACTTAAAGAAGCAGGCTATGCCACGGGGATGGTTGGAAAATGGGGCCTAGGAGCACCGCATACGGAATCTGTACCTACGAATTTTGGCTTCGATTATTTCTTTGGTTTTAACTGTCAGCGCCAAGCCCATACCTATTACCCAGTTCACTTGTACGAGAATAATACCAGAGTGTATTTAAACAATGACACCATTGCTCCTAATGTGCGCTTAGACAAAGGGGCCGATCCTTATAAGGAAGCTAGTTATGCCAAATACAATCTTAACGACTACGCCTCGGAATTGATCTTCGATAAAATCACCCAATTTGTGGACAACAATAAAAACAAGCCCTTTTTTATGTATTGGGCAGATCCTATTCCGCATGCACCACTACAGGCACCGAAGCGCTGGGTAGATTATTACATAGAAAAGTTTGGTGACGAAGAGCCTTACTTGGGCGAAAGAAGTTATTTTCCTCATAAGAACCCACGAGCTGCCTATGCGGCTATGGTTTCTTATTTAGATGAGAATGTCGGCAAACTAGTGGCGCAACTGAAAAAAGAAGGTATTTATGAAAATACCTTGATTATGTTTACTTCAGACAACGGGCCTACCTATAATGGAGGAACAGATTCTCCTTGGTTTAAAAGTGCTGAACCCTTTAGAAGCGAGTATGGCTATGGGAAAGGGTTCTTGTACGAAGGTGGAATTCGTATTCCTATGATAGCCTCATGGCCTGGAAAAATAAAGGCAGGTACCACCACAGACCATATCTCTGCACATTATGATGTTATGGCTACATTAACTGAGCTGACAGGACAGTCTACGCCAGATGATACTGATGGAATAAGCTTTTTGCCAACACTTTTAGGGGCTGAGGAGAAACAAAAACAACATGAGTTTTTATTTTGGGAGTATCCAGAATACGGCGGACAAGTAGCCATCCGTATGGGCGATTGGAAAGTGCTTAGACGAAATCTGAAAAATAAAAAAGAGGCAGCCACTTTAGAACTCTATAACCTTAAAGACGATGTTAGGGAAGAAAATAACCTGGCAGAACAACATCCGGAAATTTTGGAAAAGGCCGCCGCAATTTTTGCACGGGAACACCAAAATGCGGAAGTCGAGAACTTCAGGATTCCCATGATCGAAAACGGATTGTTACATCAATAACAAGGGAAGTTTAAAAAACATCCAAGCCTAATTTATAGGGGCAACCTTAATCTTTTGATGCAATTTCGGAAGAATAGGGTTGCCCTTAAAATTTATTAGGCGATTCTCGGCAGTTATTCCTTAAAATATATGTGTCGTTTACATTTAACAGGGATTTTCATTTCCGTGGATGGTTTTAAAATTTTAACTTAGGGGCTGTCATTTTTCTTTCTATCTCATTGGATAGAGGTGCCATTTTGTTATCGAAAACAATCTATTCTTTAAAATTATCCAATTATAAACACCAGTATTTTTAATGAAATTATCTGCTTATTTTTTCCTTTTCCTATTGATTTGTTCTTGTAAACCTTCCTTTGACGAACCTATTATTTCTTTGGAAGATTATAAAGTTGAAGAAGGATTTGAACTTCAAATGGTCGCTTCCGAACCCCTTTTGGTTGCTCCTGTGGCTATGGATTTTGATAGCAAGGGGCGAATTTGGGTTGCCGAAATGCCTGGATTTATGAACAATATTGATGGTACAGGGGAAGAGCTTCCGACGGGTTCTATAAAGATCCTGGAGGATTTGGATAATGATGGACGCATGGACCATGCGAAAATCTTTTTAGATAGCTTGGTTATGCCAAGGGCATTGGCACATGTATATGGGGGATTGCTGTATGCAGAACCTCCTTATTTGCGTTTTGTAGAGATCGAAAATGATCGGCCCGTCAATTCCATCGTAGTAGATTCCTTGTACGCGGCCGATGGAAATCCGGAACATCAGCCAAATGGGCTGATGATGAATGTCGATAACTGGATATACAACGCTAAATCGCATTTTAGATACCAACGGAAAGATGGACAATGGATAAAAGAGCCTACTACCTTTAGAGGACAATGGGGTATTAGCCATGATGATTTTGGCCGTCTTTATTACAATGACAATTCCAGGCAGTTGTTGGGCGATTATATGTTGCCCAATAGGTTGATCCGAAACCAATACCATATCCCTACGGTAGGCCTAGGACATATGCTGACCAAGGATCAACGAGTGTATCCTCTACATGCCGCCTCGGTAAACAGAGGCTATGAAAAGGGAATTTTAGATAAGGACAGCTTATTGGTAAATGTAACGGCGGCTTGTGGTCCATTGGTATATCGAGGGGGGCAATTTCCTTCGGGCTACGATCAGAATGTCTTTGTTTGTGCTCCCGAAGCCAACCTGATTAAAAGAAATATACTGTCCTTTAATGGCGACCATATTGCTGCGGAACAAGCCTGGCAGGGAAAAGAGTTTGTGGCCTCCTACGATGAAGGGTTTCGTCCGGTGAATTTAACCAACGGTCCAGATGGAAGTATGTATATTGTCGATATGCATAGAGGAGTCATAGGGCATCATGCCTATTTAAGCCCTTATTTAAAAGAAAAATCGCTAGAGAAACAATTAGATACTATTATAGACTTCGGAAGAATTTTAAAGGTTAAAAAACAAGGGGCCGAAACAACAAAACTCCGTGATTTCGATAAATTATCAGGCTCGGAACTGCTAGCATTGTTAAAAGATAAAAATGGATGGATCCGTGATAGGGCACAACATTATCTAATCTTTAAAAACAAAACAGAGGTTATAGCCGACCTAGAGAAGTTGGTCTTGGACCCGATGTTGCCACTGGCGCAAATACATGCTCTATATACATTACAAGGCTTAGAGGCGTTGAAGTTGCCAACGCTTATAGAGGTTGCTAAAAATAGCGATGCAGATGTAAGCGCACATGCCTTGGTTTTACTCGAGGATTTTGCATCTCCGGAAAATGTGGCCGTAGCAAAAAATCTCTTTATAGACGTTTTGAAAAGAAAAGATTTAGCATTAGACCTTTACCTAAGCTCCTCCATAGGGCTATGGGCCGAGGTTTCCCAAGAAGAGTTCTTTCCCATTGTATACGAATTGTCCAATAGCTATAAAGAACATAAAATTATTCAAGATGCCTTAATAAGCGGAATGTCGGGAACAGCATCTGACTTACAACTGGCAATCGAAAACGGTGCCGATCTGCTGCAGGATAATATCAAAACTCTGCTTGCAAAAAGCTTGGACCGTAAGGAACAACAAAAACCGAATTCTATTTTCGTGCGAAAAAGTTTGTCCGAGGACACAAGGACCAAGGGCGCTAAGTTATTTCGTCAAATATGTGCTTCCTGTCACGGAGCAGGAGGAGAAGGAATGGATGGGTTGGCCCCCCCTTTATTAAACTCGGAATATGTCGCTAACCATATGGAAAGGTTAGGCCTTATTATTCTCCATGGATTAAAAGGACCGGTGACAGTCAATGGAGAAGTGTATGAATATAACCATACCATGCCTGGTTTGGCTAGCAATGAAGCTATTTCCGACAAGGATATTACAGATATAATTTCTTATATCACCAATGCATTTTCTGCCGTGCCAAGTCAATTAGCACCAGAAAAGGTGAAAGAACTAAGAGGTAAAAAGCCAAAAGAAGGAATGGAGTATACCGAGGGAGAATTGTTGGAGTACGTAAAACAATTGCAATAAGAAACTTTATTGGATTACTCTCAGCTACTAAGTTTAGGAGTTAAGCAGGCTTAAAGTATCAAAATAAGGTAACCGAAAATGAATGACAATAAAGGCATAAATAATAAACTTACTAAATAGCAATATGAAAACTTTTATAAACGACGATTTTTTGTTGCAAAACGATTTTTCCAAACGCTTATATCATGATTATGCCAAGGAATTACCGATAATAGATTACCATAACCACCTTCCTCCCGATGAAATTGCTAGAAATAAGAGTTTTGAGAACATCAGTCAGGCTTGGTTGGCAGGAGACCATTATAAATGGCGGGCTATGCGTGCTTTAGGAATCGATGAGAAATACATTACCGGGAATGCCTCCGATAAGGATAAATTTTTAAAATGGGCGGAAACTGTCCCCTTCACCTTAAGAAACCCTTTGTACCATTGGACACATTTGGAATTGCAGCGTTATTTTGGTATTCAGGAATTGTTGGGGCCAGAAAATGCAGAGGACATTTATGAAAAAACCTCCGCAATGCTGCAACAGTCATCACATACCTCCATTGGCTTGTTGCAACAGCAAAAGGTAGAGTCCTTGTGTACAACCGATGATCCTACAGATTCATTGCAGCATCATAAAAGTATAGAGCAGCAGGGCATTAGCCCAAAAACATTTCCCACTTTTAGACCAGACAAAGCCTTTGCCATTGATGGGGGAGCTAGCTATATAGCCTATTTAGAAAAGTTGTCGGAAGTATCTAAAAGGGTCATAGAAACTTATGAGGATCTTTTACAAGTTTTAAAAGAGCGTATTGATTATTTTCATGACCACGGCTGTCGTTTGGCAGACCATGGACTAGAACAGTTATACCACTTTAAAGAGGGAACCTACTCCACAACAAATGTTTTTACCAAGGCCAAGGAAGGGAAGCCTGTAACCATCGAAGAAGTACAGTACTTTAAGGCTCAAGTACTTTTGTTTTTAGGAAAGTGTTACCATGATAAAGGCTGGGTGCAACAATTGCATTTAGGGGCAATTCGCGATAATAACAAAAGGCTGTTAACGCAGTTAGGACCCGACACCGGATTCGATTCTATCGGTGATTTTTCCCAGGCAAGAGCATTGAGCGGGTTTTTAAACGAATTGGATAGTAGTAATCAATTGGCAAAAACAATAGTTTATAATCTAAACCCCGCAGACAACGAAGTAATGGCCGCTATGGTTGGGAATTTTAATGACGGTAGCGTAAAAGGGAAGGTGCAATTTGGTGCTGGTTGGTGGTTTTTAGACCAAAAAGACGGAATGGAAAAACAAATGAATGCGCTTTCCAATATAGGGCTTCTAAGTTGTTTTGTAGGGATGTTGACCGATTCTAGGAGTTTCTTGTCCTTTACACGTCACGAATATTTTAGAAGGATATTATGTAACCTAATAGGGAAAGATGTGGCCAATGGGGAATTGCCGGCCGACGAAAAATGGTTGGGGAAAATTGTTCAGGATATCTCCTATAACAATGCAAAAAATTATTTCGATTTTAATAAAGAATAATGCTGTTCAAACGGTCTCCTAGGGAGGTATTGATGGCACGAATTGTTTTAAAAAAAAAGCGCATTCTAAAAGAGATGCGCTTTTTTTATTGTTAAAGTTTTTAAACTGTCAAAGCTTATTGTACGCCAATAGGGCTGTCGTCACATTTTAAATCCCCGACGACATATTGCATGCCGTCTAATAGGAACTGAAGGAATTGCGGATTTTCTAAACTTTGGGCGTTATGGGAAGCCGAACTGTAGAATACCCTTCCTTTTCCATGGCGCTTGATCCAAGAAACGTAAATTATATTGTTGCTAACGGCCTTTCTTACATCTTCCAATTGGTCTGCCTCTATATACAATAGCGGTCGGAAATTGTAATCGAAATAGGCATTGTTAAAAAAGTAAGGTTCATCGACATGGGTAAATCCTTTTCCGTCAAAGGCCTGCACCAAGGGGTGGTTGGCATCAACTTCTTTTAAATGCATTTGTTGTTGTTTGGGATGGTAGTCAAAGCTTCCTCCTACCATTTTGCTAAATTCGGAAGAATTGTTCTGAACGGTAATGGCGCCATGCAAGATCAGTAGCCCTCCGCCCTTAGATACATAGGACATTAAGTTTTGCTGGTATTGGGCAGCTCGTTTAGCAATGGTTGCGTCGCTAAGACTTGTGTTTTTCTTTAATAGGTCCCAGAACAGATCCCGTTTTGGGCCGGAGGGATTGGAATTGTTTAAGATGACCGCATCGTATTGCTGTAAGTTCTTTTTATCAAAACTGTCTACATCGTAGGCAACAGTTACTTCAAAAGCGCCCGATTTTTTAGCTAGGATCTTAAGCATTTCGGCATTGTGGGGAATCGTCCAATGGTAAAAACCAGTGTGTTGGGAAAATACCAATATCTTTTTGGTATCGGTCTTCACCCTTGGAGCCGAAGGGGCCAAAGATTCTATTTTGGAAAGCCATTGATCGGTAATTTCAATAGGTTCTATGCTTTGACCTATAAGGGTTGATGAAATAAGTAGAAAAAGGCCAATAAGCCAGTGTTGATTTTTCATGAGGTAATATTTATTTAATGGTTGATGATTCTCTGATTATAAGTTCGTGGCGCAAGCTAATGGAATTTGTTGCTTGCATATCTATGTTCCCTTTTAGTTGATTGATGACACTTTGGCCTGCCAATACTCCCATTTCATAACCGGGGTAATTGATGGTAGTCAGGGAAGGGCTGATAAGTTCTGATATAGGGTCGTTGTTAAAACCAACAACTTTTATGTCTTCAGGGACCTTAAAGGAGGCTTTTTTTAATTCCTTTATACAATGAGCAGCAAATGAGTCACTGGCTACAAAAAGGCCATCTATGGGGGTAGGCTGGTTTTTTATATAATTGATGACCTCGTCAATGTTTTTTGGGTCTAGGTCGGTTTCCAATAGATCGTCAAACCTATAGTCGAGATGGTGTTTTTGAAGAGCGGCCTTGTATCCTTTAAAACGTTCGAGGTATACATTTCGGTTTCCTCCTATATATAAAATGTTCTTACAGCCTTGTTCAATTAGATGTTCGGTAGCTTCAAAGCCCGCCAAATAGTTGTCAATGATAAGGGTTAAGCACTCGGGAAGATTAGGAACCCTGTCTAAAAAAATAAGTGGGATTTTATGTTTTATAAAGGGGGTGAAATGCTCGTAGTCTGTGGTGTCGTAGGCAAGAGAAACCAATATGGCATCAACGCCACTATTAAAATGCGTCATGGAATTTATTTTTTCCTTTTCCATGGATTCTAAGGATTGACTTATGATGAGGCTGTATCCTGCTTCATTGACTACCTTTTCTATGCCCGCTAAAATAGTGGACATAAAATTTGAATTTAGTTTAGGAACAATAACCCCAATGGTGTTTGACTTCTGACTGCTTAGATTGGCGGCGAATTTATTGATTTTATAGCCTAATTCATTCGCTTTTGCAATGACCCTTTGTTTTGTTTTATCGCTTATCGAAGGATGATTGTTAAGGCTTCTACTTACCGTACCTGGGGATACCTTGAGTGTTTTGGCTAAATCATATATAGTAATTCTTTTATTCATACTGAGTTTTAATGCAAAGATATATGGCAATAATACGAAATATTAGTGCAACAATTTGTATCAGTGTTTAAAAAGCTCATTTTATCTGACAATTAGGTAATTTATCATATCATCATGGTTGGAATTATCAATAAAACTTATATAATATTGCATAATTAACACGCAATCGGTTGCGCAATTAGTTGTGTTTGTATAGATTTGTGAAGACCAAAAGCTTAGGGGGTAGATCTCTATAAGGAATAAATAACCAAAACCAACCAAACTTTAAATCATGATGTATGAAAAATTCAATTAACAAAAACAACAGCTCAAGGGCTTTTCTTTTCGTGCTGTGGTGCTTGTTTCTTTCCACTGCCATCCATGGCCAGAACAATGCTATGGTCTCGGGTACCGTAGTAGATGAAGAGGGGATTCCTTTACCGGGAGCTTCGGTAATAGAAAAAGGCACCCTCAATGGTACTGTAGCCGATTTTGATGGAAAATTCAGTATATCCGTTGCCAATTCAAATATTGAATTGTTGGTCACTTTTATCGGATTTCAGGAGCAACAAGTTTCACTCAATGGAAGGACTACGGTCAATGTTATCATGCAAACTTCAACGGCAGCCCTAGATGAAGTGGTGGTCGTGGGCTATGGTACCACTAAAAAGTCCGATTTAACAGGTGCTGTGAGCCAGATCTCTACAAAGAATTTAGAAATTGAAAAACCTAATGACGTTTCCGATTTGCTCAGAGGGAATATCGCTGGGTTATCCGTCGGTTTTAGCACCTCGGCTAAAGGGGTCAGCGGGTTTCAGGTTAGAGGAAATACAACCTTAACAGCAGGGTCAAGTCCTTTGATAGTTTTGGACGGAACTATTTACAATGGGGATATAGCCGATATCAATCCTATGGACATAGAATCTGTGAGTGTTCTGAAAGATGCCAGTTCTGCTGCAGTCTTTGGAGCCCGAGCTGCGAACGGAGTCATCACCATTACTACAAAAAAGGGAAGCGGGGGTAAACCGACGATCAATATCAGTTCTAATATAGGGTTTACCTCACTGAGTAAAGATCAACCTGTTTATGGGCCAGATGGTTATATAAACTGGAGAAAAGATGTGGCAAAAAGTACAAATGTTAATTTCTCTCCCGAAGAATATTCAGATCCAAGGAATCTGTCAGGAGTATCCGTGGAGGATTGGTTGGCATATGACGGTTCAACAGGTGATCCGGTAGAAGTTTGGTTGAGAAGGTTAAATCTGCAGCCAGTTGAAATTCAAAATTACCTCGAAGGGAAGTCTATAGACTGGTATGATAAAACCTTCCAGACAGGCATTCGACAAGATTATAACCTTAGTCTTTCGGGAAATTCTGAGGCTGTAAAGTATTATTGGTCTATCGGTTCCACAACCAATGAAGGGATAGTAGTTGGCGATAAGTTTACTACCATTAGAAGTCGCTTAAACCTCGAAGCTAAGGTGAACGATTTTATCTCGGTAGGTTTAAATACACAGTTTGCCGAGAGAGATGAAGGTTCGGTTCCGGTCAATCAAAACTTTACCGCGAATTCGCCATGGGGTTCTTTTTACGAGGACGATGGAGTAACTATTAGGCTGAGCCCGCAGGATGACGCTGGTGCAGGAGGGGTAAACCCATATCTTGGCCGAGCGTTTACCGATCGTGAAACAAAATACAATACCCTAAATGCCAATTTGTTTGCAAAAGTTAAATTGCCTTTTGGGATTAATTACCAGGTAAATTATACCAATAGATATACTTTTTTGGATGTATTTAACCACAGATCGAGTAAACATCCAGAATGGCAGTTTTTTGGAGGCGATGCTAGTAGGAGAAATGCTAAATCCTACGAATGGCAGCTCGATAATATTTTTACTTACAACACTACTATCGAGGAACATCATGCTATAGACCTTACTTTTTTAGTCAATGCAGAAAAATATCAATCGTGGGATAATACCATGTCTAATAAAGGTTTTGATCCTAATGATAATTTGGGATACCATAATATGGGGGCAGGAATTTTACCTGTGATTTCAAGCAACGATCAATACAGTACTGGCGATGCTCTAATGGGAAGACTCAATTATTCTTACAAGGATAAATATTTGTTAACCTCTTCGGTGCGTCGAGATGGGTATTCTGCTTTCGGAGTCAATAATCCTAGGGCTACCTTTCCCTCGTTGGCGCTGGCTTGGACACTTTCCAAAGAAGATTTTTTACAAGATATAAGTTGGTTGAGTTTTTTGAAACTTAGGTATTCTTGGGGAGAAAATGGAAATAGGGATATAGGAAGATACGCGGCTCTTTCCGATTTAAATACGGGGAAATACCAGTTAGTAGATAACACAAACAGTGTGTACATCGTGTCCCAGTTATATGTGAACACCATGTCTAACCCTAATTTAAAATGGGAAAGAACAGAAGCCAATAATATAGGGCTAGACTTTGGGTTGCTAAACAATAGGGTCTCTGGTTCGTTAGAGTTTTATAAGGCTACAACCAAAGATTTATTGGTAAGTAGGTCCTTGCCAGATATTATCGGTTTTAACAGTATTCTCGACAATCTTGGAGAAGTAGAAAATAAAGGTTTTGAGTTTTCGCTGAACACAAAAAATATAACGAACGAGAATTTTAAATGGAGTTCTTCTTTTAATTTTTCAGTTAACAGAAACAAAATATTGCATTTGTATGGTGATTTGCAAGATGTTTTGGATGATGAGGGCAACGTCATTGGCCAAAGAGAGGCCGATGATATCTCGAACGGCTGGTTCATAGGCCAATCTACGGACCGTTATTACGGTTTAAAAACAGACGGGGTCTATTCTACGGACGAGGCCGATGAGGCTAAAAAATATGGCGTGCAGCCTGGTGATTTTAAGGTTGTCGATGTCAATGGAGACGAATTGTATACCAATGCAGATAAACAATTTTTAGGGTATTCTACCCCTAGGTTTAGATGGACCTTAAGAAATCAATTTGAGGTTTACCAGAATTGGGACTTTTCATTCATGATGTACTCGTATTGGGGGCATGAAGGAAGTTATAACCAAGCAAAAAATCAAGGATTTGGAGATCGAACAAGTTCGTATATCTTGCCGTATTGGACTGTTGATAATCAAATCGATAACGCAGCCCGATTATTCTCTAGCAATGGTTCAGCGAGTTATAATGTTTATGTCGATAAATCCTTTATTAGACTTCAAAACATTTCTTTGGGATATACCTTGCCAAAACGTCTTACCGAAAAGTTTCAGATTTCTTCTCTTAGGTTATCCGGAAATATTAAAAACGCCGCCGTGTGGACCAAGGAATGGGATTTTTGGGACCCTGAAAATAGCGGCCCTACACCAAGAACCTTTACCCTTGGACTAAATATTACATTGTAAAAGCCTTACATAAAAACATTGGAATCATGAAAATACATAGCAATATAACCAAATCTATACTAGCGGGAGTGATAGCCGCAATGGGGGCAATTAGCTGTTCCGAAGATTTTTTAGAACCAAACCCCCTTTCCTTTTATGCCCCTGAAAATACATTTATCGATGAAGACGGTATGCGTGCGGCAAATATAACCAACCTTAGAAACTTAAGATATGAATGGTATGGGGATGGTGCCCCTATAATTACCCAAAATATTTTCTCGGAGGTAGCCGTAGAAGGAACGACGGATAAGTCCGGTCCTGCTCAAGATCTTAATTTAATGATCCTACCGGATAAGAATTTGAACAGTGCGAATACTAATAGAATAGGATGGTACTGGTACGAAGGCTTTAAGGGGATAAAATATGCTAATACAGTGATCACAAGAATAGATGATGCTACCTATCCCTCGGAAGCCGTAAGAAATGAAATTTTAGGGACAGCCTATTTTCATAGGGCCTATAGATATTACAACCTTACGCAATGTTTCGGAGATGTTCCCTTTATTCCTGGAGAGGCTACAAAGCCGAAATTAGATTTTTATAGTAATTCAAGGGAAAGTATTTTGCTCGAACTTAAAAAGAATTTGGAATTTGCTGCCCAATGGGTGCCCGCAGTGAAGGATAAGGGCGAGGTCAATGTGGCCGCCGTTAACCATTTGTTGACCAAGGTGAATTTGGCTCTTGGCGAATTTGACGATGCCATAGCTTCAGCAAGCGCGGTTATTAATGGCGGTGTTCATAAATTAATGAGAGAAAGGTTTGGGGTCGATGCCAACGACCCAACCAAGAATGTAGTGTGGGATTTGCACCAAGCCGAAAATAAAAGTCTGCCACAAAATACAGAAGCAATTCTATTGGTCATAGATCGCATTGATATAGAAGGAAACATCGATGGTGGTACCAACGTACAAAGGAATGCCGTGCCACTTTGGTGGGCAGGGTTTAATACCCCAGAGGGCAATAGAGGGACTTTTGATTCTCCCACGGACGACCCTTTTAAGTTGATTCAAAAATATGGAAGAGGAATAGGGCGCTGTAGAGGAACCTCCTATAGTACCAAACATATTTGGAAAGATGAGAACGATTTGCGACATGCTCCTGGAAACTGGGTGAACATGGAAGATATAGTGTATAACAACCCGGCATTGGTGGGGCAAGGCGATTCTTACTATGGTAAAAACTTACAGTTATATTCCAATGATGGGGTAAATATATTATGCAACGATACCATTAGAAACTATTATGGATGGCCCCATTACAAATTTGCCATCGATGATCCGGATCGCCTAAAGCCGCAAGGGGGACATTCTGATTGGTATGTGTTTCGATTGGCCGAAACTTATTTGTTAAGGGCAGAGGCTTATTTTTGGAAAGGCCAGACGGCCTTGGCGGCAGACGATTTAAATATTGTTAGAAATAGAGCAGGAGCAGCCGATGTGGCCGAGGTTACTATAGCGACTATTTTGGATGAAAGGGCAAGAGAGCTTTATTATGAGGAGCCTAGAAAAGCAGAATTGAACCGTATATCCTATCTTTTTGCTAAAACAGGGAAAGCTGCATACAACGGTAAGGTATACAGTATGGATAATTTTAGCCAGGATAACTTCTTTTACGATAGGATAATGGAAACTACCGATTTCTATAACAAGAATGTTTTTACCCGCCATGGTGATGAATATACGATGAGTCCATATCATGTTTTATGGCCTATCCCTCAAGGAGCAATAGATTCCAATACAGGCGGGGTCATCAATCAAAACGAAGGATATCCAGGCGCCGAGAACAACGTTCCGCCTTTAACGACCATTCCTGAAGAATTTTAGTTGATTAGAGATTATTAGTTTTTTGTAAATTCCATCATTCAAGCGGTTTAAATGAAGTATATATTATTGAGTTTTATAATAGTTGTGTTTTTGTCGTGCAACGAGAAGGCAGCATATAAGTTTAAAATTGCAACGGATGATGGTGTTGCTGTTTCTCGGCCAATTTCTTTGAATATTGAAGCTTTAGGGCTAGGAGAAATGGAAAATCTTGATAATTTGGTCCTAATAAATGATGGTAAACAGCTTCCCTTGCAAATTGATCATGACCAAAAAAACTTTTGGTTTATCCATGCAGCCGATAACAAGAGCACGTATGAAATGGTAATAAAGGAGGACCATATCCAAAGTTTAGAAAAAATTGGAATGCTTAAGAACAATGGCAACCTTCAATTGGTTAAAGATTCCATACCCCTACTAACGTACAGATATGAAATGACCTTTCCTCCGAAAGGGGTGGATTCCATTTATAAAAAATCAGGTTATATCCATCCACTACTTTCCCCTTATGGCGATACGATTAGCCGCATACACCCACCAGATCATTACCATCACTATGGTATTTGGGGGCCGTGGACACATGTACAGATCGATGGGGAGCGAGTCGATTTTTGGAATCTTGTTAAAGGACAAGGCACCGTTCTTTTTGACGATTTTAATTGGGTGAGTTCAGGAAAGACGTATGGCGGGTTTAGTGTCCGGCAAAAACATATTAACTTAAAAGCTGCTCAGGATAAGCGAATAGCCCTGAACGAAGATTTGGAAGTTAAGGTCTGGGATTTGGGGCGCGCCGATAGATATATGGTAGATTATACCACTAGCTTTAGTTCTCCCTTGGATAATGGTGTTCTCTTTGAGGCCTATCGTTATGGAGGAGGACTTGGTATGCGCTTCACCGAACGTTGGGATAAGGATAATTCTTCGGTGCTTACCTCCGAGGGCAAGGATCGTCTCACGGCAGATGGTAGCAATGCTCGATGGTGCATGGTACGTGGAGAATCAGCCGATGGTAAGGGAACGAATGGTGTTTTGTTTCTAAGCAAGCCCGAAAATAAGTCCCATCCCGAGCCAATGCGTGTTTGGCCTATTGATGGTAATGAGGGAAGGGGAGATATGTTTTTTGAATTTTGTCCGATCCGTCACCAGGAGTGGAAAATAGAACCCTCTAAAGCGTATCGGTTAAGTTATAGAATGGTAGTTTTTGAGGATAAGCTCAGCGTTGAAGAAGCCGAATCTTATTGGCAACACTTTGCCGAGACTCCAGAAATAATAATAGAATGAATGATAGCGCGTGTCCCTTGGATAGGCATCCTAACAAATTAACAACATAAAAAATAGAAAGATGCAAAGAAGAAAATTTATTAATAACTCCCTGTTAACCACGGCCGCTGTGGTTGGTTTCCCTACCATTGTTCCCGCAAGTGTATTTGGAAAAAATGCGCCGAGCAATAAAATTAATATAGGACAAATTGGTTGTGGACGAATTGCCCGCGATCACGATATTCGGGATACCATTCGCTTTGATCAGGCCCGCGTTGTTGGAGTTTGCGATTTGGATTCTAACCGAGCGGCCGATGCAAAAATATTAGTAGATAAATATTACAAAGAAAAGACGGGGAAAGATAAATACATGAACACCAAGGTGTACGATGATTACCGCGAAATGTTATTGAACAAAGACATAGATGCCGTAATGATCAGCACCCCAGACCACTGGCATTCCCAGCCAGCTATGGAGGCGGCTTTGGCAGGAAAGGACATCTATCTACAAAAACCTACATCGCTCACCGTAAGAGAGGGACAACAGTTGCGCGCAGCGATCCAAAAAACGGGAGCCATTTTGCAGGTAGGGACGCAGCAAAGGGCCATGCCTCAATTTAGAATCGCGGCGGAATTGGTAAGAAACGGTCGTATAGGGAAATTGCACACAGTAAAAATCGGGCTGCCGGGAGATCCTGCAGGTCCGGAAGCAACACCCATGCCGGTACCTAGTAATTTGAATTTTGATATGTGGTTGGGGTCAACACCAGAAGTACCGTATACCGAGATTGGCGTACACCCACAAAAAGGATATGGCAGACCGGGATGGCTACGTTCTAGAAGCTATGGCGCTGGTATGATTACTGGATGGGGACAACACCATTACGATTCAGCTGCTTGGGGAATGGATACGGAACATACAGGACCGATCTCCGTTGAAGCGTTGGCAGAGTTTCCTAAGTCCGGATTGTGGAACGTGCATGGAGATTTCTTTGTGAAACACGAATATGAAAAAGGCATAACTGTTTATACCAGTGGAGGATATACTAATGGGATTAAATATATTGGGGAAGATGGTTGGATTTTCGTTTCCCGAGGTGCTTATACGGCTTCAGCCTCAGATCCGGTAGATAAAGAGAAAAGTAGTCAAGCTTTAAATGCCTCCGATCCTAAGATATTGGAATCGGTAATAGGAGCGAATGAGACACATTTATACAAGATAGACGATCAGCACGGAAATTGGTTAGATTGTATCAAGACTCGAAAAGAACCTATTTCACCCATAGAAAAAGGACATAAGGCTTGTGTAACTTGTTTGATTAGTGACATTGCCATGCAATTCGATAGGAAATTGGAATGGGATAATGAAAAGGAAATGTTTGTGAACGACGAGGAGGCAAACGCCTTGTTGAGTAGAGAGCAACGCGCTCCTTACGGAACCAATTATGTAAATGTCTAATCGATTATAAACCGTTAATTGGTGATGAGAAAAATAACAGCAGTACTATTGGTTTCCTTATGTTTTGCCTGTGCCGAAGGGCCTGAAAAAAACAAGAAGGCGCCTAAAGAAGACTCCTCCAAGGTCAAATTAATGACCTTGGACCCTGGGCATTTTCATGCAGCCTTAGTTCAAAAGACCATGTACGATCAGGTAGATTCTACCATCTATGTATTTGCTCCAGATGGACCAGAAGTAGCCGATTTTTTGGAAAAAATAGAATCATACAATACGAGGGAAGAAAAACCGACGGCTTGGAAGGTTGAAAAATATTTGGGTGCAGATTATTTGGAGAAGATGGTAGCCCAGAAACCAGGGAACGTCATGGTTGTGGCCGGAAAGAACTCTAAGAAAATAGATTATATTTTGGAAGCTGTAAAAGCCGGACTCAATGTTTATGCCGATAAGCCATTGGTAATAAATCCGGAAGGCTACCAAAAATTGGTGGAGGCTTTTAAAATTGCGGAGGAAAAGGGGGTTGTTATCTATGATATTATGACCGAGCGTTTTGAAGCGACTACTGCCATGCAGAAAAAGTTTTCTTCCTTGCCACAAGTATTTGGGGAACTATTGGAAGGTACTCCAGAAGAGCCCGCAATCAGCAAGGAAAGTGTGCATCACTTCTTTAAGCAGGTCTCTGGAAAACCTTTGGTGAGACCAGATTGGTTTTTCGATGTCAATGAGGAAGGGGAAGGAATTGTAGACGTAACCACCCACTTAGTAGATTTGGTGCAATGGGAACTTTTTCCCGAACAAGTCGTGCATCCTTCCGATATAGAAATGCTTAGTGCCAAACGTTGGCCTACCGTTCTGAACCTGGAGCAATTTACTGATGTTACCAAAAAATCGGAATTCCCGGATTTTCTTCAAAAAGACGTGAAGGAGAATGGACTTAATGTCTATTGTAATGGAGAGATGCTGTATAAGATTAAAGGAAAGTATGCTAAGGTTTCCGTGATATGGAATTATCAGGCGCTCGAAGGTACTGGCGATACTCACTATAGTATTATGAGGGGATCTAAAAGCGACTTAATCATAAAGCAGGGAGAAGCAGAGAATTATAAACCTGTACTCTATATAAGATCTAAGAACCATACGGATTTGAAACAAGCCTTGTCAAAAGCCTTGAAGAAAGAAGTGGCTGAGGTTTTTCCAGGGACAACAGCCGAACAAATTGGTGAGAATACTTGGAAAATAAATATTCCTGAAGCTTATAAAATAGGACACGAGGCTCATTTTGCCCAAGTCACTGAAAACTATTTACGGTATTTAGAAGCAGGGGAATTGCCAAGTTGGGAGGTGCCTAATATGCTCACTAAATATTATACCACTATAGAAGGGTATAAAATGGCTAAAGCAGAAGGAAGTAAGTAAACGGGCAGCCTTATACGATAGAATATCACAATTAGTAAAATATTTGAGAAACTCACGGTTTACTTAATCATATGTTTTACCTTAATATTTTAAAAACAATTAGTTATAATTTATATAAATGAATTCACTTTTTTCTATAGTTAATAAAATTTACGTTTTGTCTGGCGGTACGGGATCCTTGGGAGGTTCTATCGCAACCTATTTGGTCGATAATGGCGCCACGGTACTATTATTGGGTAGGTCCCAAGATAAATTGAAGGCCAAATGCCAAGAGTTAAATGATCTTCGTTCCGATAGCGCCCACTTCTTTGTGGTCGATGTACTGAACGAGTCGGAATTAAAATCGCTGAAAGAAACCATAATGACCAAGTTTGGAAAATTAGATGGACTGGTGAATTTGGCCGGGGGCAATATCCCTGGGGCTACCCTAACTCCGGAGCAGACGATTTATGATATTAAACTCGAAGATACCCAAAAAGTATTGGACATAAATTTGATGGGGACCGTTATCCCTACTATTGTATTGAGCGAGATAATGGCAGATCAAGGGTACGGAAGCATTGTAAATATATCTTCCATGGCTGCTAAGCAAACTATTTCTAGGGTCCTGGGGTATTCCATGGCAAAAGCCGGGGTTGATATTTTTACCAAATGGATGGCCAATGAATTGGCCTCCAAATTCAGCGATAAATTAAGAGTCAATGCAATTGCGCCTGGATTTTTTATAGGGAATCAAAATAGAAAATTGTTGACCAACGAGGATGGGTCTTATACCAATAGAGGTGAAAAAATTATTGCAAATACCCCAATGGATCGCTTCGGGGATACCTCTGAACTGAATGGGATGGTTCATTATTTGCTTAGCGATGCCGCTTCTTTTGTAACCGGAAGTGTGTATGAGGTAGATGGTGGTTTTAGTTCTTTTTCAGGAGTTTAGAGAATGGAGTTTTTAAAGAAAACATTCCGTTGGTTTGGTCCATCTTTTGGAGTGTCCTTACAAAATATCAAAGAGTTAGGAATTAATGGGATTGTAACCGCTTGCCACCAAGTACCTACTGGGGAAGTGTGGCCCTCAGAAACCATTGCCGCTTTAAAAGCTGAAATTGAATCCCATGATATTCAGTGGGAGGTAGTAGAAAGCGTTAACATTCATAAGGCTATAAAATATGGGCTTCCAGAAAGGGACGCCTATATTCAAAATTACATTGAAACCCTTAAAAATTTAGCTGAGAACAAAATCTACACCGTCTGTTATAATTTTATGCAACTCATAGATTGGACCAGAACAGACCTTAATTATCAATTGCCCACCGGAGCTATAAGCTTATTGTACGATCCTTTGGCCATTGCGGCCTTTGACCTTTTTATATTAAAAAGGGACAATGCAAAGGAGGTTTATGATGCGCGAATTATTAAAAATGCCGAAGTGTATTTTAATGGTTTGGATGCAAAGGGGCGTCTTGCCTTGGAAAATACTATTTTGGCCGGGATGCCAGGGTCTAAAGAACCTATATCCATGGAGGTTTTTAAAAGTACCTTGGAGGAGGTAAGCCAAATCGGGCGGGAACAACTCAAGGAAAATCTTGCTTACTTTTTAAGGGCCGTTATCCCGGAAGCGGAAAAATTAGGGGTCAAAATGGCGATACATCCAGATGACCCACCTTTTTCTGTTTTCGGTATTCCTCGCATTGCTTCAACCTATGAGGATCTTCTGTTTATTTTAAATTCTTATCCATCACCTTGTAACGGGTTAACCTTTTGTTCGGGTTCCTTAGGAGCCATAGCGAGCAATGATCTGCCTAAAATTGTACAAGATTTTGGAAAGCATATCCATTTTATTCATCTCAGAAATATTACTCGGGAAAAAGAGGGCCGCTTTTATGAAGCCGCACATTTGGAGGGCTCTATTCCTATGGGAAGGGTAATGCTCCAAATTATTAAGGAGCAAGTTCGAAGACATGAAAATGGATTAGGGGGGGTAGCTATTCCCATACGACCAGATCATGGACATCTTTTGCTGGATGATAAAAAGAGAAACGATCAATTTTACCCTGGCTATTCTCTCCTTGGAAGGGCAAAAGGGATGGCGGAACTCCATGGGTTAGAAATAGGGCTAAGAGAAGTGTTGCTGACCCAACCAAATGTTTCCCTATAGAAGAAGCTACTTGGAGGGGTAGCGGGCTTCTTAGACAATATAAAAAGGAAAGGGGAGCAATGGGATGTTTAAAGAGGGGCTAGCTGGTCTAATAGGGGGGAGTTTCCTGAAGTTTAATAATTAATTTGCTAAGGTTGTTATCTTTAGCAAAGCAGAAAATGAACTATATGCAAAATTGTAAGGCTATAAAGAGAAAAATAATAGGAGCGCTTTTGGGCGTTTCTATGCTGTTATTATCCGCTTGTTCGGAAATTAAAGATCAAAAAACGCTCTTTTTTGCCCATTCCCTACCTGTTACCCATCCGGTACATAAGGGGATTTTGGAAATGCAAAAGTTGTTGGCCGAAAAGTCGGGAGGGAAATTACAGATAAAAATATTTCCCGATGGCCAATTGGGATCCGAAAGAGAGATGCTAGAACTTTTACAAATAGGCAGCGTGGCCATGACAAAAGTGAGTGCGGCTTCCATGTCTAATTTTGCCCCGGAATACCGCGTTTTTGGCGTCCCCTATTTGTTTCGTGATAGCGAACATTTATTCAGTGTCCTAGAAGGGGATTTAGGGAAAAAAATATTGGAGGGAGGAAGCGACTACTTATTGAGAGGACTATGTTTTTACGACGCCGGCAGTAGAAGCTTTTATACCCTGGATGGATTTATAAAAACACCAGAGGATTTAAAGGGAAAAAAAATACGGGTCATGAACGATCAGATGTCCGTACAAATGGTAAATACATTGGGAGGGTCGGCAACCCCAATGGCTTATGGCGAATTGTATACGGCCCTACAGCAAAGGGTTGTCGATGGAGCCGAAAATAATGTGCCCTCCTTTGTAACTTCCAACCATTACGAAATATGCAAGTATTACACCATAGACGAACACAGTATGATCCCTGATGTAGTGGTGGTAGGGACCAAATTTTGGGAAACCCTAAGCGAAACCGAAAAAGGATGGCTGCAAGCTGCGGCAGACGAAAGCGTGGCCAAAGAAAAGGCCTATTGGAAAGAAACAGTGAAGGAAAACATGGAGGTGCTTAAAAAAGCCAATGTTCAAATTCATTACCCCGATAAATCTCTCTTTTCCGAGAAGACCAAACCTATTATGGAGGAGCTGATGAAGGATCCGAAAATGAATACATTAATCCAAAAGATAAATACCTACTGATGCACATATTGTTTCGAATTATAAATAAGGCCATTGAGGCCTTGTTGGTGTTGATATTTAGTTTATTGGTTATAGATGTTGTTTGGCAAGTGGTTTCCAGATATCTTATCGGCCAGTCTAGTTCTTTTACCGAAGAATTTGCCCGTTTTGCACTGATATGGTTGACCGTTTTGGGAGCTGCCTATATAAACGGTAGTAAGGAGGGACACCTGTCCATGGATTTTTTATTGGCGAAGCTCAGCCCAGAAAAACAACGGAAAAGATTAAAAGTCATACAAGTGCTCATGGCCCTTTTTGCCTTGGTCGTAATGGTTATTGGTGGTGGTAATTTGATGTATACCGTTTTAAAATTGGGTCAGATCTCACCAGCGCTCTTGGTACCACTTGGGTATGTGTACGCGATTGTTCCCATAAGCGGTATCCTGATCATATTTTTTTCTATTTATCACCTGACAATAACCCTAAATCCAAACCGAAATGAGCATTGAAACCCTAAGTATAATAGTGTTGTTTGTTAGTTTTATGGGCCTATTGGCCTATGGGGTGCCAGTTGCCTATGCCATTGGTATTTCTACGACCATCACCTTACTGATGAATATTTCTTATATGCCTGCTACCACGACCGTCAGTCAACGTATGACCACAGGGATCGATAATTTTGCGCTTTTGGCTATTCCCTTTTTTATTTTGGCGGGTGAGATCATGAATCGGGGTGGGATAGCTAACCGATTGATCGCCTTTGCCAAATCGCTTATTGGTAGTTTCCCAGGAGGTATGGCCTATGTTAACATTATTTCTGCCATGTTGTTCGGGGCTATTTCTGGTTCGGCCATTGCCGCGGCTTCGGCCATAGGGAGTACACTTACCGATAAAATGGAAAAAGATGGATATCCCAGAGAGTTCAGTGCGGCAGTAAATATTAGTTCCTCTACCACCGGTCTGTTAATTCCACCAAGTAATGTCCTTATTATTTTTGCCCTTGCCAGTGGAGGTACGGCTTCTGTAGCGGCCTTGTTTATTGCCGGGTATATTCCAGGGATATTGGTAGGAATCGCTATAATGACCATGGTGTATTTTTATGCGAAAAGAAAAGGCCTGCCAAGAGAAGAAAGAGTAGGGTTTAAACAACTGTTGCTCGACTTTAAAAATGCTATTTTAAGCCTTACCTTATTAGTTATAGTGGTAGGTGGTATTGTAGCTGGTGTATTTACGGCTACCGAAGCTGCGGCTATAGCGGTAGTGTACGCTATATTGCTTGGTTTTATAAACAAAGAACTGTCCCTAAAAGATTTTCGACCTATAATATTAAGAAGTGCTAAAACGACGGCCATTGTTATGTTTCTGATTGCCACTTCTATGGCCATGTCTTGGTTGTTTTCCTTTGAATCTATTCCACAATCCTTAACTGGATTTCTTATAGAGGTTGTTCATAATCCTTTTTTAGTGCTGTTGTTTATTAATATTACCCTGCTGGTAGTAGGAACTTTTATGGATATGACCCCGGCGGTGCTTATTTTTACCCCTATATTTTTACCGGTAGTGATGACAATGGGTGTACACCCGGTACAGTTTGGAATGATAATGGTTCTAAATTTATGTATTGGGGTCTGTACGCCTCCCGTGGGTACCCTTCTTTTTGTGGGTAGTGGAGTGGCCAAGGTACCCGTAACCAAAGTAATTAAACCTTTGTTGCCATTATTGGGGGTTATGGTACTCGTACTGTTGCTGCTTACCTATATCCCTGAACTTTCTTTATGGCTTCCAAGAGTATTTGGATTGATAGACTAAGAGATAATAATAACTGGAAAGATAGTTAAGAGTTTTCTAGATCCCCATTCATTCCAACAAAGGCTAATGAGGTCTTGTTTTAGCATTTTTTGCCGAAATAATACCTCATTAGCCTATTTTATTTTCGGATAGTTTTCCTCTGGACTTTTGTTTATCGATAGCTTTATCTCTGTTAGATATTTCTATGATCGCAATAGAAAGTTCAAATACTAGCTGCAATTCTTGATAAAAAGTTAGTTTGTATTTATGGCAGTATTACTGTCATTAATATGGTTGAGTAGGAGAGATTGTTTGTGTATTGTTAATTTTTTAACATTTTTAACAAATTAGTCAAAAAATATTAGAATCTCTCAGGGCAAGTATAATGGTGCCTAACACTGTAGTATTGGTTTTATCTATAGTAATAGCGTCTATACAGTTAAACTCTATGGGTATAATTTGGGATTCGCATCATTTTTGTGCATTATGGAGTGTAAATTAAGTATAAACTAAAAATTTTACATGAAAGTATTAGTAATAGGTGCAGGAAACATGGGCTTAACATATGCACAAGCAATGTCCAAATCAAAACTTTTAAAAAAAAGAAATTTAATGATATTGGACAGTTCCCATGAAAAAACCTTATCCTTAAAAAAGATTTCACATTTTGATGTTTATGAAAACCTGGAAGATTGTCTTCCTTTAGCAGATTTAATTTTCATCGCAGTAAAGCCTTATCACAGCGATGAATTGTTCAAAAAGATAAATGATTTGGGAAAACCAGGTCAGATTATCATCTCTATTATGGCCGGGGTTACTATTAAAACCATGCAGGAGGCCACTGGAATCTCAAAAGTTGTTCGTGCCATGCCTAATTTGCCGGCACAGATAGGAAAAGGGGTTACTTCTTATACCGCTGCCGATGAGGTAAGTCGAATAGAGTTATTGACGATAGAAAACTTATTGGACACCACGGGAAAATCCCTATTGGTAAGTAATGAGAATTTTATCGATGCCTCTACGGGAATCTCTGGTAGTGGACCGGCATACGTCTTTTATTTTATGCAAAGTATGATGGAAGCAGCTTTAAAAATGGGCTTCTCTCCAAACGATAGTAAAGTGTTGGTGAGCCATACCTTTGAAGGAGCTGTTGAATTGTTTAACCAATCCGATCTTTCGCCAAACTCATGGATGGAAAAAGTAGCCTCTAAAGGAGGTACTACCCGTGCGGCCTTAGATTCTATGGAAGACAATAATGTAAAGGAATTAATTAAAGAAGCTGCTTATTCAGCATTTAACAGGGCAGTTGAACTAGGAAAAGACAAATAAAACATGTACAAACAAAGAGTAGTTATAAAAGTTGGTACCAATGTAATGACCAACAAAGACAACAGAATTGTAAAACCAGTTTTAGATCACCTCGTACAACAAATTGCAGAACTCTATGAAAGAGATATCATGTCTATTTTGGTGTCTTCGGGTTCAGTGATCGCAGGAATGGAGGTCATGGGAGAAAGTACCCTTACCGATCAGGCAACACGGAGACAGGTATATTCTGCCATAGGACAACCACGAATGATGCGTCATTATTACAATATATTCCAGGATTACGGAATGAAATGTGCTCAGGTACTGGCGACCAAGAGGGACTTTAATCCCGGAATTCACCGTGAAAATATGATCAATTGTTATGAAGGGCTACTGTCTCAAGGGGTAGTGCCTATTGTTAATGAGGACGATGCCGTTACCTTGACAAAATCTATGTTTTCCGATAACGATGAGTTGGCAAGTTTGGTAGCCGAATTAACCAATGCCGATAAACTGATAATTTTAACGGATACAGACGGACTTTTTACTGGGCATCCAGATGATGAGCATACCGAAGTTATTAGCAACGTAACCGTGGATCAAAATGTAGAGAAGTATATTAAAACCATTGAAAAAGGAGAAGCCGAAGGAAGAGGGGGAATGGAATCTAAATTAAAGATCGCCAAGAAGACTGCTTCTAAAAATATTCCTACTTATATTGCTAATGGAAAATGGAAGAGAGTTATTCTCGATATTGTAGAAGGAAAAGACGTAGGAACTAAGGTTACGGTTTAATTATTAAAATTAAAGAATGAAATGAACACGTCTCAAAATTTGTCACAAAGACAAATGAAGATAGTGCATAACATTTCACCGTAAAAAAAATAATAAATATCCATAAATGAAATTAATAAGTACAGCAATAAAAAATAAAGTGTTGCAGTCTATGATCGATATCTTGGATCGCAGACGTGACGATATTATAAAAGCGAACAAAAAAGATTTGGAGCTTTTTGATAAAAGCGATCGTGCTATGTACGATAGGCTTATCGTCGATGACAAAAAAGTAGACGGAATGATCAAATCTGTTCAGGAAGTCATGCAACAAGAAGATCCGGTAGGGAAGGTCAAGTCCGAGAAAAATTTGGACAATGGCCTGAATATCCAGAACAAGACAGCTCCTTTTGGAACTATCATGATCATTTATGAGTCCAGACCCGATGTGACCATAGAAGCTGCCGTATTGGCTTTTAAAGCCAATAATAAAATTCTTTTAAAAGGAGGAAAAGAAGCCATTCACAGCAATATAATATTGGAAGCTTGCTGGCACCAGGCCTTGGAAGAAAATAATCTGGATAGCGATTGGATAAAGTTGCTTCATTTAAACAGGGAAGAAACCCAAGCATTCTTAAAAAAACCTACAGAGAAATTAGACCTGATCGTTCCCCGAGGAGGAGAACGCCTTATCGCATTTGTAAAGGAACACGCCCAATGTGCGGTCCTGATCAGCGGTAGGGGGAATAATTTTTTATATGTAGCCAAAGATGCCAACTGGGAACAGAGCATCAAGGTAATCCTCAATGCTAAAACCGATAAAATATCGGCTTGTAATGCGCTCGATAAAATATTGGTCGATACTAGGATTCCAGAATATGAAAATAAAATAAAGGAACTAGCAAGTATATTGAAAGACCAGGGGGTTTCCCTTGTCGTGGACGATACCGTAGGGCAAGTATTGAGCACTGAAGCTAAAATAGTAGAAGAATCCCTGTGGTACCAAGAGTTCTTGGAAATGAAATGTCTTATCGGGGCGGTAGAGAGTATAGAGGAGGCCGTTGCGAAGATCAATCAATATTCTGGTGGTCACTCTGCAACCATCATGACCAAGGATCAAGGTTTGGCCATGGAATTTATGGACCAAGTAGATAGTGCCGCAGTATATCACAACGCCTCTACCAGGTTTACCGACGGTGGACAAATGGGCGTGGGCGCAGAATTGGCCATAAGTACCGACAAATTACACCATAGAGGTCCCCTTGGCTTAGAGCAATTGGTGACCAATAAATACTATGTTTTTGGAGATGGACAAATAAGGGTGTAACTCAAATTTAGCGTCTTTATAATTAACATACAGCATGGTACTAGTACCATATAAGAGCGGGGCAGTTGCCCCGCTTTTATTTTTTAGAAACTAAAAACATCATTGATTTTACCATTAAAATCGTAGCTGTTGGTAAAATTTGCAGATAACATAACAATATCGAGGCTTATTTTTTACTTCGGTAAGCTAGATTTTAGCGCTATTTTGTACCTTGCCCTTGTATGGTTTGTTTAGGAGCTACCATCAGCTATTTAACCAATGATTATGGAAAACGACAAATTAAAAAAGGCAATTCAACTTTTTGACGAGGCGAATGCATTAGATCCCAATAGCGAGAAGTATCAGGGCAAGGAGTATCCCAAAGAACTCTTATATGCCATGCGTATGACCGATAGGTTAAATGCCTTTGCTCCTAATGCTAGCGAGGCCCTACAGCTAACTGCCCGTTGCCAGCATATTTGTCGTTGGGAAATTGCTAGGGATTCCTATGAAATGAACCGGGAAGGATATTTGCGATGGAGACAGGACCTTAAAAAATTTCACGCAAAAAAAGCCAGTGACATCTTAACAATAGTAGGGTATGATCGGGCAACCATAGATAAGGTTGTATTCTTGCTAGAAAAGAAACAATTAAAGAAAAACGAAGACACCCAGACCCTAGAGGATGTGATTTGTCTGGTGTTTTTAGAGTTTTATTTTGATGATTTCACCAAAAAACATCCAGAAGAAAAGTTGGTCGATATCCTTCAAAAAACATGGCGCAAAATGTCGGATCAAGGCCATGATGCGGCATTGAAATTACCGCTGCCCGAAACAAGTATAAAGTTGATAAAGAAAGCATTGGCATAATCCCTAAGACAAAAAGATGGAGCGGAACGAACTATACCCTATTTTTTTAAAAGTATCCCAATTGAATGTTTTAATTGTGGGAGGGGGCAATGTTGGATTAGAGAAACTAACCTTTATGCTAAAATCTAGTCCCCATGCCAAGGTAGAGATGGTGGCCCCGGATTTTTTGGAAGAAACCTTGGAATTGGCAAAGAAACACAATGTCGTAATTACCAAGGACAGCTATGCTCCTGCCTATTTGGAAGGAAGGCATATGGTCATTGCTACGACCGATAAGGTAGAAATTAACGAACAGGTATACCACGATTGTAGGGCTAGGCATATATTGGTCAATGTAGCCGACAATCCTCCCTTATGCGATTTTTACATGGGCGGTATTGTAACCAAAGGTAACGTAAAAGTGGCCATTTCCACCAATGGAAAATCGCCTACTACCGCGAAACGATTACGACAATTTTTTGAGGACGTTATTCCAGAGAATATTGACGACTTGGTTAAAAACCTGAATGAATTCCGCAAAACAATAAAAGGCGATTTTGAAGAAAAAGTAGAGACTTTGAACGAATTTACCAAAGGCTTGGTCAACAAGAAAAAAGAGTAAAGTTAGTGGCCTCTTTTAATGGCCATATTCTAGGTGCTCAAAGCCATTCTTCCCAGGACATTCTATTGTATCAAACTATAGGCTAAAGTAAACGATGCTTGTATAGCCAAATAAATAGTGGCCTTTTCTTTCCTATAAAAAATGCTTTTACGAAAGCGTTTTCGTTACCCTATTCTTAATAGATGAAACTAATGTATCTACTTTAAATACAGCGTTGTAGTCTTGTTTTTGTAATGTTCGGATAACAATATAGAATTCCGTCGATAGCCTTCTATTCTTCCTAAAGGCGGTATATGAGTCTTATTGTGATATATTTGAGAGAGGGGTAAAATTCTTTTTATTCCTACCAAATAAGGAGTTTTATAAAATAAGGGTATGTATTATTTAGGATTAGATATTGGGAGTTCTTCCATTAAAGTGGCTTTGGTAGCCATGGCGACAGGGAAGCCCGTAGGGGTAGTTCAACAACCTGAAGAAGAAATGGGAATGCTGGCCCTTAAAAGAGGATGGGCAGAACAGGACCCCAAGGAATGGTGGCAACACTGTTGTAAGGGCATACAAAGAATAAAAAAGCAATTTGGAATTTCCGAGACTCAAATAAAAGGGATCGGTATTGCCTATCAAATGCACGGGTTGGTAATGCTCGATAGCGAAGGAGAACCATTGAGAAAATCCATTATTTGGTGCGATAGTAGGGCCGTAGATATTGGTCATGAGGCCTATGCGGCAATAGGGGAAGAACGTTGCAAGACCCACTTGCTAAATTCACCCGCAAATTTTACTGCTTCAAAATTAAAGTGGGTTAAAGAAAATGAACCCGATATTTATAAAAAGACCCATAAAATAATGTTGCCGGGCGATTATATAGCCTATCGCTTTAGTCATATCATGAATACTACCATTTCTGGGCTTTCGGAAGGTGTTTTATGGGATTTTAAGGAGAATGATATTGCAGCGATGTTGATGAAGTACTTCAATATTGCTCCCGATCTTATCCCCGATATCGTTCCGACCTTTGGCTTACAGGCAAAGGTAGATGCCCAAGGCGCGCAAGAAAGTGGCTTGGAAATAGGGACCCCAATTTTTTATAGGGCCGGGGACCAACCCAATAATGCCCTGTCCTTAAATGTCTTCAATCCTGGAGAAGTAGCCGCGAACGGAGGTACCTCCGGGGTTGTGTATGCCGTTAGTCAGGCGATATCCGGAAAGGAAAGTACACGGGTAAATAATTTTGCCCATGTAAACTACAGTAAGGAAACCCCTAGAATTGGAAAATTATTAAATATTAATGGCGCCGGAATTCAGTACCGATGGTTGCTGAACAATTTGGATGTTGATTCTTATGATGAGATGAATGCCCTGGCGGCCAAAATCCCGGTTGGGGCCCAAGGCGTTTGTATGATCCCTTTTGGGAACGGCGCAGAACGGATGTTGAACAATAGGGAAGTGGGCACCCGATTACTGAACGTAAACCTAAATATTCATAACAAGGCACATATCTGTAGGGCGGCATTGGAAGGGATTGCCTTTTCTTTTGCCTATGGGATGGAAATTTTAACATCCGATGGTATAACAATAGATGTGATGCGTGCGGGAAATGATAATCTTTTCCGCTCAGAAATATTTGCCACTACCTTGGCAACCTTGGTGTCTCAAGACATTGAAATTTATAACACCACCGGAGCAATAGGAGCCGCCAGGGCAGCCGGAATTTACGAAGGCGGCTTTGAGGAGTTTAGTGCCTATACCCTCAAAAACGACCATGTAAAGACTTATGGGCCGCTAAAGGATAAAGAAACTTACCTAAAGGCCTATGATGTTTGGAAAAGAGAATTGGAATTAATTATTAATAGTTAAAAAAATAGAGATGGCTTTACTAGGCGATAAAGAATACTTTAAAGGTATTGGTGAAATTAAGTACGAAGGCAAGGATTCGGATAACCCTTTGGCTTTTAAATACTACAATCCAGAGCAATTAGTAGCAGGGAAGACCATGCGGGAGCATTTTAAATTTGCCATCGCGTATTGGCATAGCTTCTGTGGGCAAGGTTCGGATCCTTTTGGACCTGGGACGCAAAATTTTGAATGGGACCAATCTTCAGATCCGGTTCAAGCGGCCAAGGATAAGGCAGATGCGGCCTTTGAATTTATTGGTAAAATGGGCTTCGATTATTTTTGTTTTCACGATTTCGACCTTATTCAGGAAGCAGCAAGTTTTGCTGAATCGGAAAAGCGTTTGTTAACGATTACCGATTATATCAAAGAAAAAAAAGCAGCCTCGGGCATTAAGTTGCTTTGGGGAACCGCCAACTGTTTTTCCAACCCACGATATATGAACGGAGCAGCCACGAATCCAGATTTTAATGTAGTGGCCAGGGCAGGCGCACAGATTAAATTGGCCTTGGATGCCACCATAGCCCTGGGAGGAGAGAATTATGTGTTCTGGGGTGGCCGTGAAGGCTATATGTCCTTATTGAATACCGATATGGGGCGCGAACTAGATCATATGGGGCAGTTTTTGGCAATGGCCAGGGATTATGCACGGAGCCAAGGGTTTAAAGGAACCTTCTTTATAGAACCAAAACCTATGGAGCCTTCTAAACACCAATACGATTTTGATACCGCAACGGCCATAGGATTCCTAAGGGAATATGGATTGGAGAAGGATTTTAAGATCAATGTAGAAGTCAACCACGCTACCCTGGCCCAACATACCTTTCAACACGAACTGGCCGTGGCGGCAAAAGCCGGAATGTTGGGAAGTATCGACGCCAATAGGGGCGATTATCAGAACGGATGGGATACCGACCAGTTTCCTAACAATATTCAGGAGACCACAGAAGCCATGCTGGTATTTTTAAAGGCAGGCGGCCTACAGGGTGGAGGCGTTAATTTTGATGCCAAAATCAGAAGGAACTCTACCGATATGGACGATCTTTTTCATGCGCATATCGGAGGGGCAGATACCTTTGCCCGTGCTTTGATAACAGCAGATAAAATAATAAGCTCCTCGGCCTACGACAGTTTACGTAAAAATAGGTATAGCTCCTTTGATACCGGGAAAGGTAAAGATTTTGAGAATGGAGCCTTACAATTACAAGACCTTTATAAGATAGCACAGGAGAATGGGGAGTTAAACCTACAAAGCGGAAAACAAGAATTATTCGAGAATATCATCAATCAATATATTTAAGTAGTGATCCTGTATTTTTCTTGGCACGCAGCCCTAGTGCTTTTCAGGAAAATGGTAAATTAGTAGCGCTTTGATTCCATAAAAAGCTGTTTAAAAATCTTTTTGAACAGCTTTTTGTTGTAAAGGGATATTGATATGAGAAAAATTGCCTTAAAAGATATTGCCGAACACTTTAATGTTTCTGTTTCTACAGTTTCTAAGGCCATTAACGATAGCCATGAGGTGAGTAGGGACCTAAAAACCAAAATCCGTGCCTATGCCAAGGAAAATAATTACAGGCCCAATAAGATAGCCTTAAGCTTGTTGAACAAAAAGACCAAAACCATTGGGGTCGTCGTCCCCAATATTTTAAATTATTTCTTCACCCAAGTGTTTTCGGGCATAGAAAAAATAGCCACGGAGAAAGGTTTTAATTTGTTGAGTTGTATCAGTGATGAATCTTATGACAAAGAGGTAAGAACCCTAGAGTTTTTGGGCGCAGGCACCGTAGATGGATTAATAATTTCTATGGCCGAAGAAACCCAGTTTAAAAACGATCTAAGCCATTTTAAGGACCTGTTGGGAATGCAAATTCCTTTGGTAATGTTCGATAGGGTTTCAGAAGATATCTGCTGTGATAAGGTGGTGGTCGATGATTTTGAGGCGGGATATAAAACAACCAACTATTTTTTAAACACGGCTTGTAAAACCATAGCGGTGGTTTCTGCCATAGATCATTCTAGTGTTGGTCGCCTTAGGGTTGAAGGATATCGTAAAGCCTTGGAAGAGGCCCATATTGATTATGACGATAAATTGGTGGTAAGGGTAGGGAAGAAAGACGATTTGGACCTCCTAATGTCCTTTTTGCTTAATTATAAATCTATAGACGGGATTATGGCTATGGATGAAATTACAGCCGTTGAAGTAATGAAAATAGTGAAATCTAGGGGCTATAGGGTTCCAGAGGATATTGCTGTTATCGGATTTACCAATGGCAAATTATCAAAGTATGTCAGCCCGGCATTAACTTCGGTCAGTCAGCATGGAACCTATATCGGAGAAACAGCAGCGAAAATCCTGATCGAAAGGATAGAAGCTTCTTCCCCCTCGGAAGCTTATACGACCAAAGTGATAAAGACAAGTCTAATCGTACGCGATTCCACAAAAAAATTGACATAAAAAAAGAGGCCGTTTTAAAATTTTAAAACGACCTCTTTTTCAATAAACTTCGTACAGTTACTGTATAGGAACTAGTTTGTTCTCAACAACTTTCTGCATATAATCGATATGTGACAAGGCTTTTTTAGTGAAATCGAACAAGCTTAAAGACCTGTCCAAGTTCTGGTTTTCGTAAGAAACCTTGTAATAGATATTATTGTTAAGGTAATCTGTAAGTGCTCTTAGACCGTGGATAAACGGCATAAAAACGGCTCCCCAAGGTAAAAGGGATATCTCTTCCTTAGTTAAAAAAGCACCATTAACGGCTAAACCTTCAACAAAGGCTTCGAACAAGTTTTGCTCAAAAGTTATTTTTGAATGGTCCTGTTCGTCCTCACTGGCAGTATTTGCGATGGTTCTAATGGCATCACCAAAATCATAGTAAAAATACCCCTTCATGACAGTATCCAAGTCAATAAGGCAAAGAGCCTTGTCGTCTTCTTTTGAAAAGAGGATATTATTTAATTTGGTGTCGTTATGACAAACTCTTAAAGGCAATTCTGCATTGTTAAGGGCTTTTAATTTTTCCAAGGTATCCTTAGCAAAAACAATAGCATCCTTTGATATGGCTAGTTTCTTAGGGTCGGCATTTACCAAGGCCTCCTCAAATTGCTGCTGTCTTAAAGACAGGTCGTGAAAACGAGGAATGGTATCTACATAATTTTCTATACTAGCATCGGCCAACAATTGATGAAATTTCCCAACAATACGTCCTGCCTCTTGGGCAATCTTCGTGTCTGTTGCATTGTCGTAGGCCGTAGAGTTACCTATATAGGTCATTAACCTCCAATAGCCCCCTTCTTCCTCTTTGAAATAGGTCGCGCCAGATTCGGTTTTTACCAACTCTATAGTGCTATAGGTAGGATCGACTAAATAAGAAAAGGCATCTTCGATATTATCCATAATGCCTTTCACATTCTGAAAAACATTTTGGTTTATTCGTTGAAAGATATACAAAGGGGTAGTACCGTCCATCACCAAATAGGTATCGTTAATATACCCTTGGTTAATGGTTTGTAATTGATATTCTTTTGGTTCAATTCTAAAATTGCCCAAAACCCCATTTATAGTGTCGTTTTTTGTAGCCATCATTGCTTATACCTTCTGAGCAGCTTCCCAAATTGGAGATGGGTAACCATTAGTGTCGGTCATTTTTTGTAATTCGCTTACCGCTATATCCTTGTCGTTTGCATAGGTGACTCCGAACCATTTACTGTCCGATGGGATAACATCTGCATCGATCATATCGCGACTGATCATTTCTTTTATGGCAAAAGGGAGATAAATCTCGCCCTTGGCAATATTTTTTTCGTCAGCAATAAATTCTTTAAGGTATTCTGTAGTGAAATCGAAAATAGAAGGATGGCATACCCAGAAGTTCATACTTACCAATTCTTCGCCTGTAAATTCTACATTGGCATCGGTATCTATAATCTTACCGTCATTGATTTCTATTTTTGTGTGCTCATTAATAGAAGTCAGTTTTCCATTCTCTGCCTGACAAACCCCTCTAGAAACCGATCCGTGTTCGGATAAGGTGTTTTTAAGGGTATAGGCTACCAATCCAAAAGTCTTGTCAGTGGTATTAGATTTCATAAAATCGGCAGCACTTTTAAAGGCTTCCTTCCCGTAGTAATCATCGGCATTGATAATGGCAAATGCTCCTTTAATTACATTTCTGGCAGTCCAAACGGCATGGGCAGTTCCCCATGGCTTAGCACGCTCCCCACTAAAGGTAACTCCTTCTGGTAGGTCAGAAACCTCTTGGGCTACTACGTCTAATTTAATGTTTTCTGGTAATCTCGCGGATAGGTAATCTTGTAAAAAAGCTACATTTTCTTTTTTGGTAACGGCAACAATATGCTTGAATCCGTTGTTTAGTGCATCATGAATACTAAATTCCATTAAGAATTCGCCCTTAGGACCAAGTTCATCAAATTGTTTTAGTTTTCCATATCGGCTTCCATTTCCGGCTGCCATTAAAAGTAATGTCATAGTTGCTAGTTTTTATTTTGCAAAAATATGGTTTTTATGATAAAGGTCTCCTGAAATCACATGATTTCCAAATTTTTATCATTATCTAAGATTTGTTTTAGGAATTGTGAATATTTTGAAATAAGCCAAATAGGAAGATTCTAATACCTATAAACTGTTCTAGGAGCCATGGTAAATACATGGATTTTAGTATGCTGCAATAGCTAAATCGGACCTATGTTTTTAACACTGTAATTACAATTGAGACGGTAACCTGACAGTTGTCATGTTTTATCCCCATCTGCTGCGGTACATTTGTTGGGAATTAAAAATAAGATATGCGCAACCTAGTACAAAAGTATAATGTTCCCGGACCTCGTTACACCAGCTACCCTACCGTCCCTTATTGGGATTTGGATACTTTTTCTGGTCAAGATTGGAAAAATAGTGTACGGGAAAGTTTTAAGGAGACCAACGAAAAAGAGGGGATTAGTCTATATATCCATTTGCCTTTCTGTGAAAGTCTTTGTACTTTTTGTGGTTGTCATAAACGGATAACAAAGCGGCACGAGGTAGAAAATCCATATATATCCCATGTATTAAAAGAATGGGATCTGTACTGTAATCTATTCCCTAACAAACCAAAAATAAAGGAACTTCATTTAGGAGGTGGTACTCCGACCTTCTTTTCGCCCGAAAATTTAGGGCGATTGATCAAAGGAATTTTTAAGCGTGCCGAAAGGGCAGAAGGCTATGAATTCAGTTTTGAAGGGCACCCCAATAATACCACCAAGGAGCATTTACAGACCTTATTCGATCTGGGCTTTAGGCGCGTGAGTTACGGGGTGCAAGATTATAATGAGAAAGTACAAAAGGCCATTCACAGGATTCAGCCTTTCGAAAATGTACAAAAAGTGACGCAATGGGCACGGGAAATAGGCTATACTTCGGTAAGCCATGATATTATTTTCGGCTTGCCCTTCCAAAATGTAGCAGATGTAGCGCACACCATATTAAAAACGAAGGAATTAAAGCCGGACCGATTGGCTTTTTATAGCTATGCTCATGTGCCTTGGTTAAAGGGGAATGGCCAAAGAGGCTACCAGGATGCAGATTTGCCAACAGCGGAAGAGAAACGTATCCAATATGAAAAAGGGAAAGAATTGTTGGTGGAAGTAGGGTATAGTGAAATTGGTATGGATCACTTTGCCGTTACAGGTGACAGCCTTTACAAGGCCATGGAAAAAGGTAGTTTACACCGGAACTTTATGGGATATACGGCTTCAAAAACTCAATTGATGTTGGGCTTAGGTGTTTCTGCAATTAGCGATAGCTGGTCTGGGTTTGCCCAAAATGTAAAAAGTTTAGAAGAGTATGGCCACCTGGTCGATAATAATATAATTCCTATTTATAGAGGGCACATGTTGTCGGAGGAGGATAAAATCATCAGAAAACATATATTGAATATAATGTGTACCTTCAAAACAAATTGGGGCAAGGAACCCGAAATTTTGGGTGAATTGCCACTGATAAAGGAAAAATTAAAGGAACTGTCTCTTGATGGTTTGGTGAGTCTGTCAGATACCGGGGTGTCGGTAACGGAGAAAGGAAGACCGTTTGTACGGAATATAGCCATGGCCTTTGATCTTTTATTGCATAGAAAAGAACCCAATACCAGATTGTTTTCAATGACGATCTAATTCTTTGATCTGAGAAAAACAACAAAATAGCAGGGGGAAGCGTTTTTTAAAAATATAGATAGTGATAAACGTAAAAATATAATAAGATGAAAAAAATTATTGTACCGGTAGATTTTTCAAAACAATCAGAAATTGCGTTAAAAGCGGCAGCTTCCTTGGCTAAAAAAAAGGATTCGGAAATTTATGTGCTACACATGTTGGAGTTGTCTGCCGCCCTGATGACTTATAACGAACATGCCCAATACGAACATGCTACTTTCTTAATAAAATTGGCAGAAAAGAAATTTGCTTCATTTTTAAACAGACCATATTTAAAGGGACTAAAAATTACCCCCATCGTCAAGCATCATAAAGTGTATAATGAGGTCAATGAAGTAGTCGAAAAGCATAATGTCGATTTAATAGTAATGGGCTCTCACGGTACCGACGGGCTTAAGGAAATATTTGTAGGTTCTAACGCCGAAAAGATGGTGAGACACTCCAAAATACCGGTAATGGTCATAAAGGACGAAATTGAGGACTTTGACATAAAGCGTGTTGTTTTTGCCTGTGACTTCAAAGAAGAAAATATAGAGGCCTTTAAAAAGGCTGTAAAGTTTGCCGATAAACTTTCTGCAAGCCTGTTTTTAGTGATTATAAATACCCCTGGAGATAACTTTTTAAGCACCTCCGATGCCTATTCCAGAATATCTAAGTTTTTACACAAGGCCTCTTCTGGCCTGAAAGTAGAGATTTACAACGATTATAGTGTAGAAAGGGGGATTCATAACTTCAGTAATAGTATCAATGCAGATCTAATAGGAATGCCTACCCATGGAAGAAAAGGGTTAACACACTTCTTTATGGGAAGTATTGGGGAAGATGTGGTGAACCATTCAAAAATACCGGTAATCACCTTTAAAATATAGCAAAATAACCGCTATTAAAAGCAGGGTTAAATCCTGATAAGATAAAAGCCTCGATGGGAAAAGAACTTCCGGTCGAGGCTTTTTTAGTGAGGTATAAAACCAACAAATAACTGGCTTTTATTTTTTGAACAAATTAAAGCGGATTTTTGGTGTCGGTTTTTCCAATATGGTTTAAGTAAAACTTCCAGGCTTGGTGGGCAACATCCCTTCCAAGTTGCAGGCCGGCCACATTGTCTGCCTGAATATGGTAACCTCCCATGACTCTCGATATGCCCGCCAAATTAGCGGTTTCGGTAAAACTAGGGAATTTTATGGTTACGGTATCCCCAACATTTTCGGGTTCGGTTAGTGCCCCAGGAACTAGCTGTACTTCTTCTCCGAAGAAATCGTCTCCCGTAAATAATCGTAAGGCTTCTGCACACCCACCGCTAATTGTACTATGTCCGGAGACATAACTAGGAAAGGGAGGACAAAGAAATTCTTCAGGAGAATAGGGCTGCCATTCGCTTCCCTTAAGTTCTCCCCATCCTTGCTCGCGGCCTTTCCAGCCATTAATAACCATATCGGGGTAATACGCATGTACCAAGGCATATGGCCTGGCCGAATCGTAATACATTTTAGCATCCCAAGAAGCAATAAAGGCATCCATAGCCGTTATTTGTGTCAAGAAATACATTTTTACGTC
Source organism: Arenibacter sp. 6A1 (assembly GCF_012272855.1). Taxonomy (GTDB): domain Bacteria; phylum Bacteroidota; class Bacteroidia; order Flavobacteriales; family Flavobacteriaceae; genus Arenibacter. Next base: position 90,677 of record NZ_JAAXCQ010000002.1, on the reverse strand, counting down.
CATGTCCAAAGAGTTGGCATCCCTTCTAGAAACGTCTTGGGCAAACTTAAGCCAATGTCCCGCTTGTTGAACAGATTGGGGACCGTCTCTCATAAATTCTACCAGGGCTTTTTCTGCCTGACTTAGGTTTGTTTGAAGGCTGATGACTTCTTTCACCTCTTTTTCCATTTGTTCAGAACCCACTAGTGGTGGGGGGCCAGGTCTAAACTGATCCGCTGATTGAAGGGCAATTGGTTGTACCTTGTTCCAAAAGGGAGTTAAACAACTAGGGGCAAATTTACCGCCCTTGCCATCGGAGAAATATTTTGGCTGCCAGCGATCTATATCCACATTAACATCTGGGCTGTTTATAGGTTGGTAGTTGGTATAATCGTAATAGGGGGTGCCATCGGACCCTGGCTCTTCTCCATGTTGGTTGGCTCCATCAAATTTTCGAGCCTCTATAACTGCTTTCGCAGCAAGGTTGCCAATACCTTCCGGTGTTTTTGGATCTAAGGAAGTATTGTCCGGGTCCAGTCCTAATTCTACCATAAATTTTCGGAATAAATCTTGGTCCGAATAGTAGTATTCGCTCAAAGTTCGGAATGCGGCATAACTGATTGCTATTTCCTTTTGCTTTAAAGTTCGCTCAGCTTCAGCCTGCCTTTTTACGTCCTTTAAATATACGGGAACAGCAGTATCGTCATAGACAGACCAAGCGTCGAAAATAGAAATAAAAATGAGGCCCAAATAACGCGAAGTTACTGTAGGTCTTGGCTTAAATCTTTCCGTATCATTAGCGGTGGCCGTTAGGGCTACTTCTCCCCATTTATATGCAAGGTTTTTGGCCCCTAAGGGTTCAAGGGAACTTTCTGTTTTTGGGTGGTTTTTGCAGCTCAGTATAATAAATAGTGCACTGCATAGTAGGAATAGTTTATTTGTCATTGGTTATAAAGGAATAAATATTAATAAAAAGTAACTATATAGGTTTGGTTATAACAGAAAAAGAAGGGTTTGTAAAATATTTTAAGTGTGGCATTCCAGGTTGCTAGAGATTATTTGTTGTACCGGTTCGGGAGAAATATAGGGGATTCCCAAGCCTAGGCCTCTTAGAATAAAAAGGATACCAATAAGGACAACAAACACAGGGATTAACCGCTGTATGTTCTTTTTGCCCACCCCCTTTAGTAGGCCACTAAAATAGACGGCTATGGTCATTAAAGGTATGGTACCTGCTCCAAAAAGAAACATAAAAAGCATCCCTTGCCATGGGTTTCCCATCCCAATAGCACCGAAAATTGCCATGTATACCATACCACAAGGAAGAAAACCATTCAAAAAACCTATGGTAAAAAAGGTGTCCAGGGTTTTCTTTTTTAGCGCTTGGCCTAAGGTGTTTTTTAAGTTGGCTAAAAGCCCATAGATGGGTTTGGAAAAATTATACTTAGCAAAGGTATTGTAGGGGAGTAGTACCACAACGATCATGAACACCCCTATAATAATGGATAGCTTTTGTTGTTGTCCAAAAATATAGACCCCTTTTCCCAATAGCCCAAAGACCAATCCTAAAAAGCTATAGGCTGCCAGTCTTCCAAAATGGTATAAAAATATTTGAAAGAATTTCTTAAGCGGGTCCTCGCGGTCTACCGGAAGCATAAAAGCAATGGGGCCACACATTCCGACACAGTGGAAGCTCCCCATTAAGCCCAGTAAAAAAGCAGGTAGTAACATAGTTTTATTTAAAGAAGACGAGAACAGTTCAAAATTTATAGCGTTTTAAACATCAGTAGGTTATTTTTTCTTTGTGCATAAATACTTCTCCTTTATACTCCCAAGCAATTTTAATGTCCCATCGTCCCTCAACCATTCGGTTGTTGGGGATGAGTACTTGTGCCTCGGATAAACTTAAAGGGAAATTATAATCTAATTTCTTGTTAGAAGGCCGGTACATATAAACCTTTCCAGTCACCTCCGAAGGTGTTATAGTGTTGGGGAATTGTAACAAAAGACCTTCGGTCGTTTTTACAACTCTAATGGTTTGTTTATGCTTATTGGCATTGTTCTCGGCATCGATCTCTTTTTGAAACCCAAGTTCGGTCTTGTAATATTCCTCGGTGACCAAATCGTGGTTGGTCCTATCGTCCATGCTCATGCGTACTACAAAAAATAAAATGAAACTTATAAATGCTATAAATGCCAGTACTATGGATGTTCCCCAATTTATTTTCATGGTGTTTGTTTTTTAGGAGATTTTAGATACTCCCTGTGATTATTTTATGTTGCTGTATTTTTTGTGACGCCTTCATGCGACCCTTTAAATAGAGAGCAAAAATGTGTCAAAAACATTACTTATAACTTCTCGGCGCCAAAAACCGGGCCGTGGTAGTTTCAATGAGGTGCTCGCCACTGTACACGCCTATCCTTAGCTTGTCCTTGTCCCCGTTTAAGGCCGAATTATTTATTTCTATAAATAGTGTTCCTTCGGACAACCCTTGGGCCGGGACATCAAAATTTTCATGGGTAACCACTTCTATCTTTCCGTTGTGGGAAAGTAGTTTAAAACTAACATCGTCAATAGTTTTGGTAGTTTTATTCAGTAGTTTATAGGTGAACACATTGCTGATAATATTATTCTCTTTATGCTCGTACAATTGTCCTGGTAGGCGAAGAATATTTGCTTCCAGATCGTTCCTTAAAAAAAGCATTCCAGCTAAAATTCCAATTAGTATAAGCAGTACAGCACTGTATCCTTTTAATCTAGGGGTGAATTCAAAGGGGGTTTTCTTTTCTATATTTTCTTCACTAGCGTACCTAATTAATCCTTTCGGTAAATGAACGTTCTCCATGATGGTGTCACATTCATCTATACAAGCGGTGCAGTTAACACATTCTAACTGGGTGCCGTTTCTAATATCAATCCCGGTAGGACAAACGTTGACACATTGAAAACAATCGATACAATCCCCATGGCCCAGCGCCTGTCTGTCTTCTCCTTTTTTAAATTTTTTTCGTCCTTTTTCGGCTTCTCCACGTTTGTGGTCGTAGGCAACGACCACAGATTTGTTGTCGAGCAATACCCCTTGCATTCTTCCATAGGGACAGGCAATGATACAGACCTGCTCGCGAAACCAGGCAAAAACAAAAAAGAATACTGCGGTAAATATCAATAGGGACACCAAGGTGCTTATATGCCGAAATGGTCCCTGGCTTATATATAGTAACAACCTATCGCTTCCAATAAGGTAGGCTAAAAAAACATTGGCTATTAGGAATGAAATGAAAAAGAAAACAGTCCATTTTAGGGCTCTCTTTTTAATTTTTTCGGCATTCCACTCCTGTCTATCCAATCGTTTTTGTGCTCCTCGGTCACCATCTATCCAATATTCAACACGTCTAAAGACCATTTCCATAAAGATCGTTTGGGGACATAACCATCCGCAAAATATCCTTCCAAAAGCCACTGTAAAAAGCGCTATAAAAACAACCCCTATGATCATAGAAAGCACAAAGAGGTAGAAGTCCTGTGGCCAAAACGGGAGGCCAAAAATGTTAAAACGTCTTTCTAGAACGTTGAACATTAAAAATTGATTGCCATTTATTTTTATAAAAGGAGAGGCCAATAGAAAAAGCAATAAAGCATAACTAACATATTTACGATATTCGTACAGCGGACCGCTTGGTTTTTTGGGAAAAACCCAAGCTCTCTTTCCCTCTTTGTTGATCGTTCCTATTGAGTCCCTAAAATTTTCTTCCATGGCTAGTTGTTATCGCGCTCCTAAACGTGCTTTTAAATACTCTTTGTTATGGTTCTTCGGTCCAGATTTCTCCTTCTGGATCTTTAGGGTTTGCCGGCGTTTGCCCATGAAGCGAGTATACATAACTCGCTACCTGTGCTATTTCTAATGGTTTTAAGCTTTGTTTCCAGGCGATCATTCCTTTTCCGGCCCTACCGCCTTCGGAAATAGTGCTAAAAATATTTTTGATTCCGCCCCCTGTAATCCAATGGTCATCGGTAAGGTTAGGTCCTATTCCACCACCGCCATCGGCCATATGGCAGGCCACACAATTCGATTGGTAGATAGCTTCTCCAGCCTTCAGGTCCGAAGCTTCGGTTAATACTTCTACGGTAGAAGCATCGACCAAACCCTTGGCATTTTTCTTGTACTCGGCAATATCGATTTGGGCAGCAGCGACTTCTTTTTCGTATTCTACGTCCTGATTGTCACCATTGAAGATGTGATACCTGGCCATATAAACAATACCAAAAATGATGGAGGCATAGAACATATATACCCACCATGGCGGAAGGTTGTTGTCCAGTTCTTTAATACCGTCGTAATTATGGTCTAAAATTATCTCTGCTTCTTCTTCCACGGGTTTGTTACCGGTCATCTTGGCCAATAAGCGTTTAGCCCAGCCCCATTCGTAAGAGTTGGAACTAGTGGCCAAATACCGTTGCTGAGCCTCCTTAGAGAGGGTCTGGTACATGACATTTTCTATGGATCGTAGGATTAATTCTATCGCGATCAGAAGAAATAATACGAACAATAAAAAAAACAAGGTGATTGGATAGGCGATGAATGCAGGTTGGTCTCCAGATTCAATCGCAAATTCCATCAGTCCAAAGATGAGGAAGAAGATTACGGGGATTCTAATCCACCATGGCATATTATTTTTCATCTGTATTAGTTTAATGGGTTATTATCATCTTCTAGTGGGATGGCACTTACTTCAGAAATATGCTGTTTAGTAGCAGTAAACACCCACCAAAAAAGGACTGTAAAAAAAACAAAGAAGATTAATAATGAGATCATCGGATAGGTGGCTATTCCCTCAATGCTCTCCATATGGTTTTTAATAAACTTTAGCATAGTCTGTTAGTTTTGTGAAATTATTTCGTCGGTTTCTTTTATTTTGATGTCTGTTCCCAAACGCTGTAAGTAGGCGATCAGGGATACGATCTCCCTATTTCTCATTTCTACAAATTCCTCCCCGTTTTCAAGGGCGTATTTTTTGTCGGCCTCATATGTTTTGGCAAAATCTGGATCGGCATACAGGTTCTTTTCGATCTGGGTGGCCTGTTCGTCCATCCAATTTTCGGCATTGGCAATATCTTCTTCGGTATAAGGAACCCCAAGGTTAATCATGGCTTCCATTTTTCCTTGAATATTGCTGCGGTCGTGTTCGTTGTGCACCAACCATTGGTAGGCCGGCATTATAGATCCAGAGGAGGTGCTCTGTGGGTCGTACATATGGTTAAGGTGCCAGTTGTCCGAATATTTTCCGCCGACCCTTAATAAATCGGGACCTGTACGCTTGCTTCCCCATAAAAAAGGATGGTCGTATACAAATTCTCCGGCCTTGGAATATTCTCCGTAACGTTCTACCTCACTTCTAAAAGGTCTTACCATTTGTGAGTGACAACCAACACAACCTTCACGGATATATAAATCCCTACCCTCTAATTCTAAAGGAGTATATGGTTTTACACTGGTAATGGTCGGAATGTTCGATTTTACCAAGATGGTCGGTACAATTTGTATGACCCCACCTATTAAGATGGCAATGGTAGCAAAAATGGTCAATTGAATAGGCTTACGCTCTATCCAAGTATGCCAGGTTTCTCCGGCTGTTCTTTTCTTGGATACTCTGGTCAAGGCAGGAGCTTCAGCCAATTCGTCGGCTACTTTGGTGCCGCTTTTTATGGTCAGCGCTACGTTATAGATCATTACAATGGCTCCAAGGATATACATGCTTCCTCCAATGGCACGCATCCAGTACATTGGCATTATTTCGGTAACGGTTTCTAAGAAGTTCCCGTAAACCAAGGTGCCGTCCGGATTAAATTCCTTCCACATAAGAGCCTGCATAAACCCGGCAACGTACATAGGCAGGGCGTATAAAATAATCCCTAGGGTCCCTATCCAAAAGTGAAAATTGGAAAGTGCGGTCGAATACATTTTTGTCTTAAACATTTTTGGTACCAACCAATAGATCATACCAAAGGTCATGAAACCGTTCCAAGCTAAGGCCCCAACGTGTACGTGGGCAATAATCCAATCGCTGAAATGCGCAATGGCATTTACGTTTTTAAGGGAAAGCATAGGGCCTTCAAAAGTGGCCATTCCGTAGCCGGTAATTGCGACTACCATAAATTTTAAAACAGGATCGGTCCGTACCTTGTCCCATGCGCCTCTCAGGGTCAATAAACCGTTGATCATCCCTCCCCAAGACGGAGCAAGAAGCATAATAGAAAACGCTACGCCTAAATTTTGCGCCCAATCCGGTAAGGAAGAATACAATAAGTGATGCGGTCCGGCCCAGATATAAATAAAAATCAAGGACCAAAAGTGGACAATAGATAATCGATAAGAATAAATAGGTCTGTTGGCCGCTTTGGGAACAAAATAGTACATCAGCCCCAAGAATGGCGTGGTTAGGAAAAATGCTACCGCATTATGGCCGTACCACCATTGTACCAAGGCATCTTGTACTCCGGCATACACAGAGTAACTTTTAAAAGCACTTACTGGTAAGGACAGGCTATTAAAGATATGAAGAACCGCTACGGTGACAAAAGTGGCTAGGTAAAACCAAATGGCGACATATAAATGTCGTTGCCTCCTCCTTAACATGGTACCAATAAGGTTCCAGCCAAAGGCTACCCAGACCACGGTAATGGCAATATCTATAGGCCATTCTAGTTCTGCGTACTCCTTCGAAGAGGTATAGCCAAGGGGTAGGGTAATGGCCGCGGCAACAATAATGGCCTGCCAGCCCCAAAAATTGAAGTTGCTCAGGGCGTCACTAAACATTCTAGCCTTTAACAAGCGCTGAGTAGAATAATATACCCCGGCAAAAATGGCGTTTCCGATAAAAGCAAAAATGACGGCATTGGTATGCAATGGCCTAAGACGACCAAAACTCAACCAGGAAATACCATCGGTGATATTTGGGAATAGAAACATAAAGGCAAGGAGCAAGCCTACCGACATTCCTATAATTCCCCAGAACATTGTTGCATAGAGGAACTTTTTTACGATCTTGTTATCGTAATAAAACTGCTGTACTTCCATAAATTACAATTTTTGACTTTCTTTTATTTGGATTGATTTGTTTTCGGGTGTTTGTAGCTTTTTGTCAGGGTCGGTAACTAATTCGTCTTCAAAAAGCATGCGGACTGATGGAGTGTAGGAGTCATCGTATTGTCCGTTTTTTACGGAGAGTAAAAAAGCTGCAAAAAAAACTATGGCCACAATAATACTTAAGGTTAATAATAAATAAATAGCACTCATCCTTATTCTAATTTCGGGGTAAAACTACCGTGGCCATTTCTAAGAAAATATGACATTTGTCAGGTTTTAAATTTGGCGTCCTAAAAAGAAGGAAGACCAAGGGAATCAGCGTCCTCCAAAACCGCCAATTTTGCCTCTAAACAAGCCTTTCTGGAAAACAGAAAAAAATCACAAATTATTTATAAATGTATTTTTTACATGTTTTTTGGGGCGATCCCGAGGTTTTAAGGGAATTAAACTTCTAATGTCCTGTTAATTCGGGGGATAGAAAGTGAATTTTATGAAGGATTTATTAGATTTATTATTAGATTTGTGTCTTTTGAAAAAAAAATCAGCCTAGTAGGTTGATTTTTTTTCATCGTTTTGCCAATAAAATTAAATTCACAAATTGCATTAAAAAATGTTTAGAAAAACCGGTTATTTATTTTTGACAAGTTTGTTGTTGGCCAGTTGCCAGCAGAAAAAAGAAGTGGTGTGTACTCCGAGTGACACTGTTATAAATTATCCTTCAGGCGATTCGCTTGCCAATGTCCTTAAGTGGCCCGATGATTTAAAAATAACCGGTTTTTCTGGTCCCGATGTTAACCCTAGTCCAGCATGTATGGCAGTATCGCCTACAGGAGAAGTGTTTGTTGGGGTAGATATGATGGGGTCCCTAGGGAAAGATATGGGAAAAGGTTTCATAAAGCGTTTGGTAGATTGTAACCATGACGGAATTATGGATTCATATACTGAGTTTGCCCGTGTAGATAACCCTCGTGGTATTTTAGCTATTGGGAACCAGGTGTTTGTACTCCACACTACTTTTACGGAAGAAACTAAAAAAGCCAATAATATGGATTTGATAGTTTTTGAGGATGTAGACAACGATGGGGTGGCCGATGGTCCAGCTAAAGTATTGATCAAAAACATCAGTAACTCTAAATACCTGCAGGAAAGAGGTACAGACCATGCTACTAATGGTATTCAAATGGGTATTGATGGGTGGATCTATATCGCTGTGGGCGATTTCGGTTTCCACAATGCTACCGATGCAGAAGGAACACAGCTGACCATGTTAGGTGGTGGAATCGTAAGAGTACGCCCCGATGGAACAGGAATGGAAGTGTATACCCACGGTCTTCGTAATATTTACGATGTGGCTATTGACCCGTTCATGAATATGTTCGTTAGAGGGAACACCAATGATGGTGGAGGATGGAATATCCGTTTCTCTCACCAAATTCAATCTGCAGAATATGGATATCCTATGTTGTTCAAGCACTTTACGGAAGAAATTATTCCTGCTATGGCCGATTTAGGAGGAGGATCTGGAACAGGTGCTCTTTATATGAACGATGACCGTTGGCCAGCGAATTATAACAATGTGCCAATGATGGCCGATTGGGGAAGAAGCTATTTATATTTCCATAGAGTTACCAAAGACAAGGCTAGCTTTACCCAAGAAGTAGAAGATTTTATCCAATTGCCACAAATTACCGATGTGGATGTAGATGGTGGTGGTGCCATGTACCTATCTGCTTGGGATGGTGCCGGATATTCTGGTAGCCCAGATAAAGGGTATGTAGTAAGGGTAACCCCTAAAGATTTCAACTATGTGCCTCTTGAAAATGTAGCCGATATTTATTGGACCAATGATGTCGTTGCCTTGTTAAAATCTGGGAATGCCAAGACAAGACAAAGCGCACAATACGAATTGTTAAGAAGAGGCAAGGGTGCCGATGCCGTTTATAAATTGGCCAAGAATGCCGACTTGTCCCTAGAAGTACGTACAGCAAGTATCTTTACTTTTGCACAACTTACCGGAGTAGATGGTATAGAGTGTTTGGTAGCTTTGACCGAAGATGCCGCCGTTCAGGAATTTGCCCTTAGAGCTTTGGCAGACCGCAAAGAAAATATAGCGAATGTTCCATTAGAACCATTCTTAAAAGCACTTAAATCTGGTTCGGACCGTGTAAAAGCTGCCGCGATCGTAGGATTGGGCAGATTGGGAAGACAAGAAGCAGTAAATGACTTATTGGAAGTTGCCGTTCCTAAATCTTTTGTAGCACCAGAATTAAATACAGAAGGTCCGCATGCTACACCAAATTCTGATATCGTTCTACCGCATTTGGCAGTAAAAGCCTTGGTAAGCTTAAACGCTGTAGATGCTGCTGTTAAGGCATTGGATACGGATAAGAAAGATTTGGCCCTATGGACACTTAGATACATGCATAGCCCTGTAGCTGTTGATGGCTTAATAAACGCTTATGAGAACACTACAAGCCCAACGTATAAAAGAGCGTTATTGAATACACTGGCGCGACTTTATTTCCAGGAAGCAGATTACGATACTTCATGGTGGTGGAGTACACGTCCAGATACCCATGGGCCATACTACAAAACAGTAGAATGGGACGAGACCGCTAAAATCCGCGATTTTATGATGGCCGAGTGGGAGAAGGCTAGTGATAACGATAAATTATTCTATTCTGAGCTAAACGTTAAATATCGTTTGGCAATCGAGGATTTTGGGACGATAGAACAGTCAGCTCCAAAAGTAGATTTACCGGTGATGGATCTTGAGAAAATCAAGAACAAAAAAGGTCAGGTAGGAGAATCGTCTATCGAAGATATTATGTTAGCCCTTCAGGAGGTTAAAGGCGATGCCTCTAAAGGAGAAGCCATCTTTAAATCTCAAGCTTGTTTTACTTGCCACAGCTTAAAGAGTAGCGAGACTATGAAGGGGCCGTTTATGGGACAGATTGGTTCTATCATGAACAGAGAGCAGATAGCCGAATCGATTATTAAACCGAATGCGTCTATTTCTCAAGGATTCTCTACCGTACAGATAGAGACCAAGGGAGACGACTTCTATGTAGGGTTTATTACTCAGGAATCTGCAAGCGATCTAACGATTACGAATATCGCTGGTGTGCCTACCAAATTAAAGAAATCGGACATCGCTTCTAGGAAGGAATTGGAAACTTCTATGATGCCTGCCGGATTGGTGAATGCCTTGAGTTTTGAAGAATTAGCTTCTTTAATTGCCTTCTTGGAAAATCAGAAATAGGACTTTCCTAAGCCAATACATTTTATAAAATCACCCGCTTTTCTTACGTAAGAAGGGCGGGTGATTTTTTTTGTCCTATCTATTCTAAATCATAAATCTGCTAAGTTTTATCATTATAATGTGGGCGTTCCCTCCTTCGTCGGTCGGGCTATTGGCTATATCCCTTGCTCCGCTGCGGGGATGCCGCCGCTATCCCTAACGCAAGCGTCGCGTTTGTGCCCGTATAGCAAAGAATAGGGGGGCAGCAATAATTTTTAAAGATCCTATCTTTTATATATCGGCAAGTGGCTTGGTGCAGTCCGTTTACTTTTTAGTAGTCAACCTATATCAGGGACCATCATAACAAGTCTAACGGAAAATGCAACGATTTGCATTTGAAGTAAGGGGCCAGATGACGCGTTGTCCTTGGCTGAAACGGATTTCTTAAATAAGAAAAAGCACCAACAATCCGAATGGGAAGGGCATAGAGGTTTATTCATATAATAAGGACCTACTTTACCTATCGTTCAGCAAGGCCTGGAATAATTTTTTCCTATACGAAGGAGGCTTTTACGAGGGTAGTTTTTTGCCCAACAAATTGGTGGCTACCGTTGTAAACAAGACAATACTAATAGAACTTAGGGGCATTAATATCGCCGCTATAACAGCTTCTAACTGTCCGGTTACCGCAAAGTAAAGGCCAACCACATTGTACATGAGCGAAAGCATAAAACTAAGTCGTATAATACGAATGGCTTTTTTAGAAGCGGTAATATATTGGTACAAGTACCTTAAGTTTTTAGCGTCTAAAATACCGTCACAGGCCGGCGAAAAAACGTTGACATTTTCGGAAATGGCAATGCCTACATCACTTTGTGCCAAGGCCCCAGCATCGTTTAGGCCGTCGCCTAGCATCAGAACCTTTTTACGGTTGTCCTGTAGCCCTTGGATAAATTCCATCTTATCTTCGGGTTTTTGGTTAAAATAAAGTGGAGTGCCTTTTGGGGTCAGTCGTTCTAACCGTGCTCTTTCCCCGGCATTATCGCCAGATAAAATGGAAATATCCAAGGTTTGGGACATCTCCTGAAAGAGTTCCGCTATTCCTTTTCTATATTCATTGTGAAAAAGAAAACTCCCCTTATACACTTCGTTGGTACTGATGTGTACCGAGGTGGTCTCTAGGGTGTTGGTTGCTGTATACCCCACATAGTTGGCAGAACCTATTTTAATACGGTCCTGGGCTTTGGTACCCATAAGGCCTTGGCCAATGTTTTCTTCATAATCGTCTAAGGTTATAATATCATGGGCGTCTAATAAATTATAAAGAGAGCGGCTCAAGGGATGGTTTGATGATCGCAGCGTATTTTTTAAAAGGGATTCTTCCGCGGTCGTTAGTGCTATGCCTTCGTAGCAAATATTACTTTTTTTAGGAGCGGTGATCGTTCCGGTTTTGTCAAATATAGCAGTATCTATTTTTGCCAATTCTTCAATGGCACGGGTGTCCTTTAAATAAAGTTTCTTGCGTCCAAATATACGGAGCATATTCCCTAGGGTAAAAGGTGCTGCCAGGGCAATGGCACAGGGACAGGCAATAATAAGGACAGCGGTAAAAACATTGATGGCTTTGCTGGGGTCCATAACCAACCAATAGGAGGTAGCTATAAAAGCAATACTTAAAACAGTAATCGTAAAGCGCTTGCCAATGCTATCGGTAATGTTTTCAAAGCCGGTCGATTTGTCCTTGTCGAAGATGGCGTTGCTCCACAATTGCGTCAGGTAACTTTGGGAAACAGATTTTAACGCTTCCATCTCAATAGCGCTGTGTAACTGTTTGCCTCCGGCATATACCTTATCGCCCGAAAACTTATGTACTGGGTCCGATTCTCCCGTGACAAAACTGTAATCGATTCTAGCATTCCCAGAAAGAACAATCCCGTCGACCGGAATTAACTCTTCATTTCGGATAAGAAGCCGGTCGCCTTTTTTAATATCGTATACCTGTACACTAACTTCTTTGTTGTTTTTGGTTATTTTGGTGACGGCTATAGGGAAGTAGGATTTGTAATCGCGTTCAAAAGAAAGGTAGGAATAGGTTTTCTGTTGAAAAAACTTGCCCAATAATAGAAAGAAAACCAGGCCGGTAAGGCTATCAAAAAACCCCGCGCCCCAATCAAAGATAATTTCCGTGGTACTGCGTAAAAACAAGACTAAAATCCCCAAAGCTATAGGGACGTCCATATTTAAGATTTTAGCGCGCAGGCCCTTGTAGGCAGCCTTAAAATACCCTTGGGAGGCATAAAAGACCACAGGTAAAGAAAAGGCAAACATCAACCAGCGAAAAAAGCCCTTATATTGTTCTAGCCAAAACTCACCTACTTCAAAATACTCGGGAAAAGAAAGGAACATAACATTGCCAAAGGCAAAGCCAGAAATTCCCAATTTGTATAGTAAACTACGGTCGACGCCCTTTTTTTTGGGCTCCATGTCATCTAAGGAAATATAGGGTTCATACCCTATTCTCGAGAGTAAAACCACCAGTTCTTTGAGGGGTGCCAAGGTTTTATTAAAGCTAATGCGAACCGTTTTCTTGGGGAAATCTACCTGAGAACTGTTAATGGCAGGGTGTAGTTTGTTTAAATTTTCCAAGATCCAAATACAAGAACTACAATGAATGTGGGGGATGTAAAGGTTTATAATCTGTAGGGTGCCATCATTGAACTCCAAAAGCTTATCTAGGATAGGCTGGGACTCTAAAAAATCGTATTTCCCGGCTATTTCCTTTGGGGAAGCCCCTGCAGCGGATTGCAATTCGTAGTAGTAGGACAGGTCATTGGTAGCAAAAATATCATAGACCGTTTTACAACCGTTACAACAAAAATGCTTGTCCTCCTGCCTAATTGGACTGTTGCCGCAATCGTCCCCGCAATGAAAACACAATGTCTTAGCCATACCATATAAATTTAAAGTCGCAAAGATGTCATCAAAGGTTTTTAGAAAACATGACAACCGTCAGGTTTTAAAGAAAGCGCTTCCTTTAATTTTGTCCCATCAGCGAAATTTATAGCTATGAGTAGATGTGAAAATTGTATCATTCGCCAGTTTAATTCCCTACGCGCAATGAGTAAGGAAGAATTAAAAAAAGTGTCCGATACAAAAACAACCAAACTGTTTAAAAAGGGAGAGACCATTTTTGCGGAGAACGAGAAACTCAACGGAGTGTTTTGTGTGCGCAATGGAGTATCCAAACTTTCCAAATTAAGTCCTAACGGCAAAGACCAAATTGTAAAGTTGGCCTCTAAAGGGTCGGTCTTGGGGCAGCGCTCGGTGATCGTTGAAGAAATATCCAATCTTAGTGCCGTGGCCCTAAACGATATGGAAGCTTGCTTTATTCCCAAAAATGCTATTGTAAATACCCTTAATACCAATCCTAATTTTGCTGTGGAAGTACTTCGGCATATGGCCCACGATTTAAAGGAGGCAGACGACGTTATTGTCAATATGTCCCAAAAAACCGTAAAACAACGGGTTGCAGAAGCCTTTATATATCTTAAAAACAATTTCGGCGAGGATAAGGACGGCTACTTGGCCCTTACCTTATCGCGCGAGGATATCGCCAATGTCGTTGGTACCGCTTCCGAATCGGTCATCAGGATTATTTCGGAATTCAAAAAAAAGGGACTGATAAAAACCTTTGGAAAAAAAGTAGCTATTGTAGACCCCCAATCCTTAAACAATTTGGCCGAAGCTTTGTAGCACTTTTTTATTGTTGTATAGCAAGCTCTTGATTGCTGTGAAATACCCATTGGTCAGGGAGTAAAACCTGACTTAAGTCATAGTTTTAGGGAGCAACTTCTCCTAGTTTTACAACATTATTAGAGTCAAGTCTAAACATTTCCTAAAACAATATATTTTGAAAAACATATTACTGCCCACAGATTTTTCTGATAATTCTTGGAATGCCATAAAATATGCAATCTCTCTCTATAAAGAAGAAAAGTGTGTCTTCTATATCCTTAATACCTATACGCCCACCATTGCCCATAGCAGGTTTATGGCCATTTCTGACCATGAAAAAATGAGCAAGGACATTGTGCGTGCCAATTCTGAAAAAGGATTGATGAATTTGGTGTGGAAAATAAAAAGTAAGTACAAAAATGAGCACCATAGTTTCGTGACCATTTCTTCTTTTAATTTATTGGTCGATGAGGTAAAGAACATCATTGAAACCAAGGAGATCGATTTGGTTGTAGCAGGAACCAAAGGAGCTAGCCAAATCGAAGAAGTATTTATGGGAAGTAATATTGTACGGATGATAAAATCTATAAAAAACTGCCCGGTCTTGGCCATTCCCAGCAATTTTAAATTTAAAAGACCTTCCGAAATAGCCTTTGCTACAGATTTTAATAGGTTTTATACCGAGTCGGAGCTACGGCCATTGATAGAAATGGCAAGGTCTTTCCAGGCAACGATTAGGATCGTTCATGTACAGTACGAAATAAAAGCCCTTACGGAAGTACAGCAGTTTAATTTGGGCATGTTACGCAAGTATTTGGGAACGCTGCCCCATTATGTACACACCGTTTCCGAACTGAATTCGGTTTCCAAAACCTTGGAGGTCTTTGCCAATGAACTCGATATTCATTTATTGGCCATGCTTCATTATCCGCATAGCTATATGGAAAAAATGACCCGCGAACCTATTGTAAACAGATTGGCCTTTCATACTCAAATTCCCCTCTTGGTGATTCCAGAATTGGGAATGAATGCCAGCTGCTATTCCGTTAAGAAAGAAACCTCCGAAAACCCTTCACGAACCCTCAAAAAATAGGAGCGCTTAAATTTTAAAACAGAATTCCACGAGCGACCTATAAATGCGTTTATAGGGTAAGGTGGAAAAAATCGTGCCTATTTATGGGGTTCTGTAAAGCTTGTGATATTTTTTTTTGATACATTAGTAGTATCAACCCTTTAAAGAAAAATATTGGAAGTAAACAGGACATATACGGAACAGCATAAAATATTAGTGGCCACTGATTGTATCGTTTTTGGTTTTGATGAAGGGGTATTAAAACTATTGGTTTTTAAGCGAAGAATAAACCCTTTTATGGGCGAGTGGTCATTGATAGGGAGTTTTGTAGATGAAGAAGAAAGTGTTACCGAAGCGGCAAGACGCGTTTTACTACAGTTTACGGGATTAGAGAATATTTTTTTAAAGGAATTGAGGGCGTACAGCGATGTAGACCGCGACCCAGGGGCCCGTTGTATATCTATAGGGCAATATGCCCTGATTCGGATTAACGAATATGATAAGGAACAGGTAGAGCGGCATGGTGCCAAATGGTTTGCCGTAGACGAGCTTCCCGATATGGTATTAGATCATAATAGAATGATTTCCGATGCCTTGGACAGACTAAAGGAAACAGCAAGGCGGAAACCTTTGGGCTTTGAACTGTTGCCAGAAAAATTTACCATTCCACAATTGCAACAGCTTTACGAGGCCATTTACCAGAGAAGATTGGACGATCGGAATTTTAGAAAAAAATTACTGTCCTTTGGATTGCTCATTAAATTGGATGAAAAAGATAAAACATCTTCTAAAAAGGGAGCTTTCTTATACCGTTTTGATCATGATAAATACAAAAACTTAGAGGAGTCCGGATTTAATTTTGTCCTTTAAGGCATTGGTCAGAAACTTGTGCGTAAATTATTTAAATAAGAAGCTTTAAAGGGGGGATATCCCAAAAGCTTTTTTATCTTTGTCGTGTTGTGTTGTGTCTTAATGCAAATTAAGGCAAGGTTGTATTGTCGAAAGAAGCCAATTGTAGTTGGTTCGACATAAACCAGTGAAAGGCTTTCCATAAACGGAAGGCTTTTTTTGTTTCTAGGCAAAACATAAGTCTTTCCGTAACTACTGGCAACACCCAACTGACTCCTCGCTGTACATGCAAATTGTTGCATTTCCCTTTTTTGTTAATTGCTTATTGTGAATTGAAAACCCGCGTTAGGGATAGCGGCGGCATCCCCGCAGCGGAGCAAGGGATATAGCCAATAGCCCGCCCGACGAAGGAGGGAACGCCCAAAAAACCTTCCTACAACATCAACAAGCTCTAAGCTTTATTCTTCATTATCATATTCTCAAATTCATAGTAATGTTTTATCAAAACTTTATTTTATCGTACATTTATTGAAGAAGTAATAAAGGAAGCCAGCTATGCCTGTATATCATAAATTAGGACAGATTCCGTCTAAAAGACATACTATTTTTAAAAAGAAGGATGGGAGCCTTCATTACGAACAGCTGTTTGGCACCATTGGTTTTGATGGTATGTCTTCGCTGATGTATCATTTGCACCGTCCTACCATGGTAAAGGCGGTGGGGGAGAGCGAAGATGTTAGGCCCAGGGCGGCGGTAACCCATAATATAAAATCTAGACTGCTCAAAGGGTTTCAAATACAACCAGAAGCCGATTTTTTGGAGAGCCGTAAAACGGTTTTGTTCAACAATGACGTACATATTGTATTGGCCGCCCCACAGGAGTCTATGACCGATTATTTCTATAAAAATGCCGATGCCGATGAGCTGCTTTTTGTGCATAAAGGAAGCGGTGTCCTAAAGACAATGCTTGGGGAAATACGGTTTGAATATGGCGATTACCTTTTAATACCAAGAGGTATGATTTATCAGATTACCTTTGATACCGATGAAAATAGGCTTTTTATAACGGAATCCTATCACCCTATTTACACCCCAAAACGATATAGGAATTGGTTTGGGCAGCATTTGGAGCATTCCCCTTTATGTGAGCGCGATTTTAAGCTCCCGCAAAATTTGCAGTCGCATGATGAGCAGGGCGATTTTGTCATGAAAGTTAAAAAACAAGGGCAATTGCACCATTTGGTCTATGCTTCCCATCCTTTTGATGTGGTAGGCTGGGACGGGTATAACTATCCCTACGGATTTTCCATACACAATTTTGAACCTATAACGGGAAGGGTGCATCAACCGCCACCGGTACATCAGACTTTTGAGACCTCGGCTTTTGTGGTCTGTTCCTTTGTGCCTCGGATGTACGACTATCACCCGCAATCTATCCCTGCGCCATACAACCATTCCAACATAGATTCTGATGAGGTGCTTTATTATGTGGATGGGGATTTTATGAGCCGAAAAAATATAGATCAAGGCTATATTTCCCTGCATCCGGCGGGAATTCCACACGGGCCGCATCCGGGGACCTATGAAGCCAGTATAGGAAAAACCAAAACCGAAGAATTGGCGGTAATGGTAGATACTTTTAAACCCCTACAACTTACCCAAACGGCCATGGATATTGACGATGGTAAATACTATCAGTCTTGGCTAGAGTAGGCAAAGTCGCCTTTTTGCCCTTGTTCATAGCCCTGTCCAGAAGTAGGTGGAGGTATGAACAAGACAGCTAATGGCTTTTTCTAAAGTATATTTATGATTAAAGAGACGGCTTATGAGGTTGCCTGTCCTTTATTGGTGCATTACAAAATGGATTAATGAAGCGGCTAATTTTGCTGTTTGATGGTCTGGGTCGTATGTCGGATTCATTTCTGCGATATCCAAACTGATCATTTTTTTGGAATCGATAATATTTTCCAAGCACTCCAGGACCATATCGGGAGAAAATCCCATGGGCGATGCCGCACTCACTCCGGGCGCGTAGGCCGATGCGAATCCGTCTAGATCAATGGTGGTATAAATATAATCTACCCCTCTGATAAAACGTTCTAGTTTGTTTTTGGTATTGCTGAGGTGGTGGAGGTTAAAATGCTGCTGTTCTATATAGGACACATTAAGCTCCTTGGCCGTATCGAACAGGGTTTTTATGTTGGCATCCTTTCGGATTCCTAGGCACATATATTTGAATTTGGTGTTTTCTCGTTTACAATCTCGTGAGATTTGATAAAAAGGGGTGCCCGAATTATTGCCATTTTCATTGGAGCGAAGATCAAAATGGGCGTCAAAATTGATAATGCCCAGGGTGGCATTCTTGCCTTTAGTTGCCAAGAATTTTTTGATGCCGTTATAATGGCCATAGGCAATATCATGACCGCCGCCCAAAAGAATAGGGAAGGTGTTTTTGGCTAGTAATTGGGAGACTGTTTTTGCAAGAGACGTTTGGGCTTCTTCCATATTGCCCTCTGGGCAGCCTATGGTCCCTACATCTAACAGGGCAATTTCTTCCCCTAAATGGTTAGACATCTTTGCTAATTGCTGGCGGATGGCATCCGGGCCTTTGACAGCTCCTGTTCTTCCCTGGTTTCTGCCAACGCCCTCATCACAGGCGTATCCTAAAATGGCAAAGGTTTGGTCGGCATCAGGGAAGGTAGTATCCTTTTCCAGATTGCAGAGCGATACCTTTTCATGGAGGTAGTGTTTCTGGTCCGATGTTCTTCCGGTCCATGTTTCAGGATTTGTGGGAATATAGTGTTTCATATGCTGATTTTTATTGTTTTTTAACGGTCATACTTCGGCTGCGCTCGGTACAGGTATGTAATTCGCATATCTTTATTTGTATTTGGGACCAGTTCTTGGTCATGCTCATTTCACAGAAAAGTAGCCGGAATAATGGCGTTGAATTTTTAAATGAATATAAGCAATATTCATCTATGCTTAGGGCAAATTATATTGAATTTCTTCCAGATTCATCTGGAGGATTTAGGAGCATTTATAATATCATATTGAATGGCCTGGAGGATGAGTTGAAACCCTAAAATAATAGATAAGGTAACAATCATAATAGTCCCTGTTGGGGCAAAGGTATTGATAGAGGCGTAGTAAATCCACTCCCATATTCCGAAAATCAGGCCAAACATAAAAAGAGGGACGCCAAATAATAAGTATACCGATCCGATATTAAAATCGTACAGGAAGTATTCTTTTACGATCCTTTTTATAAAGGTTTTTGATAGTTGAAGGCTGAAGACAAAAGGCATTTGCCAAATTTTCATACTCGATTTTTCATCTCCGTAGATTGCGGGCATAGGAACATCCTTTATTTTGGCCTTTTCAAAATACAATTGTGCCAATAAGGAGGTTTCGAAGTAGTAACGGTTGGCAAGTTTTGAGAATTCTATTTTTTTCAATACTTCGGTTTTTATGGCGAAAAAACCATTGGTAGGGTCAAAATTATGCCAATACCCCGTGGCCGATTTGATAAGAAAGGACAAGCCTAAGTTTCCTATTCTACGGATGACGGGCATTTTTTGCAAGGCCTTCATATCTTTAAATCGATTTCCTTTTGCGACTGTTGCGTTCTGAGAAATTAGTGGAGATAACAATTCGGGAATATAATTTAAGTCCATCTGATCATCGGCATCTACCTTAATGACGATGTCTGCACCGATAGCCATAGCCTTTTCGAACCCTTTTTTTGTAGCGCCACCAACGCCTAAATTTATGTCATTCTCCAAAAAGCAGGGGGTCGTTTTGGGATTGATAATTTGCTCAATAGCCGCCTTTGGTATGGGAATTGGACTTTTATCATCTACAATGATGACCGTATGGATATAGTCTGGCAATTTGGAAACAACCCGTGCAATCTCCTTAAAAGCGTTGAAATACGGGATTACTACCACTATCTTATAAGAAAAATAATGTTGGTTATCCCTAGATGATTTTACCATCTGTATCCCTATATTATTGATTCTCTCGTTGCTGTAGTGCATATTTTAAATTTCCGTTTGCAAGCTTATGGTCGGTTACAAGCTTTAAAGCTTCCTTACAGGCCTTTATTGCTTTATGATATTGTTTTAGTTGGTTATAGGCAGAACATATATTATTATAGGCAGCGGCATTGGGGACTATGGCGATCGATTTTTTTGCAGCTGTGATACACTTCAAATAATTCTCCTCCTTGTAATACCTATAACTGAGGTTTATAAAATGTTCTGATAATTCCACTTTGTCCATTCCTTCGGTTGTCATCGCCAACCTATTTTTCCTTTCCAAAGCGTTTTTTAAATTATTCTTAGCCAGCTGATAGTCGGGCTTTAATTTCAATGCTTTTTCATAGGCTTCAATCGCTTCCTTATAATTCATTAAATAAAAATTGGCAATCCCAATATTATTATAGGCTCCTGGGTAATCAGCTTTTAGTTCCAGAGCCATTTTGGCAACACGGATGCAGTCCTCATAAAGGCCGTTATTGTAATATTTTAAACTCAGGTTTAAATATTTTTCCGGGCTAGGAGTGTTGGCTATTTCTGCTTCTAGTACCTTGTGTATAGATTTTTGATTGGCTGCAATAGCGATGTATTTATTGGCCAGGTGGTCCTTGGGACTTGTTTCTAAAATGCTGTTGGCAAAACTTTTCATGCCCTCCCAATCTTCAAGATGATGGTACGACTTTAAAATTAACTCATGGGTATCAAGAAAATTCGGTGATATTGCGATGGCCTTTTTTAAATTTACGATCGTCTTTTCAAAATCATTGTGTTGAAATAAGAAGCGGCCGTAGTAATAAAGGGATTTATGGCTATTGCTATTCAGGGATAAGGCTTTGTCAAAATATTCAATAGCCTTATCCTTATCTCCCGTGGCATTTTTTAAAATCCCCAAATTGATATAGATACTAGAATATGTGGGCGCTAGTTCCAAGGCTTTGTTAAAGGAGGTTTCAGCCTTGGTGTAATCGCCTGTAGCCATGAGCGCCAACCCATAGTTCATATGTCCCCTTCCGTTTTTTGGGCTTTTTTGGGTAACATCGTACCAGAGGCTAGTGTCGTCTTTCCACACTTTATTGCGCTGGTGTACCCCATAGGCATTGGCAAATAGAAAAAACAGTCCCAAAAACACCAAGGCGTTCATACCTTTGGTGGTAGCGATTAATCTAGGTAAGTAGGTTTCCAAGATGTATTTGGCTCCGAAAATAAAGGCTATGGTCAATCCCATATAAGGAATAAAACTCCGATGATCATTTAAAACTTCGGCAAACGGAAGTACCGAAGAAGAAGGTAAAAGGGCAATAAAGAACCAAAGCAGCCCAAAAGAGAATAATTTGGTCTCTCTTTTTTTAGAAGCTTTCAATGCCAAATAGAGTAATAGGGAGATAATTATGATTCCCATTATGGCCCGGTAATCTAAAATAGAATCAAAGACCACCCAATCGGTGTCTGCAGAAAGGTTATAGGGAATAAAAAAGGTTAGGATATAGTGGCATAGGACTAGCGGCTGGGTAATCAGATAATTATATCGGTTTGCTCCCCCTGGAGCAAAGGTGTCCGGTAGCATACTAAAGTAAAATACCAAAAAAGCAAGAGTCAGAATAAAAGAGGGAAAGACTTTGGCAAAAGACCGTAGGCATTTTTTAAACTCATGGGGCCTGTAAAAATGCAGAAGGTCTGCTTCTTCCTCAAAAATCAAAAAGTATAAAAATAATAAAGGAGAAAAGACCAGGGCCATTTCCTTGGCAAAAAAACCGATAAATGGGAAAATTAAATAAAGGTGCCATTTCCGCCATCTTCCACCACTTAAAAAGGCTGTAAATCCCAACAATATATAGAATCCGGCTATGATTTCCGAGCGTTGGATGATATAATTGACCGTTTCTGCATTGGCACATAAAAGTCCAAATACGGCAGCCACCAACAGTCCCCAAAACTGATTGTATTTGGAGAATTCTATTCGGTCTAATAATTTTTTTACAAAAAGAAGGAGGGTGGCACAGGTGAATAGGAAAAAAATAAAGATATGTATGTGAAAGGCCAAGGGGTGCAAGCCCCCGGCGATCTTATAATCGATGGCATTTTCCAAGGTGGTATAGGGCCGGTAAGATCGGTTGGAGGGGAGGGAACTAAAGGTAGTCACATCCTTGAAAAATGCCGAAACGTTAAGCTCTTTAATGGCGTGGTTATCTTCTATGGTATGGCTATCGTCAAAATGAAATCCGTTGTAGAAATGATTGGAGTATGCTAGGAGCATTACGGCAACCAAAAAGAAAGAAAGTAAAATAAAAATTGGATGCTTAAACGTATTTTGCTGGTTTCGGTCAAAACCGCTAAGCTGGTAAATAGAATATGTAAACTTTGAAAATAGATTTATCATAGTGTTTTATGATTTACAGATCTTCATTTTTTTAAGAGGAACCAAATAATTCTATAAAATTTAAATTAGTAGCATAACGGAATTATAGACGTGTATAGTATACGATTACCCCTTTTATTGTTAATACACTTTTCGAAATACAAAGCAGTAGGTGTCTGGGAATAGCTGTAAAAAAGGGAATAATATCACTGCTCCAACTTTTGTGACCATGCCCATTAGGAAACCTTGATTTTTATCTTGTTTTATTCTATCTGATATTTCAGATAAATTAATAGTTTTTAAAGGAAAGGAATCCTCTAACTTAAAATTGTTCTCCTTTGAAAACTTCAATAGTGTCTGTTTATTAAAGTAACTTAAATGGGGACTGTGAAAATTAAATTGCCACATCCTATTTAATAAAGATTTTATCCCAAAACGATAGGCAAGCCTGGAAATAAAATATATTAAACCTTCCTGTATCGGAACATTAATGATCAAAAGTCCATTTTCATGGAGCATAGCATAATTTGCTTTCATGATTTCTTTCAGCTCGGGTAAATGTTCGAAGACATCATTATAGGCTATAAAATCGTATTTTTTGGAGGACGAGATATCCTGTGGAAAAAAACCGTTATCTACGGAGAGTCCTTCTTTTTGGTAGCGGTCGTTAAAACGTGTTTCTGGCTCTATACCTTCGCAACGAATATCGTTATTTTTGCAAACCTCTAGGAACCATCCGTATCCAGGACCTACTTCTAGACCGTGCTGATGGAGTTGGGAATGCTGTTTGATAGAGGTAAGAATACGGTGAAAATTTTCTTTCCGTAAATTGATCAATGCTTTCTCCCTTGTCGTCTCGTTTAAATCAGAAACAAAACTTTTATTAAAAGTTGCATCGGGACAAAATTGAAAATCACATTCTGGGCACTGAAATACATTAAACTTAAGACGGTATTTCAATGTAGGCTTGGTGTTTTTACAAATAGGACAGGGCTTCATTTATTTATGCTGGTTGGTTAAATAAGTGGTCTGATTATAGAGAACGTATCCACAACCAAAAACGTATAAGAATTTACATTAGGAGTATATTATCCTTAAAAATAACAGCTTATCCTTACAACTCATAAGGCAGGAGGTCTTTTTTTTAGCGCCTAAGGATTTCCTTTCGCTATGAAGGGGAGGAGTTTCCAATAATTAAATTTGGAATTATCTTCAGATGTATCATCAATAGAATAGCCTCCAGATTCATCTGGAGGCTGAAGATGATTAAAACAATCCTTCCAGCAAATCGTCTTCCACCAAATTGGGCAGGGTAACTTTAAGGGAGGGAGTGCGGTCCATTTCTCTTTTTATAGCGAACAAGGCTTCTTTATTGCGGGCCCAGCTCCTTCTAGATATTCCGTTGTTAACATCGTAGAAGAGCATATTCTTTAATTTTCTGGAAGCTTCTTGGGATCCGTCGAGCACCATTCCAAATCCGCCGTTCATTACTTCGCCCCAGCCTACACCGCCACCGTTATGGATAGATACCCAGGTAGCTCCTCTGAAACTATCGCCAATAACGTTGTGTATGGCCATATCTGCGGTAAACTTGCTACCGTCGTAGATATTGCTGGTTTCCCTAAATGGGGAATCGGTACCGCTAACGTCGTGGTGGTCCCTGCCCAAGACTATTGGGGCTTCTATTTCTTTGTTGGCTATGGCTTGGTTAAAGGCATCGGCGATTTTTGCCCGCCCTTCGGCATCTGCATATAATATCCTTGCCTGCGATCCTACTACCAATTGATTGGCCTCGGCTTCCCTGATCCATTTTATATTGTCTTGCATCTGTTGCTGAATCTCTGGCGGAGCAACGGCTTTTATTTCTTCCATGACCTTTTGGGCAATGGCATCTGTTTTTTGTAGGTCAGATTTATTCCCAGAAGTACATACCCATCTAAAGGGGCCAAAGCCATAATCGAAACACATAGGCCCCAGAATATCCTGAACATAAGAGGGGTATTTAAAATCTATGTTGTTACTGGCCATAATATCGGCTCCGGCGCGGGAGGCCTCTAGTAAAAAGGCATTGCCATAATCGAAGAAATAAGTGCCTTTTTCGGTATGCTTGTTAATGGCTGTCACCTGCCTCTTTAGAGAATCCTGCACGGCTTCCTTAAAGGCATTCGGATCTTTGCTCATAAGGATGTTTGCCGTTTCAAAACTCAGGGAAACGGGGTAATACCCTCCCGACCAAGGGTTGTGAAGCGATGTTTGATCAGATCCCAGATGTATATAGAGTCCGTCTTCATAAAACCGCTCCCAAACCGATACGATATTCCCGATAAAGGCTATAGATACCACTTCTTTTTTGGCAACGGCCTTTTTGGCCCGTATTACCAAAGCGTCCATATCGTCTATAAGTTCATCTACCCATCCTTGGTCATGTCTTTTTTTTGCGGCCGCTGAATTCACCTCGGCGCAAATGGTGATACAACCTGCTATATTTCCGGCCTTGGGTTGTGCCCCGCTCATACCACCAAGACCGGCGGTCAGGAATATCTTTCCTGCTGGCGTTTCCCCCGCTTTGAGCACTTTTCTAAAGGCGTTCATTACGGTGATGGCCGTACCATGAACAATCCCCTGTGGCCCTATATACATAAAAGAACCGGCTGTCATTTGCCCGTATTGGGTGACGCCAAGGGCATTGTATTTTTCCCAATCGTCGGGTTGTGAATAGTTGGGGATCATCATGCCATTGGTAACGACCACCCTTGGGGCTTCTTTAGATGAGGGAAACAATCCCATGGGATGGCCAGAATAGAGGTGTAAGGTCTGTTCCTCGGTCATATTAGACAGATACTGCATGGTCAGCAGGTACTGTGCCCAATTCTGAAATACCGCCCCATTGCCACCATAGGTAATGAGTTCCTCGGGATGCTGAGCTACCGCTGGGTCCAGATTATTTTGTATCATTAGCATAATACTAGCGGCTTGGGATGTTTGTGCCGGATACTCCGATATCGGACGGGCATACATGGAATAGGTGGGCTTAAAGCGATGCATGTAAATACGGCCCAGGGAATTTAATTCCTCGGCAAATTCTATCGCAAGCTCTTGGTGCCATGCCTTGGGAAAATATCGAAGGGCATTGCGGATGGCCAATTTTTTTTCGTCCTTGCTCAGAATGTCCTTGCGTTTTGGCGCAGGGTTGCCATGATCGGGGTAGGTTCTTTTTGGGGGTAGTTCCGAGGGAATCCCTTGTAGTATCTGTGCTTTAAAATCTACTGTCTTCATCTGGTTTTGTTTAGGCTTCCTTATTTACTACTAGGGCTCCGTTTTTCCACACTTTTACAGGCGCCATCATGCCCTGTTGGTATAGTATTTCTTGATAATTATTAGTAGGAAAGGCTACGAAATCGGCCAATTTTCCCGGTACCATACTACCGCGATCGGAGATCCTAAGGGCATGGGCGGCCCTAACCGTTATTCCAGCCAGTACTTCGGCATTGCTCAGTTTTTCAAAGGTTCCCAGGACGGCGGCTTGCAGGAGTAAGTTCCCCATAGGGGCAGATCCCGGGTTCCAATCACTGGCGATGGCCACAGATGCGCCGGCATCCAATAATTTTCGTGCGGGGGTATAGTTGCATCCCAAGCCTAGGGAAGCTCCCGGTAGTGCTGTGGCTACCACATTGCTATTGGCCAAAAGCGCTATTTCTTGCTCGGTACTGGCTTCTAAATGGTCGGCACTCACAGCACCAAATTCTACTGCAACGGCACTGCCACTGGTAGAAAACTGATCGGCATGTACGGTAATATCAAAGCCCATTTCTTGGGCTTTTTTAAAATAAGGAGCAATTAGCGCTTTGGAAAAGGCCCCTTCCTCTATAAAGGCATCTATTCTGTTCGATAGGCCTTCTTCTTTTAGAATAGGAAATAGGTCATTGGCAATTTCTTCCAAATAAGCTTCGGGGGTTCCGTTATAATCTTTTGGGATCATATGGGCAGCCAAGCAGGTCGGAATCAAATCGGCGTCACAGTCGTTTTTTGCTGCTGCAATCGCTCTTAGCATCTTAAGTTCTTCGGCAACGGAAAGGCCATAGCCACTTTTTACCTCAATGGTAGTAATGCCTTGTTGTAGGTGTCGTCCAGCTCGTTCTTTAATGGTATCGGTTAGTAAGGAGGAGCTTGCTTTTCTGGTTTGGGTAACGGTATCCCAGATGCCGCCGCCAGCCTTGGCAATTTCTAAATAGGTCTTTCCAGAATTGCGAAGCGCATAATCCTTGGCACGGCTGCCTCCGAAGCAGATATGGGTGTGCGAATCGATAAGCCCGGGCATGCACACCATCTCCGAGGCTATAGGAACTATTGCCGCTTTTAGGGGCACAGCTTCCTTCTGTAAGTCGGCATACGATCCTATGGCATAGATTTTATCCTTGTAGGTTATGATGCCGCCATTTTCTATAATAGTAAGTTCCTGGTCCGATAAGGCACCCTTTAATGGCAGTCCGTGCATGGTCAGAAGTTGTTTAAAAGGCCCTATAAGTGTATAATTGTTCATGTTAAATCTTTTTCGTTTTTCCCTATTCCTAATTAATAAACTTCAAATTCTGCCTCAAACGGACTGTTTGCGCTAAGGGTATGTTTCTTCATAACCTTTTGTACAATACGGATAATGGTTCTGTCTTTTATAAGGGCAATTCCTTTTTCAATGTCATCGGCAAAAACCCTATCCTTTTCGGCGAAGGCTACTTTTTTGCGAACGGCCTTATGCACTTCGTCTAAAATGACCCCAGACTTCAAGGGCTTTCTAAATTCAAAGGCCTGAGCCGCGGTCAGTAATTCAATGGCCTGAATTTTGGCGACATTATCTAATACCTGCAAGGCTTTTCTACCGCTGATAGATCCCATACTTACATGGTCTTCCTGCCCCAAAGAGGTAGGTATGCTATCGGCGCTGGACGGAAAGCACAGGCCCTTATTTTCACTGGCCAGCGCTGCGGTGGTATACTGTAAAATCATATAACCCGAATTAATGCCGGTATCCTTCATTAATAATTTAGGGACTCCCTCGCTGATTCCCTCTAGGGAAAGGTATATTCTTCGGTCGGCGATATTTCCAATTTCCGAAGCTGCCAAACAGGCATAATCTAGGGCCATGGCCAATGGTTGTCCGTGAAAACTACCGCCGCTAATGGTCAGGTTTTCGTCTATGATAATGGGGTTGTCGGTAACCGAGTTGAGTTCTATTTCCAGCAATTCCTTTAAATGTAACCAAGCATTTCGGGAGGCCCCGTGTACCTGTGGCATACATCTAAGGGAGTAGGGGTCTTGTACCCGGTCGCATTCGATATGGTTTTCCATGATCTCGGAGTCTTCCAAAAAAAGGCGGATTCTATTGGCAACATGGATGTTTCCTTTAAAGGGGCGTAATTGGTGCAGTTCGCTAAAGAATGGCTTCACACTTCCCTGTAAACCCTCAATCATCATAGCGCCTATAATATCGGCATGGGAAAGGCAGGCGTGCATTTTTTCGATCACCTTTACGGCATGTGCAGCAATAAACTGGGTGCCGTTGATAAGGGCTAATCCTTCTTTTGGTCCTAAGTCTAAAGGCTGTAAACCAGTCTCTTTAAACAATGCTGCCGTGGTCATTGTTTTTCCTTTATAGACAACTTTTCCCAGTCCGATCAGGGGTAAAAATAAATGCGATAATGGCGCCAAATCTCCAGAAGCTCCTACAGAGCCTTGAGAGGGTACTACAGGAATAGCGTCATGGTCTATATGCCATAGAATCCTATCCAAGGTTGTTTCGGCAATACCCGAATATCCTTTCGCCAAGGATTGCACCTTTAAAATCATCATCAATTTGGCAATATCGCTGTCTATGGGAGCGCCGACCCCCACACTATGGCTTTGTAATATATTGGATTGTAAAATTTTAGTTTCCGATTTGGAAATCTTCGTAGTACACAAGGGCCCAAAACCAGTATTGATACCATATACCGGATCGCCTTTTTCTACGATATTGGCTACGATAGCACTGCTGTCTCGAACCTTTTTTCGTGTGCTTTCCGAAAGCTTTCCTTGGATAGATCCTTCGGAAATGGCCATGGCAATGCCTGCCGTTAAATGGCCATCGCCAAAATGAAATATGTTGTTATGAGTGGACATGAGTGTTGTTTTTTTTAGTAACATAAATTTATTGATTAAGTTTGATAATCACCAATACCAAATAAATCAACAATCAATAACTATGGGTTATCAGTTAGAGTTACGACATTTCCATTATTTTTTGGCGGTAGCCGAAGAACTGCACTACCGTAAAGCGGCCGAAAGGCTCTTTATTTCCCAACCGGGATTAAGTAGGCAGATAAAACAGATGGAAGAGATTTTAGAGGTTCAGTTGTTTGTTAGAAATAAAAAGAAAGTAGCCCTAACGACGGCAGGAGAATATTTAAAAGGAGAGGTGCAGTTTCTTCTAAACCATTTGGAGCTGACCAAAAAACAGTTAACACTTGTGAAAGAAGGAAATTTTGGGGAGGTACGGATTGGATTTTTAGGATCGGCCATGCAGAATGTTATCCCTGATTTGTTGATTCGGTTAAAGGAAAAGTTTCCTCAAATAAAGACCAGTTTGGAAGAGTTGTCCAATACGGCACAACTCGAAGCCGTTATAAAAGACTCTTTGGATATTGGTTTTGTCAGATTGGCGCGTGTCCCGGCCGGACTTTTCATTAAACCGGTGTTTGAAGATACCTTTTCGCTGGTACTGCCTAAAGACCACACTGTCGATAGCGTTAATTTTAAAGGAATAGGGCAGGTGGCCAAGGAGAATTTTATTCTGTTTGCACAAGACTATAGCCCCTTGTATTACGATACCATCATGAGCATTTGTGAAGATGCCGGCTTTACCCCCAAGGTGTCCCATAAATCGGTACATGCACAGACCATATTTAAATTGGTAGAGAATAATTTGGGCATCGCCATAGTACCAACCTCCTTACAATACGGCTTTCAGATGAACGTAAAATTTATTGCCTTGTCCCATATACCACAACGGGCGGTACTCTCCGTGATTTGGAAAGAAGATAACCGCAACCCTGCCTTAAGGCATTGTATAGCGTTGTTATTGAATGAATGAGTATCTTTGAAAATAGAAAGGTATCAATATTAAAAAAGGACTATGATTATCGATTTAATAAAAGCCAGGCGCGCTGTTTTTCCGGCGCAGTACAACGATAAACCTATCAGCAAGGAAACTATAGAAAAGGTATTGGAGGCGGGCAATTGGGCCCCTACCCATAAAAAGACCGAACCATGGCGTTTTAAGGTATTACAAGGGGAAGCCCAGGAAAAACTAGGATTGTTTTTATCTCTGAAATACATGGAAACAGACCCCAAGCCCAAACAATTTAAGGTAGAGAAGTTAATAGCCAACCCTAAAAAAGCAGGTGCTATTATTGCGGTCTGTATGCAACGCGACCCGAAGGACAGTATTCCGGAATGGGAAGAAATTGCGGCGACAGCCATGGCCGTTCAGAATATGTGGCTTTGTTGTACCGAAATGGGAATTGGTAGTTATTGGAGCTCCCCAGGCTTAATAAAGCATATGGGCGATTTTTTTAATTTAAACCAAGGCGAAGTGTGCTTGGGATTCTTTTATATGGGCTATTATGACGGTGAAATTCCCGTGGTTTCACGAGGGCCTGTAGCCGATAAAACCGTTTGGATGTAATTAAGCTCCATTAAAAAAAGGAAACAAAGGAACCCTGTGTTCCCATACCTTGGCAAGGAACAACCATAGAAATACAAGGGTGACCATGAATTTTAAAAAGGTTCCTGCCAAAAAACCTAAAAAGGACCCAAAAGCGGCTTTTAAAGCTGTTTTTGGGTTTGTTTTATTCATTAGTTCTCCCGCTAAGGCCCCAAGAAAAGGCCATATTATAATCCCTAATACACCAAGGATAGGAAAAATTAGGGCTACTAAAAGTCCGATCGTTGTTCCGATCACCCCTCCCTTACTACCACCGAATTTTTTCGTCCCTAGGATAGGGATAAAATAATCCAGGGCCAAAACAAGAAGGCTAACCGCTAAGGTAATGCCCAAAAAGGTCCAATCATCGGGTACGGCAGCAGTCAGGTGAAGCAGTAGCAATCCAACCCAACTCAGGGGCGTCCCTGGCAAGGCAGGCAGAAAACTGCCCACGATTCCCACCAACATCAACCCAAGTCCAAAAAATAATAAAAGAATGTCCATATGACTTTGTTAGACGAAGTTAAAGACTATTTGTTACAAGAAGGCTACAATAGCGCACAGTAAGGGATAACTGTTTGCGTGATTTAGCTTATGAGATTGTTATTTTAGGGATTCTGCGGTTTCTCCTTGTGGTCTAAAATACCTGTTGTGCTTCTACGTTTTAGGTGCTTTGTATCTATAATTTAAAATTTTAACAACTAAAATATTAGTTTAAACTAAAGATTTAGTTATATTTGATACAAGGATGAACTAAAAATCTAGTTGAATGAAACAGTTGACGAAAGCAGAAGAAGAGGTAATGCAGATTTTATGGCAGTTGCAAAAATGCAATGTTGCCGCAATCATTGAAGAGCTTCCCGAACCCAAACCGGCATACAATACAGTATCTACCATTGTCCGCATTTTAGAGAGCAAAGGTTTTGTAGATCATGAGCAGGAGGGCAGGGGGTATTTATATTTTCCATTGGTAAAGAAATCTGATTACGGGAACCAATCCATCAATAAATTGGTCGACGGCTATTTCCAGGGCTCCTTTAAAAGTATGGTCTCCTTTTTTATGAAGAAGAACGATATGAGCCTTTCGGAATTGGAATCGATTATGAAGGAAATTAAAAAGGAAAAGGAATGATACAGTATGTTCTAGAATGCGTGGCTTTTCAGCTATTATTTTTAATAGTGTATGACCTTTTTTTAAAGAGGGAGACCTTTTTTCAATGGAACAGGGTATACCTTCTAGGTTCCTTTGTACTTTCCATATTGCTGCCATGGATAAAGATCGAAGCACTAAAAACAACTGTATCCCAAGATTCCTTTGTGTACCCAGAATATTTATGGGATATGGATATGTCCTCGGGGTTTGTGGGAGCAGCCAAGCCCACGGTTTCCTTTCATTTTACAACTACCGAAATGGTGCTTTATGGCGGAATGATTATTGCGGCGGGACTGTTTGTCTTTAAACTGTATCAAATAATACAACTTAAAAGAAAGGGTGAGATCCGCTATTTCGAGAGTTTCACCAGAGTGATGGTGCGTAATAGCCAAATGGCCTTTTCATTTTTCAGGTCTATCTTTCTTGGGGATCAGGTGTTGGAAAAGGATCATGACAGTATCATTCAGCACGAATTGGTACATATAGAACAGCGTCATTCTTGGGACTTGTTGTTTTTTGAGCTGATGCGTATTGTCGCTTGGTTTAATCCGCTGGTCTATGTCTATCAAAACCGTATTTCCGAATTGCACGAGTTCATCGCCGATGCAAAAGTGGCCAAGACCCACAAAGAGGAGCAATATCAAATGTTGTTGTCACAGGTCTTCCAGACCCAAAATATTTCATTCATCAATCATTTTTATTCATCATCATTAATCAAAAAACGAATCGTCATGTTACAAAAAACAAAATCGAAACAGATCTGGAGGTTAAAGTATCTATTAATGCTGCCCTTGGTTATGGGGATGTTGGCCTATACTTCTTCCGAAGCTCAGGAAAATGATTTGGAAAACATTGCGCTTCCCGAGATTGTGGTTAATGGGTTGGAAAATGCCACAATTTCTAAGTCTAGTAATTGGAATAGGGCCGATCTTGAAGTTATGGATAGAATTCCTGTTTTTACTTCTTGTGATAAAGAAGCCGATAGGAATGGTTGTTTTGAGACCGAGTTTAAATCGGTTGTACTTGAAAATTTAAAATACCCCACAGAAGCAAAGGGGAAAGGTATTCAAGGGACAGTTTTCGCAATGTTTACCATTGGGATTGATGGTAAGATTGGAGAACTAAGGTTTCGCGGTCCAGATGAAATTTTAGAAGATGAAGTAAAACGGGTAATATCCAATTTGCCACCTATGATTTCTGGTGAACACCAAGGAAAGAAAGTAGCAGCGACTTTCACCATTCCTATCACTTTTAAACTGGATAGTGAGGATAGAGAAATTTCAAAGGTTTTGAAAAAGAAGGACGAAGCTGATATACCCATTTTTCCTGGCTGTGAAGATGCTGAGGATAAAAAGGCCTGTTTTGAAGCGATGATGAGGAAGCACATTGCCAAAAACTTTCATTTTGATAAAGAGCAGGCTAAGAAAGATTTTGAAGAAAGAGTAGCTGAATCTATAAGGAACAACCCAACATATTCAAAATACAACGCATTGGTAATGGAGCGAGAGCGATTATTGGAGAATACTGATGAAAATAATCCGGCAGTTATCAAATTAGACCGACAAATAAAGGCCCTTCGGAGTAAAATAGATGCTAATGATATTGATATCCCTTTTGTAGTTGTAGAAAAGGTGCCAGTTTTTCCCAGTTGTGAGAATGCAGAAGATAAAAGAGCTTGTTTTAATGAGATGATGTATAAGCATATCAGCACGAATTTTAGATACCCCGAGGAGGCCCAAGAAAATGGAATTCAAGGCAGGGTTAGTGTTATGTTTATCATTGGTGAAGACGGTTCTATCGGAAATGTTAAGATGCGGGGCCCGGATAAGCTCTTGGAGGACGAGGCAGCCCGTATCATCTCCCTTTTGCCTAAGATGACTCCAGGGGAGCATGGCGGCAAAGCTGTACGTGTGCCCTTTTCCATTCCGATCACTTTTAAATTGGAGGGAGAGAACAAAGAATCGTCTAGAACTATGGAAAATCAGGAAGATATTGACATTCCCTTTGCCGTAGTAGAAAAGGTGCCTGTTTTTCCAGGTTGTGAGAATGCGGAGGATAAAAGGGTATGTTTTAATGAAAAGCTGCAGTTACACATTGCCGAAAATTTTAAATATCCCGAAGAAGCTCATAAAAAGGGCATACAAGGTAGGGTTAACATTGTATTCTTAATTCAAAAAGATGGGAGTATAGGAGGTATACGCATGCGCGGTCCAGATAAAATATTGGAAGAAGAGGCAGCTAGGATTATATCCCTTTTACCAAAGATGACCCCAGGGGAATACAGAGGAAACAAAGTTAGTGTGCCGTATGTCATTCCGATTACGTTTAATCTTCAATAAGCGTCGAAAAGTCTAATGAATCAATCCATTTTGTTGAAAAAAGCATTCCTAATTTTATTCTTGATAGTTTTCCTTGCTAAGGGAAATGCCCAATCCATTTCTATGGCGGTTCCCGATAGTCTATATGCTACCGGGAACTATACCTTGGCTATAAATGAATATGCCAAAGTAGGTTCTTCCAATGCTCAATTGCAAATTGCACGGGCCTATAATGCCATAGGGAACTACGATAAGGCTTTGCTACAATATGAAAGCCTAGTGCAGAAAAATCAATCCTTAGAAATGGCTAAATATGAATTGGGCAGGTTATATCTTAAACTTAAAAAATACCCAAAGGCCAAAGAAGTGTTTTCCCAACTGACCGAAAAAAACAAGCTTAATCCAGAATATTTTTACTATTTGGGAGAGTCTTTAAAGAGCTTGGATATTTTCCCCGAAAGTATAATAGCGTATAAAAAATCGATAAAAATTGATAGCACCCATTTGAGAAGCCTGTTTCAATTGGGGAAATACTATGTATTACAAAGGGAGCGGGACTCGGTAGTTAAATATGTAGATCAAGGACTGCGTTTTTATGAGGATGATGTTAGTCTTATTAATCTAAAAGCACTGGCCTATTACAATGACCATTTGCTATGGTGGGCCATACCCTTGTTTGAAAGATTGGTGGAATTGGGAGAAGATAAAGAGTATATCCATGAAAAAATGGGGCTAGCTTATTTATCCTCAGGTAAGTTTAAGGAGTCTAAAGAGTCCTATTTTAAGCTACTGCAATTTGATGAAGATAATCCAAAGGCTCTCTACGGACTAGGGACAGCTTATTGGAAATTACAGGAACGCGACAGTGCCGAGGCCTACATTAAAAAATCTATAGAAGTACAAAAGGTGGTATTGGATAAAGAATATAATGCCTTGGCGCGATTGGCCATGGAGCAAAACGATTTAAAATTGGCCATAAAATATTATAAAAAAGCGTATCAAGAAGACCCGACTGCTTACCTATATAAGTACGAAGAATGTTTATTAACGGACCAATACTATAAAGATCCCAAAATGTCCTTACAATGCTATAAGGCCTATCAAGAAAAGTTTGGTTCTCAAAACGACTATTTTTCAGAATTTGTAGCTAAAAGATTATCTGAAATCAAGGAGGAAATTCATATGAAGACGTACTAAATTGATCAAAATATCGTATTTTCCGCTCAGTAACCCAATATAAATGAGGAAAGCTACGGTTTTATTGTGTTTTTGTCTCTTCGTTTCCTGTGATTGGTTTTTTTCCAAGGAAGAAAAAACCCAACAATTGGTACAAGAGGAAATGCGCAGCATTAATTTTAATGAGGTAGACCGGTACCCATTGTTTAGCGACTGTGACGAAATGTTGGAGAAAACCGCGCAATTAGAGTGTTTTCAGACCATTTTGATCGCCCATTTTTCCGAAACCCTACAGGAGTTCGAGTTCCATTTTGTTTCGGAAAGTAGTATTACCATTTATGTAGATTTCCTAGTAGATAACCAGGGGCAGATTTCTGTTTTAGAGGTAGAAAAAAACACCTTGTTAGATCAGCAGATTCCCGAGTTCAGTACTATTATTACCCAAAGCCTTAAAGGCTTGCCCAAATTATCCCCGGCCCTGAAAAGAGGGGTTCCGGTGACGGCAAAATTTAGAATTCCCATCATCCTAAACGCCATTTAATTTCCTTGGGGATGCCTGCCTTCTTGGCGTTGGCATTTTTATAGCTTATTTTTGAGGCCATAACCGTAAAGTTTTGGGATAGCAGGGCTACTCTAGAAACTTTATGGCACTAGGATCCCAAAAAGACATTGTCGTCTTGGGCAAGCATAAAAACTAATTTATAAATATTCAAACCGTCTCTCCTTTGTCCAACGAAAAGATCATCTTGGGTATAGATCCAGGAACTACAATTATGGGCTTTGGCCTTATAAAGGTGGTCAATAAAAAAATGGAATTTGTTCAGATGAACGAATTGCTACTCAATAAATATACGGACCCTTATATTAAACTAAGGCTAATTTTTGAGCGCACCATAGAACTTATAGACACCTACCATCCCGATGAGATAGCTATAGAGGCGCCCTTTTTTGGAAAAAATGTACAGTCCATGCTAAAGTTGGGGCGTGCCCAGGGAGTGGCCATGGCAGCCGGACTATCGCGACAAATACCGATTACCGAATACCTGCCCAAGAAAATAAAAATGGCTATTACCGGCAATGGAAATGCCAGTAAAGAGCAAGTAGCCAAAATGCTGCAAAGTGTATTGGGTCTAAAAACTCTGCCTAAAAACCTAGATAGTACCGATGGCCTGGCAGCAGCCGTGTGCCATTTTTATAACGAAGGCCGAATAGAAATAGGCAAAAGCTATAGCGGTTGGGATGCTTTTATCAAGCAAAATGAAAATAGGGTGAAAAAATAGTATGGGACAATTAGCAATAAACAATAATCAATAAACAATAAATATGGGTAGTCAAAATAACCCTCTATCTGATAAATCATATGCTTTTGCGTTGAAAGTGATTGATTTATATAAAGATATTGTGAAAACAGAAAAAGAGTTTGTATTATCCAAACAACTGTTGAAAGCCGGAACATCTATAGGGGCTAATATTGCTGAAGCTAATGGTGCAATTTCGAAACCCGATTTCTCATCCAAGATATCAATAGCATACAAAGAAAGCTTAGAAACTAAATATTGGCTTAAATTATTGAGAGACTCCCATTTTATCCCTGTAAACACAGCGGATAAATTAATTTCGGATGCCGATGAGCTATCAAAAATAATGTTCTCCATTCTAAAGACCACTAGAATCGATTCTGGAAAATAATTGGTTATTGATAACTGTTGTTTAGTAATGCAAACACCTATTACTGGCTCAAATATATGAGCTATCAAAACTAATGTTCTCCATTCTAAAGACCACTAGAATCGATACTGGAAATTAATTGGTTATTGATAACTGTTGTTTAGTAATGCAGACACCTATTACTGGCTCAAAGAAATGAGTTGTCAAAAATCATGTATTTCAACCTTAAGTTCACTACAATAAACAATGAAATAATTGTTTATTGTTAATTGATAACTGTTAATTGTATTATGAGCGGCATATACATACATATTCCTTTTTGCAAGCAAGCATGTCATTATTGCGACTTTCATTTCTCCACTCAAATGGGGAAGAAGGAAGCCATGGTATTGGCCTTACAAAAAGAGCTGGAGCTACGAAAAGATTCTTTTGCAGAAGAGACGGTACAGACCATCTATTTTGGAGGGGGTACTCCTTCTGTGCTCGAGACCGAGGAAATAAACGCTTTGATCGCTACGGTCTATGCCCATTATATGGTGGCAGCGAATCCGGAAATTACCCTAGAAGCCAATCCGGACGATTTGTCCAAGGCCAAAATTGAACAATTGGCGGCAACGCCAATAAACCGTTTAAGTATTGGGATTCAGTCGTTTTTTGAAGACGATCTAAAACTGATGAACAGGGCCCATAATGCGGAAGAGGCCGAAGCTTGTATTACTATGGCAAGGACCTATTTTGATAATATTTCTATCGATTTAATTTATGGGGTCCCGGGAATGACCAAGGAACGCTGGATATCGAATATAGAAAAAGCCTTGGCCTTTCAAATTCCGCATATTTCTAGCTATGCCCTGACCGTAGAGCCAAAAACGGCCCTGAAAAAATTTATTGATAAGGGACTTATTGGCCCTGTAGATGATGCCCTGGCCCAGGAGCACCATCATATTTTATGTGAAAGGCTACAAACGGCCGGCTTTATCAATTACGAGTTCTCCAATTTTGGGAAAG
This sequence comes from Arenibacter sp. 6A1, assembly GCF_012272855.1. Lineage (GTDB taxonomy): Bacteria > Bacteroidota > Bacteroidia > Flavobacteriales > Flavobacteriaceae > Arenibacter. The sequence goes on along the minus strand of NZ_JAAXCQ010000002.1, from coordinate 53,262 downwards.
AAGGCTACTTCTCCCAAAACAATACTGCCTACTGGCTAGGAAAGAAATATTTGGGTATCGGGCCCTCTGCGCATTCTTATGACGGTGTACAGAGAGGGTGGAATATTAATAACAATCCCCAATATATCAAGGCCATCAACCAAGGCCAACTCCCTATGGAAGTAGAAGAGCTTTCTAAAACAGACCGTTATAACGAGTATATAATGACTGGGCTCCGCACCATTTGGGGGGTGTCCTTAGAAAGAATCAAGGAAGAATTTGGGGCAGAATTCTATGACTACCTGCTAGAGGAGGCAAACAATAAAATTTCGAAAGGACTGCTCATTATAGAACAAGGCCACTTATTGGTATCGAAAAAAGGCAAGTTTTTAAGCGATGGGATTGCTGCCGACCTTTTTCGGGTGAATTGATCCTATCTTTAGTTTGATGTAGTACCTACCCGCTTTTTAAAGCCGAGGGGTGTTTCTTGTTGCCTATAAGTTGGTGTTCCTAAAAACACCCTTAACTAGACAAAATTTTCTAAAATAAAGATAGTATCAAGGTGTTTAAAGAAATCGTATTTGAAAATTTTGATGTATTTTTAAAGATTTGAGGCTGTTTGAAAGGGTTTTTGCCATTAAATTGTTAAAAAATAGCGAAGAATGGCTATAAACGGAATTTGGTCACTGAAATAAATGCAGCGAAAAAGTAAATCATAAAATCATATACAATACCCTGCTGAAACGGCTTTGGCATAATTAGGAAAAATACTGTAATAAGAAAAACATACATGATCACAACGATAAAAATAAACACCAAAAACTACAAGATTGACCTTTCCAAACCTTTGGATATCTCCATGCCGTTACAAGGCAAGGACTCCAATGTAAATGCCTGGTACGTTGGTCCGCCTACGATAGAACCACATAAGGAAGGAGAGTTTGTAGGGAAAGTATCGGAAGGGGCATCGATAAATTTTAACAATATACATTTTAACCCACATGCCCATGGCACCCATACCGAATGTGTGGGGCATATCACGGAAGAATTTTATTCGGTGAATAAGAGCCTGTCCAAATTTTTCTTTTTTGCTGAGTTAATTACGGTTGCTCCGGAGAAAAAGGGAGACGATTTTGTGATTTCTAAAAAGCAGTTGCAATATGCCTTGGGGAATAAAAAGAGAGAGGCGGTAGTCATTAGAACCATGCCCAATCTGAGTGATAAGAAGTCGCGTCAGTACTCCCATACGAATCCGCCCTATCTCTTAGAAGAAGCGGCACAATTCCTGGTCAATAAAGGGGTAGAGCATGTATTGATTGACCTTCCTTCCGTAGATAAGGAAAAGGACGAAGGGGAGCTATTGGCCCATAAGGCCTTCTGGAATTTTAATGGGAAACTAAGGGAGCAGGCTACTATTACCGAATTTATCTATGTGGCCAATACTATTGCCGATGGTCGCTACTTTTTAAATATACAGCTCGCTCCTTTTGAGAACGATGCCAGTCCGAGTAGACCAGTGTTGTATAAAATTGAGGATTAATTCCGGCAAGATTAGGACATGCAAGTGTAGGGGAAAAGCCACTACAAAATGCTTCTTAGGGGTATGAAGTTCTTGGCAGACCTAAGTGTCACCAAAGCAGTGAGTTTTTTATACCTTTATAGAGAAGCAATAGCTAAAACGTATGAATGATATCATAGATCTTTTTCTGGGGCTTGTTTTAGGGGCTGTAACCATGTACTGGTTATTTTCTTTTTTTAGGAAAAAGAAAAACAAAGAGCTTACCGAACAACAATCGACTATTTTGCTCGATAAAATAAAACGGGTCTGTAAACTTATTTCCGTCGAAGGCGATTTTGCGGAAATCTATAGATACGAAAATACCAGGGAACATTTTCTGAGTTTGGTGAGCAGCAAAAAAAAGGCACTTATTATCATTAATGCCAAGGCACATATAGGGTTCGATTTAAAGAAAGTCCATATCCATGCCGATAACGAAAAGAAAAAAATCATCCTATCGAATTTTCCCCGGCCCGAAATTCTGTCGATAGAGCCAGAACTACAGTTCTACGATATTAAAAACGGATTGTTCAATACCTTTAACCCAACCGACCTTACTTCTCTGAACAGGGAGGCCAAAGAACATATTAGGGATAAAATTCCCCAAAGTGGATTGATGGAAACGGCTAATAAAGAAGCCTTGGAGGCGGTTCTATTAATAGAAACAATAGTGGAAACCATAGGCTGGAAGTTAGATTATACGGCCTTGGAACTAAGTGAACGCACCAAATCGTTAATGGAAGACTAATGTTTTATATTTACATGAGATTTAAATTATATTGCAGAGAATGAAAAAAACACTTTTAAGTATCCTATTTTTAGCCCTGACCGTATCTAGTTATGGCCAACAAGAGAAAGACATGAAAAACTTTGACCCTAATTTTGTGCATACCGTATATTTCTGGCTTAAAAATCCGGATAGCGACACCGATAGAAAGGCCTTTGAAACGTCCTTGAAGAAATTTTTAAAGGATTCCAAATATGCAAAAACCAATTTTATCGGCTTTCCGCCGCAAGCGAGTCGCGATGTGGTAGATGGTTCTTTCACCTATTCTTTGGTGGTAACTTTTGATTCTGCCGAAACGCAGCAAAAATACCAGGATGAAAAAGCACATAAAATATTCATAGAGGAATCTAGCGAACTATGGACCAAGGTTATTGTGTATGATTCTACCAGTATTTAGGATTGGTGCATGATTACTTATAAGAATGCCTAGCATCTGGTTAAAAGAAGAACATGAATATAGAGGCGTTTAGGGAGTATTGTATTGCAAAAAAGGGGGTGACAGAAGAATTTCCCTTTGATGCGCAAACCTTGGTGTTTAAGGTGATGGGGAAAATGTTTGCCCTGGCCGCCTTAGAAAGATTACCTTCCCAGGCCAATTTAAAATGCGATCCGCAGCGCGCTATTGAACTAAGGGAAACCTATGATGGTACCATTATTCCTGGCTACCATATGAGTAAAGTGCATTGGAATACCCTATATCTAGAAAATTTATCGCCTGCATTGGTACGGGAATTGATAGACCATTCCTATGCCTTGGTGGTAGCAGGACTCACAAAAAAGCTACAGGCCGAACTGAATGCCCTTTAAAACCACCTATAAAAATAACGAATACCCCTTTTAAATATCCCCATGGATCATCTACTATCATTTTATAAAAACCGGCTAGCAACACAAAATGTCTTGCTCCAAAAGGTTAAGAAAGAATTACTATTATCGAGTATTTTAAGGCTGGTCGTTTTTGCCGTTGCATCTTTAAGTGTGTATTTGTTGATAGGGAACACCCAATTGGTGTTTGGCCTCATTATCGTGGCTATCGCCTTGTTTTTGTTTTTAGTAAGCAAACACACCGACCTACAATACAAAAGGGATAAGATTTTGGCCCTTATTGCTATTAACACTACCGAAATAGAAGTGTTGGAACGAAAATTCCACCACTTGCCAGACGGCAATGCGTTTAAAGACCCCTCCCATGGTTTTAGTCAGGATATAGATTTGTTTGGGAAAGGTTCCTTCTTTCAATACAGCAACCGTACGGCTTTGCCACAGGGGAGTCGGGCCTTGGCCGATATTTTGACCGAAAATGCCATAGACGGTATAGAAGGAAAACAAGAGGCTATTGAAGAACTCTCTCAAATGACCGATTGGCGACAAGAGTTTTCGGCTATTGCCACTTTGGTAAAGGCCGATGCTTCTACGAAGGCCATTGGGGTATGGTTAAAGGAGTATGTACCTTATGTTCCTAAGGTGATGCGCTATGTTCCCAATGTGTTTTCTTTAATATCAGTGGCCCTTATAGCGGGTTATTTAACCGGCCTATTACCAGGGTTTCCTATATTTATCACCCTTTTTGTAGGGCTGGTGATCAGTGGGGTTTATATTAAAAATACCGGTAAACTGGCCGCCGATACAAGTACCCTACAAAGTACCTTTCAGCAATATCAGAAACTCATCTTAAAAATTGAGGAGGTTACTTTTAAGTCGCAGCTTCTTAGTGAAAAAAGAGACGCTGTAGTTTCCAAAGATCAAAAGGCCTCTAAGGTACTCAAAGAATTTTCTAGGATATTAGGAGCTTTGGATCAGCGCAGCAATATGATTTTTGGTCTTTTAGGAAATGGTTTTTTCCTGTGGGACCTGCGCCAAGGGTATAAATTAGAAAAGTGGATCGCCGATTACGGTACCAAGGTATCGCCCTGGTTTAATACCATCGCCTTTTTTGATGCCTACAACAGTTTAGGGAATTTTGCTCACAACCATCCAAATTATAGCTATCCCAAGATAGTCAATGAAAACATTGTATTAAACTCTGCTAAGGCCTCGCACCCTTTGTTAGACCCTAAGAAAGCCGTGCCTAATGATATCGATATCTTAAACGAACAGTTCTTTATTGTTACCGGGGCCAATATGGCCGGAAAAAGTACTTTTTTAAGAACCGTCTCCCTACAGATTGTAATGGCCAATGTGGGGCTTCCAGTGTGTGCCGCCGAGGTGTCTTACAATCCCATAAAACTAATTACCAGTATGCGTACTACCGATTCCCTTACAGACGATGAATCGTATTTCTTTTCTGAATTGAAACGCTTAAAATATATAGTGGATGAAATTCAAAAAGACCGTTATTTTATTGTCTTGGACGAAATTTTAAAGGGTACAAATAGTATGGATAAGGCCATTGGCTCTAGAAAGTTTGTAGAGAAATTGGTGGGCTCTGGGGCAACAGGTATTATTGCGACCCACGATTTAAGTTTGTGTGAGGCTTCGGATGATTTACCACAGATACGGAACCATTATTTTGATGCCGAGATCATAGACAATGAACTGCATTTTGATTATACTTTTAAGGATGGGATTTGCCAGAATATGAATGCCTCCTTTTTATTAAAGAAAATGGAAATTGTAGAATAAGGCACACCCCTTTGGTTAAAGCGATGAATAAAATTGAAGCAGTTACTACGATAGGTAGTTTTTTACTTTTGCATATAGATTAAAAATGGATTCTTTAACACAAATAGTACTCGGTGCCGCGGTAGGCGAGGCCGTTTTAGGAAGGAAAGTAGGTAATAAGGCCATGTTATACGGGGCTATTGCCGGGACTATCCCAGATTTGGATGTGATGGCCAAACATTTTACCGATAGTGTTTCGGCGATTGAATGGCATAGGGGCATTACCCATTCTATTTTCTTTTCCGTTCTTTTTGCGCCCCTTTTTGGTTGGTTGATCTCCAAATTGGAAAGAAAACTGCCCGCGACTTGGAAAGACTGGTCTTGGCTTATGTTTTGGGGATTGTTTACACATCCTATTTTAGATGCATTTACCACTTGGGGAACACAGCTTTTTTGGCCTTTCGATCTAAGGTTGGCATTTCAGAATATCTTTGTTATCGATCCTTTGTACACCCTGCCATTTCTCGTTTTTCTTATATTGGCCATGCGGCAAAAACGCGATTCGCCCAAGCGATGGCGATATAATGCCATGGGCTTAGTTGTGAGTAGTTTGTATATGGGGCTGACGCTAGTGTTAAAGGGTGTGGCCTATATGAAAATTACCGATAGTTTAGAGGAGCAGGGGATAGCATACCAACAAATGGATATCAGGCCTGCCCCTTTTAATACCATTCTATGGTCGGCCAATATAGATGCCGGGGATTTCTACCTCATAGGGAACTATTCCTTTTTTGATACATCGCCCATGGAATTTGTCCGCTATCCTAAGAACCATCACTTACTAGGCGCCTTGGATGGAAACGAAAAGGTAGAACGCTTAAAAAAGATTACGGGCGGCTGGTTTACCATCAGTGAAAAAGAGGGGCAGTTGTATTTTAACGATCTTCGTTTTGGGTTAATGAGTTTGGAAGCTAATGAGGAACAGTTTGCCTTTAATTATAAGCTACTCCCAAACAATGGCGATTTACTCGTAGAAGAAACCCCCAAATTGAAAAGAGACGGAAAACGACTTTTATCGGCTCTTTGGGAACGAATGTGGGGAATATAAGCACTAATCTCGTAGAGATTTTTTATAACAAAAATAACCTTCTAAATGAAGGTTATTTTTGTTTTCAATAGGTTATTTCTTTTAACCATTGCGAGGCTTAGTTTTTCTGTTTTATAGGTTTAGTAGAGAGTTTTACCGTGGGTTGGTTCCCGTTGGTTTCCTTTACCTCTATATTGAGGTGCTTGTTCTCCTTTAAAATTTTAAGGGCCTCTTCATAGGAGATGGCTTTATTGTCCTTATAGAATTTAGCGCCTTTTTGGTGCAGTTCTTTAAAATGCTCCGTAGGGGAAACCATTGGAGGTGGGGGTGGTGGTATACGGTTGTCGCCATCGATCACGATGACCTCATACATATTTCCATCCTCGTCTTGTTTCTTTATTACTTTTGCGTCCTTGCCTTTCTCATAGTTTTCTATGGCTATTTCGTACTCCCTTATTTCTTCTTTAGTAGCATTGGCCGGAATAGGAGGTGGTGGAGGGAGTAGGACATGTTTTCTAAGGGTGGGATGCTCCCCTTTTATTTTTGGGGCATGGCGATCTTTGTTTATAATAATAACCTCTTTGGTCATTTTCTGGCCATGATTTCTTTCTATATGCTTTTCATATTCTACGGATTCTTCTTCCAGGGCAATGGCAGGTAACGATGGTGGCGGCGGTGGAAAATTAGGATAAGGTTCTGCTTTCTTTTTTTGTGCCTTGCTCATGATGCTATAGATATACTCCATCCGATCGACTTCTTTTTTAAGGATGAAGAAATTGCCCTTTGATTGTGCCTTGTATTTTTTAGCGAGTGTATTAAATTCCTTGATTTCACTCTTTGTGGCCTCTCTTTGTTGTTTATACTCTTCAATATCAATGGTCGCTACGCCATAGTCTAGTAATATAGCTTCTACTTTTTTAATGATATTGACTGGAGTTTCTTTATCAACCTGGATTCTGGATTTGACGAGTTGACTCCTTTGTTTCTTGCTAAGGTTCTGGTTATACCTTAGTAAGTGCGATGTTAAATCTTCAATCTTAACCAGATCATTTTTGATCAACAGCTGTCCATTTTTATTTATTAATATTAAGATTTCGTGTTCTGTGGTATTTTGGGCAATGAAATCATTAATTGTTTCCTGAGCAGACTGTTGTGCTTTTAAGGTATCGGGAAAAAGAACTTCCTCCCTAAGCTGTTTAATTTCTTCAATCTCTTTAGTACTAAAACTATACAGTAAAAGGGCTAATAAAGGCAATAGCAATAAGCTTTTTAGCCAGATGGCTTTTTGTGATGTTTGTGTTTTCATGATGACGATTCGTTTTTTGATTGATGAATAATGAATGGCATTTGCCAAGGATGGTGTTATAGCATTTGATGAGAATGCCAACACTAAATTTTGATAGGTAGGGACAATTGCCCCTTTGTTTAATACGGCTTGATCTGCTAAAAACTCGTGGTTGAGCTTTACCAAATGTTTAGCCCAATACACTAAGGGGTGAAACCATAGCACTATTTGAAGCAGTTCTAAAAGCAATATATCCAAGCTATGTTTTTGCCGGGCATGGGTTTCCTCGTGCCAAAACACTTCTTGTGGAATTTCATTGTTCTCATAATTTCTTTTGTTAAAAAAGATATAGTTGAAAAAGGTATGGGGCGCAATGGGTTCTGTTAAAAGTACATGAAGTATACTGCCTGTCCTTTGCTTGGGGTTATTGTGGATACTGCCGATGAGGTTTTTTAGGTTTAGGAGAAATTTAATGGCGAAAATCGCTGCTCCCAAACCATAAAATCCCCATAAAATAATAGGCAGTAGATTGGTCTCTTCCGGAGTTGCTAGCTGTTGTAGCGTCCCGTAATGGTCTATAAGCGGTTGATTCGCCATTGGCTGTGCTACTACGGTGATGTATTGGGTAAACGTAATTAACGGAATGCCCATGGCGATAACAAAGGCCGCTAATAGGTAATACCTTTTAAAATGATGGATATGCACCTTTTCTAAAACCAATTTGTAGAAGAGGAGTAGGAGGGCCAAACATGCGCTAAATTTTAAAAGATATTCCCACATGGCTATTTATTTTTAATTTCGCTATCGATTAAGGATCTTAATTCTTCTAGTTCTTCCTTGCTAAGGTCTGTTTCTTGGGCAAAGAAGGAGGCAAATTGGGAGGCGCTATTGTTAAAAAAGTTTTTGATGAGTCCGTTCAGGTGTTTGGAGAAATAATCTTTCTTTTTTACTAAGGGAAAATATTCCCGTGCATTGCCCAAAAGCTTGTATCCTACAAATCCTTTGTCTGCCATACGCTTTAATAAGGTAGCCACGGTGGTGGTCGCTGGTTTGGGCTCTGGGTAGACTTCCAAAAGATCCTTCATAAAAGCCTTTTCTAACTTCCAAAGGTGGTTCATTAATTCTTCCTCGGTTTTTGATAGTTTCATGGGAGCGGTATAAGATATTGTTCTACAAACATAGAACAATAATTTTAATTCTACAAACATAGAGTTGTTTTTTTTAGGTTGAGTATAAAGTTATAGGATTAGGGGTGAGGTTGTTAAAATAGCTATTTGAGGGGTGAAGAGAAAAATAGGACATACTCACGGCCAGATAACTCGGTAACAGGATAACAAGATAACTTCCTTACTGGTTACCGTTTACTGATTACTTTGTTTTAGCAGGGCTTGTTTAAAAACTGGTCCCTAAAGTAAAATCATCCAGATTCCCCCTTTGAAGGGGGAGTAAGGGGGATGTTGGAATGTCTCAATAAGAAATCAGGTTCATGAAATACTATAGAATTCCATATAACCTTAATCAAGGTTTTTTCTGTTTACTTGTTACCGTTTACTGATTACTTTGTTTTAGCAGGGCTTGGTTATAGGGTGTTCTTTTTTATCTCATTGTTCATTGAGAATGACTGCAGCCTTGGCCAACGCGCCGTCTGGCTCCTCGCTCCAAATGCAAATCGTTGCATTTTCCGTTCGGCCCTCTTTCATCTCAATGGTAATTGTTCACTGAATCCCGCGTTAGCTATTGCAGCGGCATCCTTTTTTAGGGGCTGGTGCGCCTAAAAAAGATATAGCGGAAAGAGCGACCCGATAGGGGAACGCCCAAAAAAAAAATCCGCTCTAAAAAGAACGGATTTTAAAAATTTTATTTGGACAATTCCGTAAAATGCTGATAGAAATACGGGATGGTTTCTATGCCTTTTAGGTAGTTCCATACGCCAAAGTGCTCGTTGGGCGAGTGAATGGCATCGCTATCTAGGCCAAAGCCCATAAGGATGGTTTTGCTCTGGAGTTCTTTTTCGAATAGGGCCACGATAGGGATGCTACCGCCACTGCGCTGTGGAATAGGCGTTTTTCCAAAGGTGGTCTGATAGGCCTTTTCTGCAGCCTTGTACCCATTATTATCTATCGGCGTTACATAACCTTGGCCACCGTGATGTGGTTTAACCACTACTGTAACCCCTGCTGGGGCAATACTTTCGAAATGGGTTTTAAAGAGTTGGGTAATTTCTTCCCACTCTTGGTGCGGTACCAAACGCATGGAAATTTTGGCATAGGCTTTACTGGCAATTACCGTTTTGGCACCTGCTCCGATATAACCGCCCCAAATTCCGTTTACATCCAAGGTAGGACGTATAGAGTTGCGCTCGTTGGTGGTATAGCCTTTTTCGCCATACACATCATTGATGTCCAGTGCTTTTTTATAGTTTTCCAAATTAAAGGGCGCTTTTGCCATGGCAGCACGCTCTTCTTGGGACAATTCTTCTACCTTGTCGTAAAATCCAGGAATCGTAATATGGTTGTTCTCGTCGTGCAGGGAGGCAATCATTTTTGTCAACACATTGATAGGGTTGGCAACGGCACCCCCATAGAGACCAGAATGAAGGTCGCGATTGGGGCCGGTAACTTCTACTTCTACATAACTAAGACCGCGTAAACCGGTGGTGATAGAAGGCACGTCTTTGGCAATCATGCCGGTATCGGAAATAAGGATAATGTCATTGGCGAGTTTTTCCCTGTTATTGGCGACAAACTCGCCCAGGTTTTCGCTACCTACTTCTTCTTCCCCTTCGATCATGAACTTTACGTTGCAGGGCAATTGGTTGGTCTTGATCATAAGTTCAAAGGCCTTTACGTGCATGTACATTTGGCCTTTGTCATCACAGGCCCCACGGGCAAATATGGCGCCTTCGGGGTGGATTTCAGTGTTTTTGATCACCGGTTCAAAGGGCGGAGAATCCCACAGGTCTATAGGATCGGCCGGTTGTACATCGTAATGGCCATAGACCAATACGGTAGGCAGGCTAGGATCTATAATCTTTTCGCCGTATACAATAGGATACCCTTTGGTCTCGCAAATCTCTACGGTATCGCAACCGGCCTCTAAAAGCGCGGTCTTTACGGCTTCGGCGGTATTAAGGACATCTTGGGAGAAGGCAGGGTCTGCACTTACGGAAGGAATTTTAAGGAGTTCTATCAATTCATTGATGAATCTGTCCTTGTTTTTGTTCAGGTAATCAGTTACTTGTTGCATAGTTTTATTTGTACAAAGGATAAATTTACAAAAAAAATAAACTTTTTTGCCAAGAAGTCTTTTCGTTTTAAAATAAAGGTATATATTTGCACTCGAATTGCAGGCGTGGTGGAATTGGTAGACACGCTAGACTTAGGATCTAGTGCCGCGAGGTGTGAGAGTTCGAGTCTCTCCGCCTGTACAAAGGGAAAGCCGACTTTTAGGAGTCGGCTTTTTTCGTTTAGGTACAACATAGGTACAACATTTTTGGGAGTTGAGATTCTTGGCCACGCGATCCATTTTCCAGATAATTTAAACTATCTCCCTCCCTTAATCCTCGACATCTAAAGAGCTATCCCCATTGTAGGGATACACCGGACCCGGTTCAGTCAGCACCTTATTCAGCCCTGGCCTATCGACTGGTCAGATAATTCATCACCTATTTCTCTCATGCTTCAAAAAACTTAACAATTAAGTTCCTAAAATAATTTGTAGATTTCGCACATTATTTAAATCGACGCATAAAATACCAATAACAAAGCCCGGAATTCTATAAAATTTGGCGAATTTTTCAATAAGGAATAGGACAATGACTAATAATGAGGATAATTTAAAAGAGTTACTCGTATTAAAACTTAAAGAGGGGGATAAACGGGCATTTCAAGAGCTCTTTGAGAGGTATCAACCAAGTATTTATGCCTATAGCCTTGCCATTTTAAAGTCCAAGCCGCAAGCAGAAGAAATCGTACAGGACGTATTTCTAAAAGTTTGGTTAAACCGTGAAAAACTAGATCCTTCCCTGTCTCTAAAAGCTTATATTTTTACTATTGCCAGGAATTTGGCTTTTAATCTCCTCGTCAAAAGCGCAAATAATAAACAACTAAGGGAAGCCATTTTCTATAAAAGCCAAGTACAGTATAATACAGCCATAAACAAATTTGTGGAAGACGATTATGAGCAACTTAAAAATCATGCCATTGAAAAATTACCTCCCAGGTGCAAGCTTGTTTTCCAGATGTCCAGGAACGACGGTAAAAGTTATGAGGAAATTGCCCGTGATCTAGATATTTCGGTAAATACCGTAAAATACCAAATCAACAAAGCTCTAACCACCATAAAGGAATTTCTTTCCACTAACGGGGATATCGTTTTTATTTTAGCATTCTTAATTGAAAGTGCCAGATATTAGAAGCCATTTAAATCTCTCTTTTAAAGCGCTCCGAATACTAAAAGCTTGTAAAAAAACGAGATAAAAACCTGTTTCTCAAATATTTTTCGAATTTTTAAATTCCTTTGCCACACTCCATAAACATTATCTTTCCGTCTTTTTTTCTACTTGACTTCCTGCCTTTTTGAAAAATAAATTAAAAAATAATTCTGATAGACATAGTAGTCGTTCCTGTTTCAACTGTATTATATGTAACGAAAATCTATTTGACCAATGAAACAAGGGCAACGCATAAAACACTTAATAAACAAGTTTGTACAGAACAAATGTTCCCCTGAAGAAGTAGAAGAATTAGTGGCATACTTTAAAAAAGAAGAGCTAACAGAGGATTTTTTACAAGTAGAGGAGGTTTTAGAAAATTTGGACATAATCCCTAAATTGGACAAAAACACCTATCATAGAATACAGGACCAAATCCTTTCCAAGGCTGAAATGATAGAGAACAAAACTAAAAGGAAACCATATAAAAACAAGAATCTTCTTAGTTATACTGCAGTGGCAGCTGTACTGATCGGATTAATGGTGAGCGTAATTTATTTCCGATCGTTTAAAGAACGTTTTTATAACGATTCCCAGGAAAACTACAAAGCTATTGCTGTAAAGGAATATATTTTATTAGAAACTGATGATGGAAAGTTACAGGAATTATCCGAGCAAGGAAATCTTGATTTATTGGATAAAAAAGGAAATATAATTGGAGGAAAAAAAGGAAATAAATTAGTGTATAAGAAGGCCGAAGCCTTAACCGAAAAAGTAAACTACAATACGATTCGCATCCCGTACGGAAAGCGTTTTGAAGTACAATTATCAGATGGAAGCCAGGTTTTTCTTAATGCTGGGTCCTCTTTAAAATATCCCGTGAATTTTCCCAAAACAGGCAAAAGAGAAGTTACTTTAACAGGAGAGGCTTTTTTTAAAGTAACCGAGGATAAAGAGCGCCCTTTTGTTCTTACCACAAAGAATATTCAAATTGGAGTTTTGGGCACTGAATTTAATGTTACAGCCTATGGTGAAGATTCCATAACCAATGTAGTTTTAGTGGAAGGTTCGGTAAAGCTGAAAACTGGCCAAAATCTACAAAATGGTGCGATCCTTAAGCCTGGTCAGCTTGCCAGTTTGGAACTAAATAACAACAGCTTACATATAAGCGAAGTTGATACTGAAATCTATACTTCTTGGATGCAGGGCGGATTGGCCTTTGTGGAAATTACTTTTGAGGACATCCTAAAAAAAATGGAGCGACATTATAATGTAAAAATAATCAATGAGGATAAAAATCTGGCCAAGGAAAAGTTCAACGCAAAATTTGCCGATGAACCTCTGGATAGAATATTGAATTATTTTAAGGAGACCTATGGATTAGAATTTACCAAAGAAAACCAGAGAACAATAATTATTAACCAAAAAACTTAAGTGAAATGAAAAGAAACTGAGAAAAACCATAAAAGATGGGGAATGTTGTAGCATCCCCCACCAATAATTGTGGTCAATTAAAAATCTAGTATCAATTAACATCACTACTTCAAAAGTATGAAAAATCTATTCTATTGTATAACAAGATATCGCTTGTTTAAACTTGACTTAAAGATGAAGCTAACAGCACTGTTGCTCATAATAAACTTTTTTGGCATACAGGCCAACCCTTCTTATTCACAGAAAACCGTAACATTGGACCTAGAGGGGGTGAAAATTTCCCGACTACTTGGCATTTTAGAACACCAGACCGATTACCTATTTGCCTATAAAATAAACGATGTGAACTTGGATAGAGAGGTGCACATAAAGGCCAACAAGGAGAAAATCCATGCTGTTTTAGAGAAGGTATTTAGAAATACCGAGACCACGTTTAGGATTTTCGGTAACCAGATATTTCTTTCGAGAAAACAGAACCCATCCTTAACTTTCGACGACGTTCCTTTAATTATACAACAGTCCTTTACGGTAACCGGAACGGTAACTGAAGCCGATACTGGTCTGCCCATCCCGGGAGCCAATATCTTGGAAAAGGGAACCTATAATGGGGTTATGACGGATTTTGATGGGAACTATTCCATTGAGGTCTCTAACAATGCTTTCCTTGAAATAAGTTTTATTGGTTTCACCTCCCAACAAGTTAAAGTAGACAATCGGAACAAAATCGATATAGTAATGGAAACGGAAACAGCGGCACTCGACGAAGTGGTTGTTGTAGGTTATGGAGTGCAGAAAAAACAAACAATGACGGCCGCTGCCTCTGTAATGAAAATGGATGACATTAAATCCTCATCCTCCACGAACATAACATCTACACTAGGAGGAAGAGTAAGCGGTGTTTTAATTCAACAACAAGGAGGCGAAGCCGGTTATGAAAATCCTAAGATTATGATTCGTGGTTCTAGTTCACCTAACTCTTCTGATCCTTTGATTGTTGTAGATGGCATTGTTGGACGAAGTATGGGACAACTTACTTCAGACGAAATAGAGTCCATGACTATTTTAAAAGATGCTTCAGCTGTAGCACCATATGGGGCACGAGGAGCAAATGGGGTAATCTTGATAAAAACAAAACGAGGAAAAGCTGGAAATAATCAAGTCAATTACAATTTTAAAGGTGGTTTTGGAGAACCAACCCGCCTTCCAAAAATAGCATCTTCCTATGATCATGCACGTTATATGAACGATGCATGGCGGAATAAAGAAATGGATTTAGGAAATGAACCAGGCCAATATGGTATTTATTCACAAGAAGAGTTACAGAAATTTAAAGACGGTTCTGACCCTTACGGTTACCCAAATACAAATTGGCAAAAAGAAGTACTCCTACCTCGCGCGTGGCAGGAGCAACATGGTCTTAATGCGAGTGGTGGAAATGAAAAAGTACAGTACTTTTTAGGGTTAGGATATAGCAATCAAGATGCTTTATATGGCGATGTTCGAACAAATACACCTTCTACAGGGTTTAAACGATATAATGTAAGGGCCAATATAGATGCTAATCTTGTAGATAATTTATTGAAATTATCAGGCAATATTGCATTGCGTCAAGAAGATCGAAATACAATTCCTTCCTCCACAAACTTCATTTTTCATAACATGTATCGGAATCCACAAACCGATCCTGGGCGTTTTCCAGATGGTAAGCTGGGGAAAGTATCTTTAGGACATAATCCTATTGGATTAATTACTGAAGGAGGGTATGTTAATAATAAGAAAACTTCCATCAATACTAACTTTATTGTAGATCTATCTATTCCTAATGTAGAAGGGTTGAATGTTAAGGGAGTCTTTGCTTTTGATAAAGGCTTCAGCTATCAAAAGAAATGGGAGACACCTATTAATTATTACATTTGGAACAAAACCTTAGAGCAATATGATGGTAGTAGCCCTAATCGGGAAGGTTCTGATTTAACTGAGTCTTTTGGTAATAGTCAGTCTTATTCAGCCGAACTCCAGGTAAATTATAATAAACGTATTGCGGACGATCATCAGATTGGAGCCTTATTCCTATATTCTGTTTCGGAGGATAAGTCTAATAATTTTTGGGCCGCTCGTTATAAATATCTGTTTTCAACCATTCCGCAACTTTTTGCTGGGCCTGAAAAGGATAAAGATAATAGTGGTTCTGCCACCGAAAGTGGAAAAATTGGTACGGTTTTCCGTTTAACCTATAACTATAAGGAGAAGTATATGGTTGAGACTAATGGTCGGATTGATGGTTCCGAGAAGTTTCCAAAAAATCGACGTTATGGCTTCTTTCCATCGGTATCCGTTGCATGGAGAGTTTCTTCAGAGCCATTTATGCAATCTATTAACCATGTTTTAAACAATCTAAAGTTAAGAAGCTCTTGGGGGTTAGCAGGTGCTGATAATATAGGGCGTTTTAGTTATATGTCGGCTTATGGAGTGGGCAACAATGCTGTATTCGGTGGGCAATCACCAAATATTGCCATGGGTTATACTGAAACACGGTTTGCAGACCCCAATATTACCTGGGAAACATCTGAAATGTTCAACGTGGGTATCGATGCCGCTTTATTCAGAAACAAGCTAACATTTGAGGCCGATTACTTTTATAAAGTTACCCGTGACATTTTACTTGCTCGAACAGATATACCTAATATTCTAGGTTATAAAGTGCCTGCTGCGAATGTAGGTGTTGTTGATAACCGAGGTATTGATCTAAATATTACCCACCGCAATAATATTGCTGACTTTAACTATTCTATTGCTGGAAACCTTACTTGGGCAAGAAATAAAATCATTGATTTATTGGAACCCGAAGGTCAGAAAAACAACCCACGTCAAAGAAGAACAGGGCATCCGATGGGTCAGTATTTTGGTTACGAGGCATTAGGCCTGTATAAAACAAACGAAGAGGCCGATAATGCCCCTCAAATGCAGTTTGGTCAGGCAAAAGCTGGGGATATTAGATATAAGGACCAAAATGGAGACGGAATAATTAATGCTGAGGATAGAGTGGCTATAGGTAGAACCGACTATCCGGAGTTGATCTTTGGTTTAAATCTCCAAGGGGAATATAAAGGCTTCGATTTAGGGCTATTCTTCCAAGGGGCAGGAATGACCAATTTAATTTATGACGGCTTTCTAACACATCCTTATTTAGAAGGGCGTGGAGGAACACTTTTTGATCACCATATCGGTAACTCATGGACACCAGAAAATCTAAGTGCAGAATTTCCTCGGTTATATTATGGCGGTAGTCCTATTAATCGTGAAATATCAACCTTTTGGTTGCGTGATGCGTCATACCTCCGGTTAAAAAATATAGAATTAGGATATGATTTTAAAACAACAGCATTTGCTCAGTCTAATCTAATCAAAGGATTTCGAATATATGCAGCTGGACAAAACTTAGCCACCTGGTCCGCTGTGAAATACCTTGATCCGGAAGTACGTAGCAATACGATTTACCCGCAAATGAAAACCTTCACCTTAGGTGTTAATGTAACATTCTAAATATAAAACTTATGAAAATTATAAATTATTCTATTCTACTCCTCCTTTTATTCTTTGCAACCTCGTGTAGTGATGTGCTTGAGAAAAGTCCATTAAACGAGATTTCTGACGATGCCTTTTGGAATGACCCTGTTCTGGTATCCTATTATATAAATGACCTATATGCGAACCTACCCTTACAACAATACCAATTAGGAGAATCGCGTACAGATAATTCGGTGCACTCGCAACGCGATAAGTGGCGCGCTAGTTCTTTTTTATATAATTATAATTTAGAAAATGCAGACAATCCCTCGGAAGTAACATGGAGAACATCTTATGAAAATATTAGGAAATTTAATCGTTTTTTAGAAAAAATAGAACTTTCTTCGTTAAGCCTAGAGGAAATTAATTCTTATAAAGGAGAAGTTTATTTTCTACGTGCTTTCACCTATTTTGAATTGGTAAAAAGATATGGTGGCGTTGTCTTGTTAAATGAGGTACTTTCCTTAAAAGACAACTGGGAAATACCACGTAGCACAGAAGACGAAACATATGACTTTATATTTCAAGACTTAAAAAAAGCATGCGAACTTCTACCTGACTATTGGGAAGGAAAAGATAAAGGACGGGCTACAAAAGGAGCTGCATGGGCATTACGATCCCGTGCCGCACTCTATAATAATCGTTATGATCAGGCAATTGAAGCGGCAGAGGAAGTATATAAATTCGGTTATAATTTGGTTCCTGGACAAACACCAGAACAATATCGCTCTATTTGGTGGACAACTAACAAGGATAATTCAGAAATAATCTTTGACAAACAATTCAGCAACCCTGATGTATCGAACGCCATGTTAATTTATCATATGGTTACTTATATCAATGATCCATACGGTGACAGAGGATGGGGTGGTCTTGGTCCTACTCAGAATTTAATCGATCAATATGAATTAAAGGATGGTAGTCAGGCTCCACAGTTTAGCGGTAAACCTGAAACCGAAATTTTCGATATTCATGAAAGTGGGATATATGAAAATCGAGAGCCTCGTTTTTACGCTTCTATCGTTTTTCACGGCGCAAATATTTGGTTGAATGGCGATAAAGGACCAGTAGCCGTAGATCGTTATACCATGGATACCCCTGATAAAGGAGATGGATCCATGACCGGTTATAATGTTTGGAAATGGATTGATTATGACAACTACAATTACCCTTATGCTGGTTCTAGCAGTAAAGACCACAGTATAAATTGGATATATTTCAGGTTGGCAGAAGTTATTCTGAATGAAGCAGAAGCTCGTGTGGAAAAAGGCGATATCACAGGCGCATTAACCGCTGTTAATAAAATACGATCTAGAGTAGGACTGCCTAATTTAACAGAAACGAACCAATTAAAATTACGTGAGTTAATACGTAAAGAGAGACGAATAGAACTTGCCTTTGAGGATCATCGTTTTTGGGATATTCGTCGTTGGCGAATCGGAAATAAAACAAATCAAGGGGTGATGTCTGGTGTACGGTTTATATCCCCAACTAAATTTTACATTTCCAATACGGATACCCGAACCTGGGACGACCGGTTATACTACCATCCAATACCTCGTTCAGAAATCGTCCGAATGAACGTTTTAGAACAGAATCCTGGATTTTAACTCTTTAAAAATAATAAATGAAAACAATAAAAAACATATTCACTGTCCTTCTTGTTTTGGTCATGGTAGGCTGCGAAAACATAGAAATTGAAGACGTTTCAACTTTTGATAGAACTGAAATTTTGTCATTTAAAGCATATGGGAAAGATAAAGGGTCAATTCTTATTGGTAAGCCGATAATAAACCCTGAATCAGGAACGATTGTCGCTAGTGTAAAAAAAGAGTCTGATTTATCTGAAATTTTTGCTACTTGTACGCTAACTTCAGGTTCAACTATTTCACCCGCTTTAGATGGGTATCGTAATTGGTCCACGGGAAGTCATACATTCACGGTCACTTCTGCAAGTGGCAAACGAACTAAAACTTGGACAATAAATCTTGAAAAATAAATATTTTATTGTGCCTAGTACTTCTTGTAGTCAACTATACAATTCAGTTTTGAACCTATGGGAATTAAGCTATTCCTATAGCTATATTCTTATGAATATAACAATCCAATACTTAGTGGGAATAAAGTAGAACCCTATGAATTTATTAAAAGTGTAAGGACAATCATGAATAGTTAATTCATGGACAGAAGAAATAGGTCATATTACAAAGGAGACCGGAATAGCGGTCTCCTTTATTTCTTTTGCCTATGATGGAGAGTAAGATATTTCGTCGGCAGGGGATTCTGTAAAAGCCATGAAGGCCATTTCAAAGGGCATGGGATCCGCATTATATATCTTGAAGCCATTATGCTTTATGGAATAACCTGATGCAGAGCTTATCGAAGACGATGAGCGATCTGTTCAGATTGAATCAAGAGGAAAGTTTATAAAGAAATTAGAGCAGGTTGTTAAGCTTTTAGTTAAATTGTTATTAGTAAATACACTTCCTATAACTTGTTTATGCCGCGACTCTTATAAAATTACAAAACTGATTAACAGTAGTACTAATACCTATGGTTTTTGATTGAATGCTGTCCTAGTTTGTATTCAAACGACGATTGCCAATAGAAAAGTGAACAGTTATTGTCAGTAACAGAAAAACAATTACTCTATAAAAAGGGAAATATGGCTTTTATTAAAAAAAGACTGATTGGAAATAACCTTTCCTTTTACGGATAATATAATGGTAAAAAGTAGTATTCACACTAAACATAATTACTAAACACTCTTCCTCGAAATTAATAAAGCGAGGCTCTCATAAATACTTCTTATTTTTAACGCGATAGTATTTATTTTTATTCTGCAAACTCCTTTCAAATAATGAAAGGACAACATATTTAAATAAAAAATAATTTATAAAAAACCAATTATGAAAATAATATTTTATATGCAGATCTGCATCTTCCTATCAGTCAAGCTTTGCATTTCACAAGCCAATACCCAAGATAAAGAAAATAGTTATATTCATTTTAATTTTGACAATAACTTAAATAGTGGTAATTATAAATTCGAAGGCGATAATTATGCTTTTGTAAAAGGTATCAATGGGAAATCCTTAACCTTTTCGCCCAATGAGGATTTTGACCATTTAGTTTTAAATAACTTAATTTTAGATGGTACTAAAGATTTCTCTGTTCAATTCTGGGTCAGGACATTTTCAAAAAAACCTACTGTTTTAATATCACAAAAAGAATTTTCGGACAAGAGTATTAATTCACAAAAAAATAAGGGTTGGGTATTGTACTCTTCTGGGGGAACATTTGCATTTAGTATTGGTTCCGGTGATAAAAGGTTAAATTATGAAAGAGAAAATGGCGACAAAATGCCTATATCTGATGGGGAATGGCACCAAATAACAATGACGTATAACAAAGAGACCTCTGAAGTTCGCTTATATTACGATGGGCATAATAAAGCTATTTATAATGTAGGGTTTGATTTTTATCATAATAAACCATTGGTTATAGGGACAAAGAAAAATGGTTTTGATTACAACAATAAATTGCTGCCTCAAATTAAGGATGGAGCTGTAAAGTTACAGGCTTTAGTAGATGAATTTAACTCCTTAGGCGTCGGAACCCTAAAAAATGATGAATTTCTTGACTTGGTCGTCAATCCTGATCAAATTTTCACTAGTAAAAACACCAATGTAAAGACTAAAAAACCTGATTCTAACCAATCTAATTTGTTAAAGCGTGTAAATGAAATAAGAAAAGAATTGTTGAAAAACCCATACACTGTTTTTCAAATTATGGAGTTAACCGAGCTAAAACCTATAAGTAAAATTTATTATTTGGATAACGGAAAGGTCTGTATTCATAAGGAGACAGCACAGATGTTTAGCCAACAGACTCAATTATTTCCTTCTGAATTTGAATTAGATGAACTTTATATTTGGGATAAAGACCTTAACGCATCGGAAGTACTAGATACTTATAGAAAATATAAAAATTCCACTGCGTTCAAATTTGAGCCAAAATTGGATTCCTTAAACATAGGCAATTGGAAT
This sequence comes from Arenibacter sp. 6A1, assembly GCF_012272855.1. Classification (GTDB taxonomy): domain Bacteria; phylum Bacteroidota; class Bacteroidia; order Flavobacteriales; family Flavobacteriaceae; genus Arenibacter. Next base: position 32,483 of record NZ_JAAXCQ010000002.1, on the reverse strand, counting down.
ATATGGCACGGTGGAAAACACTTTACAATTGAAAATGATAATTGGGATTCACGCATGCGTATTGTTGAAATGATTAAAGAAAAGAATTTAGATGTGGTTTTACTACAGGAAACCTATTCATCGGGAGATTTCATAGCTGCTGAGCTAGGTTATTATTTTGTTACAGCATCTGACTGGGATTATTGTTTTCAAGGATCAAACATCTCCATTATTAGTCGGTATCCTATCAAAGAAGTATACGTGCCATTGGAAGCTTCATTTATGAATTTAGGAGCCAAACTAATCTTGAGTGAAAGTCAAGAAATATATGCTATGTCGAATTGGTATGGGATGACCTCTTTCCCTAAGGTTTATGATTTCCATAAAGACAGGTTTAGTGCTACAAATGTAGTCCCGGCAGTATTTGGAGGTGATTTTAATGCAGTTCCCCATACCGATGGTGGGGACAGTCCTGCTTCATTAAAATTGTTAAATAATGGATTTACTGATGCCTATCGCAGTTTATATCCTAATGTAAAAGAATACCCTGGATTTAGCCATATTGAGGACGGAAGAATAGATCAGATTTATTACAAAGGAAAGGGTATTAAGAATTTTTCGACTGAATTAATATCGGAATGGCCAAACGGATTCCCTTCAGATCATTTTTTAATTATTTCAAAATTTAAGTTAAATTATTAAGCTTTTATTTATTGGACTGGGTTCCGAATGCATTAGCTTGTTCCACACTTTTTGCATAGACACTGGACGAAGATATTTCTATTCCTGTTTTCAAATGGTATATGCGGATAGAGACTGAGGATTCGTTAGAGCTATAGTCCGACAACAAATCGTGATTTGGAAGAGTAATAGGGCCAATCCCCTCGGTGATTACCTTTCCCTCAATGTTGATGAGATAGTCGCAACCCGAATCCTCATTTAGTTTTAAAAGTTGTTTCCGGTCCATGTCGAAACTTATTTCTCGTGGCATGAGCCTATTTCTACGGATGTCGTGTATCTCAAACAAGGAATCGCCCAATATCTTTCGGAACTCATTTAGGGCAGTAGGATACAGTCTAGAATTAGAAAATCTAGAGTTGGTTCTGGCATCGTAAAAGCCATTTGCCATGCCCAAAGTCCAAATATTTCCCCGAATCGAAAAGAATAGTGTATTTGGCAGTGTTACATGATGTAAGTAATTGTAACAATAAGAATGCAAACAACACCCTGATAGTGATTCCTGAAAAAGAGTTCATATAGCGATTTATAATTTTATCGTTTGCGTTCTTGTGGTAACTAACGAAATAAAAGTCCTTTAATAAAACGTATAAAATTACACAATACTATACTCAGTTCCGTCTATCCCGCTATTGAAACTAGTATTTTATCCGTTCCCCAATGCAGACGCCATATGGTGCAAAATACCAAGCCACTACGGTTTATTTAACCCCAGGTTTATTTATACTTTAGGTAGTAATTATTCTTATAATATATACCAAGCCCCTGCGGAAGTCGGGCCAACCTTCCGATATTATTTTTTCCCCTTCCCACACTTTACATCGATCCGCCTAGGAAGGTTTTTGGCGGCCGATGTTCCCGACCCCCTCGGGGCCGCACAAAAGCACAAGGGGAGAAAAACCCCTTGCCCTTTTTCTCCCTAGCTATGAAATCGTGTCCATTGTACCGCGTTTTCCACTATTTCAAACAAATAGAAAGACCAGATAAACTGATAGACTGTACTTATATGGTTCTATATGGTTTGATGTGGTTTATAGTTTTAAAATACTGTATGTAAGTCTTTTATGATTTATTTTGGTTCTTTATATTTATATAAGATTATCCGTTTTTAACGGATAGCAAGTTATGTTTTGCGTTACGCAAAATACCTACTTCTAACGAAGTGAAAAGGCTGCCCTAGGCAGTAGGTTAGGTTAAAATGAGCGAGAAATGATAATCAATAAAGTCGGTAGAAAACAGTTGGGAGACAGAAAGCGAAAGCATACTATTATGCTCCGGTTCAATACAGGGGAGCTGGAAAAAGTGAAGGCGCTTTTAAAATCCTATAATGTCGATTTTCAAAGAAGAGGCGCCGTGGGCCCTTTCTTAAGAAGGCTCATTCTGAACAAGGAAGCTGAAAAATCGGAGTGTCTACCCGGAAACACCCCTAAGGTCAGGTACCAACTGAACAAAATAGGAACGAACATTAACCAATTGGTGAAGGTGGCCCATTACAAGAACAGACGAAGCCCCAATGCAAGTCTTGTACGTGAGGTGCAAAAGGCCAATGAGCTGATAACCGCATTGATAACGACCATAAACAATACGAACCTGCAATGATAGCACGACTGCTTTATCGGAAAAATGTACAAGGGGTACTGAAATACGTGCTGGGGAAACCGGAATGTACCGTATTGGGCTTTCATAATACCTATTCGGACACGGATACGGACCTTAAGCTTTTCGAACAGGTGCTTTTCTATCTAGGCAACCGGCATGAATCCGAAAAACGCTACGTACATGCCTCCCTGAACCTTCCCCGTGGCGAACATTTGGATGATGAAACCTTTTTGGCATTATCCAAAGCCTATATGGAACATATGGGCTACGGGCAACAGCCTTTTATCGTGGTACGGCATCACGATACCGAGCACGAGCACGTTCACATTGTCTCCAGTACCATCGTGGAGGACTGTAGTCAGATCAACCTTTCCTTTGATTTTAGGAGAAGCATGGCCGCCCAGAAATACCTGGAGAAGCAGTTTGGACTTTCCCCCTCTCCGGAAAAAAGGACGGTCAAGGAGCTCCCCAAACACGAAACTCCCCAGTTCAGGCATCAGGATATCAACGGGGTTCGATTCTATATGCAGGATATCCTAAGCAACACCCTACATAAATATAAGGTAAGGGGTTTTGATGAACTCGCCAAACTATTGGAAAAGCACCATATTCAACTGAAGGTCGTAGAACGCTCGGGTAGGGTAGGGGTATCCTATGGCATTGCCGCAGAGAACGGGTACCGGTCCCGTTTCATTAGCGGCTATACCGTACACCCACAATTGTCCGGCCCCAAGCTCCGACAAGTCTTTGAGCGCAATAAGCAATCGGTCCTATTGCCCATGGTAAGGAAGCGATTGGAAAAGCAGTTGCGTACGACCTATAAGCTTTTTAACACCATCCACCCCGAGCACCTTCCGAACATCCTAAACTCCTACCAAAAACTGGATTGTAGGCTGACCTGCGATGCGCAGGGACAGGTGGTGGATTTCACCATTTATGATAAATCGGGCTATGTACTGCGCAGCGACGAGATTGCCAGTGACCTTGGTATCAATGAGAACCCTGACTTGTTCCAAACTGAATACACTCAAATGGACCCAGAGAGCAAGCAATTGGAATTGGAGGTCCAACGTTGCCTAAGGGAAGCTTACCAAAAGACCTATAGGGATTTGAGGTACAAACCCTTGTTCTCTGAGCATATCGCTGCTAGCTCTCTAAATGCCTTGGCTAGGGAAATGATGAAATCGGAACGCTTTCTGTTCCTTAAGAAATACCTGCATACCGATAATCAGACCTTGTGGAAGGTGATCGCATCCCACTTCCATCCATTAAGTGAGGAAATGTGTACTTCAGCTTATAACAAAGAAAAGCAGCAGTTGCAAAAGAAGTCCGACCTTATCCAGCGGGCCAGGGACCAGCTGTTCACCAATACCCTGGACCAAAGGGAAGTCCTTGGTGAGCTTGTCCAAAGTCTGGGTGCAAGGTACGATAGGGGCACCCTGACCTATGCGAATTCCAAGCTGCACCAAGTGCCGATCGATCTCGGCAATACCCTACTTCAGACTACAATAAACCCATATTCACCTCTTGGTTTTCTAGGTGAAAATGCAAAGCTATTGGAAGGACTGCTGGATAATAAATCAGCCAAAAAGATTAAACCAAGTCCGACCGCCCTATTCCTTCCCATGGTATTTCCGAAACTCTATAATGCTATGGACCGGCCCTATAGGGAGCGGTTCGATACCATGGCCTTGAAAGCCTACCATCTTCATGCCGAACGCATGCAGGGGCCCTTTGAGAAATCACCAATGGACTATATTACTTTTTTCAATGCCAGAGGATTTTATTTTGAGCAGCAGGAAGGAGAACTCAGAGTGGGCTCCATGTATTCCAAGTATCCGGTAACAGTCGCCCTTTCAACGAAAATGCAAAACTATCTACAATCGTCTCCTGAGTTGAACAGCACCTTGGCTACTCAGGCGATCATCCTAGAGAATATCATAGCCCAAGGACAGGACAATTTAAAAAGCCTTTGGATGGGCCATTTAATGGAACGCGGGCATTATAAGCGGGCAGCCTATAAGTATATATCGGACGGTATAACACCCAATTTACCGACCGAACTAGTAGAGCACCACATGGCAAACGGATTCAAGGAGGCCTTGGTGGCCGTTGCTAGGGAGCGGGACCGTCAAGCACAGGCTAGCATGCTCCGTGCAGGGTGGAATGCCCTGGATACGCTCATGGGTAGTACAACTTGCAAAGAGGAAGAAGTCTTTAACGGGTTTAAGGATGAATTAACGGATTATTCGAAGCATAAGGACAGGGGGCTTTCGATCTAGAATTCAAAAAAAGCCATTCCGTTATTGGAATTGGCTCCCTTCGGATGATTTTTATTGTGGATAGAGGAAAAAGTGGTATTGCACAGCCAGCCAAGACAACATTGCGCTCTAAGAAGTTTCATTTTAACGCTTGCCTGGCCAGCGAACTAGACTTAACTGTCGGAACCGCTAAAGAAACTCCACAGGATAAATGCGCAGTTAAGTTATGGCAAGTTTTGGGGTGGGGTGGAAAACCAAATTTTTAATCGCCTTGAAAACCGAGTCGCATTTCCAATAATGGTCTAAGACTTTCCTCAATGGTAGTGTCGGCCAAATTCGCCATAATCTTGGCCATTTGACTAGTATGGATATCCATCGTATTTTTTGCTAGAAGATTGGAGAGCCTACCATGGAGTTTGTCGTTCCTGATCGCTATTTTTTTCATTTCACGCCCCATCACACGGGCGGCGATTAGATTAAGTCCAAAATCATCGTAGCCAAATAGGTCTGAATGATACTCATAAATCTGGTCGGTGTACATATTAAAAAAGTGGGATAGGATGCTAAGGATATCCTTTAGGTCATCTCTTCTGATTTCAGGACGGTCTTCCCATGCGATGAGCTTTAGGATAATTATTCCAGGCAAAGAGCAGAACTTAAATCGATGTTCCCCTTCCAATTCTACTTCGGGCAGTCCGCTATCATAGATTTCCTTGAAACCGGGCATATTCAAACTGGTTAGTCCTGTGCCTTCAAAATTCACCTTTACATTTTTATCTACAATGCTTCCGAAAGGAAGTAGGTCAATCTGCATTCTTCCCTGCCACAACAGTACGAAATTATTCTCTTTTGAAGGTTGAAAGTGTTCTATTTCAACAAGATATTGTTTTAGGTTTTCAAAAACTCCCTTGTCTTCTATGAAGATCGCAAAATCGATATCCCTAGTTATCCTACTAGGTGGAATTTGGTGGATGGCCGTCATCCATAGATCACGGGCGACTGCACCTACTAGATAAAAATCGACTTGATGTTTTTTAAAAGCGCGCTCCAAGGCAGCCAGCATTTCGGAGAAATCCGGACGTTGGTGGAGTTGTTTAAAATTTATTCTGTAGGTACTCATTATATATTTTTTGAGCGGTTTCGGTACATCTTCTATCTCCTTGCATCATTAGATCGGCGTAAGCGAGCAATGGATCAACGGCGTTGGTATCTTCAATATCGACTTTCCAGAATTTTTCATAGATCTTGATATTGCCACCTTCATCGGGAATAAGTCTATAATTCTTCATTAGTTCGTTTCTTGGTTCAGTGGTGTAGAGTGTCAATTCTTCAGGACGTAAGTAGTTGGTATAAATATCCCCAGCAGGCTCGCCTCCCCAGAATGTTTGCCCCTGTTTTAATTTAAGGTCCTTCCAATTAAAAAAAGTATCCTTATCAACAAATCGATATGTTCCAATGGCCAGATTTGGTTTTAAATTTTTTTCATAGGCGATAATCCATTTTTCGAGCAACTTTTTTTTGTTCTCCATAATATACGTATCCTTCGTAAGTGGAAACAGAAACCCTTCATCTTTTAGGCCGTTAAAGATGTTTGTGATGTTGCCAATTCCTGTATCCGTTCGTTCCGCTATTTCACGATAGGTGTTGTTGGTCCAAGTATCGTCCAATAAGAATTGGTAAACAACCTTTAACCCGGTTTTGGTAAATGCCCTGTTGGTAGTTTTTTGTTTGATTGTGATCGGTTCGTTGGCATCCAGCCAAAGAAAGATTTCTTTTTCGTTTAGGTAAATATTACCGTTAGCCTCAAGATAGGCGATGTTCCTGTTACGGAGTTCTTGTTTTATTTTGGGGAATATGCTTTGTGCAACAATCATAAAAGGATAATATTCCTTGGCGAATGCCTCTAATTTGGGCAGATGGATATTCCTCAGCTCTTTTTTAATTTCTATACTAAGCTTGATAGTGCGGTCGCCCAGTGTTAGGGCTATCGTACCATCTAAGACTTTATCTGGGGCGTTATCAAGCCATTTGGCTTCGATTTCACCTGTTTTCTGAAGGTTGGCCAATGCGTATTGCACAATTCCTTGATTGCTCATTGTTCATTTAATTTTTATGTTCACGTTTTCGTGAACATATATAAATAATGAACAAAAGTACTTAATTATTTTCAAATGAAAGAGCATAGCTAAAATATTAGCTGGCTTTCCTATATATACGCGATCTGTAGTACGGCTTCAATGGACTAAAGACCGATTACCAAATCCAGTGCTTCGTCCAAGTCTTTGTTGATGAAATTCTGTTGATATTCTATAGTAGTCTTAATATCGGAATGATTGTAGAGCTTCTGTAGTACCTGTAGCGGAATTCGGTCCCCTGAGATATTGCCAAAGGAATGACGGGCAACGTGCATACTGAGTTTTTTGGTAATATTAGCTCTATGGGCAATTTGCCGCAAGTTTCTATTGAGCCTTTTGTTTCCCGTTTTGGTTAGTCTCAGGATATCTTTTGGGTCGGTGGTGGCATTTTTTAATTCGGGAAAAATATAATCCTTTTCTGAAGTTTTATTCGGGCGGTACTCATCCAAAATTTTTTGAAGCTTGTTGTGAATTTTAAGCGATAGGTTTTTATGATTTTTGCTCATCGTATAATATATTCGCTCTCCCTGCACGTTTGCCCATTTCATTGTAAGTGCATCTGCAACTCGCATTCCAGCAAGATAAAAACTAAAAAGAAAAACATTTCGTGTATGGTGTTGCTTGGGGTCATCGGAAAGATCCAGGTTTTCCATAATTGTGATTTCCTCGGCGGTTAGGCCAATCTTTATGGATTTAGGAATTCTTATCTTGATCTTGCCTTCGGAATTACCAAAAGGATAAAGGTCCTTGGAAATCAAATTTTGATGGGTGGCTCTGTTGTACAAGGTCCGGATAAAAATCAGGTTGTTAACGATGGTTCTTTCTCCAATGTTGTTTTTACTGCTTCGTAAATAGGATATGAAGCCTCGTAGGAATTGTGGTGTTATAGCTTCGAACGTCAAGTTCTTGGCCTTGGGATATCTCTTAATCCTATTGAGTAGGGGACGTTCTGCATTGATTCTGGAATACTTTTTATTTCGTTCCAGTTCTTGTAAGTGAGATTCTGCAAATTCGTAAAAGGAGTGATTCTTATTTCTGTTCTGAATCTTACTCTTAATCTCTTCTATTTGAGTGATGGGACTGTTGTCACTTTCAATATCTAAAAGCGATTTATTGATTTCTGCTAGTTTAGCTAGAATAAAATTGTTTAGTCGTTTATAGTTTGGATGAGTTTTCTTAACTCTGTACTTTTCTGCGTCCCAATTTTGTTTATCAATGTATTGTCCTAGGTACATAAAGGTACATTTCCTATTTTTGGTAATACGTATGCAAATAGGATAAAGTCCAGCTTTATTTTTCTTCTTTCGAAGCGTTACCTGAATGGTTGCCATGGTCTAACTTTATATAAATATACAAAATTTAGGTACAACATAGGTACAACAAATGGCGGTTTTACAGGTCTTTATATGGTTTTATATGGTTTGTGTAAAATTATAAAACACTAAAAAACAAATAGTTAGCGGTTTTTGGAACCGTATTATTGGAAACTTAGGATCTAGTGCCGCGAGGTGTGAGAGTTCGAGTCTCTCCGCCTGTACAACGAGAAGCCTCTTGAGAAATCAAGGGGCTTTTTTTATGGCCTTCAGTTTTTGTGTTTCGGGACGCGCGAAGCCTGTCCTGAACGCAGTCCAAGGAAGTCTCGGGGTTTATCCTGGGCCTGGTCGAAGGGCCTGTAAAAGCGAAAGCCGACTGCTAGGAGTCGGCTTTTTTTATGTGGTACAACAATGGTCAAACATTTGGAAAATTCGAGGATCAGCAGTAAAATCTGCTTCCTTGATACATAAAGTATAAATTATTCAATAATTTTTATATCCACCGAAGTTCTACTTTGCCAACCGGTTTCATCGGTGACCGAAAATGCGCAATGGTAATCCCCGGTATCTGCATCCTTGGGAATGGTAAAGCGGATATTGATCTCATGGGTAGTTGGACTATTGGGTATGGTATAGTTTTCCATAAAAATCACCGGATTGACGGCCTGCTTTATAGCACTTAATTCGCATTTTTCGCCTTGGTCGTCGTGGGTATGATGGTCAAAATTATGGTGAATGTCCAAACTATAGGCGGCCAGAGCCTTATTATCTGCTACCATGGCTCTAAAATTATACGTTTGCCCTTTAACAAGTTGTGAACATGCTTGGGGAAATCCGTCCTCATAATTGATGCTAATGGTGGGTTTTTCTAGGTCCTTGTCCGAACTGTCCTCTGTGGAGCAGGCCCCGACCAGTAGCAGTGCGAATAATAAGGAATGGTATTTTGTGATACGTTTCATGCTGTACATTTTAAACCACATAGCACAGTAGGGGTGCTATGTGGCATGGTTATTTTATTGCTTGGTTATCGCTATATGTGTTTCGTACTCCACAGTGTTTCCGTTTTCATCTTCTACGGTAAAAACCATATGGTATTCGCCTGCAGGAGCCGTAGCCGGTACGTCTATATGCTCATGAAATTCTATCTGTGTCTTCCCATGGTATTTGGCCTCATATACTTTATTAAAGGTCCATTCTTCTTCTCCTTCTGCCGGCGTAATTCCGTGGGCATGTACATCTAAGACGATGTTGTGTATGCCTCTAACAGCGTTTATGTTGAATTCTGCATGGAAATCCTTGCCTCTTACTACGGTAGCGTCTATATGGAATTCGCTTAATGTAATAGGGTCTAAAATCTGGATATGGCCTTCTACCTCGGTAGTATTTCCCAATGCATCGGTTACTGTTAGTTCTATATGATATTCGCCAGCGGGAATATTGGCGGGTACATCTACATGTTCGTGAAAACTAGGGTTGATGACCTGATATTTAGCCTCGGTAAATTCCTGCTCATAGTGCCATGCTACTTCGCCCTCGGCCGGATTGTTATCATGGGCGTGGATAGACAGTGTAATACTGCTTACAATGGCTTCGGCATTGATTGTTGCCTCTAAGTGAATGTCCGATCCTTTATAGGCTACTGGATCTGTGGAATGCGTACTTCCTTCCCCGTACTCAAAACCGGTGATGGTGGGAGCGTTTAGGGTGCTATTCTCGTCCTTTTCACAAGATTGAAAAATGAGTCCGACAAAAGCGATAATGGCTAAAAATTTGAAATTTGATTTCATAAGGGTTGTTTTAATTATTAATGATTACTATTTATTTAAGGGTATTGTGAAGGACACGGATATGTTTCTACCCGGCTCCGGTACGTCTATTAAGCGGTAAAAGCTGGTATGGTCGTAGTATTTGGTATTGAGTACATTGTTAAGCTTGATCCTCATTTGGGCGGGCAGCTTATTTTTAATAATGGCCAATTCTGTTGAAAAGGACATATTTAGTATGTTATGGCCCTTGGTTTGTTCTTCGGGCGGGACAATTTCGGTTTGCGCCGCGGTGATCCTATAATCTGCTATCAACTGAGGTCTTCTTAGAAAACCGATTTTTTTAAATTCATAGCTAGCAGAAAACAATCCCGACAATGGCGGTGAAAAAGGCAGGGTAAAGTCTTTTTTAGCCCCACTGGTCTGCCTAGAATATACATACTCCCCGGAAGCCTCTAATTGCAGCGCATTGAATAGGGTAGTACTGGCCTTAATTTCTCCTCCCATTCTAAAAACCTTGCTTTGGGTATACTCGTAAATCTGAAGGGTCTCGAAGTATCTTGGGGTGGGATTCAAGTAAATAAAATTGTCAAAAAGGTTTATAAATGGACTTACCCCCACACTGAATTTTTTGGTGGTATGGTCTATTTCTATATCTAATTGATAGGATTCTTCAGGGTCTAGGGCCAAATTTCCTTTTTCATAGCGGTACATATGGTAATTGACACCGTCCGAGGCCAATTCATTGGCCAGTGGCATTCTAAAGCTCTTTCCCAGGTTAAGCTTATAGGTAGTATTTTTTCTAAGGTAGCTTATCCCTGCGGAGGCGCTGATATTTCCAAAATCTAAGGTTTTGTCCTGCGCTCGTTGCAGGTGTACGGAAGAAGTGCTGCCATCGCTATTGTTAACGGTAGACGGATACCAGTCATAATAGGATTTGGTGGCTAAAAACCCATAGTCGTATCGCAGTCCGGTTTGGAAATGTACATTGGGTCGCCACTGAAATTGGTTGTATGCGAATACTCCGGTAGTAAAGCGGTTATAGGCCGGAATTAAGAATCCCCACCCACCGATGGTATTTTGCTGTAGCTCCATATTGACCCCGCCGACGATAGTATTCTTCTCGTTTGGTTTAAAGGAGTCCCTTGCATTTAGGGAGTAGGTGGTTTTATGGAATGCCCGCTCCTTGCTATCGGATGGTTTGGGCATATACCCATGGGGAACGGGTTCTGAATGCTCTTCTCTTTTATTGGATTGAAATCCAAGATCGAAGTGGAAACTATGCGCCCCGTTTGCTACAGAAGTGTTATTGGTAATTTTAAAATGGTTTACCCCGTGGTAAGGAAGGTCAATATCCCTATTAGAACGGTCATAATCTATCTTGGAGGTTCTCACTTCCAAACCGTGGGCATTGGCAAAAAATCCGTTTTTGGCATATACGTTACTGATGGTTGTTTCGGACTTTAGATTGTTATGAATATACCCTAGGCTAAAACTTGCATTGGCTTCTTTCCCTGCGGTATTTCTTAAATGGCGATCGTGCAAATCAAAAATATAGTTGTCATACTTTATTTTATCGGTGGGCACCTTATAGTCACCATAATCGCGGTAGGTTAATCTGCTTCTATAGAACCATTTTACCCTTCTGCTTTGTATGCCTGCCGAAATGCCATAGAGGTCGTTATTGCTTTCGGCCAATAGGTTTAATTCTCCGCTCATGGAATTTTGAAAGGGAATATTGGCCGGTTGTATATCTACCACTCCGGCAATGGCATCGGAACCATACAATAGGGATGCGGGCCCTTTAATGATCTGGATATTTTCTATGCCGTACTGGTCTATTTCCAGGCCATGGTCATTGCCCCATTGCTGGGCTTCGTGTTTTATTCCGTTCTGTACCACGGCAACCCTATTAAAGCCCAGGCCTCTAATCACGGGTTTAGATTGGCCAGAACCTATGTTAATAGTGCTTACCCCAGGGATTTTCTTAAGGGTCTGCATAAGGCTGTTTTCCCTGTTTTTCTCCAAGAATTCTTTAGAGACGGCATGGGTAACCGTAGGGAGTTCCCTAGCGGCCTGTCTTTTAGTTTTGCCATGTACTTCTACTTCGTCCAGGGCTGTTGTGGTCTCGGTTAAGGGCACAATAGCCTCTTTCATTCCTGGGCCTGCCGTTACCTTTAAAGTATCGGCGGTATAGCCTATATGGGACACTGTAAAGGTATGCGTGCCTTCATCGACATTATTGATAATGAATTCTCCCGTCGAGGATGAAATGGCAAAGGATTTTTCTCCAATAATGTTGGCGCCTTCTACTGGTTCTTGGGTACTGGCATCGATCACAGATCCTTTTATCTTAAAAGAATCTTGCGCGCACGCCATTGAGCATATGGCAAAACAAAGCCACATGCACCGAATTTTATGGGTCATGATTTAAAAACTATAAGATTTATATATTGGTCCCTAGGAAGGGGGCAAGACAAAATCTATACATATAGGAATAGGAGTGTTTAGGATGAGGTTGCTAGCAACTGCCTAGCCTTGTCGCTAGTACATGTTCATGGCAAATACATCCTTTAGCACAACAGTTAAGAGACAGGTTTATAGGTGTTTTATAAGGTATAGATGCCCTATAGTAGCCTAGAAACGGCAATTAGCTGCGCCAATGGCACTCTTAAAAAATAAAATGTATAGAAATATTTAGGATAAAAAAGGAGGGGGGCGAGAAAAGAGCTGGTCGGTGGCAATAGTACCACAGCTCATAAAGCTATAGTGGATCTTTTGCGCTGCTTGAACGAAAAACTCCGTGTTTTCAATAACAAAATCCTGTACCTCCGGGCTAATGGCAGGCGTTAAATTATGGGTAATGGCCTGGTCGCAAATCATACAATGCAATGCATGATCCTTATCGTCCGTGTGAGAAAGCACATGAAGCCCTGCCATTTTCATCGAAAGGAAAAGGACAAGGAATATATAAGAAATGCTATATTTTAGACGACCATTTTTCATCAGACGCAAACATAACAAAATACACGAATTAAGCTGTTAATATAATATTAATTTATGTAGGGGCACGGACCATGGTGCATCTTGCGGTAATAACGGCTACCGAAAAGATGGCCGTTTAGGATGCGGTTTACGAAAATGGCCGATATTAGAATATTGATAGGGTTACAAATGTTATTTTGGGCGTTCCCTCCTTCGTCGGGCGGGCACTCCGCTATATCCCTCGCTCCACTTCGGGGATGCCGCTGCGGTCCCTAACGCGGGAATTCTTTGAACAGTCAACAATTAGCCATTGGGTGGAGGAAAAGAGAGGAGAGACTACTCTTAAACAAGCTCTGAAAATTGCGGAATTAAATTTCTAAAAACGGTGAACACTCATCGGGAAAGTTCACATTATGATGTAATTGGTTATTAGTGATAGGAGTATGGTTGAAAGCGAATTAAGGACCCTCTTCTGAAGAGCAGGTAACGCATTACATTCAGACCTACCTTTTAAGCTTGGTTGAAAATGCATGAGCGACCCTAAATTTTGAGTGGGCGTAGCGGTATAAAGTAATATAGTAGTCCACTTCTAAAGCGTCTTTTGGTGGTCGAACCTCTCTTTTGTTGGGTCCATAAATGCTGTGTTAAGTCACCCCCTCTCCATTACCACGCCTCTACTATTAAAGCAGGACTATCAACAGCGTACGGTTCCTGATTAAAATTCCCATAGTAGTTACAATTGTCAAAACCGGCCTTATTTAATAAAAGCGCTAGTTCCTTTTGTAGCAAAGGCAACAACTCAATACTGTTTTCAATTATTTCCTGAGTCGATTTTACGCTTAAAAGCGTGTTAAAATCAATTTTATTTTCCGACTCACAATAATCATAATTTCGTTCAAACGTAATTTCATCATTTTCAATAAGAGGTAATTGCTGGATGTTTTTTTCGATGATTTTATCGTAATTGACTATTTGTAGCAACAATTTTCCATTTGATTTAAGTACAGCTTTTGATTGTCTTAAAAAATCAAGGATGTCATCCAATGAATTTAAATGGACTAAGGTATTTCCAAAACAAATGATGCCGTCTACTGAGTTTTTATCAATATGAGCATCTAATTGAAGCATGCTTAATTGTTGAAATTGAATGGATTTAGACTGGTTTTCCAATTTTTTTGAAGCTGCCCGTATCATTTCGGCATCCATGTCAATTCCTAATACGTTCTTGTAATATTTAGATAGCGTAAAAGATAGCGTGCCAATTCCACATCCAATATCTAAAATTGTACAATCACTCTCTGGTATTTTTAAGTTGATGAAATCAACTTGCTTGACATTTATTTTAAAAATATGGTGATAATAGGGCGCTATTTTCTGATAGAAACTCATATTAATTATTTTATCAGTAAAGATAATTATTACAACCTAGGACACATGTCAAAAACGCGTAGGATTATCCATTTAGGCAAAAATATCGTAGCGTCTATTTAGTAAGGATGTTATAGTCCCACAAGCTTTAATTTGGGCTCTAAATGCTTTTTTTTTGGCATTGAAGGATTCGGCCGATGGCTTGGTGATTCTGTTATCAACGCAGTTCTTTTTTTTAAAATAAGGAGCAGTCAACAAATTATAATCCTGTAATCCAATCTAGGGGCCTAATCGGCTCATTTTGGAGTTGAACTTTACCTTGAATGGATAAAGTCGGGCAAAGATTAAATACACTTTGAACGGTTACGTAATTGCTGTAGGTACCTATGGCTGGCTACACAGAAAAGGCCAAGGAAGTCGCGGTAGAGGTTGGAAAAGGAAGGGTAGATAGGGGAGGAACGGCCTCTGAGGTGCCACTTGCCAAGGACTATATAGATAAGGTTATTGACAAGGGACGTATTGGCATAAAACGAAAATCTGCCAGGTGCTGAAAATGATTACTACCGTGATATGAGCAAAATTTTATTTGTTTGGTATATGGCGTATTGGACGTTAGTTTGGCCACCTTTTTTTGGGGGAGATACAGTTTCCGTTTTCTATTATATGATTAAAAATGGAATCCTTTAAGATTTGTCAAAAAGTCAAATCTCCCGATAATCCCGCCGATGTGCTGAGGCGAAACTGTGAAGGAATTCTGGTAGGTCCGTCCATGACGGTTTTTTGGAAAGTGGGTATTTTATGGTTGTGGGACATGTAGAAAGATTTTAACGGATCCATTAAACTGCTTTTGAAATAAATGATGGGGAAGTTCTAGAGTGGGCTTAGGGAGATAAGCGTTGGATGCGTTACAGAAGCTGAAGGAGGTGTAGTGATAGTGGCCTTATTGGCGTATGATTCGTTCCGTTTATATATAGCAATGGAAGAAAGGAGGGCGTTATTTTTTGTTTTTTATTATTTCAATATCCCATGGATGGAAGTGCAATTTGTTCATATAGGACTGTTTTTTGACAATGAGCATTTTTTCAATTCCTTTTTCTACGATGGGTAAAAACCCGTAATCATAGCAAAAGAAGTAGGTTCCTTTGCTAAAGGGAAAAACATGGGTGAACAGTTCAAATTTATACCCTAATTTCATTAAAATACTTTTCTCTACGGTAGTTTTGCCACCGGGGCAAAATTGAGCCATCAGGCTTCTATTGTGTCGTAGGTCGCTATTTATTTGTCTCATGGTTTGTTCGTGCAGTGGCCGATGGGCGTTGTGGTGAGTTGTTCTACACTGGCTACCACAAAATTTTTTATCGGATCTTCCTATCAGTTTTTCTTGGCATACCAGACAATATTTTACTTCCATAACCATCTTTTTAAACGTTTATAAACGCATATATACATTTAATACAACTAAAAGGTAGCTTTTTTTAGGGAGTTTTACTACATGAAACCGTTACCAACCGTTGTACTGAAAAGAAATTCTTTAAAAGGTCAGGATCGTATTTTTGTGATTTTTGACTACAATGCTGTTTTTATCGAAAGGATCAAAGCATCCAGGAAATTTATATGGAGTGCTTCCAATCGGTTTTGGTACATCAATTTTTCCCAAGAAAATATGGAATTGATAGAGCGATCTTTTCATGGTATTGCCAAAGTGGTCAAGGACCATTCTATTTATGAGGAACCACCACAAACTACCGATACCCTAAAGGGGATCCAACTAGGCAAGAAGGAAGCATTAATAAGATCGTTTACCTCCTATTTAAAAGGTAAGCGATATAGTGAGAGTACGGTCCGGACCTATTACCATCTTGTTGCCGATTTCTTAAACAATGTATCGGACATTCCTTTTGCAGATTTAACCAATAGGGACGTGGAACGATTTATTGAAGAGATATATGTACCAAAGAACTACAGTATCAGCACCCAAAGACAATTTATTAGTGCTTTAAAACTGTTCATATTGTTTTTTCCGAACACTAAGATTAAAAACCTTGAATTAACACGACCCAAACGCTCCAAATTTTTGCCTACCGTATTGTCTCAAGCAGAGGTTATAGATTTACTGCGGTGTACAAAGAATTTAAAGCACAGGGCCATATTGGCAATGATATATTCGGCCGGACTGCGAATAAGTGAACTTTTAAATTTACGATTAAAACATATTGACATAGACCGAAGGCAAGTTATTATAAAGAACGGTAAGGGCAGAAAGGATAGGAATGTAATTTTAGCCGGTAGTTTAATTCCCCTTATCTTGAATTATTTACAGACCTATATGCCCATGGTGTATTTTGCTGAAGGAAAGCCCTATAAAAGTTACAGTGCCGAAAGTGTACGTGCCTTTTTAAAAAGATCTTGCAAGGCAGCCAATATTTCAAAACACGTAACCCCGCATACCTTACGGCATAGTTATGCTACCCATTTATTAGAGAACGGCACCGACATACGGTATATTCAAGAACTATTGGGACATGCTAAACCAGAAACGACCATGTTGTATACCCATGTAGCAAAGACCGATTTAATGAAAATAGAGAGTCCGCTGGACATAGCCTTAAAAAGCATGCTAAAAGATGATACACCAGGGGGTGGCATACGCTTATCAGAAAATTATTAAGCCTTTATGCAAAGAATTATTTTTTTTTCCCTTTTCCAAACGATAGAAAAATATTACATATATTGTAGTTTATTTTTAAAGAACACTAAAACCAAAATTGTTATTCCCATGATTTTATGCTGTTATCCATCTAACCACCCGATAAACAGTACACATTAGACGGATATAACGAGTTGGCAAACATAAGCAGGAGTCACCCCTAACAAACTTTCTCTCCAGTGGAAAGTAAATGCCTTTTTTTAGGCTTTTTATGGATTAAAGAAGGGATAATTGCTCCCGTGTAGATGCCTTTTTCAGTAGAATGTCACCCTAGGTCTTGAAAGTAACCTGGCAAATCAAAGGGTTGAGCAATTCTGACCCTTGACATAGATTCTCTACTAATGAAAATGAGTTCCAATTTTGGAGTTTTTATGGATTAAAACAAGGATAATAGATACTGTGTAGATGCCTTCATAACAACAATGTAACTTTTCGAATTGAACAATTGTGACCCGTCAAGCGATATGAACGGCCGGGTCATGTCGATTACCCCTATTGGAATTTTTTGAATTATTACGATTTGCCAACAATGCATATGGTTCATTTTGCCGTATAGCGTGTTGAAAAATGTTCTTACAAACAATATATTTCCTAAATTGAGACATTGTTTCGGCGCCCTCCGCTATTTTGCTATCGAGATTTTGCTAAAATATAGCGGATAAGTGGGCAAAACTGCTTCGCTGCGGTCGCCTTACTTAAAACAAAACGAAACCATATACGAGAACGTTGTACGTAATTTAACCGAACATAAACTATAAAGAATGAAAAAAACAATTTTAACTCTAATTTTTGCTTTAGTGACAATTACATTCTGTAATGCTCAAAAAATTGAAATAGAAAAAGTATTTGGCGGATACAAATATTCCCAAAACGAAAATCAAATGACTATGAAGGATTTGGTCAAAACAATAGCATCTAATCAACAAGCATTTGATTTAATAAAAAAAGCACAATCGAACAATACTCTCGCCTCAATTATTGGATTTGCTGGTGGCGGACTTATAGGCTGGCCAATTGGAACTGCTATTGGAGGCGGTGATGCAAACTGGACTTTAGCTGGAATTGGTGCTGGATTAGTTGCAATTGGAATCCCGATTTCATCAAGTGCGAATAAAAAAGCAAAACAAGCAGTAGAATTGTATAATTCATCGCTGAATTCAACTTCATTTTATGAATTTAAGCCTGAATTTAAAGTAATAGCTGATGGAAATGGATTGGGAATTTCAATGAACTTTTAAAAAACTACGTACAACAGTGTGTATAATTAAGCAAGGCTACCTAGTAGAAAGAAAAATATTACTGGAATTAATGGTCAAGGAAGTCTGAGACTAATCGAGCAAACCAGTTTTGCTGGCCGC
Organism: Arenibacter sp. 6A1; assembly: GCF_012272855.1. Classification (GTDB taxonomy): domain Bacteria; phylum Bacteroidota; class Bacteroidia; order Flavobacteriales; family Flavobacteriaceae; genus Arenibacter. The sequence continues at coordinate 14,277 of NZ_JAAXCQ010000002.1, read as the reverse complement.
CAAGAGTGCTTACCCCCACGCATCATCCCATTGTAAGCACGCCAAGGGCACAAAACTGGTCAAACCTTGCCAAATCATACACAAGAACGTTGGCAAACATAAGCAGGAGTCACTCTTAACAAACTTTCTCTCCAGAGGAAAGTAAATGCCTTTTTTAGGCTTTTTATGGATTAAAGAAAGGATGATAGACCCTGTGCAGATGCCTTTTTCAGTAGAATGTCACCTTACGTCTTGTAAGTAACCTGGCAAATCAAAGGGTTGAGTAATTCTGACCTTTGACATAGATTCTCTACTAATGAAAATGAGTTCCATTTTTGGAGGTTTTATGGATTAAAACAAGGATAATAGCTCCTGTGTAGATGCCTTCATCAGAACAATGTAACCTTTCGAATTGAACAATTCTGACCCGTCAAGCGATATGTACGGCCGGGTCAAGTCGATTACCCTCAATAGAATTTTTTATACACTTACGATTTGCCAACAATGCATATGGTTCATTTTGCCGTATAGCGTGTTGAAAAATTTTCTTACAAACAATATATTTCCTAAATTGAGACATTGTTTCGGCGCCCTCCGCTATTTTGCTATCGAGATTTTGCTAAAATGAAGCGGATTACTGGGCAAAACTGCTTCGCTGCGGTCGCCTTACTTAAAACAAAACGAAACCATATACGAGAACGTTAGCATTAATACCCAACAACAAATGAGAATAATAACTATAATTCTATTATTGTTTTTAATTAGCTGTAAAAACGAAAAACCTGACAAATCTGTTTATGACATTTGGGAAACTTATATTGAATCGCATTCGGAATTCAGAAATATGGAAATGCCAGATTATTGGCATTTCCATAATAATAGAGAAGACGCTAACAGATTGGCGGAGTTAATATTGTCTGGAAAAAAAAGGGCTATGTCTGAGCCATACTCTTGGTATGAGAATGGTACTATGGAATTGGACACAATTGGAGCGAAACATATTATAATAGATTTTGATGGCAAAGCTCAAGCCATAATAGAAATAAAGAAAATAGATACAATTCCATTCAATAAAATTTCCAAAGACTTTGCAGTATTAGATATGGGTACAGATATTGAACCTCTCAGAAAATGGAGAAAAGCGCATTGGGACTTTTTTTCAACTGCAATGGAGCAAGACGGAAAGAAACCTACGGAGGAAATGCTAATAGTTTGCGAATGGTTTGATACAATCTGGAAGAAAAATAGTACTAATGCTAACAAAGGCTATAACAAATAGGGCAATAAGTACTAAATTTAATGGCTTGGGCGTATTTGCCAAGTCCGCCAAATCTTTTGGATTTGGCAATTAATAAAGAAAAATAATCACAAAACAAAAAGCTCTGGCTACGAGCGCAAACGGAAACAAAAAGATTTCCTTACCTGCCCTACTTGCCAAAGCCGAGACGTTGGCAAACATTATGACCCGAATATGAAAATCATACTAATTATTTCGTTGGCCCTTTTAACAATTCCCCCAATTTTAGGTCAGGAAAATCTGGATTTGAGAAGTGATGGATTAATTTCTAAAACATTCAGCGAGAAAGAAATCCAAGGATTGGAATCAATGGTGCGATATGTGGACAATTTGGTTACAAAAGGAAAAAACCAGCCTGATATCAATAATGCCTATCATCTGTTTTTTGAAAAAATCGCGCAATCGACGGAGTACAACGTTCCTATTAAAGAAACTGAAAAATACCAATTCCTGAAAAATCTAGATTCCGTTCAATTCTCAGTTGTGTGGAGATTTGTAACAGACATCAATATGTTAAGTATTAGGGATACAGTTTATCGCAATCTTGATAATTTCCCACAACTGGTCATCAAACCATTTAGCATATACATGGATTATCTTGAAGAAGTTGGAAAAGAGGATTCTTATTTTAATGTATTACAAAAGAATTTTGAGGCGGCCGGCGGTTTTTCGGCTGGCGATGCATATTGGTTCCCTAGAAACCATTCGGCATTTGATTTTACAGTTCCGAAAAACAGATTGTGGGCTGTCATATTTATTTTGCGAATGGAGGAAACTTATGAAATGAAGTTAGACAGGTATCTTGCTAATAAAAAATAACGTTTGCCAACAGTACCTATAAGCAATGCGGGCTGAAGGTTTTACATTAATATTTTGTCTATATTTATGAGGAGCAAAACCTTTTCTGTTTTGTTTCAGAAATAAAAAATAACCAAATCCTCAAAGCTTATGCTAGGAGTAGGTGGGTAGGATAGTTGTCTGTCCGATCCCGCACTGCCTATAGCTGGGCCGTTGTGCATAATTAGAACAAACCGACCGAATGAAAGATAAAAATCCAACAGCATTTATTAGTTACAGTCACGATAGCAAGGAACATCAGGATAGAGTTTTGAATTTAGCTAATAAATTAAGAAGTGAAGGGATTGATTGTTTACTTGACCAATATGAAGATTCACCACCAGAAGGTTGGCCAAAATGGATGGACAGAGGTGTAAAAAAATCTGATTTTGTTTTAGTTGTTTGTACTAAAACCTATTACGACAGAGTAATGGGAGACGATGAAAAAGGAATGGGTATTAAATGGGAAAGCACATTAATATACCAACAACTATATAATGCAGGTGCAAATAACACGAAATTTATACCAATAATATTCTCTGATGGCGAATTTGAACATATACCAGAACCATTACAAGGAGCAACTTTTTATAATGTAGATGACAAAGAGGCTTTTGATAAATTATATTGGAGATTAAGAGGTGTAAAAACAGAAAAACCTGAATTAGGTAAATTACGTGAATTACCTGAAAAAGAACGAAAAACACTTTTCATTTCCGAACTAATAAAACAAAGTGATTGGGAAAAAGCAAATTGGAAAAACGGAGTGGGTTATTTATGGGCTGAAAATAATGAAAATCCACCAGTACTAATTTTGTTTTTTGAGACAATGAAACAAGGACAGGATTTATTTTTGAGTTTAATGAATAAAATTGGACAAGAGGACAAATCCGAGAGATTAAGAGTTGCAATAATTGAGGGAGAAGTTCCGAATCAGAAAAGCGGTTACTTTGTCGTAATTGACGAATACCTTAATGAAACTGAAAAAATTGTAAACTCAATGGAAGATGCAGAAGGAATTCAATTTATTGCGGTAAATAAGAGATTCCATAGAATTTTCGTTGACGGAGAGTCACCAAGTTTGAAGAAATTCAAAGAAGAATACGACAAATTTGGTTGCTATTATTTAGCACCAGGAATTCAAAACAATGACGGAAAATCGCAAAGACCTTTTGAGGTTGATTATGATTCTATGATATTTAAGAGAAAAATAGAGTATCGAAATTATGACGAGATTCCTGAATTTGGAGACCCTGATTCCATCCTAAAAACTAAAGACGTTCAGAATTATAAATTTTAAAAATAACTATGCACAACAATGGCTCCTATGAAAAGCACTAGTCCAGTTCTCTAAAGTTAATATTTTATCCTTTAACTATCTCATAATATTAGTTTTAAACGTATTGAATTATGAATGAGGCTGTGCATCATTTAAAATTCAATACCATATAACTTGCTCGGCATCCTATATGTGATCCTCGTCTTAGCAGAAGTGGTCACCAGCATCTGTATGATTATAAGTTATAATAAGCCTGGTCACTTGCTAACCGATGTGATACATGGGTAATGTCCACCTACATTGTTTTGTGATCCAAGCAAATCTACTATTCTTGGTGAGCTTAGTTATTGTATTGCCGTTCATCCTCTTAATTTTATTCCAATACCCCTATCACATAAGGGGTCTCCGTCTTTATTACAGCTAATGTTCTACTTAATAGTTTCCTAGCTACCTTTACAATGACACTCTTCACATTTTTTCCATGATGCTTGCGGTAATAGCCCTGCATCACGGGATCTGTTCGAATAGCCTGCCAAGAAGCTTCTATGAAATAACTTCGTATTAAGCGGTGAGCACGCATACTCACACCGGTATGGCGGACGGTATCACCACTTTGGTAAATGCCCGGCGCCAGACCTACATATCCGGCCAAATGTTTAATATTCTTAAAACGGCGTAGGTCTCCCAATTCACTCAAAATACCACTGGCAACTATTGGACCTATCCCAGGAATACTTCGTAAAAGCATATAATCTTTCTTGAAATGTATTTTAGTATATCGACGCAGTAATGTAGAAACATCACGAAACTCCTGATCAATAAACCGAAAGCTGCGCATACGGCTTCGCAAAACTTCATTGCCAGTATCATACTCAAAATCCAGACTATCAACCCAATCCCTAAACTTATGGCTCCAATGGTCGTTATCAAGATCCTGTGGTATGCTAATACCATAATACAACAACTGCATTTTGATATAGCTCTTGATCTGACGCATATCCTTTACCAAATCATTCCTACGACGAAACAAACTACGTAATTGCTCTCTACATTTATCTGGCACACATATACTACTCAGTCTGTCATCCTTTAATTCACGCGCTATAAGCTGCGCGTCTATTCGGTCTGTCTTAGTGTGACGCTCCTTGCCCTTTCTGAAAATATCGGCTGGATTGACAACCAATGAGCGCCAACCGTAACTTACAAAGCAACGATGTGCGTGGTACCCGCAGCAGCCTGCCTCATAGGCGGTAGACACTTCATAAGCTGGATAATGTTTGGTTACATATTCCAAAAGCAATTCCGCATGAGGCTGCATGCTAAAAGTCTTGCCGGATGAAAGATCAGTCGCACAATGTACTTTCCAACTACGCTTGTGTATGTCGATACCAATGAATAACTTAGGTGTGGCAGTAATTTGAGTGTTCATATCTTTAATTTTTAGTTCATCTTAAAGATACTCGACTTACTGCTTTTACATAGATGCTATAAGTAATTGCTTGTTCTCGCCTACTTTGGAAATTCCTGCGGAATTTCCAACTTGGTGTTTATTTGTAAAGTTAAGTGCTAACACACGCAACTACTCATAGCCGAGACCGTTGCCAGTAATCTAAAAAAAAATATCGTGAATCCAATTTACCTTGACACACATATACATACTTCTGAAAATCCAAATGAAGTCAATAATGATTACGATATTGAGTTGTTGGTTAAAAAAATCCACGAATTCAATGGGAATTCAGATTTTTTAATCTCCCTTACTGACCATAATATGGTCAACAAAAATGCTTATCAAAAAGCAGTTGCTTTAAACCTTAATATAATTCTTGGTGTCGAACTTCATATTAGGAATTATGATGGTTGTCCAGCATATCATTGTCACATCTATTTTGACACAAAAGTTATTACAGACGAAATTTTAGATGATATAAACACAAAGCTTGACGAATTATATCCTGATAAAATTGTGCGGAAGGACGACCCTCAAATTCCATCAATTCAAGATATTATTAATAAGTTCGATTCTTATGAATTTATGCTTCTTCCTCACGGAGGACAATCCCATGCCACGTTTAACACTTCAATTCCAAGAGACACACGACTTGATGGAACACTAGAAAGGAATGTTTACTATAATCACTTCGAAGGCTTTACTGCAAGAGGCGACAATGGCCTTGAAAGAACTCAAGAATATTTTAAAAAATTAGGAATTAACGAATTTGTAAATCTAATTACTTGTAGTGATAATTATACGCCAATTACATACCCAAATGGAAAAGACAAAAATCCGTTTAATCCTACTTGGATGTTAGCAGAACCAACATTTAGCGGTTTAAGGCTGTCATTATCCGAACAATCAAGACTTGTCTATTCTCCTACTAAACCTAAATTCTATTCAGAAAATATACAGTCCGTTTCTCATAAAAAAGATAATATTGAAATCGACATTGATTTAACGTCAGGTTTAAATGTAATAATTGGTGGTTCTTCAAGTGGAAAAACTCTCCTTGTTGATTCTATTGTCAAATGTCTAAATAAAAATACAGAGGAATCTATTTATGACCAATACGATATTGACCAAATTACTATTGTAAATCCTTCAGGAATGATGCCCCATTATCTTTCTCAAAATTATATAATGGGTGTTGTTAATAATATCAGTAAGGACAAAATCGAAAATATTGACATCATTAAAAGAGTTTTTCCCGGAGATGATGAAATAAAATTAAATATCAATAACGGTTTAAGAGAATTTAAAAAGAACATTGAAGAACTAATTAGATGTGTCAAGATTTTAGAAGAAGAAAGCCAAACTTTATTAACCATTCCAATCCTTTCAAGGTTATTAACTAGGTCTAATTTAGAAACTAATATTTACGATAATTTACAACCAACAGAAATCGAAAATGAAAAACTACGTTTTTCAAAAGGAATTTATGACAATTATATATTATCTCTAAATTCTTTGGAAACATTTTTGTCCAATTATCCATTCATTAATCACAATTCTAGTTTAATAGAAAATTTAAAAAATGAATTAGATAATGTTTTAGAAATTTCAAATAAAGAAAAAAAAGTAAGACAATTATTAGAGCTAAAACAAGAGTCATACAATCAAGCATTAAAACATTCAAATTCCGAAGAACAAACGAAAAGACAAAATTTCAATAAACTTCTTGAGACATTAAAGAAATATGTCCGAGCATATAAACAGTTTCATAGAACTATCAACTCAATATCAAGCTTTGCATTAAAATTTGATTCAGAAGAAATTGAATCAATGGGTCATAAATTATTTATTGAGAATGATTTTGTACTGAATACCACAAAATTTGTCGAGGTTGTAAATCATTATTTAAAAACGAAAATCACAGATTTTGATAGTATCACACCAGAATTACTTTTTGAAACTAATTTTAAAAAACAACAACCAAAAGTTCACGATTATGATGATTTCGAAAGTAAAATCTATAACAGCTTTGAAGAGTTAAATAAAAAGAAATATAAAATTATTGCCAATGATGGTCGTGAATTTGAGAGGTTAAGCCCAGGCTGGAAAACATCTGTTATCCTAGACATTATTTTAGGTTACGATAAAGATAGTGCGCCAATAATAATTGACCAACCTGAAGATAATTTAGCAACCGATTACATTAATAAAGGTTTGGTCAACGCAGTAAAGAAAATCAAAAGCAAAAAGCAAATAATTTTAGTGTCTCACAATGCGACTATTCCAATGCTCGCAGATGCACAAAATGTCATTCTGTGCAAAAATGAAAACAACAAACTTATAATCAAGTCAAGTCCTTTAGAGGGAACAATAGATGGAACGAGTGTTGTTGACTTAATTGCTTCAATTACGGATGGAGGAAAATCTTCAATCAAAAAAAGGGTCAAGAAATATAATCTCAAAAAATTTACCGAATAATGAAATTGCTATTTAATAAAGAAGACAACAACGATATTACTGTGAAAATTCAGCAGGGAACAGTACCAGTTGAGTTCACTTATACTGAAATGATAAAACAATTGTTAGAAAATAACACAATTGACGATACGGATTTTGGGAATCTATTGGATGACGAGAAAGAAAATTTAGAAGAAATGCTAAATAAGATTTCGGCAATTTTTGATGAAGAGGAAGAAGACGGAGAAGAAACTGAGCAAGCAACGGAATAAAGACTACTGGCAACAATGTGTATAAAAAATAGGCGAAACAGCAGTGAAATCAAGGTTTGTAGCTCCTATCAAAGTCCGTGTTTAACAGAAAGTTTCGTGCTTCGAAATCGCCTACTTTTCATATACTAACCGTTGGCATCAATTATGAAAAAACTATTCGCCATACTAATTTTCTTTTCCACAAGTGTAGCAAAGGCGGATTTTGTGCCTATTGACTTTATTTCTCTGATTCATAGAGCGGACAAAATTGCTTCTGGAGAAATAATTTGTGTGGACGAAAATGTGTTTGAATTAATGGTCGGTAGAAGTCTTACTTCAAAGGACAAGGTCATTACCATTAATAAATTTGAGGACTGGACTTGCGCTGTGAGATGGTCGGACTATTTTGTTGGACAAAAAATCATGGTTTTCTTAAGTGACGATAAAGATGGGCTTCATCCTATTGGTTCGGGAAACGAAGGGGAACTACCAATTTTGGAAAATAATGTATATCCGAGCTTAATGTCATGGCATTTTGACTACGGAGCTATAAAAAAAATTAAGCCGCTACCAGAATATAAAAAATTTGACTCAGAATTATATACAGGGATTGAATTGGAATTGGATTTTCTGTGGGAATATGTCAAAACGATTAGAGAATGTTTCAAATCCGAGTTGACGGATTTTTCAAGAGTAAAATCAGCAGAATGGACTTGTTCTCCAGAAAAAGCGGAGAAATTGAAAAACTCGAACAAACTTTATGCCCAGACCTTTAAAAAATTAATAAAAGATGCCAACAAGGTATATAATTAATTGCGGTTGGATTTCCTAATCGGAAATCCTTGCAATCAATTACCTTTATAACCAGGCGGACATTTTCCGTTGAAGAAGTCCGCAACTAATCATACACTAGACCGTTGTAACACATAAAGAAAAACATTATAGCTTAATGAAAAAATTACGATCATTATTTCCTTTATTTCTTTTATTGTTAATCTCTTGTAATGAGCAAAAAAATAAAGATGAAATCACTATTAGTGGGAAAGTGAATGATTTTAATGGTAAAAATGCAGAACTATATTTAGTTTATTCTCAACCAGGATCCAAAAATTTCAATAAACCTTTAGACATTGATTCAGCAGGTAACTTTAAAATTAAAGTGAGAAGTTCTTTAGCTTTAGATGCTTTTATTTTAGATAAAAAGAGTTTTGCTAATATTAATTTTATTTATCACCCAGAAGACAGTATTTATGTAGAGTTTAATTCTGGAAAAAAACCTTTGGACTTACTGAAAACAGTAAGTTTTAAAGGAGATCGGCATCAAACAAACAATATATTAGTAGCTTTTCAAATATTAAGAGAAAAAAATAATTTAGGATATGGAGCCATTTCTCCTATTTCATATAAAAAAGATGTTAGCAGCTTTATCGCAGAGATAGATTCTGTTAAGCTTAAACAACAAGAACTCGTCAATCAATTTAAAAGGAATAATAGATTGGACGCTGAAACGGAGGAATGGATTAATTTGTTCGCATATGAGACTTATTATTACTTCCTCGACAACTATGGTAATAGTAAAAAAAATCTTCCAAGTAATTATTATAATTACAATAATGATATATCGACAATGACTACGTCTAGTATGATTTCTTGGAGAAATTTAAGTAAACGAATCAATAGTTATTCTTCAAATATTATGAACCCTTATCTTCGAAAAAGATTTAATAATATAAAGGAGGATATTATTGATGGAAAAGTAAACGTTGATTCTCTAGTAGTTGAACATATTAAAGAAAATACTACGAATAGTTTATTTGCTCAATTACTTTTATCTCAATATTATACTGCGCAATTCGAAGGAAACATTGTAGAAGGGTTTGAGAAAAACAACGACCTTATTGCTGAAATTATTAGATTACCTATTATAAAAGAGAATTTAAATAATTATTATATGGAAACGGTTGCTTTTATCAATAAACCTGACATATATACAAATGAAGTTCTCCTTAAAATGAAAGACACTCCTGTAGAGGAAACATTCTCTAAAATTCTCTCTAAAAATAAAGGAAAGGTAATATATGTAAATGTTTGGGCAACTTGGTGTGCCCCTTGTATAAAAGCAATGCCGGACTCAAAAAAACTTATAGAAAAATTTAAGGATAAGAATGTTTCATTTGTTTATATATGTATTGAATCGAAAGAGGATTTATGGAAAAGGTTTGTTTCTGACTTTAATTTAGGGGGTGGTCAGCACTATTTAATGGACAAAAACCAAAGTACGTTTTTTAGAAAAACAATGGAGATTCAAGGGATTCCTCAATATTTCATAATCGATAAAAACGGAAATATAGTAGAAAGGGGTAATGATATACATCCCGGAAATAAAATTACGGAAGAAAAAATATTATCAAGGTTGTAATGATTACGTGTTACAACAATGTATAAGGCCAATAAGTTTATAAACCATTAAGGGGCATTCCAGGAAATAGAGGGCTCAGCTAGTTTGCGGCTCGGTTCGCCCACTATTTCTTAGCTAGAAGCCACAAGCAGTTTGAAAAAAACAGCTTGTTTTATTACCAGGAAATAATATTACAGTAACCGGAAAGAAACTTACTGGCCTTATACGAGAACGTTGGCAAACATTAAAAACAGTAATATGAAGTCATGGAGTTTTAAATTAAAAAACGACCCCAAAGAGGTTAGCGAGAAATTAGAATCAGAACTTCGTTCAATTGGCGGATTTGTTTTTAATATGAATCGTAAAAAAAATGATGCGGTAACTTTTAAAGTACGTAAACGGATTCTTTATGCATGGTACTGGGCATTTCAAAATTGGACTATTATTAATGGTGAATTGGTGAAAAATGATGCTGAAAATACCACCAATGTGGAAATTATTTTTAATCAACATTGGTTAATTAGATTGATAATATTTACACATATCATTTTAGGATTAGGTTTTCTTATTGGGATAATCTCAGGAATAAACATCAATCCTTATATGTACGTTCTTGGGGGAATACTTTTAGCGCTAGGAATAGTTTTATGGATTGCAATGCAAAGAAAATATGAAAAGGATATTCAAAAATACAAATCATTACTTTCCAAAATATTTGTGCTTTAGAGGAAAACGTTTGCCAACAATTGTTGGCAAACATTTGGTACGATATACAAACATCCTTTACAAAATCCTGAAATGAAACTAAATATTGTCAAATTATTGATTTTAATATTACTGATTTCTTCCTGTTCAAATCAAAAAAGGGAATTAAAGGAATATGGCTATGCGAAAAAAGAAAAAGATAGTTCAAAGGTGTCGCTTAGACTTGGAGATTTTATTACATATGGAGATTTTGTTGACCGAATTCATGAAGTAACTTGTAATGATAGTATCCCTAGAATTGTAATTGAAACAAAAAAAAATGTTAGGCATATTTATCCTACCGAATATTGTGAACCGTTCATATTTGACCCTGCAGGAAAACATTATGTGACCTTCGATAGGGGCAAAATATATCACGAAGGTATGTTGCCGGAAATTAACCTGGACTCGCTTTCTGCGATGTTACGAACGGAATTCTCATATTATTATTCATCCAATTCAACTGAGAAGCCTGACAACTTTTTTGTAATTATTGAATCTATGCGGGACGGAAAAACGGATGGAATTGAAAGTTTTGTAAATACATTGGCTATGAAATATGATTCATTGAAAACTGATATTGTTTTAAATATTTCGTTTTGGGAAGTTGTGCCACATATACCGCCACCGCCTGCAATTAAAAGTGAAACTGAATAAAAAAACGACACCACAACAAAGCTCAACCGTTGTGGTGAATATTTATAAAAATCAAGTTTAGCATGAACTTATAATAATTCATAATATTACTAATACTTAGTCCTTTATGTTTTTTTTTGAATTAAATAATAAATCAATTAACATACTATGAATAAATCTCAGTTAATTCTTTTTTTAGCAATCATATTCTGTTTCTGTTCTTGTTCAAAAAAGGAGGACTTAGTACCTGAAAAAGTGTTACAATTTTCAGAAAAAGCCATTGATGCAAGTATTAATTCGCATCCACAAAAAGATTTCACTAACACATACTTTCACTACAGCGTAACAGACGAATACAGGAATAAATTTAAATTGAACTCAATAATTTGGAGGGACAGCGATCATACTATTTCCCTTCGTGAAGCAAAATTGATAAACACATATAAAGAAAATACTGAGTATCTATTAAAATTTTGGGTGACATTCAAGGATAATAGAAAATTCTCTTACCTCCTTCAAGTGTTAGAGGAAGGTGATAAAATGGCATTAAAACGGTTTGAACCTCTTAACGCAGATATTGCTAACTCATTTTATTCACCCTCATCGAAATTCGACATTCCTGATTTTGATTCCAATAAGAGACAAATGTATTTAGCTTACATATTAATCTCCATAACGCTATTTATTGTAATTTTTCTAGCAGTTTGGAACAAAAAATATAGACTACTGTTATTAAGTATCCCTCTTATTTTTATATATGAACAAGGTATGTCCATATTTCATTATGAAGGGATTAAAATTATATCACCTAAAACACATTACGGGTTACCTACTTATGAAAATATCGATTTGTATTTTACAAGTATTTCTCTATTGACAACTGGAGTGTTTTATGCATGGTTAATTATTGTACTTTTTTTGTTGAGAAGATATATAGTACATAAGTTGAGTTTAAATAAACCCGTTATAAAGTAGAGACTGAGTAAAAATACGCCCCACAACAATGTATAAGGCCAATAAGTTTATAAACCTTAAGGGGCATTCCAGGAAATAGAGGGCTCAGCTTGTTTGCGGCTCGGTTCGCCCACTATTTCTTAGCTTGAAGCCACAAGCAGTTTGAAAAAAAACAGCTTGTTTAATTACCAGTAAATAATATTACAGTAACCGGAAAGAAACTTACTTGCCTTGTACGAGAACGTTGGCAGCAAGTTAGAATCGATAATCTTCAAGAACACTCTTACTAAAAATGGAATTCTTAATCATTATTTTAATTTTAGTTCTTTATGGAATTTTATATTATTTCAAAAAAAGAATTCTACCTAAAATTAAAGGTTCAATTGGAGAATACAAAGTAGCTTCTAGACTAAAGCATCTCAACAAAAAGGAATATCTAGTCTTAAATGATATATTATTAAAAAATGGAAACTTAACTACTCAAATTGATCACGTTGTAATTTGTAAAAGTGGAATTTTTGTTATCGAAACAAAAAACTATAAAGGTTGGATTCACGGACATCAAAACTCTGAATATTGGACTCAATCTATTTATAAGATTAAAAGTAAAATTAGAAATCCGATTAAACAAAATTGGGTTCACGTGTTTGCAATAAAAAAAATACTACCAGAATATGATTACATCAAATATTTTCCTATTGTTGTTTTCGCAGGAGATGGAAAACTGAAAAATGTGACAACAACTCTTCCAGTTATTTATAAAAATAAACTCATTAGAACAATTAAAAACTTAAATGAACAGGAAAATTTGTCATATAATCAAATGGAATTGATTTCAGATAAATTACTCAAGAATAATATAACTGACCGAAAAGTATCAAAAAAACAGATCCGAGAGAGAAATAAAAAAGAAAAACAAAAAATATGTCCCATATGTGGAAATAAACTGATTAAAAAAAGTGGAAAATATGGAAAGTTTTTTGGTTGTGATAATTTCCCAAAATGCAGTTATACTTTAAACATAAAATCAAACTTAAGAGGTGTATAGCCAAACCATGTACTGTATATCCAAAATGAAGAAGGGGCAAAAAGGCAAGAAGTATATCTAGAGAGGAAGAAAGATAGCGGTTCGATTTGTGCCAAGAGCAGGGATTCAAAAAACACTCAAGTGCATATTCTCTATACCTCCCCTAAAGCATCATTAAATTATTGTATTTTCTTTTTATTTAATTTTTTATATACCTACCAATATTATAATATTGGTACCGCCTTTTATAAATAGATAACAGTACAGTATTATTGCTGTTATCTAAAGTAATAAGCCGATAAACAGAATAGATTATACTGCTACAAATAACTGTTATTATGCAGATTATGAAATGCTTTTTCACATTATTAAAGTGAATTAATGTAAACTATATTTTATGATTATGAATTCATTAATAAGGAAGAATAACGTCAAGATATTAGGGGATGGAGATAGAGTCCTCCTTTTTGTCCATGGGTATGGTTGCAATCAAAATATGTGGCGCTTTGTCACACCTGAATTTGAAAACGACTACAAAGTAATCTTAATAGACCTTGTTGGATATGGAGAGTCTGATGCCGATGCATTCGACAAGGTAAAATACAGTTCATTAAAAGGGTATGCTAGTGATATCATTGAGCTATGTGAAGAGTTGGAGCTTAAAGAAATCACATTAATTGGTCATTCAGTTAGCTCTATGATTGGTCTTCACGTGAGTATAATGGCTCCTGAGTTGATTAATAAGCTCATCATGATTGGCCCCTCCCCTTGTTATATTAATCAGGATAATTACACAGGTGGGTTCAGTAAAGAAGATATAGATGAGTTAATCGATACCGTTAACAGTAATTATCTTGGATGTGTAGTCGGTAAGTAACAATACACAATGATTGGTAACTTGGAGTACAGAGTTTTTGGCAACAAGAGTACACAATTATTTAAAAGTACATTGATTAATTTTCATTATC